>CAWJIW010000039.1:0-21181 GCA_963843005.1 uncultured Acidobacteriaceae bacterium | reverse complement strand
CTGCCCTCCTGAGCGGAATCATAATCTCGTCGGCTCGGTTTTGGCTAACCGTGCGGGAGGAGGAGATTCGTATGGTTGAAAAGGTGGGCGCTACGTCCCATTTTGGGAATCGGGCCACCAAAATTCCCAGAATCAAACTCGACAGCGTAATTTCCTGCCGATGCCTCATCTAACTATTGAAAGCACCATTCTAAAAAGGTAAGTTGCCTGTAGTTGCCGTCCAAGCAGCTGGCGGCAGGAGCGGCCGATGCGCAGATGGTACGTGCCACTTACGGTGTTGGGAGTCGGGGGCGTTGGGGCATTTCTCCTGAGTGAGCGGGGAAGAAACGTGGTGCGCTTGCTCCTCGACAATTTCCGCCAGGCTCCAGAGCGATTGCTGGAATGGAATGACAGCGCCCAGGACGAACTCGACCGTATTCAGGAGGCCTTGAACCGTATCGCTGAGAATCTCGGACCTCGTCCTCAAATGGGCGGATAACTGTCCAGGGGCAGGCTACCAATCAAGAACTACTAAGGCCGCTGGCAAACTTCCAGTGGCCTTCCAGTTTGTGCTGGGCTTAACCTGGATTATTCATGAGATTTCGCGCTTGAAGGGGCACGGCTTTCAGCCGTGCCGTGAAGCTGCTGTCATTATGCTGGCTTTAGCCACTGAGGGACTTCGGTCTTGAGACGAAGTGCGAGTTCCCTCGGGGGCTGAAGCCCACCACTCCACCCACGCGTAACGGCACGGCTGAAGCCGTGCCCTTTCAAAACCTGCCGTCTTCAGGTCCGAAACAGGTGAATAATCCAGTTTAAACCGTTGCCACTTCGTTGATCTTGCCCGCCATCTTTATGTCTCTCTGAGTAACTCCGCCAGAATCGTGCGAGATCAGGGCCAGCACGACCTTGTTGTAGCTGATGTGAATGTCCGGATGATGGTTTACAGCCTCGGCAGTTTCGGCAATGTGGTTGACGAATTCCATCGCCTGCACGAAGTTGCTGAACTGAAAGCCACGTTCGATGGCATTGCCGTTCTTCTTCCAGCCGGGAAGCTTCTGCAGTGCCTGCTGGATTTCTGCTTCGGATAGGACCGTGCTCAAAAGGCGCCTCCTGACTACGGCATTACAAATCGACGGTTCATCGTTCTCCTATCAATTGGTGCGGGCCCGGCTGAAGCCAAAACGTTTCGGGCCGGTCTGGGCTTCGATTTCGGTGCGCAACTCCTGCCAAAGATTTTCCGGGATTGACAGGAACACATCCACGATTTCGGGATCGAACTGCTTGCCTGCCTGCCGTTGAATTTCACGCCGTCCCGAGGAGATGGACTGCGCGGCGCGATATGGACGGTCGGAGGTCATGGCGTCAAAGGTGTCGGCGATCGCGAATATCCGCGCTCCAAGAGGAATCTGATCATTCTTCAGGCCACGGGGATAACCACTGCCATCGAAACGCTCCTGGTGACAATATACGATTTCGGCTCCTTCCTGCAGGAACGGAATCTTGCGCAGCATGTAGTAGCCCAGTTGTGCGTGCTGCCGCATGATGACCTGCTCTTCCTCCGTGAGCCTGCCGGGTTTTCGCAAAATAGCGTCCGGGATCGCCATCTTGCCGACGTCGTGCAGGAAGGCTCCGCGCGCGATCACGCGGATCTTGTCCTGTGGCAGTCCCATGGCCCGGGCAATAGCAATGGTAAAAGCCGTCACTCGCTTCGAGTGTCCTTCGGTTTCGGCATCCTTCAGGTCGAGCGCATCGCCCAACGCTTCGAGCGTGATGTCATACGAGCGCTCCAGATCACTCAATGCCTGGCGCAGCAGCTCGGTGCGGGCCGAAACCAGTGACTCCAGCTTCGTTTGATAGGCCAGGTTCTCCAGCTTGAGCCGGCGGTTCTCCAGGGCGCGTCGCACCATGGCCAATAGTTGCTCGCGCTCGAAGGGCTTGAGCAGGTAGTCGTAGGCGCCATTGCGGATGGCCGCTAACGCGACCGAGATGTCGTGAACTGCCGTGACCATCACCACCGGGATGTCCGGGTGTTGTTGCCGAATCCTGGCCAGCAGAGTCAGCCCATCCATCCCCTGCATGATCACGTCGGAGAGCACTAGCGAGTAATCATGGTCCGACCCCAGGGTGGCCAGCGCCTCGGTTCCCGAAGTCAGTTGCCGACATTCAAAGCCAGCCTGGCCCAGAATCGAGCAGATGACTTCGCGGATCATGTCCTCGTCATCCACTACCAGAATGCGTTCGTCGGCCATAAAGGGGGGGTATCACAGCAACCGGAAAACCGCAGTTGCCGTCGTTGGGCTAAATTCTACCTACTCCGGAGCCGGTAGTAACAAACAAATTTTGTGTGACTCTAATGGGATGGCACGGGAGTGCCTGACAGGTTTTGGACTTCCAGTTGTTCTGGAACAACCACAACGGCAGGGGCTTTTGAAGCGGTAGCGTCTTCTAGCTCGTTGCCGCTTCTTCCGTCGCGCTATCAATCTCATCTTCCTCTTCGCGCTTGAGCGGACGCAACAGTGGAAAGAGAATCACGTCGCGGATGGATCGCGAATCGGTCAGCAGCATGGTCAGGCGGTCAATCCCGACGCCTTCGCCGGCGGTCGGCGGCAATCCGTAGGACAGCGCCCTGATATAGTCCTCATCCATCTGGTGGGCTTCTTCGTCGCCGCGAGCGCGTTCGCCCAACTGCTGCTCGAAACGCCGGCGCTGCTCCTCGGGATCGTTCAGCTCGCTGAAGGCGTTCCCGATCTCCAGGCCCCCGACGAAGATCTCAAAGCGCTCCACCCAGTCGGCGTTTTCCTCCGGTTCGCGCTTGTTCTTCGATAGCGGAGAGATAGCCAAAGGGAAGTCGTAGATGAAGGTCGGCTGAACCAGATGCGGCTCGGCGATGAACTCAAAGATCTCGGCGATGGTTTTGCCATTCGGCGCGGAAGGATCGTAGGGAATATGCGGATTCGCTGTGTTGTAGCGATGCACCATGGCGGCAATCTGCTCCGCGCTGGAGAAGTCGCTCATCTGAGGCTTGTCTCCGGCATTCTCCGGCCAGTACTGGATGATGGCCTCGCGCATGGAGAGCCGCTGGAAGTTGCTCCAGTCAATGTCGTGTCCGTTAAAGTGCGCGACGGTCGTACCATTCACGTCCTGCGCTACTTGCGCCAGCATCGCGGCGGTGAAGTCCATCATGTCGCGGTAATCTGCATACGCCATGTAGAACTCCAGCATGGTGAACTCGGGGTTGTGCTGCGTGGAGATGCCTTCATTGCGGAAGTTGCGATTAATCTCGTACACGCGGTCCATGCCGCCGACTACCAGCCGCTTGAGATAGAGTTCGGGAGCAATGCGCAGATAGAGGTCGGTGTCGAGCGTGTTGTGGTGCGTGATGAAGGGCTTAGCCACTGCACCGCCGGCGATGGAATGCATCATCGGCGTCTCCACCTCGATGAAGCCGTTCATGTCGAGGAATCGCCGCAGCGATTGCACTACTTTCGCGCGCTTGATGAAGACCTCGCGTACGTCAGGATTCATCGTCAGGTCAACGTAGCGGCGGCGGTAGCGGGTTTCGACGTCCTGCAGTCCGTGCCACTTTTCGGGCAAGGGAAGCAGGTCCTTGACCAGGAACGTGATCTCCTCGACGTGCACCGTCAATTCGTTGGTACGCGTGCGGAAGAGGTAGCCTTTCACTCCGATGTAATCGCCAATGTCCAGCAGCTTGTAGAGTTGAAATCCCTTTTCGCCAACATTGTCGAGCCGGACATAGGTCTGCAACCGCTTGCCGCCCTGTTGCAGATGGGCAAATCCAGCCTTTCCCTGTACCCGGATGGACATCAGGCGTCCGGCAAGGCTGACGTTCACGCGCGGCGTCTCGAGCTCGGGAGAGGTCTTGGCCGAATATTCCGCGAGAATCTGGGGAATGTCGTGGGTGGTTTCGTAGCGATAGGGATACGCCGACTGCCCCAGCGCCTCGATCTGCTTCAGCTTGTCTCGTCGTAGCTCGTAGATTTTCTGGTCGAGTGCCACAGTTTGTCCTGGAAATAGGGATGCGCCGTCCGAAAAACCTCTTAGCGTCTGTCAGCTATAGTAGAAGCTCCCGATTATATAGATTCACCGTAATACAATTGACTGCGATTTCGAGCGACGCGGAAAGTCGTGATCTGGGCCGAAACGGCGAGGCATGGTATGCGGGTTATTGCTCTTGGACTTCTCACGGCTGCTCTGACGTTTGCCTTGGCTTTGACTTCTGCTCCTCCGGCCAATGAGGCGCCTTCCGCCTTCGACAACAAGAGCAACGGGTTGGTTGACGATGCCACTCATCAAGCCGACCAGACCACGTTTGAGGAGGTTGAGCAAATCAGTGATGGGCTCGGCCCCATCTACAACGCGCAATCGTGCCGCGAGTGCCATCAGAATCCAGTTTCTGGTTCGGGCAGCCAGGTAACGGAATTGCGCGTCGGACACGTCGGCAAGAACGGCGAGTTTGAGAACCCTTCGATCCCGATCGCCCGCGGTAAGGAAGTTATCACCGGCCGCACCTTGGTGAACGACCGCGCCATTTGCCCCAACGGAGCCTATCCGGACACGGAGATCCAGGAACGTGTGCCGGACACGGAAACTGTCCGCACCTTGCGAGTGTCGGTCAATTTGCTGGGTGATGGCTTCGTCGAGGCAGTTTCCGATCAGACATTAATTGATCTGAGCAAGCAGCAATGCCGAAAGAGCGGCGGCAAGATTTGCGGGCTGGCATTGCGAGTTCCGATTCTGGAGGTCCCGGGAGAAACCGGCGTTGGCCGCTTCGGCTGGAAAGACCAGCATGCCAGTCTCCTCTCCTTCGCCGCCGACGCGTACCTGAATGAAATGGGAATCACCAGCCGCCTGCAGCCCGACGAGGTGACGAACCTCTGCAATACCGTTTCCGAACCGAACGACAAGCTGGGACCGGACGGGCTTTCCGATATAGACCATTTCGCGCGTTTCGTTCGCGCCAGCAAGGCGCCACCCGCCGACCAAACCCTGGCCGCGACGGACAAGGCAAAGCGAGGGTCGGAGGTGTTCGACAAGGTTGGGTGTAACGATTGCCACGTGCAGACCCTTACTACCGCAGCGGCGGGAACTAAGGTGAACGGCGGCGCCTTTACCGTGCCCGAGGCACTCGCCGCGAAGCAGTTTCATCCCTACAGTGACTTCCTGCTGCACAACGTCGGCACCGGGGATGGCATTGTCATTCCCGTGGTTGAGCACTATGGCCGCAGGTTCGCTGCCAGCGCCTGGAAGGGAATGGCGCCCGACAATTTCAACCCCACACGCAACCGCATTCGCACCGCCCCATTGTGGGGTGTGCGCATGAGGACCCGCCTTATGCATGACGGAGTCTCGACGACGGTTCACGACGCCATCGTGCGCCACAGCGGTGAAGCCGCGGATTCCGCCAAGCGCTTCCAGCGGCTGTCAGCCGCCGACCGTGAGGCACTACTGGTGTTTCTGCAGTCACTCTGACGTCTTCGCGGGAGCAAATCGCCGTTCGATCCAGCCAATTTGTGACGTACGTCATTGAATCCCGAATCGGGAGGCGGTATAGTGGCGCGTTCGTTCATAACCGGGTCACGCTCCGGCGTGACGGATGAGACAGCCATTTATGCCGCAGAACTACGTTCCTATCTTCATATTTGCATTTGTAGCCTTCCTGGTGGCGGCCGGGACGCTGGCGATTTTCTATCTCGTTCGCCCCAGCAACCCCTTCAAGACCAAGCTGATGCCCTATGAGTGCGGGATCACGCCGTTCGACAACGCCCGCGGACGCTACACTGTGCGCTTTTATATTGTGGCCATCCTGTTCGTGGTCTTCGATGTGGAGACGATCTTCCTTTTCCCCTGGGCGGTGCAGTTTAAGCTGCTGGGCCTGTTCGGGTTGCTGGAAATGATGATCTTTCTCGGCATCCTTATCGTGGGATACATCTGGATCTGGAAAAAAGGCGCCCTGGAATGGGTGTAGGCAGTCGCGGGGTGCCGGTGCAGAACAGTTCGGAATTGGCCCCATTCGCGTCACGAGATGCGGATGGGGATTTTTTTGTCAGTACCGGGTTATGGAAGGTTGGGGTAGCCGATTTTGTGATTGATGTCACAGGGCGACGTGACCCTCGCACGTCAATCGCAACCCCCTACCCTGTTACAACTGAGAGTTCCAAAGCGAAGCCCCAACAGCGATACCGAGAGGCATAGGAATGCCCGAAGAAACCAAAGGACCCAATCCGGTCTCTCCTCCCGAAGGCGGCGTGAAGCCGTCTGCGGAAACGCCAGCAGTTCCAGCCGAAACCGCTACTCCGCCAGCAGTTGCAGCCCCGAAACCGGAGGCGCCTGCACCGGCCAAGCCCGTGGAACCGGCCAACGCTGCTGCCGAAAAGGCTGCCGCTCCAGCCGCGGCCAAGCCAGCCGCACCGGCTGCCAAACCGGCTGCACCGGCCGCCGCCCCCAAACCAGCCGCTCCGCCCAAACCTGAAGGGCCCAAACCGGAGCCTTGGGATTCGGAGCTGGCCACGCGTCTTCGCAGCCAATATGGCTCAGGGATTCGCGAGGCTGTCACCTATCTCGGCCAAAAGTATTTCGTCGTAGATAGCTCCATCCTGTACGAGATCCTGCTGCGGATGCGCGACGACGAGCTTTTCGATTACTGCGTGGATATCACCGCGGTGCATTACCCCAAGCGCGAGACCCAGTTCGACATCGTTTACATCCTGTACTCCTTCCACAACAACGATCGGGTAAGGGTAAAGGCGCAGATCAAGGACGGCGAAAGTGTGCGCACGGTAGTCGACATTTGGCCAACCGCGAACTGGCTGGAGCGCGAAGTCTATGACATGTTCGGTATCACCTTCGACGGACATCCCGACCTGAAACGCATCCTGATGCCCGACGGCTGGAAGGGCCACCCGCTGCGCAAGGATTACTCGATTCTCCAGCAAGACCAGGAATGGGTGCAGATCAATCTTGGCATCGAGAGTGGACAATGAGCGATACGACGGCACGTACCGACTATCTCGACCTCGATACCAAGGACCAGACCTTCCTTGACTCAACGGAAATGGTCCTCAACATGGGGCCACAGCATCCCTCGACTCACGGCGTGCTGCGCGTCATCCTCAAGTTGGACGGTGAAAAAGTCCTGGGCACCGAATGCGTCATCGGTTACCTGCATCGTGGGGTCGAGAAAATTGCGGAGAACCGCACCTACGCGATGTTCAACCCCTACGTGGACCGCATGGATTATGTTGCCGCGGTTTCCAATGGGCTGGGATACTGCGAGGCCGTCGAGAAGTTGCTGAACGTGGAAGCGCCGCCGCGCGCGCAGTACATCCGCGTGATCATGACCGAGCTGTGCCGCATTGCCAGTCACCAGGTGTGGCTGGGCACGCACGCGCTCGACATAGGCGCGATTACGCCGCTGTTCTACTGCTTCCGCGATCGCGAAGAGATACTCAAGATTTTCGAGAAATACTGCGGCGCGCGACTGACCACGCACGCCTTCCGCATCGGCGGATGCCTCTACGAGACCTATGAGGGATTGGAAGAGGATTGCAACAAGTTCTGCGATTTCTTCCTGCCCAAACTCGACGAGTACGAAGAGCTGCTTACTACCAACCGCATCTGGGTGGAGCGTACCAAGGGCGTCGGCATTCTGAATCCGGAAGATTGCATCGCGCTCGGGGTCACCGGGCCGGTGCTGCGCGCCAGCGGCGTGAAGTGGGACCTGCGCAAGAAGCAGCCCTACGAGTCCTACAAAGACTTCGATTTTGAGATTCCCACGGGCGTCAACGGCGACACCTACGACCGGTACCTGGTGCGCATCGAGGAGATGCGGCAGGCAGTCCGCATTATTCGTCAGGCGGTAGCGGGGCTGCCGCAGGGGCCGATCATGGCCAAGGTGCCGAAGGTGATCAAACCTGCGGTGGGTGAGGTCTATCACTCCATCGAAGCCCCCAAAGGCGAGCTGGGATATTTCATCGTCAGCGACGGTTCCACGCAGCCGTACCGTATCCGCGTGCGTCCGCCGTCATACGTGAATCTGCAAGCCCTCGACAAGATGGTGCGTGGCTTGCTGGTGGCCGACGTAGTCGCGGTCATCGGCACCCTCGACATCGTGCTCGGAGAGGTGGACCGGTAGGTTTGAAAGGGCACGGCTTCAGCGGTGCCGTACGAGAAATTTTGAAAGGGCACGCCTTTAGGCGTGCCGCAGCGAGCAAGAGAGGTTTGGGCTTTAGCCCCTGAGGGAATCGAGTCGTGAAGCCTGCGCGTGAGCATGCCACCAATAGCGGGCAGACGTACTTCGTCACCGCATCAACGTGGCAGCGCCGTGCTCTGTTCAGGAACGCGCGCTGGGCGGAACTCTTCGTTGAGACGCTGCAATCGTATCGTGGAAGAGGTTATCTGCTGCATGAATACGTACTCATGCCCGACCACTTCCACGTGCTGATTACGCCCACCGTCACGCTGGAGCGCGCGGCTCAGTTTCTAAAGGGCGG
Source organism: uncultured Acidobacteriaceae bacterium (assembly GCA_963843005.1). Taxonomy (GTDB): domain Bacteria; phylum Acidobacteriota; class Terriglobia; order Terriglobales; family Acidobacteriaceae; genus Bog-257. Next base: position 12,692 of record CAWJIW010000039.1, on the reverse strand, counting down.
CTTTTCGCATCGGGCGAAGAAGGAACTAGGTAGTTCGATGGAGATCTGGCAGCGCGGGTTCTCGGACCATCGTATCCGCGATCGGGATGATTTCGAGATTCACGTTGATTACATTTTTCGGAACCCCGTGGGGAGAAAGTTGGTCGAGAGGGCGATCGATTACCCATACTGCTCAGCTTTACCAGGGATCGTTAAAGACGAGGTCCCTCAGTGGCTAAAGCCACTGGAAGAGATCCTTGTCGGCACGGCTGAAGCCGTGCCCTTTCAGAGCACGCAATAAAAAAATGCTTGACGCAATCAAATCTTACTTGTCCACGAACCTGACCCCAGGCGAGGCCGGCAGCATTCTCTGGGCCACGATTTACATCCTGCTGATTACTATCGGCGTGTCGCTGGCCGTCATCTGCATGAACTGGCTGGAGCGCAAGATTCTCGCCCACATGCAGATCCGCCTTGGGCCCATGCGCGTCGGCCCGCACGGATTGTTGCAACCCTTTGCCGACGCCCTCAAGCTCCTCATCAAGGAAGACATTATCCCCCACGAGGCCGACAAGCTGGTCTTCTGGAGCGCGCCGGTCGTCGTCACCATGACCGCGTTCACCACATTCCTGGTGGTGCCTTTTGGACGCACCCACGCCGTGACCGACATGAACATCGGCATCCTGTTCATGCTCGGCATCTCGTCGCTGGGAGTGCTGGGCATCATCATGGCCGGATGGTCGTCGAACTCGCACTACCCGTTGATGGGGTCTCTCCGTTCCAGCGCGCAGATGGTTTCCTACGAAATCGCCATGGGATTGGCAATTGTCTGCGCCGTGCTCATGACCAGTCTGGAGACCGGCACCGGCACGCTAAGCATGATCGGCATCGTTGAGTCGCAGAACGCCCAGCATACCTGGTTTATCTTCAAGTTCTTCCCCTTGGGCTTTCTCGCGTTTGCGGTGTTTGCCATCGCCATGATCGCGGAAACCAACCGCGCGCCGTTCGATCTGCCGGAAGCGGAGTCGGAACTGGTCGCCGGCTTCCATACCGAGTACAGCGGGTTCCGCTGGTCGCTCTTCTTCCTGGCGGAATACGCGGCCATGCTTGCGGTTTCGTCGATCGCTGTCACGCTGTGGCTGGGTGGATGGATGCGGCCGTTCCCCAACTGGCTGGGCGGACCGACATGGGACCTGGCCTTCTCGTTCCTGCCTGCGTTGACCTTCTTCGTGCTGGCAGGGATGTGCTTTCTGGGAACCATCCGCATGCCGAAGATTCCGCAGTTCAAGATTCAGACGATCGGGTTGGGCACCTTCGGAGCGCTGCTGGGTTTCGTCGGACTGGTGCTGCTGATTCCGGGCGTGCGGGAGCGCGTGCAGGACATTTACTGGTTTGTCGCCAAGGTTGCGTTCTTCATGTACTTGTACATCTGGTATCGCGGGACCTTCCCGCGCTACCGCTTCGACCAGCTCATGAAAGTGGGCTGGAAGGTGCTGCTGCCCGCCGGTTTGGGCGTCCTGATTGCCACCGCGATCTGGGGCCTGATGCCGCAACTGGCGACGGCGATTCTGGGGGTGTTGCAGTGACCTCTGACGCCGCTGATGCGCAAGGTGTTTTTGGTTGACCTCGTCAAAGGCCTCAAGGTTACGTTTAACTATCAGGCCCCAAGTGAGGCAATTACAGAGCAGTATCCATTGGAGCGTCCAGCTATCTTTGAGCGCTTCCGCGGCCAGCCACGGTTGAACTCCAATCCCGATACCGGCGAGTCGCTGTGCATCGTTTGCAACCTGTGCGCGCTGGCTTGTCCCGAGCAGTTGATTGTGGTGAAGGGCGAACGCAATCCAGCCACCAAGCGCAAAGAGGTTGTTACCTGGACCTACGACCTGAGCCGCTGCATGTTCTGCGGCCTGTGCGCCGAGGCCTGCTCAACCGATGCGCTGGAGCTGACCCAGGACTACGAGATGGCGCTGTACAGCCGCGAAGGCATGGTGCTGGACCAGGCGGCGCTGGAGCGCGGGCAGGAGCCGGTGAGGTACGCGAAATGAATCCTGTCGCAACACCACTGTTCTTTTACGCTCTGGCGATCATGGCGATCGTGTCTGCCATCGCCGTGATCACGCGCCGCAATCCGGTGCATGCGGCGCTGTCGCTGATCGTAACGCTGTTGTCGCTGGCCGGCTTCTACCTGATGCTGTACGCGCCGTTCGTGGCAGCCACGCAGATCCTGCTCTACGCGGGCGGCATCGTGGTGCTGTTCCTCTTCGTGATCATGCTGATCAACTTGGAGCAGAACGTTCGCGAATACCAATTCAACAAGCAATGGATGGTAGGCACCATCGCTTCATTGGCGTTAGGCGGACTGCTGCTCTTCGTCTATTTCCGCGGAAGCGACATCTTCCCGCGCGACCTTGCGGTGCTGCCGGAAGGGCAGAACACGCAGCAGATTGGCATTGCGCTGTACGGCCAATACATGTTGCCGTTTGAGATTGCGTCGCTGTTGCTGCTGGTGGCCATCGTGGGCGCGGTGGTCATGGCCAAAAAGAGGATTTGAGATGCCAGAGATCACCACACTGCACTACCTGGTCGTAGCGACGGCGCTGTTCATCATCGGCACCATTGGCGTGCTGACGCGGCGCAACGTGGTCATCATCCTGATGTCGATTGAGCTGATCTTGAACGCCGTGAACCTGAACCTGGTGGCGTTTTCGCGGCTGTATGGGCTGCACGGACAAGTGTTCGCGATCTTCGTGATCACCGACGCCGCCGCCGAAGCCGCGGTCGGCCTCGGCATCATCATCGCCTTCTTCAGAAATAAGGAGACGGTGAACGTGGACGAAGTGGATTTGCTGAAGTGGTGAAAGGGCAGTTGCCAGTGGTCAGTAGCCAGTTGTCAGTTTCCGTTGCGGCGATGCGCCCGCGATGTGTTCTTTGAGAATCAGGTTTGAAGTGCGACATCCGAGTCCCGTGAAACGGGACGAAAGAGGATAGCCCAGCGCTTTAGCGCTGGGTATGCGGGAATAAGGTACTGAGTCCCCCGGGGACGGCACAGAAATGCAGGTCCCTCGACTCGCCCGCGGCGGGCTCGCTCGGGATGACACATTTTGGAAGTTATAGGGGTCCTTCGACTCCGGCGCGCAAAGGCGGCGCGCCTCCGCTCAGGATGACACGCTGTTTCAGGTCTTCGGGCGAAAAGCGAATAGCGATTGCTGAGAGCTCATACATGTTCTTTCTTGACCACATCTGGTTGATTCCGCTGTTCCCGGCGATCGGCGCGGCTTGCATGTTCTTTTTCGGACGCAAGCTGACGAAGTCGATGGTGAGCGGCATTTGCGTTGGCATGGTTGTGCTGGCGTTCCTGTGGGCGTGCCTCGCGGTCTGGCAGTACACCGGCTACAGCGCGACCAATCCCGGCAAGCCGTTCGAAAAGGTGATGTACACCTGGCTGGGCGCCGGTGATGGCTCGCTGGGTTACGTCATGCACGGCGGCCGCACCGCCGAGTTCCGTGCCGATGCGGGCTTCCTGCTCGATCCGCTGTCTGCCATCTGGCTGCTGTTTGTGACCGGCGTCGGCATGCTGATCCACATCTACTCGATCGGTTACATGGGGCATGAAGGCGGCTACTACCGGTTCTTCGGCTATCTCAACCTGTTCATGTTCTCCATGCTGACGCTGGTGCTGGCCAATAACTACGCGGTGATGTTCGTGGGATGGGAAGGCGTGGGCCTGTGCTCGTACCTGCTGATCGGTTTTTATTTCCAGCGCCACTCGGCTTCGACCGCCGCCAACAAGGCATTCATCGTCAATCGCATCGGCGATGCCGGATTCCTGCTGGGCATGTTCACCATCGCCTGGTACTTCGGCTCGATGCAGTACACGAAAGTCAACCTGCTGGCGCGTAGCGGGCAATTCTCCATCGGCGATCCGGTAATCACCGCCGCCTGCCTGCTGTTGTTCGTTGGGGCTTGCGGCAAGTCGGCGCAATTTCCGCTGTACGTCTGGCTGCCTGACGCCATGGAAGGTCCCACTCCGGTGTCCGCTCTCATCCACGCGGCGACCATGGTCACTGCGGGCGTGTACATGGTGGCGCGCTCCAACGCGCTCTTTGTTCTTGCGCCCAACGCGATGAAGACCGTCGCCATCGTCGGCGCGCTGACCGCGATCTTCGCCGCCACCATCGGTCTGGTGCAGAACGACATCAAGCGCGTGCTGGCGTATTCCACCGTTTCGCAACTGGGATACATGTTCCTCGCGCTCGGCGTGGGTGCGTTTGCCGCGGGTGTCTTTCACGTATTCACGCACGCGTTCTTCAAGGCGCTGCTGTTCCTCGGCGCAGGCTCGGTGATTCACGCCATGAGTGGCGAGCAGGAAATGCAGCACATGGGCGCGCTGCACGGGAAAATCAAAACCACCTTCGGCACTATGCTGATCGCGACGCTGGCCATCTCCGGCATACCAGGATTCGCCGGTTTCTTCTCCAAGGACGCCATCCTGTGGGAGACATGGTCGCGCGAAGCGGGCGCCTATCGCTACCTGTGGTACATCGCATTTCTTACTGCGCTGATGACCTCCTTCTACATGTTTCGGCTGATGTACCTGACGTTTGGGGGCAAGCCGCGCATGTCGCATGAGGTCGAGCACCACATCCACGAATCGCCCAAGTCAATGACGGTCCCGTTGGTGGTTCTTGCGATCTGCTCCGTCGGCGCTGGATTTCTCGGCCTGCCGCACAGCCTGGGCGGGTCGAATCGCTTCGAGAAGTTCCTCGCACCGGTGTTCGCCAAGGAAGCGGTTGTACTGGAGAAGGAAGGCGAGGCGGCCCAGGTGGTGGCTGGTGAAAAAGAAGAGGAGCACACCACTCCAACCGAGTACGTGCTGATGTTTGCCTCGGTCGGAGCGGCGGTGGCGGGGTGGTTCCTGGCGCAGCGCTCCTACAAGAACGCCGATAAGGGCTACAAGGAGCCGATCGACCAGATTTCACCGCGCTTCTACAAGACGCTCTTCCGCAAGTGGTATGTGGACGAAATCTATGACTGGGTCTTCACCGGAAGGCGGAAGGTCGGCCCGGTGCGCCTCGGCGTAATGGGCCTTGGCGACGCCTCCTGGAAATTTGACGCCAACGTGATTGACGGTGCGGTCAACGGCGCGGGCTGGACCACCCGCATGAGCGGCACGCTGTCAGTGCTGTGGGACAAGTGGATTATTGATGGCCTCCTAGTAAACGGAGTGGCCATTGTGACGCGGCTGGCTTCGTATCCCGTGCGCCTGGTGCAGTGGGGCCTGGTGCAGTGGTACGCGCTGGTGATGGTGGCCGGCCTGGTTGGGTTTGTCTTTTATTACGTGATTCGCTGGTAGAGCGGCCCTTTAGGGCCGCGCGCAAGACGGCAGTAGATCGGGTAGTGCGGCGCTTTAGCGCCGCGCGCAAGGCGGCGGTAGATCGGGTAGTGCGGCGCTTTAGCGCCGCGCGCAAGGCGGCGGTAGATCGGGTAGTGCGGCGCTTTAGCGCCGCGCGCAAGGCGGCGGTAGATCGGGTAGTGCGGCGCTTTAGCGCCGCGTAAACAGTGCTATTAAGAGTACGGGCTTTAGCCCCGAGGTACTTGTGACCAAGACCTATTTTGTGACGGCTTCAGCGTATATGCACCAGAATCTTTTCCAACGGCACGAATCCGCCAACCTGCTGCTGGATACGATTTTCAGATATCGCGATGCCGGCGAGTTTCTGCTCCAGGAATTTGTTGTCATGCCTAATCACATTCATCTGCTGCTTTCCGTCGATGATGACCATTCGATTGGGCGTGCAATGCAGATGGTCAAAGGAGGCTTTTCGCACGCGCTAGGTGAGGCGGGGCAGAAACCCACTGCGGTCTGGCAGCCGAGCTATTACGAACATCGCGTACGAGACATGAACGAATACGGACGAATGCGTGATTACATCCATGACAATCCGGTGCGCCGTGGATTGGCGCAAATGGCGAATGAATATCCGTATTCCTCAGCAACGACGGGGTTTCGCTTGGACAAAGTACCCGAGAGGCTAAAGCCTGAAATGACTGTGTCGACTTTGACGCGGGCCTAAAGGCCCGCACTACCCGATCTGTGCTCGAAAAGAAAGCGGCCTGAAGGCCGGCTCTACCGGGTTCGCTGACGGCTGAAAGCTGAGAACTGACTTTATGTATAACCACATTCTCTCGATTATTTTATTCACCCCTCTGGTGGGAGCGATTCTCCTGCTGCTGTTGCCGAAGGAGAACAAGGACGCGATTCGCTGGATCGGCAACATCTTTGGCGTCCTCGGATTTCTCGTCTCGCTGCCGCTGGTGCCCTGGTTCTGGGCGGTGAAGGAACGGTCCGGCTTCCTCTTCGTCGAAGGCAGTCCGAACAACTGGATTCCTTCCATCGGTGCCGGTTACGTGGTTGGCATCGACGGCATCTCGTTTCTGCTGATCATGCTGACGACGCTGCTGGGCGCGATCTCGATACTGTCGTCGTGGAATGCGATCCAGGACCGGGTGAAAGAGTATTACGCGTGGTTCCTTGTGCTGCAGACCGGCATGCTCGGCGTTTTCATGGCCAACGACTTCTTCCTGTTCTTCGTTTTCTGGGAGGCCATGCTGGTGCCGATGTATCTGCTGATCGGCATCTGGGGCGGACCGCGCAAACTTTACGCCGCCATCAAATTTTTCCTGTACACCCTGTTCGGTTCGGTGCTGATGCTGCTGGGCATCCTGTTCCTCTACTTCCATCACCAATCCCTGACCGGCGTGTACACCTTCTATCTGCCCGATCTCTACGCGACCGCGCCCAAGATTGGTGGGCCCGCGGCGATCTGGTTGTTCTTCGCTTTCTTCGTCGGCTTCGCCATCAAGGTACCGATGTTCCCGTTCCACACTTGGCTGCCCGACGCGCACGTGGAAGCGCCAACCGCCGGCTCGGTCATCCTGGCAGGCGTCCTCCTGAAGATGGGGACATACGGCCTGATCCGCTTCTCCCTGCCGTTCTTCCCAGCTGTGGCCATGACGCCGTGGGTGCGCGAGTTCATGATCGTGCTCTCACTGATCGCCATCATCTATGGCGCGCTGGTATCGCTGATGCAGAAGGACATGAAGAAGCTGGTGGCATACTCCTCGGTCAGCCACCTGGGCTTCTGCACCCTCGGCATTTTTGCGCTGAATCCGGCGGGGCTGAGCGGCTCGGTTCTGCAACAGATCAATCACGGCATCTCCACCGGCGCGCTGTTCTTGATCGTCGGCATTCTTTACGAGCGGAGGCATACGCGCGAGATCTCCGAGTACGGTGGCATCTCCAACGTGATGCCGATCTACGCGACCATCACCCTGATCATGTTTATGTCTTCGATGGGACTCCCGCTGCTGAACGGCTTTGTGGGCGAGTTCACCATCCTGCAGGGCACATTCATGGAGAACAAATTCTGGGCGGCATGGGCGGCGCCCGGCGTGATTCTCGCTGCGGCTTACCTGCTGTGGCTGTACCAGCGAGTGTTCTTCGGGTCGGTGCACAATCCCAAGAACGAAGGGCTGTCCGACCTTTCGGGACGCGAACTGGCGACGTTTATCCCGCTGGTGATTCTCGCGTTCTGGATCGGCCTGTATCCCAAGCCGTTCTTCCAGATACTCTCTACGCCAGTGAACAACCTGGTGGCGACGGTGCGCCCGGATTATCCCGGACTGACCAAGCCGGTAGTCGCAGGTCAGCCGGCGGTGAACCTGCAGCCCGAAACTCCGACAGCATTACCCGAAGCTCCCAAAGCACCTGAGACACAGAAACCGGCGACCGGTGGTTCTGTCTCCCAGACGGGGGTGGCGGAATCGCGGCAGCCGGTCCCGGTAAAGACGGCCAAGGCGAACCTGGCAGCGGCTCCCGCGGCGGCGGGCAAGTGAGGATGAAATTGTGACCACCTCGCTCACATTTTATTTTTCGAGCAGCGATTACCTCTTGGCGCTGCCCATGCTTCTGCTGACGCTGTTCGGGCTCGGCATTCTGATGATCGACCTGATGCTGCCGCAGCAGTGGAAGCAGGTGAACGCCATCACCGCTTTGATCGGCATCGGGTTCTCGGCGGCTGCCGTGGGCAAGCTGCATTATGCCTATCACGTCGCGGAACTCCAGGGCCTGCAGTTTAGCGGCAGCGGCTTCATGGGTACGCTCCTGGTGGACCGCTTCGCCATTTATTTCTTCTATCTGTTCCTGGTGGGTGCAGCTGTTGCCATCCTGATGTCGATGCGCTATCTGGAAGTCGAGCAGGAGAACCACGGCGAGTTTTATGCGCTGATTCTGTTCTCGGTGGTCGGCATGATGTGCATGGCCGCGGGCTATGACATCGTGCTCATCTTTATCGGCCTGGAGCTGATGGCGATTTCGACCTACGTCCTTGTGGGATTTCTGCGCCGCGATAAACGCTCCAACGAAGCCGCTTTGAAATATCTGCTGCTGGGAGCTTTTTCTTCGGGAATTTTTGCCTACGGCCTGTCGCTGTTCTACGGACTTACCGGCAGCACCAACCTTGGCCGCATCGCAACAAAACTTCAGGAAGTGATCGCGGCCCATCCCAACGATCCCATCGTGGTCTTCGCCTTGCTGGCGACCACCACCGGGCTGCTGTTCAAGATCGCTGCTGTGCCCTTCCATCAATGGGCGCCGGACGCCTACGAAGGTGCGCCCACCAGCGTTACCGGATTCATGTCGGTCGCCGTGAAGTCTGCTGCTTGGGCGATGTTGCTCCGCATCTTCCTTTTCGGTCTTTATCCGCTGCGCTCAATGTACGTGCCGCTGCTGGTTTTTGTCTCCATCGCCACCATGACCGGAGGCAACCTGGCAGCCATCACGCAGAACAACCTGAAGCGGCTGCTCGCTTACTCCTCGATCGCGCACGTCGGCTACATGCTGCTGGGGCTGGTCGCCAGCGATGGCCAGAACAATTCCACCGGTATCGTGGCCATCCTCGTGTACCTGCTGGTGTACACCTTTATGAACCTGGGCGCGTTCGCGGTGATCACTTCGCTGCGGCGGCGCAACGTCATCGGCGACGAGATCGACGACATTGCCGGTCTGTTCTTCAAGGCGCCGACCGAAGCCATGCTGATGCTGATTTTCCTGCTGTCGCTGGCCGGTATTCCGCCGCTGGCGGGCTTCTGGGGCAAGTACTTCATCTTCCTCAGTCTGATCCAGACAGGGCATTACATCCTGGCATCGATTGGCGTGCTCTACTCGGTGGTCGCGCTCTACTATTACATGCGCATTGCGAACGCCATGCTGATGCGCCAGGCCGTGGACGTGGAACCGGTGAAGCTCAGACCGGCAATGCGGCTGGTGCTGACCATTACCGCCGTCGGCACGGTGGGGATCGGGCTCTTCCCCAATTTCTTCATCAATGCTGCCAATTGGTCGCTGGGACTGGTGCAGGGCTCGCAGCATATGGCGACACTGCTGCGCTGATCGGAGTCGAAGTCTGAAGTGAGAAAGGCGGCAAGGGCCGACCTTCGTTCCTGCCTGCAAGAACTCTGGCCTTCGCGACCTCATATCTGTTATCTTCACCGCATTTCGATGGTTGGGTGCAGGATGGCAGAACTCTCCAACAGGGAATTACAGGCCAACTCAGACCGCTGGCATGCAATGGGAGCCGGCTTTCTCGGCTGGACACTCGACGCCTTCGATTTCTTCGTCGTCATCTTCCTCCTCGACACGCTGGCGGCTCACTTTCGAGTTCCCAAGCGTGACATCGTGCTCACCATCACGGCGACGCTGGCCATGCGGCCGGTGGGCGCTCTGCTCTTCGGCATGATGGCCGACCGCTACGGCCGGCGCCGCCCGCTGATGGCCAACGTCATTTTTTTCTCGGCCATCGAGTTGCTATGTGGCTTCGCGCCCAACTACACGGTGTTCTTCATTCTGCGGATGCTGTTTGGCATCGGCATGGGCGGCGAGTGGGGTGTGGGCGCGTCACTGGCCATGGAGCATGCTCCAGTTCGCTGGCGCGGCGTGCTCTCGGGGATCTTGCAGAGCGGATATTCCATCGGCTACTTGCTGGCAGCTTTCGCCGCGCGGCTGGTGTTGCCCAACTGGGGATGGCGTGCCATGTTCTGGGTGGGCGGACTTCCGGCGCTGCTGGCTCTTTACATTCGGATGAAGGTCCCGGAGTCGGAGGCATGGAAGCAGCACCGCGTTACCCGCACGATTGACGGTCCACGAATCGCCTGGCAGCACAAATGGCTCAGCCTGTACATGATCGCGCTCATGTTCATGATGAACTGCCTTTCGCACGGTACCCAGGACCTCTATCCCGACTTTCTGCGACACGCTCACGGGGCCGCACCCAACACGGTCGCGTACATCACCATGTTCTACAACGTGGGCGCGGTAACCGGCGCGGTCATCTTCGGCCTGCTTTCCGAACGGATCGGCCGCCGCTATAGCATGCTGTCGGCGCTGGCAGTGTCGCTGGCGATCATTCCCTTGTGGGCCTTTGGCAGCTCGCTTGCGGTTTTGGCTGTAGCCGCCTTCATCATGCAGATGGGTGTGCAAGGCGCGTGGGGCATCATTCCGGTCCACCTCAACGAATTGTCACCGGATGCCGTCCGCGGCTTGTTGCCGGGTTTTACCTATCAGGTGGGGATTCTGTTTGCCGCCTCGACCCCCACCGTCGAGTTCGCGCTGCGTGACCGCCTGGGTTACCCATGGGCGCTCACTGCATTTGAGTTGGTGGTGATGGCCGGATTGTCGTTGCTTCTGATATTTGGACGCGAGCGGCACGGACGCAGCTTTGTGCGCGAAACGGAAGGACTGGCGGCGTGATCCGGTCAATTGGAGCGGGAGACGGGAATCGAACCCGCGACCAACAGCTTGGGAAGCTGTGACTCTACCACTGAGTTACTCCCGCTCTGCCGAGTAGGTGAGCAGAGTGTATCATCGCACAAATCACCTCGCAATCAGATGTCCTGCGCTTGAATCCTTTCGCTCACATCGGCGAGAATAACTGATTCGAACTCAAGAGGTCTCGATGCTCAAGCGTCTTGCCGTTCTGCTGCTGCTCTCCACCGCGCTCGTTGCCCAGAACACTCCCGCTCCAGCCTCACCCGCACCCAGCTTTGATGGCAAGAGCTGGTGGGATTATGTGAAGGTCCTGGCCGCCGACGACATGGAAGGCCGCGAAACCGGCAGCGAAGGTCTCCGCAAGGCTGCCGCCTACATTGTCGAGCAGCTCAAGGCAGACGGACTTCAGCCTGCCGGCAGCAACGGCTTCTACCAGCCGGTGAAGTTGGTCAGCCGGCAGATTGATGAATCCGGTTCCAGCCTCGCACTGGTTCGTGATGGCAAGGATGAGCCGCTGATACTCGGCCAGGACGCAATGTTCAGCACGCGCGTCGATCTCGCTCCCGAAGTGGATGCGCCCCTGGTATTCGCCGGCTACGGCTTGCGCGTGCCGGAGAAGGATTATGACGATTTTGCCGGCCTCGACCTGAAGGGCAAAGTGGCGGTGATCATTTCCGGCTCTCCGTCGGAGATGCCGTCGGCCCTGGCCTCGCATTATCAGTCGGCGTCAGAGCGCGCCAAAGCCTTGCGCGCGGCCGGCGCGATTGGCATGATCTCGATCCCGAACCCGGCTTCGATGGACATTCCCTGGAGCCGAATGACGCTGGCGCGCACGCGTCCCAGCATGGCGCTGGCTGACCCCAGTCTCAACGAGTCGCGAGGCATTAAGCTGTCGGTTGTCTTCAACCCTGCGTATGCAGAGAAGCTGTTCGAGGGATCGCCTTACAAGTTTCAGCAAATTGCTGATCTCGCGAAAGAGCGCAAAGACCTGCCGCGCTTCGCGCTGAGCGCCGGCATCAAGGCGCGCGCCATGGTCATCCAGAAAGACGTCGAATCGGACAATATCATTGCCAAGTTGCCCGGCACCGATCCCAAGCTGAAGGACGAGTACGTGGTGCTCTCGGCCCACATGGACCACCTCGGCATCGGCGAGCCCATCAACGGCGATCGCATCTACAACGGCGCCATGGACAATGGCTCGGGATCGGCGCTGGTGCTGGACATCGCCAACTCGCTGCAACATTCCCAGCTCAAGTTAAAGCGATCGGTGCTGTTCGTCTTCGTCACCGCGGAAGAAAAGGGTCTGCTCGGATCGAAGTACTTCGCCGCCCATCCCACCGTGCCCAAGAACTCAATCGTGGCCGATATCAACACCGACATGTTCCTGCCGATTTTCCCGCTGAAGCTCCTGACCGTCTATGGACTGGATGAGTCGAGCCTCGGCGACATGGTTCGCCAGGTTGCGCAGCAGCAAGGCGTGCAGGTGCAGGCCGACCCCGAGCCGCTGCGCAATTCCTTCATCCGCAGCGATCAGTACAGCTTCATCCGCCAGGGAATTCCGTCGGTGGCGATGAAGGTCGGCTTCAAGCCGGAATCGCCGGAGGCTGCTACCGAGAAAAAGTGGCTCACTGAGCGCTACCACGCGCCATCAGATGATCTGGACCAGCCAGTGGACCTGGCGGCTGCGGGCAAATTCGAAGACATCGTGCAGGGCCTGACTGTGAAGGTCGCCAACGATCCGCGGCCCCCGGCTTGGAAGATCGACAGCTTCTTCCGCCGGTTTGTGGTGAAGAGCAATATGGGGCAATAAGCGATTTTACTAACATTACGACCGATGCCGGCGTGCGTCCGCTGACAGTGTTCCCGCGCCCGTGATCAACAGGAAAAC
>CAWJIW010000038.1:0-358753 GCA_963843005.1 uncultured Acidobacteriaceae bacterium | reverse complement strand
GCAAGCTTGGAGATGGAGCTGCAGCCCTGGTTCGCCGGGTTCGGAAAGTCTCGGATCGGACGGAATTTGCGATCAAATTCCTCGCGCCGGATCCAAAATATATCGATCAGGGTGTATTTGACGATGTAGCCTCTCGCTTTCGGCGTGAAGGACAACGCGCGCAACAACTCTCACATGAAAACCTCGTTACGGTCTACGCTTACGACGAGAATGTTGGAGGCAAGGCATTTCTCGAGCGGCGACCGATAAACCCTTTCATTCTTATGGAAGAGGTGAAAGGTACCACACTCGAATCGTACATAAAGCGGCAAGAGCGCCGGCAAGTGGAGAAGCACGAGCGCGAAGAGTTCCGGTTGACTCCCGAGCGCCTGTCGATCGCCATCCACGTCACCCAAGCACTTCAGTATCTGCACCAGAAGAAGCTGGTTCACCGCGACGTGAAGCCAGCGAATATCTTCCTGCCGGAAGTGGCGACCATCACGCAGCCGCGCGCCAAGCTCGGAGATTTTGGAATTGTGAAGTGGGGCGACTTCCAAGCGTCAATAACCACTGGCACGTTGACTATGACAAGCCAGCGGGGCCTTGGGACATTGAAATACATGAGTCCGGAACAGGCGATCGCGCCCAAGGACGTGACCGTACGTAGTGACATCTATTCGTTGGGCATTACTCTATTCGAATTGTTCACCGGCCACATTCTTCCGTCTCCGCACCATGTGTTCGAAATCTTCAACGCGCGGCTTTCTCGCGGGACAACTGAAAGTCGCTTGCTGGCACTGGGATATCACGTAGCGAACGAGGACGCTAGCGTCGCCGAAATGGTGCTAGACATGCATCTGAGAGGTCCCTCCGGCCGACCGGCGATCGAAAAGGTCGCAGGACGGCTGCAAAGGGAGTGGGAAAGGCGAACCGGTCAGGACTGGTGACTGCAAGTAACCTTTGGTCGCGCTGCTTGGCGCCACGGCGAATTTAGCGCTTGCCTAAGGACGGTTTTACTCGACTACTAGGCGCGGCGGCAGTCACGCACAGTGGCGTCACGGAGCGTAGGTTCACAAGAGCAAGCATCCGTAGCATCCCGGAAGCAAGCGAGGTCACGCGGCAATGGCGAACCCTGATCATCTCGAAATCCTCAAGCAAGGCGTCGAGCAATGGAATAAGTGGAGGGAGGGACATCCCGATGTGCGTCCCAACCTTCACGACGCGGATCTCTACGGAGCAACTCTCGGCTCGGCGGATCTGAGCAAAGCAAATCTGCACGGCGCGTGCCTTCGCGGAGCCGACCTCTCCAAGGCGAACCTTCGCGGGGCGAGGCTCTTCAGGGCAGATCTCCACGTGGCAGACCTCCGCGGCGCTGATCTCAGCGCGGCGAACCTCGAGAGGGCAGAGCTGATGGATGCGGACCTCCGGAGGGCGAACCTCGACGGGGCGTCCCTTCACGGGGCAAACCTATACCGAGCGGACCTGTACGCGGCAAATCTCCAATCGGCAGATCTCAGCAGCGCAAATCTTACTGGCGCAAAGGTAGGACGGACAAATTTCGCTGATATTGATCTAAGCGCCACTGCCGGTCTTGCCAGCATAGAACATTCCGGCCCTTCGATCATCGGCATCGATACAATCCACAACTCACGCGGCAAGATTCCCGAGGCATTCCTGCGCGGCTGTGGCGTTCCCGACAATTTCATCAATTACACGCGTTCGCTTGCCGGACAAACATTCGAGTTCCACTCCTGTTTCATCAGCTATGCGAGCGAGGACCAGGAATTTGCCAATCGCCTTTATGCCGACCTGCAGGCCAAAGGCGTGCGCTGCTGGTTCGCGCCCCACGACGTGAAGGGAGGCCGCAAGTTGCACGAGCAGATTGACGAGGCCATTCGCCTGCACGACAAGCTGCTGCTGATCCTCTCCGAGCACAGCATGAGCAGCGAGTGGGTAAACACCGAGATTGCCAAGGCCCGCAAACGCGAGGTGAGAGAAGGCAAGCGGGTGTTGTTTCCTGTCCGGCTGGTGGGGTTTGAGGCGCTGCGCGATTGGGAGTGCTTCGACAGCGATACCGGGAAGGACTCGGCGCGCGAGATACGCGAGTACTTCATCCCCGACTTCAGCAACTGGAAGGACCACGATTCGTATCGCACGGCGTTTGAGCGGCTGGTCAAGGACCTGAAGGCAGTTGCCAGTAGTCAGTAGTCAGTTGCCAGAAAAAGCAGTTGTCAGTTGCCAGTAGTCAGCCTGGCGCCCACAGGGAGGGCGCACCTGGGATGCCATACTTGTATGGCTTATATGTATAGTATGACACATACTTATATGTATAGTATGGTACAATCTCCCCCCAGAATGGCGATTTGTTTCATTAAGTCATTAGTTTTCTGTATTTTACAGATAAGTCATGCGGATTCTATAATTTGCGAGGGCGCCAGACAGTAAGTTGTTGATTCTAAATAAAGGCGATGAGGGGGGGTATGTCGGAGGACGCAGTCTAGGCCAAATGCTGAGTGCTGGAAAGCAGGTCCCTCGACTCCTCGGTCGCCGCGGCGACCTCGTCGCTCGAGATGACAGCGCAGTGGATAGTGGATAGTGGATAGAAAAAGCAGGTCCAGTCAGCAACCGGCGGTCGCTGCAATCTCGCGGACGATGTCCTGCGCGGCTTTGGCTGCGTCGGGCGCGTCGAGGATAGGACGGCCGACGACGAGGTAAGTCGAACCGGCGGCGATCGCGTCGTGGGGAGTCACCACGCGCGCCTGGTCTGCAGCGGCGGCGCCCGCTGGACGGACTCCTGGCGTGACGATGGCGAAGCCTTCGCCCAGTTCGCGCCGCAACTCGCGGGCTTCCAGTGCCGAGGCGACCAGCCCGCCACAGCCAGCGGTTCGGGCCAGCGCTCCCAGCCGGAGAACCTGGCTGAGCACGTTGCCGCAGATTCCCACTTCCGCGAGGTCGGAATCGGAGAGGCTGGTCAGCACGGTTACCGCCAGAACCATGGGTTGGGTAGAGGACTGCGATGCCGCTTCGGCCGCCCCTTTCAGCATCTTGGCGCCGCCAGAAGCGTGGACGGTGAGCATGGCGACACGCAGTTCGGCGGCGGCTTTGACGGCCGCAGCGACGGTGTTGGGAATGTCGTGGAACTTGAGGTCGAGAAAGACCTTCCGGCCGGAGGAGACCAGGTCGCGCACAACCTGCGGCCCCTCGGCCGTGAAGAGCTGTTTTCCAACCTTGTACGTGGTTGCTGCCTCGCCAATGGTTTGGACTATCTGGCGGGCCTGGGCAGCGCTGGAGACGTCCAGCGCTACGACGAGCCGATCCCGTGCTTGCAGCATCGGCTCCCAGTATAACGTATCAGGAAAGGATTACTGCGGGCCCTCGTTCTGGGCTATCTCGGGCGTCTCAAGGACGTCGAGGCGGACGGGATGAACTCCGCTGCTGCCCATATTGAGCATCTTGGCCGCACTATAGGACAAGTCAATGATCCGGTTCTTCAGTACCGGCCCGCGATCGTTAATGCGAACCACGACCGACCGTTCATTTTTCAGATCGGTGACTCGAACCCAGGAGCCGAGTGGTAAAGTGCGGTGCGCCGCCGTGAATTGGTACATGTCGTACGGCTCGCCGCTGGCAGTCTGCTTATGCTGAAAGATGCGGCCGTACCACGAAGCCTTGCCGATCTGAGGCATCTTCAGTTTCCTGACCTTGACCGGCGTAGGGTGAATGGTTTCCTGAGTCTGTCCTGGGGTCCCTAGTTTCGAATCCGGTGTGCTATTACCGGGTGCCGCACCCAGCGCGGTGACGTACAACAAACTCACCGCGACATGGCTGAGTACTCGTAACATTAAACACCTCTCATCGTTAAGTTGGTCCTCCGTGACATGTCCTGTAAGTCTATCTACCGCAAGAAGTAAGAGTCAACCCCCGAAGGTCGTAGATTTAGTTAAGATGCTTCTTATCAATAATTTACGACAGCCATATAAAGTGAAATATTGGTAGCTCGGGCTGCCAGTGAGTCGGCACGCGCCAGCTAATTGGCACGGGTAAGTACGCCGAGCTGGCCGTTTTACGGTAAATTCATTCCATGAAAGTGCCACCAGTCGTGCTGAGCATCGCCGGGTTCGACCCCTCCTCGGGAGCCGGAATTACCGCCGACGTCAAGACGGCGGCTGCCCAAGGCTGCTTTGCCGTCACCTGCATTACCGCCTTGACGGTCCAGAGCAGCCAAGGCGTATTCCAGGTACAACCGCTGGAACCCTCGATAGTTGCTCGGACCTTGGGCGCGCTGGCGGAAGATCTGGACATCGCGGCCGTACGGCTAGGGATGCTCGGCTCGGGAGCGGTAGCCAACGCGGTCGTGGACTTCCTGGAAGCCGCGAAACTGCCCAATGTCGTGCTCGATCCTGTGCTCCGGGCCTCATCCGGCGCTCCCTTGGTGGATGAAGCCGGTCTGGACATCCTGAGGAAGCGGCTGCTGCCGGTCTGCGACGTGATCACCCCCAATCTCGAGGAGGCGGCGGAGTTGGCGGGATGTACTCCGCTAGAGCCTGAGGCTGCCTGGGACGAGCTTTTGCCGGGCATCCGGCTGATGGCGGCCCGGCTCCACGAACTTGGCAGCCGGGTGGTCGTGATCACCGGCGGCCATGTCAACCCCGCCAACGATTACCTCAGTTACCTCAAGGCGGGAACGGCCACCGGGGAGGTGCTGCCCGGCACTCACTTGGAATCCCGCTCAACCCACGGAACCGGATGCGCCTTGGCGATGTCGCTGGCCTGCCAGTTGGCGCGTGGCCGGGAGCTGCCAGAGGCCGTCCTGGCAGCCAAGGATTATGTCCGGCGGGCCATCGCCGCCGCGTATCCCATGGGAAAGGGAATCGGGCCCATCAACCATCTGGTGTGAATCTCGGCGGGCGACGCGGCATATCAGGTAAACTTGTGCAGACCCACCCGCGATGAAACCTTACCGGGCCTTCCCTTGCGTTCTGAGCGTCTGCTGCATGTTGGCGGCGGTTGGCGTTTGGTGCGCGGCGGCCGATCCAGCGGCAGTTTCGGTCCCTACGCGGGCCGACAACGACGCGGTCACCCGCAAGGGGTTCGACCACTTCTACAATCTGGAATACGACAAAGCCATTCGCGAGTTCGAATCGGCCGAACAGGCGCATCCCGACGACCCGTTTGCCGTAAATCACGTACTTACGGGGGTGATCTTCAAGGAGTTGCTTCGAATTGGGGCCCTGGACACGGAAGCCTACGCTGGAGATACATTCCTAACTAAGCAGCATGTCGAGGCGCTCGACCCCAATGCCCGCGAACGCGTCAAGCAGTTAACCGATCAAGCGCTGGCGCTCTCGCAGGCGCGACTGGACAAGAATCCGGACGACGTGGATGCGCTCTATGCCCGGGGAATCACCCGCGGGCTGCGCGCTACCTACATGGGCATCGCCGAAAAGGCCTGGATTGCCGCGCTGCGGAGCGCGGTGGCCGCGCGCCACGATCACGAACGGGTGCTGGAACTGGATCCCAAGTATGTGGACGCCAAGGTCGTGGTAGGCACGCACCTGTACATCGTTGGCAGTTTGAGTTGGCCGATTAAGGTCGCGGCTTCGGTGGCCGGGATCACCGGGAACAAGCAGAAGGGCCTGCAGTACCTGCGCGAAGCAGCGGCCGGCGGGCATAGCGAAGTGGTCCCAGACGCCCAAATCATCCTGGCGCTTTTCCTGCGCCGCGAGCAGCAGTACGATGAAGCCCTACAAGTCGTGGCCAGCCTGCAGGCGAAGTTTCCGCGCAATTTCATGGTGGCCGCGGAATACGCCCATCTGATGAATGCGGCAGGCCACGGGCCGGAAGCGATCGCAGCCTACCGGAAGGTGCTGGCGGGATGCCGGGGCAATTCCTACTCAATGTGCCGGATCGAAGTACCGGCGTATGGATTGGGTGAAGCCCTGCGGGGACAGCGCGATTATGCTGGCGCAGCCGAGGCCTATGAATTGGCCGCCGGCACTGGGAAAGATAAGGAATTGCGGCAAAGGGCGACCCTGGCTGCTGGAGAGATGTATGACGTGCTACAAAAACGCGACACGGCCCTCGCAAAGTATCAGGCGGTCATTGCGGAGAACTTGTCCTCCCCGTCGGCTGATTTGGCGCGCCGCTACGTGAAGCAGGCTTATAAGACCCCGTAGGTGACTGACTTAGCTCAGGGCTTTGCATCGCCGGGAACTTAATCCTATTCTGTTCGTATCTCAATAGGGAGGCTGTATGTACTGCAACTATTGCGGAAAAGTGGTACAGGACGATGCCAACGTTTGCGCTTATTGCGGCCGCCGTATGGGAGCCGTCGCCGGGCGGCACAAGCTGATGCGGTCGCGTACGGATCGCAAGATCGCCGGCGTCTGCGCCGGGTTTGCCGAGTATTTCGATATTGATGTAACCGTGGTTCGAGTTGTGTGGCTGATCGTGGTGCTCTTCGGAGGAGGGGGATTACTGGCTTACATCATCGCGTGGATTGTGATGCCGGAAGAGCCCGAGTATGTCCCGGCGGCTCCGCCGGCGACGCCTCCCCAGCCATACCAGGGGTCCTGATTCATCGCCGTCGATGAAAAAAGGGGAGACGCCTCCCCCTTCTGCATATTCCTGACTCATGCCCACATTTCGCAGCGGCGACGCCCAGCTCTTCTATGAGACCGCAGGCAGCGGTCCGGACGTTGTACTGCTGCACCCGTTTCCCCTGAATCATCACTTCTGGGACCCTGTTGCCGATCAACTGAGTGCGCGCTATCGCGTGCTCCTGCCCGATCTGCGCGCGCATGGTGATTCCGAACTGGGAGACGGTCCCGACGACCATGCAAAAACTCGCCGACGATCTGGCACGGCTCTGCCGGGAAGAGCGCGTTGGCAAGGCCATCTTCGTGGGCGTTTCGATCGGCGGCTATCTGCTGTTTGAATTCTGGCGCCGCTATCGCGAGCAAGTACGCGCGCTCGTGCTCGCCAATACGAGAGCTGGCGCTGAGACGTCCGAAAGCAAAGCAACGCGCTTGCAACTGGCGGACAAAATTGAGCGCGAAGGGACCGCCGGTTTCGTCGAAGAGATGCTGTCGAAGCTGCTGGCGCAGGCGACCCGAAGTAATCGTCCGGACATCGTCGATGCCGCGCGCAAGATGATGCAAGCTATGTCGCCCGCAGATGTCGCTGGAGTGCAACGGGGCATCGCTGAACGCGCGGATTCGGTAGCAACCCTGGCGACCATTAATGTTCCGGCACTGATCATCGCAGGCAATGAGGACAGCATTCCGTTCGGCGAATTCGAACTGATGAACCAGAAGATCAAGGGCAGCGAGTTACGGGTAATCTCCTCCGCTGGGCATTATGCCGCACTGGAAAGCCGGCAGAGTTTGGGGCTCTGCTGCGGAAGTTTCTGGAAAGCCTGCCGCGACAGTAGCCGGGTCCATATCAATTGTGACCACTGTCACCATAATTGCTTTCGGCCCTTCGGTAGAATGATTGCGCCATGCTGGATGCTTTTCTCGTACCCGAAAAAACCGCTATTACCGCCAAGGGTGACAGCCAGTCGCTGGACCTGAGCGCTGCCTCGAACCCTGTCTTTCTCGTGACGCTTTCGATCACTTCAGTCGTGGAACAGGAGTCGCTTGAGGTCACGATTTTTACCTCTCCTGACGGCGCAACTTGGGACGCCAAAGCCACTGCCTCGTTCCCGCAGAAGTTCTATGTTGGCGAGTATCCGTTGCTGGTGGACTTGTCCACCGCGGAGAACGCCAAGTTCCTGCGCGCGCACTGGGAAGTGAACCGTTGGGGTCGTGGGCCAGCCACCCCGCACTTCGAATGCAGTTTGCGAGTGCGTGAGGTGCCCAAAGAGGCCTTGTTGGAAGCGAAAGCCGAAGCGCAGAGTCGCCGCTAGCGATTCAGGGAAGCGATGCCCGACAAACAATCCGTGGTCATTCGTCCGGCTCGCAATGTGCTGGGAAGCCTGCGCGTGCCGGGCGACAAATCCATTTCGCATCGTTATGCGATGCTCGCCGCTGTAGCCAGCGGGCGCTCGCGTTTCGAAAACTTCTCGCCGGGCGCGGATTGCAACAGCACTCTGGGATGCGTTCGGGCGTTGGGTTGCCACATCGAGCGCGATGAGCAAGGCGCCGTGCTCGTTGACGGACTGGGTCCGCAGTTGCAAGCTCCCAGCAGCCCGCTCGACTGCGGCAACTCTGGTTCGACCATGCGCATGTTGTCTGGGATCGTGGCGGGGCAGCCGTTCACCAGCGAACTGATTGGCGACGAATCCCTTTCGCGCCGCCCGATGAAGCGCATCATTGACCCGTTGACCCTGATGGGCGCGCAGATCGAGTCGGCGGCAGGGGACTGCGCACCTCTGCGGATCACTGGCGGGAAGCTGCGCGCCATCGAGTATCGCGTCCCCGTAGCCAGCGCGCAGGTGAAGACGTCGGTTCTGTTTGCTGGATTGCTGGCGAAAGGCGAAACCACGGTGGAGGAGCCCACGCGCACGCGGGATCACGGTGAGCTGGCGTTACGTGCGTTTGGCGCGACCGTCGATCGCTCTAAGAACCGCGTGACCATTCAAGGGGGCCAGGCGCTTAAACCGCTGGAGGCTTCCGTTCCGGGCGACATTTCTTCTGCGGCTTTCTTCCTTTGCGCTGCAGCAATTTTCCCGGACTCAAACCTCGTGATCGACGGAGTGCTGCTGAACCCAACCCGTTCGGCTCTACTCGACGTGCTCACCGCCATGGGCAGCCGTATTTCCGTGCTGCGCGTCGAAGAGCAGCACGGTGAGCTGGTGGGTACGATCTCGCTGCTGTTCGGGAAGGGAAAGAACGTAGTCATTGCCGGAGCTCAGACTGCGCTGCTCATCGATGAACTTCCGGTGCTCGCAGCCGTTGCTCCCCACACCGCCGGGGGCCTGGAAGTGCGCGATGCCGGCGAATTGCGCGTGAAGGAGTCGGACCGGCTGAGTGCGGTCACTCGAAACCTGGAGGCCATGGGCGCTCAGGTTGAGCAAACGGCTGACGGTTGGCGCATTCCAGGCGGACAGCGGCTGCACGGGGCCGAGATTGAGTCCTTCGGCGATCACCGCATCGCGATGGCTTTTGCAATAGCCGCGCTCCGCGCACAGGGAGAAACGCTCATCAGGGATTCTGAATGCGTTGCTATCTCCTATCCTAGTTTTTTCGAGGACCTGGAGCGAGTGGCCGAACGGTGAACGGCAGGCCGCTTTCTTAAGCGGACCCGGTGGCGGCCATCGGTGGACGCAAAGGCGGCGTTTCGGTTTCGAGTCCAGCCACGTCCATCAGTGGATAACCAAGCTTTTTCCACTCGTAGAAACCACCCAGCAAGGGACGCACCCCAACAATGCCATGCTTTCTGAGTTGCAGCGCCACACGGGCGCTGGTGGCTTCGTTGGGTCAAGTACAAAACAGCACGATCTCGCCCCCGCGAACGATTTCGCGGTGCCTGCTTTCCAGTTCCTCCGGAGAAATCTGCAGCGCGCCGGGCAAAGTCCGGGGATCGGTCAGCACATCGAGTGGATGGCGCAGGTCGATGATCACTGGAGTCTGGCCAGACTCCAGTTGGTGTTTCAGTTCGTCCGGCGTTATGCGGTCGCCTTTGACCTGCTCCAGAAAGCGATTGCGCTCGCGCCATCGGTGCAGGACGTAACCAACGACCATGGCCAGGAAAAGAATGAGAAGCCAGCCGCTGAAGCGCTGTGCGTAAAAGGCAGTCCGATCAAGTTGCTTGCCGAACAGGAATCCGAGCCCGGTGTACGCGCCCGTCCATAGTAGGGCACCAAGGAAGTCGAACAGCAGGAAGCGAGGGAAGTCCACGCCGACCATCCCGGAAAGAGTCGGCGCTGCCGTGTTGAGGCCGGGCACGAACTTGCAGATAAGCAGCGTCCGCGGGCCGAACCGGGTGAACGTGGTTTCCGTCCGGCGGACACAGGAATCAGGCTCGAGCGCGATACGACAAAGCAAGTTAAGAACTACGCCGCCGCGACGCTTTCCGAACCAGTACCAAAACGTATCGCTGCATAGTGACGCCAGCGCCGGAATCAATGCGGCCAGCGCGAGGTGCATCCGGCCCTGGGCGGCCAGAGCTCCGGAGGCCAACAGCAACGGCGTTGCCGGGATGGGCAGGCCGCCCTGCTCGATTAGCACCCAGAGGAAAAGCAGGGCATAACCATAGCGCACTACGAATTCGAGGATCTCTGTCATTTAAGCGATGTACGCTGAGTTATCTTGATGCTCGAGGCGCCGAAAGGGTTCCATGCACAAACACAGGATGGAGAGCAACTGACCTCAGGCGCTCACCGCGACCTGTTTTCCTTCGCTATAATCATAGGTTCAGTATGAGTGTCACCACCATTCAAGAGAAGCTTGCGGCCTCGGGGGCCCGCGTCGGCCACTACCGCGGCGCGGATACGCCAACCACGTTCGGCGAGACGGCCGCTGAGCTGCGCGCGCTCCTGGAAGGCTGTGCCGTGTTTGACATGGCCTGGCAGGCGCGGCTGGTGTTGAGCGGCGAAGATCGCGTCCGCTGGCTGAACGGCATGGTCACCAACAACATCCGCGATCTTGCGCCCGATCATGGCGTGTACAGCTTCGTGCTGAATGCGCAGGGACGCATCCAGGGAGAGCTCGTCGCCTACAACCGGGGCGACTACCTGCTGGTTACCACCGATCGCGAACAGGCGCCGGCGATTGCCGGCATCTTCGACCGCTACATCATCATGGACGACGTCGAGGTCGGCGACGTGAGCGACAAACTTGCAACTATCGGCGTCGCCGGGCCGAAAGCGCGTGAACTGCTGGCCGCTGCGGGCATCGCAGTTCCGCTCCTGGAAGCGGGACAAGTGACCGACACGGTATGGCGGGACATCGGCGTCTCCGTTGCGCGCAGTGCGCAGCCCCAGATGGATGGCTACGAAATCTGGTTTGCTCCCGAGAATTGGGACAAGATTTGGAACGCCTTGCAATCCGCCGGGGCAACGCCTGTCGGGAGCGAGGCGCTGGAACTTTACCGGATCGTGTGCGGCGTGCCAAGGTTCGGACGCGATCTGCGCGAGCGCGACCTGCCGCAGGAGACCGGCCAACAGCACGCGTTGAATTTCGCGAAAGGCTGCTATATCGGCCAGGAGATCGTAGAGCGCATTCGGGCCCGCGGTAACGTGCATCGCACGTTGATCGGGTTCGAGGTGCCAGGCGAACCTCCGCAGCCGGGCGAGAAAGTCCGCGCCGACGACAAAGATGTGGGCGAGATCACCAGCGCGGCGCGCGTGCCGTTCCCAAGTGGAGAGCGAACGCTGGCGCTGGGCTACCTGCGGCGCGAGGTCGCGGCGCCCGGGACGGCCGTGCAAATCGCTGGCCAGAGCGCGACAGTACAGACTCTGCCTTTTCGCTATTGAATTCCTATGCCAGATAAAGAGAACAAGAAATCCGAATTTGTAGTCACCGATCGCCGGCTTTTCAGCACGGATGGCGAATTGCGCCAGGACGTGGTGGAAGACGAAGAGCGTCGCGCCGAACGAGAGCGCGAGACCCGAGCAGCCCACCAGCGCGTCAACGATGAGCGCGCGGCGGTACAGCAGCAGACTGCTGAGGCGAGGGCCGCGGAGGATGTGCCCCCACTGCCAACCGAAATGGAAGCAGAAGCCCCCAGCGCAGCGGAGCAGCAGGCGTCGGCGGCGGCCTACAAGGAATCCACGCGCCACATCGACGAACAGATAAACCGCGAAATGCGCCAGCAGGGGCAATCGCATCGCGCTCAGGACTTCGAGATCACCTTCGAGAAGTTCATCGCGTCGATTTACATGACTGCGCTGCTGCAATTGGGACTGGCAGCGCCGCAGGGCGCAAAGCCCGAGGTAGACCTGATCGGTGCGCGGCAAACGATTGACACGCTCGCGCTTCTTCAGGAGAAGACCAAGGGCAACCTCACTCCGGCCGAGGACAACATGCTGCGCAATCTCGTTTACGAGCTGCGCATGGCCTACCTGGAAGTGACCAACCTGATCACGCGTCCGCCGCAGGGTGGACAGGCTGGCGTCGGCAAGCCCTGATGAAAGCAATCCTGACGGTGCTGGGCAGCGGGACCTCGATGGGCGTGCCTACCATCGGGTGCAACTGCCGCGTGTGCACGTCATCGGATCCGCACGACCGGCGCACCCGGCCCTCGGTGATGGTGCAGTGGGACGGGCACACGGTGGTGATTGACACCACACCCGACTTTCGCGAGCAGGCCATTCGCGAGCACATCAAGAAAATCGATGCGGTGCTCTACACGCATGGCCACGCCGACCACATTCTCGGACTGGATGATGTCCGGCCGCTCAGCTTTCCCCGCATCACCGGTGGTGGAAAAATTCCCCTGTTCGCCAGTGTCGCGACCACCAAGGCGCTGCGCAGCGTGTTCCGCTACATCTTCGAGTCGGACTACAAATACGGTGGCCTGGCGCAAGTGGAGTTGCGGCCGGTGGATGGCCCGTTGGAACTCTTCGGAGCAACCTTCGCGCCGCTGGTGATCTTCCATGGTGACCTGCCGATCGAAGGCTATCGTTTCGGCGGAGCAGCGTATCTCACTGACTTCAGCAGCGTGCCGGAAGAATCGCTTGAGCAATTGCAGAACCTGGATATCCTCTTTCTGGATGCTCTGCGGCACCATCCTCACCCCACGCACTCGACGGTAGAGAATTCCCTGAAGCTGGTGGACCGATTGAAGCCGAAGCGGGCTTACTTCACCCACATCGCGCACGACCTGCCGCATGTAGAAACCAATGCGGTGCTTCCGGAAAACGTGCGCCTTGCCCATGACGGTCTCAAGCTCGAGTTCGATCTCTAGGACGTCATCCGAAACATGCAAATTTTCCGCAATCTCGAGGAGGTGCCGTCGGACCTGGGTCCCACCGTGGTGAGCGTGGGAAACTTCGACGGGGTCCACCGTGCGCACCAGGAAGTGGTGCGGCGGATGGCCGAGAGCTCGCACGCGCTGGGCGGCAAGGCCGTGGTGGTGACCTTCGAGCCGCATCCGCTGCGGATCTTGCGTCCCGATGTCGCGCCCCGGCTGCTGACGCCGTTACCCGCCAAGTTGCATCTGCTGGAGGCGACAGGCGTGGACGCGGTGCTGGTGCTACCGTTCACCCGCGATCTTTCGCTGATGACCGCACAAGACTTCGCACGGCAGGTTTTGAGTGAGACGCTGCATGCGCGCGAAGTGCACGAGGGATATAACTTCCATTTCGGCCACAAAGCGCAGGGGAACGTCAATACCCTGGGTGCGCTCGGGAAGGAGATGGGCTTCGAGGCCGTTGTCTATCCCGAA
The DNA here is from genome assembly GCA_963843005.1 of uncultured Acidobacteriaceae bacterium. Classification (GTDB taxonomy): domain Bacteria; phylum Acidobacteriota; class Terriglobia; order Terriglobales; family Acidobacteriaceae; genus Bog-257. Next base: position 345,442 of record CAWJIW010000038.1, on the reverse strand, counting down.
CTCATGCTGCGCGGGCACCACGTATCCAGTAGCGTGGTCCGCCAGCTTATCGTTGCGGGCGAGGTGGGGAAGGCGCGGGCCCTGCTGGGCCGGCCATTCAGTATTTTTGCCAATCCCGGGCGGGGACGCGGCTACGGACACAAATACACCGTCCCCACCGTGAATCTGGCGCGCTACGACGAACTGGTCCCGGCAAATGGCGTTTATATTACTTGGCTGCGAATCGGCGACGAGTGCTTCGAGGCAGTCACCAACGTTGGGAATCGGCCAACCTTCGGGGAAGACTCGTTCGCGATTGAGAGCCACATCCTGAATTTCCATCCCATCGAACTGCTGGCCCAGACGGAATTGCAATTGATTTTCCTGAAGCGGCTGCGGCCGGAGATCAAGTTCCCCTCGGTGGAGGCGTTGCGCGAGCAGATCGCCAAAGACGTGCACAAGGCACGCCGCTATTTCCGGCTGTTACAGAAGGTAACTGGCTAACCAGGTCCAGGGGCCGGGCGGCTGACGACGGTCTGAGCCCCGGTTGAACCGCGGTGCTATAATTTTGGTTTGCCCGCTCTGCTCCGACTCGACCCGGAGGCGACACTTGACTGTGTCTGTGGAAGCAGCGCGAGGTATTCATCGGTACTCATCCGACATCGTTCAAAATCTGAGGTTCCTGCATGTCAGGCCATTCCAAATGGGCAACTATCAAGCATAAGAAGGGCGCGCTGGATGCCAAGCGCGGCAAAATTTTCACTCGGCTAATTAAGGAAATCACCATCGCGGCCAAAAGCGGTGGTGATCCCGAGAAAAACCCTCGCCTGCGCGGGGCAGTCGCGGCCGCAAAGGCCGAGAACATGCCCGCCGATAACATCAAACGCGCCATCCAGCGCGGCACCGGTGAGCTGCCGGGCGTTTCCTACGAAGAAATCACCTTCGAAGGCTACGGCCCGGGCGGCGTTGCCATCCTGGTGGAAGTTTCCACCGACAATCGCAACCGCACGGTCAGCGAAATCCGCCACGCTTTCTCCAAGAACGGCGGCAACATGGGCGAGGCCGGTTCGGTGGCCTGGATGTTCCACAAGAAGGGCGACATCCTCATTGCCAAGTCGGCGGCCAAGGAAGACGACCTGATGAACATCGTGCTCGAAGCCGGCGGCGAAGACCTGAAGGACGATGGCGACAACTGGGAAATCCTCACCGATCCTTCCGTTTACGAGGCCGTTCTGGAGGCTGTGAAGGCCGCGGGCATCAAGCCTGAGGTTGCTGAAATCGGCATGGTCCCGCAGACCTATACCAAGCTCGAAGGCCATCAGGCGGGCACCATGATTCGGCTTCTGGAGGCGCTGGAGGATTCCGACGACGTTCAGCACGTGTACTCCAACTTCGACATTGACCAGAAGCAGTTGGAAGAAGTGGCGGGGTAAACCACTGTCAGCATTCAGCATTCGGCCAATGCAGCTTCAAGAACGACCGCCTGATTTGGCGGTCGTTTTGTTTACAGGTGAGGGCCGAGAGCGAAATTCCCCAGCGATTCTGTGTCCGAATGCTGCACAGTTACAATGATTGCAGCATGAAGTTCTACGGAAGCAGTTCCCCACGCGCCGCCGCATCTCTGCTGGTCGCGCTTGCCATTTTCTTAGTCGGCTGCAGCAAACCGGAGCAGCAGGCCGCCTCGGCTGCACCCGCTGAGATCAAGCCAGCCGCTGCGGCCAGTGCAGCCAGCGCGTCTCCTGGTGGCGTTCCGAAAGAAGCTGATCCCAATGCCCCCAAGCCGGACATCAACGGCAATCATGTCATGCAATACGTGAAAGAGGTGGTGGCCATCGGCTCGCGTCCGGTAGGAAGTCCGGGGCACGCGAAGCTGGAGCAATACATTCTTTCCAAGCTCAAGGGCGTTGACGTCGAGCAGGACAAATTCACCGCGCAAACTCCGGTCGGCAAGTTCCAGATCAATAACATCATCGCCAAGTTTCCCGGGCGCAAAGACGGCATCATCGTGATCGCGGGTCACTACGACACAAACTATCCGTTGCCCAAGGCGTATGTCGGCGCCAACGACGGCGGCAGCTCGACCGGCTTGTTGCTGGCGCTGGCCGACCAGCTCCGCGGAAAGGCGCGTGACGGCTACAGTGTCTGGCTGGTGTGGACCGACGGGGAAGAGGCGTTCGTGAAGTGGAGCGATACCGACAGCCTGTACGGCACCAGGCAACTGGCGGAGAAATGGCAGCAGGATGGTACAGCCAAAAAGGTCAAGGCATTCATCCTCGTGGACATGATCGGAGACGCCGACCTCGACATCCAGAAGGAGACGAACTCGGCGCCCTGGCTCAGCGACCTGGTGTATCAGGCCGCCACCAACCTGGGTTACCAATCACACTTTTTCCAGCAGACGATCACTATTGACGACGACCACATCCCGTTTATGCGGATCGGCGTTCCGGTCATTGACCTGATCGACTTCACATACGGCTATAACAACGTCTTCCATCACACCACGGAGGACACGCTCGACAAGCTCAGCCCGCAATCGCTGGCCATCACAGGTGACGTGGTGCTGGAAAGCATCCGCCTGCTGGATTCGCGGTAAGACATAGTGAATCACTTCACTCCGATGTAGATGTCCACCTGCGCGTTGTTGGGGTCGGCGGCTCGCTCATCGTACAGTTCGAAATCGGCGCGGTAGGCGCGCAGACCGTTCGACGGAGATTGATAGTACGCCCAGATTCGCTTCCAGGTTTCAATCACAACCTTGGCCACCGGTCCGCGTTCTGAGGTGAAGACGGCATATCGTTGCGCTGGGACGGTCTTCACGACCATGCCGGTGGGAATCCTTGGATTCGGTATTGGTTTCACCCTGGCTCCCAAGATGAAGCTGTATTGGCCGTTGGCATCGGTGGCGTAGTCGGTATAGACCGCAAGGATATTGTCGTCCACCCGATCGGGGATCTGCCGCAACAGTCCCTGGCCCAGGAACTGCTGCCACTGCTTGCCGATGATGGCGTCGGGACCGGCTTCCTTCGCGTTGTTTGTACTGGCTTCGGTCCCGATTACCTGAAAGGACTCGCGCTCCACGATTGTCGGTTTCACACTCACCTCGGCGAGCGCGAGGCAGACTATCATCCCGCCGACGGTCGCAAACCTAAACCTCCGCGCTCGTGATAGCAGACGCATTCCAGCCGTGCATTGTATAGCGAATCCACGGCGGAAAGCCCGGGTCATCATCGATGCAGAACCCGGTTTCGCGTTTAGTCCTCGTGACACGGTATTCTTGCTGCATGGACGCCAACTCGGGTGCAGGGGATAGGTTTTCCTTCGATGTAGTGGTGATCGGCGCCGGGCCGACCGGCCTGGCCTGCGGTATCGACGCCAAGCGAGCGGGCTTCACCGTGACCTGTATCGACAAGGGCTGCCTGGTGAACTCGCTCTTTAACTATCCCAGCAACATGACGTTCTTCACTACGCCCGAGCTGCTGGAGATCGGCGACATTCCGTTCTCCAGCCCCAACCAGAAGCCCACGCGGCAGGAGGCGCTGGAGTACTACCGCAAGTGTGCCGAGCACTATCAACTGGACGTGCGCCAGTATGAGCCGGTGTTGAAGGTGGACGGCAGCGACGGAAACTTCGTCGTGCACACCACAAACCTGCACGGCCACAAGCGCGAATACCAGGCCCGCAAGCTGATCCTGGCCACCGGCTACTATGACCGCCCCAATTACATGAACGTTCCCGGCGAAGAATTATCCAAGGTCATGCACTATTACCGCGAGCCGCATCCGTTCTTCGGTCTCAAGGTGATGGTCATCGGCGGCAAGAACTCGGCGGCGATTGCCGCACTGGAGTTGTGGCGGCACGGCGCGCAGGTCACGCTGGTGCATCGCGGGCCGGGCGTCAGCAACTCGGTCAAATACTGGATCAAGCCAGACATCGAGAACCGCATCAAGGCGGGACAGGTGAAAGCTTACTTCAATACGCGCGTGCGCGAGATCACGCTGGAGCACGTCGTTCTGGACACGCCGGAAGGGCCGGAGACGCTAGCCAACGATTACGTGTTCGCGCTTACCGGCTATCATCCGGACTTCGAGTTTCTCAGTTCGCTGGGGATCAAGCTGAGCGGCGAAGCCGACAGGAAGCCGGTGTGCGACCCGCAGACGCTGGAGAGCAACGTGCCGGGGATTTATCTGGCCGGAGTGATCGTCGCCGGGCATGCGCACCAGCGAGATCTTCATCGAGAACGGCCGCTTTCACGGACAGGCAATCGCAGCCGATTTAAAGCGAAAGTTAAGATCTTATATTGTAAAAGATTGATTGCTTGGCACTTAACTCATCAATGAAAAACGTCTTGCCCGATGAAAGATCCGCCCCATCCCCGGACAGCATAAGGAGCGCCTGCCTCGACCCTTTGAGGGTTGTCCTGATAGGACAGGCAAAGATTATTCCAGCGTGACTTCTTCCTGGCCGAGTTGTTCGTTGATCAGACGCGAAACCAGCGGCTTCAACAGTTCTCCGGTTTTGGCGAGGACGAAATCGTTCTTCTCTTCGGACCAGTCGAGTTTGAAGCTGGTAGACAGCGCCGAAATCCAGATCTGGCGCACGGGAGCGTTGGGTGAAATGACGAACTTCGCGGGAGGCTCCTCGAAGCTGATGTGAATCGCGCCGGCATTATCCTCGACCTCGAAGTCAGCTCCGCCTTCGGCGCCATAGAGGCTGCGCTTAAGATCTTCGAATGCTGTGTCCGCGCGGCGACGAAAATCCTGATCGTCCATGACTGGAATTATACGGCCCGTTCATCCCAGGTACCGGAGAAACGCCTGCGGCTGATTGTCGAAGCCCGGAAACACGGTGTTCAGGTGAGCGTTGCCAAGGTGCCGAAAAACGGCTTCGCCAAGCACGCGGCGGAAGTCCGTGGTAAGCGCGAGGTCCCGTCCTTCGTTGAGTTGCGACGGCTCCAACCCCGGCCAACGTCCGTAAACTTGGCCACCGCGGACTGGGCCACCTAGAACGAACATGACGTTGGCGTGTCCGTGGTCGGTACCGCGATTGCCATTCTCGCGCGCCGTGCGTCCGAACTCTGACATCGTCACCACTACAGTGTCTTCCGCAAGCTGACTCAGGTCGGTCCAGAATGCGGCGATGGACTGCGAGAAGTCACGCAGCACGTTGGCGAGTTGTCCCTCCGTCGCGCCTTCGTTGACGTGGTGGTCCCATCCTCCAATGTCGGTGAAAGCAATCTGCACGCCTAGCTTCGATTTGATGAGCTGTGCTGTCTGCCGTAGCGCGTCCCCAAAACGTCCCCGCGGATAGCTCGCCCCCGCTGCGGGGGTATAGCGTTGCGGGTCAGCTGCCTTCAGCATCTTTACTGCCTCGAATGTCTCCTGGCCGGTGCCATGCAGTACGCTGTCCACCGACTGCGCGTACATGGCCTCGAAAGTATTACCCAGCGGGACGGCGGCGGGATTCCCGCCCGCGATGCCGAAGGCGTTCACATTGCTGACGGCCACAGCGGGCGCCTTGCCGGAAAGAATGCGAGGCAGGGAAGTGCCCAGCGCAATCGCGCGGAAGGGACTCTCGCCCGGTTTGGCCTCAGATTGGATCGTGCGATTGAGCCAGCCATCGCTGGTGTTTTTCATGCCAGGCGTGCCCGACTCCATATAATCCTGCGCATCAAAATGTGAGCGTGTGGTATCGGGCGAGCCAGCAGCGTGAACGATGGCGAGATGGCGCTGGTCCCAGAGCGGTTTTAGCGGGGCGAGCGAGGGATGCAGGCCAAAGAATCCGTTCAGGTCGATGACCTGTTGCCGGGGGATGTTGATGGTCGGCCGCATGGTGCAATAGGCGGGCTCGGCATGCGGCACCACGATGTTGAGGCCGTCGGCTGCACCGCGCTGGAAGATCACCACAAGCCGCTTGTTACTGGAGCCGGGCTCGACCACGGCCATCGCCGCACGTGTGAGGAATGAGGGGATCGCAGCCGTGCCGATCACGGCCATCGCTCCGTCTCTCATAAACACCCTGCGTGTAATGCTCATAAACTCCTCAATCTTGCACGCCGCCAGACTTACTTACGTTGAAACTCCGGCGAGCCCAGTAACAGCCCGGCGATGACATTCACGTTTGGTGGATGAGCGGGATTTTGCCCTTCCGCAGTCGCCTCGGGAGTAACAATCCGGTCCTCAATGGTTTGGTGCGTCTGCTGCGACACGTTGCCGTCGAGCAGAGTTTGCTCCAACTTGAGTTGTACCTGGTATGGATCGGCATCTAACCCGGGGGCTGCGTTGGTTAGCTGCGCAAGATTGAAACTGGTGCCCGGCAGATGGTTGGTGGCCAGCGCAAGCCCGAAGTTCATCCGATCGAGCAACGCCGCCGAATTTACCCACACATCCGCTTTGGTTGAGTAGCCGGTAGGCGACTGCATTCCATACAACGGCATTCCCATCTTACTCAACGTGGCTAAAAGCGGTTGTGGATCGGTGATTTCCGCCTGGGTGGCGCGCAGCGATGAGACCACGAATTCGAACGGCGTCTTCACCCTCGCGCGATAGGCTTCCGGCGCCCAGAACTCGGGCGAATGGAACATGGTGCGCAACACCTCGCGGATGTCGCCGTCGGATTTGACGAAAGTCTTCGCCATCGCATCGACCAAGGATCGCGGCGGATTGTCGGAGACGAAACGCTGCGCCAGCTCAGTGCTGATGAAGCGTGCAGTGGCGGGCTGGCGGGCGAGGATTTCGAGGACTTGCATACCTTCGCTCTCGCCGCCCTCCTTGATGGTGTGCCCGAGCACGACCTTGCTCCCCGGCTCATGCAAGCGAGGCCTGAAGGCAAAGCCACCGCCCTGGCGAGGCTCATCGATCGTCCAGCCGGTGAAGACGCGCGCCACTTCAGTCACGTCATGCTGGGTGTAGCCGCCGTTCACACCGAGAGTGTGCAACTCCATCAGCTCGCGCGCATAGTTCTCGTTCAGGCCGTTGCGGCGCTTCTGCTGATTGTTCTGCACGTTGGGCTGTTGCCGCGGCGGATGCGGCACAGGATAGGGGTTGACCCCGGGGAGGTCCGAAGGGCCCGTTCATTCTGCCGGGATACTGCGCGTGGGGATGTTCGGGAACGCCGCGCGCCGCGTCGGAATCCGGTCCTTCGCTCTGCCAGTTGTCGAGGTAAAACAGCATTGCGGGGCTCTTCGCGGTGGCGGCCAGCAGGTCTTTGAACTTGCCCAACGCGTGCTGGCGGATGACTTCGCGCTCGTAGGCGGTTAGCAGGTAGTGATCGGCGCCCTTACCAATGAATATGTTGAAGTGGTTGAACCAGAAATCCGTGAGCACTTCTTCGAGTTGGCGATCGCTGTAAACCGCTCGCAACAACTTGGCCGATTGCACTTCACCGTTGATTACACCCACCGGATTGTTGATGGCGAGAACGGTCTCGCGCTGCTCGGGAGAGAGTCCTGCCAGCAGCGCCTGCCCCTTCTCATAGGGAATGCCCTGGGTCAGGTCACGTTGCTGAGCCACCGGCAGGCTGAGGATTCGCTGCAGGCGTGCGTCGGCCGGAAGCTGACTCAAGTCGTCCACCAAACTGTGAGCTTGCTGCCGGTCCTGCCTGCGCTGCGAAGCATCGGGGGCCAGCATCTTCGGCTGGTCAGCGTTGCTGCCGGGGAGCATGGCCGAAGTGTTCTGCGGGGCCGCATTGGCGGAGTTTTGCTTCTGCACCTGCTGTTGCTGAAGGCGGTCAATCGCCGCCGTGTAAATGGCGTGACGGTAAGGATCGCGGGGCATCGGCAGCTTGCCATACATCACCTCCTTCGCGACCGGATTCGGGGGGAAGTTGAACAGCATGTCGCGCGTGCTCATTTGCAAGGTGCGATAGCCCACGAGCCGTCCCTGCATCGCGATGTCGTTGATCTGTTCGGGATGGAGTTGCAACTCGATCCACTTGTCCACACCCATCGCAGAAACGGCCTGCACATCGCCGGGGCGCGGGCCAAAGGTCACGCGATCCAGAGCGTGAAGCGCGCGCTTCTGTTCCTCGGCAGCGTTGGAAACCTTGGGTTTCTTGGCGCCATATACTCCGACGGCAAAAGACAGCAGGACCGCCAAAGCGGCCAACCAAGAGAGGCGTCGCCGCACACCTTTGGTGCGAGAAGCAGGATTTAAGCGAACGCTCATAGCAGGAGTCCTTCCCGGAGACCTCGTGCCTATAAAACCTGAAGGGGCTGAAAAGTTGCCGAATCGTGATTAGGCGGGCGTTACATCAGCGGTTTGCCGAGTGCACCAGCAACCTTCGCGTAATGCTCGAAGGATTGCGGATCGAACAGTACGAAGCGGACTTCGCGAAGGTGAGAGGACTTTGCGAGCGCATCGGCCGCGCTGGTAACGGCGACTTGCGACGCCTGGTCGACAGGATAGCGGTACACTCCGGTCGAGATCGCGGGAAAGGCAATGGTCGCAAGTTCTAGTTCATCAGCAACGCGGATGGATTCACGATGGCAACTGGCCAGCGTCTCCGCTTCGCCGCGATTGCCGCCGCTCCAGAACGGCCCTACGGTATGGATGACGTAGCGGGCGGCGAGCTTGTCCGGCGGGCGTGGCCACCGCTTGTCCCGCGGGAAGGCGGCCAATCCGTTCCACGATCTGCTTGCAGGCTTCGAGGATGGCCGGGCCGCCCGCGCGATGGATCGCACCGTCCACGCCGCCGCCGCCGAGCAGGGAAGAGTTGGCCGCGTTCACGATGGCATCGGCCTGCTCGCGCGTGATGTCGCCCGGGCCGGTGACCACCAGAAGGCGATCAGCCAGCGACACACGCAGAACCTGCGGACTGCTGCTCATGCGGTTACTTGTTGCTGAGGGCTTCCACTCCGGGCAACTTCTTACCCTCGAGGAATTCCAGCGAAGCGCCGCCCCCGGTGGAGATGTGCGTGATCTGGTCGGCCACCCCGGCAGCTTTCACTGCCGCGACACTGTCGCCACCACCGACGATGGAGACGGCCGCCCCGTTGTCGGCCACCGCGTGGGCAATCTTCTTCGTGCCTTTGGCGAAGGCCTCGATTTCAAACACGCCCATCGGCCCGTTCCACACGATAGTGCGAGCGCGGGCGATTTCGGCGGAAAACAGTTCTACCGACTGTGGGCCGATATCGAGCGCCATCATGTCGGCCGGAATCGCTTTCCCCTCGCCGATGTTCTGGATGCGGGCGTCCGCCGCCACCTTGTCAGCGACAACGTGGTCCACCGGCAGCAGGAACTTCACATGGTGGGCCTTGGCATCGGCGAGCGTTTGCGCCGCCAGCTCCACCTTGTCGGCTTCCAGCAGCGACTTCCCGATCTCGTGGCCCTGCGCTTTAAGAAACGTGTAAGCCATGCCGCCGCCAACGATCAGGGCGTCCACCTTGGTCATGAGATGCTTGATCACGCCGATTTTGTCGCTAACCTTGGCGCCACCAAGAATCGCGATGAACGGCTTCTGCGGATGCGACAGGGCTTTGCCGAGATATTCGAGTTCCTTCTCCATCAATAAGCCGGCGGCACTTTTCTCAACGAAATGGGTAATGCCCTCGGTGGAGGCATGAGCGCGATGGGCCGAGCCAAAAGCATCGTTTACGTAGAAGTCGCAGAGCTTCCCCAGTTGCCGCGCAAAGTCCGGATCGTTGGCCTCCTCTTCGGAATGGAAGCGGAGATTTTCCAGCAGCAGAGACTGCCCGCGCTCCAACTTCTCCGCCATCTCCATGGCTTGCACGCCGATGCAGTCGGGAGAAAAGCCGACGTTCTCGCCGCGCCGCATCACATCGTCCAGCATGATGCGCAGGCGTTCGGCCACCGGCTTCAGGCTCATCTTGGGATTGGGTTTGCCTTTCGGGCGTCCGAGGTGCGAGGCCAGTATCAGGCGCGCGCCATGCCGCAGCGCGTACTCGATGCTGGGCAGGGTTTCGCGGATGCGCGTGTCGTCCATCACGCGGCCGTCCTCGAGCGGGACATTGAAGTCAACCCGCATGAAAATGCGCTTGTTGTTCAGAGGAAGATCACGAATCGATAGCTTCGACATTAGTTTGTCCCTTACTCCGCCCGATAGAAATGAGCCGCAGGGGCGAATCCCGTCCGAGAATAAATCCACAGCAAACCAGCGTCGCCCCTGGCGCTGGTTGCCGTCAAGAAGAGATGCGACTACAGACCCTTCTGCGCGATGTAATGAATCAGGTCGCGGACACGGCACGAGTATCCCCACTCGTTGTCGTACCACGAGATCACCTTCACGCAGTTGCCGGCGACCACCCGAGTCATGCCAGCGTCCACGATGGAGGAACGATCGTCACCGCGGAAATCAATCGAAACCAACTCCGCGGTCTCGTATCCCAGATAACCCTTCAGCGGGCCTGACTCCGACGCAGCCTTCAGCGCATTGTTCACTTCCTCGACGGTGGTCTTCTTCTCGACGAAGACCACCAGGTCCACGACGGAAACGTTCGGGGTCGGAACGCGCATAGCGAAGCCGTCGAGCTTGCCCTTCAGATCGGGGATGGCGAGATAGACCGCCTTCGCAGCACCGGTCGAAGTTGGAATCATGGACAGCGCGGCAGCGCGAGCGCGGCGCAGGTCTTTGTGCGGGAAATCCAGGATGACCTGATCGTTGGTGTAGGAGTGGATCGTGGTCATGGTGCCGCAGACAATCTTGAAGTTATCGTTGATGACCTTCGCAATCGGCGCCAGGCAGTTCGTGGTGCAGGAGGCGTTGGAAATCACGTTGTGCTTGGCTGGGTCGTACTTGTCTTCGTTGACGCCCAACACGATGGTGATGTCTTCGTTGGTGGCGGGAGCGGTGATGATGACCTTCTTCACCGGGCCGCGCAGATGCTGCTTCGCCAATTCAGCCTTGGTGAACTTGCCGGTGGATTCGATCACGACCTGCGCGCCCACCGATGCCCAATCCAGCTTGGAAGGGTCCTTCTCGGCAAAAACGCGGATGGTCTTGCCGTCCACGGTGATGGAATCCGCGGTGGCGGAGATCTTGTTCGGCAGGTTGCCGAGAATGGAGTCGTACTTCAGAAGGTGGGCCAGTGTTTTCGGATCGGTAAGGTCATTGACCGCGACGAAATCAAGATTGCCGTCGGTAAGAGCGGTACGAAGGATGTTGCGGCCGATGCGTCCGAAGCCGTTGATGCCTACTTTAATTGCCATATTGCCTCGCTAAGACGTTCGAATTGGAATGTGATGATCGGAACTGCGCCATATAAACCAAAGCACCACGTTGAGTGGAAACGGAAAATCGTAGCATCCGCGGTAGGTCGAGGCAAATGACGCACGTCACAAAAGGCAGTTATGTGGCACTCGATCCCTCGCTTCGTTTGCGATTCGTAATCCCGCTCGGATTTTTTCTTCGGACGGGCGCACGCAGAGCGGCTGAGGATTGCTCCCGAGCAGGTAAGCGTGTTACAAGTGCAACATGCGCAGATGGATGCGCGACCGCAACAAGCGGCGCAAACAACCAGCGGAACAGCCAGGGCAGGACAACCCCGCTCCGCTGCAGCCGAAGTTTCCTGAACCCATAGGCAGCGAAGGTGAGGCCGAGAGCCAGCCTGACTTCGAGGCGCAGCCTCAACGACTTGAGCCGCCACCGTTGACGGCCGCAGAGGAATCGCAGCCTTCGGTGCAGACCGGCGGAGGCGACGAGCCTCCTCAGCAAGCCCGCCGCGAGCGCTCCCGCCGGCGTGGACGTCGCGGACGGGGAAACCGGCCGCAAACCCCGGCGCAAGCTCCGGTACTACCCAGACCCGGTGGGCCGACTGGGGAAGCCGCCGAAGCCGCGGAAGCTACCGAGCCCGCCGAAGTAGCAGAACCTGTAGCTCAAGCTGCGGGTAAACCAGCGGCGACGTCCAAGAAGCCGAAAGGCGCCGTGGTGCTCTCCATCGGACTTCCCGGGTCGGGCAAGAGTACCTGGTTCAAACGCCACAACATTCTGCCGCTTTCCAGCGACATGGTGCGGATCCTGCTGTTTGACGACGTTACCGAGCAGCGTTTCCAGGACCTGGTGTTTTCCACCCTGCGCGCCATGCTGCGCGCGCGGCTACTGGCGCGGCGTCCCTGGAACTATGTCGATGCGACCAACCTGTCGCCGCACGAGCGCCGTAGTTGGATCAAGCTGGCGCACGATTTCGGATACGAGGCGCACGCCGTGTTCTTCGACGTTCCTCCGGAGGTTTGCATCGAGCGCAACCACCGCCGCGAACGCAACGTTCCCGAAGACGTTATGCAGCGCATGGCCACGAAGCTGCGCCCGCCCAAGTTTGAAGAGGGGTTTGCCAAGATCACGGTTGTCCGGTTGAAAAAGAAAAACGGAGAAGGCGCCGCTACCGAGGAACCGCACCAGGAATTTGGAACTGAGCCGGAAGAAGCCGAGCCGCCTGACGTCGCCGACGCGGGATATTAATTTCCCGGAAATATTGAATGGAGAGCGGCCACTGCGGCCGCTTTTTTATTCTCGTAATTTTTCTACGGTAATCAAGTACTTTTACGACGCCGCATTGCGAAGCGATTCTGGTAGCATCGCTGGATTAACTGCGGTGACTACGGTCCTGAACGGTGCACCGCTATCGAAAGGAAAACAGTCATGGAATCTAAGATGGATTCGTTGATGCAGGCGGGTTGGACAGCGCTGATCGCACTTGGCATACGAGTGCTGGAAGCGCTTGCGCTGTGGATTGTCGGTCGCTGGCTGATCGGTTTTGCCATTAGCCTCATCGGCCGCGGCATGACCAAGCAGAAGATCGATCCCACACTGATCCGCTATATCCAGAATGCGGTTGGCGCCATCCTAAATATCGTACTGGTCATCGCCATCCTTGGCTTCTTCGGTGTCCAGACGACCAGCCTGGCGGCCCTCATCGCGGCGGCCGGCGTCGCCATTGGCCTGGCGTGGAGCGGCTTGCTGGCCAACTTTGCCGCGGGAGTATTTCTGATCATCCTGCAGCCGTTCAAGGTTCATGATTTCGTGACCGCGGGCGGAATCATGGGCACCGTGCAAGAGATCGGACTGTTCGTGACCTACATCGACACATCTCGACAATGTGCGGCATATCGTCGGCAACGGAAAAATCCTCGGCGACGTGATCCAGAATTTCCCACCAACGCGTACCGCAGGGTTGACCTGACCGCGCAACTGGCACATGGAGTGGATGTGCACGCTGCCATGGCGCTGCTCAAGAAAGCCCTGGCGGGCATTCCCAACGTTATGACCAATCCGGCTCCGGACGTCGAGATCCTGACCTTCAATCTCGCCGGGCCGGTGCTTGCCGTTCGTCCCTACTGCAATAACAAGGACTACTGGCAGGTCTATTTCGACACGAACAAGCTGATAAAGGACTCGTTCACGACTGCCGGCTTCGCCGTGCCCGAGCAGCACTACATGGTTCGTACTGCTGCCGCAGGCGGAAGCATGGCACATCCGGCTTAAGGTTAGCTTATCTTCAGAGGCGGAGGGGCGGCACGCCGCTGCTCTTCCATCCCTTTCGTCCCTTTGCGCACCTTCGTGCCCTTCTGTAATGACTCGTAAGTTGTAGATCCCTCACATTGCAATGGCACTAAATCCAAGCCAAAATAGCAGCAGCAATATGCAGGTGGGAAGTGGGTCGAGCGAAGAAGATGATGGGAGTACGGTGGACGTGGGTGGCGCTGGTTTTGGTGTTAGCGCTTGGGCTAGCAGGGGCACAGGTCAGTAGCCGGTATGTCGGACAAGCTCCCGGAGCGACATCTGCTACGGCCGCGGTGAAGAACGAGCCGTTTTCAGCGGACGTGATCACGCAGTATGATCGTGCGCTGGACAACGGTGGCCACATTCATCGTGAGACCAACGGCAAGATTTTCCGCGATAGCCAGGGTCGTTTGCGCACTGAAACCGAAATGCCCGGTGTCCAACCCGGGGCTGAGAAGTACGAACACATCATCATTAACGACCCAGTTCAGCAAGTCATCATTCACCTCAAACCTAAGACGTAAGACAGCGACGATTTACCGTTTCGGCGAAGGGATTGGGCCCACCGCTCCCAACCTGAACGCCGCAGCCAGCGGTCAGCCTCAAACCACAGCGACGGGTAAAGAAAAAAAGGGTTCCAGAGTTCACTTTTCGCCTGCCGTTCCGCCGGACACCCAGATAACCTACGGCGCTGTGGCTGGCGGGTCCAAGCTGCAGCCGACGCCAGAGCAGCAGCCATCGTCGAGCGTGAGCACCCATTCAGGAATGGCCACGATCCAAACCACTCCCGCTCAGGCCACGACGGAATCCCTCGGGAGCAGGAGCATCCAAGGTGTTATGGCCATTGGTACCCGGACTACGCGGACGATCGAGTCCGGCGCGATGGGCAATGACAAACCGATTGTTTCGGTCTGCGAATCCTGGTTTTCGCCCGAATTGCGGACTATGGTGATGACGGTTTCTGATGACGGCCAGTCCGGCCGGACCACGATGAAGTTAGTGAACCTGGTCCGCTCGGAACCCTCCTCGCACCTCTTTCAGGTCCCTCCGGACTATACTGTGAAAGAGAATGCGCCCGTCACAACGAGCGCCAAACCATAAGGAGCAGCTTCAAATTGAATGACTGACCTCGACTTGTCTCCTCCCGAAGGCTTGAATCTTCCTTTGTGGCGCTCGCTGCTGCTGAATCTCATCGATCGCTGGTCGCCCGAACGGCTGCCCCCGCTGCAGCTCACTTCTAAGCCCGCGTATGTGGGCATGCTGCCGGGCGATCTCCTCCGGCTACCCTGGTACCGCACGATCTTCGCCAACCTGAGCGATGTGATTTCGCCTGAGACGCTGCCTCCTCTGGAATTGGAATCCACCCCTGTGGACGTAGGCGAACTGCTCGGCGACGAATTGAGTCATGGATGGTGGGACTCCCTGCTGAGGAGCCTGCGTGACCGCCTCAACCCGGAGAACCTTCCACCGCTCGATCTGACGTCGCAACCCGTGGCGGGCTTTGGCGCCGAGGAAACGCTGCAGATTCTCGACTGGTCCGACCTGATTTCCACTCCCAAGGTCTTCCTGAAAGATGCGCCGCGGGAGTCGGCTTCCGTCGTGAGCTTTGCCCAGGCAGCGCCGGTTCCCCAGCCTGTGACCGTGAATCCTGAGCTCCTGGCGACGCGGATGCAATTGACCCGCGACCTGGGCCGGACACGGTTTCGGCGAAGGATATGGATTGGACTGGCGGCGGCCGAAGCCGTATTTCTTATCGTGGCAATGTTCAAGTCTGTGTGAGGAAGGCGCCGGCAAATCAGGTGTCCGGGCGGGCCACATCTTTTTTCGACACGGTGGCGCGGCAGTGTACGATTGGAGTCCAGTCAGCTCTGCTGACTGACCGCCGATGACAGTGGCAAACTTCGGCGAATAGGAAGGTGGCCTGTGGGCATGAAAATCAGCACACGAAAAAGAGATGGCGTGGTTATTGTGGATATGGTTGGTGAGCTCCGGCTGGGTGAGGGAACCGGCGTCCTGCGTGACATCATCCGTGACGTTGTAGCCCAGGGCGACAAGAACATTCTGCTGAACCTCGCCGTCGTTCGCCACATGGACAGCGCTGGTGTCGGCGAACTGGTCACTTGCTTTACCTCGGTCCGCAACCAAGGTGGCCGTCTCAAACTCATGAACCTGAACAAGAACGTCCACAATATCCTTCAGATCACCAAGCTGGTTACCGTGTTTGAGGTCGCGGAGGACGAGAACACGGCCGTCAAGTCCTTCCAGTAGCTTGCTGTGAGTGAATTACGGCTGCAAGAATTTCACGTGGCCACCGCGTTAACTGAATTCTGCCGGGGTTCTTTATCCAGTAACGCATTTCGTCGGAACCGTCGGCTGCTCCCGAGCATCCCATAAGAGAGCCTGTGCTCTCCTGGGTTCCCGGTTGCCATGATCAATTGGAAGACATTCGCGTTAGGCTGTAGTCTGGCGTTGGCGCTGTTTCTGTTCGCGCAGCGCAAGGCTGCCATGCCCGATCAAGATCTCTATAGCGCGGTGATTGATCTGACGCACAACCTGAACGACCATTCCCCCAACTGGGAGGGCAGCGCGCAATCGCCCTTTCAGGCCAAAGAGCTGGGCAACATTGACCGCGACGGATACTACTCGCGCGTCTTCACCACCCAGGAGCATTACGGAACTCATCTCGATGCGCCCGCCCACTTTGCGCGTGGTACTTGGACCGTGGACCAGATTCCGACCGAGCGGCTGGTGCGACCTATGGTTGTGCTGGACGTGCGCAGCAAGGTGAAGGCTAATCCTGATTACGAGATCAGCGTGCAGGATGTGGCGGAATGGGAGGGTCTTCACGGTCAGATTCCCGCAGGTGCGGTGGTGATGGCGTACACCGGTTGGGACATTCGCTGGAACTCACAGAAGGAGTTCCGCAACGTCGCGAGCGATCATCTGCCGCACTTTCCGGGTTTTTCAGTTGAAACTGCGAAGTTCCTGGTAAAGACCCGCAGTGTGGTGGGCCTCGGAATTGACACCATGAGCGTTGATATCGGTGCGAGCACCACCTTCCCCGTACACCAGTTCACCTCGAAGGAGAGCGTGTACCACCTGGAAAATGTGGCCAACCTTGCGATTGCGCCACCCTCCGGAGCGACCATTGTGGTCGCGCCCATCAAGCTGGAGAACGGATCTGGTGGGCCGGTGCGGCTGCTGGCGCTGGTAAAGTAAAAGCCGCTCTTCGCCGTTCGCTATTCGCTTTCCCCAGAACTGTCATCCCGAGCGAGGACTTTAGTCCGAGTCGAGGGACCGGCTGCTCTTAGGGTGGACAACCGCAGATCCCTCGACTGCATTCGGGTTGCCTGCGGCAACCTCATTTCGCTTGGGATTTACAGGGGGGACTTTGGATGATCTACAAAAAGCGAACAGCGGCCTACCTCACATGCGCGCGGTACAGCATGTAGCTGAAGCTCTCGCGCAGTGCCGCGAGAAGTCGTCCGAATGAGGTCTTGGGAATCGAACCCGGACGCGGCGAAACGTACACCTGCATGCCTTCGCGTGCCATCATTTGCCTGGCGCGATAGAGGTGGTAGGCATCGCTTACCAGCAGGCAACTACGCATTCCGTTTGTCCGCATGATGACGGCCACGCGCTGGGTGGACTCGTCCGTGTTGTCGCCCTGGGTTTCAGCAATGAGGTTTATGTCCGGGACGCCACGGCCTTCGAGATAGTCGCGGCCCACCTGTCCTTCGCTGTAGTGGGTATCTTTTCCGGCTCCTCCGGTGGTGATGATGACAGGAGCCAGCCCGCGCTGAAACAAGTCGTAGGCATGATCCAGCCGCGCGCGATACACCGGCGAAGGATGGCCAACATATTCCGCAGCGCCAAACACCACGATCGCATCGGCAGAATGCGCATCCTCCACGTCCGCTTCGCGCACAATCTGCACCGACGTGTACAGCAGAAATGCCACTGCGACCACGGCGGCCGCCGCTACGATCCAGCGGGAAAGATGAAATTGGGTGTCCTGTACCGCCGTGGTGACTACTCCCGTCCCAGCAGTTCAGCGATCTGTTCTTCGGGAATGGCTCCGTGACGCAGCAGACGCCAGCTTCCATCTCCGCTGGTCAGATCGACAATGGTGGAAGGCATATCGCGCGGCGACTGGCCGCCGTCAACAATGAGCGACAGGCAGTCTCCGAGTTGATCGCGCACCTGCATTGCCGACGTACATTCGGCTTCGCCATGCAGGTTTGCCGAGGTTGCGGTGAGAGGCAGTCCAGCCGCCCGAATGATGGCCAGCGGAATTTCCGCCGCGGGTACGCGCAAGGCGACATTGCCGGTGTTGGCAGTCACTTTGAGTGGCAACTTGGGATCGGCCTTGACGATGATGGTCAGCGGTCCCGGCCAGAAGCGGCGCGCCAACAGGTAGAAAATCTCGGGCACCGGCCATGCCAGATCGGAAGCCTGGTCAACCGACTCGATGAGCAGCGACAGAGGTTTGTGCCGCGATCTGGTCTTAATCTCATAAACCCGGTCCACCGCGTGCAGGTTGAAAGGGTCGGCCGCCAAACCGTAAAACGTGTCAGTCGGCATGCCCAGCACTTCGCCAGAGCGGATTTTCTCCGCGGCATAGCTGACCAGGGAGGCTTCTGGCTCTTTACTGCTGATTTTTACGATTTCGGGACGCACCCATGCCTCTTTTATTCCGTATAGGAGTTGACGGGGCGAAACCTAACACAGTGCCCGTCGCAACAGCAACCCAGCAGATTACCACGTCAGAGCCTCTGCTGGCGGTGATCCTGGCTCAGGCGGTGTACGATAGACGCGTTTCCATGGGTCGCATGCGCACTCCAGTCCAGTTTGAAGATCGTTTGCGCCGCATCACCAGCCGCCAGAACGCCCAGGTTAAGGAATTGCGCCGCTGCTTCGGTGAGGCTTTGCCGGATAAGCGGGGCGAGATTGCCATCGAAGGCATGCACCTCGTCGAAGAAGCAATCCGCAGCGGGCTGCGCCTGGGGACAGTTTTCTTCAGCGAATCCGCACGCGAACGCATGCATAAGCTGCTGCCGCAGTTGTCGGCACACACCGAAACTCTGCTGCTGCCAGACGACGTCTTTGCCAGCGCTGTGCCCAGCGAGAGCCCACAGGGCGTGGCTGCAATGGTGCGCGTCAACTCGCTATCACTTAAAGAGGTGCTGGCTGCCCAACCTGCGTTGTTGGTGGCGACCGCCGGCCTTCAGGATCCGGGAAACCTGGGCACCGTCGCGCGCTCCTCGGAGGCGTTCGGGGCAACCGGTTTGCTGCTCGGCGAGCACACAGTCAGCCCCTGGAACTGGAAAGCCGTTCGCGCCTCGGCGGGATCGTTATTTCGCCTTCCGACGGTCAAAGTGGAACTCGCAAGAACATTGCAGGAAATCAAGTCGCGCGGCATCCGGGTGCTGGCGACCTCATCCCATAAGGGCATATCTATCGCCGACGTTGACTTGCGCGATCCGGTCGCCTTCCTGGTTGGCAATGAAGGCGCGGGAATCCCTAAAAATATCCTGGTGCTGGCCGACGAGCTGGTTGCGATCCCACAGTCCGCGCGCGTCGAATCGCTGAATGCGGGCATCGCAGCATCAATTGTTCTGTATGAGGCCGCCCGGCAAAGACGTTGAAGTACAGAGACACAGCACTGGCATGGCGTGAATCAAGACAAGGCCTGTCACCCTGAGCGAGCGGCCGATTTTGCCGCGAGTCGAAGGGCCCCTATTCCACGCCGATGTCCGAGAGCGAATAGGGGTTCTTCGACTTCGCCTGCCCAAAGTCGGGGCAGGCTCCTCTCAGCATGACAATGGTTTTTGGAAGTAAGGGAATCGCGATCGGTGTGCAGACTTCACGGGTTAGTAAGGAGTCGCATAGAAGAATAGAATTTTATTCGGATAGCTTTGTGGATCTCGGTTGTGGACGAGCCAAATCGGCGAGACGTTTTCTGACCTGAATTCTCTGCGCCTCTGTGTCTCTGTGGTTGAGAAGTGAGTCTTTTTCCAAACATCCCGCAGGACGAAACGGTTGACAAGTCGCGGCCTCTGGCTGACCGCATGCGTCCGCGCTCGCTCGACGAGTTCGTTGGCCAGGAGCACATTCTCGCGCCCGGCAAGCCGCTCCGGGTGCAAATCGAGCGCGACGATACCGGTTCGCTCATCTTCTGGGGACCTCCGGGCGTGGGCAAAACCACGCTGGCCAAGATCATCGCGCGCATGACGCACGCCGACTTCATTGAGTTCTCGGCGGTGCTGAGCGGCATAAAAGAAATCAAGCAGGTCATGGCCGATGCCGAGCGCGCCCGGCAGTACGGCACTCGCACCATCGTTTTCGTGGACGAGGTACACCGTTTCAACAAGGCGCAACAGGACGCCTTCCTGCCCTACGTCGAGAAGGGCAGCATTCGCCTGATCGGCGCGACCACGGAGAACCCGTCGTTCGAAATCATCTCCGCCTTGCTGTCGCGCTGCCGCGTGTATGTGCTGAATCCGCTGACGGAGGAGCAAATCGTGCTCTTGCTGCGACGCGCGCTCGAAGACAAGGAGCGCGGATTGGGCGAACTCCAACTGGAAGCAGAAGACGACGCGCTGCGCAAGATCGCGGCGTACTCCAGTGGAGACGCCCGCAGCGCCTACAACGTGCTCGACATCGCAGCGACGCTGGCCCGCGAGGAAAAGACAGCAGGTGCGGCCCCTCTCATCACAGACGCCATCGTCACCGATGCCCTGCAAAGGCGCGTGCTGATGTACGACAAGGCGGGCGAGGAGCACTACAATCTCATCTCCGCGCTGCACAAGAGCGTGCGCAACAGCGATCCTGACGCCGCGCTCTATTGGCTGGCGCGCATGATTGAAGGGGGCGAAGACCTGCTGTACATCGCGCGGCGGGTCGTGCGCATGGCCTCGGAAGATATCGGTCTCGCCGACCCGAACGCACTGGCAATCACGCTGGCAGCGCGCGATGCGGTGGATTTCCTCGGCGTGCCGGAAGCGAACCTAGCGCTGGCGCAAGCGGTCGTGTATCTGGCGGTCGCGCCCAAGTCGAATGCACTATATACCGCGTATGGCGCCGTTCAGGAAGACGTGGAGCGAACTGCGCAGGAGCCCGTCCCGCTTCATCTGCGCAACGCGCCGACCGGGCTGATGAAGGCCCTGGATTACGGGAAGGGATATCAGTACGCGCATGACCTGGAGTCGAAAGTCGCCGACATGCAATGCCTGCCCGACAACTTGAAAAACCGCGTGTACTACCATCCCACCGACGAAGGGGTCGAGAAGCGCATCAAGGCGCGACTGGAAGAGATCAAGAAGGCAAAGAAAGCAACTAGCGACTAGCAACCAGGTGCTAGCCGCTCATTGCCAGCTACTGCCGCTTGATGTGCTCTTTCAGGATGCATTTATCCATCACCACGAAGATACCGGCCTGGCGCGCCTTCTCCGCCGCGGCTTCGTGAATCACGCCCTCTTGCATCCAGATGACGGGAGCCTTGATCTGAATCGCCTGCTCCACCACGTCGGGCACCGCATCGGAGCGGCGGAACACATCGACGATGTCAACCTTCTCCGGTACATCGAGCAGTGAGGCGTAGGCCTTCTTGCCCATCCAATCCGTGATATTGGGATTCACCGGAATAATGCGGTATCCATGCGATTGCATGTAGTGCGATACGCCGTAGCTGGGCCGGACGGGTGTATCGGTGAGGCCGACCACGGCGATGATCTTGGCCGATTGCAGCATCTCGGTAATGCGCTCGGCTTCCGTCTTGGTCACGGTGCGCTCCTGGTTCGAAAGATGCGAATGTAATGTTGGCCGATTCAGGCCACGGTGACTAACGCTTGGCCTTGAGCTTCGTCGTCAGCCTGCGATGCGGTTTCGGCGTATAACCCAGCAGCCCCGACAAGTGCTCGACCTCGATGACTACCCGATCCAGATCGTCAATCAGCGGCTTCAGACCGATGAGTCACTCCGCCGGCCCGGTACTCGCTGACCAGCGAACGGTAATACCAGATGATCTTGGCCTTGGGGGCGGAGAAGCGCGCGAAGGCCACGTCGCCGTCATAGCGCAGGTCGCGCAGAACGGCGCGCGCGTTGTAGAGCTTATCGGCAGCCGATACGAACCGCGTTTCGGCGTCCTCATGGCGAATCCGGCGCAGGTAGCGAAACTTGCGGCGCTCCCAGCTTTCCTTCTTCTTCGGGTCCTCGGCGTAGGAGTCGGTGCAGCCGTCCACGATCTTGGCCACGCGCGCTCCGAACATCTGCTCGATTGCCTTCAGCATGGGCCGCCCCCCGTGGTCCTCGACGGCATCGTGCAACAGCGCCGCGATGGCCATCTCCTCGTCGCCACCGTAGTCGAGCACGATGGAGGCCACGCCCAGCAGATGCGAAATGTAGGGAATGCCGGTCTTCTTGCGGTCCTGGTTGCGATGCACCTGGGCAGCGAAGAGCAGAGCGTGATCGAAACGGGTGGAAAGAGGAATGAAGCTGCGGTCGAAGGCACGAGGCTGTTTGCTTCTCATAGATCAGGATCGCAATTGGTGCAGGGAACAGAATAGCGGAAAACGGAAAGTGAGCAGAGCTATGTGTGGCGGACAGACGGATGGACGGCGCAGTCCGAGCAGCCTTTGCCGCGCAGGCCTTGCACGCCTTCGCGCGCGATAATCGGCACCATGATGAGCGCCGCGAGGGGATCGGCCCACCACCAGCCCAGGCCGGCGTGCAACAGCAATCCCACCAGAAGAATGGCAGAGAGGTAGGCGCAGAAGTCCGCCTGGCGCGAGTCGGCGTGCAGCGCGCCGCTGTTGAGTTGCGCTGCGACGCGGCGCTTGGCCCGCCCCAGTATCGGCATGACCACGATTGCCGCCACGGCAATCAGAATACCGGGCAGGCTGCGCTCGGGCAGCGCTTTGGTCCAGAGGGCGCGAATCGATTCGATGGCGACGTAGGCCGCCAGCAGCAGAAAGCAAACCCCAACCAAGCGGCGGGCCGTGAGCTCGGCGCGTTCACGGCGATGCCCATCCTGCTCAGGCTGAAGCCGCCACAGCAGAATTCCCGCAGAAATGGTTTCGATGACGGAGTCGAGACCAAAACCAACCAAAGCGATACTGCCGGCCAGCGCTCCCGCGACGAGAGCAACTGCTGCCTCAAATCCGTTCCACGCCAGCGTGAAATACTCCAGCCTCCGGCCGCGCGCTACGAGAGCGGCGCGATCGGGCGCAGTGGACGCTTCGGGGAAAGCTGCTGTGGACTGCGGCATAGCTGGTGGAAATATAACTCATATGCGCACCAGTGAGACGTCTTCACAAAATAGGTATGTGAGGAGCGGCGCTGCGCGGAAACTCACCCGTCAGGCGGGGATCGTCAGCGACTTCGATGGCACGCTTGTAAGGAACGAAACCGGCCTTGATGTAGAAACTCAGAGCGCCGGGATGGTCGGAGGTGCAGGTATGCAGCCAGAGGCGCTGGGGATGATGCTCCCACGCCAGCGGCAGGCAGTGTTGCAGCAGCGCGCGGCCGGCGCCCCGGCCGATCCAAGCAGGCGTAACCCCGAAGAATGACATCTCAATTTCGGGAAACTGGCGGCGATCGAACTCCAGCAGACCTAGGTCTTCGTTTTCGCACGACAGGGCGAAGACATCGACTTGGGGATGGTGAATGACCTCATGCAATTCGGCGTCCGAGAGACGAAGGCGGCTGAACCACAGCCAAGGTTCGCCTATGGCGCGATAGAGCGCGCGATACCAGTCGGGATTGGGCTCCAACACGCGCCGCACCGTGAACTCGGATGATGGCGGGGCGGATGGAATTGGTGGCGGTGTACGCATCTCCAGGTAGGTGACTACGGCAGCAATTTTTCCCGGAGGGACAGCGGTGTATCCGTCAGGCATCATTGAGGTTCACGTAGGTTAGCGACACACTGCTGCTTCGGCATCGTATTGCATCAATCCAGCCGGACCAGGAATACGCCGCCTTCTTTCACATGCGTCTTGCTGGCGACCTCCTGGGCTTTGCGCTTGTCGTCGCCCACGGGGCGGAGGCGTACCCACTCGCCTGTGGGTCCGGTGAACTGAATGACGTTGGCGCCTTCATAGTGGTCTTGTAGTTTCTCCTTCAGCTTGCGGGCTTCGTGCTCGCTGTGGAAGGCACCGATCTGTACGCACCAGCGGCCGCCTTCCGCGATAGGCGCAGGCGCGGACAATACCTCAACCTTCACTTCCGCGGTGCCTGCCCGCCACACGTCCACTGTTTTAGCTGCCGCCAGTGATAAGTCGATGATCCGGTCCTCGATGAACGGTCCCCGGTCGGTGATACGGACCACCACGGAGTGCTTGGTTGTTTCGTTGGTCACCCGCACAACTGAATTCAGCGGCAGACGTGCGGTGCGCTGCGGTCATTGCGTTCTGATCGTAGATCTCGCCATTCGATCCGCGATGATGGTTATACGGAGGCCCGTACCAGCTCGCCAGTCCGGTTTCGACATAGATAGGTTTGCCGCTGTGCACTGGCGCAGGTGCAGGTGTGGGCGGGCTCTTGGCGGTGGTGGGCGGCGCAGGTTCCGGTTTGGCAAGCGTCGGCGGAGGCGGCACCGGCTGGCTGCGCGCGGTCTTGTGCCCGCCGCAGGCCGAGAGCAGCAGCATGGCCACGGCAATGACGACCGCAAGAAACCTCTGCCCGATTCGATATTCGCCAGTCAAATTTCGAAAGCGCAAGGTTCCTGATCGAGGCTGGTCTGCCGATTCTTCAACGGGTATACCTGCAGGCGCCTGGTTTGCCGAGTCTTGAAAGGGCACGCCTTCAGGCGTGCCGCAAGGCTCCTCGTTTCGAAGCGGCTTTAGCCGCTGAGGCATTTCGCTCTGCTTGGCGCAGACCATCAAGGCAGAATGTCCAGTTACTTCTTCCGCCGCTTGTCGGCTTCCATCAGCTCGGCGGCCTGGTTCAGCTTTTCGCTGGCAATGCGCAGCGCGTTGCTGGAGTGCTCGCGAATCGCCGGTACCAGTTCCTCGTTGATGTACTTGATCAGCATCTGGGCTTCTTCCTCGACGCGCTTCGAGGCGCCGCCCAGCACATCGTCCAACTTCTCGCCAGCGGTTGAGAAAGGACGGGGAGCGCTCTTCTTCTTGTCCACAGTGGGCCACCTTGTATGTAGCGGTATCGTCAGGCACAAAGATTATGGGATGGTTGGCGGCGACGGTCAATTGGCGAGAGAGGTGCGGGAAAGGCAGCGGTCAGCACTCAGCAGTCAGCCAAGTACTCAGAATCAAACCTCGATTTGTCATCCCGAGCGGAGGCGGCCCGGGTTTGGCCGCCGGAGTCGAGGGATCTGCGGTTCCCGCGGTTCCCATGCTCTTGTGACTCAGCGCACAGATGTGCGGAGACGGCGAGTGGCACGATCCCCCTGTGAGAAAACATCGGTACGCCGTTTACATCTTCGCCAGCCGCTCGCACAACTTTTATGTTGGAGTAACGAACAATCTCGAACGTCGCCTCCATCAGCATAAGCAGCAGGAGGATTTTACGACTAGATACAACATTGACCGGCTGGCTTGGTACCAGGTCTTCGGTGATGTTCAAGATGCGATCGCGCGTGAGAAACAGCTTAAACCTTGGCGGAGAGAGAAGAAAATCCAGCTCATCGAAAGCAGAAACCCGACGTGGCAGGACCTTTCTGCCTAATGGGGCAAACCGATTTGCTGGGAAGACATCAACCGCAGATCCCTCGACTCCGGGCTGAAGTCCTCCGCTCGGGATGACAAATCATAGGGGGGGCGATCGCTGACGGGCGAAAGTTAAGATACCGCTCGGGATGACAAATTATAAGAGCGACCGCTGACATCCGAAGGCTGACTGCCGGATGACAATTTAAAGATTGTGCACCGCAGACAATCTGCCCCTTTGATTTGTCATCCTGAGCGAGCCCGCCGCGGGCGAGTCGAAGGATCTGCGGTTTCGTGGGCCAACGCAATCCTGTCGGTTAAATTAACCGCCAGCGCAGCGAATGCTAGAATTTTCGTAATGCCCATCCGCCAGCTTTCCGGTTCCGAAGTTCGGTCCACCTTCCTGCGCTATTTCGAGCAGCACGGCCACAAGATCGTGCACTCCTCGTCGCTGGTGCCGGCCAACGATCCCACGCTGCTGTTTACCAACGCCGGCATGAACCAGTTCAAGGATGTCTTCCTCGGCATCGAGAAGCGCGACTACTCGCGCGCCACCACCTCGCAGAAATGCGTGCGCGCCGGCGGCAAGCACAACGACCTGGAGAACGTCGGCTTCACCAATCGCCACCACACCTTCTTCGAGATGCTGGGCAATTTCAGCTTCGGCGACTACTTCAAGAAGGAAGCCATTGCCTACGCGTGGGAGCTGGTGACTTCGCCTGATTGGTTCGGCATCGACAAGGACAAGCTCTACGCCACCATCTTCAAGGGCGAGCAGGGAATTGCGCGCGACGACGAGGCCTACGACCACTGGATCGCGACCGGGGTTGCGCCCGAGCGCATTTACGAGCTCGGCATGAAAGACAACTTCTGGATGATGGGCGACACCGGCCCGTGCGGTCCGTGCAGCGAGATGCACTACGACATGGGCCCCGGCCGCCAGCGACGCCGGACACAAGGACTGCCAGTTCGGCTGCGAGTGTGGGCGCTACGTCGAAATCTGGAACCTGGTGTTCATGCAGTTCGACAAGCAGCCGGATGGCAAGCTCATGCCGCTGCCCAAGCCTTCGATTGACACTGGCGCGGGACTGGAGCGGGTCACATCGGTGATGCAGGGAGTGGTTTCGAACTACGACACGGACTTGTTTGTGCCGCTGATCAAGCGTGCGGCGGAGTTGACGGGAGCCTCGCTGGAGACCGAGTTAAAGAAAGAAGACGTGGATGAGCGGCATCACCAGGCAGCATCGCTGCGCGTGATTGCTGATCATGCACGCGCGTCGACGTTCCTCATTTCCGATGGCGTGTTGCCCTCGAATGAAGGGCGCGGCTACGTGCTGCGCAAGATTATCCGGCGGGCGATTCGGCATGGGCGATTGTTGGGACAGGAAAAGCCGTTTCTCTTCGAGATGGTGTTCGCGGTTCGCGACCTGATGAAGGATGAGTATCCGGAGTTGATTGAGACGGCGAATCGCGTGTCGGAGACTATCAAGGGAGAAGAGACCCGGTTTGCGCACACGCTGGACATCGGGCTGAGGAGACTGGAAGATGACCTGAAGGACGTCGAGGCCAGATTCTCCCAAGACTTGCCGAAGGTCATCGAGACATTCGGGCGAGAAGCTACCCGGGCCCGACCGGTCTATTCTGGAGCCGCTGCATTTAAGCTGTACGACACGTTTGGCCTTCCGCTGGATTTCATGGTTGATGCCGCTCGGGATCGCGGAATTGTGTTTGATCAGGTCGGTTTCGACGCTGCCATGGAAGAACAGCGCAAGCGTGCGCAGGCTTCCTGGAAGGGCGGCTCGAAGGCCAGCGCCAGTCCTGCTTATCAAGCGCTGCCTCCGACCCAGTTCGAAGGCTATCGCCAGACGCTGTCCACCGGATGCGAGGTGCTGGCCATCATCAAGCCGCACAACGGCACCGGCGTTGGCGCGCAGGAGTTGAAGCCTGGCGAACGCGGCGAGATCGTGCTCGACCACACACCGTTCTATGCGGATGCAGGTGGCCAGGTCGGCGACGTCGGCTGGCTCTATGCCGACGACCACAACACACTCGTCGCTGAGGTCGAAGGCGTGACCTATCCCGTGCAGGGCGTGCGCGCGCATCGCGTCATCGCAAAGCAGGCGATTCGCGTCGGCGACAAGGTTGACGCGATGGTCAACGACGAAGTCCGCCGCGCCACCATGCGCAACCACACCGGCACGCATCTGCTGCATGCCGCGCTGCGCGAGGTGCTGGGCAAGCACGTGAAGCAGGCGGGTTCGCTGGTTGATCCTTCGCACCTGCGCTTCGACTTCTCGCACTTCGCATCGCTCGATGACGAGGAATTGCAGGACATCGAAGACCTTGCCAACCGGGAAGTCCTGCGCAACGACCGCGTGGAAGAAATCCCGGACGTGCCGATTGACGTTGCGGTCAACGAGTACAACGCGATGGCGCTCTTCGGCGAGAAGTACGGCGACCGCGTGCGCGTCATCCGCATCGGCGACTTCTCCACCGAGCTGTGCGGCGGCACGCACACCGCCGCGACCGGTGAGATCGGCCTGATCAAAATACTGAAAGAGGGCAGCGTATCCAGTGGCGTGCGCCGGCTTGGAGGCCGTGACCGGAGAAGGCTCGCTGCGGCACTTCCGTAAAGACCATGAGCTGGAGAACGTCGTCTCGACGCTGGTGCGCGGCGGCGACGACCGCTCTCCCGCCGAGGCGCTGAAGCAGGAGCTGGAGCGCCGCGAAGAGGAGTTGAAGAAGCTGCGCAAAGAGCTGGAGCAGGTGCGCATGAAGTCGGCGTCCACCTCAGTCCAGTCGGCGGCGGAGAACGTGCGCGAAGTGAAGGGCGTCAAAGTACTGGCGACGCGCGCCGACAATCTCGAACGCGCCCAACTGCGGGTGCTGATCGACAACCTGCGCAACAAGCTGGGCTCGGGCGTGGTGGTGCTCGGCTCGGTCAGCGACGGCAAGGTCGCGCTCATCGTCGGCGTGACCAAGGACCTGACCTCACGCGTGCAGGCGGGCAAGGTGATCGCCGAAGTCGCTAAGAAGGTCGGCGGCTCGGGCGGCGGGCGTCCCGACATGGCCGAGGCCGGCGGCAAGGACCCCAGCGGGCTGGATGCAGCGCTGGCCGATAGCTACGGCGTAGTGGAGAGATTGCTGCAATAGCGTCAGCACTCAGACCACACCGGAAGCAGACGTGTCATCCTGAGCGAGCGGCCGGTTTTGCCGCGAGTCGAAGGACCCCTATTCCACAGCTCTTTTCTGAGGTCGTATAGGGGTTCTTCGACTGCGCTCGATCGCTGCGCGACCTCGCTTCGCTCAGAATGACACCGTAGATTCATAGGTGCTCGCGTGGCCAGCCCCTACATCGTGTGTATTTCTTTTGACCGCAAGAAGCGGAGTGATGCCTGCCGGGACTGCCCGTACAGTGGGTCTTGGGCGGGTGGATCCAGGGCAAAAAAGACTGCATCCTACTGGCATCTGTAACCTTCTAAAGTCTATAAGGTGGTTAGCCATGGCGATTGGAGAAAGCGTTTACGTCAACAGCGTCCGGGAGCAACTGCTGGCCGGGCGCGCGCGGCTGGCGGACGTGCTGGCCGATAACGAGAGCGAGCAGGTGCTGCGCCTGTTGGGCGAAGTGGACAGCGCGCTGCATCGCATTGAGCACGGTAAGTTCGGCGTGTGCGAAGCGTGCTTTGGCGAGGTCCCCAGCGAAGAGCTGTTGGAGAACCCGCTGGTCAGAGTTTGCCTGGAGTGCTACACGCCGAAGCAGCAGCGCGCGTTGGAGTACGACCTCGAGCTGGCCGCGCAAATCCAAAGAGGACTGTTACCCGCGGCCGATCTCGCCATCGCAGGCTGGGATATTTCGTATCACTACCAGCCCGCGGGCGTGGTGAGTGGCGATTACTGCGATGTGATCAAAGACAACGGCCATCTCAATTTCATCATGGCCGATGTTTCCGGCAAGGGCGTCGCCGCCGCCATGCTGGCCTCGAACCTGCGTGCCGTCTTCCGTTCCCTGATTCCGTTGCGTTTACCGGTCGAAGAACTGATGGTGCGCGCCAACCGCCTCTTCCATGAGACCGCTCTGCCCAACCAGTACGCCACCCTGGTGTTTGGGAGGACCTCGAGCACGGGTGAATTGGAGATCGCCAACGCCGGTCACCTGCCGGTGTTGGTGGTCGGTAAGTCCGGGGTAAGGACTTTCGAAAGCAATTGCAAGCCCTTGGGCTTTTTCTCCGACGAGAATGTGGAAGTGGTCAGGGCCAGGATGTCGCCGGGCGAGACGGTGGTCGCGTTCACCGACGGCATCAGTGAAGCCGAGAACAACGGTGGCGAAGAGTACGGCGTGGAGCGTCTGCGCAGATTCATCGAGGAGCAGCACCTGTGCTGCCCGGTGGAGCTGGTAGGCGCCTGCAAGCAGCACGTCGCGGCCTTCCGGGGAGCGGCGGAGCGGTTCGACGACGAAACGCTGCTGGCGATTCAGTACACACCGGCGGCTCACAGCAACAGCATCGCGAATGCATGACCGGGTGAGGTCGGGAAAAAACCAGGGATGGATCAGGTCGCCAGGATACTGGCCACGTTGGTACCTGCGACCTGATCGTGACAGTGAAGCACCCACTCAGCTAATGCTGGCTTGCCATAGACGAGAATTGCGATGAGAGCCTGCACGATGTGCAGGTCCGGGTCGGCAGGGTTCGGTTCGTGAAAGAAGACGGCGTCGGCAAATACAAGCATGTCCGGCCCGCCTCGGCCCGATGGCACTTTGAGTGACAGCTTCACCGGGTTGAAGAAATCGACGAAAGTGAAGTCGTGCGCTGTTAAGAAAGAGTGCACCTGCGGAAACAACGGCTGCCCGGCATAGATTTGGCGGAATTCCGTTTCGCAGTGCACCACCGCTGTCCGTGACAGGGTCGTGAGGGCCGCCTCCAGCGAGCGAAGCTCAAATCCCTGAATATCCAGCTTGAGAAAATCCACTGTCTTGCCGGTTAGGACGTCATCAAGCGTACGGGTTGGGATGTTCTCAGTCCTGACCGTCGACAACGAAGCCATGTCGGCAAAGTGCTTGATGACCTCTCCGTTTAGCGGGTACAGCGACGAAGTCGCGTCGACGTTATTGATGTAGAAAGTGTGTTGCCCGCCATCTCCAATCGCGTACGGCAGCAGGTGCGGGTTATATCCTCTCTCGTGTTCCGCCCGCTCCTGCATGCGATCAGCCAGCGGATCAAACCCTATGACCTGGCAGGGAATGTTGGCGTTAAGTAGCGGCAGGTAGGCGTGCTCCTCATGCGGCAGCATCTGAGCTCCGACGTCAACCACTGTCAGCACTCGTCCGGGTGAAAGGTGTGCGGCCAAAGCGGCGACCTTGCTGGTATCGCATTGCATGGTCTGCTGGGTGGTGCGGCTGCGGTACTCAGGACTGTCCAAGATCCCCGCGAGAACTTCCGTCGGGTCGCCTGATGCTGCGATGAAGTCTACCCAGAATTGCAGTCCTGCTTCGTCAGGCTGGCGCCCGAGAAGAAGTCGATACAGATTGCTCACATACTCAGACGGAGTCATTTACGGGAATTCCTGATACGAGGGACCTGCCCAGGCGCGGCGTGAGCGCGCAGGCGATATCCTGAGCGCCGCGAAGGACCGGTTGGTCTCGAAGAGCAGAAGTGGTGCCGAAGAAGGGACTCGAACCCCCACACCCTTGCGGGTACATGGACCTGAACCATGCGCGTCTGCCAATTCCGCCACTTCGGCACGGGTGGATGCGAGTGAGAATCTCAACTCGCTGTTCAGGAAGCACGTTCATTGTACAGGCGGTCTTGCGAGGTTAGCAATCGCTGTCCGCTGTCAGCCGTTCGCCCTTCGCATTTCGCCAGAAAGTCAGCCAACCATAAGCGAATAGCAAGAAAACGAAGAGCGAATAGCGCACCTTCAGCTGGCCGCTTCTGCGGCCTCGTTGGCGCTCTGCGCGCCGTACTCTTTCAACTTGTTGTGCAGGGTCTTCAGGCTGATGCCGAGGATTTCCGCGGCCCGCGTCTTGTTGTTGTGGGTCGCTTCCAGCGTTTTCAGGATGAGCAGCCGCTCGGCCTCGCCCACGGTGGTACCAACTCCGAGCCGCACGGCATTGGCCTCCTGCACAGGAGCGCGCAGGACCACCTGGCCGAAACCTGGCGGCAGGTGCTTCATTTCCACCACAGGGGAGTCGCACACGATCACAGCGCGCTCCAGGGTATTGCGCAATTCGCGAACATTGCCTGGCCAGGCGTTCGCCTCGAACGCCGTCATCACCGCCTCGCTCACGCCGGCAACGCGGCGGTCGTGCTTCTCGTTCATGTCAGCGAGCAGGGCGTGCACCAGGTCCGCAAGGTCTTCTTTGTGTTCCCGCAGCGGCGGCAGATTAACGTTGAAGACGTTCAGCCGATAAAAGAGGTCGTTGCGCAGTTGCCCGCGCGCCACCGCTTCTTCCGGAGGTTTGTTGGTAGCGGCCAGCACGCGCACGTCCACCGAGGTTTCCGAGGTGCTGCCCAGGCGGCGGAGCTTGCGGTCCTCCAGCACGCGCAACAATTTGGCCTGGGTCGCGATCGGCATTTCGCCAATCTCGTCCAGCAGCAGGGTGCCGCCCTCGGCCAGTTCGAAGCAGCCGGTGCGGCGTTCCAGCGCGCCGGTGAAGGCGCCCTTCTCGTGTCCGAAGATTTCGCTTTCGATAAGAGTTTCGGGAATGGCGGCGCAATTAATGGCGACGAAGGGTTTTAGCTTCCGCTTGCTCAGGGAGTGGATGGTGCGCGCCACCAGCTCTTTGCCGGTTCCGCTTTCGCCAGTGATCAACACCGAGGCCGTGCTGGGCGCGACCATTTCAACGAGGCGGAACACTTCCTGCATCTTCTTGGAAGGGCCGACCAGCGAGCCCAGCACTCCCACGTCGCGCAGCTTACGGCGGCTGGCTTCCAGTTCGCGCTCGGCGCCGCGAATGCGCGAGGCATTCAGCAGGATGTTGCGCAAGCGAGCGGCATTCACTGGCTTCTCGATGAAGTCGAAGGCGCCAATCTTCATCGCCGAAACCGCGGCGTCCACGCTGCCTGCGGCGGTGAGCAGCACAACCGCGACCTGGCGCGGCTGGGCGGCGACGTGCTCCAGCAACTCCATGCCGTCCATGCGGGGCATTTTCAGGTCGGTGACCACAATGCCCGGATTCCAGGACTCGAGCTTTTCCAGTCCCTCTACTCCGTCGCGGGCGGTCTCCGTCTTATAGCCCCAGGCTCCGATCAACTCGGCCAGGCCGTTGCGTTCGTTCTCTTCATCCTCTACGATCAGAACTTTTTCTGCAGTCATCAGGAACCTTGGCCTTGTGCAAGGTAGCGAAAAAAATTGTGCCCTGCCGAAGCCCCCCGAATTTAGATGCGGACCAGCGGCTCTGGATGGACTTCGTGCCGGTTTGGAGTTCAGCCGGGGGTGGCGCGACTCTCCAGTTGGCTGCCAATAAGGTAACATCTTCGAGGCGTCGTGCGCGCTGAGTGAACCCGACGATCGGAGCGGGTGCCGGCCGTGCCGCAAATCGGCTGGGTTTGGGCTAGAATGAATGAAGATATGACTCGTTTGCTCCTGATTACGCTTGTGGCAGTGCTCTGCCCATCCTTATGTGTCGGTCAGAGCTCGGATGCTGGCAAGCAGCGGGACCAAGCGGACTCGCCGCCGGCGCAGGCTGTTCCGGGATCGGCCGCCAGTCAATCGGTCGCTGACGAAACTGTCCTGGCGGTGGAACTGGTTAAATCGTTGGATTCGAAGAAGGCGAAAGAAGGCGACGAGATCATCGCCAGGACTACATCCGATGCGCACACTAGCGATGGAGTCAGGATTCCGCGCGGATCGAGCGTCGTCGGTCACATCACCGAATGCAAGGCGCGCTCCAAAGGGGATGCGGAATCGGCGATGGGAATCGCCTTCGACAAAGTCGTGTTCAGGGACGGCAAAGATATAGCAGTGAAATTCGTGATCCAGGCGGTGGGCCCGTCTGCCGCTTTGGCTAGCCATGATGGCGAACCAGGGCGCTCTTTCTCCGCTTTCACCCCCGGGTGCTCCGACCGGCACCAGGGTGGGGAGTCCTGCCGAGATGCCGGGAGGTAATACCGCTGCGACCATGCCGGGCACGGGGCCAGCCGGGACTCCTGGTGGATTCGGCACGGCGCCTAACCCCGCAGGACCGAGGGCCCAAAATGCTCCAACCCCGCTTACAGAGCGGTCCATGGGTGTTGTGGGTCTGCACGATTTGCAGTTACAATCCGGTTCGGTGCTGGTTTCCAGCGGCAAGAGCGTGAAGCTGGATGGCGGTACCCAGATGATTTAAGAGTGCAAAGTCAGTAAACATTTCCTGCAGAATCCTGGGGCGCAATCGCAGAAGTTTGGTTAAACTTCGGTCTTGCTGTTACAATCGTGTGCTGTTGCGAGCAGGATGAAATCCCCGTACTTGTATTAAGAAAAAATGAGTATTGAACCCAAGCTAGGCGACTTTGCTTGCGGTATTGCTAGAGTTCCGGAGGAATAGGAATGTTTTCTTGTATTGCAGTTTACAAACGCGTGGTTGTCACATTGGTCGCGCTGGCCTTTGCTGTTTGCCTGTTGGGGACGCAAGGCGCGGCGCAAGTCACTACTCAGCCGAAGGACGAAGTCTTCGGTGGCTACTCCTGGTTACACCCTAATGGGTATGCCAATGCTAATGGCCCCGATGGCACTCACGTTCCCTACAAAGTCCCGGATAAAGCCAAGGGCTTCGATTTTTCGAACACGTATTACTTGCCTACCCTCCACAACGTCGGCTTTGTGATTGATGGCAGCGGCCATTGGGGTGGTAGTTACCTCGGGCATGCTTCCGGGACGCAGTCGGCTATCCCCTTGGTCGGACTGCAGTACAAGTACCACACCTCGCCGCACCAACTGTCGCCGTTTGCCCGCTTTCTGGTGGGCACTTCGCGGATTTCGCCGGAAGGCAATCCGGGCGAGTGGAAGCCCGCGATCGGCGGCGGTGGAGGGCTTGACCTGAACATCACCAACAAATTTGCGTGGCGTATTGCGCAGGTTGACTACATCTACACCACCTACAATCCGGGGGTTAGCTACGGTCTCAGCACGACTTGGAACAGCATTCGCCTGGCGACGGGCGTTGTCGTGAACTTGGGCACCTACTACAACCCGCCGCTGTCCTGCACCGCCTCGGCCACGCCGGCTGAGGTTTTCTGCGCCGACCCGGTGAAGGTCACCACCACGGGTACCAATTTCCCCCCGAAACACACTCTGTTCTATGCCTGGGCCGGAAATGGTCTCAAGCTGACGCCAGACAATGCGCAGTCTGCGACTGTCGATACCACCGGCATGGCGCCGGGAAACTATTCGGCGAGTTCGACGATCACCGACCCCAAGTTGAAGAATCATGACGCCGGCATTCATTCAATCGTGGGCAGCCCAGAACCCATGAAGCCGGCGGTGTGTGCGGCGAACTTCACCATCAAGCAGCCGCTACCGCCAGTGGTCAGCTGCTCGGCTAGCCCGAGCACGATCGCTATTGGCGAGTCGGCCACCGTTACCATGACGGCCAGCGATCCACAGGGATGGCCGATGACCTATAACTGGTCGACCACAGGTGGCACGCTGAGCGGCAGCGGCACCACGGCCACTGTGACCGCGACCAACGCGGACGCGGGCAACACCATCACGGTCACGGGGACGGCGACGACTGATCGCCCCGGCGGGAACCCGTGCCACTCTGAGCAGCAGTTGCACGGCGCATGGTCAACGTGCCTAAGGTGCAGCAGTGCGCCATCATCGAGGATTGGGGCGAGTGCACCTTCGAGAAGAACCCCAAGAAACCGTGGCGCGTGGACAACGACTGCAAGGACACGCTGGACAAACTTTCTCTGCGGTTGCAGCAGATGCCCGGTGGCAAGGTGGACATCGTGGGCTACACCAACGAGAAGGAAGTCGTCAGCGAGAAGACGCTGGGCATCGCAGCGTTCGGTGAACGTCAAGTACTACCTGACCACGGATGGGCCGAACAAGGCCGACGCCAGCCGCATCCAGCCTCGCGACGGCGGGGTCAAGGGCCAGGCTACTCACTTCTACTATGTGCCTGAGGGATGCCTCCAGTCCGGACAGGCGGAAGAGGGTACCGTAGTTGACGAAACCGTAGTCCAGCCGCAGTCGCGTAATGCGCCTGCTCCGAAGAAGGCCAAGAAGGCCAAACCCGCGGCTGCTCCGGCGCAATAACCGGTTGCCGCAGGTGAACTCAGGCCGGCGAGAGGCAACCCTCTTGCCGGCCTTTTCTTCTCCATGCGGAAGATCTTGCGGCATGGAGATTTACCCAATGGATGCGTCGGCGATTTTCCCAGGTGCGCGCGCGGGCGCCTCCGAGTTATCATCATCAACAGGGATTCTTTTGTTTCACTTCAACCAAACCACTTCAAGCGAAAAGGTAGGCGAAGGTTTTTCTATGCGTAGTCTGGCGGGGTCGGTTGCGAAGTTGTTTCTCTGCGTCGTTGTGCTTTTCAACCTATTTACTTTTGCGTCCGACTGGCAATTGATCGGGCCCGAAGGCGGCAACGTGCGCAGCCTGGCCTACGATCCCAGCGATCCCAACCGGATTCTGCTGGGCACCAGTGCCGGACAGATCTTCGTTTCCCAGGACGGGGGAAGTTCGTGGGCGCTGTTTGCCCATCTCGGCCGCGGCGAGAGTTATGTTTTGGACCACATCGTCTTCGATCCCACCAACCCGGCAACGATTTATGTGGCGGGATGGGACCTGTTCGACGATGCCGAGGGTGGGGTCTTCCGTTCCGATGACAGCGGCCGCACCTGGCATGAGCTGATGGGGGCGCACGGCAAGTCGATCCGCGCCCTGGCCATGGCGCCCAGCGACCACAACACGCTGGTGATCGGTGCTCTCGACGGAGTGTTTCGCTCCCGCGACGGCGGCGCCACCTGGGAACGCCTCACGCCCGAGAACCACGCTGCCATCGAGAACCACTCCTCGCTGCGGAACTTTGTCTCCGTGGCCATTGATCCGCAGAATCCCGACGTCATCTACGCCGGCACCCGACACCTGCCGTGGAAGACCACCAACGGAGGAGCGAGCTGGCACAACCTCAAGGAGGGCATTCTCGATGATTCCGACGTGTTCAGCATCATCGTCGATCCCAAGGTGCCCTCCCGGGTCTATGCCAGCGCCTGTTCGGGCATCTACAAGAGCGACAACGGCGCCGAAGTTTTCCATCGCGTGCAAGGGCTGCCGCATTCCGCCATCCGCACCCGCGTATTGCACCAGGACCCGCAACGTCCCGGGATCGTTTATGCCGGCACCACCGGCGGACTTTGGAAGACGGTGGACGGCGGCACCAAGTGGTCGCTGGTGACCTCGCCCGATGTCATCGTCAATGACGTGCTCATCGATCCGCGCGATCCCAATCGCGTGCTGGTGGCCACCGACCTGCGCGGCGTGCTGGTCAGCGGCGACGGTTTCGCGCACTATACCAGCTCCAACCGGGGCTTCTCTCATCGCGTGGTGGGCGGCGTGGTGGTGGACCGCAAGGACCCCAACCGGCTCTACGTGGGAGTGGCCAATGACAAGGAGCTGGGCGGCGTGTTCCTGTCGGACGATGCTGGCCGGAACTGGCGGCAGGCCAGTCGCGGCTTGGACGGGCGCGACATCCTGAGTCTGCAGCAAGCGGAGGGCGGGGCGCTGTTCGCCGGGACCAATCACGGAATTTTCCAATTGGCGTCGTTAAGTGGAGCCTGGCTGCCGGCAAAGATGATTGCCGGGCCGGTACCGGAATGGCAGCCCAAGCCGGCTGAGCCGGAGCCAGCGCCGCCGGTTTCCAAGTCAAAGTCCGCCAAGACGGCTGCGGCCTCCAAACATAAAGCGCCGGTTACCAAGGCCAAGGTCCCGCCGGAGCCGGTGATTCCTCTGGCCACTGCGCCCCGGGTGCGCTCGATTCAGATGGGAGAGAAAGTCTGGTTTGCGGCCACGGACGACGGCTTGTTCATCAGTGTGGACCAGGGACAGAAGTGGTACGGCCAACCGGTCGAGGGAGAACGCAACTTCACCGCGGTGAATGTCTATCCCGAGGGAACGGTAACCTTGGCTGGTCCGATCGGTGCCTATCTCTCGCGGGATGAGGGCAGAACCTGGGCTGCAGTGACGCTTCCCACGTATGTGAATGGCGTTTACGACTTGACCATCACCCCTGGTGCCACGATGTGGCTGGGGACCCGGCAAGGCGGGTTGCGCTCCACCGACGGAGGCCAGACCTGGCATTACATGCTGGGGGGCCTTCCTAAGAACGATGTGCTGACGGTGCGCTATGACGCCGCCGGCAACCGCCTGCTGGCCACCGCGCTGCATGCTCATGGCGTGTTTGCCAGCAAGGACGATGGGCAGACCTGGCAGCCCACTCCGGAAGCGGTGGTTTCGATCCGCTCCGTCATCAACTTCCAGGGCCACCTGCTGGCGGCTTCGGCGCACAACGGCCTGCTCTTGGAACAGGGCAACGCCATGGCGACGCCGGACTCGGCACGCGTTACGGAAGGAAGCGCGCCCGCGAGCCGGCAGTAGCCTTGGCATTGAAATCGGGAGCCCAGGAAGCATTTCCTGGGCTCTTATTTGCCCCAACCTCTCGCCAAAGCGGGCGAGAAGAACGGGGGCACCCCGTTTCGTGCTATCGCCCCGGAAAGCCTCAGCCACTCGCCCATGGGCTTACGCCGCTGATAACTGGCAACCGTTTCTTCCCGATTTGGTTTCCACCCTCCCGGAAAGGGAAATCCTCGGGGCCCTTTCATTGTGCGGTCTTGGCGGTCTCGACCTCGCTAATGGTTCCATTTTGAAACCAAAGTCACGCCACGCGGTTGGCGCTGGCGCACCGCAATAGAGCGTAACCATTTGAAAACAAGTTACCTAAATTGCGTGGAGTCTTTGGCCACAAGTATGCTTCAGGTAAATACGTCAGATTCGAAGAAAGGGAATCGAATGCTGGCGACTGGGTCATGCTTCCGTCCAACCCCAATTCGATGAGCAACGCCCCAGCGGCAGCAAGCTGGGCGGAAACGGTACACGCACTGTCCAATGTCATGACGGCGGTACTGATGAACTCGCAGGTGCTGGACTGGAAGCTGCCGCCCTACAGCCGCCTCAAGCGCCTGGTGCGCGAAATCGAGCGCAATGCCCAGCGCGGCGGCGAATTGCTCAAACAGTTGCAGCGCCAGCTTGGCCCGGTCGCCTCGCCGGACGTAAGCGGCGCCGATGAATTCTGCGGGCCGGCCCCTGGCTCAAAGCGTGGTGCAGACCCAAAGTGTGGCGAGGGCGAGGTCCAGGAGCCGGGCGGGTTCACCGCCAGGCAGGCGAATCTGCCGCCAGTGGCGGGGGCGACGCCGGCTCCTGGTTCTTTTGTCTCGAGGGAGGGTTGACTCACACGGCTATGTGACCCTTGCACTAGCACGGTTTTCCCAAAAGGGGATGATAGGGATGCACACTGAAACCCAATCTGGTCCAACAAGGGCAGTGTTGGGCGGCCTGGCCGCAGAAGGGATGGATCCCGTGCTCACCGCAGAACCGATTGCGATCGCCGAATCGATATGTGAAACCAACTTACTCAACCTGCTGGTCGTGGACGATGAACGCTCCATGCGCGAGTCCTGCCGGGAGGTGGCCCGCGCCCTGGGATTCAATACCCAGGTGGCGGACTCTTCCGAGCATGCGTTTTCCATTCTGGATTCCACCACTATCGACGTGGTCTTACTTGATCTGCGCCTGCCCGGCAACCACGGCCTGGACGTGCTGCGGCAGATCAAAGAGCGGCACCCGGAAACCCTGGTGGTGCTGATGACCGGCTTTGCCACG
Organism: uncultured Acidobacteriaceae bacterium; assembly: GCA_963843005.1. Lineage (GTDB taxonomy): Bacteria > Acidobacteriota > Terriglobia > Terriglobales > Acidobacteriaceae > Bog-257. The sequence continues at coordinate 306,478 of CAWJIW010000038.1, read as the reverse complement.
GTGGAGTCGGCGGTGCGCGCCATGAAGCTGGGGGCCTACGACTACATCACCAAACCCTTCAATTTCGACGAACTGCGCATGGTGCTGGAGCGGGTGACCGCGCACCTGAAGCTCACCAGCGAAAATCGCCTGCTGCGCGAGCAGCTGCGCTCGCGGCACGGCTTTGGTTCGCTGGTCGGGCATTCGCCGGAGATGGAGAAGCTCTACCGCATCATTGCCAAGGCGGCGCACAGCACCCACCCGGTGCTGATTCTGGGCGAGAGCGGCACCGGCAAGGAACTGGTGGCCCGCTCTATTCACTACTCCGGGCCCTATCGCGACAAGCCCTTCATTCCGGTGGATTGCGGCTCGCTGGTGCCTACCCTGATCGAGAGCGAACTGTTTGGCTACGTGCGCGGCGCCTTCACCGGCGCGGTGCGGGCCAAGGACGGGTTGATGGCGACGGCCGAGGGCGGCACCATCTTTCTCGACGAAGTGGGCGAGCTGTCGGTGGACCTGCAGGCCAAGCTGCTGCGCGCCATCCAGGAAAAGGAGATCCGCCCGGTGGGCGGCACCCGCGCCCAGCCTATCAACGTGCGCATCCTGGCCGCCACCAACCGCGATCTGGAGTCGGCGGTGACCACCGGCACCTTCCGCCGCGATCTTTACTTCCGGCTGAACGTGCTTACCCTGCGCATCCCCCCGCTGCGCGAGCGCAGGCAGGACATTCCGCTGCTGATCGGTCACGTACTGGAACGGGTCAACAATGCCACCGCGATCCAGCACGCTTCGGGGACGATGCCCTGCGCCTGATGCTGGACTACGACTGGCCGGGCAACGTGCGCGAGCTGGAGAACTGTGTGGAGCGCGCCTGCACCACCTGCTCGCTTTCCACCATCCATGTCGCCGACCTGCCCACCGGGCTGCGTAATTTCGCGGTACAGGCGCAGGCCAAAACCGTGGAGCGAAACTCCAGTCCGGATATCATCACGCCGATTGAAGAACTGGAGAGGCAAGCCATCCTGCATGCCATTGCTGTGCTCAAGGGTGACAAGCTCGAGGCCGCGCGCCGGCTCGGCATCGGCAAGACCACCCTCTACCGCAAACTGAGAGACTACGGCGCGACGGGATAACCCGGGCCGTATGGATTTTACTTTCCGCAGGCCGCGAGCCGGTGGCACCCCTGAAGTGTGCCCGGGCGTAAGCGGCAGGGAGGCAATCATGATTCTGTTAGTGACGGCATCTTCCCGCGCCCGGGAATGCGCCGCGGCCCTGCAACAGGGCACCGGCCACAAGACCCAGCTGGCGGGCTCGGTCCCGCACGCCCTCGACAAGCTGCGGGGCGCGGAATACGACGCCCTGGCCATCGATCAATCACTACTGGAGACCGATTTCCGGGCGGTGGATACGCTGCTGAACCATGCCGGTGTCGCCATGCCCTTCTACGTGAACCTAGCGCTGCATGGCGCCGAGCGGGTGGTGCGCGAAGTGCAGGTGGCCTTGCGCCGCGCCGAAAAGGAAAAGGCGCTGGCCGCGCACGCGGTGGAACAGCTCTTGCGCAACCAGCTGCGCAGCGAGGTGACCGGCATCCTGCTGACCGCGCAGCTGGCCCTGCGTCATGCCCATATTCCCAGCGAGGTGGTGGAGAAGCTGGAACTGATGCATACGATGGCCGAGAAGATGCGTGTGCGCCTGCATGTGGTGTAAAGCAATTAGCAATTAGCCACTAGCAGCTGGCAACCATAAGGTGCTTCATACATCCATTTTGCAAGGACACGCCTTAAGGCCCCTGAGGTGACGCTTTCGACCGCTGTCCATTCTTTGTGAAACGATCTCTAGCAACTAGCGATCAGGTAAGGAGTCGCCGTGCACCACATCGTCCTGTATTGTCTTCTCTCCGGCTACGTTGGCCTACTGGCGGGCTGGTCGCTGATGGGCCTGATGGCCATGGCGAAAAGAAACCCGGCCGAAGAATGTCACCGCGGACCCCGTGGCAATTAGCAAGTAGCAATTAGCACTTAGCATTCAGCCAACCCTAAACCGGTCATACCGAATGCGGCCTTTAGTCCGAGTGAAGACACCCGTTTTTTCTGCCGTCCCTACGGGGACTCCCGTTTCTTGGCCATACGTTCCCAACGCTGAAGCGCTGGGCTATCTTCGTGGCGCCTGCGGCGCTGTGGCTCGGGCTTTCATCTCCAACTCAACTCACCGGTGACTGATAACTGAAATGTACTGACTGTTCTTCACTCCGTCCGCAGCGCCTGCATGGGCTCGATGGAGGCCGCGCGCCGCGCCGGCAGGAAGCTGGCTACCAGCACGGTGGCGACCAGGATCGCAATCGCCACAATCCACGGCAAGGCATGTAACACCCCGACGCTGAACAGCAAGCTGGAGAAAACCCGACCCAGCCCGGCGGACGCCAGTGCGCCAAACAAAATGCCCAGCGCCGCCAGTCGCACGCCCTGCAGCACCACCATCTGCATCACCTGGCCGCGCTGTGCGCCCAGCGCCATGCGCACTCCCAGTTCGCGCGTCCGCAAGCGCACCGAATAGCTGATGACGCCGTACAATCCGAGCGCTGCCAGCAAAAGAGCAAGCCCGGCAAACGTTGTCAGCAGCAGCACCACGAAGCGGCGCCCGATGAGCGATTCATCCACCCGTTCGTCCATGGTCTTCACATCGTAAAGCGCAATGCTGGAATCCACCGCGCGCACCGCATCCGCCAGCGCGCCAGCGAGATCCTTCGGCGAACGCGAACTGCGCACCACCATGGCGGCAGAGGTATCAGGCGATTGCGCCGTGGTCAGGAAATAAAAGCCCTCGTTGGTGTCGGACTCGAGCGACGAGGTGCGGGAGTGCGCCACCACGCCGACAATGGTGTACCAGGGACCCTTCACGCGATCGTTAAACCCGATGTGCTCGCCGATGGGATTCTTGCCGGCAAAATACTGGTGCGCCAGCACGGTGTCGACGATCGCGACCCGTTCGGTCCCCTGACGGTCCTGGGGCGCGAAGCCTCTTCCCATCACCAGCGGCACGTGCAGGGTGGTGAAATAATCCGGCGAGATGACGCGAACGTTGCCGTGCGGCCCGGGATCATTCGGTCCGGTGGGACGGCCCTCGATAAAGAAACTGGCCGAGCCGCCGTTGTTGTCGAAGGGCACGGAATCGGCCAACGCCGCGCTGCTGACGCCAGGAATACTGCGCAGCCGGTCTTGCAGCGCGCTGTAGAACGCGGCGAGCTTGGCATCACTGGCCGCCTGCGCTGCCGCCGCTTGTTTCGCGGCTTCTTCCTTGGTTACAGAAGCGCCAGTCGCCGGTGGAGCCGGACCATAGACCGACTGGGGCAGCGAGATGCTCGCCGACAATAAGCCGCTGGGCTGGAAGCCAGTCTCGACTCGCTGCAGTGCTTTCAGGCTGCTCAGTAGCAGTCCTGCACCCGCCAGCAGCACCAGGCAGAGCGCGATTTGCACCACCACCATCACCGAGCGAGCGCGCTGCCGGACCTTGCTGTCGGTGCCCGAGCGGCCGCTTTCCTGCAACGCGTTAAACCATCCGGGATGGGTGCGATGCCAGGCGGGGACCACGCCGCACAAAAGGGAACACAGCACCGCCACCACGCTCACGAACAGCAGCACCGGGCCGCGGAACGAAGGCTGAATTTGCGTGCCCAGCATGTCGGGCAGGTAGCGCAGCAGCAGGGGGGCCGTCAGGATCGCCATCACAAATCCCAGTCCGACTCCGGCGGCAGTGAGCACTATGCTCTCCAATAGGGCCTGACGCACCAGGCGCCAGCGCGACGCCCCCAGCGCCAACCGCACCGCCAGTTCGCGGTCGCGCGAGGAGGCGCGGGCAATCTGCAAGCCCGCAATGTTGGCGCAGGCGATGAGCAGCACCATGCCCACGGCGATCAGCAGCATGGTCAGGGGCTTGCGCAAATTGCCGCCGATGAATTCGGTAAGCGGCACAGAGAACATGCCCCATCCGCTGGCGCGGCCATAGCTCTTATCGCCCTCGGAGGCGATGTTCTCCTGCGCCTTGCGGTCGAGATAGGCATTCGCCTGTTGCAGGGTCACGCCGGGACGCAGGCGGGCGATCGCAAGCAGGTTTTCGTTGTAGCGATCGTTGGCATCGTGATAGCGCCCGGGAGGAAGAGCCAGCGGGACCCATAACTCCGCCTGGTTCGGCCAGTTGAAGGCAGGGCCCATGACGCCGATCACGCGATAAGGCTGGGTGTTCAGCAGCAGGGTGCGGCCCACGATATTCGGATCGGAGCCAAAGCGCTTCTTCCATACGCGATACGAAAGCACCGCTTCCTGCGCGGCGCCGGGCTGGTCTTCTTCCGGGGTGAAGACCCGTCCGAGGTAAGGACGGACCTGGAAGACGTCGAAGTAGCCGGAGGTGACTCTGGCGCCGTTCAGCAATTCCGGATTCGCGTTTTCGCGGCTGAGGTTGAAACTGGCGGCCTGCAGGGCGGCTGCGGCCGAGAAGATATTCTTGCCATCGGCGGCATCCCCGAAATCAGGCGCAGAAATGCCGATGTTGCTCAAGTCGGCCATCGCCATATAACGGGCCCGCAGAGCCACCAGCCCGCCGGCATGAGGAATGCCACTGGGATTCAGCAACACCGCGTTAGTGACGGAGAAGACGGCGATGTTGGCGCCGATGCCCAGCGCCAGTGTCAACACCGAAACCAGGGCGAACCCAGGCGACTTGATCAGTTGCCGCAAGGCGTAACGAAATTCGTGCACGATCGTGTGCATAGCAAGAATCCTTTGTCTGCGACGAGCAGCTAGCAACTAGTTGCCAGTTGCCTCTACTCCGTCCGGAGCGCCTGCATCGGCTCAATGGACGCCGCACGGCGCGCAGGAATGTAACTGGCCAGCAGCGCCACCGCTACCAGCGCTGTGGCCACGCCCAGCAAAATTGCAAGATCGGTTGGGCGCACCTCGAAAAGCAACGTCGCCAGCATCCGGCCAGCGACAAGCGAGCATATCGTTCCAATCGCGGCGCCAAACAAGGCCAGCCTCAGGCCGCTGCCCATCACCAGGCCAAGCAGATTGCGCCGCTGCGCGCCCAGCGCCAGCCGGATTCCCAACTCGCGTGTGCGTTGCGCCACCAGATACGCCAGCAGTCCGTAAATTCCCAGCATCGCCAGCACCAGCGCCAGTGATGCGAACGCTCCAATCAGATACGCGGGATAGCGTCGTACCGCAACCGCAGGCGAGTCGGCCATGATCCGTTCCATGCTCACCAGGGAATTGATCGGCAGCAAAGCATCTAGTTCGTGCATAGCCGCGCGAACGCCGCCGCCGGCGGCAGAAGGTTCCCCCTCCGTCCGGATGGTCACGCTGAGGAACGGATTTGGATCTTGGGCGAACGCATCGTAGATCACGGGCGTAGGCTTGCGGTCGAGCTGACCCAGGTTCTCGTCGCCCACCACGCCGACGATCTCAAGAATGTCCGGGTCTTTGGTGTAGGTGAAATCAATGCGCTGGCCAATCGGGTCCGTACCGTGAAATAGCAGGCTGGCGAGAGTCTGATTGATGATGATGACGTGCGGCCCCTTTGCGTCATCGTGCTCGGTGAAGACGCGTCCCCGGCGCAAAGGAATGCCCATCGTCTCAAAATAATTTGGGCTGATCTCGCGGGTATTGGCCTCGTACTGTTCCGTGGGAATTCTGGCGTGGCCTGCAATCACAAACCGCGAAGTGCCGCCCGCGTGTCCCAGCGGTAGCACGCTTACCGTCGCGGCCGACTTCACTCCCGGCAGCGCTTGCAATCGCGCCCTCAGATTGCGCTCGAATTCAACCTGGTGCGTCGCATCTGGATAATGCTGCGGCGGCAGTGAAGTGTCGAAGGTCAGCAGATGCGCGACGCGGAAGCCGGGATCAACCTTCAGCAGCCTGGAGAGGCTCTTCATCAGCAGGCCGGCCGAGACCAGCAGGATGATCGCCATCGCCACCTGCGCCACTACCAGCCCATTGCGCAGCCGATTGTGCAGCGAGCCTGCCGTCGTGCGGCCACCATCCCGCAAAGCATCGTGAACATCGGAGCGCAACCCCTGCAACGACGGCGCTAAGCCAAACAGAATGCCGGAGAAGATTGACACCCCTGCGGAAAACCACAGGACGGTGCGCTCAATTTGCAAGTCCCGCAGGAATGGCAGGATCGCCTGCTGGTCCCTGGGTAGGCTGGCAACCAGCATCGGCAGAATGGAATACGCCAGCAGCACTCCGCCCAGGCCGCCAAGCAGGGAAACGAGAACGCTTTCGGTCAGCAGCAGACGGACGATTCGCCCCCGCGACGCGCCCAGCGCGGTTCGCACGGCGATCTCCTTCTGCCGGGTGACCGCCCGGGCCAGTTGCAAGCCGGCCAGGTTTGCACAGGCGATAAGCAGGACGCCGATTACGGCCCCCATCAGCACCAGCAGGATGGGCCGCACATTTCCCACTATCTCCTCACGCAACGGTGTGAGATAGATACCAACGCCCGGATTGCTGTCGGGATATTGCGCCGCCAGTTGCAGCGCCAGCCCCGAAGCTTCCGCCTGTGCCTCCTTCAGCGCGACTCCGGGTTTCAATCGTCCTACACCCAGGATCCAGTGACCGTTGCGGCGCAGCCGCCAGCCTTGCACCGATAGCGGCATCCAGAAATCGGCGGAGCGGCTCGGGGCGAATTGGAAGCCGCTCGGCAGAATACCGATGATCGTGTAAACCTCGCCATTCAGGGTAATGCTCTTTCCCAGCACAGTGCGATCGCCTCCGAATCGCGTTTGCCATCCAGAGTAAGTCAGCAATACCGTCTTTTCTCCGCCGGCCTCGTCCGCGTTCGATGCGAAGACCCGGCCCAACATCGGCCGGACACCAAGCACATCGAAGAAATTGGCGCTGGCAACTGCCGCCACCACCTCTTCAGCGCCTTCACGGCCCGAATAGGTTATGTTCGTGCCCGAATATCCGCCGACGCCGGAGAACGACTGATTGTGGTCGCGGAAGTCTACGAAATCGGGATACGAGAACTCCATCTTCTGGAACGTGCCCGCAGTGCGCGTCTCACCCAGCTGAACGAGCCGGGCAGGATCTTGATACGGCAAAGCACGCAGCAGGGCCGCGTTGACTACGGTGAAGATCGCGGTGTTGGCGCCGATGCCGAGCGCCAGCGTCAATACCGCGACCACCGTGAAGCCAGGCGACTTGCACAGTTGGCGCAACGCGTAACGAAATTCATGCAAGATCGTGTGCATAGCAAGAATCCTTTGTCAGCAACGAGCAACTAGCAGCTAGCAATCAGCAACTTGTGCCAAGCCTCTTTTTGTCCCACATTGCGGGACCTCTCGTTGAATTGTCATCCCGACCGAGCCCGCCGCGGCGAGCGCGTGGAGGGACCTGCTTTGTTCTGTCGTCCCTACGGACTCAGGTTCTAGCACGCATCTCTCCCAGCGCTGAAAGCCTGCCCTGAGCGAAGCCGAAGGGCGGCGGGCTATCCTCTTTCGCGCCTACCGCGCCTCGCGTTTGTGATTCAGACATCTCATTTCTCATTCACCTGGTAGCTGACAACTGAGAACTGGCAACTGACAACCCGTGACTCATATCTGACCACTGACAACTGCTCTCTCACTCCATCCGCAGCGCCTGCATGGGCTCGATCGAGGCTGCACGGCGAGCGGGCAACAACGCCGCAACCAACACCACCAGCGCAACCAACAGCGTCCCTGCCAGCAAGACCAGCGGGTCGGCGGGACTTACGCCGAAGAGTTGGCTGCGCAGCAAGCGTCCGAGCAGCAGCGCCACCGGCAAGGTCACGACGATGCTGATTCCCGCCAGCCATAACACATCGCGCAGCACCGAAGCGATCACGCTGCCACGCTGCGCGCCCAGAGCCATGCGGATGCCAATCTCCCGCGTGCGTTGCGCGGTGGCGTAAGCCAGTACGCCGTAGATGCCAATCGCCGCCAGAAGGACCGCCAGCACCCCGAAGCTTACCGCCAGCAGCGCCACCAGTCGCTCGACGGAGAGGTTGTCGTCGATCTGCGCGTCCATGGTCCGAAGATTGTTCAGGGCCAGCTTGGAATCAACCTGCTGCATGGTTCTGCGAATGTCTGCCAGTGCAGCCTCTGGCGACTGCCAGGTACGCACATGCAAGGTGAGAAAGTTCGGCTCCGTCAATTGCAGCCACGGCCGGTACGCAGTACGCACCACTTCATCGCGGATGTGACCGTGGCGCGTGTCGCCCACCACCCCCACAATCTCGGTGTCCAATTTCGCGTCAGCTCTGCCGCCAAACCGCATCAGCTTGCCGACCGCGTTCCGCGAATCGCCGAAGAAATGCCGCGCAAACGCCACATTCACTACCGCAACTTTGGATTTGCCGGCCACATCGTCCTCAGTGAACGTCCGGCCAGCAAGCACGGGAACCTTCATCGTCAGGAAGTAGTCGGGGGTGACGTCCGGCTCCTCGGCCATCATGTCTTCGCCTTCCTGCTCGGTATGACCCTGAACGGCGACGTTTCCATTATCATTCTCGTCGGCGAGGTCAGGATCGTCGGTCGCGGCCACCGAGCGCGTTCCGGGCAGGGCGGAGAGTGACTGCTGAACCCGCCGAAACAGAGGAATGACCTGCTCCGGAGGGTAGCCCGCCAGCCGCGGGTTGATGCTGAACGTCACTAGGTGATCGGTGGCAAATCCGACATCCTGCGTGCGCAGCTTGTGCAGCGTGCGCACAAACAAGCCTGCGCCTATTAGCAGGAGGAGGCTCAGGCCAATCTGCGCTCCTACCAGTGCGCGGCGGAAGCGCAGCGCACCGCCCGCGGCGGTGGTGCTCTGCTGCTTGAGCGAATTGACCAGGTCGGGATGAAGGAAACGCAAAGCCGGGGCCAGGCTGAACAAAATACTCACCACCAGGGCCAGTCCAAAGTTGAAGAGCAAAATCCTGGTGTCCACACTTGAGGAGAACGGTAGATCAGTCGCGGTCTCGCCTGCGATACGGCGAATGAGCACGGAGGAAACCGCGGGCGCCAGTAGCAGGCCCAGGGCCCCGCCGAGCAGGCCCAGCAACACGCCTTCGACCAGCAACTGGCGGATGATCTGCCAGCGGCCCGCTCCCATCGCATAGCGCACCGACATCTCGCGCACCCGTCCCGCGGCCCGCACCAGCAGCAGGCTGGAGACGTTTACGCACGCCATTAACACCAGCAGCAGCACCATGCCCATGACAATCAGCAGAGGTGTGCCGATCTGGTCGCGCAGTGGCGAGAAGCCGCGGGCGCTGTCCAGCACCAGGATGCGGGAGTCGTCAACGTAAGTGCGCCGAAGCCGTGCAGAAGCATTGGGGATTTTCGCCAGTTCGGCCGCGCGCAGCGCATGCCACAACGGTTGCAGGCCGGCCTCCGCCTGGGCGCGGCCGATCCCTGGCTTCAACCGCCCCACGATCATCATCCAGTGCGAATTAAAGTCTTCCAGGTCCTGCCAGCGGGGCGTGATGATGCTCTTGGTGGTCAGCGGAACGAAGACTTCCTCGGTGGCGCCGGCAATGAGGCTGTGGAACCCCGGCGGCGCCACGCCCACAATGGTGAACGGATGCGCGTTGATGAGCAGTGTATGGTTGATGATGCGCGGGTCGGATCCGAACTGCCGCTTCCAGTAGTTGAAGCTGAGCACCACGACCGGGCTGCTGTTGGGCACGTCATCGGCGGGAACGAAGAGGCGTCCCATAGCAGGCTGCAAGCCCAGCGCCTGGAAGTAATTGCCCGAGGCCAGCTCACAGCCGACCATCTCAGGCTGGTTTCGCCACGTCACGCTGACGTTCTGCAGGTCGCTGGCGATCAGGTTTTCGAAGACCTGGTTCTGGTCGCGCAGATCGCGATACATCGGGTAGGAAAAGTAGTCGTGATCGTCGCCGCCAAACGAATTGAAATGGCCTCGTGCCGAACCTGTGAACTGCAACCGCACCAGTTGTTCGGGATGCGAGACCGGAAGCGAACGCAGCAGCGCCTGGTCGAGCAGGGTGAAGATAGCGGTATTGGCGCCAATGCCCAGCGCCAGCGTCACTACCGCCACCGCGGTGAAGCCGGGTGACTTGCGCAGTTGGCGCAACGCATAACGAAATTCATGCAAGATCGTGTGCATGGTTTTATCAGCAATAGCAACTAGCAATTAGCACTCATCTTTCGCGCCTACGGCGCTCTCGCGTTTGTGATGCAAATATCTCGTAGCTTATTGCTTTTCCTAATTACTCAGTTGCTAGTTGCTTCTTTCACTCCATCCGCAGGGCCTGCATAGGCTCCAACGCCGCTGCGCGCCGTGCGGGCAGCAATGTTGCCAGCAACGCTGCACCAAACAGCACCAGCGTGATCACCGCATAGACCGCAGGATCGGCGGTGCGCACGCCAAATAGCAGGCTGGCGATCAGCCGCGTCAGCGCCAGCGCGAGCAGCAATCCGGCGATGAGCCCGAGTGTCGCCAGTCGCATCGATTCCCGTAGAACCATGGACACCACCGACCGGCGGTCGGCACCCAGCGCCATGCGTACGCCGATCTCGTGTGTGCGCATGGAAACGCCGTACGAAATCACGCCGTAGATGCCGATCGCGGCCAGCAACAATGCCATGGCGGCGAAGATCGCCAGCACCACGGCGTTGAAGCGCGATTGCGCTATCGAGCGCTCCAGTAAACCCGTCATAGGAGCTACGTCGGCGACAGCCTGCTGCGAATCAAGCCCTGCCACGGCGCTGCGAATCGCGGAAGCAATGGAAGCCGGATCGCCGTCGGTCCGTACGGCAAACATCGGGCCGCTGCCCCAGCCCTCGCCCTCGTATTGCGTGAACGGCGCAAAGACCTCCGGCTCGGTGGGCTGGTTCGCATCCGTGTTCTTCAGGTCTGCAACCAGGCCGACCACGGTGCGGTACGGCGCCAACGGCTCCGGCGGCTGGTTCGCCGGTTGCGGCGGGAGCAGCTCCGGCGGCGGCAACATGCGAATGGTTTTTCCAACCACGTTCTGATGGGGATAAAAGCGCCGCGCAAAAGATTCGTTCACGATGGCCACGCCCGGGCTCGACGCGGTGTCGGATGTGGCGAAGGCGCGTCCCGCCTGAAAGCGCGCGCCCAGTGCCTTGAAGTAATCGGGGCTCACCAGATTGAACTGGGCAGAAGGAACATCGGCGATCGAATGCATTGCTGGGAAGCCATCTCCACTGACGTACTTGCCCCAGCCCATCCCGTATCCCAGCGGCAGGGTGTCCACCATGCCCACCGCACGCACCCCGGGAAGCTGTTGAACCCGGCTTAGAACCTGGTCGATCAGCACGACTGCCTTGTCGGGCTTGGGATATTTCACGTCGTCCATCGGCAATTCGAAGGTGAGCAAGTGCTGCGGCTCGAAGCCGAAATCCTGGTGTTGCAAATGTGAAAAGCTCTTGATCAGCAGTCCGGCGCCGACCAGCAGAGAAGTGGCCAGCGCCATCTCCGTGATGACCAGGCCATTGCGAAACCGGCGCGAGCGTCGCCCCTGGGTCGAGCTGCGGCTGCTTTCGTGCAACGCTTGCTGCGGATCGGCGCGTGAGGCTTCGAACGCAGGAGCGATCCCAAACAGCAACACCGAACCCAGCGCCAGCGCCGCCGTGAAGCCAAGCACATAGGGATCCATGCGCACCGCACGCAGCGCAGGAAAAGTCGCGGGTAGAACCGCTGTGACCATCTTGAGAAGCTCAGCGCCGAGAAACACGCCCGCCGCACCGCCAAGAATCGCAATCAGGACGCTCTCATTGACGAACTGTCGGACCAGCCGCGACCGGCTCGCACCCATCGCGCTGCGCACAGCGAACTCCTTCTGGCGGGCAGCGGCGCGAGTGAGCAGAAGATTCGCCAGATTGACACAGGCGACCAGCAGAACGAAAAGCACCGCGCCAAAGATCGCGAGCAGGGCTGGCCGCACATCGCCCACCAGGTTGTCGCGCAAGCTCTGCGTGCGCACGCTCAGCGCAGCATTCTCGGGAAACTCTTTGGCGATGCGCCCCGCGATGACGTTCAGATCGGAATCAGCCTGCTGCGGCGTAACCCCCGGCTTCAGCCGGCCCACGATCCAAATGAAGTGGTTGCCCCGCGTGTTCATCGGATCGTTGGGCGCGAAAGCCATCGGCGTCCAGATCACGACCGGACGATGGAAGAAGCGGAAATCCTGCGGCATGACGCCGACGATCGTATAGATCTCGCCACCCAGGTGCGCCTGACGTCCGACCACTTTGGGGTCGCCGCCGAAGGTGCGTTGCCACAGGCCATAGCTGAGAATCGCAACCCGATGCTCACCCCACTGCTCGTTACGCTCCGTAAAGCCGTGACCGAGGAACGGCTGCACTCCCATGGTGGGGAACAGGCTGGCGGTAATGGCGGACGAAATCAGATTTTCCGTGGCGCGCCCTTCGACGGAAAGATTGATTCCCCCGTTGTCGAATGCTCCCATGCTTTGGAACGAATGATTGTCACTGCGCCACGCGCGATAGTCCACGGGCGAGGAGCCAAACATCGGCAAGCCCTGCGAGGGCGCCGAACTCCATAACAGGAGGAGCCGATTCGCATCGGGGTAGGGCAAAGCGCGCAGCAAGACAGCATTGACCACGCTGAATACAGTGGTGTTGGCGCCGATGCCCAGAGCGAGCGTCAGAACCGCCGTGGCCGCGAACCCAGGCGACTTGCGGATCTGGCGCAGGGCGTAGCGCAGGTCTTGCAGCATGTGATTCTCGCCTTTCTCGATCTGATTTCGCTGCCGGACGCAATCCGACATGACCAATGCACGGCGGCAGCCATGCCAGAGCTAGGTTTATCAATGACTTACAGATTTTTGGTTGGAGGGGATGTCCGGCAGCGAATCTTCCTGTCCGCTACTGGACAGAAAGCGGCCCGATCAGGGCGGCTTTCTCGCTGCCCTCCATGGTGATAGCAAACTCCTTTACAATTGAATGCAAGGCGCAAACGCCGAGCACTCATGGAGGAAATTGAATGGCGCAAGTGAAGATTACGTGCCGCATGAACGGGCCCTTTCGCGTGGAGGCTGCGGAGGGCACGATTGAACTGGTGGACGCCAATGGCAACCCGTACGACCTGACCGGCAAGACGGCGTTTTCGCTGTGCCGCTGTGGTGGCTCGGTGAACAAGCCGTTCTGCGATGGCACCCATTCCAAGCTCGGCTTCCAGGCGGCAGAAGCTGCGGTGAAAAAGGCCGACGAAACCGCGTCTGGCTCCTAGCGCGCGACGCGTATCAGCTTTTCAAGAAAAACCGGGGACCGCGCTCAGCGGTCCTTTTCATTGCCGGAGACCTCACTACCGCTCCCTCCCAAGATCGGCCCTCAGCCCCGACTCCAAAGCCCCGTGCCGGCAGTCGAACTTCTTGCTCCCTGAATCTTGACTCGCATGCCGGAAAACTTCTACTGTTAGGCTGCCGAACTCCCGATCTGGCCGGACACCGACGAAGGTTTCCGTTTCTGGAGGAAAGAGGTGTTTTGTGAGGCGGCTTGTGCTTGCGTTCATTTTGTCCGCGGTGCTTGCTATGAGTGTCTCCGCCCAGGAGGCGCAAGCGGGTAAAACCGGTTCGGGTGCCCAGAAGCAGGTCACGGTCAATGGAAAGCGAATTACGGGCGAGGATGTGCTGGTCCGCAAGGGAATCACCTACGTGAGTGTGCCGGCCCTGACGCGGGCCCTTGGGGGCTCGGTGGCATCGCAAGGGCAAGTAGCTGTGATCAGCGTTCCCGCCGCGCCGGAGAGCGAATGCGAGGTCGCACCGGAGACTCAGAAGCTCTCGGACGCCTATCGGAAGGCGGCGGTGCGCATCCCTGACGCAATCGAGAGCATTCGCGCCCTCGTGCAGAAAAAAGCAACAGTCATCCCGGCGGCCCGGTTTGATGAATTGGAACACGAAATTTCGGAGGCAGACTTTCGCATTCAAACCGACGCCGACAAGTCGGTTTCGTACGCTCTGAGTCATGCCAGCAACACGCTTGCGATTGCGTACTACCGGTCATTGCGTGGAATCCCCGCCGAGCAGGCCGACCAGCTCGACTCCGTGTTGTGCTCGATGGAGAGCAAGTTCGCCTTGCAGGTGGGCCGACTGTCAGGCCGCGAGACGTGCAGCGTCCTCCGCTTGCACCAGAACGAGGCCGAAGCCAAGCCACCTTTGGGGAGATATTCGGGATGCCCCACTATACGAAACGGAGTGTTGGCAAGGGTTTCTCCGTGATCTCTGTGGTGGAGTTTGATTTCTAATGGGTGGGTCGAAGGCCTATGACACCTGAGATGACAATAAAACTTTCCCAGCCGGACGCTAGCTGACAACCGGCCTCTGACTACTGCTTCAATGCACGGTCTTGGTCTTGCGCGACATGTAGTCCATCAGCAGATACTGCCCCAGGGTGTAGGGCGTGGTGAAGTAGGCTTTGCCGCGGCACATCTCGGTGACTTTCTGCACGAACTGGACGAGTCCGTAGTCCGACGCGAGCATGAAGGTGTTGATCAGAATGCCCGCGCGCTTGCACTTGGAAACTTCCTTGAGCGTCTCGCTGACCACCAGCGGGTCGAGACCGAACGCGTTCTTATAAATTCGGCCATCTTCCAGCGTGAGCGCCGAAGGCTTGCCGTCGGTGATCATCACGATCTGCTTCATGTCCTTGCGCTGCCGCTGCAGGATGCGCTGCGCCATGCGCAGGCCTTCGCGGGTGTTGGTGTAGTACGGCCCGACCTTGACGCGGGCCAGTTGCGAGAGCGGCAACTCCTCGGCCGAGTCGTGAAAGAGCACCAGCGACAGGGAGTCGCCGGGATATTGCGTGCGGATGAGATGCGACAGCGCCATGGCGACTTTCTTTGCCGGCGTGAAGCGGTCCTCGCCGTACAGAATCATGGAGTGGGAGCAGTCGAGCATGAGCACGGTCGCGCACGATGACTGGTACTCGCACTGGTGCACCTGCAGGTCGCGGTACTCGATGTTCAGCGGCAGGTGCAGGCCTTCGCGCTGGATGGCGTTGGACAGCGTCGCGGTGATGTCGAGGTTGAGCGTGTCGCCGAACTCGTAGGTCTTGGACGCGCCACTGGCCTCGATACCGGTTGCGGTATCGCGCGTGTCATGGCGGCCAAAGCTGGATTTGCCCAGCGAGCCCAGCAGATCGCGCAGCGCACGGAAACCGAGGAAGTCCAGGCCTTTGTCGGTGATCTCGAAGCGCGCCTGCGATTGCGCGTCGCCCACCTGCCCGCCAACGCTCGATTGCCGCGCCGGATCGGGCGGCTGGTCCACGCTGATGTAGTTATCCTGCTCCATGCGCTGGATGAGCTGCTCGATCAGTTGTTCGAACTGCTCGCTGCTCATGTTCTCGATTTGCTCGCGCATCTGCTCGTCCAGCATGTCGCTATTCAGCAGCGCCTCGGCGATTGCCTGACGCAGGTCCTCGAGCGTCTGCTCGGCGTCTTTGAGGTCGTAGAAGTCCTGGTATTGCTGCTGGAATCCGCTCTGCAGCAGGTAATCGGAGAGAGCGTTGAGCAGGTCTTCCATGCTCATCTCCGATGCGGGTTCGGGAACGTATTTTTTGTAGCGGATGAATCTTGCCATATTGAAGCTCTCAGCCGTCAGCTCTCAGCTCTCAGCTAAACAATCATGCAGCTCTTGCGCAAGGTCCGAAGCTGACTGCTGATTGCTGCAGCTGCTGACCTAATTAAACGGCCTTCTCTGCTTGCGGAAGTCGCGCTCCTCTTCCTCATCGCGCAGGCGCGGCTTCTCGCGTGGCGGCTGCTTCTCGCCCGCGGTGAACATGCGCTCCTCGCTGCGGCCAATGCGTTTGTGCGCATACAAGCCTTCCAGGATGAACTCCGCGCCGGAGACCAGCATCTCCGACGGCTCCTTGCCGCTCAGTCCCAGCCCGCTCAACTTGTCGAGCAAGCCCTGGATGCCGCGCAGCTTGTGCAGCATTTCCTGCGCGCTGGCCGAGTCGCGCATCTGGATCTCGCCGCCGAGGTCGAACCATTGCACCACCTGGTTCATGCTGCTGTTGCCGTGAAAATACTTGTCGTAGCTGCGCGCAACGGCGGCGCGGATGATCTCGCGCACCACGTTGTCCGCGCCTTTCATCTCGCCCTCGTACTCCAGCTCGAGCTTGCCGGTCATGGCCGGCAGGGCGGCGTAGATATCGCCCACGCGCGGCACCACCAGCTTTTCTCCCCAGCGAATGGCGCGCCGCTCGGCGTTGGAGATGACGTTCTCCATGGCGCTGATGGGCAGGCGCTGGCTGACGCCGGAGCGCTTGTCGATGCGCTTGTCCTCGCGCGCGACGAACGCAATCTGCTCGATCACCTGGCTGATGAAGTCGGGAATCTGGAGCTGGTGACCGTTGCGCTCGGTCCACGCCTCCTGCGCGGTAATGGCAATGCCTTCTTCCAGGGTCGCGGGATAGTGAGTGCGAATCTCCGAGCCAATGCGGTCCTTCAGGGGCGTGATGATTTTCCCGCGCGCGGTGTAGTCCTCGGGATTGGCGCTGAACACCAGCGCAATGTCCAGCGGCAAGCGCACCGGGTAGCCCTTAATCTGCACGTCGCCTTCCTGCATGATGTTGAACAGGCCGACCTGGATCTTGCCGGCGAGATCAGGAAGTTCGTTAATGGCAAAGATGCCGCGATTGGCGCGCGGCAGCAGTCCGTAATGCACGGTGTATTCGCTTCCGAGTTCGTGTCCGCCTTTGGCGGCCTTGATGGGATCGATGTCTCCGATGAGGTCGGCAATAGTCACATCGGGCGTGGCCAGCTTTTCCACGTAGCGCTGCTCCGCCGAGAGATAGTCGATGGGCGCTTCTTCCGGGATTGTCGGCCAGCAACTCGCGGCAGCGGCGGCAGATGGGCATATAAGGATTGTCGTGGATCTCGCAGCCGCGCAGGTAGGGCATGTGCGGGTCGAGCAGCGTAGTAAGCGCACGCAGAATGCGGCTCTTGGCCTGGCCGCGCAATCCCAGCAGAATGAAATTGTGCCGCGAAAGAACTGCGTTGACGATTTGCGGCACGACGGTGTCGTCATAGCCGACGATGCCGGGAAACACCGGATCGCCGGTGCGCACGCGCGTCATGAGATTGTCGCGCATCTCGTCCTTCACGCGCCGGCTGCGCAGCCGTTGTTCGGAAAACTGGTTACTGCGACGAAGCTCACCCAGGGTCTGTGGAAGATTGCTCAAGCGCTGGATACCTCCAGGGTCCCGGCCGCCGTCCCCGCAGGCGGACCGAATCATACCGAGTGTTTGTATTCTACGCCTGCCCGAGATCACATCCGGGTGTGACCGGCGTCTCCGCTAAGCCGGTTGTCGCGGCAGGAAAGAGAAGTGGTGGTCATTAGAAGCACGAGACAGATGCGACGTTGCTACCGCTCGCGCGCAATTCTGCCCTTGGGTTGTTCCTCCGGTTCAAGCTCCGGGTCGCTTTCCGGTCCGTTCGGTAAGAGCAGACCTGCGGCAGAAGGATCCACGCTGCGCACCCGCAAATCGCGCTGCGGGAAGGGAATCTCGATGCCGGCTTTCTCGAACAGCCTCATCACCTCGAGCGCGACCTCGCTCTTCACCTTGACCGTATTGCTCTCCTGCATGACCCAGAAGCGCAGCTCGAAGTTCAGAGCGCTGTCGCCGAATCCCATGAAGAAGGCCTCAGGTTCGGGCGAAGTGAGGACGTCGGGATGCTGGTTGGCGGGCCGCTCCAACATCTCCTTCACCAGCTTAGGATCGGTGCCATAGGCGACCCCGACCGGAAGGTCCAGCGCGGCGTCTTGATTCCGACAGCGTCCAGTTGATCACCTTGCCCGAGATGAAATTCGCATTGGGAATGATGACCTCGGAGCCCTGGAAAGTGAGTACCGTGCTGGAGCGGATGCCGATGCGCGTCACCGTGCCGGTAGCGCCATCCACGTCGAGCACGTCGCCGATATGGATGGGCCGCTCGAACTGCAGGATCAGGCCGGAGATGAAATTATTGACGATGTTCTGCATGCCGAAGCCGACGCCGACACCGAGCGCGCCGGTGAGCACGGTGAACTTGTTCAACTCGATCCCGCCGGTGTTCACGGCGAACAGGAACACCAACAGCAGAAAAAGATAGTGCAACGTGGAGGAGATAAGCTCCGGCAGCCCGCGCGACATGTGAAAGCGCTTGAGCACGTCTTCGCGCAGAACAAAGCGCAATCGCGCTGGAGAATGCGAATCCCAGCAGCAGCGTCGCAAAGAGCCCGAGGACGGAGCCCAGCGTGATATTGGCCGCGCCCCCGGCGATATGAAAGTCAAGGATGCTGGAAAGCAGATTGTCGATGGATCCGCGAATGTTCAGCAGTTCCAGGGTGGCGCCGAGCCAGAGCAGGACTCCGAACCATTTCAGCAGGCGTGGCGCCCAGCGAATAATGCCATCGCGATGCTGGCGGACGGCGGCAAGCTGCTGGGCGGCGGGAGTATGGATGCCTTGCTCCAGCAACAGGGTGAACACGCGCAGGGCGGTGATAGCGCTGAGCGCGATGAAGGCGCTATAAAAAACCACCACACCCAGGTACTGCGACAGCTTGACGTAGCCGAAGATGTTGGCCGTCACTGCGACCAGCATGGTGCCGACTACGATCCGTATCCCGAGGATGAGAATTCGATTAGGTTTGGCCTTCCGTCTTTCGGCAGAAAGATGCGAACGCCGGAGCAGAAGTACCAGAACCACGATCAGGGCCAGATTGACCAGCACCCTTATGCTTCTCAGGTAAACGGGGGAAATCGTCCACCATGAAAAGGCCGCATTGAGGGCATAAACGGCTGCCAGCCAATACAGCGGCACGCGCAACTGCGACTCGATCAGCGGAGGCAGCAAGACCAGAATCGGGAGGAAGGAAACCAAAACGGCGAGGCTTATCAGAGATACCGGCGCCGAAGGAGCCAAGGCATAAGCCAAACAGCAAGGGCGGAAGCAGCGCCAAGGCAAACCAGTGATGCACGAGAGTCAATGCCAGTGCCTGCCGGTCATCCGTGGGTTGGAGTTGGCGCGTGGCGGCGTACAGCCGGTAAGCGCCGAACAGCGATAGCAACCAGAGAAGGAACAGGCCAACAATCGCGCCGACGTGCT
Source organism: uncultured Acidobacteriaceae bacterium (assembly GCA_963843005.1). Taxonomy (GTDB): domain Bacteria; phylum Acidobacteriota; class Terriglobia; order Terriglobales; family Acidobacteriaceae; genus Bog-257. The sequence goes on along the minus strand of CAWJIW010000038.1, from coordinate 287,402 downwards.
CGCGGAAGAAGGCCCGGATGCCGATCATGCGGGTGGCTACGCTGCTGACAAACAGCTCGCTTCTCGCCCTGTTGCCGCCGCAGGCCAACTTGCCACAGCGGCAGGCTGTCACGTTGCAACAGGCGCTCTTCCAGATGGGTACTGGCTTTGTCCAGTCGGTCGACCACCTCGAGGGCGACCTGGTCCTGGGCCGCAGCCTGAACCTGCAGATTAACTATCGTGCGTAAATGATTCTGCGCCTTGGTCTTCAATTGCTGAATATCGCTGACCGACTGGCGGATTACATCCAGCACGGGACCCAGATCAGGCGTGGTTTTGTTCTGCTCCAGGGTGGCGGCCCACTTGGGCTGCTCCGTGTCTAACTGCTGAATTGCCGATTGCGCAGCATTGGCCCACACGAGCAGTTGTGGGCGTGATGAGGCAATGTCAGCTTCGAGTTCCTGCCAATAGGTCTGCTGTTCCTTGAACTCGAGCGCGCCGGGAGTGCCTGCCAGCAGCGCGTCCACCTCTTTCTGCTTGGCCTGCAGAATCGCATCGCGCTCGCCGAGTGTGGCCTTCATGGCGTCGAGCTGCTCGGTCGTCGGTAGCTGGTCGGCGAGCTCGCGCAGCATGCGGCTGAGGTCTTCGGCGCGGGCTGAGATGTCGGGCAGCGGAATCGCGAGCGGCGGCGCCTCCGCAGTTGCAGCCGGGGTCGGTGGCGCAGGAGTCGGGGTCTTGGCGGGCGCTGGGTTTCTGCGACCCAAGACCTGCGAGAGCCTTGGTCACCGGGTTGCCGGGCTTTTGGGCAGCGCACGTGCCGAAGCAGAACCCGAGCAGCAGAACCAACGTGAGCGCGCGTCTCGCCGCGTGCCGTTGCACGGCGCGTTCGAAATATGACAGCTGGAACATGCTTCCGCCCATTATCGCTTATCGGGCTTTGTCGCAACACTTGGATTAGTGACGGAGAGGCGAACTATTCACTAGCCGTGCTCCAATTCCTCGAGCATGGCTTCCATCTCGGAGAGGGCGTGCTGATTGCGGGTGCGGCGGGCGCACTCAATACCTTGCTGCAACATGGAGCAAGCCTCGTCTTTGCGTTCGGCCCGGGCCAGGGTCTGCGCGGCCATGAAGTATCCGTTGGTGTAGTCGGGATGGGCGGTCGAGCAGTTGCTGAAACTCCGCCAGCGCCGCATCAGTCTCGCCGGCGCCGGAGTACTCCAGGCCAAGCGCGTAGCGCGCGAAAGCATCTGTCGGGATTCGTGGTAAGGATCTCTTTCAACGCTGCCGTGCGGCTCTCGTCAGGCATCAGTCCAATCTCCTGCGTCGAAGGCATGGTACAGGAGTGACCGGGCCGCGCTCAATGCTGAGCGAGCTCGCGCCAACGGGCCGAAGAGTCGCGCGAGAGCAAACACTGGTAGCAATCGCGCCCCGCCAGTACAATTGGCGTTTGACTTTTGCGGTTCCGCGCGAGGACTTGTGGCCTGCCCGTTTTTCATGCCCGAGCAACGATTCGAGTCAGACTGGCCCTTTCCCCAGCGCCTCCCTCTGGGCGCGGGATGGGCGGGCACGTGCACCGCTCCGGGTCACGACGGAGCGCGAGCCAGCGAGGAAGAACTGAAGTCAGGTTGCAACCTCGGCTACGCGAAAGCATGCAGCCGCTTGCCCGCCGAGCGTCATGCCGACGCTGTTCGTTTCGCGCTGGGAGAAGAGCGCGATCGTATCCTGCGCGTGCAATTCGCCTTTGAGCGCGAGCACCTGCCGGCCGGACACGGCGAACTTCTGTATGACACCGCCAGTGGATCGTGGCTTCAATCCCATGCTGATGCCCGCGTGCAGCGTATGGCGGAATGCTACGTGCAGGCGCAACGGGCGCGACGAGTGAGCAGTCTTGACAGCTCAGCAGGCTCTCGACTCGCGTCCCAAAATGTGGACGCTCGCTCCGGATAACAAGTTGATAATGACAGCAGGAAATCAAGAACCATGGACCAGACCAACGAGAAATTGCGACCGAGACCGGTGAGCGACTCGAAATCGGAGATGATCGAACTCGTGCTCCCCAACGACACCAATCCGCTGGGCGCGTTGTTGGGCGGGCGCCTCATGCACTGGATCGATCTGGCGGGAGCGCTGGCGGCGCATCGCCACTCGCATTCCTATGCCGTGACCGCGTCGATGGACCACATCGACTTCCTCGTACCGGTACATGTGGGCGACATGGTCATTCTGCAGTCGTCGGTCAATCGCGCGTTCCATACCTCCATGGAAGTTGGTGTCCGGGTTCTCGTGGAGAATTACATCTCCGGCGTCGCGGCAGAAAGTTGCGACCGCCTATTTAACGTTTGTGGCAGTGGACCGCCACGGGCGGCGGTTGCCGGTTCCGCCGGTGATTCCCGAAAGCGAAGAAGAGAAGCGGCGCTATCGAGGGAGCGCTTCGGCGACGCGAGGCTTCGAAGGCCGAACGCGAGCGCAGAAAAGTGGAAAGAGGAGCGGCGGAGTGAAGTTGCAGAAAGTTGGATCTGGTGTCAACGTGCTGGTTTACCGGCCCAACACCTCTCGCTGGCCGGCAAAGCGGTAGGTGATTCCGTTCCACTCATACGCATACACCGTGTAGTTTACGGCTCCCGGCGGGTCTTCCGACAGCGAATGCGCCACCCGAACTGCGATCACACCGTTTAAAGCCTCGGCATTCGCAGTGCCGAAGCGAGTGTCGCAGAAACCATGAGCGTCGGGAGTTTGGTCCGCGGACCACAACTTCGAAAACGATGTTTCGGAATACTGCCGGAGAACGGTGAGCGTCAGGCAGTTGTCTTCTCCTGCGTAGGTGACCAGCAGGACGTGATGACGGTCAGCGAGGCCGGTGATGTCAACGCTGAAGATGCGAGAGTCGTCCTCTTTCTCGTCAGGGAAGTGCGAAGCCAGTCGCCAAAGCTTATGGATGACCGTGGGGTCCAGTCCCGTCTCTTTCGCCCACTTCAAATCGTCGGCTTTGTGAACGTGCTTCCAGTCCTGCGCGAACAGCGCAACCCAGGCTGACAACACACACAGGGCGATTGCTAGAGCAGCGCGCATATCTGAATTATCATGCCGCACCCATTCTGGTCCGGACAAGTTAAATGACAGAGAGACATGCTGAATGGGTGCCATTCTGAGCGGAGGCGGGCCGTTTTTGCCCGCCGCAGTCGAAGAACCCTATTCAACCTCAGACATATAGGCGGTATAGGGGCCCTTCGATTCGCGGCAAAACCGGCCGCTCGCTGAGGGTGACAGTCATTGCTGTGGTGAGCTTTCAGTCGTAGCGCTCGAAGACGATCTGCTTGCGGTCCCAGCCCAGCTCTTCTTTCAGCAGTTTGCGGTTGGCGTCCACCATCTGGTGCAGGCCGCAGATGTAGGCCTGCATGTCGGCGCGTCCGGCGACGATCTCGCGCACGTGGTCCTGCACATAACCACTGCGGCCCGACCAAAGGTCTCCACCTCGGCTGAGCGTCGGCACGTAATGGAAGTTGGAGTTCTCGCACTGCATGCGCTCGAACTCGTCGCGGTAGTAGATGCTGTCCGCGTAACGCGTGCCGAAGATCAGCCAGTATTCGCTACCGCGGTTGCGCTCCGGCTGTTCGAACAGCCATTGCAGCATTCCGCGGATGGGCGCGATGCCCGTGCCGGTTGCGATGAACACGGCGTCCCTGCGGGGCTCACGCAAAGTGAAGAGGCCGTGCGGCCCATGGAAATGCACGCTCGCGCCCTCTTCCAGATCGCAAAGCCAGTTGGAGAGGAATCCGCTTCCGACACGGTTCAGGCACAGGTCAAAGCTGGGATTGGCACGGGGCGCCGACGCCAGCGAGTACGCTCGCGTGTGCTCCTTCCCGTCAGGCTTCGGCTGCTTGATGGAGACAAACTGCCCAGGCGTAAAACGGAATTCGTCCAATCCCTCGACCGTGAATTCGAGATGCTTGGCCTGCGGCGACAGTAAAACGGACCGGGTCAGGCGAGCGGTAAACATCTGCCGCTCGACGGTTGTGCGCTCCTGAGTTTGAGTTTCCATGAAGTCTATTTATGTAGATGCGCGACACACGGTATCGACGCGGGCCTTTGCACCGCGCGAAGCAAGAGCACATTATAACCAATGTTATAATTTATTGTATGCAGACCAAGCTTCGCAAAATCGGCAACGGATACGGCGTGCTGCTACCGAAACAGCTCATCGAGGAGCTGCGACTCAGGGAAGGCGATGTGTTGACCCTGAGCCAGACCAGCGCCGGGATTGAGTTGTCGCCGTTTGACGCCAAGTTCTCAGAGCAGGTGGAAGCCTTCCGCCACACGCAGTCCCGTCACCGTAACAGCTATCGGGAACTGGCGAAGTGAAGCTGCTGCGGTGGCTCACCGCGGAAGCCATACTTGCGGTTCACGATGAGCTCATTTCGCGTTACGGCGGGGCTGCAGGCGTGCGCGCGCCCGGGTTGCTGGAGTCGGCGGTCGCGCGCCCTCAGCATCTGGCAGCCTATCGGCGGAACGTGACCGTCCCCACACTAGCGGCCGCATACGCATGGGGATTGCTGCGGAACCATCCATTCGTCGATGGCAACAAGCGCATCGCTCTGGCCGCGATGGTTGTCTTTCTTGATCTGAACGGTTGGGAACTTACCTGCAGCGAAGCCGAAGAGACCGCGATCATCCTGCAGGCCGCAGGCGGCGACATCATCGAACGCACGTGGGTCGAGTGGGTGCAGCGAAGCACCGCCAGAAAGAGGTGAAGAACCGCAGATCCCTCCGTTCGGACTGAAGTCCTCGGTCGGGATGACAAAGTGTGAAACCGACCTTATTCCACCGTGACCGACTTGGCCAGGTTGCGCGGTTGGTCTACGTCGCAGCCGCGGCGGACGGCGATGTGGTACGCCAGCAACTGGCAGGGAACGACTTCCAGAATCGGCGCCAGCAGTTCCGGCGCATCGGGAACGTAAAGCACGTGGTCGGCGGCTTCGCGGATCTCCTCGTCACCTTCGGTGGCGATCGCGATGACCGTCCCGACCGCGCTTTCACTTCCTTCAGATTCGACAGCGTCTTCTCGTAGCGCAGCACCGAGCCGGGATCGGTCTTGTCGTGCGTGGCCATGATCACCACCGGCAGATCTTCGTCGATCAGCGCGTTCGGGCCGTGCTTCATCTCGCCCGCGGGATAGCCTTCGGCGTGGATGTAGGAAATTTCCTTCAGCTTCAGCGCGCCTTCGAGCGCGATGGGGTAATGAATGCCGCGTCCCAGGAAAAGAAAATCGTGGGCGCGATGATATTCCTTGGCGAGGTCTTCGGTCTCCTCCTCGCGGGCAAGCAGCGCTTCCAGCTTGGCCGGAATGCGCGTCAATTCGTCGAGCAGCTCGCTTCGACGTCCTCGGCATCGATCGTTCCGCGCACCTGTCCGAGATACACGGCGAACAGGAACAGCGCCGTCAACTGCGCGGTGAATGCCTTGGTGGAAGCCACGCCGATCTCCGGCCCGGCGTGCGTGTAGATGGTGCCGTTGGACTCGCGCGCGATCATCGAGCCGACCACGTTGCAGATGCCCAGCGTCTTCGAGCCCTTGGCACGCGCCTCGCGCATAGCGGCGATGGTGTCGGCGGTCTCGCCCGACTGCGTGATCAGAATGGTCAGGTCGCCCGAGCCGATCAGCGGATCGCGGTAGCGGAACTCGCTGGCGTAGTCCACCTCGACCGGCAGCTTTGGCCAGCCGCTCGATCATGAACTTGCCCGCCAGCGCTGCATGCCAACTGGTGCCGCAGGCGGCGATGTACACCTTCTCCAGCTTGCGGAAATCGTCTTCGGTGATGTCCATCTCGTCGAGGAAGACCTTGCCGGTGTCGAGCGAGACGCGGCCCAGCGTGGTGTCGCGAACGGCGCGGGGCTGCTCGTAGATTTCCTTCAGCATGAAATGCTTGAAGCCGCCCTTTTCCGCCATGATCGGGTCCCAGGTGATGTGCTGCACCTGGCGGGTAATGGGCTGGCCTTCGAAGTCGCTGAGCTTCACGCCCGTAGGCGTGATGACGGCGAGGTCGCCATCGGCGAGGAAGAACAGGTCGCGCGTGTGGTAGAGGATCGCGGGCACGTCGCTGGCGACAAAGTACTCATCCTTGCCCAGGCCGATGACCGCGGGCGGCCCATTGCGCGCGGCGACGATCTTGTTGGGCTCGTCGGACGAGATGACCGCGATGGCGAAGACGCCGGTCAGCAGCTGGACCGTCCTGCGTACCGCTTCTTCCAGCAAGACGGGATGTCCGTTGTCGCCTGGCGAGGTTCTTCTCGACCAGGTGGGCGATGACCTCGGTGTCGGTTTCGGTGCGGAACTTGTGGCCCTCTTCGATCAGCTTCTTCTTCAGGCTGACATAGTTCTCGACGATGCCGTTGTGGACGACAACGATCTTGCCGGTGCAGTCGCGATGCGGGTGCGCGTTCTCTTCCGTCGGACGTCCATGCGTGGCCCAGCGCGTGTGGCCGATGCCGTAGGTGCCGTCGAGCGGCTTCAGGCGGATGACCTCTTCCAGGTTGCGCAGCTTGCCCTCGGCGCGGCGTACCTGCAGGCCATCGCCGTTGCCGCCGACCGCAATGCCCGCGGAGTCGTAGCCGCGATATTCCAGCCGCCGCAAACCGTCAATGATGACCGGTACAACCCGCTTGTTACCTACGTACCCGACAATCCCGCACATGTGTTCGCTCCCATGTCATGCACTTCCGCTGCTTCGAACTCAACGCTAGGTGGCTTCGGCCAGTTTTGGTCGAAGCAGGTTCTAGAGAGGGTCTAGTGATGCGTTAATCTTAGCTGATTTGATGACGCAGCGGAAATTCCTGATGCGGAAAGGGTCCCCAGCGCCGTATCCTACTCAGCTTTCATCGCGACGTCATTGCCAACCATGAAGCTGGAAGAATCCGGCCCGGTTCAGCACGTCCGCGGAATAATTGTGGCCGGTCGTACGGATGTCCACATCGAGGCCTGCCTTCACCGCTTTGCAGACGGCGCCTTCACCGCAGTTATACGCGGCAATGGCTCCGCGGAGCAGCATCAGGCCTTTAAGGGTTGAGTTCTTGCTGACGAATGTCAACTTGTTCGCCAGAAGCTGGCACGCCGGCCACGATGTTGGCTTGAGGGTCCTGCCAGTTGCCGGTTTGGGCAAGCTGGTTGGAATCGAAATCAATCTGCATGAGCCCCCGGCCAAACCCCAGACCGTCGGGAGGCAGAGGCCCAGGCCGCAGCGGTGGCTTGGGTTTGCGCGGCGCGAAATCCCCCGTCCCTCCCGGTCCGCGCGGCTTCAGCAGCAGCCCCCAGCCTGATTCGCGGGAGCCGATGCCGCAGATCAACGCCGGCTGAAAACCGAACTGCTGGGCGGCCGCGGTGATGATCTGCCTGAAGTCATTGGCGGCTGTGTTCTGCGCCAGCATGGCTGGATCATTCGGATTAATCGTGGTTGGGAAGGTCAAAACAGGAGAGGGCGGAGTGGACATCGTGTTCTCCTTTTCGCAGCAACCGGCTTTCGTTCACCGGGCATCTGAGCTTGCCAGTGTACTTCAGGCCGGGTTTCCAGACGAGCGAGAGAATGAATCAAGCGCTGCTGGGCGCTAGCCTTCGATCGTAAAGCGGTATTCCTCGATCACGGGATTGGTGAGTACCTCGCGCGCGATACGCTCGATCTCGGCCTGCGCTTCTTCGCGACTGATGCTGCCCGTCGAGCGTGATTTCGAAGTACTTGCCCTGGCGCAGGTCGTCGATGCCGCGATAGCCCATCTTCTTCAGCGCGCCGTGGATGGTCTTGCCTTGCGGGTCAAGCACACTTTTCTTGAGCGAGACGTACACGTTGGCTTTCATGGGAGAAGCACCATTATATATGTATGGGCATAACACCAATCATGCCTTCTTCTTAGTTGGCTTGGGCTTCAATGTCTTGATGTATTCGTAGCTCAATTGAAAATATTTCTGCAGTGTTTTTGTGTCCCTTAGCAGGCTGTCCGGCACGGTTACGTATTCCTTCATCACTGCGCCGTACGCCTCAAACAGCGTCGTTTTGTACTTCTTCAGAAACTTTTCTCTTTCCTCGTGGGGAAGCCTGAGGGCCAACGAACCGGATGGGTTCAGGTACGTAAACATGTGGCCATTGAGCGAGGTATAAGGATTCGCGGCTCCTTTGCGCTCGACCTTCGGATTGGTTCGGACGAGCTTATCGTACAGCTCCAATCTGTCGGCGGGGATATTGCGGTTTTTCGGTGAACTCATGGTGTTTTTCTCGCAATAACTGGCGCGTTAACCGCGTTGGGACATACGGGCGCGATGTCTGCAAAGGCAGTTCATAAGAATGCCTAGAGCGGCGACTTAAACTGCTCGTCGATCTCGATCTGATAGCCGTTCGCCAGCCGGTTGTTGGCGTTGGCCAATCCGACCACAGACATCATCTCGTGGAACATCTCGTGGCTCATGCCTTTCTTGCGCGCTGATGCGGCGTGCGTGGCAACGCAATAGGGACAGCCGTTGGTGACGCTGACCGCAAGATAGATCAACTCTTTGGTCACTGCGTCCAGCGCGCCCGGCGCCATGAGTTGCTTGGTGTCTTCCCAGGTGCGCTTCAGTAGCACGGGGTCGTGCGCCAGTGCCTTCCAGAAATTGTTGATCCAGTCAGTTTTGCGCGTCGCCTTGATGTCGTCATAGACCGCCCGCACTTCGGGGCCGGCGTCGTCGTATTCGATGAGTCCAAAGGTTGCCATGTAGTTCTCCTGGCGATGAAAGTTCTTTCGAAATAATAGGGGTCCTTCGGCTTCGTTCGGTCGCCGTTGGCGACCTCACTACGCTCAGGATGACAGCCCAATTTCAGGGCGACAGCGCACTTAGCGATTATTGTCATCCTGAGCGAATCCGCCCGGCGGGCGAGTCGAAGGATCACTACACTGCTTCTGAAGCTTGCGCTAAACCACCTGCACCTTCTCGCGATAGGTGGCCACCTGCACATTCCATCCCAGTTCCTTGATCATGGCCTCCCGCAATTGCGATGAAGCCGCCGGTTCGCCATGAACCAAGTAGGTCTGCTTCGGCTGCCGCTTGAAGGTATGCAACCACTCCAGCAATTCCGGCGTATCTGCGTGATCGCTGAATTGCTCCAGCGCAGCGACCTGGGCCCGGATGGGGACTTGCTGTCCGAAGATCTTCACCTCGTCGGCGCCGTTCTTGATGGTGAAGCCGCGCGTGCCCGGCGCCTGGAATCCGATGAACAGCACCAGACTTCGTGGATCGGGCAAGCGCTGCAGGAGATGATGCAGGATGCGTCCGCCGGCAACCATGCCGCTGGACGACACGATGATCGACGGGTATCGCGATTCGTTGATTTTCTTGGAGTCGTCCTGGGTACAGTCGAAATAAAAGTTCGGCCAGTGCAGGGGAGAGCCGTACTTCTCGATCAGCGCTTTCGTCTCCTGCGAGAATTCTTCTGTGTGTTTCAGGAAGACTTCCACCGCATTGATCGCCATCGGACTGTCGGCATGCACCGGCACACGTCGGAATCTGCCGGGTCTCCATCAGTTCCTTGAGCAGGAACAGGAATTTCTGCGTGCGTTCCACGGCAAACGATGGGACCACGACGCTGCCGCCGCGCTCCAGCGTCGTGCGGATCAACGCGGCCATCTCAGGACGCGGATCGTTGTGGGGATGCTCGCGATTGCCGTAGGTGCTCTCCATCACCAGCAGGTCACAATCCTCGCCTTCGGTTGGCCCGGAGTGCAGCACCCGTCCCGGAGCGATTTTCGTATCGCGCACCCGACCGATGTCGCCGGTAAAGAGCAACTTCGAAGTTTTCCCGTTGCTGGGGAGTGTGATCTCGGCCATGGCGGACCCGAGAATGTGGGCCGCGCGTACAAAGCGGAATGAAAGCTGGTTGTCGATCTGCTTCACCTCGCCGAAATTGACCGGACGAAAGAGCGTCAGGCATTGCTGCGCTTCTTCCAGGGTGTAGAGCGGCAATGCCGGAGCGTGCTTAGTGGTGCGCGTCTTGTTGTAGTAGGCGGCGTCTTCTTCCTGCAGGTGGCCCGAGTCGGGAAGCAGAATGCCGCACAGATCGATGGTCGCGGGCGTGGCGTAGATCGGTCCGTGGAAGCCCTGCTTCACCAGGCGCGGGATCCAGCCCGAGTGGTCGAGATGAGCGTGGGTCAGGATGACGGCGTCAATGGTGCTCGCCGGTAGGGGCAGGTCCTGCCAGTTGCGCTCGCGCCATTCCTTTTGTCCCTGGAAAAGACCGCAATCGACAAGCACTTGCATGCCTTGCCTGCCGCCTTCGTCACCGGTATTGATCAGGTGCTTGGAGCCGGTAACCACTCCGGCTGCGCCGAGAAATTGGATATAGCTCAAGCGGTCCTCGTTCGAGTTGGCACTCCACACTCAGTACGTAACCCGAAAAGCAGGGTGCCAACAGAAGTTGTATTCTCCGCACGCGCGGCAAGTCAACGTGAAGCCTCAGGGTTTGTCCGGAGCCGGGACCTCGTAAACGTTGTCGCCGGTATTGGCTTCTGGAACGCTGCCGTCGTTGACCACAACTTTGGTCGGCGACACCGGCACTTCGACGCGGGCGACGGCTTTCTCTCCCGCCTTCACCAGCACGCGGGCGCTTCTTTCGCCAGCCGGAGTCTGGATCAGCACCGGTACTTCTGCCCCCGCGCGTCCGCGGTTCAGGATGGTGGTGGTGACCAGGTAGTTCTTCTCGCGCTCGCTGAGCAGCGGCCGCGGATACACCGACTCAACATGGAAATCCGGCAAGCCGCGGTCGCGATAGACCCAGTCATCGAAGAACCACTCCAGATCGCGCTTGGAGTTGGACTGCACCAGACGCTGAAAGTAGCTGGGGTCCTTGTCGGCGCCGCTGCGATAGGCGGCGAGCGAGCGCTGCATGGCTTCGTCGCCGACCATGTCGCGCAACATCCAGAAGACGAAGCCGCCCTTGCCGCGCAGGTAGAGTTCATCGTGCGTGTTCAACAGCGTGTTGTCGGCCTCGGCACTGGCCGAGGCTTCCCGCCGGCGCCGTCTTCGGATGCGCCAGCTCTTCCGCTTGCGCCAGCGGCTCGCGATATTGGTCGAGAAACTCCAGCGCCACGCGCCGTCCGGAGCGGTTCTCGACCGACATGACTTGCAGGAAACGCTCCAGGCCATCCTGTATCCACGCGTGCGGAGAATGGAAGCGCGCCGCCACCTGCGCCGGCAGCAACAAAAGCTGCAAGGTTGCGGTCTGCGCCTCGCGCAGGGGAGTAAACAGCACCGCGCCGTTCTGCCAGGGATTGGCGTTGGGGTCGGTCAACTCGATCACTCGAGGCGGCTGAGCGGCTATCGCCCACCCATTCGTGGAGCAGGGAATCGTTGGCTTCGGCTGCGACCGCGTAATCCCGCGCCAGGGAAGTGTGGACCGGCAAGGTGCAGACAGCGTAACCGTCGGACGCGACAGCTCGACGTAGTTGGCGATAGCGAATGTGGGAACCGTCTCCCCCAAGCCGTCCAGATGCAACGTGGTTGTGAACTCTTTCAGCTTGGCGCCACTCTGACTTTCGGTGAGCTCTCGCGCTTCGCCACAAGTGGCGACGGGCGCGTTGGTCGCGATGCACAGCGGCGGCTGTGTGGCCGGGGCCGTCTCGATAATGCGCGCGTCGAACTCGCTGCGGTCATGGCGCTGTTTCCAACGCGCGATGGCGTCGAACACAGCGGTGCCGTCGCTCAGGCTCACTGCCTCAATCGCCACCGGATACCAGGCGACATAGCCGAGCCCGCGGATGGCGGTGAACGAATCGCTGATCTGGTCCCAATCGTTTCGCGCCGCCACCTCCTCAGGTATGCCGATGCGCGTCAGGCGGGTGGCATCGGGCGTGATCCTGCCGCCATATTGCACATCGAGCGTGACGGTCGTCGCCGGCGCTGCGGCGGTCGGCAGGGTCACGATCGCTTCCGACAGGCTGCCGGTATGGTCAATGTCGGAGGTGTAATTCTCGCCCAGCCACTGCAGAGGCTTGCCATTGAGGGCAATGCCGTTCCACGCCAGCGATGACGACACCTGCAAAGTGACGTGCTTCTGCGGAACCTTGGAGTCGTTGCGCAGCGTCAATCTGCCGGTTACCGCCAGGACGTGCGAGGTACGGTCCACCTGCGCTTCGAACTGGTAGCGCGTGATGGTGAACGCCTCCCGGTCGACGGCAAACGCCGGCAGCAGCAAGAACAACAACACTGGAGAGCAGAAGCGCGGCCCGCTTCATCGCGGTGACTTGGCCTTCGGCGGGCTTCTGCGCCGCGCGGCGTTGGCGCGCGACCTCGTACATCACGACCCCGCCGGCAACCGAGACATTCAGCGAGGGCACGTGGCCAAGCATGGGAACCGAGACCAGGAAATCGCAGCGCCGGCGCACCAGGTCGTGCAGGCCCTTGCCTTCGGCGCCGAGAACGATGGCGCAGTGCATCTTGTAATCAACCTCGTCGTAGCTCTGCGTGCCGCGCTCGTCCAGGCCGACGGTCCACACGTTGCGCTCTTTCAGTTCGTCCAGCGTGCGCGAGATGTTGGTAACGCGCGCGATCGGCAGATGCTCCGACGCGCCCGCCGAAGCCTTAACGGCGGTGCCGGTCAGTCCGGCAGCACGGCGCTCGGGAATGATGACGCCGTCTGCGCCCGCGCCGTCGGCAGTGCGAATCAGCGCGCCCAGATTGTGCGGGTCTTCGACGCCATCGAGCACGACCAGGAAGCTGTGCTCGCCGTGGCGCTGCTCCAGCAGGGTGTCCACATCTGCGTACTGCTTGCTGCTGGTGACGGCGATGACGCCCTGGTGCGTGTTGGTGTTGGCGGTGCGGTCGAGCTGCTCGCGCGGCAGGAAGCGTACCTCCACTCCGCTGGCGCGGCAATGGTCAATCAGGCGCTGCACCCGTTCGTCATGCCGCTCGCGCGCGATGCCGACGTATTCGAAGCTGCGCGCGCCCGACTTCAGCGCCTCGCTGACCGCATGAATGCCGTAGATGACGACCATGTTTCATCAGTTTACGACATGGCCAGCCGTTAGCTCTGTTCCCCAACGCTGTCATCCCGAGCGAGGACTTAAGGAAACTCTGATAACTCGAGGTTCGGGTAGAGCCGGCCTTCAGGCCGGCGTCTAAGCTGTTGTAAAGACTCCGGGGCTTTAGCCCCGGTAACACCGGACACTAACTTGTTCAGAGTTTCCTTAAGTCCGAGTCGAGGGATCTGCGGCTGGCGTTGCACCAGCCAAACACAGATCCCTCCGCTAGCGGCTAAAGCCACTCGGTCGGGATGACATTCAGGGTGAGTCGCCCCTAATGGTCCATCAACTCCCACTCTGCGTTTATACTTCTCCGGGGAGATTGCATGTCGCTATCGGCGATCATTGTGGATGACGAACAACTGGCGCGCGAAGAGCTTGCTTACCTCTTGCGCGAGCTCGACATTGATGTGGTAGCGCAAGGCAAGAACGGCGTGGAGGCGGTGAACCTGGTCAAGGAGTTCGCGCCCGACCTCCTTTTCCTCGATGTGCAGATGCCCGGCCTCGACGGCTTCGGCGCCATCAAGAAGTTGATCGACCGCAAGGTTCCGCTGCCGCAGATCGTCTTCGCCACCGCCTTCGATCAATACGCCGTCAAAGCGTTCGAAGTGAACGCGGTTGACTACCTGCTGAAGCCGTTCGATAAGAAGCGCGTGGCCAAGGCCGTCGAGAAAGCGCGCCAGAAGCTGGAGGGCGCAGGCTCGCCCAGCGATCAGATCGGCACCATCGTCAAGATGCTGGAGCAGCAGCAGCGGCCGCCGGCCGCGAAAGTCCTGCTGAAGTCGGGAGGCCGGCTTTTCCTCGTGGACCAGAAGGACATCTGCTACGCGTCAATTGAAGACGGAGTCATCACCGTGGTCGCGACCGCCATGGAAGGGCAGTCCAACTGCCGCACTCTGGAAGAACTGCTCGACTCGCTCGATCCCAACATGTTCTGGCGGGCGCATCGCTCCTACCTGGTGAACATTAACCGCATTAAAGAAGTCGTGCCCTGGTTCAAGAGTTCGTACCAGGTCCGCATGGAAGACCGCAAGCAAGCCGAGATTCCCGTCAGCCGCGCGCAGACCAAGCGGCTGAGGGAGCTGTTTGGGTTGTAAGCGCCATCAGCTGTCAGCACTCAGCATTCAGCACAGCAACTACGACTCATTTCATGGATCCTCACGGTTTGTGTCAGGGCACAACTTTACAGTTTGCTAAAAAACTCGATTGGTGCGCGTTTTGTATCAGGGCACGACTTTACGGGCTGCGGAAAAACTCGATATCCCGGGTAGTGCTGGCCTTCAGGCCAGCGTTAAGAGTAATTCATGAAAACCGGCTTTAGCCGCTGAGGTACCTCGACTCAAACCCCGCGAAAACAAGCGCGTCCTAGCGACATCGCGGTATGTTCCTCCGGGCCTAAAGGCCGCTTTGTAATTAGCCATGGACGCGGCGCTGAAGCGCCGCACTACCCGAAACTCCCCTTCAAAGGACTTTTTGCGCGGCCTGTTTAGTCGTGCCGAACAGCACGCAAGAAACTCGGGCTTTAGCCCCGGCTCGACGATGGCATAATTCTCGAAACAAGCTGTAAGGTTTGTCATCCTGAGCGAGCGGCCCGCTGTTGGCCGCGAGTCGAAGGACCCCTATACCCAGTTTTGTTTCTGCTGGTCGTTGCGTCGAAATGGATGTAAGCTAAGCCCATTCCTGGCCGCTGCATGCAACGTCATCTCCGCAACACGCTGCTTCCCAACATTCTCGCCTGGCTGTGCCTCGCCTGCCCGATTGCCTGGGCGGAAACCGGCATCCTCGTGGTGCACGTAGAAGACGTGCACGGTCATCCTGTCGCCGGTTTGAAGATTGGCGTCAAGGGCGATGGCGGATCGGCATTCACCGAGGAGGATGGTAGGGCGCGGATCAGATTGGCCAACCAAACGCAGGCGAAGAGCTTCGTCTCTCTGCAGATTGTGAAATCTCCTCCGGGCAAGGACCTGGTGATGGTCTCGCCTTGGGACTCCCGGACCCAGGTTCCCTCGTTCGAGAACGAGTCGGACAACTTCGTGGAAGTGGTGGTCGTTCAGCTCGACGACCGCGAGGCATTGCTGAGCGGCACCGTCCTGAAAGCGGCGGTGCAGCAGATCAACAAGGCGAATGCCCCCAAGAGCGCCGACAAGCAGGCCGCGCCAGACAACCCCAAAGCGAACCTTGAAGCGGTCGCTAAACAATACGGTCTCAGCCCCGACGATCTGGATAAAGCCATAAGAGCCTGGGGTGAGAAGACCAACGATCCCTACGAAGCAGGACTGGCGGCTCTCTACGCACGAAACTACGACAAGGCCACGACCGATCTCCAGACCTCTCTCATCAACGGGAGGAGAAACTGGCTTCGGACCAGAAGTCTGTGGCGGCTGACCAGAAACAGGTCGGTGATGCCGCGTTCTTTTTGGGTTCCTCGCTCTACCAGCAAGGCAAGTACAAGGAATCGGCGGTGGCCTTATCAGCGCTGCCTGCAAATCCGGCCGGATGACGCAACGGTTCTCAACAACACCGCGCTCAGCCTGATGGGCGCGGGCGACTACGCGGGCGCCGAGCCGCTTTACCGGCGGGCCCTGGCGATTGACGAGAAAGCGCTGGGGCCGGATCACCCGGACGTGGCGAGGGGTCTCAACAACCTGGCCGTGCTGCTTTACGCAAAGGCGACTATGCGGGCGCCGAGCCGCTCTATCGGCAGGCCCTAGCGATTGATGAGAAAGCGCTGGGACCGGATCACCCGGATGTAGCAACGAACCTCAACAACCTGGCTGAGCTGCTTGAGGCGAAAGGGCGACTATGCGGCAGCCGAGCCGCTCTATCCGGCGGGCTCTGGCGATTGACGAGAAAGCGCTGGGGCCGGATCACCCGGATGTGGCGACGGACCTCAACAACCTGGCCATGCTGCTTTACGCGAAAGGCGACTACGCGGCAGCCGAGCCGCTCTACCGGCGGGCCCTGGCGATTGACGAGAAAGCGCTAGGGCCGGATCACCCGGATGTAGCAATAGACCTCAACAACCTGGCCGAGCTGCTTGAGGCCAAAGGTGACTACGCGGCAGCCGAGCCGCTCTACCGGCGGGCTCTGGCAATGAACGAGAAAGCTCTGGGGCCGGATCACCCGGATGTGGCAACGGACCTCAACAACCTGGCCGGGCTGCTTTACGCCAAAGGCGACTACGCGGGAGCCGAGCCGCTGTTCCGGCGGGCCCTGGCGATTGACGAGAAAGCGTTGGGGCCAAATCATCCAGATGTAGCGAGGGACCTGAACAACTTGGCCGAACTGCTTAAGGCCAAAGGTAACTACGCGGGAGCCGAGCCGCTTTCCCGGCGGGCGTTGGCGATTGACGAGAAAGCGCTGGGACCGGATCATCCGACGGTAGCGTGGTTTCTCAACAAATTGGCGTTGCTGCTTGAGGCGAAAGGCGACTATGCGACGGCCGAACCGCTGTGCCGCCGGGCCCTAGCGATTGATGAGAAAGCGCTCGGGCCGGATCATCCGGGACACTCGGAAGATCAAAGAGAACTTGGATGAACTTCTGCAGAAATCCGCCCAAGCTGCCGCGCCGAAAGCGAAAAACTGAGCCGGTGTGACTTCGAAGCTCCAGTCCCGCCGCGCGGGACGAAATAAGAAAGCCCACCGTTTCAACGGTGGGAAAACGTCATTCCACCGGCCGAGTGCCCCGGGCACGACATAACCGCAGAGCCATGAGAGGATCTTGTGCCGTCCCCGGGGGACTCGGGTTTCTAATTCCTGCTTACCCAGCGATGAATCGCTGGGCTTTCTTATTCCATCCCGCACCGCGGGACTGGTGCGATACGGTTCCGGCATGGTTATGCAGCGCAATGTTGCACGCACCTCGCACGAGATGCACGAGATGCACGTGTGTGCCGCCCGTGAACGGACTCCGAGAATAAAATGACCGTTCACCCAGTATCCGAGAAGGGCGAACTGGGGCGCCATACTTATGTAGCTTGTATGCATAGTAAGACACATACTTGTATGTATAGTATGATGCGACTGGCCTCCAGAATAGCGATTTTTTGCATCTAAGTAATTAAGTATCAGTATTTTACAGATAAGTCACGCGGATTCTATATTTTGCGAGGAAGCCATAGGCTAAGTTATTGGTTCTAAATGGATGCGATAGGGGGGAGTATCAGCGGACGCGGTCTTGGCAAGGCAGTTGCCAGTCGCCAGTTTTCAGTTGTCAGAAAAAGCAGGTCCCTCGACTCCTCGCTGCGCTCGCCGCTCGGGATGACAATCTTCCTAACTACAGCTTGTTTCGAGAATCATGCCATCGTCGAGCCGGGGCTAAAGCCCCGACTTTTCTGCGGCCTTTTCGGCACGACTGAAGTCGTGCCCTGACACGAACCGGCGGATTTACGAAATGCAAATCGTGAGGATCTATGAACCGAGTTGTAGTTGCTGTGCTGAGTGCTGAATGCTGAGTGCTGAATGCTGTGCCGACTCCCATTTGCTGACTACTGACAACTGACTACTGACTACTGGTTCCTTCTTACTTCTTCATCTCCTGAATCTTCCTGACCACTTTCGTCACCATGCTCCGGGGAGAGATGCGCAGCATCGCAACACCGACCTGGTTTTTCCATCCGGGAATGACCAGGCGCTTGCCGCGCTTCATGCCTTCGTATCCGATGCGGGCGACTTCGCGCACATCCACCAGCAACGGGCTGGTGGCCATCGGCGTCTTGGCGATGCCCGCGCGGCTTTGGAAGTTGGTCTTTACCGGCCCGGGACACAGACAGGTCACGGTGGTGCCGCTGCCTGCCAACTCCTCCGCCAGCGCCTCGCTGAAGTGGAGCACGTAGGCTTTGCTGGCGTAGTACACCGCCATGAACGGGCCCGGCTGAAACGCTGCGGTGCTGGCCACGTTGAGCACCTTGCCTTCGCGCGCGCGAATTTGCGGCAGGAACAGCTTGGTCAGGTGAGTCAAGGCGATCATGTTGACTTCCATCATCTCGGCTTCGTTGTCCCAGTCGGTTTCGAGGAAGGCGCCGCCGCCGCCAAAGCCCGCGTTGTTCACCAGCGCGTCGAGCACGATACCTGCTTCCTGCAGCTCCTGGTGAAGCTCAGCGGGCGATGCCGGGTGGGCAAGGTCCTTGGGCGAAATGCGAACGTCAATGTGGTAATGCGACTGCAAGTCGTCGCCCACCTCGCGTAACACGCCGCGATTTCGCGCCACCAGCACCAGCCGGTATCCGTCACGCGCGAACAGGTGCGCCAACTCCAGTCCGATACCGCTGGAGGCGCCAGTGATTAAAGCGGTCTTGGGAGCAAAGAAGGGATTGCTGGCAGTCACGACTCAGTTATAGTTCGGGGCCGTGACTCGCGCAAGAATTGCCGCAGCGACTTCGCAACCCGCAGCACAAGCTTCCTGCGCTAGCTTGTATTATTCACCTGTTTTCGCTAGCTGGAGAGGGCGAGGTTTGAAAGGGCACGCCTTTCACAGGCTGCTGAAAAACTCGAATCCCGGGTAGAGCTGGCCTTCAGGCCAGCGTTAGAGTAATTTATGAAAACCGGCTTTAGCCGCTGAGGTACCTCGACTCAAACGCCGCGAAAACACGCGCGTCTTAGCTACATCGCGGCATGTTCCTCCGGGCCTAAAGGCCGTTTTGTGATGAACTCATTGACGCGGCGCTGAAGCGCCGCACTACCCGAAACTTCCCTTCAAAGGACTTTTCCAGCAGCCTGTTCAGCCGTGCCCCTTCAAAGCCCCGAGACTTTCATCAATGATCCCGGCTGGTGCGGAGCCGAGGCCGCCCCGCATGTTTTGGACAGCGACCTGTCTTACTTCGCCGCGCTCTTCGTGCCAATCCTCGATTGCAGGAAGGTAACGATCTGCCAGCGTTGCTGCTTCGGCAGGCCGGCCCATGAAGGCATACCGCCGTTCAAGTCGCCATTGGTGATGAACCAGAACAGCTCCCCGGGCTTGGCGCTGCGGGTGGACGGATTATCCAGCCCCGGCGCGGGTCCCATGCCCTGCAGTTCCTTGCCATGGCACTGGGCGCAATTCTGGCCATACAGCTTCTTGCCTGCAGCTGCGGCTTGCGGGTTGGCCTGGTACGGGTTCTTTACTTGCGCTTCGGACGGAGGCGCGCCACGGAAGCTTTCGGTCTGGGCGGCGAGAGGCACAATCCAGAGCGTTGCTGTTATCACCGCCACAGCCAACGATCCGGACACAACTCCAGCGGTTGGTCTCAAATGGTTGTCTCCCTGCAAATTATTTTACAAGGAGATTCACGCGGGTTGCGCGATCGCTCGAGCTACGAATCAATATTGGCGCGAGTCGTCAGTCCACTGGCAGACAGCCTCGCGCTCCTCTGGTGTCAGCCTGGCGGACCGATGGAAGATCGCGTACTTACGATCAGGCATGTCGCCGTTGGTCACCTGCTCACAGATTTCCTCCAGCCTGTCCTCTTTTCTCTTTGCCGAGTAGCTCCCCCATTCCGAGAGATTCATCATCTTCCGGGCTTGATGAACATCGTGAGCGAGGACCCACGACACCGGAGCGACATAGCCGTACCAGGGCCACGCGGTCTCGTCGGAGTGACAGTTCTTGCAAGAGCGCTCGAAAACGGCCTTCACCTTCGCCGGCACCGGCAGGGTTGCGTAGATCGTCTGGGATGGATCGACGCTGGGGTTACTGCGATTCAGCGGGATGAACTGCGTCGCCAGCAACAGAAACAGTGTTGCAAGTCCAATTCTCTTGACCCAGCGGCGCACTCAGGAGCCTCCTCGGCAGGGAATTGGAACGGACCTCTCCACGCTCAATGCAACGACTTCACGTAGCAGATGACCTGCCAGATCTGAGGATCGCCCAACTTGATCCAGGAAGGCATTCCCTGGCTCCTATTGCCGTTTACCAGCAGCCAGTGCAGGTCTCCGTCGGTCGCCTCTTGCTGCACGCGCGTGCTCTTCAAGGGAGGTCGCTTCTTGGTTCCATCTGCGTCGTTGCCATGGCAGTGAGCACAGTGATCGACGTAGATTCGGCGGCCGGCAGCCAACGCATCCGGCTGGTCGCGATAGGGATTGACGCGCTCGCGCTCGCGTTGCGGGACGTTCGCCAGCCAGGCGCCATTGGAGGTCGCGAACCCAGCCAGCGCTGACAAGATAACGAGAAGCGCTGTAATCAAGAATAATGCTGGCTTGTTTATCACTGCCCACCCCGGCGGAAGTGACTGAAGAATTGCTGAATTTCGTACGACACTGAGAAACGATACAACACCGGAATGCTGTAACCGTTCAGCCCGAACTGCGGGGAAAACGTCACCGTCATTCCATTCGGCGCGGACCAGTTAATGGTCGGGCCCAGATATTGCGAAGTGAGGTGCAAGCCGAACCCGTTTGCATCACCCAGGCCCCCGTACATCTCCATGCCCGCTTGAAACTTCTCCGCGCAGAAGGCGCATTCGTGCGCGCTGGCGGCCAACTGCAGAGGGCGGCTGACCCCGAGCGCATAGCCGAACTCCCACGGGTCACCCGCAAGGTTCTTTTCCGCGATGAAGTTCTCGCTGATGTTCCAACCGCGAACATTGCTGCCCAGAATCAGTTTGAGCTCAAGCTCCCGCTCTTTGTCCATGTGCGCCAGCCAGTTCGGCACCAGGAAGTCATACCTGCCATCGTGACCGACGACCTCGCGTATGGTCTTGTCCGCGCTGGTATCTTCGAATTCGGCGTAGAGCACGGGATTGATCCAATGCTCGCGGGGAAGTGGTCGAAACCGATTTTCCCAGCGGAATCCGGTAAAGATGGTGCTTTCGTTCTGGGTCCCTTGCCCGTCGAGATAAAACTCTGTCGTCCACCATCCCTTTAGGCCATACTCAAATTCGACATCCGAGCCAATAAAGCTGTTGCCACCCTGGGGGTTGCCCACCACGTTGAACATCTCTATATCGAGGTTGCCGGGCTCCTCCATTTCCTGCGAGTAGGTCACGAAGTAGGGATATTCCTGGCAAGCGCTCTGGAGGTAGGAAGGCAACAACACCCCAGCCAGAAGAAGCGCGGCGCGGCCGGCACGTAGAAACAATGTAAGAATTCTCGAACGATCCACTAACACTCCCAATCTGCTTCCCAAGCCTCACTGCCAGGCACACGGCAGGGAACTTCGTCCCGGGTAAGGGCCCGCCCCTCCGTGGGCCAAACTCGTGGTTCCAGTTCTGATGTACAATAACCTCGTTACCCTAGTTGCAACGTTGTTGCATCTACGCTATAGGTTTAGTTGCAACTGAGTTGCAAAAGCCGCACCTCTATTAAGCGGTAGCGCAGTGAATCCGGTCAAGTACTTGATGAAGATTTGATTGCAAGCTTATTGCAACAAATTGCAACCCACGGTGGAGCGCAGATATGCCGATGCCAGAGACAGCCGTACCGGGTGCGCTGCAGACCGCGCTATTGAGCCGCGGTATCCGCATGACCCACCAGCGCCGCATTATCCTGGAGATCATCGAGACCGCCAAGCAGCACCTTGACGCCGCGCAGATCCTGCGCAAAGCCGCCAAGCTCGATCCCGATATCAACCGCGTGACCGTGTATCGGACCCTGGCGCTGCTCAAGCGGCACGGACTGGTGGACGAACTCGACCTGCTGCATGTCAAAGGGGAAGGACACTTCTATGAGCGGCGCGCTCAGCGCGACCACATGCACATGACCTGCCTGCGTTGCGGAAAAGTGCAGGAATTCGAGAGCGACCTCTTCGATCGCGTGAAGGGGCAGGTGGAGCGCGATTGCCGGTTTCACATTGTGATTGCGCGCTTCGAAATCGGCGGGTACTGCACGAGTTGCAGGAAGTAGGGCTGCTTACTCACCTGTCACCTGAGCGAGCGGCGTTGTCGGGGGTTGAAGGGGCCCAGTTATGCCGAATTACTTTTTCTTCTTGGCCTCGTGTGGTCCGATGCCTATCTTTTTAAGCTCTTTTCCGAGTTTCTTGCCATAGGCGGCTTGGGGATTCTCCTCGAATTTACCGTTGTTCAAAAACATAGCATAGGCCAGGACGTCGCCCGATTTCGCGTCAACGAAAGTAATGCGTAAGGTGCCGGTGGACGAGCTTGGGCCTGTTACCAACATACCGAAAGCTTTCTTGCCACCTGTGAGGACGCTGCCTTCGCCTTGCACGAAGGCCAGCGAATCTGAGGTCGCGGAACAAGGCAGAAGCGCCACCTCGTCTCCCAAGGTATAACGGGACTTTTTGATGTCCTTCGCCTTGCGCTCCATTTGCGTGGCGACGCTATTGTATTTTTCTTGGATTTGCAGCACACTCTGCCGGAGTTCATCGTTGTTCTCAAGGTCCGCGTTGGACATACCCTTGGAGGTGATCGTCACCCCGATATCCTTGAGTTCGGTTTCTACAACCCCCTGGAGCTGCGCACTCCATATCTCAGACTCTTTCGACATTCCCTCGACACCCTTCATGCCCACCTTTTTCAGTTCCCCTTCGGCAGGCATGAGGCAGACTTTGGTCACGGTGGTTTCGCCGGAAGTCAGTTTGGGATTGGTGTAGGACTTCGACGCCGTAACGGCCGCGGCAGTACCGGCGACCAAGATGGCAAACAATGCCGCACAGGAGAGCAGGCGATTCAAAGACATGACATTATTTCCTTTCATCGTCAGATGGCAACCAAGGCGAACTCTTACCTGGGACAGACTTCGCTCAGGGATTCTTTGTCACCGGCTGAGCGACTGGAGTAGCTCCCTGGTTCGAGCACAGTCAAACGCCGCTCGATCCGCAAGCGGTCAAATGCGTCGGCAGGCGCCAGTTCCAGATAAAGGTGATATTCACGAATGGCATCAGCGGGCTCGGCCTTCTTGCTGGTACAGAAAACCAAGTCCACGGTGCGGATCAGCGAATCGGGCCATCAAACTGGATTGCAGACAGATAATATTTCTCCGCCTTTTCGAAATTGGCATGGCGTTGCTCTTCTCCGCCCTGCTTCGCTAACAACTCTTTCTGTTCTTCATCTTCGGTAAGCTTGAAGTAACGTTTGCGGTGTTCCGACTGGCCATGCTTTCTCCAATTCTTCCTGGGGAGGCGTCGCCGTTTTAGCGCCCAGCACCCGATAGGAATCTGCCTCCAACACCAGGTAGCTCGATTCTTGCGGCTGCCACTGCGTCAACTTCTTGGCTCGCGCCACCGCGGTGCGCGCACGGCGGCTTTCCAAGTCAGCGCGGATGTTGTAGCAGATTGCCGGCGAAGTATTAAACAGGTAATCCGCTTCACTGCCGACCCGCTGATCCCTTCCCCCAATCTTCTCGGCCATTTCCTGAGTTGTCGCTTGTCGCTCTTTCAGCTTTGGATGAGAGCGGTAGAATGCCTTCGACAGGCTCGTACTCCAGCCGCTCATCGAGCAACTCAAAGGTGCGCGGCATGGCGTGGGGGTCGTATCCGGCGTGATACATCCGTTCCAGTCCGTTCCGGTCAGCTTCGCGCTCCATGTCCTGGCTGTAGCCAAAGATCGTGGTTACAATCATGATCTCGCCAAGCATTCCAGAAGCGGCAAGAGCCACGCCTGCTACTGAACCTGCAGGGAAATATCCACCGGCAGCCGCGGCGGCCTGAAAGATGTCCAGCATCACCATCTTCTTACGGACACTCCGATTAAAGATGTAGGTATGGCGGTTAGTCACGTGGGTGATCTCGTGACCGAGCACGCTGGCCAGTTCCCCTTCGTTGTCGAGAAGGGCCAGTAACCCGGTGTTGACATAAATAGAGCCGTTGGGCAAGGCGAAGGCGTTGATCATCGGATCACGCAATGCCCTGAACTTAAACTCAACTCGCTCAGGCGGAGGCTGATCCCCCAGAAGCTTTTCACCAATGCTTTGGAGGTAGGCCGTCACCACCGGATCCTTCAACACCAATCCCTTCTTAGACAACTGATGGTCGAACTCATTAACTTCTTCAAGCAGCTTCAGGTCTACCTGGCTGAATTGGAAGTTGGAGGGCCCGGAGGAGGGAGCTTGAGCCAGAGATGTGTTGGGGAGGAGAGATACCTGCAACAACAGTGCCAGCAATGTGAAGTTCGCCCCAACTAGCTTTCTCATGGCGCTCAGCACCTTATTCGGAATTTCCTTTTTGCCTAGAAAACCCGAATTTCCGTTCTTGCTCCCATTAGCCGCGCATTATGTCGCTGCATGGGATGATCTGGTGGTGATCTGGGTCACACATTGACGTGATTTCAGGGCAGGCTCGCTCAGAGCGACAAAAAAAAAAAGACGCGCGGAGACTGGCCGCGCGCCCGAATCCTTCACGATGTCTTACGACTACCGCGCAGCCGCCGGCTCCGGCACCTCGTAGATGCTGTACCACGGTGTCGCGGCCTTGAGCGCGTTGTTCACGTTGTTGATGTTCTTCACGCCCTCGTCTTCCAGCCACGCCCGGAAGGCAGCCGCGCCCTTCTCGGCGAAGATGGGGATGCCGTCTTTCCAGGTGGCGCGTCCGCAGAGCACGCCATTAAACTTCACGCCCGCCTCGGCGGCGAACTCCAGGTCCTCGATGAACTCCGGATTGCTCACCCCGGCTGACAGATAGATGAACGGCTTGCTGGTTGTGCCCGCGGCGGCGCGGAAATGATCGAGCGCTTCCTTCTTCGTATAAGCCTTCGTGCCCTTGAACGACTTTGCGCCCTCGACGAACTGCAGGTTCACCGGGATTTCGACCTTCAGCACATCCACGCCGTAGCGGTCCTTGGAGAACTCCTCCATCGACTTGGCCACAACTTCGGGCTTCAGCTTCGCGTACTCGGCGCCTTTCTCGTCCAAGCCTTCTTTGTATCCGACCAGTTCGAGGAAGAACGGGATATCGTTGGCCTTGCACTCGTCGCCGATGCGCTCGGTCCAAGCGTGCTTGAGATCGTTAATCTTCTGGTCGTCGTACGGCGTGTAATAGAGCAGGATCTTGATGCAGTCAGCGCCGGCTTCTTTGATGCGCTTCACCGACCAGAGATCGAGCAGGTCAGGCAAGCGGCCAGGCAGTGCTTTGTCGTAGCCGGTCTTCTCGTAGGCAAGCAGCAGTCCTGAGCCTTTGGCGCGCCTGCGGGCAGCGGGCAGTCCCCACTCAGGATCGAGTAGGATGGCGCTGGCGTGCTGAGTCAGGACCTCACTCACGTTGATCTTGAACTCTTCCAGGCCGGCGTCGGTGGCATAGGTGCCCAGCGCTTTTTTCAGCGAACCGCGCTGGTCCATGGCGGCCGCGGCGATGACTCCGCGCTGGTTGGAAACGGCCTTGATGCCGGCTAGCTTTCCGGGGGTAACTTTCATGGCAGAACCTCCACGGGCGCTGGCGCCCGGTATGAATGGAATTTGAAATTCGGTCCCGCAGGACAGCGGTTGGGACGGCAGTCACAGGACAGAGCATTCTAACTGAATTCCCATGCCACGCGCGAGAACCTCTGAGCGGAGAGACGTTCCCTGCAGCGGCTCGCGCACGAATTACTTCAGAAAATAGCCATCATTTCCCCGGCGTATACCAGATGGGCGAGGTATAGGCGTTGCGGATCTAATTTTCATGATTCCTTTTTTACGTGCGCACGTCGTGCGGGGGAGATGGTCAACTGTGCATCGTCCGAGGTTTTGAACTCGATCCTGCGGGATAGCGTCTGGGCCGCTGCGGGGCACATCATTCGGGCCCGGGTGACAATCCGAATCGTAGCTGATAGACCGTCTGCCATCAGGACATTAGACCGAACGTGATATTGAGTTGACTTGCCCCGAGGGAAGATTGCATAGTACTCCGCGCCGGCAGGAAAAGAGTGGCTGGCAGGCCCCAGAAGTACCCCTGGTCCAAAAAGGATGGTGGGGCAAGGAGAAATGAAATGCCAGGCTTGATGCAAAGTGCAGCCTCGATTTTTGCCATCAGGTTACGGGCGGGAAAGATTGCGCTCGTGTTGGCGGCTACGTTCGCAATGGCGGTGATGGCTGCTCCAGCGACGCAGGCGCAGACGTATAGCGTCCTGCACACCTTCACCGGCGGAAACGACGGCGGGCACCCCAGCCGTTTGACGATGGATGCAGCCGGCAATCTGTATGGATCCGCGTTGTTGGGCGGTCAGCAGGACGGTAATTGTGACTTCGGCGGCAGCAACGGTTGCGGAGCTGTCTTCCAATTGAAGCACTCCGGCGCCGGCTGGATATTTACCCCGCTCTATATGTTCCAAGGCGGAACCGACGGAGCGCGTCCCGGCCCGGTAGTTTTTGGTCCGGATGGCGCTTTGTACGGCACCACCGAAGGTGGAGGCAGTTGCGAGAGATACCAGTACGGCTGTGGGACGATCTTCAGACTTGCACCTCCCGCCGCCTTCTGCAGGACCACGCTTTGTCCCTGGGTCAAAACTACGCTGTATACCTTCGCCGGAGAAAATGACGGCTGGAATTACGTAGGGGATGCGATTGGTCCCCTCACCTTCGGTCCGGATGGAAGCATGTATGGGGTAACCTGGTACGGCGGCACCCGCGACGAGGGCGTCGTTTTCAAGCTCACGCCCTCCAATGGCGGCTGGACGGAGAGCATTCTTCACACTTTCGCACCGGACGGCCAGGACGGGTACAACCCGTCCAATGGCGTGATTCTGGACCAGGCCGGAAACCTCTACGGCGTGACTAACGGAGGTGGCACGGCTTATGCAGGCACAGTCTATGAGCTGAGCCCTTCGGCTTACGGCTGGACGGAAAGCATCCTCTATACCTTTCAAGATGCTTATATCTACAGCCCTTTTGGCGGACTGCTCCTGGATACCTCGGGAAACCTTTATGGCAGCACAACCTTCAGCCCCGGTAACCAAGCGGGCGCGGTCTTCAAGCTGGCACCGGGCAATGGAAGCTGGTCGGAATCCGTGCTCTGCGTCTTCTCCGACGGCGGGTCCGGCGGTGGCCCCAAAGCCAACCTGACTATGGACGCATCCGGCACTCTCTATGGCACAGCGTGGGACACCGGTCCGGGAGGCAAGGTGTTCAAGCTGACGCCCTCCAACGGCGGCTGGACGGAAACCGACCTATACGAGTTTCACGACGGCGCAGATGGGGGATTCCCAATTAGCACCGTCCTCTTCGATGCCAAAGGCAACCTCTACGGAACGGCTGGGTCCTATGGAAGCTACAACTGGGGAGTCGTGTGGGAGATCACGCCGTAACATTTCAACTTTGCAGGTTACTGTCGCAAACAGGCCAAGTCGTAACCGTCCCGAGCAGGAACGCTCAGCGAGATAGCGTACGCCTTGGCGATTGTTAAGACACACTGGACGGCGCTCCGGGGGCGATCAGTGTGGATGGCTATGTTGCTGCCCTGAATGGAGAGGCAGACTGGATTGGCGAAGACATGGAGGTCGGCTCTGGATGCAACTAGACACCTTGCTGCCGCTACCAACAGCCAGCGTGAGCACCACCATCCACGTGGAGTATTTCTCCCGTTACCTGACCTGCTTGCACGAGGTAGAGAACAGCTTCGACAACATCTTTTACCTCCGCGATTTTCCCCATTGGCTGCCTTGTCTTAAGAGACTCCTTGGGACCATCCTTGTGCAGTGGCGTATCCACGACGCCGGGGGCTACGGCGTTAAAGCGGATACCTTCTTTTGCATACTCGATTGCCAGACTCCGGGTCACCGTATTCAGGCCTCCCTTCGTAATCATCGAAACCGAAGCATTCTCGCCCGCGATTGGCTGATCTGCGAGCGCCGCAGTTATGCTCACAACGTTCCCCAATTTCTGTTTCAGCATCTGTTTCACGGTGAGCTGAGTGATGTAAAGGAATCCCAGCAGGTTGGTTGAGACCAAGGCATTGAAGTCCTCGGTAGTAAAGTCGATGAAAGGCTTGGTGCGGAAGATTCCGGCGTTATTCACCAGCACATCGATAGTTCCGAAGTGCTGGATCGCTGCTTCGACAGCGTTGGCAGCGGTCTCCTGTTTACCGATATCGCCATCGACCAGAACCAGGCTGGGTGTGGCAGTCAACGATTGAGTGACATTGCGGGATGTCGCGACGACGTTATAACCCTGCTTCAGGAAGGCCTCGACCAAAGCCGCACCAATACCGCCCGATGCTCCCGTGACGATTGCAGTTTTCTTGTCTGACATACACGCTTGCTCCTAATCCTGTTCACCGAGAGTTTGGATGTATGTTTTGCCGTACGGATAGAAGAGTTCCTTGCGGCCTTGCTGCCACGCCGCTTTGAGTTCGGGCGTTGTGATGTCCCAGTCCGGCCGGCATTTCCTGGTAACGGCACGCAGGTCCTGGCGAAGATCTTCCAGAGTGGGCCGGCCGAGGAACCAGTAGCCGTTGTAGATCTTGTAAATGACAAGACCGGGCTCGAGGACAATCACGTGGGGAATCATGGGATTGTTGACCGGATCAGTGTATTCGGCGATGTCGAGATCTTTTTGGACGATGCGCCCTGCGTCGGAGAGGAAAGGCCAATGGGCACCGACTCCGCTGCGATATTCATTGGTCTGAGTGATATTGTCGGTGCTAATCGTGACCAGGCGGCAATAGGCAACCTCGAGCTCAGGATGGAGTTCAACAAGGCCCGCAGCCTGCCGGCGGTCCTTGGGGCAGAAGCCTCCGCGGCTGAGGACGAGGACCATTGGATGTTGTCCTTGCAGTTCGGAGAGCTTTCGGCGTGTCGCGGTGTGGTCGGAAAGCGCATAGTCAGGAAAGATGGCCCCGGGAACGATGTCAGCTCGCATGTGAAATCCTCACCAGCTGGATTCGCGTCGCCGGGTTACATCGGCCTAGGGTTACCCGCGTCGCTGCACTGCTACCGATGTATCGGGAATTAAACAGGATTCACCCAACGTGAAACTTTCGGGCTCCAGTCCTCGTACTTGTCTCCAATGGACGAGCCGGTGACGGCCGGTGACTGAGGGAGCGAGGCGGAATGCAATTGTCACCCGTTTTGGTTCTTCATATTTGTGGTGGGACCTTGGGGATGCTGTCGGGGGCGGTAGCCGTGTCTTTCCGGAAGGGCTCCCGCCGCCATGGCCTCGCTGGAAGGGTGTTTGTCATATCCATGCTGATCATGTCCGCAGCCGGGGTATACATGGCGTTCCTGAAATCTCAACCAGGCAACATTCTGGGAGGCACTCTGACCTTCTATCTGGTGGCGACCGCGTGGATGACTGCCAGGCACCGGGACGGGGAAACAGGCCTGTTCGATTGGGGTGCGCTTCTGGTTGCACTTACACTCGGGGCGGTCACGGCGACGTGGGGATGGGAAGCGGCGAATAGTGCGAACGGGCTAAAGAATGGATATCCCGTTGGGGTTTACGTTTTCCTTGGTTCGGTGGCCCTGCTTGCCGCCACCGGGGACATTCGCATGCTCGTGCTCGGTGGCGTTTCCAGCACCCAGCGCATCGTGCGGCATCTTTGGCGCATGTGCTTTGCGTGGTTCATCGCCTCAGCGTCCATATTCCTGGCACGGCCGCAAATATTCCCCGCTTTATTACGGAGGACAGGCGTCCTTTATCTGCTGAGTATCCTGCCGCTGATCTTGATGATCTTCTGGATGATCCGAGTTCGCATCACGAATGCATATAAGAAAAAGTCGATGCCGCGCGGCGGCGATGCTTACTCCTTACAGACCTAGTCTTAACGGGACAGCAACCCAATGGTCCGCGCGAGCATAGAAGGTCCGCGCCTCGCGCCTCGGCTTACAACTACTTCATAGCGCACTCGGGATGTTTGTCGAATTCCGTCCGTAGTCCGGTCAGGTCGAACGTGCTCGAAGTGGATGTACCCGTGAGGAACGGTGTGAAGCCGATGGAGACGGTTGGCACACTCAGCAGGGCTTGCAGGAACTGGATGCGCTCCGGCTCAGTTTTGCCGACGTAGTCGAAGGATTGGAGGTTACCTTGAGCCACCCAAGTCGCCGATTGCGTGTGTCCCCCGATGGTAATCTCCAACACCAGCGATGCGGACTTTCCGAAGGTTGAGTATTCCTGCTCGGTCACCAGGCCTCCCGGCGAAAACGCGATTGCGTGCGCGATTTTCTTGCCCTTTTGCTGGCAGACTACGCTCAACACCGGGCTCTTCGCCTGGCCGGAGACGATCAACTCGTAAGGCTTCTGGGCCGTAACGCTTAGCGTGATGACGCCTTTGTCGGAGGTCACGTGTACGTCCTGTCCCCAGAGGTTGGGCGACCACAACGCACAGGCAATCGCCCCAGACAGCAATATGGCTCGTACTGTCTTCATGTCCGTTCCTTACTGTACCCGGGAAAGTGTTCAGCTGTGTTCGAACAGTTCAGGATAAGCCCCAGTGTCAATGTCGGCACATGAGAGCCTGGCAGTTGCTCGCAATTTGGGCCCGCGACCAGACGTAGAAAAGCCGCGGCTCGCGTCTCGGCGTTTTCCGGTCGGCTTCGGTTGGTCTGCCCCGGTCTGTTGAGCCATCGTTTGGCGGCGTTCCTTGTGGCAACATGCCTGATCTAAGCGGGCGAAAAGGGCACCGAAGCCGCTGCGCCCCGGATTTCCGGACAATTCGCGCACCGGCAAGCGCCGGGGAGTCGACTTAGCACAGACCCCTGCAAATACCACGCCCTGGACAACTTCATTCACGGCTCGTTCGAAGCGCGTGGGTCGCTACAGATTTCCGCCAACCGGTTCAATACGAGCGATTCGAACTCGCCCCTTCTTTCCACGCCGCTATCCACAACCGCAAGCCAGTCAAGGGCGCGAAGGTAAAGCGCCTTGGCGATCGCCGGATTTGTTTCCTGATGAGTGGCGGCAATTGCGCAAAGCTTCTGAGCTACGTCTAGCCGTTGGCGGCTCTTTGGGTCGCCTGCGGGGTTCTGCAATTGAGCCAGCGTGATCCCTGGTTGTTGCTGTGAATCTCTAGGCAACGGCTCAAATGAAACTCGTGATACAGCCATGTCCTCGCCTCCACGTTTCTGGCCAAAAAAGAACAACTGGTGGCTCTCGGCAGAGAAAGCAATATTGCTGAAGTGAAATCTGCATCTTCCAAACTCCTTGGGCTCGGATGAAATAGACGAATGGCCGCAACTGGACTGTCCGGTAAGAAGCTCGAGGGTCGTATTTCTCGCGGACTCGACAGGAGTGGGTGGGAAAAAGGCCGGGAAACTCTCTCACAGACACCCATTACAAGTTCACGCCTGCGGCTGGTGGATTGTCAGTGACCGCTGACGCATGGGCGAGTGATAACGGCAAAACCCGCGAGGGATGACACCCAAGCCAAGATGCCCCGGCCACGTTGCTCCGCAGCGCGCTGAAACTCGTGACGCCATGCAGTTCAGTTGAACGGTCACCCTGTCTGCCGTATAACTCCGCAGGCTAATCTGACCAGGTCTTTTACGGCGACCTGGAGTGGCGGAGGCGGGACATGGAGTGCCAGGGTCTCGGACACTGACCACCACTTCCGACTCAGTTCGCGTGATCGTATGCGTTGTGTCGCACTCCGAGCAAAGCCAATAGCAGTGATCGGAGAGTTTTCCAGCGCTCCACGTCCAGTCAAAAGAGTCATGCGTCGGCGGGAGCAGGAACAGTCGGCCCTTGCTCAGGTCTTGGAATAGGCGATTGCATGCGGGGTTTGCGCACTTGGCTACCATAGAGACCTCCTTAGTAGCTTGATTGCACGAAGAACCGCGTGAAACGAGCGAACCAGATCCTGCGGTTCTGCGGGCGGTATGAATACGGAAGGCCGAAATCGCTTGGAGGAATTACGGAAACCAGGAACCAAGAAATGCGCAGCTGCGGGGGACATGGATCGTCACCCGCCACCTTTACAGCCTTGGTGCAACTGCGACTGACCTCCCCACATCGCTATTTCGCATAGTAGACCCCAAGGGATTGACTAGCAATACAATTCGATAGATATTATTTTCTCCCTGTGAGAACCCGACCCTTTCACACCTCGAAATTATCCCCACGGATGCTGAATGACTACTGAGGGTTGTCATTTCTGTCGCGAATTGCCATATCGTAAGTAACCGGGAAATCGGCTGCGTCAGCCCGCATCACTAGTGAAGGTGCGATTTTTTTCGTCAGCAAGCCGGATCCGGATTACAAAAAACAAAAGCGCCGGAAGAGTTCCGGCGCAATATCCAATAATCGAGGAGAGTCGTTTCTCAGTAGCTCATCGAACTGTTCTTGGCGGGGACGTCCTTCGATGTCATGTCGAAAGTGAGCATGAACCCGTTTGTGCCTTTGAACTCGAAAGCGTTCGGCGCCTTCGCGATAGGTTTCAAGCTCATTCGGCATCATGACGAAGCCGTCGTTGCGCGGCGTGCCCCAGTACTTGACGTTCTTCAGCACTGCAGGCTCATCCGTCATGCCCTGAAAGCGCTTCAGTTTGACCTCGGCGGTCTTGCCGCCATTGAGCGTCGCATGCGCCTGGTTCTTGTCAAAAGTCCAGGTGTCGATGTCGCCCTCGGCGGTCTGAAACGATTTCCACTTTACCGGAAACACGTGCCCCAAAATCTCACCTAAAGCCTGACGTTGTTCTGCGGTTGTAGCCTTGTCAAATGTCACCAAAGCCCATTCCATCTGACCCTGGGAGAAGTCGCCACCCAGGTCGCCGGTGATCCAGAACTTGCTGCCGGCAAGGTTCGTGCCCCCGTAATGGCCTTTGTTGACTTTGTAGGCGTTATTGAACTTGCAATAGTGTTCGGTTTTTCCGTGCTCGTGGTGTGCCGCCGGGTGCGGGTTGAAATAGCAGATGCAGAAGTGTGGACAACTGCAAGCCTCAATCGCGGTGGCGTTGATCGCCCAGTCTGTCGTCGGCGGAAAAGTGTGGCCTGCGGACACGCCGAGCAGGGCAATAACAGTTAGCAATGCCACTCTGCGCATCGGAGTTACCCCCTTTCGGTGCGAGATTATGTACCCGAAAAAGCGCTTGTGCAAGGGAAATCGGAGTTTCCAACCAACGGTCGAAGCAGAGATTGACCCCTGCGAATTGGCCAAGGGAGTCTTTTCCGGGGCGAGCTTTCGAAATCAGGGCATTGTTCGAACTGAGTCCGTCGACGAACGCAGACGGCGATGTCCCAATAGTAATCCGTTGTGTGAAACACTGGACGGCGCTTCGGTGTTAATC
This sequence comes from uncultured Acidobacteriaceae bacterium, assembly GCA_963843005.1. Lineage (GTDB taxonomy): Bacteria > Acidobacteriota > Terriglobia > Terriglobales > Acidobacteriaceae > Bog-257. The sequence continues at coordinate 254,336 of CAWJIW010000038.1, read as the reverse complement.
AACTACTCGATGGGAGTGTACGTTAATGCGGAAAATTCGCTATGTAGTGGCGATGAGTCTGGATGGCTATATTGCTGGCCCGAACGGAGAAGCAGACTGGATTGACGCCGACCCGGAAGTTGATTTCGCTGCGCTCTGGGCGCAATTCGACACTGGGCTGATGGGTAGGCGAACGTATGAGGCTGCAAGCAAGAGACTGGGTGAGGCGGCGTTCACAGGAATCACTACCATCGTCTTCTCGCGGACAATGAAACCGCAAGACCACCCGGAAGTGACGGTCGTCTCCGAGTTGAATCCAGATTGGGTACAAGCGTTGCGCAGTCGGAGCGGCAAAGACATTTGGTTATTCGGCGGTAGCGAACTCTTTCGCTCCTTTCTGGATTCCGGCCACGTGGACACCGTCGAGGTGAGTGTTATACCCGTGTTGTTGGGAGGCGGCATTCCACTGCTCCCTCCTCCTTACCATCCCGCCAGACTGCGGTTGCTGAGCCACAAGGTTTACCGTTCGGGGAGGGTGTCACTGGCGTATGAGGTGCAGCACTAGCTGTCCGTGTAATTTGCCTAGTGCTCCCAGATTCGCGTCCGTCTTGTGGACGCTAACCTGGGCTGAGAAAAGCCCGGGCTGGCCCACCGACTCGATCTACACCACTGCGTTGACCCAACAGAAGGGCGAGCCTGGGGCACCAGCACCAGGCTCGTAGACCTTATGCCGATTTCTCCAACGTGGCATGGCCGCTTCGCATCGCCTCCGATGATGCGGTTTCGGCGGAGATGACGGCCGCAATGTAAGGGAAGCTCTTCGACGGCTTGGAGATGACCGACTCCTTGCCGATCCCCAAGTGAATAGGACTGTTCGACGCGATGGAGAACATGACGTCGGGCGCGTTGTCCGGAAGGGAGCGGCCGTTCCATTCGGCAAACCCGAACACGGCTGGTGTTCCGACCTCGTAAGGCAGCATGTTGGGCAAGAACCGGTGGGCAACTTTATCCGCATACGACTTGGGATCTTCGGCAGTTCCGTTGGCCGATACAACGCCGGCGATTGCCTTGATGATGGTTTCTCCGTAAGTCGCAAAGTCATCGGCCGGGCGTCCCGCGTTGAGGCGGTTGCCAAGGTCTTCGTTGAACTGTGTGAACAGGGGATGGATCATCGGGAGACCTACGCGGTTGATCTGACGCCATCCCCCGGCGTCAGTAGCGAGCGTTGCCACAGCCCACACCCCGATCCGGCGCCGGTCGCCTGACCCCGCGAGTAGCTCATGATCGGGCAGCTCCAACACAATCGAATACACCGTATGTCCCGCAAAGAGGTTCTTCGCGCGACTTGGATCCCATCCGGACAGGTCCACGGACGTGCCATCCTGAAACGCATGGCCGACCGTGTGCAGGACGTCGGGTTCAATCCAAAATGGATCGCCGGCTTTACCGGTCCAGATGCGCAGACCGGATGCCGTGGTGACGGTCTCGCCGGTTGTTCCCTGGGCGACGACCGTGCCGGGCGCATGCGGGTCGACAGCCTCTGCACCCCGGATGCACCGCACGACGTAGCGCTGTTTTCCTTGCTGGTCACGTTCGTCGAAGGTAATACGGTAGGTAATATCCTCTACCGCGTCGCCATCGAGATCGAGCTTGAATTCGTACATTCCTTCGGGATGGTAGCCGGGTTCAGGGATGGGGCCGAAAATTGAATGGCAAACATTGATCACGAACGCGGTGCCCGTTTCACCGCGGAATACGTAGAGATCCGTGATGTCGAGGCGGATGTCCTGCCGCGCGATGGGTGAGTCGAGATGATGGGACATAGTGCTCTCCTTTCTTATTACGAGACCGGATGAGTTTTGTCGTCGCCAGGGTAGATGGTTTCGCCCAGATGCACGTTAATCCATACCTTGTTCCGGGACGAGCGGCGATGAAGCCGAAACATTGTACTGAAGCCTGGAAGTTCCCGGAAAGAAGAAAGACCGAAAAAGTCATTAATTATGCGTGAATTATGCGATGTTTGAGGGGAAGGCCGGTTTCGAACAAGAGCCCAATCGCCCGGTGCCCGTCCAGGTTCGCGTCCCGTGCTTCTCCTCACCCGAGAAACTCGCCGTCGCGTCCTTTACCATCGTGACCTCGCAGCCAAACTCATCTGCAAATCGACAGTTGACTCCGCGATTCTTTGTATCAGGGTGCGTAACGGGTGAAGACAAAGTCGCGAGCTTTGGCAGGCTCGTGGCAGGGGAAGCAGGCTTTGTGCATCGCCTCGTCGGCAGGTTTGCCATCTTTATCAAACTGAGCGAAACCCCAGCCGCCCGTCGCGGCGTACTTTCTTGAGTCCTTGACCATAAACTGGAGATACCAATCCGGTTGAGGCCCGGGAACGAAAGATTGGGCGCGGCCAAAGGCTTTGTTGTTTTCCTCCGACGGGACGTAACTCCAGGCCAGCCGGGCAATGATTGTGCCGTCCGGGAACGGAAGTTTCCCTTCCCGGTAGGCCTTGATAGCTACGTCGTTGCCCAGAATGGCGCGCAAATCGTTGAGGTTGCCTTCTTCGTGGGCCACGGAGATCAACCTCCAGTCGCGGTATCCGGGGAGAATTTTGATTCCGAAGATCGGGGCAGCCTCTCCATCGGCCTGTCCAGATGCGTGGGCCATGTAGACGACCACGCCGGCCACCGTAGCAACTGCAACCAGCAAGAAAGCGATCCGTTTCATAGGGTACCTCCTTCCAAGTTCCTGAGCACCACCATTGGTGTGACTGTTAATGATGGAATCAATACTGCGCACTGATTCCTAAGGTTAAAGAGAAGAGATCGAGTCGACGATTTCGTCTGTGGTCACTCATCCCTCGACGAGCTGCTGCCCGCCGTCGATGTCGTAGGTCGCGCCCGTGAGGGCCGTGTTGGTCATGATGTGTACTGCGAGCGCGGCAACGTCGGCCGGTCCGACGACGCGCCGGATGGGAAGCGTGGCGCGAAGCTGATTGCGGCGGTTTTCGAGTTCATCGCCGAGGAGTGATGCCGACAACGGTGTGTCGACGAAGCCGGCGGCGATGAGGTTGACTCGGACGGGCGCGAGCTCGAGCGCGAGGTTCCTCGTCATGGCGGGATGCGCGGCCGTGAGAGCCGAGATGAGCGCGAGTCCCGGCGCCGCGCGGCGGCCGCCGGTGCCGCCCATGAAGAGCAGGGTGCCTCCCGGGCGAACCTTGCCCGCGGCGTTCCGGGCGACCTGCAGCGGCAGCAAGATGTGGGCCTCCAGGTCACGGCGTGCCGCTTCGAAGTCGAACTCCGACAGCGGCGCGTAGTAGGGACCGGGGCCCGTGACCAGCACGTGGTCGATCGGCTTGGGCAGCTCATCGAAGAACCTCCCGAGCCGTTCGAAGTCCGTGGCATCGAAGGCGGCGATGCTGGCCCCGAGCTCGAGGCCGACGCGGCGCAGGCGCTCCGGATCGCGGGCGGTCAGGATCACTTCGGCTCCTTCGGCGCGGGCGCGACGGGCCGTCTCGAGCCCGATGCCCAAGCTGCCGCCGATGACGACGACGGTTTGCCCGAGGAGCTCCGGTTCGCGCTGGATCGGAAAAGTGGTGGTTGAGGTGTTCATGATTCCTCCGATCAGCAGTCAAAAGCTACTTTCGCTGCAAGACGTGACGCTCGATACTCTTTGCGAAGGCGACCTGCAAGTGCCGTGCAAATCAGCAATCACCCTGAACGTTCGAAAATCGAGCTTCCCGTCCAAAAGTGTCGCGGCGTCCGCAAGGAAACGGCGGAGAAGCGGATTTTACTTAGCTTTGCGAATCTCACATGGTGAGAACGACGCGGAACTGCGCCTTGCCGCTCATCATTCGCTCATAAGCCTCCGCCGCTCTTTCCAGCGGATAGGTTTCGATCATGGGACGCACGCCGGTCATTTCGGCGAAGCGAAGAGTGTCTTCGGAATCGGTGGGTATCCCCGCCGCCCAACCTTGGATGGTCTGACTTCCAAAGATGAGCTGTGCCGGCGTGACCTCGATCGCATCGAATCCCGCACCGACCACCATGAGCTTGCCGTTTGGGCCCAGACCGTCGATGAGTTCAGTCATCGACTTCGAGCTCGGGGCGGTCGCCAGAATCACGCGCGCGCCGCCCAGCTTCTGCAGTTCCTGCGCTGCATTCGTGGCTTGGCTGTCGATATACACTTGCGCTCCGAGTTTCTTGGCGAGCGTCGCATTCTCAGGACCACGTCCGATGGCCGCGACCCTGTACCCAAACTTGTTCGCGAATTGAACTCCCAGGTGACCGAGGCCGCCGATACCCTGCACCGCGACAAGATCGCTGGGCATCGCGCCGCTATGTCGCAGTGCGTTGAAGGTAGTAATTCCAGCGCAGAGCAGCGGTGCTGCCTCAGCGTCGCTTAAACTCTCCGGCACCGCCGCCACTGCCTCGACAGGAGCCACCATGTATTCCTGGTATCCTCCGTCATAGCTGATGCCGGCAATTTGCAAATTCTTGCAGTTGTTGAAGTCGCCGCGCCGGCACTCGGAACAAGTGTTGTCGTGCCCGCCGTGCCAGCCGACACCAACGCGCTGACCCTTGTTCCATTCGGATACGCCCGTGCCTGGCTTCATCGATGATGCCCACCACTTCATGTCCTGGTACGCGAGGATACTGAATTCCGGGATACAACCCTTCCTTGGTGAGCACGTCACTGTGGCAAACACCACAGGCTTGCACCTTGATACGCACCTGGCCTGCGCCTGGCTTAGGAATCTCGCGCTCGACGATCTGGAAGTCTGCTCCGGGATTGGAGACTTGCGCCACCTTCATCGTTGCTACTGCGACTGTTGTCGTTGCCATAAATCCTCCTGATGAATTTTCAGATATCGCGTTGCTCGACTGCCTCGCAGGCTTCGACGTTCTGTTTGAATACCTTTCCTAAAGGCGCATTGCCTCAAGGTGCGCTTCCTCTGGGGTTGCCAGCTTTCCTGCCTTGATGAACGCTGTTTAAGCGTACCCGTTTCCAAGGTAGAAGGTTCGACGACGTTTACCTCCGCCTGAGGGAAACATTCTGAACTGAACTCCGTGCGAGGACCTTACGAAGGACGAAGCAGCAGGCTGCAGCTATTCGGTTGAGACACAGCCTCGGCGCAAGGATGCCTCAAGTTCCAGCGAGGATTCTTAAAAAACGGTAGCCTGAAACGGATATTACGAGTGGAACGTTTCAGGTTGACAGCGCAATTTCCACGCCTGGCGCTCCAGGTTGGCGGCCGTCGTTTGCACGCTGACCTGGGCTGAGAAAAATCCGGGCCAGCCACTGAAGATCTTCAACTCACGATCCCGGGCCGTCCACTGCGACTTGATCGCCACCACTCCACATAGTGTGGTCCTGAGCGAGGAGGCCGCCGCGGCGACCGACGAGTCGAGGAACCGATCTGCCTTTTCTGGCAACTGCTTTGCGAAGACTGGGTCCACTGATACCCCCTCCCATCGTATCCATTTAGAATCAATAACTTACCTTATAGCTTCCTCGTAAAATATAGAGCCCGCGTGACTTAGATGTAAAATACGGATGCTTAAGGACTTAGATGCAAACAATAGCTATTCTGGCAGGGAACTGCGTCATACTATACATACAAGTATGTGTCATACTATTGATATTACTAATAATAAGTATGGCGGCCCAGATCTCCCCTTCTGCGCACCTCTTATAGCAGGAACTCCAACCCAGCGCCCTTTGCCGGCTCCGTCGACAGGCGTCCGGTACGAAGGGCCGCTTGAAAGGTCTCATAGTCGGATTCTGCCTGGTCAGCGTACGCATTCGAGTACTGCGCTAAGGCGTGATCGAATTGATCGCTTGATCCCAAATACCCTGCAATCATCGCCGCATCGCCCGACTTAGCATGAGCCCGCGCCATGGCCCAGCCGCACATGGTGGCATAAGCGACCAGCGTGCTCGGCCGAAAGGTCTCAACCTCGGCGGAGACCTTCATGTCACGGAACTGACGAACGTAATAGTCGTGTCCTTTGGTGTGGGTCCACCCAAGGAAAATGTCGCTTGCGGCTTGCATGACATGGATACCCTCCACCACTCGGAATCCCTGGTTTGCATAGCGGCTCTTGCGTGCCGGAGGTTCCAGTACCGACGGGCGCGCTTCCTTGAATTGCAGGAAGAGCGGATCATCTTCATCGGCTAGAAGGAGCGACAGATAGCAGCGTGTTCCCACGCTGCCCACTCCAACAACTTTTATCGCAGCATCCTGAAAGCGATAGCGCTCGTACAGCTTTCGGCGATCCGCTTGCAGCGAGTTCTTGTACTCATCAGTGAATTTCAGGCGCTGCTTCTCGAAATCGGGCGCGAATTCATCGAAATGGTAGATGACCGGGGGGTCGTCTTTAATCTTTCGGCGTCCATTCACAACCCCAGTGAGCTTGGGGATTACCGCCTCGGAGTTCCGCGAGCGCGCCTCCTTTTGCTTCGCCGACAACCGGGCGGACATGTCGGGATCTTTCCGGAATTGTTCTTTGAGCGCGTCGATGGTGACTCGTGCGTACCACGTCTCGAGGACCGTCATTTCGGCGAACTCAGCCATCCGCTCGCGATACGACGCGGCGGCCGCTCGCACTGCCTCGTCTGCAATGGCTTTAGAAAAAGTTCGGTCTCTGGCCGCCAATACAAGGCTGGCGCCCAATCGCTTAACGTCCCATTCCCACGGACCGGGGAATGTCTCATCGAAGTCGTTGATATCGAACACAAGCGCTCGTTCAGGCGTGGCGAAGCCGCCAAAGTTCGCCAGATGGCAATCGCCGCATGCCTGAACGGTGATGCCTGACACACGCGCATTGGCAAGGTCCCGCGCCTGGATGATGGCTGCTCCGCGATAAAACGTAAAAGGCGATACCGACATCCTCTGATATTTCACCGGGATTAGGCCGGGAATCCGATCGGCGTCGGATTCTTCCAGCAGCGCGACTATGTCTTGCGACTTCGAGCGCGGTTTCCATTCAGCCTGCGCAGTGCGCGGGCAATTGTCGCGAAGTGCCTTGCCTTGCTTGCGCCTTTCGGTCTTGGATAACCCGGCAGCAGATTCCGTTTCCGTTCTCCTGCTCATCTTCTGTTCTCCTCCTTCGAATGCCTCTTGAAAGTGTTTTCCCATTCCACGAGCCGCCGCGCTCAGAACAGAATCTTCATGGAGTCCCCAATGATGGTGTCGAAGGGGATGGCCGCGATCAGGACCGGAAGTCCGGGCAGCAAGGCGGCGAATATGAGCGCATACAGGTCGACGCGGCCCACCGGGATCACACGAATGTTGTTGATGTTATTCACCACACCGTAGAGATCGGTTGTGGTGGAGAAATCCGGGACCTCCAAAACGTCTTCGTCGAGACTGTCGGCCCGATGCAGCCACTTCTTCTCAAACTGCTCGCCTACGGCGCGGGCGAAGGCCCCGTACCTTAACATGCCTTGGCGCCGCATCCGCATCAGCGTGCTGGTGAACAGGAAATAGGGCGCGACACAGATGAGAAGCACGGCTGCAATCAGGATTAAGGGCAGATGACGAAACGCAACCAGCTTTTCCCCATCATGAAACATCCGATTGGCTACAGCGCCCGCCAATCCAACTCCGAGGCAGAAGCTGAAAGGCAGTTGCGCCCGGAGCGCACCTTCGACAAATCCCAGACCTCCCAAACCATCGGGGTGAGCGGCAATGAGTTGAAGGTCCAGGCGCGTCGTCGCCCGCAGGAATCGCGACCACAGCAGTTGCCCCCACAACCAACGAAAACCCAAGTAGAAGAGGATGGGATAACTGACAAATGTAGCCCACGTACCGGCGGGTGACATGAACCGCAGACCTCCGCCTCCCTTCCACCAAGCCATGAATTCAGCGCCGTCGGGACTCAGGTATTGAGCCAGGAATATCAGCATGGCGTAAACCAGCACAACGATCAATGCCTGGGCAAGCCACGACTTGCGAAGTTTCTCAAACGAAGTCCAGTCGTCATGAAACTTAGGGCGCTGGTCACGCGGGACCAGAAAGCTCTCGATATGTTCTGCAACCTGGTGGCGACGTTCGTGCAGAGCCGGCGCGGAGAGAACCAGCACGGGAATGACGACGAGCAAGCGGGATTGCGTGGCATAGTCGGTCAGGAAGGATTGGAACGAGCCGCCTCCGCGCAACGCAGACAAAAGTGCAAGCGGAGCCCACGCAACCGCGACGGCCACGCCCGTCCATCTGAGAGTCTGTGAACTCGCGTCTCGGAACAGGTCAAGAAAGACCTGAGGTCGGCTATACGAGGACTGATCAGACCGGGCGGGGCTAGACTGTCGCGACAATCTCTCTGACCTCTCAGTTCGACGGGGCAGTGCCCCGCACCTTGACCTTCTGCCCTGGACCCACGTGGAAGTTAAAGATAGGGCTAATCTCAAAGCCGAGGATCAAGCCTGGGTTGGCCACTCCGGCCGGTCTGGCGGCTGCGCCTCCAGCCTCAATGGACATGCTCATCGGTTGCTTGCCGATTCGCACGACTTTGCCGACCTGCATGCCAAGCGGGACGGTGGCAGAGCCGCCGTTTTCCCAGTTGAAGGTGAAATTATAGTCGCTGAGGCCGACGAACCAACCGTCCTTCAGGTTGAAGGTGAAGGTGGGAGTAATGATCATGTTGTTTACGGCCGGACGATTCGGAGAACCGGCATAGGAAATTGGATTCTGTACGATTGCCCCGAGAGTGAGGTTCTTGATGCCGGTATAGATCAGGGCGACCGAGGGACCGATCTGATACTTGCCTGCACCAAGCACGTTTGCCGAGGCTGTGGGAAAAACCAGTGCCGGCCCGAAGCCCCATCTGCCCCATGACTGTTTGATGGTGATGAGGTCAAAGACCTGCAAGTCGCCTGTGCCCGTTACACCTTGCGTGCCCGACCCGCAGCCTATGCATCCAACGGGTGGAGCGGCACCCGGGGTTGAGCTAACCATTGGAAACGTGATCTTCACCAACTGCACATAGGGGAAGGAGTGAAATGGGCCAATGGGAAGGACCGGTTGCATCTGCAAGGAGTTAAGTGCGCCCTTAAACCCGGGAAAACTTGGAATAAGAATGTCGCGAAACTGAACGAAGGTGACCGGCGCCGCCGGGTTGTTCACCTGATTGGCCAGTTCCTGGGCCGAGACCGATGCGCCCATGGCGGCAGATTTTTGCGGTGCCGGGGTCTGACCGGTGCCGGGGTTAGTCGGTGGATTCTGTGTAGCTAGAACTTGGGCGGCATCTGCATTAGGTTGAGCGCCGCCGGATTCCTGAGCGCAAAGCCCGAATGAACCAGCCAACAGGAGACAGAATCCGACGAGGATGATGCTTCGCATTTCGCCCTCCAGAAAGCAAACTGCTACAAATGGTTTTGCGCGCCTCCTCAGACAGGCCTGACGTGAACCAAGGCGGAGAGCGAGGAAGGCCATGATGCCTTCCTCGCCCCCCATTTCAGTTGTGCGGACTCTTTCAAGCCTGCGTCTTCAGGTGCCGACAAGGTCTCTTGACCTTCAGAACCTAGTCGTCCCCTTTGTTCTTCTCCATTTGCTTCAGGATGCCGTCGAGGTTGTAGGTTTCCGGCGCTTGCAGCGGCGGGAACTCTTTGTACGAATAGAGCTCCTTCTCCCACAGCAATTGGCCGATGGGCAGCAAGTTCCAGTCGTACAAATAGGCGCAGCACGGAGAACCAAGCTGGCCACCTAGGGACGCCCCAGTCTTTGCGGCATTAAAGCCCATGGCCTGCTCGAAGGGGTCACGCTTGACGTTGTCAACCTGGGTCCAGTGGTAGTTGACGAGAGGCAGGAACCAGCCAGTCGCCCCGTTTTCCGACATTTCGTAATAGAACTTCCAGTTCTTCCAGCGCACCGCCGAAGGCGTCGCGCCCGAATAGTAGAAGAAGTAGTCGCGCGCTGAGTGCTCCGACGTGCCTTCGAGATAGGCGCGCTGGTCAACACCGTCGAGCATGGTCTTGACGATGCCGGGGTACTTGCCGGCCTGGATCTGCTTGTTGAGGTCGTCGCCCTTGGGACCGCCGGCGATGTCAACAAACGTGGGCACCCAGTCGAGGGCTGCGAACATTTCTTTCTTCACCGTCCCCGGCTTGATGTGGCCCGGCCAGCGGACGACCAGGGGGGAGCGATAGCCGCCCTCCCAAGCTTCGCCCTTCTGACCCTTGAACGGAGTGATGCCGCCATCGGGATAGGTAACCGTCTCGGCGCCATTATCGGTGGTGAAAATCAGGATGGTGTTATCCAGTTGACCCATGTCTTCCAGCTTCTTAATGACGTAGCCGATGTTGTCGTCCATCTGCTTCATGCCGGCTTCGTTGATGCCCCAGTCCTTGCCGCCCTGCGTGCCAATCATTGCCTGATACTTGTCCGAGAGTACGGTGGTGACATGCATGCGCGCCGGGTTGTACCACACGAAGAACGGCTTGTTCGTCTTCTTCGGGTCGTTGCGATCGAGGAAGTCGATGACCTTGGCCGAGGTTTCCTCGTCCACCGTCTTCGAGCGATCCAGTGTCAGAGGACCCTCGTCCTTGCAGGTCTGGTTTTTCTCCGTGCCGTCGGAGGAGTGGCACCAGATGACTGGCCGCGGCGGCGTCAGGCAGGTCCCGGCTTTGGGATCTATCGCGCCGGGAGGGTCGGACAGGCCGGGTACCGGCGTGTTTTTGCACGGCGGTGCGACAGCTTGCACCAACGGTGAACTGTTGATGTCGGGGAAGCTCACCTGCTGCATCGCGTCTAAGTGATAGAGCCAGCCCCAGTACTCCTGGAAGCCGTGCGCTGTGGGTAGCGAAGCGGTGTGGTCGCCGAGGTGGTTCTTGCCGAACTCGCCGGTGGTATAGCCGAGGTCGCGGAGGAACACGGCCATCGCCGGCGTGCCGGGCCGCAGATACGACGGGCTGCCGGGAAGTTGCGGCGGAATCATGCCCGTGCGCAGCGGATACATGCCGGTAAAGAACGCATTGCGCCCGGAGGTGCAGCTCTGCATGGCAAGATAGTCCATGAAGATCGCGCCTTCATTGCCGATGCGGTCGATGTTGGGGGTTTCCCCCACCATCAGGCCGCGATGGTAGATGCTCGGCTGCATCCAGCCGATATCGTCACCCATGATGACGACGATGTTGGGTTTCTGAGTGGTTTGAGCGGCAGCAGGAGCCGCCCCCACGCTGACCAAGAAACTCGACGCGGCGAGCGCGCCCAGCGTTAGTTTTCGAACACTCGCTCCTAAGTCCATTTCTTTTCTCCTCGAAAATGGTTCTGGATTGGCCTTCGCGCAGGAAAGGGCAAGGGTAGTTTTGGTCTGCTTACCACGCCACAAAGGGTTTCGAATCGACGTGAATAGCAGACCGAATACGCGTCTCGCTGTTCGGCGAATACACAATTGTAGCCCGTGAGTGTCCCCAGCCAACTGGTAAAAATGCCGGTGGGATGCCGCTTTTGTGGTAGCTTCTGCCCTCGGCCAAATCGAAACGACAGCTGGTGCCCCAGGCTCGCGCCTGTCCTGCAGACCCTGGCATGGGTTGAGTGCTGAAGAAGTTCGCAAACATTACTGCCTGAGCGGCAGGCCCGCCAGCAGCACCTGCTGGCGCGACACCAGCGACTCGATGCCTTTGCGCGCCAGCGACATCATCTTGGCCAACTGGGCATCGTCAAAGGTGCGGTGCTCCGCCGTGGCCTGCACCTCCACGATCTTCTTGCTGCCGGTGATGACCAGGTTCATGTCCACGTCGGCGCGGGCGTCTTCTTCGTAGCAGAGGTCGAGCATGATCTCGCCATCCACGATGCCCACGCTGGTGGCGGCGACGTAATCGCGGATGGGCGCGACCGTGAGCGCGCCCGACTCGACCATGCGCCGCATCGCCAGGCCCATGGCTAGGAACGCTCCGGTGATGGAAGCGGTGCGCGTGCCGCCGTCGGCCTGGATGACGTCGCAGTCGAGGAACAGCGTGCGCTCGCCGAGCTCTTCCAGGTTGGTAACGGCGCGCAGCGAGCGGCCGATGAGCCGCTGGATCTCGTGGGTGCGCCCGCTCTGGCGGCCGCGGTTGGCCTCGCGCGAGGTGCGCGTAAGGGTGGCGCGCGGCAACATGCCGTATTCGCAGGTGACCCAGCCTTTGCCACTGTTGCGCAGGAAGTGCGGCACCGTGTCCTCGATGGTTGCAGTGCAGATGACGCGGGTGTTGCCGAGCTCGATGAGGCAGGAACCTTCGGCGGTGGAGATGAAGTCGGGGACGATGTTGACCGGCCGCATCTGATCAGGGGAGCGGTTGTCCGAGCGAAAGACCATAAGCGGCGATTGTAAGCTAGCCGTCAGCATTCAGCACTCAGCAGTCAGTATTCAGTTGCCAGTGGTCAGCAATCAGCCACGTCGTCATCAGCTCTTGAGTCTGTCATCCTGAGCGAGCGGCCCGTTGTCGGCCGCGAGTCGAAGGAACCCTATTTCGTTTCGCGGCTATAGGGGTCCTTCGACTGCGCTCGGTCACCGTCGGTGACCTCACTCCGCTCAGGATGACCAAAATCTAGACGGCCGTTTGGCCGACGGCCGATGGCTGATGGCTGAATGCCGACAGCTGACAGCTGCTTTTCCGCTACACTGATGCGGTGCGCAGGCTGATCATCAACGCGGACGATTTCGGACTCACGCCGGGAGTGAATCGCGCCATCGCGGAGGCGCAGGAGCGGGGAATTGTGACCTCGGCAACGCTGATGGCAAACTCCCGCGCCTTCGACGAAGCCGCAGCGTTGTCGCGGTCGCTGGCGGCCCGCCAGGCGCGCTTCAGCGTAGGATGCCACGTCGTGTTGCTGGATGGCCAACCAGTGCTGCCGCCCGACCGGGTCGCGAGCCTGTTGCAATCGGGCGCGCAAAACGGCAATCACTTTCGCGACAAGCTGAACGACTTCGTGGTGGCCTCGTTTCGAGGCAAGCTTCAGCCCGACCAGATCGAAGCCGAAGCGACCGCGCAGATGCAGCGCCTGCAGGCGGCGGGCGTCGCGCTGTCGCACTTCGACAGTCACAAGCACGCGCACATGTTTCCCGCAGTGCTGCGGCCACTGCTACGGGCGGCGCAGGCCTGCGGAGTGCCGGCGGTGCGCAATCCATTCGGGCAGGTGTGGCCCTTGCCGTTTGGCGACTTGTTGCGCCAGCGAAAGCTGTGGACTCGCTTCGCGGAGCTGAATGTGTTGCACAACTTCGCAAGCAAGTTCCGCCGCGAAGTCGAAGCGCACGGCCTGCGGACTACCGACGGCTCCGTCGCCGTGCTGGTCACCGGCTCCCTCGACCTGAAGCTCTTTGCGAAAATCATGGATCGCCTGCCCGAGGGCACGTGGGAGTTTGTGTGCCATCCCGGCTACAACGATGCCGACCTCGATCAGGTGCGCACACGTCTGCGCCAGTCGCGCGTCGAGGAGTTGAAGCTGATGACCTCGCCCGAGGCCAGGGAGATCCTGCAGCAGCGCGAGATTGAGTTGATCAGCTATCGCGAACTGTGAGCAGCGTCGCATCCCATCCACATCGTGCCGCGCTACAATGGCTGTCCCGCCAATCGCGGACGCTTCGGCATGAATCCACTATCGCTTTCCGATGCCGAGTACCGGGTTCGTCTTCGAGCGCATAACGCAGCTCGCGCTGGAGTATCTTGCCTCGCTTGAGGAGCGGCCCAGCTTCCCCAACGTAACTGGAAGTGATACTGAAGCTTTCTTCTCCAAGCCATTGCAAGAACATGGAATAGGCGTTGCTGCTCTCGACGACCTAAGGCAAGTAATCGACGGTACACGGGCCTGTGGACCGCGCTTCTTCGGATACGTTCTTGGCTCGGGCGAGCCGGTCGCCGCGGCTGCCGACTTGCTGGCCAGCGTGCTTAATCAGAACGTCACGGCATGGCGCTCGGGGCCGTCGGCGGCGACGCTGGAGCGCATTGTCGTCGGCTGGCTGGCCGAGGCGATCGGTTGCGCCGGCTTCACCGGCAGCCTCACCGGAGGCGGCTCGCCCGCGAACCTTATGGGGCTGGCGATGGCGCGCGAAGATGTTTTGCGCGCCAATGAAACCGGCGAGCGGGGAACCATCTACGCTTCCGAGCAGGTACACATGTCCATCCCCAAGGCAGTGGCGCTGCTGGGCATCGGACGAAAGTACCTGCGGCTCATCGCTTGCGATGAACAATTCAGAATTCGCACCGATTTATTACGCAAAGAGATTGAGCGCGATGCCAACCGCGGGTTGACGCCGATTGCGATCGTTGGTTCGGCGGGAACGGTAGCGACGGGCAGCATTGACCCGCTGCCGGAACTGGCGGAAATCGCTCGCGATTGCGGAGCGTGGTTCCACGTGGATGGCGCTTACGGCGCGCTAGCCGCCATTGCCGAGCCCGCGAAGTTCGCGGGTTTGAACCTGGCGGACTCGTTGTCGCTCGATCCGCACAAGTGGCTCTATCAACCGCTCGACTGCGGATGTCTGCTGTACCGCGATGCCTCGGCGGCACGGCGCGCGTTCTCGCATACCGGCGATTACGCCAAGTCGCTGATTGACGATCCGGTGGAAGGCTTCGTGTTTTTCGAGGAGACCATGGAGTTGTCGCGGCGCTTCCGCGCGCTGAAGCTGTGGCTGTCGTTGCGTTATCACGGGCTGGCGAATTTCCGCGAGGCGATCCGCAACGACTTGGCGCATGCACAGTATCTGGCCGAGTTGATTCGCAAAGAACCGGAGCTGGAATTGCTGGCGCCGGTGCCACTGAGCGCTGTCTGCTTCCGCTATGTTCCGCGAAACGGCGACGACAGCGACGCGCTGAATCAAAACATTCTGCAGCGCGTCGTCCGGCGCGGAAAGGTATTCTTGTCCAACGCCAGCATTCATGGCCGCTTTTCATTGCGGGCCTGCATCGTGAATCACCGCACGACCCGGCGCGACATCGAGCAGGTCGTCAGCGAGGTGCTAGAGGTGGGAAGGGAATTGAGCGCCCGATCCTAGTGTGGAGTCCCGCAATTTCGTGCCGTAACTCCAAGGTTACGGGGTTGCGGAATGTCCTCACCTCAGCGGCTGAAGCCGCGCTGTACATGCATTCTTGCGGCACGGCTGAAGCCGTGCCCTTTCAAAACAACGTCACGTTTATTTCACGAACTTACGGGACACGATACTAGATCATGCCAACCGTTTCTGAATTCATATCCCAGGCCCGCGACAACGCGATCATCACCACCGCTCCGTGCCGCGCCGATCTGGCCGGCGGCACGCTCGACATCTGGCCGCTGTACCTTTTCCATCCGGGCGCGAGAAGCGTCAACCTGGCGCTGAACATCCGGACTGCCTGCAAGATCGCGCCGCGAGCGGGCCGGGAGATCCTGCTGAAGTCGCACGACACCGCGCGCGAAGAGCGCTTCCGCAACCTCGACCAGTTGCTGGCCGCGAAAAGCTACCGGCATCCGCTCGCCGCGTATCTGGTTCGCTTCTTCCAACCCAAGCAAGGCTTCCTGCTGGAGACGCTGTCGGAATCGCCGGCAGGCGCAGGTATCTCTGGCTCGTCGGCGCTGATGATTGCGACCACCGCGGCGCTGGCGCGCTTCGTCGGGCGCGATATGGACATCGAGCATGTTCGCGTGATCGCGCAAAACGTCGAGGCGCAACTGATTCGCGTGCCGACCGGCTGCCAGGATTACTATCCCGCGATGTATGGCGGCGTGAGCGCGGTACATCTGGAGGCCGAAGGCGTGCGCCGCGAGGCGATTCCGATTTCGCTCGATGAAGTGGACCAGCGCTTTGTGCTGTTTTACACCGGAGCGCCGCGGCAATCGGGCATCAACAACTGGGAAGTGTTCAAGCAACACATTAACGGTGACAAGAAGGTCATCCGCAACTTTGCCGAGATCTCGCGCATTGCCCAGGAGATGCACCGCGCCCTCAGCGGCGGACAGTGGGACGACGTGCAGCGCCTGCTGCGCGAAGAGTGGAAGCTGCGGCGCACCAATGCGCCCGGCATCGCCACTCCGCTGATTGACAAGCTGATTGCGGCGGCCATGCGACACGGAGCGCGTGCGGCCAAAGTTTGCGGCGCCGGCGGCGGCGGTTGCGTGATCGTGCTCATCGAGAAGGGAACCCGCCAGCGCGTCGAGAACGCCATTCGCGAACACGGCGGCGAGCCGCTCGACTTTGCGGTGGCGCGCGAAGGGCTCACCTTCCATCCGCTCGCCCGTCTGCACACCTAGCGCTCCAGATAGGCATATAATCTGAAGCAACTCGGGTGTTTCCATGATCCGCCATCGTTTTTCGTTGTTGCCCACGGCAATTCTGCTGCTGACTCTGCCGCTGTGCGCCGACGACACCAAGCCCTCCAGCGTTTCCTCAGAGAAGATGACGCCCCAGACCAAAATGCTGGTCATGCGCGACCTTATGGCCGAACATGTTTTCGCGCGCTGCGTGATTCCGATGGGCGTGAAGGGCCTGGACATCAAAAATGGGACGATAAGCCCCGATCAAATGAAGGTTGCGCAAATGGCGGCGGAGTACGGCACCGCGGCCAAGCCCGGCGACCGCGTGGTCATCACCAACGTCGTGATTAAAGAGAAGTCCATTGTCTTTGAGATCAACGGCGGGCCCAAGAAGAAAGAGAAGTGGTACCAGCATGTGCAGGTGGGCATGGGCGGAACCATGGCCACACCTGGGGGCGCGCCCAAGAGCCTCGACGCCAAAGGCTCGGAGGTGACGCTCGAGTTCGACAAGTACGTTCCGGAAGTCACCGGCGAACAGGTGCGCGACATGCTGGCGCCGGTCTTCGATTTCAAGGCCCTCAATCAGGCCGAAGCCTATGCCAAGACGCTGCCTCCGAAGGTACAGGAGGCGATCAAGAACCACCAGGTCCTGGTCGGGATGAACCGCGACATGGTCATCTATGCCAAGGGGCGTCCACCGCAGAAGGTCCGCGACAGAGATGACAAGGGTCAGGATTACGAAGAATGGATTTACGGTCACCCGCCGGAAGAGGTGGATTTCGTGCGCTTCCAGGGGGAAGTGGTGGCGCGGCTGGAGATCATGACCGTGGACGGGCAGAAGATCGTCCGCACGGAGAAGGAAGTGGATTTGAAGTCGGCGGACACCGAGGTGGCGGAGAAGAAGCCGGAGTCGGAGAAACCCGCCAACGCTCCGACCCTGCGACTTCCCGGCGAAGCCGTGGAATATCCGCAAGGTGGTACGCAGAAGAGCGCTCCGCCCCCGCCTTATCCGCCGCCGGTCACGGCCCCGACGGCACCCGGCACGCAGGGCGCGCCGCCCCTGTAAGCTTGGACGCGGCCGAATTTTGCGTGCCAGGAGTACATTGCCCCGCGCTGATTCAAAATAGAGGCTTTCATGTGAATCGAGCGAATGCGCCTGTCTTGCGAGATTTCATTTTGCGCGGCGGAGAGAATCGCGCAAGGGAGAGCGCCGCAGGCGCGGAGAAAAGTTAGCCCAGCGCTTCAGCGCTGGGTAAAGCGTGTTAAATGAATCCGAGTCCCGTAGGGACGGCACAGGTTTTCTCGCACACACGCTAGCCCTGTAGCCCTGGTTCGGAGGTGGCGTGACTTACGACAACTCGAGCCCGTCAGTCCTTAGCTGTCGCCGCGGATTTCGCTCCCGCATCCGGCGACTTCAAGTCCTTCAGCAACCGCTCGAACCCGTTCTGATACGAATCGTGGTCCTTCCAGTCTGCAAAATCCGGGATGAAGTACTCGGCGTATCTCCCGCGCCAAATCCTTACCTGTTTTGGCATCGAAGCATTTCCAGTCATACAGAGTTTCGAAGGGCACAGCCGCACCGGAAACAGCTTCCTCTTCTTTTCCGCAACCTCACGCTCGCGGGCGTTGAAAATTTCCGTCTTCACCCACTCGCTGTTCATGCTGTGCTCCGACAAGATCAGGAGCAGCTTGTCATGCAGGCGGATGGCCTCGCCGATCTGCTCGTGCAGCTTCTCGCCGGCTTTAACATCGTGCGGCGCAAACCAGCAGCGCACGCCTTTATTCTGCAAGCCTTCGTGCAGGCGGTCGGCAAACTCCTGGTCCTTGCCCGAATAGCTGATGAAGCAGGAGTAGAACTGAATCGGGCGGCCGACCAAGGAACCGATGTAGGCGATGAACTCGTCGGGAAGGCCCGCGCCGCGCAGGAAGACTTCTGGGATTTTGCCTTGCGAGCGATAGATCGTATCTACCGCCGATCGTGGAGGGTCCTTCATGGCGCACGGTCTCCAGTCCTTTGGCCGTGCTCAGATCGACATTGGCGAAGACAGTCCAACCGAGATTGGCTTCGCTGAAGTCGGCCTCCCTGAGGTGCGCTGCGCTGAGGTTCGCCCCGCGGAGGTCCGCCGCGTAGAGGTATGCCCTGCGGAGGTTCGCCTCCAGAGGTTCGCCTCGCTGAGGTTCGCCCGGCTGAGGTTCGCCTCGCTGAGGTTCGCCCGGCTGAGGTCCGCCTCGCTGAGGTCCGCCCCGCCGGGTTCGCGCTGAGGTTCGCCCCGCTGAGGTTCGCCTGCGAGGTTCGCCTCGCGAGTCGGGAGGTTCGCCCGCTGAGGTTCGCCCCGCTGAGGTTCGCCCCGCGAGGTCCGCCCCGCGAGGTTCGCCCCGCCGAGGTTCGCCCCGCTGAGGTCCGCCCCGAGTGAGGTCCGCCCCGCGGAGGTCCGGCCTTATGTCCGGATGCTGCTCCTCCACTCATTCCAGGCAGCAACTCCCTTTTTCAGGATTGCCAGATGCTCTTCATTCGCCATCGTCTGTCACCCGCCGCACCGCGTGAATTACCGCGCCACATTAGTCGAGAGCGGGAGGGAATGCAACAGCCGTCAGCCGTCAGCTTTCAGCCGTCCGTAATCGGCACTCAGCTAAACGCCCGGACTCCGCCAAAGTGGTAATGCACGAGTCCCGCCTTGCGGGACGAAAAATCTTAGCCCAGCGCCTCGGCGCTGGGTAGGCGTGAATTAGAAACCCGAGTCCCGCAGGGACGGCACAGATTTTCAACTTGGAACGCTACCCAAATTTTGGTTTCCGGGAGGGTGGCGCGGAGGCGTCAAGAGGAAATCGGCGTTCGCAGGTTACGAAAGGACGAGTCCTTCCCGAAATGGACATGTACCTTCGTAACCGGCGCGACGAACGAATTCTCTTGCGAGCTTGCTCCGCGCGCGCTAGGGTCGAAATGAAACGCTTTCGTGGGTCGGAGCTGCACACCGGTACTTGGCGGCCGACGGGCCCTTGGAAGGCCAGCGAGGCGCGTGGAAGCTTCCACCTCTGTTTCCATGGAGTGGCAAGCAGGAGAACAAGGAAGAAAAGACCGAGCGCAAAATCGAAATCGGCTGAAAACAAAGGACAAACGCTCACCGCACGAGCGGGTAAGGAAGTTACCAGCCCTCCCCCGGCAGCGCACCCAGCGCTACTCTTGTGCCCGCGCTGCGACTCCCATGGCCTGTACACAAACACGCGCGAGTTTCGCGGGCCTGAAGGCCCACGTTTCCACCTGCCAACGCCGATTCTTTTTGACGCCTCCGCGCAGCTCTCCCCGGGGCCAAACTTGGTAGTGCCTAAGACGACCCGACTCCCGTGCCGGTCTGAGCGATAGTTGCCTTCACGATAATCGGTTAGTGTCCTAACTTGCCCATCTTGGTACAATTTCGTCAATTTCTACAATCACAACAAACGCGCCATGAATGACAGCAGCAATCCCAACGATGAGCAGCCCCAAACTCGACAGCAAACCGAACAAAACATAGAAGAGCGGATAGAAAAGCGGATGTCCGCCTTCGAGCGATCGATGCTTCGCTTGACGTGGGCTGCCGTTGTAATTTCTCTCGTGACGGGTTTGATCTTTGCGGGACAACTCTACGAGATGTGGCAGGCTGGCAAGCAAACGGACAAATTGCTCAGCGCGGCAAGTGATCTGTCCGGCGCTGCCAGTGACACAGCCGCTGCCGCTGGTGACCAAGTTGACGCTGCGGACAATTTCTCTGACAGCGCTGAAGAGATTAATAGTGGAGTTTCCGGAGCCGTAATCCAATTGCAGTCCGCTGCCAACAATGCGAAGAAAAGTATCGAGGCCACTCAAGAGGCCATGAGGCTGGAAACGAGCTTGGGTTGGGCCTGTCGCGGTAAGCCAGTTTCAGTTTAAGGCGGGAGAGATAGTTCCGACCATTCTTATCACTGTTCGCAATAGCGAGTAAGACGCCCGCACTTGAAATGACTTCCGTTACCGAGATGCAACTGGTCAATCCTGGGCAATCCTTGCGAACCGATCTCCTGGGTAAGACTCCTGTCTCCAAGGCTGTAGATGTCATCCAGCCAAACGGGGAGCTGCAATTGCCCGCGAGTCTTGGTACCACCAGATTGAATGATGCGGCAATTACTAAACTTAGCAACGGGGAAAGCACTATGTATGTGTTCGGCGAAATCACATACAAAGACGTTTTTGATAAATTTCACAGCACGAGGTTCTGTATGTTTGTCTTCCGCGATCTGAAGACACTGAACAGTTGCGACAAATACAATGAAGCAAATTAGGAACCACCCCCAATTTGTCCCGTCTGCGGCTGCGCCGTTACACTATTGAAGTGAGGATCGCGCTCGGCCAAATCAACACCACCATCGGCGATTTCTCGGGGAATTCCGCAAAGATCATCGACTACGCGCGCCGCGCCCGGAGTGCGGGGGTCGAGCTCATCCTGTTTCCTGAACTCGCGGTATGCGGCTATCCGCCACGTGACCTGGTGGAGCGCCCGTGGTTTGTCGAACGCAACCGGGAAACGGCGGAGGCCATCGCGCGGGAGACGCAAGGCATCGCCGTGATCTGCGGCCTGGTGACCCCGGCCCACTCTGCCACCGGCAAATCGGTGTTGAATTCGGCAGCATTGCTGCGTGATGGAAAGATCGCGTGCGTGCAATCCAAGCGGCTGCTACCCAGTTACGATGTTTTTGACGAGATGCGCAACTTCGCTGCCGCCGAGCAGCAGCAACTCATCGCAATGGGCGATCGGCAACTTGCGCTCACCATCTGCGAAGACGCGTGGAATGACCGGAACTTCTGGAACCGCAGGCTCTACCGCGCAGATCCGGTGGAGGACCTGATTGGCGCCGGCGGACAGGTCCTGCTGAATATCTCGGCCTCGCCGTTTTACCTGCGCAAGCGCGAGTTGCGCCACGACATGCTGGCGGCCATTGCTACGAAGTATCGCGTGCCCGTCGCCTTTGTGAACCAGGTCGGAGGCAACGACAGCCTGGTCTTCGATGGCTCCAGTTTCGCGCTGGATTGCGACGGAAAGATCATCGCGCAGGCCAAGTCGTTCGAGGAAGACCTGATCTGCTTCGACAGTGATGCGCTGACTGGCGATGTGCATGAACAGGATGACGGGGTGGAGGCAAGCGCCTACTCCGCCTTGGTGCTCGGCACGCGTGACTATGTGCACAAGTGCGGCTTCCAACGCGCCGTGGTAGGGCTGAGCGGCGGCATCGATTCGGCCCTGACCGCATGCGTTGCCGTGGATGCCCTGGGGCGCGAAAACGTAATCGGCGTCGGCATGCCGGGGCCGTACTCGTCGCGGGGCAGCATTGATGACTCCGCGCAGTTGGCGCGCAACCTCGGTATTCCGTATGACCTCATTCCGATCGGCGACATCTTCGAGTCTTACTTGAAGTCTCTTAAGCCCATGTTCGCCGGGCGCGCGGCCGATGTGACGGAAGAGAACATCCAGGCGCGTATTCGCGGCTCGCTGCTGATGGCGATTTCGAACAAGTCCGGCGCGCTGCTGCTGACCACCGGCAACAAGTCGGAGATTGGCGTCGGATACTGCACGCTCTACGGCGACATGTGCGGCGGGCTGGCCGTGATCTCCGATGTGCCCAAGACGCTGGTTTACCAACTCGCCAGATACCTGAATTCGCGCGCCCCCATTATTCCGGTGTCGACCATCGAGAAAGCGCCGTCTGCCGAGTTGCGTCCCGATCAGAAGGATAGTGATTCGCTGCCGCCCTACGACGTCCTCGATGCAATCCTGGAAGACTACGTCGAGGACAACAAGTCGCCGGACGCCATTGCCGCCGAGCGCGGCTACGATCTGGCGCTGGTGCGCAAGGTCGTCCGCATGGTGGACAAGAGCGAGTACAAGCGGCAGCAGGCCGCTCCGGGAATAAAAATCTCCGAGAAGGCGTTCGGCTTTGGCCGGCGCTACCCGATTGCGGCCAAGACCGAGATGTAGGAAGAGCAACTAGCAACTAGCTACTAGTACTTCTTACTGTGTGATCATATTGCTGTGACTGCCAAAGGCTAATTGCTAGTTGCTAATTGCTGCATTATGAAAGGAACCATGAACCGTAGCCTTCGCATTCTGTTGATCGTCACCCTGGCGCTTGCCAGCCTCTGCTTCCATCGCCCAGCAACCGGGCTACAGCGCCCGCCAAGACCACTGCCGGTTCCACCTCATCGACCGCATCGCTTCCCAGCGAAGCTACGTTTAACGAATTTCTGAAGAAGATGTTCGGCTGGAACCCTGACCTTACGTGGAAGGTTGCCGAGATCAAGCCTTCGGAGGCCGCCGGCATCGCGGAGGTGACGATCATCTTCAGCACTCCCAAGGGGCAGCAGATGTCCCGCATCTACGTGACGCCCGACCAGAAGTTTGCGTTCACGGGAGAGATTGTCCCGTTCGGCGCGGACCCGTTCGCCAGCACGCGTCAGGACTTGAAAGCTGCCAGCGGTCCGTCGCAAGGGCCCGCAGGATGCGGCGATCACCATCGTTGAGTTTGGCGATCTGGAGTGTCCGGCATGCAAGCAGGCGCAACCGAACATCAACAAGCTGATGGAGGAGGAGCCCAAGGCCAGGCTGATCTTCCAGAACTTTCCGCTGGAGCAGATCCACAAGTGGGCGTTGATTGGAGCGAAATACGTGGATTGCCTCGGTCGCCAGAACAACGATCTCGCGTGGAAGTTCATCGCTTTGGTGTACGACCATCAAGTCGAGATTAATGAGCAGAATGCCGACGCAAAAGCTCAATGATTACGTGAAGGAAGCGGGCGGCGATCCGAATGCCGTGGCGACGTGCGCTGCCCAGCCCGGAACCGAGAAGCGAGTGCGCGACTCCATCGCTCTTGGTAAGAAGGTTGCCGTGACCAGCACGCCCACGTTCTTCATCAATGGACGAAGGCTCGTTGGATTCTCCAGCAACGTACCCTACGATGTCGTGAAGCAGATGGTGGACTACGAGGTCAGCAACCCGGCCAAGTAAGATCGGTGAGTGCGAGCCCTGGGCGGCCTGCGGGCCGCCTTCTTCTTGCGCGGTTATTGTCCGCTGGGTAATTGCATCGCGAAGGAATTGTTCTCGGACATGCTGACGATGTGGGGGGTGATGACAACCAGCAATTCGCTGTCCTGCACGTTCTTGTCGTGCAGGGAAGCCGCGTAGCTGAGACCTGGAACGCGGCTGAGGAAAGGATAGCCGTTGATGCTGCGGGCATCAGCCTTGGAAATCAGGCCGGCCACCACGCCCGACTCGCCATTCTTTAAGGTAATGTCGCCGCTGTATTCGCTATTGTTGATGATGGGAATGCCGTTGTTGGTTTGCGCACCCAGAGAGCGTATCGCCAACTCCAGTTTCAGGGTGACGTCCCGGTCGCCGTGAATGACTCGGAGTGGCCTTCATGTTGATACCCAGGTCCTCGATATTGGATGGAAGGAAACGGCGCGATGTAGCTGTTGTTGCCGATGACCTGAGCGATGGCGGTGGTGTTGTAGATGGGCGCGAAGGTCGCGTTCACGATTGGGTAACGCTCCCCAATGTGCAGGCTGGCAAGGTTATTCTGCGAAGCCCGCAAAGTGACGTGTTCCAGGTCGCGGACATCGGACTCGTTCAGGTTGAACGTGGGCGTTATGCCAACGCCTCCGGCCGTCAGTCCGAAGAGCGTTAGACCTCCACCGAAGGTCGCGAAGGGCTGCTGGAGCAGGGAATTGGACTGGTTCGCCAACTGCGCCAGCAACGCCTGGATGGCCGTGGAGTTCGCCTGATTGATGCCGCCGGAAGCGATCAACTGATTGATCAGGTTCTGCGCGCCTGCCCCAAGACCCGCCAGCAGCGCGGGGCTGATGTTGAACATCGTGAACTGCGTCGGCAAGGTGGTTCCGATTTGCCGCGCCAGGCTGGAACTGACCTCGTACACCCGCACGTCCAGCAGTACCTCCGGACGCCCGCTGGTCAGGCTCTCGAGAATGCGCGCCGCGGCTTCCACCAACGGCTCCTCAGCGCGCACCGTGATGGTGGATTGCGACTTTTCCGCCGCGATGAAGCGGATGTTGAGCAGAACGCGCAGCGAGTTCGATCATCTCCGTCAGCTGCGGGTCGGTCGAGTTCGGGCAGGTAGAAAGTGCGCAATGCCATGCGCTCGAATGTGCGCCGGTTCTCCACCGTATCGGCCGCCACGAACATCTGCTTGGCCGAGAGCGGAATCCAGAATGTCTTGGTGACGCGACGTTGCCGCGTCCATCGCGGTGGCAAAGTTTACGTCCTCAATGTCAAAGTGAACGCGGCGCTGCTGCACCGAATCATCGAATTCCGCGGTGAGTCCGTAGGTCTGCGCCAACTGCGTGAGCAGCGTGCGGGCGTCGCCCCGGTAGTGGAAGTCGTGATGCGTCGGTGGTGGGTTGCAGCTGGATCGGAGTGGACTGCTCCAGCACGCGCATGCTTGGCTAGCGGTTCGTCTTCAGGAATGGAGTCATGCAGCCGCTGCAGCGCGAACTCGTTGGTGGGATCGTACTCCACGGCGCGCCGGAATTCCGCCATGGCAACGACCTCATTGTGATCGGCCATGGCCTTGTTGCCACGCTCCAGGGCCTGCATCACCAATTCCTGGCGGGTGAACTCGCGGGCGGTGAGGTAGTCCACACTATGAGGATTTAGTTCTGACGCTGCCTCGAACTTCTTGAAAGCGTCGTCCAACTTACCCGAGGACTTCAGCTTCACGCCGGCATCGAACTGCCGCTTGGCTTCGGCGAGCTCACGCGGGCTTTCCGGAGAAACGATGGGGTGGCCCGAAGGCGTGCGAACCGGAGCGCTGGGCCGTCGGCAGGTCCTGGACTGCGCAGGTTGCGACGCTGCGGGCCGGGGCTGTTACGGCTGCATTCTTGCGTCGCTGGGCCGGCGGTGTCCGCAGGAGTTTGCGCGCCCAGGCAAATGGCCAAGGACAGGCGAAACGAACGTCACCGCAAAAACGCGCATGAATGTTGTCATTGTAAGCCAGCGCGCCTGCTCTCGTCCTGCCCGTAAGGAAGAGCAACTTCTTACACTGTGCTAAACTTCATCACACGAGGCGCTCATCGAGGGTGAGGATGAATAATGTTTTACGCAAGATGCTGTTCGTGGACCTGATCAAGGGTCTGAAGGTCACCTTTCGCAATCAGGATCCCAAGGAGTTGATCACCGAGCAGTATCCGTTGCAGCGGCCGCAAATTGCCGAGCGTTTTCGCGGAGCGCCGCGCCTCAACAACAACCCCGAGACCAACGAAACGCTTTGCATCTCGTGCGACCTCTGCGCGCTGGCCTGTCCCGAGCACCTGATCGTGGTCAACAGCGAACGCAATCCTCATACTCGCCGCAAGGAATTGGGTGAGTTCACCTACGACCTCAGCCGCTGCATGTTCTGCGGCCTTTGCGAAGATGCCTGTCCGACCGACGCGCTGGAGTTGACCCAGGACTTCGAGATGGCCAACTACACTCGGGAAGGGCTGATCTGGAACCGCGAGACGCTGGAAAAAGGTCCGCAGCCAAATCCCTATCATCGCTAACCATCAACGTCACTTATCTGCCCTTAGCTTTGCTTTCATGCCTTCTTAAGATTTCTGACGGGCGCCCGCAGCATCGGTTTCAACGCTTTCATCCCCGCGCAGGCTTCAATGCTGCGCTGAAGAAAGAACTGCCCAGGCGTGGAATTCTCGTCTGGCTTGCGGTACCACTCACCAATCACAAAAGGGAGATAATTGATGAAGAATCTGATTCGCGTACTCGCAGTCTTCGCGTTCGTTGCGATGTTGCTGCCCACCCTCTCACTTGCCCAGGCTCCGGTACGACCGTTCCATGACGGTCCGGTGTGGGACATAACCTTCGTGAAGGCGAAGCCAGGCGTCGGCCTGAAGTACATGGAGTACCTGGCGGGGGATTGGAAGACCGAACAGGAAGCCCTGAAGAAGGCTGGGCTGATCCTGAACTACATGGTCATCGCCACCGAGGCGCACAGCCCCAGCGACTTCGACCTGATGCTGATGACCGAATACAAGGACCTGGCTACCATGGAAGCCAACCAGGACAAGGCTGAGGCGGTTAGCAACCAGGCCTTGAACAGCAACGACAAGAAGATGATCGAGGGATACCAGGAACGCGCAAGCTGGCGCGAGATCTGGGCAACCGCCTGGCGCGGGAAATCATCCTGGAGCCGAAAAAGTAAGCTATTGCCACATTGTAGGATAGACAAAGGCGCGAGCAATCGCGCCCTTTGTTTTTTCCCCAGAATTCTGCAGCTTACTCGAAGATCAGTATCGCCGCAGCGATCACGGTCGTCCAACGGCCGCGCTTGTCGCCTACGGCGCTCTGCGTGATGTTGGCGGTGCGCACGATCTTGTTCGATAGGCGATAGACCTCTTTCTTTTCGTCCCACGACTTGTCGGCGTCGAACTCCACATCCAGCGTGGTGGCCAGCATTTCGGCGGCAAGTTCTTCGGCGTAATCGCCGGCCACGTCGTCGGTTTCGCCGAAGGAATGATGTTCACTCAGGTAGCCGTAGGTGCTGCGGTCAGCCGGAATCGCCAGTCCGATGCTCGAAGCGGTAAGCCGGTGCGGCTCGCGCGTGGAGTTCTCGGCCACCACCGCAAATGTGACTTCACCGGGCGACAAGTACTTCAGCCCATCTTTACGAGGGATGAGTTTGCAGTTGGGTGGGAAGATGGACGACACGCGCACTAGGTTCTGGGCGGCAATGCCCGCATCGCGCAGCGCCAATTCGAAAGACGTGAGCCGCTCCCTGTGTTTTCCCACACCTTTGGTGAGGAAGATACGCTTGGGAACCATGTCCTTGGCCAATTTCAGAGCCTCCAGAGAGATGGGTGTCGTAACCGAATTTTCAAAATTAACACACTCGACTGCGGTGCTTGTGTGAATTCCACATTACAACGATAAAGACTTGGAAAAATGTCACGACAGCTGGGGCACTTTGCTCACGGCCGCTGCCGCCGACTTCAGCTTGACCGCGATATCAATGAAGGCCAGCGCCGCGCGGCTGAGCGCCTTGTCTTTGCGGAAGACCAGCGCGAGTTCGCGTTGGATGACGGCATCGGCGAGGGCCGGCGCGGCCAACACTTTTGCCTGCAGGTCGTCAACAACGTGGGAGCGGGGGATAAAACCGATTCCCACATCGGCGGCGACGAAACGCTTGAGCAACTCACTGGAGTCAAGTTCCATCGATACGGCCGGCTTCAGCCCCCGGTCGTCGAAGAGCTTCTCCAGCAGGTCGCGGGTGCGGCCCACTTTCGGCAGCAACAGCGGATACTGAACTACTTCCGCAATCGTCACTTTGGGCCGTCGCGCCAAAGGATGATCGGGTGGGGTGATGACGACCAGTTCATCGCGATGAATGGGCACCACGGTCAAACGCTTGTCGGGCACGGGCATGGAGACGACGCCGAAGTCGCACGAGTTCTCGATGATGGCTTCGAGAATTTTGTTGTGCTCAAGCCGCTTTACGTTGACGCCAACCTTGGGATACTGCCGCTTGAATTCCGCGAACACCTCGGGAAGAATGTGCAGGCACGTGCCTTCGTTGGCGGAGACCACAATCTCACCGCGGGGAACGCGATGCATTTCGGCCAGCGCGACCAGCATGACGCGGCGCTGTTCCAGCGTCTCCTCGGCATACCTCTGGAAGACCTTGCCGGCCGCGGTGACGGCGACCTTGCCGCCGCTGCGATCCAGCAGCCTGGCCCCGACTTCTTCTTCCAGCGCCCGGATCTGCGACGAGATCGCCGGCTGCGTCCGAAAACGGCGCTCGGCCGCTCGCGAGAAGCTGCTTAGCCGTGCCACCTCCAGAAATGTCTCGATCTGATCGAAGTCCATGGACACCAGTAATTAGTAATTAGAGCTCATATTCCGGGTTGTATCAGGGCACGACTTCAGTCGCGCCGAACAGGGCGCAGAAAAGGCCGGGCTTTAGCCCCTGCACCCGTACGGTAAGCTCTATCAGGCCAAAGCCCACGTTCTTTGTTGACCGGGCTGCAGCACGGCATGAAGCCATGCCCTGATACAAAGCGATTCATGAGATAGCCCTCAGCAATAAGCGAAAGCCGCCAAAATCAACAACTTCCTCGATTCTACGGGTGCGCGGCCGTTTTTGCAGAATCGCCGGCTTGGGATTCATAAAGCGCGATTATAGCCGCCATAAAAACATTATATTTCCCTTCGCCCTGGTGCGGCTCGTATGCTTGTCGCGTGCGCTTCCGGCCGAGTCCGGCGCGACAACACTTTTCTTCCCAACCAATGCAGTTCGCGGTCCTGAATTCCTACTCCGGAATGTCGTGCAGCTTCATGGGTAGACCCAGTGGAAGCGCGGGCACGACGTATCCCAAGCCTCACGTTGCACTACAACCGCAGTTCTCGCGCGACGCGCGCCGAGGTGCGCACAAGGAGAATCACAATGGCTGATACCAAGTCTGATCCGAAGGCAGTAATGGCCTTCGTGAAGGAACACAACATCCAGATCCTGGATCTGCGCTTCACCGACCTTCCCGGACTGTGGCACCACGTTTCTTATCCCATCGGTCAGCTCAGTGAATCGTCTTTCGAAGAGGGCTTCGGTATGGACGGGTCGTCGATTCGCGGCTGGGCGGCCATTCATGAAAGCGACATGCTGCTCATTCCTGACCCCGCGAAGTACATCCTCGATCCCTTTACTGAGGCAGCGACGATGGTGATGGTGTGCGACGTCATCGATCCCGTGACCAAGCAACGTTACGACCGCGATCCGCGTTACATCGCCAAGAAAGCGGAGATGTACCTGGCTTCGACCGGTCTCGCCGATACCGCTTACTTCGGCGCCGAGGCCGAGTTCTTCATCTTCGACAACGTTCGCTTCGATCAAAACGAACACGAGGGCTATTACTTCGTCGATGCCGAAGAGGGCCGCTGGAATTCGGGGCGGGTGGAGAACAACCTGGGCTATCGTCCTCGTTACAAGGAAGGCTACTTTCCGGTTCCTCCAACCGACCACTACCAAGACCTGCGCACGGAGATGGCGCTCACCATGCAGAGCTGCGGGCTTGAGGTCGAGTGCCATCATCATGAGGTTGCAACCGGCGGGCAAACTGAGATTGACCTGAAGTTCGACTCCCTCATCCGGTCCGCCGATGCCATGATGCTCTACAAGTACGTCGCGAAGAACGTAGCCAACCAGTACGGAAAAACCGTGACCTTCATGCCCAAGCCGCTCTTCCAGGACAACGGCAGCGGCATGCACACCCACCAATCGCTGTGGAAGGGCGGCAAGCCGCTCTTCGCCGGTGATGGTTACGCTGGCTTGTCGCAAATGGCATTGTGGTACATCGGCGGGCTGATCAAGCACGGCCCGGCGCTTTCGGCCATCATTGCGCCCACGACCAACTCCTACAAGCGTCTGGTGCCGGGCTTCGAAGCTCCGGTGAACCTGGCGTATTCGCGCCGCAACCGTTCAGCGGCGTGCCGCATTCCGATGTATTCCGCCTCCCCCAAGGCGAAACGCGTGGAATTCCGTCCGCCGGACCCCAGCTGCAATCCGTATCTGGCCTTTTCGGCCATGCTGATGGCTGGACTCGACGGCATCGAGAACAAGATTGATCCCGGTCAACCGCTCGATAAGGACATCTACGATCTGGGTCCGGAAGAGCTGGCGAAGGTGCCATCCATGCCCGGCTCGTTGGAATCGGCTCTGGATGCGCTCGGCAAGGATTATCAGTTCCTGCTCAAGGGCGACGTCTTCACCGAGGAGATGCTCAACACCTACATCGACTACAAGCGTGAGAAGGAAGTGAACGCCCTGCGTTTGCGTCCTCATCCTTATGAGTTCCAGATGTACTACGACATCTAGGGCTTGCACGATAACTGGAAACCACTTCAGCCGCGCGGTCATTCCAATGATCGTTGCGGCTGAAGTCGCATTGGGCGCTGTCAGAGAGATGGAGTGCGTCGCAGCAGCTATAATCAAGATACTTTGCGACGCTGCCTGATTCTTTTCTCCTGTCGTCTGGTCTTCCTGCTTGCCTTCGCCTGTGTCCTGTGCGGCATGGCTGTCGGACAAGCACATCCTGGCACACAAACGGTGCTGGTAATGCCGTTTGAGAACCGGTCGAACACCGCCGGACTGGACTGGATCAGCGAAGCCTTTCCCGAAGTATTGTCCCAGCGCATGTCTTCACCTCGGGTTTACGTTATCGCCCGGGACGACCGGACCTACGCCTTCGATCACTCGGGCATTCCGGGAAGCGTTCGTCCTTCGCGGGCGAGCATCTATCGAATCGCGGAGCAGATGGATGCCGACTACGTTGTGCTGGGAAGCTACAGCCTCGACGGAAATACCTTCAGCGCATCGGCCCAATTGCTTGACATGAAGAAGCTGCATCTGAATGCGGCGGTGCAGACCAGCGGCCCCCTGAGCAACCTCATTGATTTGCAGACACTGCTCGCGTGGGAGCTGCTGCAGCAATTGCCGGTGCATCCGGTGCTGACGCGCGAGCAGTTCATGAAAGCGTCGGCACCTATCCGTATCGACGCGTTCGAGGCCTACATCCGGGGGATCCTCGCTACGGATCACCAGCAGAAGGTCCGCTACTTTCGGGAGGCGGTTAAGCTGAACCCGAGCTACACGCTGGCCATGCTGCAACTGGGGAAGACCTATTACGACAACCACGAATATGAAGCCGCCGCATCGTGGTTCGCTCGCGTACCCAAGGACGATCCGGTTGCAGGCCAGGCTAACTTCCTGCTCGGGATGTCGGAGTACTATCGCGGCAATTTCGAGAAGGCGTTCAGCGCGTTTAATTACCTGGCGACGCGCCTGCCGTTGAGCGAGGTGTACAACAACCTGGGCGTGGTCGACGCCCGGCGGGGCAAGCGTGCGGCCGCAGTTGAGTACTTTTCCAAGGCACTCAAAGCGGATCCCAATGATGCTGATTACCAGTTCAATCTGGCGGTGGCGCTCTTCAAGAACGGAGACAACTCTGGAGCGGCGCGGCAATTGCGGGACGAATTGCAGCGCCGTCCGTCCGACGGTGAGGCCAAGTCGCTGCTCGACATGATCAGCCGCGGTGTTACCGCGCCAGCGACACCGGGGGCACCTTCGGCTACCAGCAGCGCATTGCTGCCGGCCGCGCAACCGCGCATCCCTTCCGAACGTATCAAGCGCAATTACGACGAGACCTCCTACCGGCAGCTCGAGATGGAAATCCATAATCTTGCCGAAGCCCGCCTGGCCAAAACCGACCGGCCCACGCACGCGGCCTATCATGTTGAGCAGGGCAAGGAGCTGGTGGCCAAGAACATGCCGGAACAGGCGGAGAGCGAATTTCGCGAGGCGATCAGCCTCGATTACGGAAATCCGATCGCGCATGCCCAATTGGCCATTATTCTGGAGAAGAAAGGCGATGCCGCGAATGCGTGGTCGGAGGCACAGACGTCGGTGCGCCTGCAGCCGAACGTTGATGCCTTGCTCGTCCTGGCGCGACTTGATCTCAAGAACAACCAGGTGCAATCGGCTGCCAGCGAAGTGGATCGCGCGCTCGTGTTGGAGCCTGCAAATGCGTCGGCGCTGGCGCTGAAGCGCGATATTGCCGCCAAGCAAACGGTTTCCAACTAGAATAGATAGGGAACCCTCCGGAAGGAGGCACCGATGTCCCGATTCCGATCCGTCCTTTGCTGCACATTGCTGGTGATGCTGGGCGCGAGCCTGGCTTCGGCTGGCACTGTCGTAAAAGTGCGTGTGGATGACACCATCCAGCCGATCACCGCTGAGTACATTGACCGCGCCATCGAGCGCGCGCGCCAGACCAACGCCGACGCTGTGCTGATCGAGTTGCGAACGCCTGGCGGTCTGCTGGATTCCACCCGCACCATCATCCAGAAGATTCTCGCGTCGCCGGTGCCTGTCATCGTTTACGTTGCGCCCAGCGGCGGGCGCGCGGCGTCTGCGGGATTCTTCATTCTCGAATCCGCCGATGTCGCGGCCATGGCTCCGGGCACCAACACCGGAGCAGCACATCCCGTCGAATTCGGCGGCGGCAAGATGGACGACGTGATGAAGGCTAAGCTCGAGAACGACTCCGCCGCCTTCATGCGCTCCTTCGTCGGTCCTCGCGGCCGCAATGTGCAAGTGGCTGAGACCGCGGTGCGCGAATCGAAGTCGTGGACCGACCAGGAGGCCTTGCAGCAGCACCTCATTGACGTGGTTGCTCGCGATCAGGACGACCTCTTCCATCAGCTTGATGGACGGACCATCAAGCGCTTCGACGGCAAGCAGGTAAAGCTGCATCTGGCCGGCGACACGGTTGACGACCTGCAGATGACCCTGCGTCAGCGGATCCTCGACTTCCTGCTCGACCCGAACATCGCCTTTCTCGTGCTCGCCGTCGGCGCGCTAGCGCTCTATGCCGAGTTCAACCATCCGGGAGCGATCATTCCAGGCGTGGTTGGCGTCATCTTCATTCTGCTGGCTCTGTTCGCGCTGAACCTGCTGCCAACGCGCTACGCAGCCTTCACGCTCATCATCGGCGCCTTCGTTCTGTTTGCGCTGGAGGCCAAGTTTGCCACGCATGGCATTCTCGGCATCGGTGGGATTGGTCTGCTTACGCTCGGCGGATTGCTGCTGGTGGACGGGCCGATTCCGCAGATGCGGGTGCGTCTGATCACGGCGTTGGGCGTCAGCTTGCCTCTCGGAGCGATCACGGTCTTCCTGATGAGCATTGCCATTCGCGCGCGCCGCAACAAAGTCGTGACCGGAAAACAGGGAATGATCGGCGCAGTTGGAGAAGCGCGCACCGATATCGATCCCGAAGGCAAGGTCTTCATCCAAGGCGAGCTCTGGAACGCGCACGCGCCCTCGCGGGTCCGAATCGGCGAGCAGGTTGTGGTGCGCAAGATCGAAGGTCTGGAACTGGAAGTCGAGAAGACCTGAGGGCGGCGATTTCGTTGGGGCCGCACCCGCCTCGTTATTCCCACGCTGTGCCTCCGCACTCCATACTCATCTCGTGCAGAGTGCCGATCCGAATCTGCGGTTGCTGAATTCGTTTCTCGACTATCTGAAGGTCGAGAAGGGGCTGGCGCCGCTCAGCGTTTCGGCCTACCACTCCGATCTGGAGCAGTATTCGCAATTCCTGCTGAAGCGCAAGCGCGCCTTGCGCGATGCGCGGCGGCAGGACGTGCGCGACTTCCTCAACTCGCTGCTCTCCAACGGCGTGGATGGGCGCAGCGTGGCGCGCAAACTGTCAGCCCTGCGGCACTTCTACAAGTACCTGCTGCTGGACCGCTACATCAGCATCGATCCCACGTTGAATATTGACACGCCCCGGCAATGGAAAGTGCTGCCCAAATCGCTGGCGGCCGACGAAGTCGAAGCCGTATTGCAAGGTCCGCCGCGCGCCAAGGACGATCGCTTGTCGCAGGCGCTCAGCAGCCGCGATCGCGCCATGATGGAAGTATTCTACGCCGGTGCGCTGCGTGTCTCCGAGATCATCAGCTTGAAGCTCGAGGACTTGAAACTGGAGCTGGGCTACGTGCTGGTGCGCGGCAAGGGCGACAAGGAGCGCATCGTGCCGCTGGGCCGGGCGGCGCAGGAGATTGTGCAGCAATACTTGCGTGACGCCCGTCCAGTGCTGGCGAGCAGGGAAGTCATCGCCGTTCCTGTTCATCGCGCGCGGCGCTCGGCAACATCACTCGGCAACGGGTTTGGCAGGTGGTGAACGACGCTTCTGCGCAATCGGCGCGTCACGCCAGCCCGCACATGCTGCGGCACAGTTGCGCCACCCACATGGTGGAGAATGGCGCGGACCTGCGCACGGTGCAGACCATTCTTGGCCACGCCGACATTTCGACCACGCAGGTTTACACCCACCTCGCGCTTGATCGGCTGAGCCGCGTGTATAAGGACCACCATCCGCGCAGCAAGCGGCACATCGGGAAGTCGGCGAATGATAATTGATTTCGGGTAGAGCGGACCTTTAGGTCCGCGTCCAGGCCTCTTATTAAACTCGGGGCTTTAGCCCCAGAGGAGTCGAGTGACACAACGCGGAGGCACCGTCGTCGAGAAAGCGGTCGCGCAGTTCATTCGCGCCTTGCAGGAGCGCAACGCTTCGCCGCACACCATCAAGGCCTACCGCACCGATCTGGCGCAGTTCGCGGAGTACGTTGGCCCGCAGGGCTGGCGCGACATTGATCACGTCCTGATTCGCGGCTACCTGTCGAGTCTGTACGAACGTGGGCTCAGCAAGACGTCGGTGGCGCGTTCGCTGGCGGCGCTGCGTTCGCTCTATCGGCATCTGGCGCAGGAAGGCGAGGTCGAGCAGAACCCCGCAGCGCTGGTGGCAACGCCCAAGCTGCCGAAAAAACTGCCGCGCGTGCCGACCATCGAAGAGGTCAACACCGTTCTGGATGCGGCCATGCCGGAGTGCTCCGCCTTCGCCGAGCGCGATCAGGTGATGCTGGAGTTGCTGTACGGCTGCGGAATTCGTAATTCCGAGCTGATCGGCATCAACCTCGACGACATCCGCTGGTCGAATGAGGTAGTGCTGGTGCGAGGCAAAGGCCGCAAGGAGCGATACGTTCCGTTCGGCGGCTCGGCCAGAGCGGCGGTGCAGGCATATCTGCCGGCACGGCAGCGAGTGCTTGGGGAGACGAAGCGCACTACGGAACGCGCGCTGCTCATCAATCTGCGCGGTACCCGGCTGACGACCCGCAGCGTCGGGCGAATCGTCAAGCAGATTGCGGTGGCGCGCGGACTTTCCCCTGACGTCCATCCCCACACCTTGCGGCATGCCTTCGGCACGCACATGCTGGAGGAAGGCGCCGACCTGCGAGCGATCCAGGAGATGCTCGGCCATGAACGCCTTTCGACTACACAGCGCTACACGCAATTAACGGTCAAGCACGTGATGGAGGTGTACGACCGGACGCATCCGCACGCGAAAACCGCAACTAGCGATTAGCAATTAGCAACCAGGGGTTACGTCGTGGATTTTCTCCAATGGAATGTCGAACCTGCCGGGTTTGTTAGTTGCCAGCGCTAATTACTAGTTGCTGGTTGCTCGCTGCTTATTCCTGTCAGCTGCATCCAATGTGTTAGCCTTAAAAAGGGTGGAGTGTGTCTGAGAAGAGCGTCTTCGCTCGCCTGTTTGGATCGTCAATCGGCCCTCCGCAAGGAACATAGAGTTGATTAATAAGGTCATCGCCAAGGTTTTCGGCACCAGCAACGAGCGGGAAATCAAGCGCATCATGCCGCTGGTGGAGAGCATTAGCGCGCTCGAGCCCGAGATGCAGAAGCTCACGGACGAGCAGCTTCGGGCCAAGACAGATGAATTTCGGCAGCGCATCCGCGAGCGTGTAGACGCGGTGGAAGATGTGGACGAGAAGGACCGTGAGCTGAAGGTCGTTCTCGACGAGGTCCTGCCAGAGGCTTTCGCCGTCGTGCGCGAGGCCGGCTGGCGCGTGCTGAAGATGCGGCACTTCGATGTCCAGCTCATCGGCGGCGTGGTGCTGCACCAGGGCAAGATCGCCGAAATGAAGACCGGCGAAGGTAAGACGCTGGTCGCGACCCTGCCGGTATATTTGAATGCCCTTTCCGGCCGCGGCGTTCACGTGGTCACGGTAAACGATTACCTGGCCAAGCGCGATTCGGAGTGGATGGGCAAGCTCTATACCTTCCTCGGACTGACGGTCGGCGTCATCGTGCACGATCTCGATGATGGCGAGCGTCGTGAGGCCTACGCCTCCGACGTCACCTACGGCACCAACAACGAGTTCGGCTTCGACTACCTGCGCGACAACATGAAGTTTGACCTCCGCGACTGCGTGCAGCGCGGGCACAACTATTCCATCGTTGACGAAGTGGACTCGATCCTGATCGACGAGGCGCGCACGCCGCTCATCATCAGCGGCGCCAGCGAGGAGTCGACGGACAAGTACTACAAGGTGAACCGCATCATCCCGCAGTTGGAAAAGGGCGAGGAGATCGACCGCGGTCCGGGTGAAGATAAGGTTCTTACTGGCGATTACGTGGTGGACGAGAAGCATCGCACCATAACGGTCACCGACATTGGCTGGGAGAAGGTCGAGCGGCTGCTCGGCATCGGGAACATCGCCGACCCGGAAAACTGGGACCTGAAACACCACGTTGACACCGCGATCAAAGCGCATTCGCTGTATCGCCGCGATGTCGAGTACGTGGTGAAGGACGGCGAAGTGCTCATCGTGGACGAGTTCACCGGACGTCTCATGCCGGGCCGGCGCTGGTCCGACGGTCTCCACCAGGCCGTGGAAGCCAAGGAGAGCGTGAAGATCGAGCGCGAAAACCAGACGCTCGCCACGGTCACTTTCCAGAATTACTTCCGCATGTACAAGAAGCTGGCCGGTATGACCGGCACGGCGGAAACGGAAGCGGCCGAGTTCGACAAGATTTACCGGCTCGAAGTGGTTGTCATTCCAACCAACAAAGACCTGCGCCGCATCGAGAACTCCGACGTCGTTTACCGCACGGAGAAGGAAAAGTATTTTGCTGCCGCGGATGAAATTCAGAGGCTGGCGGAGCACGGCCAACCGGTGCTCGTAGGCACCACGTCGGTGGAAAAATCGGAGCGTCTGTCCGACCTGCTCAAGAAGAAGGGTGTGCGGCACGTTGTGCTGAATGCCAAGTACCACGAGAAAGAAGCCGAGATTGTCGCCCAAGCCGGACGCAAGGGCGCGATTACCATTGCTACCAACATGGCCGGCCGCGGCACCGACATCCTGCTCGGCGGCAATCCCGAATTCATGGCCAAGCAGGAGTGCCTGAAGAAGGGAATTGCGCAGCAACTTCGCGTCGCTGCCGGTGAGGTCAACGCGAAGCCTGACGATCCCAACATCTCGTACTTCTACTACGGCGGCAACGAGTACCAGGTGCCGACCGCGCAGTGGAATGAGCTGAACGCCAAGTACAAGGCGCAGACCGACGTTGAGCACGAGGAGGTCATCGCGCTGGGTGGCCTGTTCATCTTC
The DNA here is from genome assembly GCA_963843005.1 of uncultured Acidobacteriaceae bacterium. Classification (GTDB taxonomy): domain Bacteria; phylum Acidobacteriota; class Terriglobia; order Terriglobales; family Acidobacteriaceae; genus Bog-257. The sequence continues at coordinate 217,129 of CAWJIW010000038.1, read as the reverse complement.
GGCACCGAACGCCACGAAGCGCGTCGCATTGACAACCAGTTGCGCGGACGCGCCGGACGCCAGGGCGATCCCGGAGCTTCGCGATTTTATCTTTCACTGGAAGATGACCTGATGCGCATCTTCGCCAAGGAGTGGGTGTCAAACTTGCTCCAGCGGCTGGGGATGGAAGAAGGCGTGCCGATCGAGTCGAAGTTGATTACGCGGCGCATCGAGGCCGCGCAGAAAGCGGTGGAGGCGCAGAACTTCGAGGCCCGCAAGCACCTGCTCGAGTACGACGACGTAATGAACAAGCAGCGCCAGGCGGTTTACGGGCTGCGCCGGCAGTTGCTGGAAGGCATCGACCAGAAAGACCTAATCCTTGAGGATTATGTCCGCGAAATTCTTGGTGGCTTGCTCGACAAGTACGCCGCTAAGGATGTGCATCCCGAAGATTGGGACATCAAGAGCCTGAAGAACCAACTCTTCACGCGCTTCGGTGTGGACGTCGCGGCGGAAGGAATCGAAGCCGATAAGCTGAACCGCCAGGAACTTGGCGACGCGATCTTCGACAAGTTGAAGGAGCGTTACGACGCCAAGGAGCAGTTGATCGGCCCGGAGGCCATGCGCCACCACGAGCGCATCATCATGCTCAGCGTGATTGACCAGCAGTGGAAAGATCACCTGCTCAGCATGGACCACCTGCGCGAGGGCATCGGGCTGCGCGGCTATGGTCAGCACGATCCGCTGGTGGAGTATAAGCGCGAATCGTTCGACATGTTCGAAGCCATGATGGAGCGCTTTGAGGAGGAGACGGTCCGGTATCTCTACCTGATGCAGGTGATTGAAGCTCCATCTCGCCCTGCTCCGCAAATTGCGTTGTCACCCAGCGATGGCAACGGCGACGCAGTCGCGGCTTTCAGCACGGCTCCCCGTCGCGGCCGGGCAACGACATCCATGGACGACATGGAAGAGGCCTTCCAGCGGCGCAAGCGCCGCGAACTGGAACAGGCGCGCATGGCTGGTGGGGGCGAACAAGGCTCAGTACAGCAGGTGGTTCGCGGCGATAAGGTTGGCCGCAACGATCCTTGTCCGTGCGGTAGCGGCAAGAAGTATAAGAAGTGTTGCGGGGCGTAGCCTACCGGCCCCGCTTATTTTCCTACCCAACACGCCTGCCGTTTTTCGAGAAAGGCCGAGATACCTTCCTGCGCATCGGCGGCCAGCGAATTCATGGTCATTACTTCCTTGGCGTAGGCATATGCCTTCGGCTGGTCGAGATCAATCTGGGTATAGAACGCCTGCTTGCCCAGCGCAACCGTAAAGGAACTTGCTTCCGCGATGCGAGCTGCAAGCTTGCGGCTTTGTTCTTGAAGTTCATCCGCAGGAACAACCATGTTGATCAGGCCCCACTCGGCGGCAGTGGGAGCGTCGATCATCTCTCCCGTCAGCAACATCTGCAGAGCGCGCTTGCGGCCGACCGCCCGGCTCAGGGCCACCATGGGAGTAGTACAGAACAGTCCAATTTTTACTCCCGGCGTGGAAAAGGCCGCCTGGTCAGAGGCGACAGCCAGATCGCAAGTGGCCACAAGTTGGCAACCCGCCGCGGTGGCAATGCCCTGTACTTCCGCTATGACAGGTTGCGGAATGGACTGCACGCGCGTCATCAGCTCGATGCAAACGTCGAACACCTCACGGTAGTGGTCGATATCATGGCCAACCATCTGGCCCAAATCATGGCCGGAGCAAAAGACCTTTCCTGCCGCAGCCAGCAGTACGACTCTTAGCGAGCGGTCGCGTCCGATTTCGTTCAGGCAATCGATGAGCTCGGTCATCAGCTCCAGTGATAGAGCGTTGCGCCGCTGCGGGCGGTTGAGAGTCACGACTGCGATCTGGTCTTCGTTGTGGAACGAGATGTTCTCATACTGCATACGCTAGGCTCCTTTTCCCACAGAGCGCGGCTGGGCGCGCAACACATTCTTACGGATCTTCCCTGTCGATGTTTTGGGCAGAGGACCAAAGTGTACCGCCTTCGGACACTTGTAGTGGGCCAGGCGGGCGCGACAGAACTCAATCAGCTCCTGCTCCGTAGTCACAGCATCCTCCTTGAGCAGGACATATGCATGCGGCACCTCGCCCCACTTCTCGTCCGGACGCGCGACGATGGCAGCCTCCAGCACAGCCGCATGTTCGTATAGAACGCGTTCTATTTCGACGGAAGAAATATTTTCTCCGCCTGAGATGATGATGTCCTTGGCGCGGTCTCGCACCTCAATGTAGCCGTCGGGATGCATGACGGCGAGATCACCGGAGTGGAACCAGCATCCGCGGAACGCGACCTCGGTGGCTTCCGGCTCGCGATAATAACCCAGCATCACGTTATTGCCGCGCATGACGACCTCTCCCATGGTGAGGCCGTCAGCGGGGACATCGCGCATCTCCTCATCGACCACGCGCATGTCGGTGCCGAGGACGACATAGGGTACCCCCTGCCGCGCGCGCAGCAGGGCCCGGCGTTCCAGCGGCTCCTTGTCCCATTCGGCATGCCAGGCGCACACCGAATGTGGACCGTAGGTTTCGGTGAGCCCGTACACGTGGTTGATCTCAATGCCAATTTCTTCGGCAGCTCTTATGACCGCCGGAGGTGGCGGAGCGGCTGCCGTGACCATCTTCAATCCGGAGCTGAAGCGAATGCCCCGGCGGGAGCAATGCTCGGTCAGGGTGCGGACCACCACCGGTGCGCCGCAAAGGTGAGTGACACCCTCCCTCTCGATCAGGTCAACTGCGCGCTCGGCATTCACCTCCGGCAGGCAGATGTGCCGCCCGCCAACCGCGGTAACGGCCCAGGGAAAGCACCAGCCGTTGCAGTGGAACATGGGCAGCGTCCAGAGATAGACCGAGCGATACGACAGTCCGTGCTCGACGACCTCTCCGATCGCATTCACATAGCCGCCACGATGGGTGTACATGACGCCTTTAGGGGCGCCAGTAGTTCCACTGGTGTAGTTGATGGAGATGACATCGTCCTCGCCCGGCTGGTGTGGCGTGACCGCCGCTGTGCCCTGCTTCAGGAAGGCTTCGTAGTCGGTGATGATCTGGCGCACCCGCGGAATCTCGCCTTGGATTGCGCGCAGCGGCGCGACCAGGTCTTCTTCGCCCAACAGAATGCTGGCGCCGCTATGATTGAGAATGGTTGCCAGCTCCCCGCTCTGCAAGCGAACGTTCAGCATGACCAGCACGGCGCCGATCAGAGGAACCGCGAAGTGCGCTTCCAGCGCCAGCAGGCTGTTGCGGGCGAGCACGGCAACCCGATCTCCGGGAGCAATGCCGGCGCGCTGCAACGCCGACGCGAAGGAGTGCGCCCGCTGCTGCAACTCAGACCAGGTGTAACGTTGGTCGCCATCAACCGCTGCAGTGCAGGAGCGATAAACGGAAGCGCTACGGGAGAGGAAATCGAGAGGAGTGAGTACTGCCTTCATAGGGCCCGCCTATTTCGATGGATTTGGCGCGGATTATAGCAGGGGAACTTCGAAGGGGTCTGTGAGCTACGACCAACGGCAATTCGATGGCATCCCCGCTAGTTTTCCCGACGGTCAAAACTCGCCCTCACCGTACGTGCACTGGTGCAAGAAAGCCCCCAACGCCGGCGAAAAGCTGGTTCCTCATGCCCTCCCGAGCCATCCAAAAGACTAGCGCGTATTCTTTACTTCACCAACAACTATGGACGTGATCGACTCGAAAACGGAGTTCTTGTCAACCACTGCCTCCAGGAGGGTGACGGAATTGTTGCGCCTGGAAGAAGTCACCAAGACCTATCTGACCGACGGCCAGGGCGTGCACGCGTTGAATCGCGCGTCGCTGACCGTGCGGGGCGGGGAATTCATTGCTCTGGTCGGCCGCAGCGGATGCGGCAAGTCAACTCTGCTGAACCTGGCTGGAGCGATGGACTTTCCGACTTCGGGACGAGTTCTGCTCGATGGAACGGTCACGTCGGAACTGGATGACGGCGGCCTCACCCGCCTGCGGCGCGAAAAGGTCGGATTCATCTTCCAGTCCTTCCAGTTGCTGAATACCTTGAGTGTGGTGGAGAACGTGGAGTTGCCGTTGCTCTTGGCCGGGGAAGCCGAAACGCGAGAACGGGCCCAGCGGCAACTCGAACTGGTCGAACTGGGTGACTACAGCGGGCGAATGCCGCATCAACTTTCCGGCGGACAGATGCAGCGCGTCGCCATCGCGCGCGCCATGGTGCATGGCCCCAAGTTGCTGCTGGCGGATGAGCCGACCGGTAACCTCGACACCACGACAGGAAATGTGATTCTCGCGCTGCTGCGCCGCATCGTCGATGAGCACAAGACCGCGATCGTCATGGCGACACACAGCGTCGAGTCTGCCAGCTTTGCCGACGCGGTGGTCAAGATGCGCGATGGGAAAATTCAAGAGGTCACCCGTCCCTAGCATGTCGCGCCTTCGCCTCTTTTACCGCCTGATCGTCCGCCCGTTTCACCGCGAGCCCGTACGCACTGCGCTGGTCGTGTTAGCGGTCGCGTTGGGGGTTGCCGTGGTGCTTGCCATCGAACTGGCGGGAGACGCGGCGGCAGGCTCATTTCGCTCCTCCATCGAAACTCTGACCGGGAATGCCGACCTCGAAGTCTCCGCAGTGGGCGGAGTTCTTGACGAAGTGGTTGGCAGGCTCGCGACCCTGCCTTACCCAATCACGGTGCGTCCGCGGATTGAAGACTACGCGGTGGTGGCAGCGACTCGCCAGACCGTGCCGCTCATTGGTATGGACATGATCGCGGACCATCCGGGCGAAATTGGTTCGCCAAAGACGAGCGCGGAGAATGATGGCGACGTGCAGCAGTTTACCAACGAAGATGGCGTTTGGGTCAGCGAGCACCTGGGAGCGAAAGCGGGTGACCAGATTCGGCTGCAGATCAACGATCGCATTCGCGAGTACACGGTTCGCGGAGTGCTGCCGGACTCCGGGGACAGCGGCGGCCTCGTGCTCATGGACCTGGCGACTGCCCAGAGTGCTCTGGAGCGCAAGGACCGAGTTGATCGTGTGCTGCTGAAAGTGCCGTCCACACCGCCCTTGGACGAATGGGAGCAACGGCTGCGAGAAGCCTTGCCCGCTGGCGTGGAGCTTCGTCGTGAGGGGACGCAGACCAACGAGAACCGGCGCATGCTGGGCGCGTTCCGCTGGAACCTGCGGGTGTTGAGTTATGTCGCGCTGGTGGTCGGCGCATTTCTCATCTTCAATACGATTTCGGTCTCGGTGGTTCGCCGGAGGCCGGAGATCGGCATCGTGCGCGCTCTGGGTGCCAGCCGCCGCGATGTGCTCGTCGCATTTCTTGGAGAAGCCCTGTGCTTCGGGATTGCGGGCGGAGTGATCGGAATTTTCCTGGGTCGCATGATGGCGACCGGGGCCGTGCGTCTGCTGGCCGCAACGGTCGACAATCTCTACATCTCCAGCCGTCCCGGGCCGATTGCATTGACGCCCGCAACGGTGGCTTTGGGGCTGCTGGTGGGAATCGGCGTGTCGCTGGCATCCGCAGCTTCTCCGGCGCGGGAGGCCTCGTTGGTATCGCCGGTGGAAGCGATGGCGCGAGGAGAGCGCGAGTACGCCGCAGGCGTACACAAGTTCCGCGATCTCGGTATTGCGGTAGTGCTGGCTGCACTGGGAGCAGCCGCGTCGCAGGTCCCGGCGGTGGGTGGCAAGCCGCTCTTCGGCTATGTTTCCGCCCTGCTGATGATCGCAGCCTCGGCCTTCGCCACTCCTGCGCTGGTCAGCGGGTTGACTGCGGTGGGCTCGAGACTCTTGCGCCGCGTGCTTGGCGTGGAGGCGATGCTGGCTTCACGCAGCTTGTCCTCTTCGCTGCGTCGAACGTCGGTTTTAGTCGGCGCATTGTCCACAGCGATCGCCATGACCACGGCGGTGGGCATCATGGTCGGCAGCTTTCGCCAGACGGTGCAGGTCTGGATGGATGCTCAACTCCGAGCTGACCTGTTTCTGCGCCCGGCGGGAGACGAGGTCGCCGACCGCCATCCCACGATTGATCCGGCTCTGGCAGACCAACTTGCGGCGCTACCGGGAGTCGCCGGACTAGATCGTTTTCGCGGATTATGAAATCAGCTACGACGGACTGCCTGCGACCCTGGGCTCAGCTGACACGGTGGGGAACCATGGCTTGGCGATCATCCGCTTCCTTTCTAGACGCGGTGCGAATACGGTCAACACTGAGCTGCGCAGCGGCGACAACGTGGTGATCAGTGAGCCGTTTGCCAATAAGCATCATCTTCGCGCTGGGCGACTCGATCACACTTCCGCTGGGCGGATCGCTGGTTCGCTTTAAGGTGATTGATGTTTTCTACGATTACGGCAGCGAAAAAGGCTATATCGTCGTCGATCGCTCCATCATGCTTCGTTACGTGCCCGATCCTGCGCCTTCGAATCTTGCCATCTATGTCGCACCTGGCGCCAACCTCGACGAGGTTCGGACGGAAGTTGACAAAGCTGTGGCGGGACGAAACATCCTGATATTCACCAACCGCAATCTGCGAGCGGAGGCGATACGCATCTTCGATCGGACGTTCGCGATTACCTACGCGCTGGAAGTCGTGGCCATCATCGTGGCCGTCATCGGCATCGCGGGAGCGTTGCTGGCCCTGGTGATCGACCGGCGGAGGGAATTGGGCCTGCTTCGCTTTCTGGGCGCAGCCGTTCCCCAGATACGAAAGCTCATCCTGGTGGAGGCAGGGCTTATTGGCCTGCTGGCCAATGTCGCGGGATTGGCGCTTGGAATCGTGCTGTCGCTGTTGTTGATTTTCGTGATTAACAAGCAATCGTTTGGATGGACGATCCAGTTCCATTGGCCTGTCGCCGTGCTCCTCGGCGCTCTGACTCTGGTGTATGCCGCGACCGTCCTGGCTGGGTTCTATCCGGCGCGAGTTGCAACGCGGCTCAACCCGATTGAGGTGGTGCATGAGGAGTAGGCTCCTATCTGTACTTCTCTTGCTTTGTTGTGGCACTGCCCCTCCTGGCGCAGTACGAGGCCGCCCTACCTGGCTATCGCTACGAATTTCCGCGCGACCACTTCAATCATCCTGGCTACCGGACAGAGTGGTGGTATTACACCGGCAACGTGAAATCGGCGGATGGGCACAGGTTCGGTTTCGAGCTGACGTTTTTCCGGCAGGGTGTGAGTCGCGACCGAGCGAAGACCTCGGACTGGGACGTCCAGGACATCTACCTTGCCCATCTTGCATTGAGCGACCTAGCGGTGGACGCTTCTACCACACGGAGCGAGTCAATCGCGCAGGTCCGGGTCTAGCAGGCGCAAGCGAACCAATGGCGAAAGTTTGGAACGGAAACTGGCAGGTGACGTGGGTAAGCGACCGTCAGGAGATCCAGGCCGTTGCCGACAATTTTGCGCTACGGCTGGTGATGACCTCACGCAAGCCGCCGGTGATTCATGGCAAGAATGGGGTTAGCCAGAAGGCCGCCGGAGCGGGGCAAGCGTCCCACTACATTTCGTTCACGCGGCTGCTGACCAGTGGCTCCATCGAGACTGGACGGGAAGAGCTACCAGGTTGAGGGCACATCGTGGATGGACCACGAGTTCTTCACCCACCAGCTTGAGGCGAATGAGAGCGGATGGGACTGGCTCAGCTTGCAGTTCGACGACCACACCGAGTTGATGCTGTATCGCTTCCGTCACGAGGATGGCAGCGTCGATCCGTTCTCAGCCGGAACCTACGTGGACGGACAAGGCAAATCGACTTTTCTTGGCGTGTCTGATTTTTCAATGCAGCCGGAGGGCGAGACTTACGCCAGCCCCAATACCCATGCGGTCTATCCCACGGCATGGCGAGTCACCGTGCCGTCCCTGGCTTTGGATTTGCAGATGAAGACGCCGTTGCGTTCGCAGGAACTGGTGAGCGGCTACAGCACGCGGCCTTTCCTACTGGGAAGGAGCGATCACTGTCAGTGGAACTCGCAGTGGTGCGCGGGCAACGGGCGTAGGGTATCTGGAGATGACGGGCTACGCCCGTCCCGTTGACTTCGGCCACTGAGGCAAAGCAGTGACCCGATCACGAAGCCCGCAGATCGCGACGCACCAGCACCGAATCCAGGAAGAAGCCAAGGCCGATGGCAAACGGAATGACGCCGAAACCGACGGCAACCATCGCGTCCGGTTCGGCGCGGGCCACCAGGGCCATTGCGATGGTGTAGCCGATGGATGCGCTTACCAGCAAGATGCCGAACCTACGCGAACGAGCGGCCTGCGAAAGCTCAGGCTCCATGGGGACATTCACGCCGCGCGCAATCGCTGCCAGGCGCTCTTCGGTGCGCAGCTTGCGCACTCGGAAATAGGTGTACATTCCGGCGATCGGAATACCAAAGATCATAATCACCGCAGCCAAACCCACAATGTTTCCGTCCATAACCTGCTCCTTCTTCTTCGCGCTGCCCGCGCTTGATGGGCTGAATTCTGCTTACAAACTGATGTACGGACCGAACAAACGGGAAGTTCCGTCAGGTTTTGGCTGGAGCGTGGGGGCCGGCAGTCGCCGGACGAGGCCGGAAATGCAGTAGTATAAAAGCTGTTTGTGCTTCGAGCGATTTTTCCCGCGCGCCGGGGCAATCTGCGTTCTATGTGTTATTGCGGCCCGAGAGCCGCCTGAGGTTTTCATGTCATCCATCATCGCAGGGCCCCAAGGGGCTGGAAGGCATTACCGCCGCCAACTCCAGTATCTGCTACATCGACGGCGACCAGGGTGTGCTAGCTTACCGCGGCATCGACATCCACGAACTTGCCGACCATTCCAATTTCGAGGAAGTCTGCTATCTGCTCTGGTTTGGACGTTTGCCGAACCGCGCCGAACTGCAAGAGCTCAAGCTGAACCTGGCGCGCGAGCGCAAGCTGGATGCTTCGATCATCAGCCTGCTGCGGCAAGCCCCCAAGCATGCGTTGCCGATGGATGTGCTGCGCACCATCGTGTCCGCATTGTCGTATTACGATCCCGAAGAAAAAGTAAACGATCACGAGGCCAACGTGCGCAAAGCAATTCGGGTGACGGCGCAACTGGCCTATGTGGTCGCCGCCTATGATCGCATTCGCAAAGGCAAGCCGCTGGTTGAACCTGACCGCTCGCTGTCGCATGCCGGCAACTTTCTCTACATGCTGAATGGCGAGTTCCCAGCGCGACGGCCGAGCACGCGCTTGGACATCGCGCTCATCCTGCACGCCGATCATGAGCTGAATGCCTCGACATTCGCGGCGCGAGTAGTGGCGGCAACGCTCAGCGATATGCACTCGGCAGTCACGGCCGCCATCGGCGCACTTAAAGGGCCCGTTGCACGGTGGGGCCAACGAAGCCGTGTTTCGCATTCTGGAAGCCATCGATGCTTCCGGCGCCGATCCGGTGGAGTACGTCAAGGGCATGCTGGCGCAGAAGAAAAAGGTCCCCGGATTCGGGCATCGCGTGTATCACACCGAAGATCCGAGGGCGACGCATTTGCGGACTATGTCGCGCGAACTCGGTGAATCGAGTGGCAACGCAAAGTGGTTTGGGATCTCGCATAAGATCGAGGAGTTCATCGTCGCAGACCGCCGTTTGAATGCGAACGTAGACTTCTATTCGGCCTCCACCTATCACACGCTGGGCATTGATATTGACTTGTTTACGCCAGTGTTTGCGGTGTCGCGGGTCGCGGGATGGACGGCGCATGTGATCGAGCAACTCAACGACAACCGCCTGATTCGTCCGCGCGCGGAATATCAGGGCCCACTGTATCCCAACCGGTACGTGCCGCTGGAGAAGCGATAGAAGCCTATTCGCTTCAGTTCCATTCGCTATTCGCCATTCGCTAACCTCGGTTCTGCGAATAGCGAGGCGACTTCCTCCGAATCGCTCCTCCCCGCTCGGAATCCAATAGGAAGCTAGAATAAGGAGAGTTCGCTGTTCGCCACTTTTCGAATCCACCTTGGTCGTCCGTAATAGCGGCTGAGGCGAACGAGCGAACAGCGACTCATGCACCGCGTGTATCTCGACAACAATGCAACGACGCCGCTGCTGCCGAAGGTGTTTGAGGCGATGCGCCCTTACTTCTTCGAGAAGTTCGGCAACGCGTCGTCCATTCATCAGCAGGGCCAGCAAGCGCGCTCGGCCGTGGAACATGCCCGAGAGCAGGTTGCCGAGTTGCTGAACTGCCGTCCGGCGGAGATTGTCTTTACCAGCGGCGGCACCGAAGGCGACAACCTGGCGCTGTTCGGGCTTATGAAGCCGGGCGACCATCTCATCAGCTCCGCAGTGGAACACCACGCCGTGCTGAACGCCTGCAAGCGTCTGGAAGAGATGGGTTGCAGCGTGACGTATGTACCGGTGGACGGCCGCGCCCTGGTGGATCCCGATGATGTGCGGCGGGCGCTGCGTCCCGAGTCGAAGCTCATCAGCGTGATACTGGCGAACAACGAAACCGGCGTGCTGCAGCCGGTGCGCGAAATCGCAAAGATCGCGGCGGAAGCCGATGTTTATTTCCACACCGACGCGGTACAGGCAGCCGGTAAAGTACCGCTCGACGTGAAAGAGCTTGGCTGCGACTTGCTGACCCTCACTGCCCACAAGATGCACGGGCCGATAGGCGCTGGCGCGCTCTACGTGCGCAAGGGAACGCTGCTGCAGCCGCTGTTTTACGGCGGACGCCATGAGCGTTCGCGGCGCGCCGGCACCGAGAACTTGCCGGGCATAGTCGGACTGGGCGAAGCGGCGGAGATCGCACGCGAGGGCTTCGCGGACGGCAGCGTCGAGAGGATGACCGCGTTGCGCGATCGTCTTGAGAAGGGGATCGTGGAAACGGTTGAGCAGGTCGGCGTTAACAGCGCCGGCGCACCGCGTGTGCCCAACACGACCAATATTTATTTCGATTGCATCGAGGGTGAGGCGATGGTAATCGCGCTCGACCTGAAGGGTCTGTCGGTTTCGACCGGCGCGGCGTGCTCCTCGGGAGCGATTGAGCCGTCGCATGTGCTGACCGCTATGGGATTGTCGCCGGACCGCGCGCGTGCCAGCATCCGCTTCAGCCTGGGCAAGCAGAACACGGCCGAGGATGTCGAGTTTGCGCTGGGGCTGGTTCCTGAGGTGGTCGGACGACTGCGTGAGATTAGTCCGGTGTGGAAGAAAGCCGTCAGCCCTCAGCCGTCAGCCCTCAGCTAGGCGCGCTTCGCTTTTCGCCAGAACCGATGCAGAACGCTTGCGGGTCTGCTCGATTCTCGCGCTAGAATTCACGTGTGGGAACCGGAACCAGAACCGCCAGTTCAGGGCGGCTGGGCGCAAGATTGAGTACGATCGGGTCATCTGACAGATTAAAGATGCAGAAGGAAACCATCGCCGTGGCCATGTCGGGCGGAGTGGATTCGTCCGCCGTCGCGGCCATGCTGTGCCAGCAGGGCTACAACGTCGTGGGCCTGACGATGCAGTTGTGGAACCAGCGGCGGCTGGCCGGTCACGAGGGCATGCCCGCCGAGCCGGTGCAGGGGCGCTGCTGTTCGCTTGACGATGTGTACGATGCGCGCCGCGTCGCCGAAACGCTGAGGATTCCATACTACGTCGTCAATCAGGAGGAGCGCTTCGAACACGATGTGGTGCGGCCGTTCGTTCAGGAGTATCTCTCCGGACGCACGCCCATTCCGTGCAGCCTTTGCAACAACCACCTCAAGTTTGACCAGTTGCTGATTACGGCGCGACAGATCGGAGCCGAATTGCTCGCAACGGGTCACTACGCGCGCAACCAGTTTGACGAGCGCAGCGGACGCTGGCAGTTGAAGCGGCCGACCGATCGCGCCAAGGACCAGACCTATTTTCTTTTCGGTCTGACCCAGGAGCAGTTGAGTCGGACGTTGTTTCCGCTGGGCGAAATGCGAAAGCCGGAGGTGCGTGAAGAGGCCAAGCGAGCCGGCCTGCGCCTGTTCGAGAAGCCCGACTCGCAGGAAATCTGTTTCGTCCCCGGCGGCGACTACAAGAAGTTTCTCGACGCCTATCTCGCAGAGCAGGGAGACGAGCTCCCCGAGACCGCCGGGGAGCTGGTTACGACTACCGGCGAAGTGGTCGGGACACACAGCGGCATTCACAACTTCACGGTTGGTCAGCGCAAGGGACTCGGAGTGGCGACTGGATCGCCGCTGTATGTGCTGGAGATTCGCGGCGACAAGCGGCAGGTCGTGGTGGGTGACGGCGAGGGTTTGTTCTCGCGCACGCTGCACGCCAAGCGCATGAACTGGATTGCGATCGAGCAGCTACACGAGCCAATACGAGTGAAGGCCAAGATCCGCCATCGTCACGAGGCCGCGGATGCAATCGTAGAGAAGAGCGGTGACGACGAAGTCCTGGTGACGTTCGATGAGCCGCAGCGCGCCATCACGCCCGGACAAGCGGTCGTGTTCTACGAAGGCGACGTGGTCGTGGGCGGAGGATGGATCAGCTAATCGATTGTCGAATCAGGCGGGCTAGGGTCATTTTCCGCGCGTATGCACGGGCAAATCAAGTTTAAGATAATACTTGAATAAATTAATGTAAGCAATTGACAACACTATATTTACACTTCAATGGCTTTACCTTAAGCCTTGGCTGCTAGCCAGCTAGATGAACATTTCGTCCGATGGTCCGCCGTTACGGCGACGCTTCTGGGCGTTGAAGAATGTGCCGACTCCGGTGCTGATGGCCTGCGCCATACCGGACACCTTCCGGACCGGTGTTGTAACCGAGCGGTGCACTTTCTCAGAGGTTTGCTCGACCCTGTCCATGGCATGGGTCATCATTTCGTCACCGCGAATTACCTGCAGCCGCAGCCGATCCAGCATGTCATTGAGCGTAACTTGGATGCGCTCGATGTCGGCCCTCGCCGTTGTGGTTACGTGCGCCACGTTGTCGAGGGTCACGTCAATCTTGGGACGGGAAACCTCCAGAAACGAGTGCACCTCCTGCTGCATCACCTTGGCCTTCTCCAGCAGCGGCAGGACCCGGGATTGGGTTTCGTCGGTCACGGATTGCACGCTCGCAGCAAGCTTGCGCACGGCGAGGTACATGCCCAAGAGGATCAGCATCTGCAGTACGACCGCAGCAGCGGTGATGGCGATAAAAATGGTCAGCTCGTCCATAATGTTCCCCGTCGGAACTCAAGGGCAAAGCCCGTTCGATTGGCTGATTCGCGCACTTACGGTACGTTAGGTGCTGCGCCTTCAACCTCTTCAGCGGTCGCTTCACGATAGGCCTGCCGTCCCGCCTCATACGCAGAACGAATCTGTTCCTTTTGCTGATTCAGATACTCGCGACCCTTCTCGGACCAGGTGCCGGCCTGTTCACGAGCCTGGCGGGCCCGCTCTTTGACGGTGTCGGGGATGTCTCCCGCGACTTCGCGAATGCGCTGGCGGACTTCGTCTCCGGCCTTGGGCGCGTAGAGAATTCCCACTGCCGCACCAATGCCCAAACCTGCCAAAAACCACAAGAAACCACTGCCATCGCGATCCGACATGACAACCTCCTGCGAAAACTTCGTTGAGTCCGGATGTTAGCACCCGTGTTACAGAATTACAAACGGCAGAGCCCTCATTTGTGCTGAAAAGCCTTCTGCAGGATGGCAATTTGGCCGGCATGGTACACGTTGTGCTGGATCAACCCGTGCGCCTCCTCATAGAACGACCACTTGCCGGCGGCTGACAATTCGTCCAAGCTTCCGGCATCCATTTTCGCCAGCGCCTCGCGAAATTTCTCGTTGGATTGCCGAAATTCTTCGCAGCGTCTTTTGCCAATTCGCCTCGGTTGCTTCGGGTTGGGCAGGGAAGTTCAGCTCCTCCACCAGCCCCGCACGCTGGCCCGAGAGACGCTGCGCCGCAACTCCTTCCCAGAAGGTCATGTGCATGACGATCTCCCAAATGGTGTGAGCTCCAGCGAGTGGCCGCGCTGCGGCATACTCAGCGGAAATGCCATCGAGAATCTGCCAGATGGGATAGCCGTGCCAGGCGTCGCCGTGCATGACGCGGTCGTATTCGTTCACAATGCGTTGTGATTCGGTCATGGTGTTCTCCTAACCTGTCAAAAATAATTATACAGGTTAGTGTATTCAGCAACCGAAAAACTGGAGGTGCAGAGAGCAGGGGTTCACGGTTTCTGCGTAGGCCGCAGCAAGAGCTCGCTGACGAACGATTGAGGCTGCTGCGTTACCAGCATAGCGACCGCATGCGCAACGTCATCGGGCTGGAGCATCTTGCTGGTATCTTTGCCCACACGCCGTGGGCTGAAGTCGGTGTCCACCGATCCCGGGCAGATGAGACTGACGCGAATCGAGTGCTCGCGCAGCTCTTCTGCGATTCCATAGGTGAGCCCGTTCAGTCCCCACTTGGAAGCCGAATAGGCCGCACCGCGCGGCAAGGCATTCTTGCCGGCGAGGGAGGAGATGTTGATGATGTGTCCGCCCACGCCCATCAGGGGGACGATAGCACGCAGCATGTAGTACACGCCGCGAAGATTGGTGTCGAAGATAGCATCCCAGTCCTTGGGACCAAGCTCATGCAGAACGCCGGGCGGCCCGGCAACCCCCGCATTGTTCACCAGGATGTCAACATGACCGTAGTCACTCCGCAGGCGCTTGCCGAACGCCTCGACGCTGGCGAGACTGGTGACATCGCAAGCGATGCCTTGGACGCGATGCCCCCGCGCGGTCAGGTCGCGTGCCGTCTGTTGCATGCGGGTTTCATCCCGGCCGGTTATGACTACTGAGGCGTCCATCGCGGCCAAGCGTTTCGGTAATGGCCAGGCCAATGCCCCGGCCACCACCCGTCACCACTGCAAGTGCCCCAGAGATGGACCCCAATTCTGCTAGCTGCATGTCGATCACTCTCTCCCTGCTATTACGGCCGTGCCGTCAAAGAAGCAAGCATGAGATCGCATTCTGACGCTTGCCGCGCCGCGAGTCAAAGGGGGTGATGGCGAAGATCGGTGGAGCGAGGTTACCGACATCCTGGAAACGAAGAAAGCGTGTAAAGTGGTAAGCAACTTGCCTTCGAGAGGGCACATACTTATAATCCCGTTTCTGCCTGTTTTCGTGTCCAATGAAGCTTTTTGCAGAGTGAGTTGAGGATGCCAAGGCGGTTCAGCCAGGGGCGTATCAGGCTGGATTGCTGCGGGTAGTGGAGCCGTGTGTGAAGGAATGCCGTCGACAGGTCCGGAGAACCAAGGAGCCAAGAGAATGAAGAAGTCGCTAGTCACCATGTTGCTGGTACTCGCTGTTTCGTCGCTTGCCCAGCAGATGGCAGCGCAGGCGGCGCAAGCCGGCCAGCCAGCCCAGTCGTCCGCAGAAGCAGATCAAAGATCCCGCCGAGTACAACGCGTACGTCAACGCCATCCAGCAGACCAATCCCGCGCAGAAGGCGGCGGCGGTGGAAGCTTTCCTTCAAACGTATCCGAACAGTGTGATGAAGGAAGATGCCCTGGAACAGTTGATGGCAGCCTACCAGGGAGCCGGGGACGCGCAGAAAACCATTGACACCGCAAACCGTGTCTTGCAGGCGAATCCCAACAACGTTCGTGCCTTGGCGCTGCTGGCCTACAATTCCCGCGCCGCTGCCTCGCAAGGCGGCCCGCAAATGCAGCAGAACCTCCAGCAGGCAGATCAATATGGGCAACGGGGATTGCAGGCGTTGCAGAACATGACCAAGCCCGAGGGCATGAGCGACGCCGACTTCGTGAAGCTGCACAACAACTTTACGGCTATTTTCGACGGCGCGGTCGCCTTTGCCGCCTTGCAGAAGAAAGATTTCGCCCTGGCGCAGAAGGATTACCGGGAGGCGGTAGGGGACGAGGCGCAGCCCGATGTAGTTGACGTGTACCAGCTCGCGACCGCCGATCTTGAAGCCAAGCCCATGAACCCGGAAGGATTCTGGTTTGTCATCAAAGCTTCGCAGTTGGCGCAGGGACCAGGACAGCAGCAGATTCTGGACTACGGCCGCAAGAAGTACATCCGCTACCACGGTAAGGAAGATGGCTGGACGGACCTGGTCAACCAGGCCAAGGCCTCGCAGAGCATAATGCCGCCCTCGGGGTTCACTGTGGCCGCGGCGCCGCCTCCACCGTCTCCAGCCGAGCAGGCTGCGGACCTGGTCAAGAGCAAAGATCCCAAGCAGATGAGCTTCGCGGAGTGGGAGCTGGTGCTTTCCTCAGGCAATCAGCAGGCTGCTGACACGGTTTGGAACGCAATCAAGGACAAGGCCGTGAAACTGCAGGCCAGCGTCATCAGTGCTGCGCCGACAGCCGTCAAGCTGGCCGGTAGCGACGACGATATCGAAGCCAAGAAGGCCGACATTGGTCTGACCATGGGCAAGCCGATACCGGCGCGTCTGGTACCCCAGCCCGGCGCCATGATGGCCTTCCAGGGTACGGTGTCGAGTTACACTCCCAACCCGTTCATGATGACGATGACTGAGGGCATCCTGCTCGACAAGAACGGCAACCCGGTCTCAACCGCCGCGCCGGCAGCGCACCATCCGGCACACAAACCTGCGCAGTAATTTAGACTCCAACCGAAGAAAAGGGAGCAGCCGTTGGCTGCTCCCTTTTTCTTGCGGACTATTGCGGACTTTGCAGGTGACTCAATCTGTCACAGCGGCCGGAAGGAGCGCGCGGACTTCTTGTCAATGGGGAGGGTGTGTGCGCTGCGCGGCGGGCGCCGTGTGCCAAGGCGCAGGCTCTTGGCATCGAGTTTCAGCTCGGCGATGGTGCGACTGAGAGTGTTGCGGTGCATTCCCAGCTGGCGCGCGGCTTTGCACTGGTTTCCCTTGCTCTCCTGCAAGACGGTAAGGATGAAGCGTTTCTTGAACTCACATACGGCTTCGGGATAGGTGATACCGCTCTTGTACATCTGCAGGACCAATGCTTCGAGTTGATCTTTCACGACGCCTCACTTTACTTCGGTAGGGTCCGTCTGGACCCGCATCTTTTAGATTAATGATTGCTGCCAATACCACTGTGCTGCACAGGAACGTGCTCCGGAACCGTCCGCAACAGGTCCCAGCCCGCATGAAATCGCTGCCGCAATTCCGCCGGAGCTGCCCAGATCAATCCCCGTCCCGTGACCAGCAGGAACGGCGCGATGCGCGACTGTTGCAGCCAACCCCACTGCGGAGCGAACGCCGCTAAAGCCAGCACGATCACCGTGACCACCGCAGCGCCCCGGAGGAACCCGAACACAGCACCCAACAGGCGGTCGAACCACCGGAACCCCACACCGTGTACCGCCCAGCGCGCAATCCGCCCGATGACCCCAGCGAGCAACAGTACAACCAGAAAAATGGAAAAGAACCCAGCAATGTCCGCCATCCATTGGGAGTTCACGTGGGGCGCGAACCATGCCGCGGCCCGCGGATACTCCCACGCAGCCAGCAAGTATCCAACCACCACTCCCGCCAGGGCGAAGAACTCGTGAAAGAAACCTTGCGCAATCGCCTGCAATACCGACAGCAGAACGATCAGCACAATCACCCAGTCGAGAATGGAAAAACCCAGCATTCGGCCCCTCAGACCGGCAGTGGATGCCCGGTCAGTTGGGTATAAGCCTCGACATACTTCTCGCTTGTTCTGGCCGCCACCTCCGGAGGCAATCCCGGCGCCGGCGGCTGCTTGTTCCACTTGATGGCTTCCAGATAGTCGCGCACGTACTGCTTGTCGAACGAGTCCTGCGGACCACCCGGCTGATACCTGTCTTTTGGCCAGAAGCGGGATGAGTCCGGCGTGAGGACTTCGTCGGCCAAAATAAGTCCACCGGGTGTCCGGCCAAACTCGAACTTGGTATCAGCAATAATGATGCCACGGGTCTCGGCGTAGTTCGCTGCCGTCTGGTAGATCTTCACGCTCAGGTCACGGAGCTGCCCGCTCAGCTCACGACCCGCCAGGCTCACCATGTGCTCGAACGAGATGTTCTCGTCGTGACCGCTGCTGGCCTTGATCGCCGGCGTGAAAATCGGCTCGGGCAATTTGTCGGATTCACGCAGCCCGGCAGGCAACTTGATGCCGCAAACGGACCCGCCGGCCTTGTATTCCTTCCATCCCGATCCGGAAAGATAGCCCCGCACCACGCACTCGATGGCGATCATGTCGGCATGGATCACCAGCATCGAGCGGCCGCGCAACTGGGCGGCGTGCTTCTGTAATTGCGGCGGGTACTTCCGCACGTCGGCCGTCACCAGGTGGTTGGGCACGATGTTCTTGAGGAAGTCGAACCAGAACAGCGAAAGCTGGGTCAGCACCCGGCCCTTCTGCGGGATGCCGGTGGCGAGGACATAATCGAACGCGGAGATCCGGTCGGTGGCCACCAGCAGCAGGTGGTCAGCGTCGACCCGATAGAGGTCGCGCACCTTGCCGCTGGCATAAAGATCCAGGTCGGATATGTCGGTCCGCAGGAGAACCTTGTCAAATTCAGTTGTGTAGGTCACGGTCGCGCAAATCGAATCGGAAAGTCGTCGGGTATTTTAAATTTCTCTGACGGTTTGTCAAACGCAGCCGTAAAAGTTTTTTTGGAGTCGGCCAAAATTTTGGCTGCAAACTTCTTGACAGAACGCCGGGTCGCGCGAAACCCGCATCCAGAGAGGCTTCCCAGCCGCAAAGAACGCACCCGCAGCTTCCTGGAAGGAACCCGCGAGCGCGCTAGTGCGATGCGATTTAGAGCGTAAGCCCCGGCTCGCTGT
Source organism: uncultured Acidobacteriaceae bacterium (assembly GCA_963843005.1). Taxonomy (GTDB): domain Bacteria; phylum Acidobacteriota; class Terriglobia; order Terriglobales; family Acidobacteriaceae; genus Bog-257. Next base: position 198,422 of record CAWJIW010000038.1, on the reverse strand, counting down.
CAAGAGTCTTTTCAGAAAAATTTATGGAGCACTGAAGTCAGTCGGCTGACGTTCGTCGTACCGTGCGCGCGTCCTCGATGTAATGCACGTCGGGAGATCCGATGACGCCAGCCTTTTCCATCGCCGCCTGCAAATCGGCGGAGGTCATGAATTTACGCGCATGCTCGACGCTGTCCCAGTCCAACAGAAGGGTCACTTCCCGCGGATCGTCCACGCCCTGGAACAGGCGAAACCCTAGTTCCCCGGCGTGCATGCGGGTGTTGAGGTGGGCATCGAATGCTTCTTTCCAGCGGCTGTAGTCCGCAACCTTGTGGCGGAGCAAAACATGAACCATGAGAAGGCCTCCCAAATCTATTCGTCCCATCCAAGATACGAAATCTCCGGCAGAATGTGAACCGGGAAATGTGGGCTACGTATGTGACGCCTCGCATTGACAGGGATACCAGAGGCGTGAGTCGCCAAGCGAGCGACACTGCGTCGAATTGTGCAAAAGTGCGACCAGCCGCTTACGTTATACTGCTCACCACATTCTCCGGGAGAACCGTTACTTGCCACGCTTGATCATTCGTTCCTCCGACATTCATGCCGCCGGATGCTTCACGCTGGACAATATTCCCAGGGGCGCCCGTGTTCTGGAGTACACGGGAGAGCGCATCACGAAAGCTGAGGGCGACGTTCGCTATGATGGCCGGGCGCTCACCTATCTCTTCGGCGTCGGTGACGGCGAGGTCATAATCGACGGTCACGGGATGGCGATGTTCGTGAACCACTCCTGTGATCCCAACTGCGAGACCGACGAGGAAGAGGGCCGCGTCTATATCCAGGCACTGCGCGACATTGCTGCCGGCGAAGAGCTCACCTATGACTATTGGCTTTACGATGGTGACGACGACGATGCCGCCCTTTGCTACTGCGGGAGCAGGACCTGCCGCACTAGCATGTACTGTCCGGAAGAGCAGAAGAAGAGGCGACGCGCCGACGCCAGGAAAAAGAAGCAAGTGGCTCTACAAAACGAAAAAGCCCCGAAACGGTGACGCTTCGGGGCCTTTCGTTTGGGAAGAGCTTCGCTACGTCCCCACTACCACGCCGCCATCCACCGACAGCGTCGTGCCGCTGACGAAAGAAGCGCCGTCGGAAGCCAGCCAGCAGTAGGCGTCGGCGATCTCCTCCGGTTTTCCCAAGCGTCCCAGCGGAGTGTGGGAAACCATGTTCTGCAGGACTTTCTCGGGCATCTGCTGCACCATCTCGGTGCCGATGAATCCGGGAGCCACAGCATTCACGCGAATGTTGTAGCGCCCCAGTTCCCGCGCCCAGACCTTGGTCATGGCAATGACGCCACCCTTGGTGGCAACGTAGTTGGTCTGGCCGAAATTGCCGTAGAGCCCGACCACGGACGAGGCGCTCAGAATGGAGCCTCCGCCACCGGCGATCATGTGGGGCACGACTGCGCGCGTGCAAACGAAGACGCCCTTCAGGTTCACGCCAATCACGGCGTCGAACTGCTCGTCCGTCATGGTGGAGACGACCGCGCCGTCCTTCACCTTCACTAACATGCCGTCGCGCAGAATGCCGGCATTGTTGACCAGCACGTCGATCCGCTTCCAGCGGGAAATAACATCGTCCACTCCGGCCTGAACCGATTGCGCGTCAGTCACGTTGACTTTGCGAAATATGGCTTGGCCGCCGGCAGTCTCAATCTCCTTGATCAAGGCTTCCGCTGCAGCTTCGTTGACGTCCCACGCCGCGATCCTCGCCCCTTCCTGCGCGAACCGCAACGCCGTGGCCCGGCCAATGCCGGCAGAACTGCCGGTTACGATGACGACCTTGTTACGAAGACCTGTCTCTTTCATTACATCCTCCGAAATGTCGCCAGCACAAGGTTGGCGGTTATGATTTTCCTGCAACTACAGAAGCTACTTCGGCGGTTGCCGTTTCCTGTGCAATCTCCCGCAAGTGTTCACGGGCCTCCCCGGCATTGTCATAGATTTCAGGAGTTACGCCGCTGCTGCTTAAGGCGTCGCCCAGTTTCATGCGCAGAAAGACGCTGGTGGTGTAACGGGTAACGCCGGCATACTTCTCGTCCATCAGCCGCTTCACCATATCGGCATAGGGATCGACCAGCTCCGGCGAAATGGAGAAGTTATCGTAGTTCACGATTGCGTACACCTTGCCCGGAACCCCTTCGAGGCGCGCGCGTGCGACCTGCCCGATCCGTTTCACCTGCTCCAGGCTCACCACTCTGTATCCTTCCAGGTTGACGAAGAACAAGTTTTGCTGGGGATCGTAGATAAAACGTTGTTCGAGTGGGAACTCCAGCAACGCGCTGCGCAGACCCATGGTGTCGGGCCCGAACAGACGCGCATCCATGGTGACCGGACTCTTTATGATCGGAGCAAACTCCATCTGGGCGACGATGTCCTTCTGGATGTCGATGCCGGGAGCGACTTCCACCAGTTCCATGCCTCCCTCTACGAGACGGAAGACGCAGCGCTCGGTGATGTAAAGCACCGTTTGTCCGCGTCGGCTTGCGTATTTGCCGCTAAAGGTGCGGTGCTCGACCTCGTTCACGAATTTCTTGGACTCGCCCTCGGTGACAATGCGCAGTTTGCCATCTTCGCACCACTGACACTCGAGCAGTTTCCCGGCGGTGAAGGTGCCGCAGAACACGACCTTCTTGGAGTTCTGGCTGATGTTGATGAATCCACCTGCGCCAGCCAGCTTGGGACCGAATTTGCTGACGTTGAGGTTGCCCTCGCGATCAGCTTGTGCCAGGCCCAGGATGGCAACGTCGAGGCCGCCGCCGTCGTAGAAATCGAACTGATAGGGCTGGTCGATGATCGCCTAGGTATTGACGCCGGCCCCGAAGTCGAGGCCGCCTGCGGGCATTCCGCCGACCACACCCGGCTCGGCGGTGAGGGTGATCAGATCGATAATCTTCTCCTCGTTGGCCACGTTCAGCGACGCCCTTCCGGCATGCCGATGCCAAGATTGACTACGTCGTTGGCTTTAAGTTCCAGGGCGGCACGGCGAGCGATGATCTTGCGCTCCGTCATCGGCATGGGCGGAATCGCTCCCATGCAGAACGCGGATCTCGCGCTGTATGCGGGATTGTATTGGGTCCCAAAGGTCTGCCAATGGTGCTCTGGCTTTTCGGCCACCACGACGCAATCCACCAGGATGCCCGGCACCTTGACTTGGCGGGCATTCAGTGTGCCGCTCTCGGCAATGCGCTCTACCTGCGCAATGACCGATCCCGCCGGAATTGTGCGCGGCCATGGCGATGGCCAACACCTCCAGCGTCAGGGCCTCCCGCTCCATAGTGATATTGCCTTCCGGGTCCGCGGTAGTGCCGCGAATGATCCCGACATTGATGGGCAATGCCTTGTAGAAGAGATATTCCTCGCCCGTCGAGGGTGATCAGTTCAACCAGATCCTCGGTGGTGACGGAATTGACCTTGCCGCCGCCGTGACGCGGGTCGACAAAAGTGCCGAGCCCCACCCGGGTGATGTGGCCGGGGCGATGGGCGGCAATGTCGCGGAACATGTGCGAGATAACGCCTTGGGGCAGGTTGTAGGCGTCGATGTCCCCGTTGACGATGGCCAGCTTTTGCAGCTTGGGACCAGACCCCAGTGCCCGCCGATGACGCGCTTCACCAAGCCCTTGTGGCCAAGGTGATTGAGTCCCCGTTCCTTGCCGTCGCCCTGGCCCGCGGCGTAGACGAGTGTAAGGTTGCGCGGCTTGCGGTTGGCGACCGTCCTTTCCTTGGGCGAGAGGTAGAGTTCCTCGATTGCGCAGGCTATGCCTTCGGCAAAGCCGTTGCCGACGAAGCCGCCGGTTGCGACTGTGTCGCCGTCGCGAATCAGTCTCACCGCCTCGGCGCAGGACATAATCTTGCCGCGCCCGGAATTGCGACGCAGCTTTGACGGATGCGGTGGCGATGTGCGCGTCGTTTCTTGTAGACATTACTGCCTCCTTGAAACTTGCTGCGATAACCAACGGGACCTATACGATCCCGGTCGCGTAATAAACCGCGATTACTACGAACACCGCCGACACCTTGATGCAGGTGATGGCGAATATGTCGCGATATGATTGCCTGTGGGTCAATCCTGTAACGGCGAGCAGCGTGATGACCGCCCCATTGTGGGGAAGTGTATCCATGCCGCCGCTGGCCATGGACGCGACCCGGTGAAGAACTGCCATCGGAATGCCGTGAGCGTTGGCTGCAGCTATGAACTGATTGGCCATGGCCGCCAGCGCGATTGACATGCCGCCCGACGCCGATCCCGTGATGCCCGCAAGGACGTTAACGCTGATAGCTTCATTCACCAGCGGGTTCGGGATGTGCGCCAGTGCATTGCGCACTGCGATGAATCCCGGTAAGCGCTGCTATAACGGCGCCAAATCCGTATTCCGAGGCCGTGTTCAAGGACGCCAAAAGCGAGCCGGCGATCGCCTGCTTGCTCCCCTCAGCAAACTTCTTGGAGAGCAGCGGGAAGGCGAAGATGAAAACGGTAATGATCCCCAGTACCAAGGCCGCTTCCACCGCCCAGATGCCTTGCAGCTTCGATACTTGCTGCACAATCGGTTTGGCTGCTGGATTGAGTACAACCGTGCTGGTGTCACCGTAGAGTCTCGGGATAAGACACGTGGTAAAGAGCAGGTTGGAGATTCCCACTACAAACAGCGGGAAGATTGCAATCGCCGGGTGAACCAGTGAACTCATGTCGATCGCTTCTGGCTCGTTGATGTGATTGGTGCCGTACCCTTCACCAGCCTTTGCAGCGGCGCGTCTCCGGGACTCCAGATAGAGCATACCCAGAATGAAGATGTATATGCCGCCGATGGTGCCCAGCCATCCCGCAGCCGATAGTGTGGTCCCGAAAAATGTAGTGGGGATGATGTTCTGGATCTGCGGAGTGTTGGGCAGGCAGTCCATGGTGAAGGTGAACGCTCCCAGGGCGATGGTGCCGGGAATCAGACGTTTCGGAATGTTCGACGCCCGGAAGAGCTCGGCCGCAAAGGGATAAACCGCAAACACCACTACGAAGAGCGAAACGCCACCGTAGGTGAGCAGTCCGCACACCAGCACGATGGACAACATCGCGCGCGATGCGCCGACCACGTTTATGACGGAGGCGACGATGGACTTGGCAAAGCCGGACAACTCGATGACCTTACCGAAGATGGCTCCCAACATGAAAGCAGGGAAGTAGTTCTTCACGAACACGACCATGCTGTCCATGAAGAGGCCGCTGTAGACCGGCAGCACGGACGATGGGCTGGTAAGCAAGACCGCACCCAGGGCCGCGATCGGCGCAAACAGGATGACGCTGAATCCGCGGTACGCGAATAGCATCAAAAAACACAGTGCAGCTAAACAGATGAGGGCTAGCCATAAGGCCTTTCGTCTCCTGGTTACTCGCGACTGCTCAGACGTTCGGCTCGGCGCATCATGTCACTTCTGCTGCGCGGCTGGAGGTCGAAGCTCCGCACCGCGTAGCCAGGATTGAGGGAACTGTGACCAGCAGGCCGGTGGGCATCGCTGCTGCTCTCTATTTCGAGTCAGACGCATGCTGCAGATGGGCCGTCAGTAAAAGTCTTGCGGCATGTTCGGATCTCACGTTGCTTCAGCTTCAGCGACCTCTGACGAATCAGAGATAGGGTCAGCGTAGTCTTTGGCTACGGGAAGCTCTGTGACGGCAATCACATTGCTGACGGATATTGGGGAGCAAGGGCCCCGCGTTTTTGCGCCGTCTCCAGCCGTGAGCTCGAAGTGCTCCGGAAGGAACTTCTTCCGGTAGAGCATGTAGAGAGAGGTTCTTCCAATCACCCTTGCTTTATTTTTCCGGCTCGGCGTCTTGGGATGATCTGCGTTCTGCAAAAAGGGAGAGGGTCATGCTAGACCTTTCATAATCCGTTGTGGTGACGGTAGATCGGACCTTACCATCGATACAAGCTTGCGCCCCAGGTCCAGCCTGCGCCGATAGACACGAGCAAGAGAAGATCGCCTTCGCGGAGGAGACCGCGCCGGTTTACTTGGTCCAGGAGCAGCGGAACTGTGGCTCCAGCGGTGTTCGCGTACGACTCCAGGTTCGTCTGCATTCGGGAAAAAGGGATGTTGAGTACCTCGGCGATGCGCTTGAGGACGCGAGCTGTGGCCTGGTGCGGAATGATCATCGAGACGTCTTCGAGTCCCAGCCGGTTTATGCGGAGAATCTCCTGAATACACTCGGGCACCGCGGTTGTAGCCTTCTCGTAAACCGCTTTTCCGTTCATCGTGAAGTAGGCGTCCCCAGGGTAGACTGTGAAATGATCCATTCCCTCGCCATCGGCGAGGAGAATGCTTGAAAAGAACCCATTCTCCCGCTCCTTCCTCTCGAGTACCACGGCACCGGCACCGTCTCCAAAAACGACGCAGTTGCGGTGGTTCCAGTCCGTGACCTTGGAGAAGGTATCGGCGCCGATCACCAGCGCACGCTCGTACATACCATTCTGGATGAATTGGCCGGCGATCGTGATGCCGTAAACAAACCCGGCACACACCGCCGCCACATCGAACGCGGCGCAGCAGTTGCGAATGCCCATCTTGGTCTGCGCAATGCATGCCGATGAGGGCATCTTGCGGTCGGGTGTCGCCGTGGCAACGATGATCAAGTCAATATCGTTTGGTTCAAGCCCCGCCGAAGCGATTGCGTCCAGCCCGGCACGGGCAGCAAGATCCGACGTGTATTCCTCCGGTTCCGCGATGTGCCGCTCGCGAATCCCCATCGTTTCGACGACCCACTCCGGAGAGGTTGGCAAGTTTGCCAGTACTTCTTCGTTGGTCAGAATCTTGGACGGAACGTAAGAACCGGTGGATTTGATGCAGACACTATCAAAGCGGCTGTTTCGGCTGCTCATTCCTCGCTCCAGTTTCGCGAACAGAAAGAGAGAGCGCGGAGGTGGATACAGAGTACCAGGGAGATCCGCATGAGACCCTCCAACGACCACAGCGGGGGTCCTTACGTAGAGGCTCCATGTTATCACAACACCTCCTGACGAACATGTGCAGTTCACAAATCTGTCGTTAGCATGATTACGGTTGTCACGGTGGGCTGATAACAGAGATAATGACGGGTTCCAGGAAGCGCAGCATTATCACAACTCGTGCGGGGCCGGCCCGGTACGCCAACTGCGGTTTCCGCGGAAGACATCGCAAGGAGAAATTATGAATAAGCCTGTTTATATCGCCGCCTACAATCAGTCCAAGTTCGGCAAGCTGATGGGCATGACAGTTCCCCAGATCGTGGCCAACGCGGTCACGGAAGTGTGTCAACAGATCAAAGTTCCGCCATCCAGCATCGACGTCGGCTCGGTTGGCGCTGCCTGCAATTTCACATTGAACAAGCAAGGGCTGCTGTCCGGCCTGGTGGCGACCGTGCCCGGCATGGCGAGCAAGCCCATCGAGTCCGTCGAGAACGCCTGCGCCTCGGGCGGACAGGCAGTCCTGTCCGTCATCTATAAGCTCCTCAGTGGGGTTGGTGACGTAGGAGTGGCGGTTGGCTATGAGAAGATGCGGGACGCCGAAGGCAAAATGGACGGAAAGCTGATCGGCGAGGTCCTGGGATACTACTCGCATCCAGATGAGAGGCCGGGGAAGGTGTTCATCTTCCCGCACCTTTTCGCCGAAATCATGCAGTGCTACATCCAGGGGTACGGCGTCACCGAGAGCGATCTTGCGCAGATTGCCGTGAACGAATACCAGAATGCAAAGTACAACCCCTTTGCGCAGATGAACAAGGTGCAGATTACGCTCGAACAGGCGATGAAGATCGAGGGCATTAACCGTTACGTCGTGGACGGACTGCCGTTGAAGACCTACGATTGCTCGCAGATTACCGACGGCTACGCCGCACTGATCATCGCCACCGAAGACGGGCTCAACAGACTCGGCGTTGCGAAAGCCGATTGTGTCGAGATTGCCGGCTATGCCCAGGCCACGGATCCTTTGCAGAAGGAAGGCCGCAATACGCTGTTCCCACCCAACGCATACACCGCCATGAAAAAGGCATATGACATGGCCGGCGCCAAACCTGCCGACGTGAATGTTGCCGAGATCCACGACTGCTTCACGGTTGCGGCTGCTATAGGGACCGAAGTGATCGGCAAAGCCGCGCCCGGCAAAGGCGCCCGCTATTGGGTTGAGGGCAAGGCCAATGTGGACGGGGACTGCGCCATCAATATGTCCGGCGGTTTGATCGCCAAAGGGCATCCCGTGGGCGCGACCGGCGTCGCCATGCTGGGATCGTGTTTTTGGCAACTGAAGGGAACGGCCCCGAAGGAGATCCAGAGAAAGGATCCAAGGACGGCCGCGACCTTCAACGCTGGTGGAGCGCTGTGCGCCTCGGTTTGCACCGTACTGCGCAACCCCGCGTAATTCGTGAAGTGCGTTGCTCGCACTTGATGTCGGGAGCGGGATAAAGCCAAAGCTCGGAGCGCGGCAGGCTCCGAGCTTTTGCTATCTATCTGAAAGATACTTCGGGACCTCGTCGCCGCGAATCAACGTGGCCAACTCAATGCCACGCGAGAAGACCCGAGGCCGGCACGAGGGTCGAGATTGAAGGAGAATAACCAGGCACATCCGCGGCGAGATCAGAGTTGACGGCCCTTGTTTGATGCAAGTCCAGCAAAAGTATTCGGCTGTCGGAATAATAGGCCTCGCCGGATGCCGTTTCCGCTTCGAAGACTGGGTCAGCGGAATTCAGGTATTCCCGGTAGCCTACGAGATGGGTGTCTTCCAGATTGGTGCCGATAAAATCGCGCTCTGTGTCGACTTGAGGGTCAATCGAGTGGTTGATCAAGCGCCCTTGCTTGGCAATGATGATTGCGACGTCGTGGGTTGCGGCGCCTGCCCAGATCGGGTAGCCATTCACTTCGGATTCAGTTTTCCAGATTCGTAGATGATGACGGCGACTGACAACTGCGGTCGGATCGGGCAAGGCATACGAGTAATCCTGGGTCCGGCCGAACATGTAAAACCTGGCCATGGGTAATTTGGCATCGTGAGTCCGTTGCGACAACAAGTGCCAGGCCATCACCGGCCGCCACTTATCCGTTTTTACCCAACCCGCGCGCTCAAAGGCGGCTTGCAACTGGTCGCTGCGCCCGATGAAAACCAGGTTCACCATGTCGCCTTCACGCCCTTCACCATTAAGAACCCGCGGTGGCAGATAGGTCATCACGGTGTTCATCTGGGAGGCGCTTTCACTCGAGGGGACTAATCCCTTCAAGGCAATCGACGTGTCGGCTTCGACGTGAGCGGTAACCGCCGTGTCTTTTAAGACGGTGCACTGGTGGCCGCGGGTGAGCAGAAAGATGGGGGCAGCCGGAAGGAAAAACAGCCCGGTTGCGACCATCGCTGCAGCCATCAGTTTGGTGCGGGAGCCGCCTTTCACTTCCTTGCGTGCCAGCAATGGAATTCGCTCGCCGGAGGCCAACTCAACCGAATCCAACTGGAATACAACATTTCCTCCCATTCCAAGAAAACGCTTGCCCTTCACCCCGATGACCGAACCCTGCGCGATGGTTCCCGCGGGGATGATGGTCAAACCTCCGACCGCCACATCCTTTATGACAACAAAATCCAACGGGTCACCGATATGAGCATGCGCAGAGGAGACGGTCTTGAGCAAGCGGACTTCCACCGGTGTACCGTTTGGAATGGTCATTGCCGAGGGAGAAGTCTGCGCCTCCTGGCCGGCAAGGCCACTCGGCAGCAAAAACAAAGTGATCAGGAGGTAGATGGAAATTTTCTTGACTTCCGAGCAGAACATTGATCGCCGTCCTTTCGAGAGGCCGAGCCTCCCTCCGCGACGGCTTTACACTACGTACACACCACGCGGTTGATGCAATTATTAGGCAGCGCAGGATAGCCTGTCTGGTCAAAATTGCACAATCACACTTTAGCGGTATATCTTGACGGCAACACTGACGTCTTGGAATCGCGGTATACTTCCTGTTCAGCAGGTGCGCCCATGACAAGCTCCACCTCTCCTGCGCTCCCGGTTATCCTGTGCATCGACGATGACGACCTCGCCTTGCGAGTGCGAAAGCTCGTGCTGGCCAGTGCGGGATACTCGGTTCTGACGGCTTCCTCTGGCGAGTTGGGACTCGAGCTCTTCCAGCAGAATCGTGTCGACCTGGTGGTCGCCGACCATTTTCTCACTGCCAAGACCGGAACCGAAATCGCTCGCGAGATGAAAGAGCAAAAGCCGGAGGTGCCGATTCTCATTGTTTCGGCCAGCGCTGAGAAGCCGAGCGGCCTTGAATTTGCCGACGGATTTCTGGCAAAAGGCGAGGCTCCTGATCTCCTGCTCAACACCATCGCGCGGTTAATAAAGGCATGAGCGTTAAGCCCACTCTCCTCTGACTCACCCCTCTGTGGTCGCCAGCTTAGCGGCGCTTTCTGCAGCAGAACAAATAGTCCAATTCTGACGGTAAACCGTTGCGCAGTGGAATGGCGGTTTCCTGTAAGCCTTTGAATTCGCGGGCGCATGCTTTGGTTCATCACGTGCGGCGCGAACCATGGGAATCCCTGTGCTGCTACGGGACCCTCCCTCAGTTCGTTAATATCTGGCCCCTTGCCTTAACGAAGTTCCAACCGAATTTAAAGAAGGAATGCCGCAATGAAATATACTTGCGCTCCCGCAACCGAAAAGTTAAGCGGAACAGTCGTCGTCCGGACATTGGCTGCCAGCTTCACTGCCCTGATGATGTTGTGCCTGTGTTCAATCACAGCTTTTGGACAGTGCACGCTGAGCGGCCCGCTCTCGAGTTGGAATGCGGGCACCGGCGACTGGAATAACGGTTCGGACTGGGTCGGTGGAGTTCCTAACAGTCAGACCCAGAGTGTCTGTATTACCAACGGCACCATGGGAGCGCCTTCGGTCGTTAACCTGAACATCGATGCATCCATTAACGACTCTGCAGATTGGCAGCTTCGACACTCTGAACTTCGAGGCCGGTACGCAGCTTGACCATCTACGGAACGCAGATCATCAACGATGGCCAGATTAATGTGAATAGCGGAGGCGGCCAGAACGCACTCCTTGAGCTCGCAAACAATGTGACGCTCTCGGGCGCAGGCACGTTGACATTGGCCAATACCGGCGGCGGCGGCACCGCTATCATCTACCAGGCAGTCGCCGGCTTGACCCTGACCAACCAGAGCACCATTCATGGCGCAGGAACCATCGGCTTTAACGGATTGTCGTTAATCAATCAGGGCACGGTTGATGCGAATGCATCGGGCCAAACTTTAGAGTTCGCCAGCATGACAAACGGCATCAACAACGCTGGCGGCTTGTTGAGGCCACTAACGGGGGCACGCTGCTTTTCGACGGGATCACGGTGGCCGGTGGTGGGACCATCACGGCCAACGCCGGCAGCACGGTGCAGTTGATTGCCAGCACCGACATCGTGGGCGGCACGTTGAACAACATTGGCGGAACGCTGGGAACCCTTAACTCAAGCTCGGCCATTCTGGATGGGAGCACCGGCGCAGGCGCGATCACGATTAACGGTACCTATACCAACGGTGTGGGCAGCACTACCACCATCCTGGGGACGATCAATAACAAGAACAACTTCCAGTTGAACGCGGGGGGCTCTAATTCGGCCTTGGAGCTCGGGAGCAATGTGACGCTGCAGGGCGGCGGCACGGTGACCATGTCCAATTCGGGCGGCGGCGGCAACGCCATCATCTACCAGGCAGTCGGTGGCTTGACCTTGACCAACGTCGACAACACCATTCAGGGGGCAGGCATCATCGGATTCAACGGCTTGACAGTGGTGAACGAGGCAACCATCAATGCCAACGTATCGGGCCAGACCTTGACCTTGGAAAGCATGACGAACGGCCTCAACAACACTGGCGGCACGTTGGAAGCCAGTAACGGCGGCTCCCTGCTTATCGACGGGCTCACGGTCAACAACACCGGAGCCAACATCACGGCGAACGCCGGCAGCACGGTGCAGTTGCTTGGCAACACCACTATCCAGGGCGGCACGCTGACCAACAACGGCAGCTTCTTTGGGACCCCTGACGCGAACTCTGCCATTTTGGATGGGAGCACGAGCGCAGGCGCAATCACGATTAACGGCACCTATACTAATGGTGTGGGTAGCAGCACCTCTGTCTTGGGGACGATCAACAACAACAACAATTTCCAGTTGAACGCGGGCGGTGGTTCTAATTCCGTCTTGACAATCGGCAGCCCCAACGTGACGTTGCAGGGCGGCGGCACGGTGACCATGTCCAACTCGGGCGGAGGCGGCAGCGCCATCATCGACCAGGCGGTCGGTGGCTCGACCCTGACCAACGTAAACAACACCATTCAGGGGGCGGGAATCATCGGATTCAACGGCTTGACGGTGGTGAATGAGGCCACCATCAATGCCAACTTATCGGGCCAGACCTTGTTCCTGGAAAGCATGTCCGGGGGCCTGATCAACACCGGCATCCTGGAAGCCAGTAACGGTGGCACGCTGTATATCGACGGTGTTACGGTCAACAACGCCGGAGGAGGCACCATTACGGCCAACGCCGGCAGCACGGTGCAGTTGCTTGGCGGGACCACGATCCAGGGCGGCACGCTGACCAACAACGGCAGCTTCTTTGGGACCCCTGGCGGAAACTCTGCCATTCTGGATGGGAGCACGGCCGCAGGCGCAATCACCATTAACGGCACTTATACCAGCGGTAACGGCAGCGGCACCTACCTGCTGGGAACAATTAACAATAACAATAACTTTCTGTTGACGGCCACAGGCAACGGTAGCAATTCAGAGCTGTTGATCGACAGCGCCAACGTGACCTTGCAGGGCGGAGGGACGGTGACACTGTCCACTGGCAGCGGCGTCGGCAACGCGCTCCTCCTCCAGGCGGCAGGCGGATTCACCCTGACCAATGTCAACAACACCATCCAAGGCGAAGGCATCATCGGGTTCAACGGTTTGACACTGGTGAATGAGGTTGGCGGAACCATCAATGCGAACTCCATGGGCGGCTCGTTGATCAATGCGCTGACAATCGAGAGCGCGTCGGTAACCAATCAGGGGTTGATTGAAGCGACCAACAGCGGCGTCCTGAATATCGACGGAGTCACGATCAACAATAAGGGAGGCAGCATCACCGCCAATGGCGCTGGCGCCAGCGTGCAACTGTACGGTGAGGCCACAATTCAGGGCGGGACGCTGACGAACAACGGCGCCGCTTTCTTCGGAACCCTTAACGGAAACTCGGCCATTCTGGATGGGAGCACCGCTGCGGGCGCCGTGACTATTAACGGCACCTATACCAGCGACCTGAACAGCGTCACCTCCGTCCTGGGGACGATTAACAACAAGGGCAACATCCTGTTGAATGGAGGAAGTGGCGTCAACACCGTTCTGTTCATAGAAAGCAACACCGTGACGCTGACGGGCGGAGGCACGGTGACCCTGTCCACGGCCGGCGGCGGCGGTAGCGCTTACATCTACCAGGCGGCCGGTGGCTCGACCCTGGAAAATGTAAACAACACGATTCAGGGGGCAGGCATCATCGGGTTCAACGGATTGTCGTTGCTGAACGATGCCGGCGGAACCGTCCTTGCGAACGCGGCGGGCCAAACCCTGTCCATCACCAGCGCTGGGACAGTCACCAACAACGGCACCTTCCAGGTGAATGCCGGCTCCAAATTGCAGATGGGATTAGTTAACTCGTTCACCAACTTCAGCGGTAACACGCTGACCGGCGGTACTTACAACGTCTATGGCACTTTAGCCAATCCGGGAACGTTGCAAATCGATCCACTGGGCAATACCGGCGGAGAAATCGTAAACAACGCGGCCACCATTCTGCTGGATGGCCCGAACTCCAACTTCGTGGACGCGTCTGGGCTGGATGCCCTGTCTAATTTCTCCAACAACACGGCCACGGGCAGCTTCACCATCCAGGACGGCCGGAACTTCACCAGTCCCGCTGACTTCGCGAACGCCGGCATCGTCAACATCGGCACCACCAGCACGTTCACAACCGGCGGGGCTGGCGACTACAACCAGAGCGGAGGGAGCACACAGCTCAACGGAGCGCTCGCCGCCACAGGCGGCCTGGCCAACTTCAATGGTGGCGTCTTGTTCGGCAACGGCGGGACGATCACCGGCAACGTCATGATGGCTGGAACCATCGTTCCGGCCGCAACCATTTCTGCGCTCAATGCACCCCTCACTCCTGGAACCCTCAACATTACCGGCAACTATACCCAGACAGGGACGGGAATCTTCAACCTCGGCATAGCCGGGATCACTCCCGGCACTCAGTTCGGCGTGCTGAACGCCACTGGGATGGCCAGCCTCCTCCCCGGCAGCACGCTGAATGTTAGCTTGCTGAATTTCTTCCCCATTGTGGGTGACACCTTCACCTTCCTGAACGCCGGCGGCGGAGTTAGCGGAACGTTTACCAACGTCAACGGGCTGAACATCGGTGGTGGTGAAGAGTTAATGGTTGTCTACAACCCGTTCAATGTGGAGATCGAAACAATAATGGTGGGGACCACGACTGATTCCTGGCTTGGCGGAGCCGATGTCTGGAACAACGCCGGCAAATGGAGCTTAGGCACCGTACCCAACGCCAACAACGACGTAATCATTTATTCCGGCGGCTTCGACACTGTGACTATGAATTTCGGCAGCACCACCATCAACTCACTCCAATTGGGTGGCGTCGCCAACGGCACCACCTCCGAGCTTACCGACGGCGGCAATGCGGAGAACCTCACCATTCTCAACGGGTTGAGCATAGGCGCTAGCGGCGTCTTGGATCTCACTGGCGCCAGCACGGTCACCGCGGCCACGGTGGGTAATAGCGGTCACGTTGTCATCGGATCGAACGCGACCCTGAACCTGACCAACCAGGCGCTTGGAATCACTGACGTGGCGGCGCATTCGAGCTGGCAGGTTTCCGGTAATTTTGAGCTGGGAGGAGTCGCCAATATCGCCTTTGCCAACCTGACTAGTGTGGAAGGCATCGTGGACCTGGAGAACGGGCAAAAGTGGGCCATCAATCCCATCGGCGGGACGCTTACGGTAGGCGACGCGATGATGAGCACCGCATACCTTGAAGACGGCCACGGAACGACACTTACCATCAACGCCAACGTGCTCAATAAGGTGGACGGGGCGGTTGGGGCTGGCACCGGCGGTAAGATCCAGATTAACGGAAATGCCGATAACTTCGGGAGCTTCTATACCCACGGTGGCAGCACCTTTAACATCTCCGGCACACTCACCAACGAAGCCAGCGGTGGTTTTGTCCTCGAAGGCCCGGGCGATACGGTAACCATTGGCAACGGGGTGTCCAATGCGGGAGGCATTGACGTGGAGGGTCGCAGTACGCTGACCATCACCGGCGGCGTCGATAATTCCGGACTCTTCGTCACGAACTTTAACAACTTGGGGGGCAACAACACCATTACCGTCAGCGGCATGCTGACCAACGAGGCGGTCGGGACGTTCCAACTCCTCGGTCCCAAAGATATGGCGACCATCGGCAGCCTGAACAATGCTGGCTTTGTAGATGTGGAGGGTGGCAGCACGCTGACGATCCTGGGCGACGTCACTAACACCGGCTCAGGCGCCAACGGCATTTACACCAGCTTCAACGGCCCCGGTGGCGGGAACACGCTCAACATTGACGGCAACCTCACCAATAGCGGCATGATCGGCCTGGAGAATGCCGACACGGCGACCATCGGCAAGAATGTGACGAACAGCGGCACATTCGCTCTCACCGGTGGCTCGATGGCCACCATCGACGGCAACCTGACGTCGAATACTGGAACCCTGGATCTGGAGAATAGCAGCACGCTGCTGATCAAAGGCAACGCCGACAACAGCGGCTTCCTCCAGACCAGCGGCTTCATGGGCACCGGTAGCAATACGCTAACCATCAATGGCATGCTGACCAACGAGGCGGGCGCGACCTTCCAGCTCAACGGCCCCGGCGACAGTGCGAGCATCGGCAGCCTTACCAATTCTGGAAGTGTGAATGTGGACAACGGCAGCACACTGACGATCACCGGCAACGCCACCAATTCCGGGGACGTGTTCACCGACCCCGGCAGCAACAATAAGGTGAACATCGGCGGTACGCTGAACAACACCGGGCTCGTCGAGCTCTTCGGCTCCGGCGATAAGGTGACGATCGGCGGGAACCTCACTAACAGCAACACCTTCTATCTCCTTGGCAACGGCTCTATGGCGACGATCGGCGGTGGCCTAGCTAACTCTGGATTTGTGGATGTCGAGAATGGCAGCACATTGCAGATTGATGGTGCTGCTGACAACTCCGGGACCTTGGCCACTGGCTCTCAGGGCCTCGGCAGCCTAAGCAGGGTGAACATCACCGGCGCCCTCACCAACAGCGGGGGCTTCGAACTGGTAGGTCCCGGCGATATGGCGACCATCGGCGGGAGCCTGACCAATTCTGGATTTGTGGGTGTGTTGAATGGCGGCACACTCCAGATTGACGGCAATGCCAGCAACGCCGGTAGCTCCGGGCTCATTTACACCGGCTACTCCGGCAGCGGCGGCAACACGTTAGAAATTACCGGCACCCTGACGAACAAGATAGACGCGGCATTTGTCCTTTTCGGTCCCGGCGATATGGCGACCATCGGCGGCCTCACCAATTCTGAAACTGGACTTGTGGATGTGGAGAATGGCAGCGCGCTGACGATTAACGGCGCTGTTGACAACTCCGGAACCATAGCAACTTCCGGCGGCGGGAACATGATTACGAGCAACGGCCTGCTGACCAATGAGGCAACCGGGCAGATCAGTCTGAACGGCCCCGGCGACCTGCTCCAGGCTTTGGCTGGCCTGAATAACAACGGTCTGATTAACGTCAACAACGGCTCTACCATTGACCCGCCCTTTGTGAACAATGGCGGCACCATCAACATTGACTCGCTCTCGAAGATGATCGTGGGCACGGGCAACCCGATGGGTCTGGGCTACATTCAACTGGCCAACGGTACGCTGGGCGAGATCATCACCCCAACCGGCTACGGGGTGATCAACATCAACGGGTCGGCCCTGTTGGACGGCACGCTGGACATCCTGCTCAAGCCGGGCTTCAATCCGGCGGTGGGCTCGACCTACAAGTTCCTGTTCGCCAATGCAGGGCAGATTAACGGCACGTTCGCCAGCATCCTGAACGACTTCTTTAATGGCGGCACCGAGCAGTGGCTGGTTAACTACGACAGCGCCGACGGCTATGTCGAACTGACGGCGGAGAAGGTCCCCTCGGTTCCCGAACCGGCCACCTTGCTGGTGCTTATCCCTGGGCTGATGGGAATGGCCTACGGTCTGCGCCGCCGCGTGTCGAAGTAGTATGATTCCTCTGGAACACGGATCCGATTAAGCGGTGACGGGTCGGGTCTGTGTTTTTCTATTGGCAGCAATAAAATCTCTAACCTAAGGGACTCTGGGAGAACCATGACCTTTGCCATGACGACTGCAAGCGGAGAACAAAACCGTCGGAACCTTTGGATTGTGCTGGGATGTCTGGTGTGTTTGCTTTTGGCGCTGGGTGCAGGCTGCGCCCCCGTACAGAAGGCAGAGACCCCGGCGGTGGCCTTCTCGACCCCGTACCAAGCGGTGCTGCTGGCCAACAATTCAGTTTACTTCGGCAAGCTCGCCGGCTTTGGCACGCCCAATCCGGTGTTGACGGATGTCTTCTACATCATCAGCAAGACGAATCCGGACACCAAGCAGGTGCAGAACGCGCTGGTAAAGCGCGGCAAAGAACTGCACGCTCCGGATAAGATGTATCTCAATGCCAACCAGATCATCTTCGTGGAGCCCGTCGGTCCCGACTCCAAAGTCGCCCAGTTGATCAACGAGGCCAATAAGCAGCAGTAGGCGGTCAGGACCGCAGGCGTCCCGGACGCCAGACACAGCAGAGGTGTTTCTTTTCAACTAGCGCTGCGAAAGCAGTCCGCACGGCAAAGCGAACTCCGTCTTTGGCTGCCCTGATGAACGGACCGTAGGCGACGACACTTCATCGCTTCACGGTCCGCTGTTCTTTTTGATGGCAGAGGTTTGACCTGCGGCCGACTTCGGTTCCTGCGTGGTGTCGCACCGAGACCCGGTGCGCCTCGGGCGTCAAGTGGAAACGCCCAGCTTCGGCAGAAGCCATTGCGTCAGGACGATATAGGCAACTACAAACGCGATGATTGGGACCCAGCTAGCCATAGATCCTTCCATTACACACCTTCTCTCGACTTCACTCCAAGTTGACGCAGGAAGATTTAATCGAGGCTGCCTATCAGACAGTTGCGCGCTCTCGCATGTGACGAATCAGCGTGAATAAGGCGTCCGATAGCGGACACTTATTTCTAGTTACGGACAGCTACCACCCTGAGCTGAACGGCAATAGCGCCTATGTTCAGTGACTTCCGTTGGTGGGTAGAATGCACCCACCGAAGTGGGTCCCATTCCCAGGAGCGGCCTACATGGAATCGGTACTGCAGGATCTTCGATTTAGCGTGCGGCAGTTGCTGAAAAACAAGAGCTTCACGTTGGTCGCAATCCTTTCTCTTGCCTTAGGCATCGGTGCCACTACGGCAGTCTTTAGCGTAGTCTACGGCGTCCTGATCGACCCGTATCCCTACAAAGACAACAACCGCATGGTGCACGTCCAGTTGCTCGATCAGAACGGCGGTTTGATGAGTTTGCTGTTCACGACGGGGCAGGGATACCAGGAGGTGCTGCAGGCCAAGTGCGTGGAAGACGCGTTTCAGCAACGGGGCACAGCGGCGACCATTACTGGCGGACAGTTGCCAGTGTCGGTGCAGATGGGCCAATACAGTCCAAACCTGTTCACCTACATGGGAGTTCCGCCCCTTCTGGGCCGGCAATTCACCAGCGCGGACACCACGAGTGGGCAGACCTCCCACGTTGCGGTGTTGAGCTACTTGTTCTGGAAACGGCAATATGGGGCCAACCGCGACGTTCTGGGCAAGACGATCGAGCTGGATCACACGCTCTACACCATCATTGGAGTGGCGGCGCCTCGCTTCACCTGGGGTGATTCCGACGTCTATGTGCCAGACGTTCCCCAGTCCGATCCGCATGACTTCCGCATGGTCTTTATCCGGCTCAAGCCCGGCGTCACGCGCGAGGTGGCGCAGGCGGAGCTGCAACCGCTGGTGCGGCAATTTGTGCAGCGGGCTCCGAAGGACTATCCACCGGTCACGAACATAAAGGTCGTGACCCTCAACGAACAGGTGCTGGGCCAATTTGCCGGAACCCTGCTGTTGCTATTTGCCGCGGTAGCGCTGCTTCTCATCATTGGATGCGCGAACGTGTCCATCCTTCTGCTGGCTCGGGGGACGGCTCGAATGCATGAACTCGCGCTGCGGTCCTCGATTGGAGCTTCCCGCTGGCGGATCATGCGGCAGCTACTCACCGAGTCGGTGTTGCTGGCGCTGATCGGGGCGGCGCTGGGCATCCTGCTGGCGTTCCAGGCCGTGAAGGCGATCTCGGCCGCGCTACCTTTCTATTCGTTCCCGCACGAGGCAGCGATTCATGTCAGCCTGCCCGTGCTGGCCTTCTCGGTCGTGGTCGCGGTGCTTACGGGCATCTTGTTCGGCATGTCGCCGGCGCTGCAACTCTCGCGGCCGAACCTGAGTGAATTAATTCAGGCGGGTGCGGGGCGGCACTCCGGCGGCGGTAGCGGACGCAGAACCCACCGGCTGCTCATCATGGGGCAGGTCGCACTGACCATGGTGCTTCTCGCCATTGCGGGCGCGGCTACCCGGGCTTTCCTCACCGCCTACCGTGTTCCTCTGGGCTACGATGCCGATGTTGTTACCAGTCTCCAACTATCGCTGCCGAAGGATTCTCATCCGGCGTGGCAAGACCGCGCCAATAAATTCGAAGCCATACGGCAGGCCGTTGCCAGTGCTCCCGGAGTGGAGCAGGCCAGCATTTCGACCACTTGGATACCTCCTATGCAGGGGTTCGTCAACAAAATAGAGATCGAGAGCAAACAGGATTTGACCGGGATACAGTCTCAGCTTGTTCTGACGAGCCCGGAGATGTTCGCGACGCTTGGCATACCCTTGTTGCAGGGTCGCCTGTTCAGGGAGGAAGAAATGATGCGACCAGCCCATCTCGCGCTGGTGAATCAGGCTTTTGTCCGCAAGTTCCTGACAGGCACGGAACCCATCGGGCAGCACGTGCGCGCCCCCGTCCTAAAAGTCGACCGACCGACGCTGGTGACCGCCGAAGGCAACGATGGCTGGTTCGAGATCATCGGCGTGGTTGGGGACGCCCGCAACAACGGAGGATTTGGAGACCCCGGCGGCAACGCAAGTAACCGTTCTGTCGAACCTGCTCTGTATGTTCCTCATACTGTCGTTCTGCCCGAACCGGGATTTCGTTGCTGGTACGAACCAAAGGCAATCCGGCGGTGGCGGTGCGGTCGGCGCAGCAAAGGCTGCAGGTACTCGATCCGGAGGTCTCGGTGGTCGATCAGCACCCGCTAACCTGGTATCTGGAAACCATGATCTGGGGGCGCGAACGCTTCATCGCCGCTTTGTTTGGCATCTTTTCCTTCCTGGGACTGGTGCTGGCTGCCACCGGACTCTACAGCGTGGTGTCGTACGCGGTGAACCAGAGAAACCAGGAAATGGGAATCCGCATGGCGTTGGGCGCGCAGCGAACCGATATCATCCGCCTGGTACTGCAGTCGGTTGCTGCAACTGTGGGTATAGGAATTGTGCTGGGAACGGCCCTCAGCATCGGCCTGAACAAGCTCGTGGCGCACTGGGTGCAAAGCAACTCCCGCGACCCCTTGATGCTGCTGGTGGTGATACTGATTCTCGTATTGATTTCGCTGTTCGCCTGCGTCTGGCCGGCACGACGGGCGGCTTCACTTGATCCCGCAAAGGCGTTACGAACGGAGTAGTGCGAGCGGGAGACTTCCGCCCCGGAGGCGTGACCTCACGGCTCAGGTCAATTCTCCACTTTACCCCGAGGCTTGCGCCCGGGGGCTCGCCGCAGGGCAGGACATTCCTCTCCCTCTAAATCATGCCCCTGGGTAATAGATTCCTATTATTGACGACGGTGAGTGAAGCGCTTAAAAAGCAACGATCCGTGGGTGTGGAGTTCAGACAAAGTTCTGATCAAAACAAGTAAAGCCTCATCTGCCTGAATTGCAATGGAAGGCACTATGATCTCAGAGAGACTCGCAGTATTCCTATGGGTGATGCTCGGGGTTACGGTCGGGTGCAGCATCCCATCGGCTGCGCAATCAGGGCTATCGGAATTCTTCACAAGTTGGGAAGGTCGCGCGCGCGATACGTTGGCGCAGCAGCCTTCATGGCCAACGCCTGTGGTCACCGCATCCTCTGGATTGTTGCAGCTGTTTCGCACTGACTTCGTTCGCCAAATTTCGCCAACGGGCACCAGCACCTGGAATTATGGCTATACGAAGGGCTTCGATCTCGTACCCTGGTACAAGATGGAATTCGACGTGCTGATTCCGCCGTATATTCAGCACAACTCCGCAACGGCGCAGGATGGCTTCGGCGACTTCTCCATGTTGTTGAAATACCGTTTGGCAGCGGGAGACCATGCCCACGGAAACTATGCAGTGAGTTTTTCCGTGGGCACCACTTTACCGACCGGCAGATACAAGAACGGAAGTCTGACCGCGACAGTTTCACCCACTCTTTGCGCAGGTAAAGGCTTCGGCCGATTCGATGCTCAATCGACTCTGGGAGGAACACTGCCTACCGCCGAGACCGCCAAACAGGGCCGCGTCGTGGTGTGGAATACTGCCGCACAATACCACATCGGCAAGTTGTTTTGGCCCGAGGTTGAGAGCAACGCGTCTTTCTTCTATGGCGGACCGAGGAATGGCCGCGTCCAGAACTTTGTTACTCCGGGATTAGTTATCAATAAATTCAAATTTGAGAGCGATCCGCGCAACCGGCTCGCTGTACTCTTTGGCGGAGGAATCCAGATCGCGACCTCACAATTCCATACATACAACCACGGGCTGGTTCTCACTGCGCGGATGCTTTTTTGATGGGCCAAGGCCTAAGCCTAGGAAAGAAGAGCGCAACCCCTTTCGCATGGGTGTGTCAGACCGGGTTTGAGCTGCGTCACTCGTTCGTGAACGTAGGGAGCGAGGATCGAGTTGGGCATTTCTTCTGCCAACCGACGCTTTGATTCAAACCAGAACTTCGCCGGCCAATTCGGCGATCTTGTACTCTTGTCCGGCTATGCTATGCTGTGCGTGAATCTAGGCGCCGAAGGGACAGCACGGGCCCGTGGCAGATCGCACGGGGAAACCTGCGAGTCTGTTGGCTCGTTCCTGGTCCGTTGGATGCAAACGAACTTACTCGTGGAGGAAGTCATGCGTAGGATTCTGTCTTTAAGGCATTGGTGGAGGTGGTTCGCCAGCCTTTTACTTGCGGCTGCTGTCTTGCTACCGGCTGCAAAACTTGAGGCTCAAGCTCCCCAAGCTGAGGAATTCAGCCAGAACGTGAAGCAGGTCTATTTCCCATTGAATGTGTACACCAAGGTCATTAACCCCGCCGTACTCGACAGCGACGCGGAGTGGCTGAAGCAGCATCCTGACGCGCAGTTTTGGATCCAGGGATATGCGGACATTCGCGGCGACATTTTGTATAATCTGGTCCTGTCTTATCGGCGCGCCCAATTGTTCAAGCATGTCGCTCGTCAATCGCGGCGTCAACGAGTCACAGATAGGCTTTGCCACAGGATGGGGCAAACTCTATCCGGTTTGCGGCCAGGACGACTCCCAGTGTTTCCAGAAGAATCGTTACGTGGAGATGGTGCTTCCTGGATTGCTGAAGCTGATGTAAGCGCTGCCGCTCAAGGTCAATTCGGGATTCGGCTGCAGAAATTAAAAAGATTGTCTTACCAACGTGCTGAAACAGCTCGAGGTGACTGGTTTGTTTCATCTCGGGCTCCGGTCCAAGTCTGGGCGCAACTCTCCCAGCGGCTTACCCTGAAAGTGGCAGAAGGTCCTACGGATAGGAATGTCAAGGGACGTAAGCCGCTTCCAAATAATGACTTAGAGCAAATCTCACAAAATGATGTCACAGCCCATTTGTGACGTTCGTCACATTGGTCAGTGAGAAATGTCCGCCTGCCATCCCCTAACCCTATCTTAAGGTTGCGCTCTAAGGCCCAATTCATGAGGTGGGATTTTTTCGGCAATGAATCCCGGTGACACCAGGCTGTCCCATCTGGATTCGAATTGCGCCCAACTTGCTTGGAGGCGAAGATGCGACAATCTTTCCGGTCGACGATACTATCCGTGGTAACCACCGCGTGCCTGTTGAGTTCGGCGTTCGTGTTCGCCGCAAACCCAAATGACGGTAAGCCGTCGCAGGCCGATGATCAAGCCGCGAAGAAAACCACAGCGGCGAAAACAACCAAGCCGAAATCGGCAGCAACATCGGGCTCGAGTGAGATCCGGGAGTTGAAGGATGCGATCGCCGCGCAACAGCAGCAGATCCAACAACTGCAGCAGCAGATACAGAGCCGCGATCAGGCCATTCAACAGGTAAAACAAGAGACGGGTCAGAATGCTGCAGCGGCACAGGCGGCGGCGGCAGCGGCCCAACAGGCGGCGGCGGCCGCCAGCAAAGCCAATGACTATGACACCCAGGATGCGGCCGCGATGAGCACGCTGCACACCTCCGTCGTTGACCTGCAGAGCGCGACGACAGCCAACGCAAACGGGTTGGCCGCAGCCCAGAAGTCATTGGTCACTCTGGAAAAGCCGTACAAGATTCCGGCGATTCCGCCCGTCATTCCCGCCATCGCGCCCGTCCAGCTGCTTCCGCTTGATCCGCCGCCGAAGGATGGACTGATACCAGGCATAATGCTAGGCGGAGTGACCTTGAGGCCCTACGGCTTCATCAAGGCCACCACGGCGTACGACTCGACTCAATCCACGTGGAGATGATTTTCCCGCTCCCGGGCTTCACTGAACGCCGACACCGGCCCGAACAAACAATGCGGAATATCATCTCAAGGCGCGTTCCACTCGTATGGGTTCCAGGTTTGAATGGCCTGATCGCCTCGAGAAACATTACGATCACCGGACAAATCGAGGCCGATTTCGAGGGCAACTTCAGCCGTGTGACAACCGCAACGTCTCAGCCTATTCGCAGCAACGCGTTGCAGTTGCGTCTCGCCTTCGGCCGAATCGATTGGAATGTTCGCCCGAACACTGACCTCTTCTTCGAAGCCGGACAAGACTGGACAATCTTTCGGCTCGAGCGCACTGATGAACCTTTTCGAGACGACGTTCTATGGCGCCTACTTGGGCAACGTTTACGAGCGTGCTCCCCAGTTGCGTGTCGGCTTCGTGCAGAAACTGGGCGGCTCGCGCAACTGGAAGATATCTCCCGAGTTTGCGATCATGACCCCGTTAGATGGTAACCTCCCGGCAGATGTCACTATCTGCACCGTCACCACACTAACGTACCGCACAACCTGCACCGTACCGACGGCACAGCCAACCAGTTGGGATACGGCGAGCGCCAGGGCGCTGGATGCCGCGCGACCGAATTGGAATCCAGAGTCGTCTTGCAATTCCAACTCGACAAGGCTCCCGGGCGTTGTTCCGGCGCAGATCCTCTGGAGCGGATTCTATAGCGGCGCCAGGCGACAGTGCTGGCCTCCGCCGTACCACGGACCACTAGGGTCAGCCCCTCAATTTTTACCAGAATGCCTTCCCCAGAGGTGTTGACAAAACAGCAACGGATATGGCAATCAGATCGCAATCTCACTCCCAACCCGCTGGGCGACGGTGTGGCTAGCGGTTACATGGGAGCTGACCTGAGATTCTTCTTCGGTGGCCAGTCCTTGTCCAACTACAACCAGGCGGGTGGTCTAGACAAACGGCGAATGGCTTTTCGGTTGATCGCTCTTCAACCGTGGTCTTTGGGATTAACGGCGCGGACAAGTCTGTTATTGCGCCGCAAGAAGCGGTGCGAGGTTACGGAGGATTCGTCCAGGTCGGCATGCCCCATCTCGCGCTGGTTCAATGCGGAACCGAAAGGACGCAATGCCGGCTGGCAAGCGTATGTCTCAATATGGCCTCGATGCGGCCAATGCCAATGACTTCAAGCACGCCAAGGACATTAGTGCGGAGGCCGGCGGCGGGCCGATCAAGGACGCAGTCACAGCCGCAACCGTGTTCTATAAGATGAACCAGTGGGTCCAGTTTGGCTTTGAAGAGGGCAATTATAACGGGAAGCCGTTCCGAATAACAAAGATGTTTGCACTACGAAAATCGCTGGCCTACGAACTGCACTCGGTCGACTGGCGCACGGAGTTCGGACCGGTATTCACCTTCTAACGGACCGACAATTAGCATTAGAACTGCTTTGATTGCACTGGGTGGCCGCGCGAGCGAGCCGCCCCTTTTCTTGCCCCGAGAGGTATGAAAATAGGGGAGCTTCGCCATATTTATAGGCAAGTGCCAGGGCATGACAACAATTCAATGCGTGAGTTGCCAGCCTATCTGCACCTGGCCGCTATATACTTTACGGTTCTTACCTCAAAGACCGCCTGCAAGGCTGCGCTTGATGCGGTGCCCGCGCTGGTAGTATCGACGGTCTTTACCGCAGGCTTACCGCTCAGTTCGACTTCGTGGCCGACGTGGTGGCCGAGCTTGTTGGCGGCGCCGGTAAGTTGATGGATCGTCCCATCTTTCTCTGTGAGGGTGTATTCACCCAGAGACGTCTGCAGGCAGCCTTGAATGGTGGTCAGATCAGAAGAATTCTGGTTCTTATCCGACGATAGACTGGCTGATTCCGCTTGTAGCCAAACGGCTGAGACGAGTAGCAGCACAGTTAGCATCAGTGTCTTGACCATAAAGAGCCTCCTCGCAGCCGCTTTTCGTGCCCTGTTCTACTGCAGAAATCGTTCTACGAGGTGGGAGCTTTCAGCGAGCGCCGAATCGAGCATAGCGCCTTCCTTGCCGCCGGCCTCGGCCTGTCAGGACGCTCGTCTCCAGAGCCGCCAACCTGCTGCGCCACCTTGGGGGTCGCCTTTAATCTGAAATTTCCTGGTACCTAATTACTGCCGTCAGTGGCCCGGCGATTTGCACGTGTCCGCTATCGACTTGACGGTCTTCACCTTAAAAACCGGCACCTCTTTCACGGTGGATTCACTGCCCTGGACGGTAGTGTTTACGCTTCTGGTCGCAGGCATACCGGTAATTTGGACTTCGTGGCCGACCTGTTTGGTGAGCTTGTTAGCTTCACTTTGGAGTTGATGGGTCGTCCCATTGTCTTCGGTGAGTCTGTAGTGACCGTTAGTGTACTGCAGGCAGCCTTGAATCGTAGTCAGGGTTTTGCCGGCATCTTGCGCTTGTAACCAAGCGGCAGAAATCAGCAGCAGTAGAGTCAGCGTCAGTGTCTTGTGCATAAACAGCCTCCTTTCGGCTTGCGACTTAGATGCGAGTGAAGGTTGGCTCGATGCCACGCCGCAGCATTTGTGATAGTTCGATCGCATCCGGTATTTTCCGTTTTAACTCCCAGCAGCCCGACATTATACACGCGTTATTAGGGACTGCGGCGCGAGAATTTCCTTTGGCCCGGGTAGTACCCAATTAATTTGGGCCGACTCTTTATCTTTTGCGAGTAACCAGTTTACGACAAAATAACTTGTTCTGGGAGTGGGAAGCGTGATATGTTTTTTTTTGGCAATAACGCAACTTTTCCAAACATGGGGAGTCTATAGGCGTTGTGACTGTCAATATGATGATGATGCGCCGGCGACGGGGACCCGCATACGCCCGATATTCGGTGCCGCTGGTAGTGTTGTCACTACTTGTGCTGATGACGGTCCGCGAGCCGCATCCAGTCGGTGTTTCGCGACACACCCTTCAAAAGCAGTCTGATCCTCTGAAGCAGCGAACCTGTGAACGTATCGAATTGCGGGTCATTCCCCCGATTACTTCTCATCTATTCCCGCCTTCTCGCAGCGAGTCCAGCAATATTTCGTCAGTAAAGACAGTCCTGCCTCGCCGGCATCTGGAGTTCTCAGTCTTTAGTCGGCCACCCCCGCTCGCCTAGAAACTACCTCGAAATCCCTCTTTGTCTCTTGGTCTTTCGTGTTTCGACTGATTGGCGAATGCCGGTTGAGTCGTACCAAGCTCAGGGTGCGCGCGGTGCGCGCATATTGCCACGTTTTCAACATGCGCCGGATTTACGCTCGGTGGAAACTGAAATGAAGAGAGTCGTATTGTTATTTGGATTGCTGTTGCTGGCTACTGGGGTCTACGCCCAGAGCACCATCCCGGGAGGAACCATTCTCCCGGTTGTTCTCACGACTTCCATTGACTCATCGAAGGCAGCGGCGGGCGACGTTGTTACCGGCATGATCGCCCAGGATGTGCCGCTCGGCAGCGAAACCATTCACCGCGGTACCAAAGTCGTGGGCAAGGTACTAAGTGCTGGCGCTGCCAAGAATGGAGGCGGAGCGACACTCTCGTTTCAGTTCGACGAGGT
This sequence comes from uncultured Acidobacteriaceae bacterium, assembly GCA_963843005.1. Lineage (GTDB taxonomy): Bacteria > Acidobacteriota > Terriglobia > Terriglobales > Acidobacteriaceae > Bog-257. Next base: position 170,828 of record CAWJIW010000038.1, on the reverse strand, counting down.
ACAGCTCCCCGACCGTGCGGTTCCGATCACGACCGACTTGCGTGCCTTGGCTTCGTTTGTTGAAGTCTTCGACGCAAAATTGCCCGACCCCTCTCAGGAAGGGAGGCTTCCTGCTGCCTGGACCTACGATCAAATTGGCGGCAACGAGGCCGTTTATGCAGGGGGCGGCGATGTGAGAGACGGCATTCAGAAGACCGGAATACCGCTTGGAGACGGAGTGTTGGCCGAGGTCAGGCACGACCCCGGCACGAAATGCCGAGGTCCCATCGAGGGCAACGATAAGTCGCAGGCCATGTGGGAGTTCGCCTCGGACGCTTGCGGTGTCTTCGGCTTTGACCAGACGGAGATCACCCATGCTGGCCGGACGAGCCCGATGGGTCAGATTGTCCTGACATCGCAGCACGGCAGTCTGGTGCTGAAGCGTGGTGCCGGTATGCTGCTGCGGGTCATCGGCAACAGCAACGCGATGGCGTCGGCGGCGACTCACTAGCGCGGCTAGGGTCGCAGCCGAGCAGCGGGTATGCGCGTCCAGGGTAAGTGAATTGGCCAAATTCCCGGAGTGACCTGGTGTCACCTCTGAGTTGCCCTGGACGCGCTCCAGCGAATTGCACTTCGGATCGCCACTGGCCATGGTCTGCTCCGTCGAATGAGGCGATTTCATGCAGTTTCTTCGTGAATACAAATGGTTGATGTTCGGGGCGATCGCTCTGTGTCTGTTCGTCGCCGTTTCAGAAATCCAACATGTGCGCGCGAGTGCGCCGTCTCATCTGGAGTCCGTCCGGCGACCCGCGCCGTCCGGAAACAGCGATAACATTCCCTGGGCCGCGGTGGCGGCGGCGAAGCACGCGCCCATCGCCAATTCACTATCGATCGCGGGTGAATTTTTGCCGTACCAGGATGTTGAAATCCATGCCAAGGTTGCGGGATATGTGCGAAAAATCAATGTCGATATCGGCGATCGGGTAAAGCAAGGACAGGTACTGGCGGTATTGGAGGTGCCCGAGCTGGTTGCGCAGCTTCAGGGAGCGGGAGCCGGCGTTCGGCATAGTCAGCAGGAGGTACAGCGCGAGCAAAACGAAGTGACGAGAGCGGAGGCCGATCACGCGGCGCTGCGTGCCAACGCCCTTCGCCTGAGACAAGCCTCTGACGCGCGCCCTGGACTGATTGCGCAACAAGAACTGGACGACGCTGAGTCCAAGGACCGCGCCTCCGCGGCCCAGGTGGAAGCGGCCCGATCGGCCCTGGCGGGCGCGCGACAGCAATTAGAGATGTCGGAGGCGAACAACAGCCAGGTTTCAGCTCTGTCCGACTACACCCGCATTGTGGCGCCCTTCGACGGTGTAGTGACCTGGCGCTATGCCGATACGGGCGCGCTGGTGCAAGCAGGAACCAGCACCAGCAACTCCGCACCCGTGGTGAGGCTGGCGGAAGTGGATGTGCTGCGGTTGCGCATTCCAGTGCCCGAGTCCATCGCGGCCAAGGTCCGTCTCGGTGATCCGGCGGACGTGCGCGTCCAGGCGACGGGCGAGCATTTCACCGGCAAGGTGGCGCGCTTTACCGACGCACTGGATACCTCCACGCGAACCATGCAGGTGGAGATTGACGTTCCCAATCGCAACTATCACCTGCAGCCCGGAATGTATGCGGAGGTAGTGCTGGCAGCCGGTCAGCAGGCGAATGTGTTGGCCGTGCCGATTAATGCAATCCGCCGCGGTCGGGACGCCACCACGGTGCTGGTAGTCGACGGCCAGCATCGGATCCAGAAGCGAGAAGTACGCACCGGTATCGAGAATGCCGACAACGTAGAGATCCTGGCGGGCCTCTCGGAAGGAGAGCAAGTCGTCATCGGCAACCTGGCTGGCTATCGGGAAGGCCAACTCGTACGGCCAAAAGAGAGCACGCCGATGACCGCCGGCGCGGAGACAGAGTAGCTCATGCCGACGTTCTCCATTCGCTACCCGTTCTTCATTCTCATGTTGTGCCTCATGATCCTGGTGGTTGGCGTCGCGACCACAGTGCGCATGCCGGTCGACCTGTTTCCCGAGATCAAGATACCCGTCGTCGTGGTTGCTACCTTTTACGGCGGGATGCCTCCGCAACAGATCGAAGCCAATATCACCGACACGTTCGAGCGCTTCTTCACGCTGGGAAGCAACATCGACCATATTGAGTCGCGCTCCCTTACCGGCGTAAGTCTCATCAAGGTCTACTTTCAACCAGGTACCGACCCGGATGCCGCGGTCAGTGAGATCTCCAACCTTGCCATGGCGGACCTGCGGCGTTTGCCGCAGGGGACGCTGCCACCGGTGGTGCTGAAGTTCGATGCGTCCAGCCTTCCGGTTTGTCTGGTGACGCTGAAGGGCGAAGGACTAAACGAGACCCAACTCCACGACTTGGGTCAATTCGACGTACGCAATCAACTCGCCAACGTCCCAGGTGCTTCCGTTCCACAACCCTATGGCGGCAAGTATCGCCAGATCCAGTTCTACGTAGATCCCGTGAAGCTGGAGGCCGCGCAACTCAGCCCGATGGACGTGGTGAGCACGGTTAACGAAGCCAATGCAATTCTTCCTGCCGGCGACGTCCGCATTGGACCCCGCGACTACAACATCTATAGCAACAGCCAGTTCCCAACCACCAAAGACATGAACGATGTCCCGCTGAAGGCCATCGGCAACGGTGTTCTGCGTTTTGCGGATGTCGGACACGCCGAAGACGCCGCAGCGATCCAGTACAACGTGGTGCGCGTAGACGGTCAGAAGTCGGTCTACCTGCCAATCTTGAAGCAGGGCGGCAATAGCAACACCATCGCAATCGTTGATGGTGTACGGGAGCGCGTGGGCCGCTTGTTGGATGTCCCGAAGACTTTGATCGCGACCGTCGTCTTCGACCAATCCCAGTACGTGAAGACCGCCATCGTAAACGTATTGCGCGAGATTGCGATTGGACTGGTGCTGACAGCGACGATGGTGTTGATCTTTCTCGGCTCGATGCGTGGCACCATCTCCGTCCTGTTGTCGATCCCCCTGTCGGTGCTTGCCGCGTTCCTTTTATTGAACGCGTTCGGTGGCACCATCAACACCATGGTCCTCGGTGGCCTGGCCTTGGTGCTGTCGCGCGTGATCGACAACTCCGTCGTGGTGCTGGAGAACATCTTCCGCCACATGGAAGAGGGCGAGGACCCGCGTACCGCATCGGAACGCGGGGGGCATGAGGTTGCGCTGGCCGTCCTCGCGGCTACGTTTACCACAGCTATCGTGTTCTTTCCGGTCGTATTCCTCTATGGCATTAGCCGATATCTGTTCACCGCGCTGGCGCTGGCCGTGGTGCTCGCATTGGCCGCATCGTACATGGTGGCGATGTCGGTAGTACCGCTGTTTTGCGCCCGATTCATAAAGTCAGTGCACGGCGGAGTGGGGCGCAACGAGCGCAAGTCAGTCTTCATGCGTTTCATCTCCAACTTCAACCGCAAATACGACCAGATGCTGATGCGCTATGACCGGGCCGTGACACAGGTTCTGCGGCGTCCGGGCCAAACCGTGTTGGTCATCATGGGCGCTGTCGTTGTGAGCCTTGCGCTGTCTCCGCTGCTGGGTGTGGCTTTCTTTCCCCGGACCGATCCCGGACAGTTCGTAATCAACGTAAAAGCTCCCACGGGTTCGCGCCTGGAGGTGACGAACGGCTACATCGCCCGGGTCGAACAGGATATTCGTGAAGTTATCCCTCAACATGACTTGAAGATGGTTGTGTCGAACATCGGCGTGAACGCAGATTTGTCGGCCATATATACCAGTAACAGCGCTCAACACACCGCTTTTGTGCAGGTCAGCCTGAACGGGGATCGCAACCTTTCCACGTTCACTTACATGAATCGAGTGCGGGAGAAACTGGACTCCGATCTGCCGGAACTCTCCACTTATTTCCAAACCGGGGGCCTGGTGGATTCGGTAATAAACGCAGGCATGCCGGCGCCCATCGATATTCAGGTGACCGGGAACAATCAGCATGCGGCTTACGATGTAGCCGCGGAGATCGCGAACCGGGTGCGCAGCTTGCATGATGTCAACGACGTGCTTATCCCGCAAGATCTCGATTATCCGGGTATCCAACTGGATGTGCGGCGTGAGATGGCAGCACGGCTGGGCCTGACCGCGAGCGACGTCATTCGCAACGTCACCACGGCCTTGAATTCGAATGGCATGATTGCGCCCGGATACTGGGTCGATCCGCACAGCGGCAACAACTACTTCCTGACCGTCCAATACGGTAACCGGCAAATCGGCGCGATGACGATGGAGGACTTCAAACAGATTCCTCTGAAGGCGAAGACGAACGACAACACCACCATGCTGGAGAACGTCGCTGACATAAAAATGATCAACACCCCGACCGAGGTCGATCATTATCAGCTCTTCCGCGTGATCGACGTTTATGTTGCGCCCAAAAGCGAGAGCCTGGGCGGTGTCGCGAAGGAAGTGGAAAACATCATCCACGATACCAAGCTGCCACCCAACGTCACCATTGAAGTGCGCGGCTCAGTCCTCGCCATGCAACAGTCCTTCAAAAGCTTCGGCATCGGACTTTTGCTTGCGATCGTGCTGGTCTATCTCATCCTGATGGCGCAGTTCGCATCTTTCATCGATCCATTCATCATTCTCCTGGCAATCCCTCCGGGCATTACGGGTGTGATCGTTTTCCTGCTCCTGACCCACACCACGTTGAACATCATGTCGCTGATGGGTGTGATCATGATGACGGGCATCGTCGTCTCCAACAGCATTCTGATCGTGGATGTGACGCGCATTTACCGCCGTCAGGGAATGCCGATCGCTGAAGCTGTCGCCCTCGCCTGCCGGATCCGGCTACGGCCGATTCTAATGACATCGCTGGCCACGATTCTCGGCTTGATCCCCATGGCTCTGGCTCTGGAGGCAGGCAGCGAGCAGTATGCACCCCTGGCGCGGTCCATCATTGGCGGGCTGTTGGTCTCGCTAGTCGTCACCGTGTTCCTGGTCCCCGCAGCGTATTTGCTGATCCATCGGAAGGAAGAGCAGAACCCGCAATGGGAGGTCTGGGGTGAGCCGTAAGTTGCTCTGCCTCTGCATCTCCATTTTGCTTGGCTGTCTGCGATTGTGCGGCCAAACGACATCGCACGGCCGCTCCGCCTGCGCCCCAAGTCCCGGCGACAAAATCAACCGGAGCAGCGCAGCCCTTGACCGTGCAGGACGCGGAGGCGCTCGGGCTTAAGAACAATCCGCAGATTTCGGTTTCCCGCTTGCTGGCGCTGGCTTCGCACCAGGTAACCCGCGAAGCGAAATCGAGCTACTACCCTACGGTTTACGGCAGTCTGACGGGGGTTGCTGCAGACCAGGGCAGCCGCATCGCGGCAGGCAACTTGAATAATCCGATCGTTTATGAGCGCGCCGCCGGCGGCCTCGCACTCTCGCAGTTGATCACTGATTTCGGACGCACGAACAATCTGGTTGCGACTGCGGCGCTTCGCGCCAAAGCTGCCGACATGAATGCGTCGGCAACCGCGGCGCAAATCAAGCTTGCGGTGGACCAGGCGTTCTATAACGCCCTCCAAACAGCCGCGCTGCTGAAAGTTGCCGAACAAACGGTAAGCACGCGCCAAGTCGTCGCCGACCAGATCACGACTCTATATCAAAACAAATTGCGCTCGCAGCTTGACGTGAGCTTTGCCGATGCCAACCTGGCGCAGGCAAAGCTGCTCTTGCTGGACGCGCAGAACAACCAACAGGCAGCGTTGTCGGCGCTCTCCGAAATATTGGGCTACACCGCGCAACAGAATTTCGTTCTGGTGGACGCACCGGGCGAAGTAAGGCCACCTCCGGGTGATGCCGGCCCGCTCGTGGATGAGGCGTTGAGCAATCGGCCGGAAATTTCTGCGCAGACTTATGAATATCAAGCGGCCCAGCACATGCAAAAAGCGGAACGCGACTTGCTGTTTCCCAGCGTCGAGGCGCTCGGAGTGACAGGACGAACTCCGTTCGGCAGCGACGTCGCTCACGGCGTGCCCGCATTCGGAAGCTGGTACGGCGCGCTTGGGGTGAACGTGAACATCCCGGTCTTCAATGGATTTCTCTATCCGGCGAGATCGAAGGAAGCGGCGCTCCGGGCGCAGTCCTTAGAACAGCAATTGCGCGACCTGAAAGACCGCATCGCCAATGATGTTCGAACCAGTTGGTTGAGCGCGTCGACTGCCTACCACCGCATCAGTGTGACGCGGCAGTTTGTGGACCAGACCAACCTCGCGGTTGATCTGTCGCAGACCCGCTACAACCTCGGTCTCAGCTCCATCGTGGAGTTGAGCCAGGCGCAGCTGCAACAGACCGAGGCCCAGATTGAATACGCGGCGGCCAGGTATCAGTACGAGATCGCGCAGGCCGTCCTGCGTTTCCAGATTGCCGCGCCGTAGGGCAGGTTTCCTCAGATGGTTGTTTCATGCAAATTCTTCGGATGAGGTACCTATATGAAAAAACTGAGCATTCTCGCAAGCCTGCTGCTCGCGGCAAGTATGACGTTCGGGCAAGAGATTCCAGCCGGAACTCTCTTACCCATCATGTTGAAGACCACGCTGAATGCGGACACGGACAAACCGGGAATGGTGATCAAAGGCAGGATCGAGGAGAATGTTCCGCTTTCCTGGAGGTCGTATATCCCCGCCGGTTCGAAGGTGCTTGGCAGTGTGTTGCGCGTCGGCAGGCCAAACACAACCTCGGGTTCGGAGATTGAGATCAAGTTCGACCGAGTTCGCGTCCGGGGCCGCGACATTCCCATCACCACCAACTTGCGGGCGATTGCGTCCATGATGGAGGTCTTCGATGCCCAGATTCCGCCTATACAAAACGATGAGGGGCCCCGTACATGGGTGACCCGGAAAGTCGGGGCCTACACCTTGGAGGACGAGGGTGAACAGGGATTGGCTGGAGAAAGAGCTGCGTCAGGGCCGGCGGGGCGTGGGTCTGCTTCGCAATAGAGGCCGCCGTGCCCTGGGGTGAACTTGACCCGAAGGGCAGTACCAGGATGGGCGGAAGCCGACTCTCTTGCTCTAATGATCTGCCTCAGGGGATACGTTTGGAGTATAGGGAGCCCAAGAATTGGGGCAACAATTGGGTCAACGGACTGGGAATCTTCCAATGCTCTGTTGCTGTAAACTGAATTAGTCCAACCTGTTACGACGAGCGGCCCTGTAGCTCAGATGGATAGAGCAGCGGTTTCCTAAACCGTTGGTCGGCAGTTCGACTCTGCCCAGGGCCTCCATCCCATCTCACTAAGAGACCATTGGTTGACGGCACGCGCTGATAGCCACAAGCCCCGCTATAATCCCGAATCTACTTCTTGACCGTTTCCTTTTCCAGCGTCTCCAACTCCCGAGTCAGCTGTTCGGCTTGATCTCGAAGACGGTGGAGGCGCTCCGCCAGCGTGGGTACGTTTTTCTCGCCAGTCGCCAGGGAGGGGGTGGGGGCTGGAGCGACCGCTGCCGGCGCGGGTGATCCGGTCAGATCGGCCAGGGCCTGGTCGAAGGTGTCACGATAGATCAGCCGGTCGCCCATGGCCAGCACCACCTTCTTCAGTTGCGGCATACGGGCTTCGGTTGCCTGAATGTAAATGGACTCGAGGTAGAGGAAACCGCCCGTCACAGGGAGAGCGATAATGCTTCCACGCAACACGTGCGAGCCCTGCTGGTTCCACAGCGTAAGGTCCTTGGAGATGTTTTGGTCCTGGTCGATGCGTGATTCGATCTGCATGGGGCCGTACATCAGTTGCTGCTTCGGGAGTTGGTAAAAGATCAGTTTTCCCAGTTGGTCACCATCGCATCGGGCGGCCATCCACCCGATCAAATTGTCCTTGCCCCGCGGGGTAAAAGGAAGAATCAGCAGGTATTCCGCTGCTTTCTCCCCGGGCAAGGTAGCCACCAAGTAGGTTGGAGCAATGGGCTCCGGCTGTCCGGACTGGCTGAACAGGTCGCGCGCTATCTCCCAAATGTCTTCCTTGTTGTAGAAGACCTGCGGATCACGCATATGAAAGATTCGGTACGCCTCTGCCTGTGTCCGAAAAAGGGCCTCCGGATAGCGGGCGTGACGGCGCAAATCGGCGGGCATTTCTGATGCAGGCAGGAATAGCTTTGGGAATAGCTTCTCGTACGCCTGGATAATCGGGTCACTGGGATCAAATACGTACAAAGACATCTTTCCCCGTGTAGGCATCTACAGTGGCTTTCACTGCATTACGAATGTAATTCGCGCCTTCCTCAACTCCGGCGACGGGAAGTGCTGCCGAATACGGATGAGAGAGAGAAGTCGTATAACCGTCCACCATCCAAACCAGCCGGCCATCATCAGTAATAACCAAGTATGGATCCGGATCCCAGTGCAAGAAACCAGCCAGATGGGCCAATCTGGCTTGCACCTTGCGATAAATCATCATGCGACTTTGTCCGGTCAGATACCCGGTGAAAACGATATTCGGCTCGCCCTGGGAAATTGCGGCGGCAACCTTCAGAGGAAAAGAGCCAACAGGGAAACCGCCTGTACCCTGGTAGGTCGAGTACTTGTTCTGGTCGCCGGAAGGGTAATCGAACTCTTCGCGGGCGGTGTGAACGAAGACGGGATCCTGGGTCCTCTCGCCAAAATAAATCTCCGGTCGAGAGAGCTGAAACCCTGGCGATTTGATTTCCGGGGGCGCATTCTCGATGAGCAGGACGGGCAGGCCATCGGGCGTAATTTTGTTGACCTCGGCTACGACTGCGCCGAAGCCGTGGGTATAAATGAAACGCGGATTGATCCAGCTCTCACTGGCCTCGGCGGACAACTGGGTAACGTCAATTTCGCGGGGAGACAACAGTACCTGCTTGATGCGACCGTTGATGAAGTAGCGATCAACGTCGGTCTGGGGAAAAGTGTAGTAGGGGCGCAGCGCTTGAATCTGCGTAATGGTTGCGCCGTAGGCTCGAAGGTCCCAGAGCCGCGCATTGGCAAGCAGGGTTGCGTCCTGCACCGCGTCGACCACGCCCTGACCGGAAGGCGTGAAGGGACTTTCGGTTGCGTTCCGATTAAGGCCGAAGGCAGCGGTCGTGGCTTGGATATGGCGCTCGATGTAAGGCCGTTCGATCGAGATTTCGTTGGGTCGCACGTAAACGGCGCGAACGATGGCTGGCAAAGCTAATTGCAGGATAAAACAGGACATCACAAGGACGACCGCCAGTTTGCGCTTCGACGTCCAAACCAGCGGCAGCGACACCAGAGTGGCGACAATGAGGAGCCAGCGCAGCGGGAGGGTAACTTTTTCATCCACGTAATCGGCGCCGGTCATGAAGGCATGAGAATTGAACAGAAGCTCATAGTTACCCAGATAAACCCAGGCCGCAAAACCAAGCAATATGAATTACTGCGAGTACGCGAACGAAAGGGGTACGTGTGGCGCCCGGCAGCCGCAGGTATTCGCCAAGATCAATAGTTTTGGATGGCCCATCCATCAGCCGGCCGTATCGGACGCGTTCGACCAACTGCCATCCCCGGGCCGTGACCCAGAAAAGCAGAGCGGAAAGAATCGCCAGCACGAACAGAAAGCCGAGCAGGTTTGAATAGAAAGGCAGATCGAACAGGTAAAACGGCAGGGCGTGCGAGAAAACATGGTCCTGCCAGGCGTCGGGAGGAGCGGTGAGACCTCGCGAGCCAAAAAAGCGCATGACCGTCCAGAAGTCAATCGAGGCGGACGCAAACAACAGTGCTATCAGGGCCAGGCCGACCGGAACCAGGCGGGAGTATATGGGGAAGTCCCGTTTGTGAATGACCCGCGAAGTGCAACCCGCGCGCATGAGCCAGGTAAAGTGCAATGAAGGCCACCACGGCGCCTACCGCTGCAGGGGCGATGCTATACCACAGCATGCTGATCCAGGTATCAACCTGCGCCACCTCTTTCCACCAGTTGTACTCAATGATGAAATTGGCGGCCGTCGGGATGGCCCAACCGATAAATGCCAATGACCCTACTACAAGAAGGAAAACGCGGATATGGGAAGGACGCATAGAAGCGATCTTTGAATGCAATAGCGCCGCTGCGAGGCCAACAGGACACAGCCCGAGCGACACGGCATCGCTATAATGCAGACGGTCGCAATCGTAACACAGGGCAATTGGTTACAGGGGTTTTGGGAGTGACCTCGTCCCTGGGCGGCTCAAGCTGGAGGTTGGTTCCGCCGATGGGTGTTCAGTGAAGCTGACGCTGCCGTGCAAAATTGCTGTGGCTGGAATCCTATTCCGATATCGGTTGCATGCTGACAGGCATGTTGCCCCGCAAGCTAGCGACTGAACTCAGTCTGCTTCTTCTAGCATCGGTTACTAGCGTATGCCAGGTGGATCTGGGATTCGATTTCCGCAACACGGCCAGCTTTATTACCGATCCGTCGGGGAATACCGCGGTTCTTCCTTCCACAGCGTACCCGACGACCGTAAATGGGATAACGTTCGGCTGGGCGAATCCCCACGTTGTCCTGGGACGTGATCGGAACAGCGCGTGGACCCACGACTGGCCGGGAATCAACTTCGCCAGCAACGGTTCGCCAGCGACGTTTACATTGACCTCCCGCCCCAGGCACGTACAACGTGTCACTAGCCCTAGGCGATGCCGGGTATCACTCATGCTGGGTGCAGTGCGAAATCCAATTTCTTGACGGAAACACAGTGTTGGCATCAATCGCTGGCGGATCGATCCGATCGCCCAGGGGTTCTTCTACGATGCAGCGGGGAAAAACTTGTCAACGGGTACTTGGCCCCCAAGTAATGTCAGTGTGCCTGCTCAACCTCAATGGCTCGCGGCTGGCCGTAGTCATTGGCACTAGCGAAGCCACGGGGGACTCGACACCGATTGCCTTCTTGGGAATAGCAACGTGCGTCGTCCCCAGGTTTCCACTTTCTACCGTCGCTCTCCGTAGCCCAAGGGAAACAGGGCTCTACGACTCTCACCTTCAAAGCGAACGGTGGCTTCAATAGCCCCATCACCCTATCGGCTCGGAGGCGTGCCGACTGGAGTGACCGCACCATGAATCCGAGCGCGCTGCCAGCCCCCGGATCTGGATCGTCGACCATGAGTATAACGGTAGCGCGAGGTGCACCCCTGGGAACATTTCCGATAACTGTGACCGGCTCAGGCGGCGGCATGAATGGCGCGGTATCGGTTGCACTGACCGTGAAGCCGTGAGCGAATCGCCGGAAAATCCGCTGCTCGGACGACTGTTCGTGGTTTATGTCTTAAACCCCGTCTGTTCTTTGTGATGTAAGTCTGGAAAGGCGCTCGACTTGTCGCTGACGGCGATAAGTCAGCAGCCGTTCGGATGCGAGGATTCTGGCACGCGGTCCAAGCAAGTGCTATCGTTTGGCACATGACACTCCGGATCGCCGCTATCGTGCTCTTGCTGACGGTGAACGCCGCCGCCAAACAGAGCCGCCCATTGGCATACCTCTTCCCAAACCGGCCCAGATCTCCCCGGTAATGCTGAAGCTGTTGGGCGACTATGGTGGATGGTGGAAGGGCTATCCGATGAAGCCAAGGATAGCTTCATGGACGGCTACACCACAGCCATGCAGAAGGCCGAAGTCATTACGCACAACGAATGCATGAACAACGCCAAGAGTGTCCAGCCAGGACCGGACTCCAACGCGAGATTGCAGCAAAGTCTCAACTTGTGCGTCTTATCGCATAGCATTCGACTACAAAGCCGCTCTATCATTTCGAGTCGGCCTGGACAGGTTTATAAGAACCCGCTTAATGAACGCATTCCGCCTGAGTTTGCCATGGAGTACGTTCGCGATGATCTCAGCCGTGATAAGACACCGAACCCAATTGCTGGACGAATTGATCGGGTGGCGGAAAATGATGAGTACTCAATGACCATGGCGGCCGGTGGTTGTTCCGCTGTGCGCCCTGTCGTGTTCAAGTAGCTACGAAAGAATCACACTGCGAGCTTCTACCGGACACGGCAAAGGTCTGGGCGCCGACTCGAGTCCGGACATATCCTGGAAAACCCGCCGGACGATTATGGATTGTGGAACCACTAAGACGAATAGGTAAGACACAATGGTTCCCACGATCACCCCCAATGAGCCGATGTGCTTCACCAGCGCAACCGAAAGAGTGATGTTGACGATCGCAGCAGCGACTGAGAGGAACGCCTGTTCGCGGACTTGGTTGAGCGCTGCCAGCAAACAGGATTCGACATTCATGAAACCGCTGATGACCGCCCACACTCCCATTGCGAGCAGCAGGTAATACGTTGGGACGGCCGCCGGTCCGGCCCACCACCTGATCAGGCTCGACCAAACAGACAGAGCACGACCGCGCAGGTCAGGTTGAGCGCCACCGCCCCTTTCATTGCCAGGGAAAACGTGCGCCGGATCCAGCCGTAGTCGGCCGTAGCATAGGCCTCCGCGAAAGCGGGCCAGAGTGCCGGGAATACCAGAGACTGCAAGACCGCGGCAAATCCCACCAGCCTCCAGGTGACGCTGTAAGGGGTGACCTCGGTTGCTCCCAGATAATGACTGACCACCAGGTTGTCGGAACTGAACACGATGACTGCGGCTACCTGGATCAGAAAGAAGGCAGCGCCCGAGTTAAGCAGTTCCTTCACCACACCAAACTCGATCAGGGAAGGGCGGGGAAGCAGCCAGGGCTTGAGCCGCATCACGACGGAAATCAATGTGGCCAGGTTGGCGAAGGTCAAGCACCCAACCGACATTACAAACAGCACGGGCATGGAAACGCGCAACCCGATTCCAAGCGCGAGTCCCGCGACGCTGGCCAGCGCTCCGGCACCACCGGCGTAATTGGTGCGGTGAAATTCCTGGTAGCCGGCAAGGAGCTTGCCCGCGAGATTGCACGGCAGTCCTAACAGCATCAATGCAGCAGCGGCAGCAACCGTATGGCGGATCTCGCCGGCCGGCACCCGTGAGCTGACATTGAATAGCGATATCCAATCGATGCGAGGGCAAAACCACGCGAATGCCAGCCCCGTACAAGCGGAGATGAAAGTGGTGAGAAGCAGCGCGTTGGTGAAGGAACGCGCGGCGTCGGCTTTGTCATCCCGTGCATACGCGCGTGCGATGTGGTTGGTCAGGCTATTGGCGATGCCAAGGTCGAGCAGATTGATCCACACCACCGTGGTGGTGATCGTCGCCCAAACGCCAAAGCGTTCTGCTCCCAGGTAGCGGACGGCGAGGGGTAAAGAAATCAGGGTGACCGCTGCCGAGAGTACCTTAGCGGCAGCACCTGACCAAACTGCTTGAGCGATAGGCCGGTATCGAGATGTGAACAAATAATGACCCTTCATTGCGAACCTGTTAAGGCGCTCCCACAGGCTCCGGCCGGTGGAACTCCATAGTCCGACCGGCATCAACTCGCAAGCGAAGTACGCCTGTTTCCTGCTTCGACTTGGCGTACTCGCTGATCGGCACTGGTGGCACGCGCTCAGCAACCAGCATCTGCCGGGCCGCCGCTACCACCTCCTCGACCGACACGGCGGTGATGCAGTGCGGTTCATGCGAGCGGCAACTGCTGGCGCAACCGTCCAGACCTGAGTTCGGCTGCAATACGCGATACCGCTCGCAATACGGCGCAAAACGTCGGGGACTGTTGCTGTGGTTCGGGTCGCCGTCGCGCGGGTGACGCGAGATCACGATAGTTCGGCAGTCCATCGCCGCCGCCAGATGGGCGGTCCCGCTGTCATTTCCGATGAGCAGATCGCAGCGTTCGAGCAGTGCGCATACGTTGCGAAGCGGAGCGCCGCACGACAAAATTGGTTCACAGCTCAGCAGTCCGGCCAGTTCTAAAGCTTGCGGCCGCTCGGAGGAGGAGCACAGGATGACAGGCTGCACCGGACCATGCCTGGCCAGTCGCGCCACGGACTGCGCAAAAAATTCCAGCGGCCAACGGCGGCTGGCACTGTGTGCGCCGATGCCGAGCGCGATTAGCGTCGTGGAATCTGGCATTGGACCCAGGAGCCGCGAAGCCTGTTCGCGGTTTCGCTCGGTGACCCGGATGTCGAGGCTGCTTTCCTGTACGACCCCGCCCAGCGTCGTGATGAAGGCAAGATTGCGCAGTACCTCGTGCTGTAGTGGGCCCGGGCGAAGGCAGATACTGAACGCGTCATCGAAACCACGATTCAGTGTCTGCTTGAGGGGCGAAACCGCCTCGCTGTATCCGAGGCTCACTGTCGCATTGGTAAGCACGCACAACAGGGTTGCCAGATGTTCGTCGAGGTCCCAACGAGGCGAGATGGCAACGTCGTAGTGCCGTCCCCGCAGCCGTGTCCAATAGAGAATCAGTGCAGCCAGCAGCTTTTTCGCACGCCGAGGCAGCCAGCGTGTTTTGACTTCGCGGACCGTGAGTATCTGGTCGATGTGGGGATTGGTCACCAGCAGAGAGCGAAACGCGGCCTGTACCACCACGGTGAGATGTGAATTCGGGCAGGTGCGCTTGAGTTCGCGGAACAGGGGAGTGGTCATCACCACGTCACCCAGCGCATCGAGGCGGAAGAGGATGAACGACAGCGGCCCTCGACGCGGTGAGACATAGCTTGATTGTCGGCTGAGGTGAGCGCGCCAGAAACTTGCCAGCAAGGTTGGAGCACGGACCGAGAACAACAGCGGTGGTAGCATCTCGACCTTCCGAAACTGAGATTTAGCCGGCCATTGCGGAGTGCGCCGGTGGCGCCGGAACGGACGCGGTTGATTTCGCGACCAGCCGGGTCGTGCTGACTCCCTCAACCAAAGGAATCAACTCGACCCGGCCCCCCCAGGCGCGCACCTCGCGGGCACCCACGACATTTTCTTCGGTATAATCCCCGCCCTTCACCAGCACGTCAGGACGGAGCGCCTCGATCAGCGTTATCGGCGTATCGTCGTCGAAGATGACCACAGCGTCCACGGCGGCGAGCGCCGCCAGAATTCGGGCGCGCTCAGCTTCGCCCGCAATCGGCCGTGAAGGGCCTTTCAGCCGGCGCACCGACCGGTCGCTGTTGAGCGCAACGATCAACCGGTCGCCTTGCCGGCGCGCCCGCTCCAGCAACGTGATGTGACCGATGTGCAGGATGTCGAAGCAGCCATTGGTAAACACCACCCGCTCCCCAGCGGAACGCCACCAGGCCGTGCGGGAAAGCAACCGATCCAGCGCTACTATCTTCTCGTCCAGATGGGGCGACATCCCTTGCGAGAGGGCACCCAACAGTTCATCGCGCTGAATCGGGACCGTGCCGACCTTGCTCACTACGATTCCGGCGGCGAGGTTGGCCAGCTCGATGGCGGCCTCGATATCGACGCCGCAGGCCATCGCTAACGCCAGGACGGCAATGACCGTGTCACCGGCTCCGGAGACGTCGTAGACTTGCCGCACCACGGCGGGCGCATGCAGACGCGAACCCGGACGCAATACGACAATGCCTTTTTGTCCCATGGTCACGACCATGCACTGCACTTCCAGTGAGTCCAGCATGGCCTGACCGGCAGCCAGAAGATGATCGAGATTCGTGACCGGTTCGCCAGTGGCCGCCGACAGTTCTTTCAGGTTGGGGCAAATGCTGCTTGCGCCGCGGTAGCGTGCGAAGTTACGGGCCTTGGGATCCACCAGTACACGTATCCCAAGCTTCCGCGCTTCTGCAATGAGGGCCCGGCATACGGACTCGCTCAGGACCCCCTTGGCGTAATCCGAAAGCACCACGATCGCCGCATTTGGCAGCAATCCGAGAGTCCGTCGCAACAGGTCCTCTTTCAGCGCGTAGCGGTTCGCAGGCGCCGCCTCGGTGTCGAGGCGAATCATCTGCTGATTGCCCGCGAGTATCCTCAACTTGGTCGTAGTTGGCACGCCTGCGACCGATATCAAGCAAGGTTCAACGCCGGCCTCTGACAACAGCGACTCCAGGCACTCTTGTTCCGGGTCGCCTCCGGCGAAGCCAACCACGGTCACGCATGCGCCGAGGCAGGCCAGGTTCATGGCCACGTTGGCGGCACCGCCCGGTTGCTCGCTTTGCAAAGCGGCGCGTACCACTGGGACTGGCGCTTCGGGCGAGATGCGTTCAACGTCTCCCCAAATGTATTTGTCGAGCATTACATCGCCGACGACCAAGACGGGTACATGGCGCCAACCGGACTCGACGAGGGCGAAAATATCCCGCATATTGGCGATCACAGCTTTTCTCCAGCGGTCGCCAGCACCTCGGAGACGCAAGTCGCGGTTTCCACCCATTCGCAAAGCATGTGTCCACAGAGCAAGTGGGCTTCCTGAATTCGCGCCACGTCCGTGGAAGGCACGCGCAGGCACACGTCTGCGAGCTCTGCCATCCGTCCGCCGCTCGTTCCGGTCATGGCGATGGTAAAGGCGCCGAGTTCGCGGCCTCTCTGCAGAGCGGAGCAGACATTGCTGCTTTTTCCGGACGTTGAAAGACCCACAACGACGTCTCCGGGGACACACAGCGCTTCGATTTGCCGTGCGAATACCTGTTCATAGCCCAAATCGTTCGCCGTGGCCGTTAACACGGACGCATCGGTGGTGAGGGCGATCGACGCCAACGGGCGGCGGTCGCGACGAAATCGCCCGACCAGTTCAGCCGCCAGATGTTGCGAATCAGCCGCACTGCCACCGTTGCCGCACCATAAGATTTTGTTGCCTTGTAACAGGCAGTCGGTCATGTGGATCGCCGCGCTCTCGAAGACCTCTTGCTGCTCCTGAAGCCGGCGAATGATGAAGATGTGTTGCGCGATCGCGTCGGTGAAAACGCCTGACAGGTTCAAAGAAGAAGATGGCGTGCACTCCTCGCTTGCACGATAAGTGAGGATCTTCCAGAACCTTATGGGAGGAATTGTTCCCAGAAACCTTGGGGATCGGCTGCTGCTATGAAATTATAGGCACAATGAGCGACGACCGAACCAGGAATTTCGCAAATATTCAGTACGTATTCCTAGATCGGGACGGCGTACTGAACCGCTGTGACGATGGCAGCTTCGTTACCAGTTGGGAGCAGTGCGAATTGCTGCCCGGCGTGGAAGAAGCAATCGCCCGCCTGAACCTCTCCGGCCGCAAGGTCATCGTAGTGACCAATCAGCGCGGCGTCGCGCTGGGAGTATGCAAGCGCGCCGACGTCCTGGCCCTGCACCATCGCTTGCGCGAGCATCTGACGGCCCACGGCGCACGCCTGGATGCCATCTACTTCTGTCCCCATGACTATGGCGAATGTAATTGCCGCAAGCCTCTGCCCGGCCTGTTCGAGCAAGCATTCGGCGATTTTCCCGGCGCCACCGCCGGCAATAGCGTGATGGTTGGCGATTCCATCTCCGATATTGAAGCCGGCGCGAATTTGGGGATGCAAACGGTCCTTATCACAGATCCGCTGCAGCCAGCGAGGGCGCACACCGGTCGCGCTGCCGCCCTGGCAACCGTTTCCGCAACCTCTCTACTGGATTTTGTGCGAACCTGGCTCGATATTAAACCGAAAGTTTAGAGGTTGTTGCTTAGACACCACAAAAAGAGACGCTTAAGGGATCAGTGTACGAGTTGTTCGAGTGCCTGGTGAACCAGAGCCAAGCTGCCGGGCCAAATCAGCACCAGGGTGACTGCGGCTGCCATGAGGGCGCCTGCACTGGTGAGCAGGGGAATCAGCACGAGAGCCGGTTTCCCGGGATTCGGCTGGGGACGCAGCAAACGGTCCACCCTTTCGGACAGTTCCTGGTCGTCGGAGCAGAATGAACTGAAGAGATAGGAGAGGTGGGGCCGGGTACCCATCTTGGCTACACGCACCAGCGCCGATGCCAGCGAGAGCGCGCGGCGAGGATCGCCTGCGCTGGCCTGATCGTCGGCCGCCCATTCCGTGAACTTTGCCCAACTGTGTTCCACCATCGCAAAACTGCGCAGGAAGGGAAGCACATCGGGAGAGAGCAAAATCAGAAAGCGCTTAACGTTATCGCGCGAGGTGCAATGGGCACGCTCGTGTCGCAGCGCGGCCTCCCTCTGGTCGGCGGACAACCCCCGCATCACCGTACGCGATATCACCAGTCGAGGGCTCACTACTCCGGCAACGGCCAGCACGGGAGCCTTGTCTGTCAGCAACAGCGCCGGCGAAGGCTCTCCCGGGACCGTGATCTTCCGTCCGTGGCGCTCGCAATGGTGAAGATAACGGACCGTACCATTGACGGCAGAAACCACGCGTGAAATAGACAATGCCCAGATCGCGGCCCCCAACGCCGCCGTCAGGAAGCACAAAAAGCCAACCTGCTCGCCCGTCGCCTCCGGCTCAAGCCACAGATAGCTGGGGATGCAGAACGCGAGCACGGCGAACGAAGTCAGCGCCATGGGGGAGATCCGCAGCAGAAACAACAAGCGGGCGGCGGAGCTGGGCTTCATCCGCTCGGCCATGCGCAGCGCCGTGCCCGCGGCCAGTCGCGTCGCCACGGCCAGCGCGAGGTGAATCACGAAGAACGCCGCGCTGCAGAGACAGAGTAGCCGCAATGTGTACGGAAGGCTCACCTAACTCCTCTTTGAGAGTTCCTTGCGCTTATTTCGGATTTTCTCTTCCAGGCGGTCCAGGAGGTGGGCATCGTGTTTTCCAACCGCGTCCACCAGGGAAGACAGCAACAGCTCGCGCGAGGGCGGCGATCCGGCAAGCAAACCCGCCACCAGATCACCGGCGCGCTGGCGCTCCCATTCCTGATTGGACACGCGCGGCGAGTAGATGAAGGCGCGCTCCGATTTCTGGCGCTCCAGCAAACCCTTCTTGAACAGCCGGTCGAGTGTGGTCATCACGGTCGTGTAGGCGAGCTTGCGGTCCAACTTCTCGACCACATCGCGCACACTACCTTCACCGGAGTTCCACAGCACTTCCATCACGTGAATTTCCAGTGGGCCAAGCAGCAACGGCTGGCCCGTGCGATTCAGAGAATCAGTCATTGACGAACGAATCCCTTTCAGCAGATATGAGCAGTGCTAATCATCCTTCTCAGTATGGTGCTTTGTCAACGCATTCGAGCGACCTACTTCCCGGGTTGGGACGGCTTCCCAACGAACTCCTGGCCGGCAATGGGCGCCAGAAATGGGATGACATATCCTGTCACGTTTATGGGACCCGACTTGAGGGCCTCCACCACAAGGTCATACTTGAACTCGCCCATCTTGAACGACTCGTCATTCAGATGAAATACCAGCTCTTGATTCTTGGAGCCTCGCAGAGAGATCTGGTCGGGCGTGTCATTCTTTATGACCAGGAGAATTTCGCCACCCATTTTCTCTTCGGCCTCGCGCTGTGCCTTGGACTCTCCCTTTTCCTTGGCTTCGCGCTTGGCCTCGGCCTCCCGTTTTTCGCGCTCCTCTTTGTTTACCTTTGGCAGCTGGAATCCGGGAATCAGCTTGCGCGCGAGTTCGAGGTTGGTCACAGGATAATTGCCGTTTCGCCACAACGCGTCCGGTATCTCGGAAGGCCCATCCAGGGTCGGGAACGTAATCAGGGTTTGTCCCTTCTGCAAGTCGCGGCCATTGTTCTTGATGGTGAATCCAGCTACCACCACGGGTAGTGCCACCAGCTTCGAGCCCTCGGCGATGAATAAGGGGCGCGACCCCGGCTCGGTCAGCCCCGGAACACTGATGTAGGCAGCATCGGGCGTCTCCGCCACAATGGTCGCAGGACGCTCCTCAAAAGCGGCGAAGGTCTTACTGCTGTCCCCGCTGAAAGGCCCGCTTACCTTGCACAACTGGCCCTGCAGGCAGAGCGCTGCTGACTTGAACGACTTTGAAGCTTGCGGCTTGGTTGTGCTTTGCGGGAAGTTCAAGAGGGCCGAAACCGAATGGGCGGGATTTCCCGCCTGCCGCAACGTAATGTTGAGTGCATCTGCGCCGCGTGGCGCCGTAAACGTTATGGGCCCATCGGCAGGTTGCTTTTGCTCGCCTGACGTCTCGAAATCCCAGCCCGACAACCGCGAAGCTTCGCCGGCGGACTCGAAAGGCACAGCTACTCGCGTCACGCTGACTTCGGGCATGCTGTCGTATTTGCCGGGGTCCTCGGTTACCGTACCGGAGACTCGCTGCCCGGGACGCACCTGCGCCGGCAACACGATCCCGACTTCCTTGTTGGCGGTGGTAATGGGTGGCTGCACCGGCGTCATCGGGTGCATATGCTGCTGTTTCTTTTCCACCTGGGCGGTCTTGCGGGCGGCATCCAGCGCCTTCACCACTTCGTCATAGGTAAACTTCTTTACTACTTCTGGAGTGCCCGACGATTCCTCGCCGGCCGGGCACTCCACTGGCTTGTAGCCTTGCGCCGCCGTATTCCACTCTGCGCACGTGTATACACCTGTCCAGGGATTGTGGGTCAGCTTATGGCCGGCGATTTGTTTTTCCGACTCATCGAAGACCTGGATGAATTCGCCGGTGAAGTTCGAACTCTCGTCGTAAGTGACCCGCGTGATCTTGCGGACCTTTCCGTCCGGCCAATACGTCGTGTTGGTTTGCTGGGGTCCCATGTACCCGGGTAAATATTCGTAATCTACCTTCTCCTGGACTTTGCCATCCGGGCCAATAGTGCGCTGTTGCGTAACCTTATCGCTGGCGTCGTAGTCGAGTTCGATCTTTCTGCCGCTGCCGGCGTCCTTTACGGCCGTGTGTTGGGCTACACCTATCACGGCGTTGCAGGACAGAAGCGCGAAAAGCCAGACCGTGCACGCGATGTGCGAAAGCGAAGAATGCCGATGTCGTTGCAATTGGCGTCCCCTTGATGAGAGCTTGATGGACTCAGGCAGTCAATGACATGTTGGAATCTGCTTAGCTGGTTGGGGCCGCGGGACCCTTCCCGCCAGCCGAGGTTTGAGTGTACCACGCAAGAAACAGTACTAGCGCCCCGGACGGGTCGCACCGCGCCAGCGTCTTGGCCCAAAACCGAATGGCAGCTAGAAAATAATTGTAAATTTTTGTAAAGCGAATCAGGCGTTCTTCCACCGCGGAGGCCCAACCCACGCGGAAGCCCCTAGAATCCAGCATCTGCGGGGGATGGGTCGTTGATGAAGCCGTGCTCTTAACGATGTTTACTACGTGAGTAATAGTTGCGTTCCTCCGGAGTCTATGCTTAACTAGTCCCACTCGCCTTTAGCATTGAGTTCGGATTCGTGAACAGAACCAAAGTGTTTAACTCGTTTAACCATCGCCAACTCTGTGCTCGATCAACCAGCCTGCCAATTTCATTACTACTCCGGGCAAGCCAGAGCTAATGCGCCGAGTAGGGAAGTAGAGAAAAAGGAGAACGGCATCACCATGACAAGAAGTTACGCGAGAACCATCGGCTCGTCCATGCTCGCTCTGGGCGTCCTATTACTATGTTGTCTGCCGCTTGCCGCTCAGGACAACAACACCTACATCAACCATGCGGAAAGGTTCGCCGTGTCTGCTCCGCTCAGAGACTATGCGAAGCTGCCGCAGCCGCCGCACTACGGCTTTCACGAAGCCAATCCGGTTCGCCGCTTTGCCAAGGGCACCTATGGGAAAGTAGTCGATACCGCAGAGCAGAGCAGCGCCCCGGCGGGTGGATCTGCCTACAGCGTGGGCGCCAATTTCCTTGGCGTTGGCAATGGCTTCCCCGGCTACAGCGTTCCTGACGCTCCACCCGATACGAACATGGCGGTAGGTGACACCCAGATCGTCCAGTGGGTCAATGTCTCCTATACCGTCTGCAGCAAGACTTCACCTTACACCTGCGGCCCCGCCATCGCGGGCAACCTGCTGTGGCAGAACCTTGGCGGAATCTGCTTCAATAACAATGATGGCGATATCATCGCCCAGTGGGACGTGGCCGCGCATCGCTGGCTGCTGACCCAGAACGTGTTCGTTGGAAACTACGGCGTTTGCGTGGCTATTTCCACCAGTCCCGACGCAAATGGCACCTACTACCTCTATCAGTTCCCGGTTCTAAATAACGGTTTCCCGGATTATCCCAAGTGGGGACTCTGGCCTACTGGCTATTTTGAAGCCTGGAACAACTTCGGCCCCGGCGGCAGCGGCTTCAAGGGACCGGTCCTGTGCGCCTACAACAGCGCGAAGCTGCTAGTCGGCGACAAGAGTGCCGAGCAGATTTGCCACCAATACACGGCCGGCGAGGACAGCATACTTCCGGCTGATCGCGATTCGGTCATTGCACCTCCGAGTGGCGAGGACGAATTCGCCATTGGCAGCGTGGGCGATGTGGACAACTCTCACCTCTCTCTATACTCGGTGCACATCAACAACGAGAGTGATTGGTCACAGGGCGCCACCTTCACTGGCGACGGCAACTCCCAACTCATTGCGGTTGCCACTTACACTCCTTCCTGCAACGGCAGCTTCGGTGGCGCCTGCGTTCCGCAGAAAGGCATCACCGACAAAGCCGACTCCCTGGGTGATCGCTTGATGTATCGCTTTGCCTACTTCGAGGACCAGCCTGTGGTCAACGTCCTGGCGACTCCGCCCAAGCCGCTGCCCTCGCAGCACTGGCTGGTGAACTTTGACGTAGAGGCTGCGGGTGGCAACATCGGCCCGCGGTGGATGGAATTCACCGCCCCGATTAAAACCGTTCCTGTTACCTCTCTTAGCCTCTTCCAGCAGGGCACCTACGCTCCCGATGGGAACTGGCGCTGGATGGGCTCGGTAGCCAGGGACAAAATGGGCGATATCCTGCTGGGCTACAGCGAATCCTGCGGCGACAACTGCCCGGGTGGCACCCCGACTTACCCGTCGATTTACATCGCCGGACGTCAGGTCAACGATCCCCTGGGTCTCGGCCAACTGGAGCCCGAGGTGCTAGTGGTTGCAGGCAGCGGCTCACAGCCTGACACCTCTAACCGCTGGGGCGACTACAGCAGCATGCGCATTGACCATGATGGTTGCACCTTCTGGTACACCCAGGAGTTCTACATGGTCACGCAGCGCTTCGACTGGAGCACGCAGGTTGCTTCGGCGAAGTTCAGCAACTGCCAGTAAGACTCGGCCAGATGTCTCGCGGCCCGCTAAGTTCCGCGGGAACGTGAACCGTAACCTAAAGGGCATTCCGGCAACGGAATGCCCTAGTTTTTTGCCCAGGTTCGCTCCATTCGAATTCGCATGTGAAAAGTTCGTTACAGGCTCCACTCCCGCGGACGTACAAACGACCTTCTGGGCATGAATTTCCTCGGGATAGCTGGATGCAGTCAGGCGCCCGGAAACGTGCCGGCAAGATGGCAAATAGGATTGCGTTCCACCCCTGGCTGTGCTTAAATTCCCCCACCTGTCAAAACCAGGTTTTGCCGTCGGCACGCGAGGGGAAGTTGCTCCCTCATACCTCTTTGTAGATCAACCAGCCAGCACCTGTGAGTGCCAGACTACTCGGCGCAAGCCAGACGGAATACGCAAGGTAGCGATAAGGAGTCCCAATACCATGAGAAGACGTGTCCCGAAACCTCTCAACTCCATAGTGACTATGGGCGCGCTACTATTGTGTGGCCTGCCGCTGTTCGCCCAGAGCAAGTCTTCCCCTGAACCGATAGTCCGCCATGCGGTCTCCTTTGGTGTATCGGCGCCGGTTCGAGACTTGGCCAAGCTGCCGATCCAGCACCAGAAAGCCGGTTCCGCCGTGGACGCAATGGAGCAGCGCACTGCCGCCGACGGTTCGAACTTCACGATCGGAATCAATGTTGCAGGCATCGGAATGGGCTTTCCGAACTTCACCTCTGACACGACTTTTCCTGACGCCAACATTGCCGTTGGCGACACTCAGATTGTGCAGGTGGTCAATGCGTCCGGCGCGGTGTTTGACAAGACTACGGGCGCTGCTCTGACCCCAGCCATGCCCATCAGATCGCTTTGGTCGAGTGGTGACTGCTCTACCAACGACAGCGGCCACGTCATCGTGCAATGGGACAAGGCAGCGCACCGCTGGCTGATTGCGCAAAACGTGTTGGACAATTATTCCGGACCGTACAGCGCCTGTATCGCGATTTCCACCAGCGCCGATGCGACGGGAACCTACTACCTGTATGAGTTTCCGTTCACAAATGGAGGATATCCAGACCTGCAGAAGTGGGGCGTTTGGACCAATAGCTACTTCCAAAGCAACGACAATTTCGGCCCGAACGGTAACAGTTTCCAAGGCGCCGAACCCTGTGCCTACGACAGGACAAAAATGTTGGCGGGGGACCATTCGGCGATGCAGGTTTGCTTCCAGCTATCCAACCACGACTTTGCCCTGTTGCCGGGTGATATCGACTCTGCGGTCCCTCCTCCTGCGAACCAGGATGAGTTCCTGTTCAGCCTGGCGGGCAATGCCAATCTGGCCCTCTATTCGGTCAATATCGACTGGTCAAACCCGAATGGCGCCACGATTACAGGCAACGGCCAGTCCCAACTTCTCCCCATCCCGCCTTTCACCCCGGCCTGCAATGGCCAGTATTTGGGCTACTGCGTGCCGCAACAGGGTGCTCCTAACCAACTGGAGGTCTTGGGCGACCGCTTACTGTATCGCCTCGTGTATTACGATGATCCACCCCTCGTATCCGTGCTTGCGACTCCGCCCAAACCGCTGCCCTCGCAGCATTGGCTCGTTCTTCACGACGTAACCGTTCAAACCGATGGTCAAGGCTCCACTCCCCAGGCCGAGAGGTGGTATGAGTTCAAGGCCAGCCAAAAGAGGTCGACCGTTAACGACATCTTTCTCTTCCAATCGGGCACCTACGCCCCCGCCGACTCGAATAGTCGCTGGATGGGATCCATCGCCCGCGACAAGAACAGCAATATCATGATGGGTTACAGCGAATCCGGTCCCAACATGTACCCGTCAATTGCCATTACAGGACGGCTCCTCACCGATCCGCTCGGCCAGATGGAACAGGAGCATATCGTATTCAACGGCAGCGCACCCCAGACGAGCCCGGACAGCCGCTGGGGCAATTACACCAGCATGCGGCTTGATCCCGACGGTTGCACCTTGTGGTACACGTCTGAGTACTACCTGACCCCGGTGGGTGTGGACTGGAGCACCCAGATTTCGAGCGCAACCTTCGCTGGCTGCCATTCCTTACGATAACTTTCGCGGGCAGGGAGTTGGGGCAGACCGGGAAAATAGAAAATCAATGGTGGCATTCCGGGAACGGAATGCCATTCTTTCCAGCTAAAGAGCGCAAGGCCAGAATAACTACGCAGTTAACAGTTGTCGCCCACCCAACGGGTATGATTAAATTAGCTTCGCTTCCCAAGATGCTCCTTTCCTTTGCGGGCGGCAAGATCAGGGTTCGTCGTCTGATCATCACGAAACTCGCCAAATCAACCTGCCCATTTCGAAGGCTGCTCCGGACGAGGTGACCTTACAGCCGCGAGCAGTTGAGTAAGAAACTAAGGAGATTGAAACAGATGACCAAGAGATCCCTCTTTGCGTCCATGCTGGCCATGGGCGTGCTTTTCGTGTGGCCGCTGTCCGCGCAGGACAATACATCGCCTAAAGCGGTTGTCGGACATGCCGTTGCCTTTGGCGTTTCGGCGCCGCTGCGGGAAATCGCCAAACTGCCACAACCGCCGCATTACGGCTTTCACGAAGCCAATCCGGTCCGCATTCCTCCATTACCGCCCGGCTACCGCCAGGGAATATCGGTAGACCCTGTGGAGCAGAGCACCGCCGGGCCTGCGGCCAATTACTCGATCGGACTAAACCTGCTGGGAGTAGGCAATGGCTTTCCGGGCTATTCCGTCCCCGATGCTCCTCCCGATACGAACATGGATGTCGGCGACACCCAGGTGGTGCAATGGGTCAACGTATCCTACGCCGTGTTTGACAAAACCTCCGGTAGCGCTCTGACGCCGGCGATCCAAGGCAACCTGCTTTGGAAGAACCTCGGTGGCGTTTGCTACAACAACAACGATGGCGACATCATCGCCCAGTGGGACAAGGCCAATCATCGTTGGCTGCTGGCGCAAAATACGTTCGCTGGATCGCCGTATTATGCGTGCATTGCTGTATCCACCAGCCCTGACGCCCTGGGCACCTACTATCTGTATGCCTTCTCGTTGGGCAACGGATTTCCGGACTATCCGAAGTACGGCGTCTGGAGCAATGGCTACTACCAATCGTTTAACAACTTTGGCCCTGGCGGCAGCGGCTTCAGGGGCGCGGCGGTATGCGGGTTTAACAGTGCAAAGATAATCGTGGGCGACAAGTCAGCGGAAAACGTTTGCGTGCAGCTGGGCTCGAACGATACCAGCTTATTGCCCGGCGACATCGATTCTTCCATTGCCCCGCCGCCCGGGCAGGATGAGTTCTTCATCGGCAGCGTGGCTCGGGTAGACAGCTCCCACCTGTCCTTGTATTCCATGCACGTGGACTGGTCGCAACCGCAGAACGCGACCGTCACCGGCGCCAACAACTCCCAATTGATCGCAGTTGCCAGTTACACCCCGGCTTGCTCTTATCCCAGCGCTTGTGTTCCACAGAAAGGCGTTGGCGATGTGCTGGACTCTTTGGGCGACCGCTTGATGTACCGCTTCGCCTACTGGGAGGACCAGCCCGTCGTGAGCGTCCTCGCGACTCCACCCAAGCCGCTTCCATCCCAGCATTGGTTTGTGAACCACTCGGTGATTGCTTCCGGTGGCAACAGCGGTGTGAGGTGGTATGAGTTCACAGCGCCGATCAAGGCCGTTGCGCCCACCGCTCTGAACGTGTTGCAGCAGGGCACATTTGCTCCCGACTCGAATTGGCGTTGGATGGGCTCGCTCACCCGCGACAAAGTCAGCGATATCCTGGTGGGATACAGCATTTCCAGTTCAAGTGTGTACCCATCGGTTGGCATCGCTGGACGGACCGTCACCGATATGCCCGGCACTCTGGAGAATGAAGTCATCGTAGTTAGCGGTACAGGTTCGCAGACCGATACTTCTAATCGATGGGGCGACTACAGCTCCATGCGAATTGATCAGGATGGTTGCACATTCTGGTACACAACGGAGTATTACCAGATCACCACTACTTTCGACTGGAGCACGCAGATTGCCAGTGCGAAGTTCGCCGGTTGCCAGTAGGACCCGCAAACAAAACTCGCGCGTTTTGAAGCACCGCAGGCAAACGAAAAGGGCACCCCGGAAAGGGATGCCCTTTCTCTTGCTGCGCTTGCTTCCGCGAAGGAAGCGCCTCAGTGTGCCCAAGCTCGGCACGACTGGAAATGCCGTCTCTTGTTGGGATCGTAAATACGATAGGCAATACGAACGGTTCGCCGCCGTTCTGACGGCTGGCAGATGTGCCGCTGCTCCAAATCCATGAGATCGGTGGGATTAAATGCCCGGCCAATCGTCAGCCGGCAACGGTTGCAGATCGAATCAACCGTACCGTCTGGATTGCCGCGGCGGCTGCAGTCGGGAAGTCCACGGGACGAGGTGCGCATATATCTATCGTGAATTTTCTCAGAATATGAACACCAGGTAAACGCAAAAATGCGTCCCCGTGCCGAAGAAATTATCACGGCTCACCCCACGAGGAATGGGTTGGTCTCACGCTCTCGCCCAATGGTGGTGAGCGGTCCGTGGCCCGGCACCACGATGGTCTCATCCGGCAATGCCAGCAAGGGGCCATGCAGCGACTGCATGATCTTCTCGTACGAGCCTCCAGGCAGGTCGGTGCGGCCGATCGAACCGGCGAACAGCGTGTCGCCCGCGATCAATTTTTTCTCAGGCACAAAATACAGGCAGATGCTGCCCTCGGTGTGTCCCGGCGTGTGCAACACGTCCGCCACCAGGCTCCCAGCGCGCACCTTGTCACCGTCGCTGAGGTTCGCGTCGATCACCACCTTCCCCGGGGCGCTCATGCCCAGCCACGAGGCCTGCACGTCCAGCATCTTGAGCAAAGCGTGGTCATTCTGGTTCAGCAGAATCGGGGCGCCGGTCAGCTGCTTCAGCTTCATCGCTCCACCAACGTGGTCAATGTGCGCATGGGTGATGACAATCTGCTTTACCGTCAGTCCGTGCTGCCGCACGACCGCCATCACATCTTCAATATCGTCCCCCGGGTCGATGACGATGGCGTCCTTCGTCTGCTCGTCGCCGACTACTGAGCAATTGCACTGCAACGGACCGACCGCAAAAATCTCGTGAATCATGACTCCAAGCTACCACGAAGAGCGCGGGCTTTCAGCAGTGCGGTCGGCTCTGTGCTTGAGTGGCGACGGCTTCTGCAGTAAACTGCGCGAAATCACTGGCCGAGCGGTGTGCCGCGCCGACTGAGCACGGAGAACGGTACAGGGGCAAGTATGGATCGCATCCGTTTCATCACACATCGGGAGCAGCCCATCCTCTTGGCTGACTTGAGCGATTGTGCAGCCAAGGAGCTGGCGACGCTTATCGACCACGTGCCGGAATTTGTGACCCGGGAGCCACTGGAATCCGTCCTGCTGTTGGCCGATTTCAGTCGCTCGGAATTCAGCCGCAATACCGTGGAGCACCTGAAGATCGCCGCGGTCTTCGATCGTCCTCATCTGAAGCGGGCGGCCTGGGTGTTGACCGAGAACCTTCCTAAGGCGCTGTACGACTCGATCCGTAGTTTTTCCGGCCGCCAGATTCCGGTCTTCACCACCCGCGAGGCAGCCATGGATTACCTGGTCACTGAGAGCTAAGAAGCCGCCTTTCTACCCCAATAGAAAAGCCCTCGCCGCAGCGAAGGCTGTGAACGTTCGACCGCGGGTTATCGGGTCGGCGGTTGCGGCACAGGCGCGGCCGGTTTCGGCTGCGCCGGAACGGACTTCGCAGGAGCAGAACCCGAACCTTCCAGCACCGAACGGGCCCGTCCGCTGCTGCGCGACGAGTACACGGAGAGGGTGATGGACGTCAGCATGAAGATGATGGCTGCCCAGGTCGTCGCCTTGGAAAGCACGGTGGCTGCAGTGCGGGTTCCGAAGGCGGTCTGGCTGCCCATGCCGCCGAACGCGGCAGCTATGTCGGCACTCTTGCCGCTCTGCAGCAGCACGACGGTGATAAGAAACGCGCAAACAAAGACGTGAACAACGGTGATCAGTGCAACCATGTAGCTCTCAACTCTCGCTTCAGGCGGCCGCGTTTAGAGCGCAGACGCCGGGTAAATTTGTGTTCTCTAGGCGTTGCTGACAACTTGGGGCGAGGTATGGTGCGGAAGGGGGGACTTGAACCCCCATGCCTTTCGGCGCCACCCCCTCAAGATGGTGTGTCTGCCAATTTCACCACTTCCGCGCACACACGACCGGATGCGGCGAGCATCCCGGCTTCCAAGCAGAAACGTAGAGGCCCTCTAAGTATAGCAAAACATGTAGAGTGAATCCGCAGGTTCTTGGCAGTGGGTAGTGTCCTAATTTGGATTCTGGCGGTCATGCTTGCCTTTTCGTGGTATTTCCCAGCGTACGGGAAGATCGCCAATTTATTAGGCCCGCATACGGCTACGTAACCAAACGACTGCTCTTCCCTGCGACGGCCAACAGCAGGCTCAAAAACACACGGCCACTAATGGAGAACATAAAGTTGCCGTCCAAGTAAGCTCTTCTCGCAGTCTCATCCAAATCAAGAGGGACAAAAAAGGGATGGCTGCTTTCTTTCTCATCTTTGCTTGGGGGAAGGATCGCTTCATCCTCAACTTCAAAGACTTCCCATCCTGGCGGTTCACCGCTTCGGTTCCTGCTGATGTTTGTCACAATCTTTTTCACAGTGAATGGAAGAGAAGTGTTGTTGATAGCCTCTAAATTTGATTCTTGGCAACAGCATCTGGCTTGACCTCGCCAGAGGCTTCGACGCGAGTACCGCCTTCCATCCCGATGAGTTCTACGTCCACCCATTGCCGCATACCCGCCTCTTGAAGATCAGCTTGCCGTTTGATGGCATTCACCGTGCGAATTGCAATCCAAATGCCGATTATCCCTGCAAGGAGCAATCCGATGCTAGGAAGATTCTCAGGCGAAAACAGACGCACGAAATATAGCCCTCCGTGTGACTCTTGGCCCCCTCTTTCGTCTGTATCGGATGCTTGCTGATTTTACTATGTTGACCCCAACACTGGGATTGGTTGGCGGAGCCTTGGACTGTGGCTGCTGTCCGTTCTTGGAGGAATATGCATCGCTGCCGGGTTGGGAGCGTTTTTCTTGCCCATATACTGGCACGACGACTGCCAAGAGAACCAACACGATAAGCGATTTCATAGCAGAAAAATTGTAACACAAAAATACTTGACAACCTGTAGTTTGTGTAATACGATAATTGACATAGGGAGATTGAATCCTATGGCAAACATTCTGAACACAGACAAGCAAATCGGGGTGATTAGCGCATTAGCCGAAGGCTCCAGCATTCGCTCGATAGAGCGCATGACGGGCGTTCACCGCGATACGATTATGAGGCTTGGCGTCCGCGTCGGGGAGGGATGTACGCGTCTGATGGATGCCAAGATGCGCGACCTGTCTTGCACCCGTTTGGAGATGGACGAAATTTGGGGCTTCGTCGGCAAGAAAGAAGGCCACGTCCGCCTTAACGAACCCCGGCCAGTCGGTAACGTCTGGACATTTTGCGCGATTGATGCTGAAACCAAACTCGTACCCGCATTCATGGTGGGAGATCGCAGCGTTGCCACTGCAAAAGCCTTTGTGGGCGACGTAGCGAGCAGGATGCGGAATCGGGTGCAAATCTCTACGGATGGGCTGAGAGCCTACGTGGAAGCCATAGAGAACGCCTTTGGTTCGGAAGTGGATTTCGCGCAGATCGTGAAAACCTACGGGCACGAAGAAGTAAGCGACAATCGCCGCTATAGCGCCCCTGAGTTCGTTTCCTCCGAGAAGAAGGTCATTACTGGCAGACCCGAATGAGCGGCTGATTTCCACTAGTTACGTGGAACGATTGAACGCTACTACCCGGTTGCACATGCGCCGCTTGACTCGCCTGACGCTGGCTTTCAGCAAGAAGCGCGAGAACTTTGAGGCGGCGGTAGGATTGCATTTCGCTTACTACAACTTCGTGAAGCGGCACAACACCCTGCGCTGCACTCCGGCAATGGCAGCGGGAATTGAGCGGGGCTTCTGGAGCGTGGGAGACTTGGTAGAGGCATCCGCGTGACGTACATCGAGGAGCTACGCGACGTGATACGGCGGCTGCACGGTGCGGAGCCTACGCACGTTGAGAGCGTTCCGGTGACAGAGACGTTCGGAGGTCAAACAGTTTGGGATGGAATCGTGGAGGTGTTCGAGCTAAAGGGTCATCCGAAAGCCAGCCGAGTATACGCATGGGCGCACGATACAGACGACCCGCAGACACCTAGACGGCATGTAACTGTGCTGCACATCGGAGCGGTGACTTCGGCGGCAATGGCAGTCAAGGCCGCAATCGTAGAGGAGTTTAGAAGTGGCGAATCAGAAGCAGAAGCCTAAGAAGGTCGGCAGACCGCGACTCCCGAAGGGCGAGGCCAAAGGCCGCATCGTTCCGGTGCGTTTCAACGCAGAGGAACTAAGGGCAATAATGGCATTTGCGAAAGCCGACAAACAGAGTTTGTCCGAGTGGATTCGTAGCACGTTGCGCTCCACCTATACGCGAGTGGTGGTATGAATGAGAGTCAAATTAGGACACTACCTGGTAGTGGGTCAGAGTAATTTCCCCAGCTTGTGTCGCACCCTGCCCGCCACCCCGAGGATGCCCGAGCCCAACAATACCAAGCTGCTTGGCTCCGGGGTCTGACCCACGCTTGTGCCCAGGATGTCGAACGATTCCGGTGGAGTATCCGACCCGTCGAGGCATGAGTTCTCACATGCCTCTGATGGGCAACCGCCGCCCATGCCGTCGTCACCTTTGCATCCCACTCCGTTATTTTCGTCCCAGTACAGCGGGTTTCCCTGCTTAGTGACGGCGTTCTGGAGATTCAGCCAGTATGTGCCGGCATTGAGGGTCGGGCCGGAGAAGGTGGAGCTCAGCTTGTCGATGTCATATCCGTATTGGTTGACCGAGATGAAAGTATCGGTGACTGAGGCCGTTCCCATGCCGTACAGCGTCCCGCCGAACGATTCCGAGCTGATCGACCAATCTACCGTCAGGGCCTGGTCGCCGGGAAACTCCCAGACTCCCAGATCAAAACCACCGACGGTGGCTCTTTGGGCCAGGGTGATCGTGTCCGACACGACGTACCCGAAGTTGATTGTGTAAGCATCGACAGTACCGTTGATGGGGCCATCGTCGTAGAGGACTTGGGCCGACGACGATGCCATGAACGCAAGACAAAACAGCATCAGGGAAGCGATACGGATTCCCATTTCTGCATCCTCCCTCAGTACTTCACAATCTTGGTAAAGCCCGCCGGATCGAGACTTGCGCCCCCCACCAGCGCGCCGTCAATTTCGCTCTCCGACATCAGGGCCGTAGCGTTATCGGGCTTCACGCTGCCACCGTAGAGAATGCGTAAACCCGCCGCAAATTCCTCGCCGAATGCCTTCTCCGCCTCATGCCGAATCACCAGGTGCGCATCGACGGCCATCTGCGGGGTCGCTGTCTTTCCCGTGCCGATCGCCCATACCGGCTCATAAGCAATCGCGAGTTTCGCTGCCTTCTTGGCCGAGATGCCATTGAACGCGCGCATGCACTGGCGTCGCAGCACGTCCTCCGTGAGTCCGGCCTCGCGTTCTTCCAGCACCTCGCCGATGCAGACGATCGGTGTCAGCCCGTTCTCCAGCGCGGTTTCCAATTTGCGATTGACCGTGTCGTCGGTTTCGTTGAAGTACTGGCGTCGCTCCGAGTGCCCGATGATGACGTGCGTGACCTCGATGGCAGTCAACATCAAGGCCGAGATCTCGCCGGTGAACGCGCCCTCTTTTCCCCAGTGGAGGTTCTGCGCGCCGATGGCGACATTCGATCCTTTGGCGGCTGCGACGGCCGCATGCAGGTCAACGAATGGAGGGCACACGACGATCTCGTCGCGGGTGTGGTCAGCAACCATAGGTAGAAATTCATTCAAGAACGCGGTGGTCTGTTCCGGCGTCTTGTACATCTTCCAGTTGGCAGCGATTAGTTTCGTTCTCATGGGTAGGAATCCGTAGGTCGTGGGATGAAAGATTGACTATACAGGGCGCGCTGGGCCATGCGCGAGTCCCAATCGCTTTAGTGACCGGGCAGAAGACCGAACGGCTTCCTTCTCACAGCTTCTTCAGGTAATCCACAATCTCCGGGCTGGTCCACTCCTGCGCGCCGATGAACTTGCGCACGATCTTGCCGTCGCGATCGATGACGAAGGTCTCGGGATACTTGAAGGTGCCGTAGAGTTCGTTGTTGTGCTTGGTGTCGCGCACGGTCAGCAGGTCAACGTTGTGGTCTTTCACGAACTGCTTGTAAGCGTTGTCGTCGTCGTCTTCGCTGACGGCAAGGATGGTCACCTGATCGCCGATCTGCTTCTGCAATCGCACCAGTGAGGGCATCTCCTCGATGCACGGCGGGCACCAGGTCGCCCAGAAGTTCAGCACCACGGGCTTGCCCTTGAACTGGCTCAGCGAGACCGAACGCTGCCCGTCAGGGATGGTGAAATCGGGGGCGGCATTGCCGATGCGCGGCGGATGCGAGCCGCTGTTGCAGCCCGCCAGCAAGAACAGGCAGAGGACGACGATGGCGACGAAAGGACGCTTCACACCCCTATAATAATCTACGGTAACAGTACGGGTTGCGGCGAAGTGGATCAAATTAACTGCTGTCATTCTGAGCGGAGTGGAAGAAAAACAGCACTGTCATCCTGAGCGAGCCAGCGCAGCTTTTGCGCTGGCGAGTCGAAGGACCCCTATACTTGGAGGATTCTCGGGGCTTCCTTCCGTTCGGCTGAGTGACGACTGTTAGTCTTCTTCTATGGGCGACCTCACAGCTACTCCCGACATCTCGGTCATCGTTCCTGCACGGAACGAAGAGGCATGCCTCGCCGATTGCCTGCGCACGCTGGTCGGCCAGGCTGGCCCCAGCTACGAGATTATCGTGGTGGACGACCACTCGACCGACCGCACCCGCGCCATCGCGGAAAGTTTTGCCGTGCGAGTCGTAGCGGCCGATGCGCTGCCCGCCGGCTGGAGCGGCAAGTGCAATGCGGCCTGGAGCGGCGCGCGGGTCGCGAAAGGGAAGTGGCTTCTCTTCACCGACGCCGACACGAAACACGCAGCGGATTCCATTGCTCGCGGACTGCAGGAGGCCCAGGAGCACGGCGCAGACCTGCTGTCGTATTCGCCGAAGCAGGAAGTGCATACCGTGGCCGAGCGCGCGCTGATGCCCGTTATCTTTGCCGAACTGGCAACGACGTTTCCGCCGAAAGAGGTCAGCGATCCAGCATCGCCCATCGCCGCCGCTAATGGACAGTATCTGCTAATTCGCCGCGAGGTCTATGACGCCGTCGGCGGCCATGCCGCGGTCGCAACCACCATCCTCGAAGATGTCGAACTGGCGAAGCGGGTCAAGCGCGCAGGTTACAAGCTGCGCTTCCGCCTCTCCGATGTGGTCAGCACGCGCATGTATCGCAGCTTTCCGCAGATGTGGGAGGGCTGGACGAAGAACCTGGCGCTGCTGTTTCCCAATGCGCGCGGGCTGGCGCTGAGGCGGATGTTCGAGTTTGCCATCACGATTGGAAGCGTGAGTCTGGCGGTTGTTTTGTGGAGGAAGGGCGACAGGTTCGGCTGCGTCTTGTCTGGCGCAGTGGCCCTCGACCGGCTGTATTTCTTCTGGCGACGCATTCGCCGGGCGCATTTTGACTGGCTGTCAAACGTTCTCGCATTCCTCGGCCTGCCGGTTTTCTCGCTACTTTTGCTCAATTCCAGCATCTCTCATAAGCGTGGTTCAGTGCGCTGGAAGGGCCGCCAGTACGGCAAGCGCCCCCAGCCTTCTTGCCCCCGCTGCCATCGCAGGAGAACATGGTCTACCTAACCCGGAAGTGTGAGTTTTCCGCCTCGCACTATTACCACAATCCCGAATTCACGCCGGAAGAAAACCAGCGCATCTTCGGCAAGTGCAGCAACCTGCACGGACACGGCCACAACTACACGCTGGAAGTCACGGTGAAAGGCGATGTCAATCCGCAGACTGGTTTCGTGGTGGACCTGCGAGAGCTCAAGGACATCTTGAACCGCGAGGTGATGGATGCCCTCGATCATCGCCACCTGAACAAAGAAGTGCCGGAGTTTTTCACCCAGATTCCGACCACGGAGAACCTGGCGATTGCCATCTGGAACCGCCTGCAGGACAAATTGAAGGTGGCCAAGCTGCATCGGGTGCGGGTGTACGAGCTACCCGATCTGTTCGTTGATTTCTACGGAGAACCATGAAGGCCCATCTGACCCGGCGATATCTGTTTTCCGCATCGCACCGTCTGCATTGCGATGAATTGTCGGAGGCCGAGAACCAGGCGACCTACGGCAAATGCAACAACCCGCACGGGCACGGCCACAACTACGCGCTGGAAGTCACGGTCAGCGGACAGGTCGAGCCGCAGACGGGAATGATCTGCAACCTGGTTGATCTGGATGAGGCGGTGCGGCGCGAAGTGCTCGACCGCTTCGATCACGAGAACCTGAATTTGCGCGCAGAGTTCACGTTCACTGGTGCCGACCACCGAAAACCTGAGCGAGGTCATCTTCAACATTTTGCAGCAAAGCTTTACGGCTGCTCATCTGGAAAAGGTACGGATCGAAGAAACCATGATGAACAGCTTCGAATACGCGGGCGGAGCGGAATTGCGGCCGTAGAGCTTTGAAAGGGCATAGCTTTAGCTGTGCCATAAAAGTGGAGATGAATTGGGCTTCAGCCCCAGAGGATGAGCTTTGGATCTTCGAGCACCCAAGACGAAGTCCCTCAGCGGCTAAAGCGGTTTTCATGAATAACTCTGACGCTGGCCTGAAGGCCAGCTCTCCCGGGATTGAGTTTTCGGCAGCCTTAAGTGTGCCCCTAAGACGTCTGAACGTTGCTAAGTGCTAGTTGCTAATTGCTCCTTATGAAAGACCTTATCGAAACCCCGACCCTGACCAGCGCCAGCTTTGGAAGAATTGGCGCGGGAGATGCTGGTCCGCCTGGGCGAACAGCCCGATCGCGAAGGCCTGGCCAACACTCCAGAGCGCTATACGAAGGCGCTGCGATACCTCACTAAAGGCTATAGCGAAGATCCGGAAGAGATCCTGAAGGACGCGCTCTTCAGCGTGGACTATGACGAGATGGTGATCGTGAAGGACATCGAAATGTTCAGCCTTTGCGAGCACCACGTGCTGCCGTTCTTCGGCAAGGTGCACGTCGCGTATATCCCCAAGGGCAAAGTGCTCGGCTTGAGCAAAGTTGCCCGGCTGGTGGAGGTGTTCGCGCGCCGCTTGCAGGTGCAGGAGCGCCTGACGGTGCAGATCGCCGAGACCATTCAGAAGACCATCCAGCCGCTGGGCGTGGGCGTGGTGATTGAAGCGCGGCACCTGTGCATGATGATGCGCGGGGTCGAGAAGCAACATTCGGCCACGGTGACGTCGTCCATGCTCGGCGCCTTCCGCGCGCAGCAGACGCGTCAGGAATTCCTGGCGCTGATTCACGCCAAAAACGGCAACGGAATCTAATCCATGGCTGCGAAGAAGCCGCAGTCGAAAAAGCCGCAAAGCCAAATCGCTCAGGCCGCGCTTCGACGGAGCTCGCGGCTGGCGGGCAAGGTCGCGGTCGTTACCGGCGGCAGTCGCGGCATCGGCCAAGCCATTGCGCGGGCGCTGGCAGCGGAAGGATGCAGTGTGGTGATCACCGGGCGCGATGAAGCGGAGCTGAAGAAGAGCGCGACGCGAATCAGTAAGTCCGTTGGCGCGCAGAGCAAGTCGGCGCAGATCGTTCCCATCGTCTGCGATGTGCGACACCCGGACTCCGTGGCATCGTTGTTCGCTACCGTGAAGAAGGTCTTCGGGAAGATTGATGTGCTGGTGAATAACGCGGGCATCACGCAGCCGACGGTAACGGTCGAGGAGACAACGCTGGAGTTGTGGCGCGACGTTATCGACACCAATCTTACCGGCATCTTCTTGTGCACGCGCGCGGCGCTTCCGCTGATGCAGGCGGGGACAACCATCGTCAACAATCTGTCGGCGGCGGCCACACAGGTGTTCCCCAAGTATGCGACCTACAGCGCGGCCAAGCGAGGCGCTCTGGGGTTTACCCTGTCGCTGCGCGAGGAACTGATCCCGCGCGGCATTCGCGTCATGGCACTCATTCCGGGTGCAACGGCAACCGACATGTGGGACCACATCATGCCCGACGCTCCGCGCGAACGCATGATCGATGTGGACAGCGTCGCGCAGGCCGTGCTCTATGCGGTGCTGCTGCCGCCGAATGCGAACTTGTCGGAGTTGGTACTGGAGCCGACAGGTGGAGCGCTATAGGACTCGATTCTCTACACGCCGTAGCGATATCTTCGGGTTCGAGCAGGGAAGAGCTTGATGAGCAGCATGCCCGCGAGAAAGCCTCCCACGTGGGCCCAGAAGGCAATGGTGCTGGAGCTGCCGCTGTGCGCCGCGATCGAGGTAGCGGCCCCGCTGAGGAACTGCGCCACAAACCAGTAACCGAGTACAACCCACGCAGGCAGCCACACGAAGAACCAGAAGAAGAACGGTACCACCAAGGTCAGCACGCGGGCTCGCGGATACAACAGGAAGTAAGCGCCCATTACGCCGGCAATGGCGCCGCTGGCGCCGACGGTCGGTAAGGTCGAGCCCAGATTCAGCGCGGTATGAAACAACGCGGCCGCGATGCCGCAAACCAGGTAGAACATCAGGTAAAGCGAGTGGCCGAGATAGTCTTCGACGTTATCGCCGAATATCCAGAGAGCCAGCATGTTGAAGATGAGGTGCAGCCACGAGCCGTGGAGAAACATGGACGTGAACAGCGGCAGAAAAGCGCCCATCGGCGGAACATAGCGCGTGCCCAAGCTGCGAAATCAGGTTCCAGGGGACGTAGCCGTGATTGAAGACCACGACCGCGAAGCGCGCCGGAACCACACCAAACTGATAGACGAACAGATCAACTTCCCGCCGTCCGTGCATACCGATCCAGAGTTCAAACAGGAACACCAGCGTGTTCAGCACCAGCAGCGTGTAGTTCACGTATGGAGTGCTGACTCGGGGCGCGTCGTCCTTCAGCGGGATCATAGCGGTGCGGTACGGCTACAGTTCGGCAGGGAAGCGGCTTCCCCGTTCATTCCGCGTGGTAATTCCAGCGATTTGACCAAACCACGACGGAACCTACACGATAGCAGAAGCATGCCGATCAATGGCGTGATCATCGTGGACAAGCCGGCGGGCTGGACCTCGCATGATGTGGTTGCGAAGGCGCGACACATTCTGGGCGAACGCTCCATCGGACACCTCGGCACGCTCGATCCTATGGCGACTGGAGTCCTGCCCCTGGTTCTGGGCCGGATGACGCGCCTGTCCCAGTTTTATTTGGGGGCGGAGAAGGCTTATGAGGGCGCCATTCGGCTGGGAGTCGCGACTGATACCTACGACTGTGACGGCGAACCTCAAGTGTTCCACGTGGAACATCGTTAATGCGACACTTGATGGCATAGAGCTTATCGCACTGTCTTTATTGGGTAAAAGTGCACCAGGTGCCGCCGCCGTTTTCGGCCAAGAAGATCAAAGGTGTTCCGGCCTACAAGCTTGCCCGTAAGAAACAGGCAGTCGAGCTGAAGCCGGTCCAGGTGGAGGTGAAGGAGTTCACGATCCTGCAACTCGACGGTGATCTCGTCAGTTTCCGGTGCCGGGTGTCCGCGG
This sequence comes from uncultured Acidobacteriaceae bacterium, assembly GCA_963843005.1. Classification (GTDB taxonomy): domain Bacteria; phylum Acidobacteriota; class Terriglobia; order Terriglobales; family Acidobacteriaceae; genus Bog-257. Next base: position 132,063 of record CAWJIW010000038.1, on the reverse strand, counting down.
GAACCTACGTCCGGAGCCTGGCCCATGATCTGGGCCAAAAGCTGGGAATCGGCGCCCACTTGGCGACCCTGCGCCGGACCGCCGTGGCCGAGTTCAGCGGCTGAGCAGAGCCATACGCTAGAGCAGATTGCGGAATCGGCTAGCCAAGGCCGTATCGCTGAGCTGCTGATCCACCCCCGTCGGATTTTGCCGGAGATTCCATCCGTCACGGCTTCTGACGAAGACGTTGGGAAGATTCGCCACGGCCGCACCGTAAACCTGCCGGAGATGTCGCGCTCGCCCTTCGTCAAGGTGTTCGCCGGGCAGACGGACTTAGTTTGCATCGCCAGCCGCGTGGCCGGGACGCTGTTCCATCCCAAGGTCGTGTTGCTGACGTAAGCAGCCGAATTCCTGAGGGGAAGGAAACCGTTGAGGCGCCGGTTGAAGGGGGCTGGAAGCGCACCGAATCAGGTCGGCACACCGATTTGCGGCCGCAGCCTTATCTTATGTCCGATAACAGATATTATGTTAAGTCAACGCTGGAGCCGGTGGAATCAGCCTGAACTTGGCGCCTATCCCTCAATTTGCCATCGATTCCCTAGCTTTTCTCAAGCAGTCGCGCTCAGCAGTTGGTCCAAGTCCGCGCGAAATTTCTGCAGGGCGCTAAGTCGCTCCGGCGTGGCCTCCACCGTCTCAGATTTCGCCTGGAAGACCTGCCGGCCGTCCTTCTCAACCAGCACGCCCAGAACTTCCCCCATGCGCCAGCCGGGAGTGCCGATGATCTCCAGTCCGACCGGCGTAGGACGCAGCAGCGCAATGCAGCCGTCCCGAATGACACCCACGGAGTTGGCATAGCGCTCGAAGGTTTGCAGTTCGAAGCCCGCGAGGTAGAGGCGCTGTAGTTGCTCGGCGGAATCCATAAAAACCCGGGGCGAGGCGCTAGGGGCGAGGGGTTAACGGTCAGTGATCGACGATTTACCGGTTCGTAAGCTACGAAGGCTTCAGTGATAACTGAGGACGACTGGCCCCTAGCCCGCTAACCCCTGCAGCTACATCTTGTAGCGGCCGAGGTCGTCTTCGCCCAGATTCTCCAGCCATTTGCGGAGCTCGTCGCTGGAGACGCGCTCGGTAGCTCCACCCGTCTGTTTGCTGCTCCTGAGTACGTCTTCTTCGACGTAGATCGGGCAATCCATGCGCAGGGCAAGCGCCAGGGCATCCGATGGGCGCGAGTCAATGCTGATCATCTGTCCCTCGCGCTCCAGCCAGATTACGGCGAAGAAGGTGTCCTCGCGAAGTTCGGTGACGACCACCTTGGCTGACCGTCGTCTCCAGCCCGATCAGCAGGTTCTTCAGCAGATCGTGGGTCATGGGCCGGGGCGTGGTCACCTTCTCGATTTCCAGGGCGATGGCGTTGGCCTCATAGATTCCCACCCAGATAGGCATTACCGTTTCGCTGCCCTGGTCCTTGAGGAGCACGATGGGCATGTTGGTCACCGGATCCATGATCAGCCCGCTTATTTTCATCTCCACTTCCATCGTGTCCCCTCCTGGTGTGCTCGCCCTTTCATATCTCATTGGAGTACGGAGCGCAACCGGTTTTTGGATGCTTAAACAACTATCTCGCCCAAAAGGCTGTTGGGGAATGTCTGCGTGACCTGTACTTGGACGTACTCCCCCATGTTCGGCTCTGGATGTTGATTGATGACAAAGTTGAGCGTCTTGTTCTGCGAGGTGCGTCCGATGAACTGTGCGCGGGCAGGGTTCTTACCTTCCACCATTACCTCAAGAGTCTGCCCTAAGTGTCTGCAGTAGCTGGCCCTTTGTACCTCCCGCTGGTGTTCCTGAAGTACCTGGAGCCGACGCGACTTCTCGGCGTCGGGGATTGAGTCAGCGTACTGCAGCGCTGGCGTATTTGGTCGTGGAGAGTATTTGAAGGAGAAGACTCCGTCGTATCCGACCTCATCGAGCAGGCTGAGCGACTCGGCAAACTCTGACTCCGTTTCGCCCGGGAAGCCGACGATGACGTCCGTGGTGATACTCAGTTCCCGGCGGGTGGACTTGATCCACGAGATGCGTTCGAGATACTGCTCGCGGGTGTACTCCCGAAACATGGATTCCAGTACTCGCGAGGAACCGCTCTGCACCGGCAAATGCACGTGATCGCAGAGGGTTGGAACGGTGTCGATGGCGTCCACGATGTCCTTGGTGAAGTCGCGCGGATGGGAGGTGGTAAAGCGTACTCGGCGGATGCCGGACACTTCCCCGACTGCTGCGAGCAATTCTGCAAAGCTTTTTTTCCCCGTCGGATCGCTGTAGGAGCTCACGTTTTGCCCGAGCAATTGAATCTCCGAAAACCCGGAGTCTGCCATCCGCCGGGCCTCATCCAGGACTGATCGCGAGGTGCGGCTGCGCTCCTTACCGCGGGTATAAGGAACTACGCAATAGGCGCAGAACTTGTCACAACCCTCGATGATGGTGATGTACCCCCGGTGCGGATTGCTGCGGGCGGTGAACTCGGTCTCGAAGGTCTGGTCAGTCTGGCGGTCGTCGAGGCCGGTTATGCGGGTGGCGCCGGACTCAATCTGCACCAGCATCGCCGGCAGGTTGCGGTACGACGCGGAGCCCGCCACCAGGGAGACGTAGGGCGCGCGCTCGAAGATCCTCTCGCCCTCCTGCTGGGCAACGCAGCCGAGCACGCCAAAGCGCTTCCCTTCCTTGTGCAGCTTCTTGAAGTCGGCGAGGCGGTGGAAGACCTTTTGTTCGGCCTTGTCGCGGATGGAGCAGGTGTTGTACAGGATGAGGTCGGCGTCCTCTTCGCGCTGCACTTGCGCGTAGCCCTCGGAGATGAGCGTGCCCACGACCTTCTCGGAGTCGTGGAAGTTCATCTGGCAGCCAAAGGTCTCGATGTAAAACGTCTTTTGCGCGGAGCTCACAGCCATCCTCGGTGACTATCAGTATAGCGCGACGGATTCACCACGGAGAACACGGAGGGCACGGAAGAGACCAAGAAATAGCCACTCGTCGGCGATGACGACTCCCGTTTCATCTCCTGTGCACCAAGGGTTTCGGAGGATAACTTCGTTTTTCTCCGTGCTCTCCGTGTGTCCTCCGTGTCCTCCGTGGTGAGAGATGTTGCTTACTTCGGCAGCAGTTTTTCGACGTCATGCTCGATCGCCGCAGGTGGCGTCGTGGGTGAGTAACGGTCGACGACGTTTCCCTTCTCGTCCACCAGGAACTTGGTAAAGTTCCACTTGATGCTGTCCCCCAGCAAGCCACCCTTCTCGCTCTTCAGGAACTTGAAGACGGGGTGCGCAGCTTCGCCGTTGACCTCGATCTTTGCGAACAACGGAAAACTCACGCCATAATTGATCTGGCAAAATGATTTGATCTCATCGTCGGTGCCAGGTTCCTGGTGTCCGAATTGGTCGCAGGGGAAGCCAAGCACCTCGAAGCCGCGCTCCTTGTACTTGGCATAGAGTAACTGAAGGCCCGCGTATTGCGGGGTGAATCCGCACTTGCTGGCGGTGTTGACGATCAGCAGGACCTTGCCTTTGTAGTCGCTGAGCTTCTTATTTCTGCCGTTGTTCAGCTTGGCCGAAAGTTCGTACAGCTGCATGCGTTTGTCTCCTGTAAAGAAGGGGTTAGGGGCCAGGGAGAAGGTTTTAGGGACTAGGGGCTAGGGAGTAGATCAGCCCTCCTCTAGCCCCTAACCCCTGGTCCCTCGTCCCTTCTTCAATATGCTTTCGCAATCACCACGCGGCGGTCCACCGGTTCGCCGGTGATAATGCACTTACCCGGACCGTCGTACTCATCCACCAGAGGAATATTGCGCACCGTGGCCTTGAACTCCTTCATGCGCAGGTCACACTGGGGATCGTCCTTCACATGCGCCATCACAAACTTGCCGCCGCCTTTTTCGGCGGTTACATCCGTCAGAATGGACTCGACCTCGCCGATTGAATTCGCCAATACAGTGTTGGCTTTGAGACGCTGCTTCGCGGCATCGTAAAGACTCTTCTGCATCTCGCACAACACGGCCGGTAATTTCGCGCCGAGCTCGGTTTGCGGCAGCGGTTCTTTCGCACCTGTGTCACGCCGCTTCAGCACGATGCTGCCCGAAGCAAGATCGCGCGGCCCCAGTTCCAGAACGATGGGCACGCCGCGCCGTTCCCAGTGAAAGAACTTCGCGCCCGGCGACTGGCCTTCGCGGTCATCCAGCTTGGCGCCGACATCCTTCGCGATCCGGCCGGCCGCTTCGAGCACGCGCTCCTTCTCTTCATCCTTGCGATAGATCGGCACGAGCACGGCCTTGGTCGGCGCCAGCTTGGGCGGCAGCACCAGGCCTTTATCGTCGGAGTGGCTCATGATCAGCCCGCCGATCAAACGCGTGCTGACGCCCCAACTTGTCTGCCAGACATAGTCGAGCTGGCCTTCCTTGTTCTGGAACTGCACATCGAAGGCCTTGCCGAAGTTCTGTCCCAGGTCGTGGCTGGTACCGGCCTGGAGCGCAAATCCGTTCTGCATCATAGCTTCGATCGAGTAGCTTCTCAACGCTCCGGCAAATTTCTCGGATTGCGTCTTCATGCCCTTGATCACCGGCATGGCCATCACATCCTCGGCCACTTCGGCGTACACATCCAGCATGCGCAGCACCTCCGCCACCGCTTCGTCGTGGTTGGTGTGCGCGGTATGTCCTTCCTGCCAGAGGAACTCGGTGGTGCGCAGGAACATGCGCGTGCGCAGCTCCCAGCGCACGATGTTGGCCCACTGGTTGACCAGGACCGGGAGATCGCGCCAGCTCTTGATCCACTTGGCGAAGAAGTGGCCAATGATCGTCTCCGAGGTCGGACGGATGACGTAGGGCTCTTCGAGCTGTTTGCCGCCGGCGACCGTGACCACCGCCAACTCCGGCGAAAATCCTTCCACGTGCTCCGCTTCCTTCTGCAGGAAACTCTGCGGAATGAGCAGCGGAAAATACATGTTCTGGTGGCCCGTGGCCTTGAAACGGTCATCGAGTTCGCGTTGCAGGACCTCCCAGACCGCGTAGCCGTTGGCCTTGATGACCATGCAGCCTTTGACGATTTCGGCGGGCTCCGCCATGTCGCCTTGTAGAACAACGTCCTGGTACCAGGTTGCAAAATCCTGACTGCGCGCGGTGATCGGGGATTCGGCCATGAATGATCGCTTTCGTTCCTTGAGTGTGAATGAATGTGCTTCTTAAGATTATGACAGGTGAGTGTAGCGGATGAGTCCGAGGAAGACCGGCGTCTCATTTCGCTCCGTTTCTTACCAGCTTCAGAAATTCTTGCGTGCACGCGCGTGTCGTCTGACAATTCTGGATGGAAAGTCGCGGCCATCACGCTTCCCTTCCGCACCAGCACTGGTTCGTCGCCGCGCCTGGCCAGCACCTCGACACCTTCGCCGACGCTCTCGATGCGTGGCGCGCGGATGAAGACCATCTCCAACGGCTCGCCGCCAAGCGCGCTTGCCGCTTCTACAATCGTGGAATCGATCTGCCGGCCATAAGCGTTGCGGCGGATGGTCACGTCGATGGCATTCAATCCCGGCTGATGAGGATTCTCCACCTGCCTCGCCAGCAGGATGGCGCCGGCGCAGGTGCCGAAGGTTGGCTTAACGTGCACGAAATCATTCAGCTTCCGGAAAGTTTTCTCTTCCAGCAGCTTCAGAAATGTGCTCGATTCCCCACCCGGAATCACGAGTCCATCGATGGCGTCGAACTGTTCCGGCTTGCGCACCAGTACGACCTCCGCCCCAAGCTCTTCCAGGCGGCGGCGATGCGCATCGAAATCGCCCTGTAGTGCGAGAACGCCGATTTTCATTGCAATTAGCTCTCAGCTATCAGCCGTCAGCTATCAGCTAAGACATGGCACGGCTGGTCAAGAACAATTCACCCAATAGAGATGCGCCCAAGCGGCAGAAAGGCGCGGCCATAGCCGCGCCGAGCTAAAACCTGAGAGCTGACGGCTGAGAGCTGTTTTCCTACCATCCCCTGGTCTGCAGCAGGTCCTTCTCCGCGATAGCGCCGACGGCCAGACCCTTCATCGCGCCGGTCATCTGCTCGCTGACTTCGGCCAGCACTTTGGGATCGTCATAGTGCGTGGTGGCTATCACGATGGCGCGGGCGCGCGATTCGGCCTCTTCGCGCTCCAACTTCAGGCTGAGGTCGAGCGGTGTCGCGCCACCCTTCATGAAGATTCCCGAGCCCACAAAGACGGCCTCAGCGCCAAGCTGCATCATCAGCGACGCGTCGGCTGGGGTGGCGATTCCGCCGGCGGAGAAATTCGGCACCGGCAACTTCCCTGCTCTGGCGACCATGCGCACCAGTTCATACGGCGCCTGATGGTTCTTGGCCGCGGCAAATAGCTCTTCTTCGCTCATGACGGTGAGCTGCTTCATCTCTTTCACGATCTGCCGCATGTGCTTGACGGCGTGAATGACGTCGCCGGTCCCGGCCTCGCCCTTGGTGCGAATCATGGCTGCGCCTTCGCCAATTCGACGCAGAGCTTCTCCCAGATTGCGCGCGCCGCAGACGAATGGCGTCTTGAACGCGTGCTTGTCAACATGGTGCTCTTCATCGGCGGGTGTCAGGACTTCGGATTCGTCGATGTAATCAACACCGATCTCCTGCAGAATTTGCGCCTCGGCGAAGTGACCGATGCGGCATTTCGCCATCACCGGGATGGAAACCGCCTTCATGATCTGCTTGATCAGCTTCGGGTTGGCCATCCGGGAGACGCCGCCTTCGGCGCGAATAATCGCCGGCACGCGCTCCAGCGCCATGACCGCGACCGCGCCCGCCTTTTCGGCGACCTCGGCCTGCTCGACGCTCATCACGTCCATGATGACGCCGCCCTTGAGCATCTCGGCCAGTCCGGTTTTCAGACGCAGGCTGGTATTACTGCCATTGTTCTCTGACATGATGTTCTCCCTGGATCGGAAGCCGCGCTGCGGGTTCTAAGCACTTGCCGCTGGACACACAGACATGCAGCCAGGCCAGTACTACGCGATCACATGAACCGATAACCCTTTATTCTACCTTGCTACGGAGCATCGCGTAATAGCGCCGCCGCACGAAGTCATTGGATTCAGTTATCGACAATCTGGACTCCCATACTTCAGACTGAAGAAACTGGGATCTATGCACGCCTATGACATAGCGCCGATGACCGAGCAGGATTGGGAGTCGGTCCGCGACATTTATCGCCAGGGGATTTCTACCGGTAACGCGACGTTTGAGCAGTCAGTTCCCGAATGGGTGGGGTGGGACAAACGTCATCTTCCGGCTTGCCGGCTGGTAGCACGCTCGGCGAGTGAAGTGCTCGCGTGGGCCGCCCTGAGCGCGGTCTCGACCCGGCGCGTTTACTCCGGTGTCGCGGAAGTAAGCATTTACGTCGCGGACAGAGCGCGCGGCCGGGGAATCGGCACACAACTGCTCCGGGCTCTGGTAGAAGCCTCGGAGCAGAACGGCATCTGGACGTTGCAGGCAGGAATCTTCCCCGAAAACACAGCCAGCATCACGCTGCACGAGCGAGCAGGCTTTCGCGTCGTCGGCATTCGCGAACGGCTTGGTTGCATGAATGACCGATGGAGGGACATTGTCCTGATGGAGCGCAGGAGCGCCGTGGTGGGCGTGTAGAAGTCCCTCGGATAAACCGCTTTGTCAGGGCACGACTTCAGTCAGGATTATGCACTTGACACAAGGACTCATCCGTGCTATTGTTGTTTACGTGATTGAGGCTTCCCACTTTCGCCCTCCTGCTCTTTCAGGTGCTTCTTTACGGCGCGGACGATCTTCGGATGAAAGAGATGCCGCAAGGCTTCTTCGTCCGTCATCTCCATTGGGTGCTTCTTCAACTTCTTGCGTGGCACAGTGAGTCCTTATGACAGAAGCTATTGACCTCTGCGAATTGATGGAACGGTTTGGTGATGAGCAGCATTGCCGCAACTACCTTGAGAAGTTGCGCTGGCCGCGTGGCGTCCGTTGCCCAAAGTGCGCCGGAGAGAAAATCTCCAGCATCCTGAAGCGCGATCAGTACAACTGCGATAACGAATCGTGCCGCTATCAGTTCTCCGTGACTGCTGACACGATGTTTCACGATACGCACCTGCCGCTGGTCAAGTGGTTTCTTGCCACGTTCCTGATTTGCCAGTCGCGCAAGGGGATGTCTGCAAACCAGCTCAAGCGGATGCTGCGAATCAACTACCGCACCGCCTGGTATCTCTGCCATCGAATCAGGGACGCGATGAAGGCGGTAAACCCGCAGCCTCTTGGCGGAACGATTGAGATAGACGAGACCTTCAACGGGGCGCGTCAGCATGGCCACCAACACAAGCCCGGACATCCTGAGTCCAAGAAACAGGTGGTCATTGGCATCCGGCAACGTGGCGGTGAGCTTCGCTTCTTCCACGCTCAGGACGTGAAGTCTGGAACGCTGGCGAAGTACATCCGCGAGAACGTCTCTCAGGACGTTGACGTGATTATGACCGATGAGTTTCAGGGCTACCCGAAGGCTCTGCATGATGCCGGAGTGTTGGCTGAGCACAAGACGATCTGTCACAAGGATGGAGTCTATGCCATCGGTGACGTGTACACGAATACCGTAGAATCCGCGTTCTCGCTGTTGAAGCGCGGCATCATTGGAACGTGGCATCGTGTTAGTGCGAAACATCTGCAAGCCTACCTTGACGAAATGTGCTTCCGATTCGATAACCGTAAAAACCCCTATCTGTTTCGCGATACTTTACTCAAACTCCTGCGCTCTGAGCATCTGGAATATAAGGAGCTAATTGCGGCTTAGAGGACGAGCACCTCAACTTAAACACTTCATCAACCCACACGTAAAACTGTCTCTCGCTGGATACAGTGTCATTTCCCGTGACCTGCACCGTTAGAGTGCAAACTCCCGAAGGAACATCCTTCCAGTCAATACGCGTCCAGTTGCGACCCCCATCTGACCTGCCCCCCAGAAATTAGTCCAGCGTAAATGAGACTTCTCCTCTTAACATAGCCCGCTAGGGCGGAGGAGGAGTCGTGCGCAAGAGTCGATTCAACGAAGAACAGATCATCGCCATTCTGAGGGAATCGGAAGCCGGGGCCGATCCCGGCGAGCTGTGTCGCCGGCATGGCATCACGCGAGCAAGTCTGTATCGCTGGAAGGCAAAGTACGGCGGGCTGCAGGTGAGCGAGGCGCGGCGGTTGCGGGCGCTGGAGGAGGAGAACCGGCGGCTGAAGCACCTGGTGGCGGACCTGACGTTGGACAAGCAGGCGTTGCAGGCGGTGGTCGCAAAAAAGTGGTAAGCCCGCAGGTGCGGAAGCAGGCGGTGGTGGTGATGCGCTCGGAAGTCGCGGTCTCAGAGCGACGCGCCTGCGGGCTGATCGGATTGTATCGGGGGACCTATCGATACCGGGCGCGGCGCTCGGAAGACGGGCGGCTGCGAATGCGGTTGCGCGAGTTGGCGCACCAGTTTCGGCGCTTTGGCTATCGCCGGTTGCAGGACCGGTTGGTGCGCGAGGGCTGGCGGGTGAACCACAAGCGGATCTGTCGGCTCTATCGGCTGGAAGGGTTGCAGGTGCGGAAGCGGCGGCGCAAGCGTTGTGGGGGCGTGCCACGGTTGCCGCTGCCGGCGCCGACGGCACCGAACCAGGTGTGGTCGCTGGACTTCATGGCCGATACGCTCAGCTCAGGGCGCAAGCTGCGCACGCTGAACGTGGTGGATGACTACACGCGCGAGTGCCTGGCGATTGAGGTAGACACATCGCTGCCGGGAGCGCGCGTAGTGCGGGTGCTGGAGCGGCTGGTCGGCGAGCGCGGACGACCGCGGCAGATCCGCACCGACAACGGCCCGGAGTTCGCCGGGCGTGCGCTGGACCAGTGGTGCTTCGCGCAAGGGGTGGAGCAGCACTTCATCCAGCCGGGAAAACCGATGCAGAACGGCTATATCGAGAGCTTCAACGGCAAGTTCCGCGACGAGTGCCTGAACGAGAACTGGTTCGTCTCGCTCGGCGATGCGCGGCAGATCATCGAGCAATGGCGGCGGCACTACAACCAGGAGCGTCCGCACTCGGCCCTGGGCTATAGAACGCCGGCGGAGTTTGCAGCAGAAGTAAGAAGCTTCGGAATCACTGGAGTGGGGCAAGGGACCTCAAACGCCGGCCCCTTGCCCCACGCCCCCATCCCCGCTACGCCAGACCAGTGGGGCGAACAAAAACCGGAGAAAGTCTCATTATCCCTGGACTAAAGATGGGGGGCAGGTCACATCTTCCTCCCCGATTACATCAACAATTTGGAAACACGCCCTTCCTGCGCCCGTAACTAAGTCGATTTCCTGCTTACCCCTAGGATTCAGTACAAATTCCCGCTTATGGCCTGGGTTGTCATGTTTCAAGTGAAGGGGAATTGACCATCTAACTAGTTTCGGACTCATGTCGGAGACGGTTACCATCACCCCAAAAATGGTGGTCACATCGCTCTCATTAAAAACATCTATGAAATACGTTGTACGGCCAATTCCAAGTGGTTGCTCGTGAACTTCCGGCAATATGGTAAGCCTGCGTTCTTGTCGCTTCGCAAGATCGTTCAGTTTATGGTTTAGTACCCCCTGCGCCCTCTCGCGTTCTTCGTCCAGAACTACTGGAACCCGGAACAGATGCACCACACCAAATGCGGCCAACACAATTCCAGCGGACAGCAACGCTGTCTTGAGGTTTACGGTGGCGTAACGGTCGCTGGCCTTGGTGAGAATGTAAGCAGCGAGGGCGGCTAGTACAGATGAATACACTTCTGCCCTCCAAGAGTGCCTACATTCTTGTGCAAACCTCCGCAGGTATCGCTTGTAATAGCTCCAGAAGTCGGACATAATTCGAGATTATAGCACCTTGCGTCAGATGCATAATCCTGACTTCAGTCGTGCCGAATGTGCCGCTTTGAAAGTGGGCTTTTAATTACCTAGGTCGCGTCGCTGTGCTTCTTCTTAAGGTACTTGGCGAACATTTGCTGCGGATCAATCTCGATAAACCTGGCCGTGCTGCTCGCCAGCAACTCGCCTTCCCGATTGCGAATCTCGGCGGCACGATAATGCACCCGGCCAAGCACCTTCTCTTCCCATCCTTCGACGATGAGCGGCTTGAACAGCGGCGTAGGTTTCACATACGTGACTTCCATCTGCCGGGTGAGAGCGATCAGGTTGTGCAACTTGTTGACCTTGCCCATGGCTTCGTCAAGGATGGTGGCGATGATGCCTCCGTGAGCGTGGGCTGGTGGCCCAACAAAGCGCCGCGCAAGCCGAAACCGGCATACAAAGCGCTGCCGATGCTTGTCGAGGACGAACTTCAGCTTCAGGCCGGCTTCGCTATCCGGACCGCAACCGAAGCATTTGTTGGTAAATTGCTGCTGTTTGACCACGTGACCATGAACTCGTTCGTGCCGGGGCATATAGTGAAGATGAACGAGACTTTGCGGAAATGCAAGGACGGGCTTTTCACCCTTCGCTCGTCGCGATTCGCCAGAGGAGGTTTCAGGCACTGCCCCTCAGTCTTTGGCGAGAAGCGAAAGGCGAAGAGCGAGTGACGACCCTTCGCTAGTCTCTCTGTGCCACCATCTCGGCAACCGCCTTGTCCTTGATCGTCTCGCGATAATGCAGTATCCGCAGAGCGGCGAAGGCACGCAGCAACTCGTTGTTCTCCAGCAAATGCATGGGATGGGTCGGCCCACCGCCGAGGTTGAGTTGCTCGCGGGTGTAGGTCTTGTACACGAGGATACCGCCCGGTCTTAGCGCGGCCGCGATCGGGGGAAACAGCGAACGCTCCAGGTAGAAGAAGACCAGGACAAGGTCGAAAGCGGAAATTGCCAGGTGGGATTCGGTCAAATCCTGCTGCCCGGTAGTGATGCGCAGCCCGCGTTCTTCGGCGTGGCGTTTGGCTTGGGCGAGCCCGCCCTCTGAGATGTCGAGCAGCGTGACGTCCCAGCCGCGCTCTGCGAGGTAGAGCGAATGTCGTCCTATGCCTCCGGCTAGATCGAGGGCGCGGCCCGGCTGCGGGAAGCAGGAAGCGATGAAATCCTCGTAGGCGCTTACCAGGAACGGGTCCGGCGTGAGCGAGTGGTGTGAACCTTCGCGGTAACGCCGGTCCCATTCGATGCGAGAGTTCTCTTCCATCGTAGAATCTGACGGTCAAAATATGTGCGGGTTGTTCGGCGTGCCGGAATCGATATTGATCTGTTCGCTGGTCCGGCGGGCTGCATACCAGCACGGCTTATTACCCAGCTGAGGAAACAACGAGTTGGTGCAACTCACGACGTGGTCGCCGGCGTAATCGTATTCCGTCCTGCCGTTCTTGAGTTTGACCGCGTAATAGGTGTGTACGGTCACGCTGCCGAACTGCTCGCGGTGCGGAATGCCGTACCAAACGGAAATCAAATCGACCAAATATGCGATCGCAATCACCACAACCACGATGATGAGTGTGCGTTTCATGGTTGGATCTGCAACTCGGCCATTATTGTAAGTCAGCGTTCCGCCCGCTCTCCATGCTCGGCCATTATGTGCAGGTGCAACGGTTTTCTTCGCCGAAAAATATTACAGCTGAGGTGAGTTGAGTTCCGCCGCGACTGCGCGCATCATTAATGTCACAGGGGTATGTGACGTGAGGCGGGGGCGATGGGGCCACGCCGCGTCCTGACAATAACCACAGTACCAACCGTCTTGCCCGCGCCAGCCGTTCGTCGTGGCGCACGGGAGCGGGGCGAGACGAGGGCATCACCGGCTTGAGTCGCGGAACCAGCATTCGACACCCCAGGACTTCGCAGGGCGGCGGGGGCCGTGGTCCCACGGCCAATTGGCCGGGCGGCGGAGGAAGCGGAGGCCGCGGCGGCGACGACAACATGCCCAGCTACGGCGAGCGCCTGCGCCGCTATCGCTTGGGGCTCATGCTGGCGCTCTCCTCGGTGGTGATGCTGTTCGTGTCCTTCACCACGGCGTACGTCGTGCGCAAAGCGGGCGCCATCTGGGACCCGTCGCGGAATGATTACGTGAGCAGCTGGGTACCCCTGGCGCTCCCCGTACGAATTTTGCTTCTCAACACGTTCATCCTCCTGCTGAGCAGCCTCACGCTGGAGGTTGCGCGCCGCCGCGCCGCCGAAGATGTGGTGCTCGCGCCCATCATGGGCATTCCCGGTATTCGGGTCAGGGACAACCACTCCCTGCCCTGGGTCTGGACAACCATTTTTCTGGGGCTGGGGTTTCTGGCGGGACAAGGTTATGCCTGGCACAAGCTGCAACAGGTCAATATTACCTGGGCGTCCAGCGCCAGCAGTTCTTTCTTCTTCATCCTGACCGGGGTTCACGCCGTCCATCTGATCGGCGGTGTTCTTGCTCTGTTCTATGCCGGAATCACAGGCTGGCTGCATCGTCCGCCGGAGACGCGCCGTATCGTAATTGATGTAACTGCGTGGTATTGGCATTTCATGGGCGTGCTCTGGGTCTACATCTTCGGACTGCTTTACTTTGGCCGGTAAACCGCCGGCCTGCAGCATCAGACTCCAACAGTTATAATCGAAGGTTTCGGCGTCCCATTTTGGGCGGTTCTGTGGGCCTGCCGGGATCCTTGGGGCCATGTCAAACGAGAGCATTCTTGTACGCGGAGCACGCGTCCACAACCTGAAGAACATCGACTTCGAGATTCCGCACAACCAGCTGACCGTGGTGACGGGAGTTTCGGGATCGGGCAAGTCGTCGCTCGCGTTCGACACCATCTATGCCGAAGGCCAGCGCCGCTATGTCGAATCGCTGTCCGCCTACGCTCGCCAGTTCCTGGAGCGCATCGAGAAGCCAGACGTGGATGTGATCGACGGGATCGCGCCCGCGGTCGCCATTCGCCAGAGGAACACCACCCGCAATCCGCGTTCAACCGTCGCCACCGCAACCGAGATCTACGACTACCTGCGCCTGCTGTACGCCCGCGTGGGACGCACCTACTGCTTGAACTGCGGCCAGGAGGTGAAGAAGGACACCGTGGATGAAGTTGCTGACCGTGTCCTGGCCCTGGGCGAGGGAACGCGGCTGCAAGTGTTCTTCCCGGTACAGACGCTGGGGCCATCGGAACCGGCGAAAACCATGGGACGAAAGACGGCGAAGAAAAAGACGGCGAAACCGACTGACGATTCCCTGCTGAAGGAACGCCTCTTCGAGTTGCGCAAGCGCGGATTCAACCGGTTGTACCAGAACGGGCAGCTCTTCGAATTCTCCACCCCGGAGTCGCTGCTCGACCTGAACTTCGCCGAACCTGTGCTGGCGCTGATTGATCGTGTTTCTGTTTCTCCGGAAGCGAGGGCGCGCATCGTTGATGCTGTTGAGCAAGGCTACCGTGAGGCGGGCGAGGTACTATTTGAGACCGCTCCACGCGAAGGCGAGCAGGTGCAACGCCTTCGCTTCTCACAACGCTTCGAATGCAAGCACTGCAACCTTCGCTGCGAAGAGCCTGAGCCGCGGCTATTCTCGTTCAACAACCCATTCGGCGCCTGCCCGCGCTGCCAGGGATTCGGCAACACCATTGATTTCGATTTGAACCTGGTCATCCCCAACAAGACGCTGACGCTGGCCGAGGGCGCCGTCGAGCCTTGGACGAAGCCGAAGTACCGGCCGTTGGCGACTGAGATGCGCCGCTATGCAAGGGCGGCGGGCATCCCTCTCGATGTGCCGTGGCAAGACCTCACGCCAGATCAGCAGAGCTTTATCGTTGCCGGCGACGGCAAGTTTTGGGGTGTGCGGGGGTTCTTCGCGCATCTGGAACGGAAGAAATATAAACTGCACGTGCGAGTATTCTTGAGCCGCTATCGCGGCTATTCGCTGTGTTCCGATTGCGGTGGATTGCGGCTGCGGCGCGAAGCACGCCAGGTGAAGATCGGGGGCAAGGACATCTGCCAGGTCTCCGCGATGACGGTCGAGGAGGCCACGGGTTTCTTCTCGAGCTTGGAACTGACACGGCAGGAGGCCGGCATCGCGGAAAAGTTGCTGGAAGAGATCAACGATCGACTGCGGTACTTGAACGAAGTTGGATTGGAGTATCTGACCCTGGATCGGCTGGCTTCTACGCTCTCTGGCGGAGAGGCCCAGCGCATTCAGCTGGCGACGTCGCTGGGCTCGCGCCTGGTGGGGACCCTGTATGTCCTGGATGAACCCTCCATCGGCCTGCATAACCGCGACACCGCGCGGCTGATCAAGATCCTGCATGACCTGCGAAACCTGGGGAACACAATTCTGGTGGTCGAGCACGACGCCGAAATCATGCGCTCTGCCGATCGCATCATTGACCTCGGTCCGGGCGCGGGTGAAAGCGGGGGCCACGTGATCGCCGCTGGAGCCTACGGCGAAATCCTGCGCAATCCTGCTTCGCTCACCGGACGCTATCTCAACCAGGAGTTGCGCATTCCGATACCGACGGTCCGTCGCAAAGGCACCGGCAAGCAGATCAAGCTGATCGGCGCGCGGGCCCACAATCTCAAGAAGGTGAACGTTGCTGTCCCGCTGGGGATGCTGGTATGCATCACCGGAGTTTCGGGTTCGGGAAAATCGACCCTGGTGCATGAGGTGCTGTACAACGCGGTAGCTGCTCAGAAAGGACAGGTCACGGGAGGGCCAACGGCGGAGGTGGATCGCGTGCAAGGCGCAGAGTGGATCGATGAAGTTGTTCTCGTGGACCAGTCGCCCATTGGACGCACACCGCGCTCGAACCCGATCACGTACATCAAGGCCTTCGATGCCATCCGCGAACTCTTCGCTTCCCTGCCCGAAAGCAAGAAGCACGGTTACGCGGCGGGACATTTCTCCTTCAACATTCCCGGAGGACGATGCGAGGCCTGCCAGGGCGACGGCACCGTTACGGTTGAGATGCAGTTCCTGGCTGACGTGGAGTTGATCTGCGAGGAGTGCAAGGGCACACGCTATAAGCCTGAGATTCTCGAGGCCCGGTACCACGGTAAGAACATTCATGAGGTGCTGAATCTCACGGTCAAAGAAGCGCTGCACTTCTTTTCTGGAGTGCCCAAGATCGTGGAAAAGCTGCGGGTGCTGGAGGAGGTGGGTCTGGGATACCTGCGCCTTGGTCAATCGGCGACCACGCTTTCTGGCGGCGAAGCGCAACGCATGAAGCTGGCCGCACATCTTCAGCCCCGTCTGCGCGACATCGGGCGTCCCCGGAGCGAACAGAACAAGCGGCTGCCGCGCATGCTTTACATCTTTGACGAGCCAACCACGGGGCTGCACTTCGACGACGTGAGCAAGCTGCTGGCGGCGTTCCGGCGCCTGATCGAGTCAGGCGGCTCAATCCTGGTCATCGAGCACAATCTGGACGTGATCAAGACTGCGGACTGGGTGATTGACCTCGGCCCAGAAGGCGGCGCGCGTGGCGGAGAAGTGCTTGCTGTGGGGCCACCGGAAGTCATTGCGAAGGAGGGGAATTCCTACACCGGTCAGTGGCTGGCACGCATCTTACCCCGTAACGGGGACGCACAATCCCATGAGCATCCATAAGGCCCCGTCGGCCCTGCCGCTACTTTTTGCTTTAGCGATGGCGATCATCGCCAGCTCGCAGGAGAGTAAACCGACGGTACGGCATCACCGCGTGGAAGAGATTGTGCAAGATGATAGTTCGCCGGAAGTGGACCAGGCGGAAACGGCGATGCAGCACAACGATTTTCCGGCTGCAGAATCGCTGCTGCAGAAGGCGGTGGCGGCCAAGCCAAACGATTACCGCGCTTGGTTCGACCTCGGCTATGTGTACAACGCCACTCACCGCACGGCGGAAGCCATTGATGCCTATCGCAAAGCGGTGGCGGCCAAGCCGGACGTCTTCGAATCCAACCTGAACCTCGGCATTCTGCTGGCACGGCAAGGCGAACTTGCGGAGGCATCGAAGTTCCTTAAAGCGGCTACCCAACTGAAGCCGACCGCCCATCCCGAGGAAGGACTGGCGCGGGCATGGCAATCGCTGGGGAAGGTCCAGGAGACAACCGACCCGCAGCAGGCGTTGGTGGCCTTCGCCGAAGCAGCCAAGCTCAGTCCCAAGGACCCCGAGCCTCATCTCTCAGCAGGAATGTTATTAGAGAAGCAAAAGAACTTCGACGCGGCAGCGCGCGAGTTTCAGGCTGCCGCCGACCTCGATCCCAAATCGCAAGAGGCGCTGGCTGGATTGGTCAACGTCTATACGACGCAGAAGAAGTATGCTGATGCCGAGGCGGTGCTACGGAAGCTATTGGCAGCCGATCCGCAGAACAACAACGCGCGTGTGCAACTGGGGCGCGTCCTGGCACAAGAGGGCAAGAACGACGAAGCCGCCCAGGAACTAGAGAAGGGACTGCAAGCCAGTCCCGGGGACCCACGAGCGGCTCTTGAGCTCGGAACTTTGTACGTGGACTCCGGCAAGTACGCGGAAGCGGAGCAGCAATTCCGGCTGGCTGTCCAGAAGCTGCCCCAGGATGCGGAGGCACACTATGCGCTGGGCTCGCTGCTGATGCACGTGAAGAAGTTTCCCGAGGCGCAGCAGGAGCTATTGCTGGCGGTGAAGCTGAATCCTGAGCTGGCGGGCGCATACGGCAATCTCGCAGTCGTGGCCGCGGAAAACAAGAACTATGAGCTGACGTTGAAGGCGCTGGACTATCGTGCCAAATATCTGCCCGAAATTCCGGTCACGTACTTCCTGCGGGCGACGACTTTCGATAACTTGAAAGCAATACCGCAGGCGGTGGAATATTATCAGCGGTTCCTGGCCGCGGACGCCGGCAAGCTTCCGGACCAGGAATGGCAGGCGCGCCACCGGCTGATGGCGCTCGATCCAAAGAACGCGGACAAGTATCGTACGAAAAAGTAGAATGCGTGCCCAGTTTCTATGTGCGTTAGTAACGGTGATGACGACAGGCCTTGTCATGGCCGCGACGGAGTCTGCTTCGCAGCTGAAGGCCCGTGCCGATGCCGCTGAAGGCGGCGAGAAGGCCAAGCTTTGCCTGCAATACGCGCGTCTTCAGCTCGAAGACGCCAACGCTCTCTTCAACCAGGGCGAAGTGGAGAAGGCCCAGGCCGATGTACGCGAAGTACTGGAGTATGCGCATAAGGCGGCCGACGCAGCGTCAGCCTCAGGCCACCATTTGAAGCAGACGGAAATTGAACTGCGAAAGCTATCGACGCGGATGCATGATATCGGTGAGTCGTTGGCCTTCGACGACCGGCCGCCGATGCGAACCGCGGTCGATGAAATCGAACAAATCCGATCTGACCTGCTGATTAGAATGTTCGGACCGCAAGCCGAACCAAAGGGGAAATCCTGATGCGCGTATCGCGGGCGCTGGTGTCGCTGGTTGTGCTGCTGTGCTCGTTTGGCCAGGCAGGTTTGGCCCAACACCGTGACCCGCTCAACGAAAAGGAAACTGATGAGATGCGCGAGGCGGCAGACTATCCCAACAAACGCCTTGAGTTGATGGTCAATTTCGCGCGCGCGCGCATCAGCGCCATCGACCAGTTGCAGGCCGATACCAAGAACGCGAAGGACCGTCCCACCCAGATCCACGATCTGCTGCAGGACTTCACTGCACTGCTCGACGAACTCGAGGACAATATCGAAGTGTATTCGTCGCACAAGACGGACATGCGCAAAGGACTGAAGCTGCTGATCGAGGCCACGAGCGAATGGCAGCTGAAGCTGCGCACTCTGAAGGAGAAGTCTCCCCCCGAAGAGCTGGACCAGTACTCATTCGTACTGGCCAACGCCGCGGATGCGGTCAAGGACAGCGCCGACAGCGCGCGCCAGGACCTCCAGGAGCAGAACGAATTGGCGAAGGAAAAGAAGCTGAACAAAGACTATTCGGAGAGAACCAAGTGATCCGTCGTATACAAATGCAAAGGCCGCCAGTTTCCCCCGAAGTGGCAGCCTCTGCTCTTGATGCAACAACCCGGACAGTATCAGATGTTCTGGACAGAATACAAGTGGCTGCGATGGCTTAACGTCCGGACCCCGATCGAGGTCTCGGCAGAAGTTTATTCGGCAGCCTTCGTGATACGTTAGTTACACTTTGCGGCCAAATCTCGACGAAATATTCCACCAGTCTTATCGTGCGCTGCGGCCCCGAGCGCCTATCCCGGAATTCCGCATCGAGTTTTATCCCTTCGCGAACGTCAATAACACCATCAGGGTTCGCCAGTCCAAAGTCCACGTACGTATCTCAGACCTGCTGGAAGGCGCGCCCGAAAGCGTACTGGAAGCAATCGCTCATATTCTGCTGGCGAAAATGTATCGCAAGCCCATCGAGGCGGTCCACGCCACGCGCTACCGCCGTCACGTCTTGAGTCACGACGTCAGCCGCAAGGCACAACTGGTACGCCAGATGCGCGGCAGTAAGCGGATTGGCTCCCCGCGCGGCATCTTCTATGACCTGGAGCGCGTCTTCGACGAGCTCAACCTGCGATTCTTCCACGGGCTGCTGGCGCGACCACACATGACCTGGAGCCAGGTCCGCTCGCGTCGCAGCCTGGCGCACTACGACCCGGCCCACAACGCCATCGTCGTCAGCCGAATCTTCGATCATCGCGTGGTACCGCGTTTGGCGCTGGAGTACATCGTCTATCATGAGATGCTCCACCTGAAGCATCCCGTGAAGCTGCGCGGCAGCCGTCGTTGCGTCCATGGCCCCGAGTTTCAGGCAGAGGAGAAGCTGTTTCCTGAGTTAGACAAAGCAAAAGAATCCCTGAAGCGGCTCTAAGCGAGCGAACCCCACCTCAACCCACTAATAGACGTGGGTTTGGCCGCTACCTATAATGAAAACTGAAAGTCAGTGCTGAAAAAGTTTCAATCCAGTAGCATGCTGAGGGAGAACCAGGGAGTGCCGCTCGACCTTAAATCTACGCTGAACCTGCCCAAGACCGACTTCCCCATGAAGGCGAATCTGCCGCAGAACGAGCCGAAAATGCTCGAGCGCTGGGAGAAATCGCGGATTTACGAGCGCATTCGCGAGGCGCATCAGGGTCAGCCGATCTACGTCATGCACGACGGGCCGCCCTATGCAAACGGGCCACTTCACCTGGGCACGGCACTGAACAAGACACTGAAGGATTTTGTGGTCAAGTGCCGTAGCATGAGCGGTTACGATGCGCCCTACGTGCCGGGTTGGGACTGCCATGGTCTGCCCATCGAGATCAAGGTGGATGATCTGCTGGGCCGCAAGAAGCTCGACATGGACCCGCTGGCGGTCCGCGAGGAGTGCCGCAAGTACGCGCAGAAATATCTGGATCTGCAGCGTCAGCAGTTCAAACGCATTGGCGTCTTCGGCCGCTGGGACGACCCTTATTCCACCATGGACCCGCGGTACGAGAGCGTAGTCCTGGAAACCTTCTACTCGTTTTACGAGCAAGGGCTGGTGTACAAAGGCCTGAAGTCAGTGTACTGGTGCGTGCACGACAAGACCGCGCTCGCCGAGGCCGAAGTCGAGTACGAAATGCACACCAGCCCGAGCATCTGGGTGCGGTATCCGCTTACCAGCGATCCGGCGAAGATTGATCCTGCGCTGACCGGCAAGAGGAATGTCGCCACGATCATCTGGACGACTACTCCGTGGACGCTTCCCGCCTCGATGGCGGTGACCTTCGCGCCCGAGGAGGAGTATGTTGCGCTCGATACCGGCGAGTGGACCTACATCGTTGCTCGGCAGCTCGCGCAGCAGACGGTAGAGAAGTGCAATCTGGGTGACGCCAGAGAGGTTGCAAGCTTTCCCGGCGCAAAGCTCGAACACGCCACCTTCGCTCATCCCTTCCTGGATCGCACGGTCCTGGGCGTGCTCGGCGACTACGTCACCATGGACACCGGCACCGGCGCCGTACACACAGCCCCGGCGCACGGTGCGGATGATTTTGCTACCGGCGTGAAGTACGGCATTGATCTGCATTGCGACGTGGATGAAGGCGGCATTCTGCACAACGGTCTGCCCGAATACGACGGCCAGCAGGTCTTCAAGGCGAATCCGCTGATCGTGGAGCTGCTCAAGAGTCGAGGTGCGCTGCTGGGTTTCGAGCGCATTGAGCACTCGTATCCGCACTGCTGGCGCTGTCACAATCCCATTATTTTCCGCGCCACCGAGCAGTGGTTTATCTCCATGGAAGGTAAGCTTCCCGGTGGGACGCTGCGCACGCGCTCTTTGGAAGAGATCAAGAAGGTCACATGGGACCCGGCGTGGGGCGAGGAGCGCATCTCGAATATGATCGCGACCCGGCCTGACTGGTGTATCTCGCGCCAACGGATATGGGGTGTCCCGATTGCCGTTTTCCAGTGTGTAGACTGCAAGCAATTCCTGAAGGATACGAATGTAAATCGTTTAGTAGTAGAGCTTTTTGCGCGCGAAGGTGGAGATTCCTGGTACCGGCATTCGGCGCAAAAGCTGCTGCCAGCCGGTACGAAATGCGCGAATTGCGGCGGTAGCAACTTCCGCAAGGAGATGGACATCCTTGACGTTTGGTTCGAGTCTGGTTCGAGCCAAGCCGCAGTCTTGGGCCGAGAGCCCGGTCTTCCATGGCCCGCAGACCTCTACACGGAAGGCGGTGATCAGTACCGCGGATGGTTCCACTCCTCCTTGCTCTGTGCGGTTGGGGCCAGGGGCGGCGCGCCCTATCGTCGCGTCGGCACCATCGGGTGGACGCTCGATCCGCAGGGGCGGGCCATGTCCAAGTCCCTGGGAAACACCGTCGACCCGGTAGAGATCGCGGACAGGCTTGGCGCTGAGATCGTTCGCCTTTGGGTAGCTTCCGTGGACTTCCGCGAAGACGTGATGGCGTCGGACGAGCTGATGCAGCGCATCGCCGAGAGCTATCGCAAGCTGCGTAATACCTTCCGCTACATTCTCGGCAACTTGCAGGGGTTCAATCCCGCGAACGACGCGGTCAGCTTTGCGGAGATGCATCCACTCGACCAGTACATTTTGCTGCGCGCGGCGGAAGCGACCAAGGATGTACGCGAGCATTATGACAATTTCGTGTTTCACAAGCTGTATCAGCGACTGAAGGACTTCTGCATCGTTGACTTGAGCGCCATCTACTTCGACGTGCTCAAGGACCGGCTATACACGTCGGCGCCCAGGTCGCAGGCACGGCGCTCGGCGCAGACGGCGTTGTGGCGCTTAGGAGAGGCGCTGGTGCGTCTACTGGCGCCGGTTACGACTTTCACTGCGGAAGAGGTCTGGGGCTTTCTCCCCGCACTCCAAGGGAGGCCAGAGAGTGTTCACCTTACGCTTTTTCCGGACCCGAAAGAGCTGACGGGTGAGCTGCCGTTGGGCTTTGATGTTGGATCTCTGGAAGCCGATTGGGCAGCGCTGTTGGAGGTCCGCGGTGAAGTGCTGAAGGTGCTGGAGGCGGCGCGTATCGAGAAGCGCATTGGGGGAAGCCTGGAGGCGCAGCTTCGCGTGGCCGCTCCGGAGAATCTGTACGCCGTTCTGGATCGGCATCGCGATCAGTTGCGTTATCTGTTCATCGTTTCCGATGTGGTGCTGGAGAAGTTGCCGGCAAGTAATGGTGACACCGGCCTGGCAATCACGGTGAGCAAAGCGCCGGGCCGGAAATGCGAACGCTGCTGGAACTATTCGACGCACGTTGGAGAAGATAAGGTGTATCCCACGGTGTGCGAACGTTGCAGCGCGGTGCTGTCGGAAATCGAAGCCACTGCAGGAGCACGGTAAGACAGCCTTCCGCTGCTTCTTTCTGGGGAGCAGCGGCGTCTAACAAGAAAGCATGAAGGGCTACGCTTAGACCAGACAAGCCATGCGTAAGTACTTTTTCCTTATCGCCGGTGCGGTAGTGCTGCTGGATCGCCTTGCCAAATGGGCGATTGCCAGCAATATTCCCCTGCGTGACAGCGTTACCGTTATCCCCGGCTTCTTCCATCTCACCCACGTGCAAAACACAGGCGCTGCTTTCGGTCTGTTCGCGGAATCCACGGCGCAGTGGAAAATCGGCGCGCTGGTGAGCTTCTCGGTGATCGCGCTCCTTATCGTGTCCGGGCTGTTGTGGAAGAACAGTCACGCCCTGAGCACGACCACTATTGGCTTG
Organism: uncultured Acidobacteriaceae bacterium; assembly: GCA_963843005.1. Taxonomy (GTDB): domain Bacteria; phylum Acidobacteriota; class Terriglobia; order Terriglobales; family Acidobacteriaceae; genus Bog-257. The sequence goes on along the minus strand of CAWJIW010000038.1, from coordinate 108,993 downwards.
TCTCTGATTCTCGGAGGCGCCACCGGTAACTTGTGGGACCGCATGATGAGTGGACACGTGGTCGACTTCCTGGATTTCTACGTGGGTAGCTACCACTGGCCGGCGTTCAACGTTGCCGACAGCGCCATCGTGATCGGCGCCATCCTGCTGGTGTCCGAGATTATCTTCGCCAAGTCCGGCAACGAGGCGGTCAAGAGCAGCTCGTAACTAAGCCGTCAGCCCTCAGCTCTCAGCCATCAGCCGGATTCGAAGGAAGGCACATGAATGGCCGGAACCTTGAGTGGATTGGAAGAACCTGACGAGCCAAACCAGCCATCTGGAGAAGTAGAAGTTGTGGTTACAATCCCAGACGTATTCGCTGGCATATCTCTTCAGGGATCGACAGCTCGAGGCCGCCGGATCACCGGAATGGACGCGCACGAGGAAAGCGTGACGATTAACGCAATCTTACCCGCCTCCCACTACAAGGCATTGGTCGAAGCCATCATCGCAGGGACGCAAGGCAGTGGTCGAGTAGCGCTGGCTGAAGGCTGATAGCTGACGGCTTGTCACGGGGTCCCATACACTCGCTTATAGACCTCGGTATTGCGCACGATGGCCTGCACGTACTCGCGTGTCTCCGTGAACGGGATGGATTCGACAAATTCATCGATATCGCGGAAGTTCCCCGATGCGCGCCAGTCCACCACGCGCTCGGCGCCCGCATTGTAGGCAGCGAGAGCGTACTCCGTCTGTCCTCCAAAGTGGTCGATCATCTGGCGGAAGTATTTCGTACCGAGCTCGATGTTGGTTGCCGGATCGAGCAGCGAGTCGGTGGTGTAGTGCTGCAATCCCTCTTTCTTGGCCTCATCCTTCCCTGTCCTGGGCAGTAACTGCATCAACCCATATGCGTTCGCGTGCGAGATAGCGCCGGGGTTGAACTCCGACTCCTGCCGGATAAGGGACGCCACCAGGTACGGATCGAGGCCATTCTCGGCCGAGTAGCGGCGCAGCGCATCCCAGTACGGACGCGGAAACAGGCCGTGCCAATACTCGACCGGCAGTGCGTTGACATCGAACGCGAAGTACCCGGCGATGGCGTGCTTCAAGGCTTGCAAAGCGCGATAATACTCGCCTCCGCGGGAATAAATGCGGGCGATCTCCAGCATCTCCCACGATGGACCTTCCGCACTGCCAGCCTGCAGTTCGCGGACCGCCAAGTCGGTCACGCCGGCATTCTCCAACAGCTTGGCACGCATGTAGTGAAGATCGTCCTCGGGCGGATCGGTGACCTGCGCCGTGGGATCGTATGTCCGCGCGGAACCGATGCCCTGCAGCAACGACACATTCACCACCGGACTGGCGGGCAACCCTGCCAGTCGCTTGCGCGCCAGCACGCCGTAGTAATAGTTGCGATAGCGGTCGCCGAGTTTCTCATAGTAGGCCCGTGCCATGCCATAATCCTTGTCGTCCTCCGCCATGCGGCCGCGCCAGTACATGGCATTCGGGACTTCGTTCGTCCCGGAATAAAACTCGATCTGTTCCTCGAAATACTTCTTGGCCTGTTCGGGGCGATTTTGCCTGTAAGTAAGCCAGGCGCATTTCCAGTGAGCATAGGCTGCCTTGGTTCCGCCCGGAAAGCGCTGGTGGATCTCGCGGTAGTAATCGATGGCGCGATCGTAGTCCTTGCGCAGCAGGTACATGTTGCCGGCGCTGAGCAGAGCCGCCTCCAGCCACGGCGACTTCGGCGTGCTTACCCGCATGTGTTCGAGAATGGTGTCGAGACCCGCGTCATCGTTGGCGTTGCGATCAATCTCGGCCCGCTGATACCACTTTTCCGCGCTGGCATCGCTGCCATCATCCGGAATGCGATCCAGCGCCGCCCGCGCTTCACGAGTGTTGCCGTCGTGCATGTACGAATTGGCCAACTGGATGAGCGCGGCCGAGTTCGTCGGCTGGAGATCGACCATGGCTCGGTACTCTTCGGCAGCCGCCGGGTAGCGGCGCGCCTTGTACAGCCCGTCAGCCCGGCGCTCGTGCTCGCTATAGGTTACCGGGGGAAGAAAAGCCGCCTCCGGAAGCTTCTTCAACTCGGCAGCAGCGGCGTCTGCGTTGGGACTGGTCGGATAGTTGTAGTACACGTGGCGCAAGACCTCCGCGCCGCTGCGTCCCTGGCTGTTCTGGACGTAAGCCTTCCCGAGCAAGAATTCGGTCTCCGAGCCGGCCGGAGTGCGATGCTCCTCTAACAGGTGAGCGGCTTCGGCGGGGCGATTGGTGGCCAGCAACGCCTTAGCGTAAGACAGGATAGCGTCGTGCGCATAGAGCGAATCGGGAAACCGCGTGCCAAAATCGCGCAGATACGTAACTGACGACTCCGGGCTGTTGCTCAGGACGTAGGAATTACCGATGAAGAACGAGGTGTAGTCCTTGAGTTCGCCGATGTAGGGCTGCGCCTTTTGCATGGCGGCAACGGCGGCCGGATACTGCGCGTCCAGGTAATGGGCATATCCAATGGCAAACCATGCCAGCGCCCCGGCTTCGGTATTCGCGTGCGCATGGGCGTAAGCCTCAACTCCGTTGTAGGCGGCCGGACTGCGCAATTCGATAAGCTGCCGCGCCATCGGGCGCAGGTCGCTCGAAGCCACAAAGGTTCGCTTCATCTGGTGGGCGCGAGCAGCCGTCGCCTTCTTGCGGGGACGGTTCGAATGAGCTGATGCCGTTTTCTTGTGGGCGCTCGTGCTCGGCTTGTGCGCAGTGGTCGTCGAGGCGGGCTTCTTCTTTTGGGTGGACGTGCTGTCTTGCGCGACCGCCCCGCTTCCCAGCAGCAACGCGAGGAAAGAGATAAAGAGTAAGGGAAAACGGCTCAAGGGACTCACTATGTCCAGTTTAGCGCGATTTCCCGCTCGGTCCGGTGCCAATTCGTTTACGAAATCGGTTCGGTTCTGTGACATCCGTCCCAGCCGGCTCGCCCGTACAATAATAGTGTTAGCCACCAGAGCCCTTCATGAAGCGGGCGGCAACTGGTTGCCCGACAACATAAATTTTCATCCCCGGCTTTCCCGAATTCGACTTCCTATAGGTACAATGGCTTCGGGATTTTGTTCCGGGCGTTAAAATCCTGAATCTTACAAACATGGGAACCATCCAACCAAAGGTAGCAGAACCAGCCGACGAGATTTCGCTGGTACATGCGGCCAAGGCCGGCGACATCAGCGCTTTTGAAGAGCTGGTGAAACGCTACGACCGGAATGTTTTCCGGATTGCGCAGCACATCACGCAGAACCGCGAAGACGCGGAAGACGTGGTGCAGGACGCATTCCTGAAGGCGTACCAGAACCTGCCGAACTTCAGAAGCAGTCCAAGTTCTACACTTGGCTGGTCCGAATTGCGGTGAATGAAGCGCTGATGCAGCTTCGCCGCCGACGGCCCGAGCGCATGGTTTCGCTCGACGAAGACATTAAGACGGAAGAGGATTCCATGCCGCGTGAGATCGCGGACTGGAGCGCCGAATCCGGAGCAGCTATATAACCAGGGGAGCTGAAAGACATCCTGGGCAAGACGATTCAAGGATTGCCGCCGAGCTTTCGGACGGTGTTTGTGTTGCGCGACGTGGAAGGCCTGTCCACCGAGGAAACGGCGGACGCCCTGAATTTGAGTATTCCCGCAGTCAAGTCGCGTCTGTTGAGGCCCGACTGCAGTTACGAGAGCGGTTGAGTAAGTACTTCAAGAATCGCAAGGGTGGAGATGGCAAAAAGTGACCTGCACTGATTTTCTTAAAGAACTAACCGATTACCTCGACGACTCGATTGACGCAACAGACTCGGGTCGAACTGGAAGAGCATCTCCAGTGGTGCCATAACTGCTACGTCGTCTGCAACACCACCAAGAAGACCATCGAGATCTATCGCGACTCCACCCTCTACGAACTCCCTGACGATCTGCGCGGGCGACTGCGCGGGGCCATCCTGGCGAAGTGCCAGAGCCATGGCTGCAAGAGCGAGCCTGCCACAGCTCCCGTTCAGAGCGACACTAGCCACCCTAAATAGAGACCGATCGCGATACGACGGTGATTCAGGCTTAGTTGGAGTTCCATGGTGGGACATCCCTCTGGTTCAGGCGAAACCTTTTCTGCCCGCCCTGAATCTAATCACACAAAGCGGGTCGTTGCCCTTGGAGGAGAATTGCAAGCCACCCCGGCATGCCGCCTATTCCTTCAACTCACGACCGTGAGATGACTGTTTGCGCCGACTAGAGTCGAAAAGGAGGCTGTATGAGTCTGTTCGATCTGGTCTTCGGTTGTACCCACAAACATTGTAGTTTTCCCATTACCGTACGAGGCAAGCTGCGGCGCAGCGAAGCCGCCTCCGTAACCGGAACCTATGTCGTCTGCCTTGATTGCGGAAAGGAGTTTCCTTACGACTGGAAGGAAATGAAGATTGTTAAGCCTCACAGTTCGGACGCTCGCCCGCCGGTCACCGCGGTACCCGACCGCCGGGCCGCGTGAAACTCAGCTTCGCGCCGGGTACGTCCGTGCAGGGCTGAGACCCTGTATGGAAATTGGTATGGGTGCTCGAGATGTCGATGTTGGTTATTCAGGATGAACATGTCTACGAACGCGAATGCCTCAGTGTTTCGCCAGCCGAGCGCGATGGAGCGGCTATTCAATCGTTCCTTCGGGTTTCTCGTCGGGCTCGGGCTGGGTCTGAAGCACAATTACCTGCTTCAGGTGTGTGGACGCAAGAGCGGTAAGCTCTACTCGACGCCGATCGACTTGCTGGAACTCGACGGTAAGCGCTTTCTGGTTGCTCCGCGCGGGCGGACGCAGTGGGTGCGCAACGCTGAGGCGGCGGGAGAGGTCGTGCTGAAGAAAGGCAGCTTCCGCCAGAGCTTCCGCCTGCGGCCAATTCCCGATGCCGAGAAGCCGGAATATCTGAAAGCGTATCTCGATCGCTTTAAGACGACGGTGCAGCGATACTTCCCTGTTCCCGCTGGTTCAGATGAGCCGGCCTTCGCGCCTTTAGCTGGGAACTATCCGGTGTTTGAGTTGATTGCTTGACTTGGAGCGTCCTCCCTTACCAGCCCATCCCTCGTGGGTGACACCGCAACTAAAAATCCGGCGGCCCATGGCCGCCGGATCAATCCGTATTACGACTTGCAGTTCAGTACTGACCGGGACTGGCAGCGTAATCGTCATCACGCCGCTGCAGGGTCGGACGATCGTCCCCCTGATTGGTTGGTTGGCCTTGACCGCTGTCGGCCGTCGTTGGCTGGCCGCCCTGAGTGTTGTCGGCCGTCTGGGTGCGCCGCAGGGAGGGTTTGTTGTTGTCCTTCTCAGGGACCATCTTCTTGCGGTTTTCCAGATCGCCAAGCCTGGCCTTTACATCGTTGAACTCGGAGGTATTGACGATGTATTCCGGGCGCGCCGGAAGAATGTTCCGGATCTCCTGCTGGCTCTTCTCAATGCGGTCGGGCGTTTGCGGATGGGTGGCGAAGGCCTTGGCCAGCGTTCCGGGCTTCGGTCTTCTCCTGCGCCTTGATCTTCTCGAAGAATGAGATGAAGGCCTGCGGATCGTAGCCCGCTTTGTACATATATTGCAGGCCCAGATAATCGGCCTCCGATTCAAAACCACGACTGAACTTCATGAATGTCAAGGGAAGGGCCAGGCTGATGGCCGCGCTGGCCGCCTGATATATCCCCCAGCTATTCACGAAGATCAGCGGAATCGTAGCCATGTTGGCGTACTGGGCGCGGGTCATCTCCCGCGTCGCATGACGGGCCGCGACGTGCGCGATCTCGTGCGCCATCACGCCAGCCAATTCCGCCTCATCGTCGGCCGCCAGGATCAAACCGCTGTTTACGTAGAAGAAGCCGCCGGGCAAGGCAAAGGCATTGATGTCGTCGGCATCCACCACCTTGATCGTGAACGGGACCTTGGCATCGGAGTTGCGCACCAGGTTTTGTCCAACGCGGTTTACATACTCGACGATGATCGGGTCTTGGATCATCCGCGCGCTGGACTCGACCATCATGGCGTACTGCTTGCCCATCTTGATGTCGGTATCGATCGAATACCAATCGCCCATGCTTTTGCCCGCTGGACTCCGACGTTGCGATTGCCGATGTCATCAATGTCGTTTTGCCTTTATTGTGCGTCGCTTTAGGCGCATCCTGTGCGTGGCGCCGTGTTGGCCGCCGAATCGGCCGGGGCGTCGGGATCGCGGAAGGCTGGGACTGGTCAGGCGAATTGACGGGCGCTTGCGCTGACGGTGCGCTTCGTGCTGTCCTGGGCGAACGAAGGAAGAGCGAGGCTGGCACTCAGCAGAATTGCGGTTGCAACTGCGAGAGCGCGTGACTTCATGGGAAACTCCAGTGCCGAGCGCTGAACCCACTTTGCTGGGGTACTCTTGCGCTCATTATATGCTCGCAGCAGGTTTTGAGCTAATGGATTCCTGCCACTCCGATTGGGCTCAAAAGATTTTGAAGGATTCTGGCTTCCAGGGTGGTACCGCAGCGCTAAAATGAGCGGTTCGTTTCATCAGGAGCTGACTTTGACAACAGCGACATCAGAGAATTCGGACAAAGCGACGCGAGTGATTTCGATCGAAGACTTTGTCAGCGGCCTTCGCAAACTCGGCGAGAACGACTTCACCGGAATCACGGGCACGTTGCAATATTTGCGGGCGAATGCCGTGGATCCCGATTCGTTGCAGCCTTACCTGTTCTGGAATGCGCAGCACTATACCCGCAACCTGATCGACAAGACCGAGCTGTACGAACTGCTGGCCATCTGCTGGGACATTGGGATTGGCAGCTCGATCCACAATCACAAAGGCCAGAATTGCTGGATGGCGGCGCCCATTGGGCGCCTGTCAGTGCAGAATTACCGGCTGCTCGCCGAGGATCTCGCGACACAGCGCTGCGAACATTGTGCCGACTGACGTCGTGGAGATCACGCCGGCAAATCCGGTCGCCGTGGACCCGCTCAACCCGGTTCACGACGTCCGAAATCGCCGCGAATGGAACCAGCGCGCGGTGAGCCTCCACGTGTATTCCCGTCCCTTCAACTCCTGCATTGTGTACTCCGTGGAACAAGGCACCTGCGGCGAAATCGGACTGAACTACACCTCCATGCACGGCAAGCTGGTGTAGAAGCGAGTAATTGCCGTCCTGCCAGGTCGATCCCTGCCCCGCACCTGGCCTCAAAGTATGGACGGCAGCTTAACCGAGCGAGGGACTGACGGCATCATGATTCGCATGCTATGCCGGAACACACGTCTCCGACTTCGCGAAATGGAAGGAGATCTTCGACTCGCACGCAGCGGCTCATCGCGACGGCCGGGCCTCAAGCTGGAGCACATTTGGCAGAAGCGTTGAAGACCCGAACAATGTCTTCTTCGATATTCGAGGTCGGCGACATTGCGGAAGGCGCGAGCTTTCATCCAGGCGCCTGGTGCAGCAGAAGCGGCGAAGGCATCAGGCGTTATTGACGGCGAGTATCACTTCGTGGAGGACAGCAAGGGCTACTGACCGGCGGGCGTCTTCGCTGCTCGCCGCGGCATGCAGCGAGTTTCGACACTTGTCCACCGGGACTGCCCGCGATTCTCCCGTCGCATTCCGCTGCTCGCATGCCACTTTCGATGCAGAAACCCGCGTGCGTGCGGCCTTCGAATTCTCTAGGTCTCGCCCCTGCCAGCTCCTATAATCAAGATTTGGTTTGTCCTGAATTCTTCGTTCTTCTGAGCGGCGGTCAATGACAGTCATCAAGCAAGACGATCTTATCCAAAGTGTTGCAGACGCTCTGCAATATATTTCCTACTACCACCCGGTCGATTTCATTCAGAGCCTCGCCACGGCCTACGAGAAGGAACAGTCGCCCGCCGCGCGCGACGCCATCGCGCAGATCCTGATCAACTCGCGCATGTGCGCCGAAGGCCATCGGCCCATCTGCCAGGACACCGGCATCGTGACCGTCTTCCTCAAGGTCGGCATGAAGGTGCAGTGGGACGCGACCATGAGCGTCGAAGAGATGGTCAACGAGGGTGTGCGCCGCGCCTATCTGCACCCGGACAACAAGCTGCGCGCCAGCGTGCTTGGCCGATCCCGCCGGGGCGCGCAAGAACACCAAGGACAACACTCCCGCCGTGATCAACATGACGATCGTTCCCGGCGACAAGGTGGAGGTCATCGTCGCGGCCAAGGGCGGCGGCTCGGAAGCCAAATCGAAGTTCGCCATGCTGAATCCGTCCGACTCCATCGTCGAGTGGGTGCTCAAGACCGTCCCGACGATGGGCGCCGGCTGGTGTCCGCCGGGAATCATCGGCATCGGCATTGGCGGCACGGCGGAAAAAGCCATGCTGCTGGCCAAGGAAGCGCTGATGGAACCGATCGACATCCAGGAGCTCATCGCGCGCGGGCCGAAGGGCACGGCGGAAGAGCTGCGCGTCGAGCTTTACAAGAAGATCAACGCGCTGGGCATCGGCGCGCAGGGGCTGGGCGGCCTCACCACCGTTCTTGACGTGAAGGTCAAGGACTACCCGACCCACGCCGCCAACCTGCCGATCGCGATGATCCCCAACTGCGCCGCCACGCGCCACGCGCATTTCGTGCTCGACGGCACCGGCCCGGTGGCGCTGGAAGCCGCCCTCGCTCAAGGACTGGCCGAAGCTGACCTACAATCCGGCCGGCGCGCGCCGCGTCAACCTCGACACCGTCACTCGCGAGGAATGTCGCCACCTGGAAGACCGGCGAAGTGCTCCTGCTGAACGGCAAGCTGCTCACCGGCCGCGATGCCGCCCACCAGCGCATGACCGACATGCTCAAAGCCGGCGAGAAGCTTCCGGTAGACTTCACTAATCGCTTTATCTATTACGTGGGACCGGTTGACCCGGTTAGAGATGAAGTCGTCGGCCCAGCCGGCCCAACCACCGCGACTCGCATGGACAAATTCACCCGCCAGATGCTGGAGGAGACCGGCTTGCTCGGCATGGTGGGCAAGTCGGAGCGCGGCCCGGCGGCCATCGAAGCCATTCGCGACCACAAAGCGGTTTACCTGATGGCGGTTGGCGGCGCGGCGTACCTGGTCTCGAAGGCCATCAAGAAGTCGCGCGTGCTGGGCTTCGCCGATCTCGGCATGGAGGCCATCTACGAGTTCGAGGTGCAGGACATGCCGGTAACCGTCGCGGTGGACGTCAACGGCAACTCCGTGCACGAGAGCGGCCCCAAGGAGTGGCAGGCCAAGATCGCGGAGCTGGTGGAGATCGGGTAGTGAATAGGCTAGTCAGCAATTCCGCCGCTGCGATCACTGTGGAATGCGCAGTTTGATGCCTTAGGCTGCATTCCATCGGCTCGTGCTCTGGAATGGTTGCGATCGTTTCGGCTGGTCTGCTGTTCGGCCTCGGTCGGGAGCTGCTACATTCGTGCTCGCGCGTGGTGCGTATTCCTGGCGGCGGTTGACTGGTCTGCGGTGCGTGATCAGTCATGGTGACCGTCTTCCGCCGGTAACCAACCTGCTCAAGGAACGCTTCAAACCCCGATCCAGAAAGGCCAACCGCTATGGCCGACCGATTCTGGTGGCCTTTGCCCTGCTTCGTCAGCCTTCCTGGTTCCAGACGCTGCGAGGCGATTTCATCGCGATCGATCGTGTTTCGCCTCGCCCAGTCGCCTTCTCAGCCACTTTTGTTGCTCTCTTCGTGTCTGCCTAGTTCTGTGCGTCGATGTTCGTGCGCGTCATTGTCGCGGCATGCTAATACCTTCGCTGCACCGGTCGTGCGGCACCAGACGGCAATCGGCACCATGAAGCAGTCGTCGCGATAGCGGCGTCTATCGGACATCGTCCGGCATTCCATGTAGAGTAGCCGTCGCTTTTTGTCGGCATGCCGTTGTCGCTGGCATTCTTACATGCGGCCCTTGCTCGCCCAGTTGCGTTCCTCGATTCGCTGTGCTGGTCGCAGTGCGTCATCATCTTCGATGAGCTACTTCCTGCCAGCCGCGAGCTGGCGGTGCCATAAACGATTCCTACAGCGAGTGCGTACCGCTTGGTCCCGTACCTCTGATAACTCGACGTCAGTGATATCGCGCCTGACCTCGGCGCCGCGCGTGCGGCTCTTTTGCGCCTGTGCTAATCTCAGCGCGCCCGCTACAACCCGTACCCCCAGGTGACGCGTTTGACCGACGGCACTACACCACAGCTCGCGCCGCAAGTGACTCCCGAGCCAGTCTCTTCCGCCACGCTCCCGGACGATCTGCGTCACGCGGTTGAGGCGTTCTGCGAGGCGCCCAGTCTGCGCAAGCGCCTCGCCGGTTTCATCCAGATTGTGGACTGGACGCGGGCAGGCCGAAGCGTAGAGGCGGAGCCGTCGCGTTTGATTGCCGTGGTGCGGGCCCTTGAGGCCGACGCAGAACTGCGGCAGAAAATTCAGCATTCATTGCACGAACTGCTTGGCGAACTGGACTGCCTCTCGCTGTTCGCCGAAGCCGGCATTCCTTCCGTCCACCCGTTTACGACCGAGATCGTGCAGTGTTTGGTCGGCAAGTTCATGCCCTCGGCGCGCGGAGACTCAGACGCCCGCAAGCTGCTGATCAACCTGTACTCGACTCAGCGCTATGCCCAGCAATTTTCGGCACTTTCTCCCGGCTTATTTCGCCGCATCGCCTCCGTGCTCACACCCGCTGATGACGATGACTTCTGGCAGCGCCAGGAGCACGACCTGCAGGAGGCCATGCGGCTGCTGGCGGCGAGAATCAGCGGCCTGGGGCTGGCGCCCGAGATGCGTGAGCGCTCAAGCCCAATCGGCATCGCCCATTCTCCCTTCTATGAGCTAGTGCAACGGACGGAGGAACTGATAGCAACCAGCTCTTCCCGAACCACTCCCGCCGCTCTCGACCCCTGGAAGCAGGTGGTGGCTCATTGTCGCGCCGAGATGGAAGTGGTTTACGAGCACATGCAGTCAGCCGGAATCAGCGTTGAACTGGTCTTCGACCTCAAGACCATCCAGGCGTGCCTGGTCAGAATGGAGGCCATCGTCAAAGTCCTGGCCGCCAACGAGACGGAAGAGAGTCTGGCGGCGGTCCAGGCTCTGCTGATCAAGCTGATCGAAGGAACCGTCTCCGACAAGCAGATATCTTCACTGCTGCGCGAGAACCTCAACCTGCTGGCCCGCAAGGTCGTTGACCGCACCGGCGACACCGGCGAGCACTATATCGCCGACAACCGCTCCCAGTACTGGTGGATGTGGCGGGCCGCAATCGGAGGCGGGCTGCTGACAGTGATTACGGCCGCCCTCAAGCTGCGCATCATCGAGGCGCAGCTACCGCCCTTCGTCGAAGGCTTCGCCAGTGGAACCAATTACGCGTTCAGCTTCGTAATGCTGCAGGTTTTTGGCCTGGTGCTGGCGACCAAGCAGCCGGCGACGACGGCCGCAGCGTTTGCCCGCATCATTCGTGACACCCGCGGTCTACAGCGCTCCAGTAAACTTACGGACTTCGTCGCGCGCATCACCAGCACGCAGTTGGCGGCGGCCATCGGCAACGTCGTGGCCGTGTCGGTCGGCGCCGTCCTGTTCGAAGTGCTGTGGAAGTTGATCTTCCGCGAGTCGTACCTGCCCGAGCTAACTGCGGCTCATGTCTATGACACGCTCAATCCATTCGCGTCCGGCACCGCGCTCTTTGCCATCGAAACCGGCGTGATCCTCTGGCTGGCCGCCCTCGCCGGAAGCTGGGTTGAGAATGCCGCTATCTTCTATCGCTTACCGGAAGCGGTCGCACAACATCCAGTCAGTTCGCGACTGGGCGAGGTGTTTACCAGGAAAACCGCGCGCATCGTCAAGCACAACATCGGCGGTTGGGCCACCAGCATCGTGCTGGGATATCTGCTGGGCTTCACGCCGGTCCTGGGAGATTTCTTCGGATTGCCGCTGGATGTGCGCCACGTTACCCTTTCCAGCGGCACCCTGGCTTTGGCGGCGGCACGCTTTGGGACCTCAAGCCTGGGCGACCGATGGTTCTATCACGCGGTCGTGGGCATCGCTGTCATCTTCGTCCTGAATCTGTGCGTGAGCTTCTTCATCGCGGCCTTCGTGGCGCTTCGTGCCTACGATGTCGCTCCCCGGGAGCAGTGGAACATTCTGCGCTTTCTGGCCCGTGATGCTGTGCGGTCTCCGCTGCGCTTCATCCTTCCGGTAAAAGCTGACGAGCAGCCTCCATCGCAGGAGCCACAAAGCCAGCTATCTTGAAAGAACCGCAGATGCCCGCGGGATCATCTCTTGTTATAGAGGGTGCGCTCATGTCAACTTCCACCAAACCAGCTACGCGCAACGAAAAAGACTCCCTCGGCTATAAGGAAATTCCCGCCGACGTTTATTACGGCATTCAGACGGCGCGCGCGGTCGAGAATTTTCCCATCAGCGGACTTCGTGCGCATGCCACGCTCATTCGCGCCATCGCGATGGTGAAGGAGGCCGCCGCCCTCGCTAATCGCGAACTTGGCCTGGTGGACGAGAAGACCGCCAACGCCATCATCGAAGCCGCCAAAGAAATTCAGCAGGGGAAGTGGCACGAACATTTTGTGGTGGACGTCTTTCAGGCCGGCGCGGGTGTCAGCTTTCACATGAACAGCAACGAGGTCATCGCCAACCGCGCGTCCGAGTTGCTGGGCGGCACTCTAGGTGAGTACAAGCACGTTCATCCCAACGATCACGTCAACTATGGGCAGTCGACCAACGACGTCTTCCCTACTGCCATGCGTTTGTCCGCGCTGCTCGAACTGGAGAAGCTGCATGAGGTGCTCGACGGCTTCATCGCGGCGCTGGAGGAAAAGGGCCAGCAGTTTCATCACATCCTGAAATCGGGCCGCACCCACATGATGGACGCCGTCCCCATGCGGCTGGGCCAGGAATTCACCGCCTACGCTGGAGCGATCAAGCGCGCCAGGAAAGCAATCCAGGAGCAGTCGGAATACTTGCGCGAGATCGGACTCGGCGGTTCGGCGGTGGGAACCGGCATTAATACCCATCCCGAATATCGCCTTGAGGCCGTCGCGAACCTGGCCCGCATATCCGGACAGAAACTTCATGCGGTGGACGACATGCGCTACGCCATGCAATCGAACCTGGCGATGTCATCGGTCAGCAGTGCGCTGCGCAACCTGGCGCTGGAGGTCATCCGCATCTCCAACGATCTGCGCCTGCTCTCGTCGGGCCCCAACACTGGTCTGGCGGAAATCAATCTGCCGGCGTTGCAGCCGGGCTCATCCATCATGCCGGGCAAAATCAATCCGGTGATGGCGGAACTGGCTGCGATGGTTTCTTTCCAGGTGGTTGGGTACGACACAGCGGTGGCATTGGCGGTGCAGGCCGGACAGCTTGAACTGAACGTCATGATGCCGACCATGGCTTACAGCGTGCTCATGTCGATCACCATCATGACCAACATGCTGCGCCAGTTGACCGACTTCTGCATCAAGGGCATCACCGCCAACGAGAAGCGCTGCGAGTTCTACGCGCAGAGCACAGTTTCGCTGGCGACGGCGCTGAACCCGTACATCGGCTATGCCAAGGCGGCCGAGATCGCCAAGGAGTCGGTCGCTACCGGCAAATCCATCATCGAGATCGCGCGCTCGAAGGGCTACCTGAGCGAGGAACAGATCAAGGAGATTCTCGATCCGGCGCGCATGACCGAGCCGCAGGGCCTGCTCGAGGCGGCCAAGGAGCGGGAGAAGCTGAAGGCCCGATGACTAGACTGCCACCGGTGTCTTGATCTCCAGGTTGATACTTGGCGGGTGCAGCAGCGTGTTGTGGATGATGCAGCGGTGCACCGCGTCCTCCACCCCTTTCAGTTGAGCGGCATCCAACTCCCCGGGAACCTCGACTTCAATATTGAAATTGTCGAGCCGGAACGGCGCTTTGACTTTGTCAGCGGTCACGTGGACCCGGCAGCCTTCCTGCAGCAGGCCGTTTCGCTTCAGGTAATCGACCGCATAGTAAGCGGCGCACGAGCCCAGCGACGCCAGGAGGAATTCCGGCGGCGTCATGCCTTCGTCGTAGCCATTGTTTTCCGCGGGCTGATCGCAAATCAGGGTGTGCTGCCGTGCCTTGACTTCGAACTGTACTGCTCCGAGATGCTCTACCATGACTTCCATGATTGCTCCTATTAATGCTCAATATTGCTTGTGTAATCCGGGGGGCCCACTTGCCGGAAGCAGCGCCCCATCCAGGTACCGCCGCAGGTTCGTCCGCGCGCGGTATAGACGCGACTTCATGGCCGCCAGGGTGATATTGAGCTGGGCGGCGGTTTCCTCTCCTCCCAGCTCCCTGATGTCGCGCAATTCGTAAACTTCGCGCTCGCTCTGCGGCAGTGATTCGATGGCTTGTTGCAGGAGCGCTTTCATCTGCTGCCTTTCAACCGTGGTTTCGGCTGATTCCTGGTCCGATGCCAGTTGCATCCCCTCACCTTCCAGGGCCGACAGTTGCAGGATGGGCAGCAGGGCCTCGCGTTGTTTGAGTTGCCAGCACACGCGGCGGCCGATTTGCGCCAGCCAGGCACGGAATGCGCCCGACTCATGCAGTTGATCGAGATTGCGATAGGCCTTCAATAGAGCCTCGATCAGGACGTCTTCGGCGTCTTCGCGATTGCCGCAGGCCCGCATGAGCTGGCGGTAAACGGCGTCCTTATGCTGGTTGGCAAGGGCTTCGAAGTCCATGTGGGAATTGTGTCACAGCCGACCGCCGCCCGGCGCAATTTGCCCCACCGGAAGGCAACGCTCGGTTGGCACACTGGAGCTGCGCGCGGAGTTCCACGGCATCTTCGCCAGCAGGATTCCCATGCCACAAATATTGGTTACTCCGGCGAACGTCAGGCCGGCGCCGATCAGCATGGCCGCATAAACCCACTTCACGTTGACCAGAACAGAAAGCAGCGTTGCCGTCAGAATAAGCAGCCCAGCAATTAATCTCACCTGCCGTTCCAACGTCCAGCGGCAGGGAGCGCAGGTAACCAGCGGATATCCGGCATTTCTCCAGGCGCGTGTTCCGCCGTCGAGCAGCGTCAATTCAGACCGATCGCCAAGCCAACCCGCGACGATTTCAGCTCGCTTGCCGCTTTCGCAGAGCAGCACCAGCGGACCCAGCGGCAGATCAGCGATGCGCGACTCCACCTGCTCCATGGGAATATTCACCGCCCCGGGAACGTGCCCGGTGGCGAACTCAGCGGGCGAGCGCACGTCGAGTGCCCGCAGTGGCACGGAAGTATTCAGTGATTCGTAATATTCTCTCGCACTTATGGTGGTCGCCATTCTTCCCTCTACATTGGAAGAGCGGCACTTTGGCGAAAAGGATTCTCGCCAGTCGCAGATTTGGAAGAAAAACTTAGAGCCCCCAGCGCAACAGCTTCGCGCCCGAAGTAAATCCCGCGCCCACGGCCGCCACCCGAGCGAACGACTCACCGCCCCTGGAAGTGCAGTACAAACTCCGTCGCCAGGCTTGCCGGTTCGTCATTGCATATCAAAGGGAGGAATTTCCAGGTCGAGATCAGTTGCAGGGCCTCTGCATTCAGCGAGGGATCGGGAGACGCGTCCACAACTGCGTCGTGGATTTTGCCGTCTGGACGAATGCTTCCATGCACCAGCACGTCAACCACTTTGTCGCCGTTCTTGCCCGGAAGAGGCTGGGGCGTAAACACCGCCACCGGACGCCGCGACGTTGAGCACTGATACATCGTCCTCCACACCGACGACGGCGGCGTGAACACGTTGGCATCGAGTGGCCCGTCGATCAGCTTCATTTGCTGGTCAATCTCCATCTGCAACTTGCCGTTCAGGTAGCGGCTGATGTGGGCGGGTTCATAGAGGTTGGCGATGCGAAAGAAATCGGTGTTCTCGATATATTCGTCAGCGACGCGCCAGCGCAGCACCACACCGCGTTCCGTATCCATACAGATCTCGTTGTTCCGCAGGGCGCCATTGGTCAGCGTGTCAAACTCGATGCACTTCGCTGGCCGGCCCAGAACGTTGCTTTCCTGCACCGCGTGGACAACATCGGACTGGTCGAAGCGGCCCAGATGCATGGGAAGCTGACGCCGCAACTCGCGCACTTCGGGCGGGACTTTCGTGGTGGCGTGCTGCGAAATGCGATCGCCGGAGACGACAATGATCGCGTGGTAGTCACCGAATGTGACTTCGTCACGATGACCGGCTGCGCCCGCCGATACGTGTGTGAATGTACCTTCTTTAATTGTGCCGTCGGGTTCATGAACGCGGAAGGCGACGGTGTGTTCAAAGTTGGCCAGAGCACCAGGGAGGCTGACCGCGTTCGCCACTTCCATCAACTGAACGGCTTGCTCGCGTAGCTTAACGTCTTCCGCTCGCAGGCACGCACAGGCCATGATGAGCATGGCAACAAGGCAGGCGCGACGTCGTAACCGAGGCATCCTCACCTCCATGCCGACGGCCTGTATCTTACCCCAGAAACTTCAGGTTAGGCACTCAGAACGGCTGGGACACAGGCAACCATCGCGAGGGTGCACAAGTCAAACCTGCCGACCACTGTTCACGCAACGATTTCCGGGACGGGGCGCGCAATTCCTGTCAGATGTTCCTCTCTCGTTCGAGGACGTGCTTAACATCCCGCTTGCTGTGCAGAATTCGAACTATGCTGAGAGTGTCATCGTTCACTAGGTAATAGATTCGGATGGCTTCAAATCCCGCAACCGGCCAAGAGCGCAGATTTCGGAATTGCGGATTGCTCGAAACATAGCGCGCCCCCACAAGAGGACGCTGACACAACGCTTCGACGGTGCGGCGGACAGAATCCCGGAAGCGAACCGCAACCTCTGGAAGATTCAGGGTAACGAGGTAATAGCGAAACTGGCGCACAACATCGTCGCCGGCTGCTTGCCGGTACGAAACCTTCACGAACGGGGGCCGCTTTTGTGCTCGGCAAGCATGGCGTCGGTTTGCTTATCGACGGCCCCCCAAAATTCGACCTCCGAGAGTTCCTTGGACGCCAGCCCTTCGGCGAGCAGACTGTCGAGTTCTTCCGGCGTTCCCTCAAAACCCGGCACGGTGCGCTGTTCGACGGCGGCCAAAGCGGCTTCCACGACTTCCTCAGCGGACTCGTAGGCACCGCGGCTAACGACCTGCTGAACTCGCCGCTCCTGTTCTGGCGTGAGATGAATTGTCATGGCGGTTCTACTGATCCTTCCCGACATTTATCGTCATTAGGGTATGGAAAAACCTATGCCGAAGCAATGCTCAGTCACAGCTTCCGGGTACTAGCACTCAGATGGCCCACCTCAGCAACGTCGCGCCGGAAGTAAATCCCGCGCCCACGGCCGCCACCAGCACCAGATCGCCCTTCTTCAACTTGCCCTCTTCCATGGCGGTTTGCATCGCCAGCGGAATGGTTCCGGCGGTGGTATTGCCGTAACGGTCGATGTTGATGATGACCTTTTCCATGGGCATCTTGAGCCGGTCAGCGGTGGCGTTGATGATGCGCTTGTTGGCCTGGTGCGCGATGAAGCAATCCACGTCGGAGCCGGTGAGTCCGTTTTTCGTCAGGACGCGCTCGGTCATCTCCGCCATTTTCTTAACTGCATACTTGAAGACCTGTTGTCCATCTTGATGAATATAATGCATTTTTTGGTCAACAGTTTCATGGGATGCCGGGTTCAGACTGCCGCCTCCGGGCAAGTAAAGAAAGGCGCCGCCCGCGCCCTCAACCTGGGCAACATGATCGATGATGACGTTGTCGTCACTTTCTTCCGCCGGTTCCAACAGCACCGCGCCCGCACCGTCGCCGAAGATGATGCACACCGCGCGATCGGTGTAGTCGGTCATCGAGGAGTTCACGTCGGACCCGATCACCAACACCTTCTTGTACTTCCCTGACTCGATAAACTCGGTGCCAACATTCAGCGCGTAGAGAAAGCCGGAGCAGCCGGCCGAAACGTCGAAGCCCCAGGTGCGTTTGATGCCAAGCTTGTCCTGTACCAGGCAAGCGGTCGAGGGGTACATCATGTCGGGCGTTACGGTGCCGACGACAATCAGGTCAACGTCCTGCAGGTCGGTGGGATGCGACGTCAGAAGGTTCTTGACCGCTTCGACGGCGAGATCGCTAGCAGCGACTCCCTTGTCCGCCAGGTGGCGCTCGCGAATGCCGGTGCGCTCCAGGATCCACTGGTCGGTGGTGTCCACCATTGTTTCAAGATCTTTGTTGCTAAGGACGCGAGGCGGGACATACGTTCCCAGCGCTGTGATTTTGGCGCGTTGCAGGGTAGGCAATAGAGTCCTCCGGGAACAGCGTAAGCAGAAATGAATGCGCACTCATTGTGACCGATGCGTGGGTGAAAGTCTATGCAGACATTCTCGTTCGTTGGAGCTGAAGTTCGCGCTGGATCGCGAAAACCAGATGCTGTGAGATAACTTAGTAAAGAGCGAATGGAGGAGGAACAGCATGGGGGATTTTGAACGCAGGATCCGGGACAGCTTTGCACGCCAGGGGATGATGAATACTCTCGGCGCCAAGCTGACGGCAGTAAGCAGTGGAGCGACGGAGATCAGTTTTTCGTCCTCGCCCTCACTGACGCAGCAGCATGGCTTCGTTCACGCCGGCGCTGTGACCACCATTCTCGACTCGGCGTGCGGGTATGCGGCGTTGACCGTTGCTCCGCTGGGCTTGGAGGTGCTCACCGTAGAGTTCAAGGTCAATTTCCTGTCACCGGCAGTGGGTGAAAGGTTTGTGGCGCGAGCGCAAGTCAAACGTGCAGGCAAGGTCTTGAGTGTGTGCACGGCGGATGTCTTCCTTCTGCACTCAGGCGGCGAAAAGCTGGTTGCAACCATGCTGGCGACCGTGATGAATGTTCCGCTGACCGGGTAGAATTGGCGAAAGAGCGAACAGTGAAGGGCGCAAAGAAGCCAGGCGCCAGTTGACCGCTGCACACGCACTGATCTGTTACCGTTGCTTCCTTCCGGACCTGGCGGGGTTCACAGGGTTGCGTTGCGCGGGACCAGCGCCCGACATTCAAAATATAACACCTGTTTCAGCGCCGCGCTGTGCGCAGACAAGCGCCAGAGGTGCTTCCGATGCGGCGAAACCCTCGACTGACAATGGTAGAATGAAGAGATTGCATGTCGCCGAAACCTGATTCTGTAGCCCTGCTGGAAGCCTCAGACGAGAGCGCAGCCGCCGCTACTCCCAAGAAAATTGGATTTGTGAGCCTGGGTTGTCCCAAGAACCTGGTGGACAGCGAGGTCATGATGGGTCTGCTCTCAGCGGGCGGCGCTCAGATCACTCCGCGTGCCGAAGACGCCGACATCATCGTCGTGAACACCTGCTCGTTCATTGACTCGGCCAAGCAGGAGTCAGTGGATACGATTCTGGAGATGGCGCAGCACAAGATCGCCGGACGGGCACAGAAACTCATTGTTGCCGGCTGCCTCGTCGAGCGCTATCGCAACGAAATCCGGAAGAACATCCCGGAAGTTGACGCGGTCGTCGGAACCGGCGAGTTGCAGGAGATCCTGCAAGCGGCCGGAATCCAACCGCCGCCTGCCACGGACCCTGGTTCCCCGTTCGTGATCTTGACCACACGTTCCGAAGGCGATGCCCGCGAAGCTGCGGGACGGTTCTCCAAGGAAACATGGGACGGCGCGATTGCCGATCTGCCCAACTACCTGTACGACGAGAACACGCCGCGCCTGTTGGCCACGCCAAAGTATTCCGCCTACATTAAGATCGCCGAAGGCTGCGATCATCCCTGCTCGTTCTGCATCATTCCGCAATTGCGCGGCAAGTTCCGCTCGCGGCGGTTCGAGTCGGTCATCGCCGAGGCGGAGCGCCTCGCTCAGCAGGGCGTGCGCGAGATCACGCTCATCGGGCAGGATACCACCTGTTACGGCGAAGACTTCGACCTCAAGGATGGCCTGGCTTTGCTGCTCGAGCGACTGGCCCAGATCGAGGATTTGCGCTGGATTCGCTTCCTGTATGCCTATCCAAACAAAATCACGGGTAGGCTCCTGGAGACGATAGCCGCGCACGAAAAGATTTGCTCTTACATTGACGTCCCGTTGCAGCACGCTGCGCCTGCGGTGTTGAAGCGGATGAAGCGTGGCGCCGGCGGCGACATTTTCCTGCGCTCGATTGAGAAGATGCGGCGCGAGATTCCCGGCCTCACCCTGCGGACGTCGTTCATCGTTGGCTTTCCCGGCGAGACTGCGGATGACTTCGATCAGCTCTGCGACTTCGTCCGCGAGGCGAAGTTTGATTGGCTGGGCGTCTTCGGCTACTCCGACGAAGAGGGCGCGGGAGCGTTTGAGCTCGGCCAGAAAGTCCCACTGAAAGAAATTGAACGGCGGCGCAGGAAGCTGATGTCCATTCAGAAACAAATCAGCCGGAAGAACAAACGCGCGCTGGTTGGGAAGCAGTTTGATTTGCTGCTGGAGGGCCCGTCAGCGGAAACGGAGCTCCTGTGGGAGGGTCGTACCGCGATGCATGCCCCGGAGATTGATGGCACAGTGTACGTGAACGATTTTGGCGACCATGACGATGTGCGCGAAGGCGAGTTCTACCGCTGTGAAATCACCGAAGCGCACGACTATGATCTGGTAGCGCGGATCGTGTAGCAGTTGCCGTAGCCAGTTGCCAGTTTCAAAACCTGGATTGGGGTTTGACTCGACCCGATCAATGAGCCAGACTGACACGCAAAGCTGTGTGGTTTCCGTTGGTTCTGCTAACTGGCTACTGGCAACTGACAACTGACAACTGGCCACTGACTACTGCACTATGAAGAGACGCGTTCGCAGCTTACGTTGTCCAATCTGCAGGAAGATCGTGCTGGCCAGCGATCCTGAGTTCCCTTTCTGCGGCGAGCGCTGCCGTCTGATTGACCTGGGCAAGTGGGCGAGTGGTGGCTATGTCATCTCCAGCCCACTGAACGATCCGGAGACCGACGATTCCAACTACCCGAACCAACGCTCCAGAAAGCCGAACTGAGCAGGCCTCGATAGCTGCTCCGGCTCCCCGCTGGGCAACGCTGGTCGCCACATTCTTTGGTGCGGGGCGATTGCGTCCCGGCCCGGGCACTTGGGGTTCGCTGGCGACCGCTCTGCTGTGGTGGCTGCTGGCATCTCATCTTCCCCCGCCGGCCCGAATTCCTGCTATCTTGCTGCTAATCGTGATAACCGTCGCAGTCGGAATACCGGCGGCGACGCTGGAAGCTCGCGGATGCGGCAAGAAAGATCCTTCCCATGTGGTGATTGACGAAGTCGCGGGGCAACTGGTCACGCTGATTGCCTGTCCCCTGGTGTGGCAAGCGCTGCTCGCGGGCTTTATACTTTTCCGAGCGTTTGACATCGTGAAGCCGCCACCGGTGCGCAGCCTCGAGCGGCTGCCGGAAGGAACCGGGATCGTGGTGGACGACTTGGGGGCCGGCGTCTACGCATTGATCGTCCTGCAGTTGCTGCTGCACTTTGGATTACTCCACTAAGCCTTGCTCAGTTTCGGCGGACTGGTACAGAACGAGAATTGAAGAAGATGGAACGCAAAGCAGGCGCAAAGAACGTAAACGGCAAACCGCACATTGATTCCATAGAGCCGCTGTGTGCACTGCCGGGCGGCGAGATACGAATCGTCGGCACAGGCCTGCGTCCGGCGGAGATGCGGCGGCCGAGAGTGCGCTTCGGCGAGGTGGACGGCGCGGTCATCATCAGTTCCCAGCAATTCATCGTGGCCCGGGTTCCCGACGGCGCCGCTTCCGGTGAAGTCGTAGTAGCCACTAATGGGCATAAGAGCAACCCACGAGAGGTGCGCGTTGCCGTTCCCATAGCGGAGAACCTGCACCCGGTCGCGAATCCCGCCGTCGACGCCGAGGGCAACATCTACGTGACCTTCTCCGGCTCGCGCGGGCAGAAGGTTCCGGTTGCCATCTACCGCATTGACACCAACTACAACGTGAAACCGTTCGTGCACGAAATGATGAACCCCACCGGGCTGGCCTTCGATCGGGCAGGCAACCTCTATGTTTCCTCACGGTACGACGGAACGGTGTACCGTGTGGCGCAAGACGGCACCATGACCTCGTACGCAGAGGGCATGGGCATCGCGACCGGCATCGCATTTGATCACGAAGGTAATCTTTACGTTGGGGATCGCAGTGGAACCATCTTCAAAATCGGGCGCGACCGTCAGATCTTCGTCTTCGCCATGCTGGAACCGAGCGTCGCGGCCTATCATCTGGCCTTCGGCGAAGGCGGAAACTTGTATGTTTCCGGTCCCACGACATCGAGCTTCGATGCTGTCCATCAAATCGATCCCCATGGCGAAGTCAGCGTTTTCTACCGTGGCCTGGGCCGCCCTCAGGGATTGGCGGTGGACGTTGAGGGCAACCTGTATGTTGCAGCGTCGCTCAACGGCCGCCGTGGCGTTGTGAAAGTAAGCCCCGATCGCAAGGCATCGCTGGTCGTCGCGGGGCAAAATCTGGTGGGCCTCGCCTTCGCGCCGGGTGGCGCCGCCGTTCTTGCCACCACCAGCGGAGTGCATCATCTTTCGTGGGACATCGAAGGTCGGCCGCTGGTTCCCGAGTAAGAAGCAACTAGCAATCAGCAACTAGCGACCAACGCTCTTAGCAAAACAGTATAGATACAGTTCGAACCCCGTCGAGCACTTGTGGCGATGCGCCGAAGCGGAATTAACGCCACAGCCAGTTGCTATTACTAATTGCTAGTTGCTGGTTACTAGTTGCTGATTCCTCCCTGCTAGACTGAATTCGTGATCGCCGAAATCATAGCCGTCGGCTCGGAGATGCTCACTCCGTACAAGCAGGACAGCAACTCCCTGTTTCTCACCCGCCGCCTGAACGAACTGGGGATAAGTGTCGCATTCAAAGCAGTTGTGGGCGACAATCGCGAGCACCTCACCAGCGCGGCGCGCGCGGCGATCAGTCGCGCAGACATCGCGATTTTCATGGGCGGTCTGGGGCCAACCGAGGACGACATTACCCGCGAGTCTGTCGCCTCCGCACTTGGCATTGAGCTGAAGCGCGACCACGCGATCGTCACAGCCATGTACAAGCGCTTCGCCGAGCGGCGCATCCAGATGCCGGACAACAACTCCAAGCAGGCGGACGTATTGCAGGGGGCCGTCGTGCTGTCCAACGCGCGAGGCTCCGCGCCGGGACAGTGGCTGGAAACGCAGTTCGAAGCGCAGCCACGAATCGTAGTTCTGCTGCCCGGCCCGCCGCACGAACTTGAGGCGCTCTGGGACACAGAATGTATGGGTCGCCTGCGGGCCAAGGTTCCTCCGGCGGCGATTGCCACCCGTGTGCTGAAGACCGCGATGCTGCCGGAGTCGGCTGCCGACGCGCGGACCGCGCCCATTTACAAGAAGTATCCGAATGTCGAAACCACGGTGCTGGCCGGCCAGGGACAGGTCGAATTCCATCTGCATGCGACCGGCGCGACCCAGGAAGAAGCCCAGGCACAGGTGGACCGGCTCGCGGGCGAACTGGAGGACGAACTGGGCGAGGCGGTTTTCTCCTCCACGGGCGAATCGCTCGAGGAGATCGTCGGTTACTACCTTCAGATGCATGGCCTGAAGCTGGCTGTGGCGGAGTCGTGCACCGGCGGGATGGTTGCCGAGAGGATCACTTCGGTGGCCGGCAGTTCGCGCTATTTCCTTGGCGGCGCGGTGGTTTACTCCAACGATCTGAAGACGCTATTTGCCGATATACCGCCACTCATGCTCGAAGCGCACGGCGCGGTAAGCAAAGAGGTCGCGTTGGCGCTGGCGGAGAACATCCGTGAGATTTGCAATGCCGACATCGGTGTCGGAGTGACGGGTATCGCAGGCCCCGGCGGCGGCACCGAGGAGAAGCCCGTGGGGCTGGTTTATGTCGCCGTTACCAACGGCCACAAGCAGGACGTCGTGCAGCGGCGCTTTCCGGGAGACCGCGAGCGCATTCGACGCTGGGCCAGCCAGCAGGCGCTCGATCTGGTGCGCCGAATGTTGATGTAAGACCTATGCGCCTCTTCGTAGCCCTCGATATCGACGCCGACATTCGCCAGCGCATCGCTAAGTTCCGCGATGAAATGCGGCCGTTTGCGCCCGACGTGCGTTGGGTCGGGCCCGAGACCTTTCACATCACTCTGCAATTTCTCGGCGAGACCAAGCAACTCAGCGAGATTCAACGCGCCTTGGGGCAGGTAAACGGTGCGCCTGCTGAAATCAGTTTTCGCGGTGCAGGGTTCTTCCCTTCCCCAAAGGCGCCGCGCGTCTTCTGGGTCGGAATCGAAGCGGACCAGCATCTTCAAGAGCTTGTCACCTCGATTGCCAAATCGCTTGAGCCACTGGGCTTCGAACGCGACGCTGGACCTTTCAAGCCGCACCTTACGCTGGCCCGCGCGGGCAGCGGACGCCCGCGTCCGGTTTCAGGCGAGCGGTCCGCGGCTGGATTGCAGCAAGTCCGCGCCAAGCTGGAGACGATTCCGTCGCCCGAGTTCGGTACAATGACGGCGCACGAGTTCTATCTGTACGAGAGCAAGCTGTCACCTGCGGGGGCGCAGTACACCAAGCTGTCGCGCTATCCGCTGAACCAGAATCGCGTCTGACCACAACCTTGACCAAGCTAGCGCTCATCATCGCCGCAGTTTCTTACCTTCTTGGGTCGATCCCCTTCGGGTACCTTCTGGTCCGCGTTTTTCGCGGGCAGGATGTCCGCAGTGTGGGCAGCGGCAACATCGGCGCCACCAATGTTGCGCGCACCGGATCGAAGGGGCTGGCAGTCGCGACCTTGCTGCTCGACGCGCTAAAGGGATACGCCGCGGTGAGCTTCGCATTCTGGCTGGCCGGAACCCGGCGGCTGGAGAGCCCGGTTCCCACCGGCTTTTACGATCATCCCGAGCAGGTGATGAGCAGCCACGCCGATTTTTCTTCTGGCGGCGCTGGCCGCCCTCTGCGCCATCCTGGGGCACATGTTTACGGTGTGGCTGCGGCTTCAAGGGAGGCAAAGGCGTGGCGACGGCAGTGGGGGCGTTCGCGGCGCTCGCCCCACGCGCCATCCTGATTGCGCTCGTCCTGTTCGTCGTTGTGGTCGCGGTCACGCGTTATGTTTCCCTGGGCAGCATGGTGGCCGCAGCGGCGTTTCCCGTTCTTCGTGTGGTGGCTCAGCCCGGCAGAGGGCACGTCCGGCCCCATTCTCTTGTTGATAGCGGCTTCTTCAACACTCATCGTTGTGCGACACAAAGACAACATCCGGCGCCTGCTGGCAGGCACGGAAAACCGCTTCTGGTAAGAAAGCACAGTTTGTGAGCGAGATCGCAGTCATTGGCGCAGGCGCATGGGGCACCGCAATCTCCATCGTGCTGGGCCGCAAACATACGCACGGCGTGCGGCTGTGGGCGCATGAGCCCGAGGTGTGCGCCAGCATCCAATCGCGGCGCGTCAACGAACTGTTTCTTGCCTGACCTGGCGATTCCGGACACGGTCATGCCGACCAACAGCCTGGAAACGGCGCTGCAGCGGCGCAGAGATCGTTGTCAGCGTCATGCCTTCACATCACACACGGCGCGTCTTTCAGGCGATGCTGCCGCACTTGCGGCCCGACATGCTGTTCGTCAGCGCGACCAAAGGCATCGAGAACGATTCCCTGCTGCGCATGACCGAAGTCATCGCTGAGTTGCTCGGCAGGCAGCGGGCTTCGCGCCCCGCATCGGAGCCATGAGCGGCCCGACTTTCGCCAAGGAAGTCGCCAAAGGGGACCCGACGGCCATCACCATAGCCTCGGCGGACAAGGAACTGGCGGCGCTGGTGCAGAAAGAGTTTAGCGATCCACGATTCCGCGTGTACACCAACGACGACGTGATTGGCGTGGAACTAGGTGGCGCGCTGAAGAACATCGTTGCCATCGCAGCCGGAGTTCTTTTCGGTCTCGACCTGGGGCACAACACCGTCGCGGCCCTCATCACTCGCGGACTTGCCGAGATCACGCGACTGGTGGTCGCTTGCGGCGGGCGCCCTGAAACCATGGCGGGGCTTGCGGGACTCGGCGATCTGGTACTCACCTGCACCGGAGGGCTTTCCCGCAATCGCAGCGTCGGGTTCGAGTTGGGTCGCGGCCGCAAGCTCGACGACATTATTTCGGGAATGCATGGGATGGTGGCCGAAGGTGTGCTCACCACCAATGCCGCCGTAGGATCTGGCCCACAAGGTCGGAGTGGAGATGCCCATCACCGAGCAGATGCACGCCGTCCTTCAGCAGGGTAAATCTGTGCAGGATGCGATTCGCGACCTGATGAGTCGGCCCTCGACCAGCGAAATCGGGTTGTATCGGAATAGTCAGCGGGCTTCAACAGGTATACGCTGGAAGCACTTACCGCCGGGCGGTGTCGTGCCGTCTGTTTCCGCGAAACTTCCCGCGAGGTTCACCAGTCAGACCATCGAAGAAATTTCGCATAATCTTCTCCACGTCCTCTTCCGGCATGGCCGTGCGATCGAGCATGTGTTCCAGCGTGAGAGTGTTGGTCAGCGCCGAAAGGGATATGCCCACGGCGTTGGCCGACGCCGGCAACTCGCGTCCCAGAGCTTTCATGATTCCTTCCAGAATCCTGACCCTCGAGCTTACGAAACGGCGGTTCATTTCAGCCAGACGGGCCCTTGCCTCTGGATGGCGGACCGCGAACAGCTTAAATTCGAGGGCCAGCAGGCTCCAGCGCCGGTCGAGACAGACATCCAGAAGGAAGCTCCGCAACGCCTGCAGCTTCGCTTCGGGCGCCCGGACTTTGTCCATTTGCTTTTGAACGTTTTGGATCCGGAGAGATATCTCGCGCTCCAACAGCGCAAGAAACAGGTCTTCCTTGCCCGCGAAGTTCGCGTAGAAGGCGCCGCGCGTGTAGCCGGCCTCGGCGGCGATTTCCTCCAGTTTCGCCGCCTCAAATCCGTCCCGCGCAAATATCTTCTCGGCTGACTGAATCAGCCGGGCGCGGGTGATCTTCGGTCCGCCCGGTGTGGCGCGATGCGCGCACGGGCCCTTTCATATACCCTCGCATTGCCCACGGTACAGGGCGCTGATTTTGCGCAACGGCGCCATGCGCAGATAGCATCTAAGATGGACGATTCGCAAGATGTCATACGTACATGTATGTACTAAATACAACATGGCGCGATGCAATTGCAATTCGCACAGCAGCGCTGACGATTTCTGCCTAGGGATCCTGCGGGTTGGCGCGCTTCTGCTTCTCGCGGCCGTGCCTGCGCTGGGTCAAAGCGGAATCACCGGACTGTCGTCGCTGCCCTCGGCTGAGCAGGTCATCAATCGTAATCAGGACCCGTTTTCGGGTTCGATTACCCAGGGCAAAGCTACGGCTGAAACCCTCGATCTCACCATCGAAGATGCGCTGGACCGCGGACTGAAGTACAACCTCGGGCTGTATCTCAGCGACCGGGTCACGGAACAGACTCGAGCGGCGCGGCTCCGCGCGCTGAGCGATCTGATGCCGGTGGTCAATGGATCGTTCGCCCAAGAGGAAGAGAAGCTCAACCTGAAGCAGTTCGGATTCACCTTTCCTGGATTTCCCACCGCGGTAGGCCCTTTCAGTCTGACCGATCTGCGCGCGACCGGCGCATGGAATGTCCTCGACTTTCACTCCATCGACAAGATTCATGCCGCCTCGCAGAACGTGAAAGCCGCACAGTTCACGTATCGCGACGCGCGTGACACGGTAGTGCTCGCGGTCGGCGCGAATTACCTGCTCACTATCGCCCAGGAATCGCGGGTGACAGCCACCGAGGCGGAGTTGAAGACAGCCCAGGCGCTGTACCAGTTGGCGGCCGACCAGGAGAACGCCGGCCTGGCGCCGCAAATCGACACCTTGCGTGCCCGTGTACAACTGCAGACGCAACAACAAGCGCTCATCCAGGCGCAGAATGACATGGAAAAGCAGCGCATCGCGCTGGCTCGGGTCATTGGCTTACCGGTGACGCAAAAATTTCGCCTGGTCAACCGTGTGCCTTACCACCCGCTTCCGGAGATGGATCTGGAGACCGCTTATCAACGGGCGTTGCAGACGCGTTCCGACTACCAGGCCGCTTTGGCTGCATTGCGCTCAGCCCAACTCAGTCGGGCTGCAGCCTGGAAGCAGCGGCTGCCTTCCGTCGATCTCGGCGGCGAATACGGCGTGCTGGGCAACAGTATTGATGCGATGTCGCCTAACTGGGTCGTTTGCTGCGACCCTGCGGATACCGATCTTCGAGGGCGGTAAAGTGGAAGCCGACGTAGGTGAAGCGGAAGCCATCCTGAAGCAGCGTCAGGCACAGGTGGATGATCTAAGAGCGCGCATCGAGCAGGATGTGCAAGACGCTCTCCTCGACCTCAAGGCGGCTGCTCAACAGGTCGAAGTAGCGAGGTTGGGCCTCGATCTTGCGCAGCAGACCGTTGAGCAGTCGCAGGACCGATTCGCAGCCGGCGTAACCAATAACGTTGAAGTGATTCAGGCGCAGCAACAATTGGCGTCAGCCAACGAGCAGTACATCGCCAGCTTGTATGCGCATAACATCGCCAAAGTTCTGCTGGCGCGCGCCATTGGGAATGCCGAGCAGGTGGTCAAGCAGTATCTGGCCGAGCCTGGCAGCGTTGCGCCCTCCCATGGAACGGGATCGCCCAACGGCGCTGGAAACCTCAGTCCTACGTCGGGAACAGAGCCCAACCCGCATGGTGAAACCGGGATGACGGGTGAAGTTTATCAACCAGGAGTTACCGCTCCTGCGGTACCGCAGAACGCCGGTGGCAGTCCTCCGGCAGGAACCCCCAACTATCGCTGACAGGTGAAGAACAGATGAGTCCGAGCACGACTGAACAAGAAAATCGCGAACCCCTCAAGCACGAGGAAGGGCCGCACGATCCAGAAGTGGTTCGGCGCGAGGAAGATCGGCGTGGGTTCCTCCAGAGAAATCGCGCCGCGAAGCCCGTCGTGTTTCTGGTTGCGATTGTGGCAGTTCTACTGGTGGGTTGGTTCTGGTGGGATAGCCGCCATTGGGAGAGTACCGATGACGCCGAAATTGACGGCCACATCTACCCCATCAGCGCACGCGTGGCCGGACAGGTCATCCAGGTGAATTTCGATGACGGCCAGATAGTTCACCAGGGTGACGTGCTGGCACAGATCGATCCCAAGGATTATCAGGTGGCGCTGGAACGTGCCCAGGCCGATTACCAGGACCAGCAGGCGCAGGCGCAGGCCGGATGGTTCGGTGTGCCGGTGCAAAGCGTAGGCTCGGTGAGCCAGATCCGCTCCGCCAGCGCCGATATGGCCTCAGCCCAGGCCGGCGTAGCTGCCTCGCAGAAACAGGAGGAGGCCGCGCAGCAGCAGGTACTTGAGGCGCAGGCCAATGCCCTGAAGTTGAACACCGACGTTGAACGCTACCGGCAACTGCTGGGTAAGCGCGAGATTTCGCAGCAGCAATTCGATCAGGCTACGGCCGCGGCCGCCGCGGCCAACGCTACGGTCAGCGCTCGGCAGGCAGAGGTTCTGGCAGCCCGGGCGCAGGTGAAGATGGCGGAAGCGCGCATCGAGCAGGCCAACGCGGAACTGAAAAACGCGAATGCCAGTCCGAACGTGGTGGCCGCTACGAAGGCCAAGGCGGAGTCTGCCGATGCCCAGGCGCTGCGTTCCAAAGCTGCGCTCGACCAGGCGCAACTCAACCTGGGCTACACGACGATTGTGGCTCCCGTTGACGGCATCGTCGGCAAGCGCTCCGTGCAGGTGGGGTCTAACGTCGGCGTCGGTCAGGACCTGATGGCCATCGTCCCGCTGCGCGACGTGTGGGCAACGGCCAACTTCAAGGAGACACAGCTTGCCCACATGCGCCCCGGCAACCCCGTCAAGGTCAAGGTGGATACCTACGGCGGCCGGAGCTGGAATGGGCACGTCAGCAGCATCGGCGGCGCCACTGGCGCCAAGTTCAGCCTGCTTCCCCCGGAGAACGCGACCGGCAACTACGTGAAAGTCGTGCAGCGCATTCCGGTGCGCATTGACTTCGACGGTAATGACAAGCCCGACTTCAACAAGGATGGCCTGTTGCGTCCCGGCATGTCAGTTGAGCCGGAAGTAAAGGTGCGATAGCCCTTCCACGTGCCAGTCTCGGAGACGGCTCGCGCGTACGAATGCTCTGCTAATCACGCCCGCTTCTGACGGTGTGAGGTAAACACTCATCCCCTCAATTCCGCTCATTGTCACGGCCTGGGGACTGTTCATCGCAAACTCGGCACTGGCGAGCGGTTTCGCTCGTCAATATCAGCATTAACCGAGAACAGCCCCAGGCGTGGCGTTCTACGAGGAGAACTCCGATGAACGGAATGGATTGTGAGCCTAGTTCGTCAGCAGCGCAACAACCAAGTTTTCCTGTGGGAACCCGCGTGGTAATCCTGGAGCCGGACGACCGGTGTCGCGGTATGTTACGCAAGCCGGCCGACAGCGCGCCGGATTTTGCGATCGTCGTGGAATGCCAGACTTGGAGCGATTGCGGCCCCCTGCTGGAGGAAATGCTTCCCGAGCTCTTGATCGCGAGGGCCGACCTGATCCCCCCTGAGTGGTTGCTCGCACTCGATCCAAACTCGATATTCCCGTTGGTCATTGTTGTCGGTGATGCCGGCGGCAAGACGGGCCTTGCATCACGGATCATTGACAGCGTGTCGCTGCCCTTGCAACTGGCGTCCATCGCGGAGTCTTTGAATCGAGCCAGGCATGAGATTTTTCGTCGTAAGGCGGAGGAACTCTCCTATCTGCTGCAACATTACGCCAAACATCTAAACGGTTCTTCACCTGGTCACACACTGAGCGTTGAGCCCGAGAACAAGCTCACGAATGTGGATCCAGCCAATATTCTGTATCTGCGTGCTGACCGAAACTATGTGCGAGTCCACACAACTTCCGGCAGCTACGAAATCAGGGAAACCATCAGCCGCCTTATGTCCCGGTTGGGTCTAGGACGGTTTGCGCGAATTCACCGCTCGGTTGTTGTGAATGTGTCCTATATAAAAGATATTACCTGGGCAAACCATGCCCCCAGTTCAGTGGTGCTGGAAGATGGCACTAAGATATGTGTCGGTCCTAACTTTCGTGACGAGCTGCGAACTCTAACTTTGCGCAAAAGTGCTTGACGCTTGGCGGCACTTCGTAGTCAATCGTCGCAAGCTTATTAGTTTGTCATTACAGTGGGCTTCCGCCCCAAGGAATCCGCTGTTTGCTCCAATTGCCCCAACTGCTCTCGGCGCCTTCTTAGATCACGCACTCTAATTACAAAAATAAGGAGCACGCTTCCCTTACCTCAGCCAGTTAGTCACGTCGGTTAGTCCCAGAGAAGATACTCGTCCCTCGTAATTCGTCCCACATTCCATAGTTTCGCAGCTCCCTCTTCCAGTAGTCAGACTCTCCTTGAGCGCGCACCGCGTCAGCTGGAGTTCTTCTTGCCCCGCCAGAACAACGGCTAGTCCCAACCTATCGCATGAGGGCGTGGATGGAATGCGGCCTGCATATTGTGTCCACACTCGCGCGAGACACAAACTCGCGCTGGGACGAAGACGGCGACTCGGTGTGTCGCCAAGATTGGGGAGGACGTATGTCTAGTCAAGTATCAGGATGCATGAGAGCAGGGACGCGCGGCATCAGTTTGCTTGTGGTGCTGTTACTGTTGCTGAGCACCGTTCCGTTGAGCGCACAGAGCGTTGTCGCCGGTGACTTGGCGGGAACGGTCACGGACCCAACCGGGGCGGTAGTCCCCGGAGCTACTGTTCAGCTCAAGAACGCACAAACCGGCTTTGACAAGACTATCGTAACTGGGGCCACTGGAAGCTTCAGGTTTTCGTTGCTGAGGCCGGGGACGTATACCCTGAAGGTCACGAGTGGCCAGTTTGCGCCCGCGGAGAAGGCGGTCTCTGTGGAACTCGGGCAGGTGACGGACGCTTCTATTGCGCTTGGGATAACCGGCAAGGCCGAGTCGGTGGAAGTGAGCGCAGAGGGCCCTCTGCTTCAGACCGAAAATGGCAACAATGCCACTACTGTCAACCAGGCGACCATCGCTCTCCTGCCTAATCCAGGCGGTGACATTACCTATTACGCCCAGACCACGCCGGGGATCGCCATGAACACCACCGGTAGCGGATATGGGAACTTCAGCGCATTTGGCCTGCCTTCGACTTCGAACTTGTTCACCGTGAATGGGAACGACGAAAACGATCCCTTTCTTAACCTCAACAATTCGGGGTCCAGCAACCTGACATTGGGGAAGAACGAACTGCAGGAAGCAGCCATCGTCACCAACGGCTATACCGGCCAGTATGGTCGGCAAGCGGGTGCGGCCATCAACTACACCACCAAGTACGGCACGAACCAGTTCCATGGCGATGCGACCTATGACTGGAACGGCGCTGCCATGAACGCGAATGAATATTTCAATGCCCGCGCCGGCAATCCCCGGCCCTTCGCCAACAACAACCAGTGGGCGGCGGACTTTGGCGGTCCCATCATCAAGAACAAGACGTACTTCTACGTCGACACTGAGGGGCTTCGTTACATTCTGCCCGCCGCGCAGGATGTGTACTACCCAACCAGTAGCTTCGTCAACTCGATTCTGGGAAATATCGCTGCCACCCAACCGGCCCAGCTCCCCTTCTACCAGCAGATGATGAAGCTCTACACCTCCGCCCCAGCCTACAACTCGGCGGTGCCTTATAATCAATCGCCGGCGGTTGCCCAGGGGGGAGACACCACTGGCGGCTGCGCGGATTTCGCTGGTGTGGCTGGATTCGGCGGAGACAATCCGTGCCTGAAGTATTTCCATGCCAATGGCACCAACCTGAATGAGGAATGGCTGCTGACGGTCCGGGTTGACCAGAACATCGGGAAGAAAGACTTGCTGTTCGCCCGTTACAAGATGGACCACGGAGTCCAGCCCACGTCCACCGATCTGATCAACAACAGCCTCTTCGGAACGAGCAGCAATCAGCCGACCTACGAAGGCCAGTTGAACGAGACGCATACCTTCAATGGTTCGATGGTCAACACGTTCATCGCATCCGGTCTTTGGTACTCCGCCATATTCAGACGCAACAGTGGCGAAGGCCCCGCGTTGGCCGCGTTGCCCTATAGCACGGTGTCGTTCATCGGCACCAACCTGGCGACCCTCGGAGGAACCAGTCCGAACGCCCCCGATTTTGAGTTCCCGCAAGGCCGGAATGTCACCCAATGGCAGCTCATCGACGACTTCTCGCTTACCAAGGGGAAACACGAACTGAAAATGGGGGTCAACTTCCGCCGTAACGATCTCACGGTACATGACCCGCAGATTCTCAACAGCGGCTTCCTCAATTTCAGCAGCATCACCGACTACTACAACGGGCTGGTGAACGGGGTTGGGCCTCAGTCGGGCGACTTCTACCAGCAGACGTTTACCGCTCACCCCACCGTGCCCCTGGCCATTTACAGTCTCGGCCTGTATTTCCAGGACACGTGGAAGGTGAAACCCGGTCTGACGCTCACTCTCGCCCTGCGCGCCGACCACAACTCCAATGCCGTGTGCCAGACGAACTGCTTCAGCCGGCTGGTTTCCCAGTTCTCCAACCTGCCGCACGATGTCAACGTGCCTTACAACCAGGTGATTGATGCCGGTCTGCACCAAGCCTTTGGCGGCCTCCAAGCGATTGCATGGCAGCCTCGCTTTGGATTTGCCTGGACTCCCGGCGGCTTCGGGAACACGGTCATACGTGGCGGCATAGGACTCTTCTCTGACCTTTATGCGGGAGTCCTGCTCGATAACGTCGTGACCAACTCACCGGGCGTCAACGGATTTGCCATCAACGGACCCAACCTCGTGGCCAGTCCCGCCGCTCCCGGAGTAGCGGGAAGCATTTCCGGCATAGCCGCAAACTCGAACACCTCGTTCCTGAACGGGTTCAGCAGCGGGCAGAACCTGGCGCAGATTGAGGCTGGCAATCCGTTCTTCACCCCGCCCAGCTACTACTCCGTCGAACACATCAACAACCCCATGTACCTGGAGTGGAACTTTGAAGTGCAGCAACAATTGACCGCCAACGATGTAATCTCGTTGAACTATGTGGGCAATCACGGCTACAACTTGCTGATTGAAAACCCAGGCCTGAACGCATTTGGACCCGTTGCCGGAGCGCCGTTGGCGCCGCTGGATGCGCGATTCGGGAGCATCTTCGAGCTCAACAGCGTGGCTTTCTCCAACTACAACGGGGTGGTGGCAAGCTATACGCACCGCTTCTCGCACAGCTTCCAGGCGACGGTGGGCTATACCTGGAGCCATGCTCTCGATGAAACCAGTTCGGTGCCGAATACTCCGTTTGGGTTCAATACCACCCTTCCCAACCAGATCGATCCCAACAACCTGCGGCGTTTGAACTACAGCAGTGGTGATGGCGATGTTCGCAACAGTCTGGTCGCCAGCTACGTCTGGAACGTCCCCGGGAGGTCCAGCAACGCGATTGCCGACCGCTTAGTGTCAGGATGGCAATTTGGAGGGACGGTCTACGTACGCAGCGGCCTTCCGTACTCGGTGATTGACAGCGCTGCGATCAACAGCCTGGCCAATTTCGGAGCGGGCGTCGCCAACGGCGGCTTCGTGCTCCCGGCCTTCACCGGGGGAGCTTTGCTGAGCTGCAACAACCCGGCGCAGGCCTGCGTCCTCCCGTCGATGTTTAATGGCGGGGCCGGCCCAGGCACGGAGACCTCCTTTGGTAACGTTCCCAGGAACTCGTTCCGCGGACCCGGTTATTTTGACAGCGATCTCAGCCTCGGTAAGAACATCAAGTTGACCGAGCGGGTGAACTTCAAAATCGGGGCCAACTTCTACAACATATTCAACCACCCCAACTTCCAGGCTCCGGCTCATGATCTTGCCAATCCGGGGACTTTCGGACAGATACTCGCAACCGCGCCTCAGCCTACGAATCCCTATGGTTCGTATCAGCAGGCGGGCGTTTCGGGACGTCTGATCCAATTTGAGGGCAAGATCACCTTCTAAGGGAACGCTGTTTCCCTGCCTTGATGGTGGGCACCGCGGATTGGGGCCGCAGTGCTCACCTTTTTTTGTGAATCAAGCTACATTCAAGTACGTCGAGTACTGCTGGTCACCTATCGCGGTGAACGGCAACATCGAAACGCGTCCGCTTGCAGTTTCGATCTCCCAGGTTTGCGGGCCCGACCGCTTTGCCGCCAGCAACTGCTTGCGCGTAATACTCGCGTGACATGTTCGTGACCGCGAAAAGCACAATGGGCCCGTGAAGCAGCGCCACTGTGTCGGGATGCTGAGGGTCAATCGCTTCCAGGCGCAACTTCGTCGGCAGTTCGAGGTCGATTCGGTCGCCCGTGTTCCAGATGCGACGTCACCGACGCGAACCTCCCTGGCACAGTGTCCACCGGCTGGCGTTTGCCGTTCACCGACACGGTCGCTCCTTCGGTCCACTGGGGAATTCGCAGGTGGACAGCGAACTCCGCCGGGCGGGACAAGTCCAGGTCGAATCGCACTGACGTGTCAAACGGATACGCGCCCGCCTGCCTCAACCGCGCCTGCACGCCATCTACGCTCCAACGAACGCTAGAAGGCATGTACAGGTTAACGTAGATGCCGCGCGCTATCACGAAAGTAGGTGTTGATGCGATAGTCGGCGGCGACTTGCGGCAGGCGCCCGAGCAGCATGGCCAGCGATACTTGGCATACGCTTTGTGCCCGGCGAAATTGTAATCGGAGTAATAGAAGGCTCGTCCCATCGGCGCTGAGGGGCTTGGCGCCTAGCACGGTGTTGTACATGACCCGCTCCATGCTATCGCCATAACGTGAGTCTCCTGTGACCTGCAGCAGGTAACGCGTCAGCTTGAAATGCGCGTACGCCCCGCAGGGCGTCTCAAAGCTGTTGTGGCTGTCGCTCAGACTGGCAGCCAGCGCGCCGCTCCCGGGCGCGCGAAGCATTTCGTCCGGACCCCATCCTCCGGTGGCGAAGCTCTGGGTGGTTACCAGCATGTCGAAGGCGTTCTTCGCGGCGCGCAGATGTTTTTCGCTGCCCAGCGTGAGGTAGGCCTGCATCGCCGAGCTCAACGCATTCACGTAGCTGTAGGCATGTTTGCCGGCGAGTACGTTCTTGCCTTCGGCGAGCGGATCGAAATACGTACGGTCGTCAAGATAGCGAATGGCAAGCTGGCGATAGCGCTCACCTGCGCCGCGCTGATAGGCGAGAAAGAGATTCTCCGGCAAGGTGTAAGACTCGTCCCAGTTGTAAGAGATGTCCTTGCCCGGTCGCCAGCTCTGCTCGCGATCCACAGCTTTTTCCGGCAGATGGGGCAGCGCAATATCTGTCGTGCGTTCCAGAATCTTGAAAGCATCGGGATCGCCGGCGAACTGGTGTGCATCAATCAGCCCGCATACCAGCTTGTCGTAGCAATAGGCCGGAAAGCGGTTCTTTTCGAAGAAGCCGCTGGAGACGGCCTGCGCGTACAGCCGGTTCAAGCGCAGCACTTTCGCACTCGTTGCCTGGTCCCCTGTGATGGCAAAGTTGCGCGCCAGCGCCGATACCCATTGCCCGAAGGTCCCACCGGGAGCCAGGCCGGCGCTGTCTTTCCGGTAGTCGTAATCCGCTTTGTAGATGTACCAGCCGCCCAGGTCCTCTCCCGGAGTCGGCATTCCGGCCATCTGGCGGAATGGCATCAGCAAGCCATCTTCGCTTAGATCCATGAGTATCTTGTGCGTGTTTTGCAATTGCCTCTCGTGCAGTTCGCTGTTGAGAGCAACCTCGCCGTAGCCAAACTGTTGTAGCGGAAGAGACGCCTCGCGCGCACCGGACGGGCCCGCGAGCAATGCGCAGTCCGGCATCGCGATTGCCGCGCTCAAAAGCGCAGACCGCTGCAGAAACTCCCGACGGGAGATGCGAGGGCGTTGCATTGCGATGACATTATCGCTCAGCCTGAACTATCACGCGCCGGCCGAACCGTAGTTGCGATACATCGACAGTCGAGTGCCGTCCGTTCGGCGCTGTTCCAAGTCGGATCGCAGATATGAAGCTGATAAACTAAGCGGTATCACAAGCTTCCGATCAAGCCGGGATGGCGAAACTGGCAGACGCAGCGGACTTAAAATCCGCAGACCCGAAAGGGTTGTGGGGGTTCAAGTCCCCCTCCCGGCACCAAGTATCTCTCACTGAATGAGAGTCTTATCCGAATCAGCAGGAACAACCGTTTCAGGCGTCGGGCTCGTCACTATGCCCGTTTCTATGCCGGTTCTGTTGAATCTCCAGTTTCTGCATGGCCTCTGCGATGTCCGTCTGAGAGACAATTGCGTACCGCTCGAACACGCTCCGCGTTTTCCAGCCTCCAATCTTCATAATCACGCCTTCTGCAACTCCGGCCCTTCGGAGATTCCGGGCTGCGGTCCTGCGGAGGTCGTGGAATAGGAGAGAAGGGACCCCAGCCGCTATGCACGCATTTCGCCAAGTTTTCTTGAACGAGCGAACGGGCTTGCCGTCCGGACGTGAGAACACGTAGTCGTCCGGTTGCTTCCCTGCTACGCATTGCACCAGCAGTCCATAGACGTTCTGTGTCATGCTCACTTCCCGTCCGTCCCGATTCTTCGTCGTACCTGGGTCCAGCCGAATCACTTTCGCAAGCAAGTCCACTTGCCGAACCCGTAGGCTGAGGAGTTCTCCGATTCGCCAGCCGTATGTTCTCCCCACTTCCACGATTGCTCGAAACCAAGACTCCTGACAGTAAGAGACAATCCGCTCGAATTGGCCGTCCTCCAAAAATCCCTTCCGCACATTGTTCTCTGCGAGACGGGGGAATTTCGGAACACGATTGACCTTCGGGGGAGTGCAATACAGCCCCAAGCGGAACATCCGTTTCAAGGCCGCAAGCTCCCGGTTGACGGTTGCGTTTGCTGCCTTCTGCTGGAGTCGGCGATCAACGTACCGTGCCACAAGGTTACTTGTGACCTCAGAGGCTTTCCTGTCGCCGAAGAACGGCTTGAGGTGCAATTCCCACCGTGCCACTACATCGTCAATGCTCTTGCGCTCGTTGATTCTGTAATCCCTCAGGAAATCGTCTGCAAGTTCCGCAACGGTGATCCGCTCCACAATAGGGCCGTAGAAATTGCCAGTGGCTATCTCTGCGAGACGTTGCTGTAGGAATTGCTTGGCTTGCGCTTTGTCTGTTGTTTTGGTGGACTCTCGGAAGGGCTTGCCATTGCGGTAATACTTCACCCAATAGGCTGCACTGCCCTTCTGCTTGTAAATGGAGCCTGAGCCCCTTGTTCTTGGCATTCTCGTTTTCCTCCGGACGGTCATAGTCCGGGCATAGACGCTCAGAAGTTGTTGAGCACGAAAGCCCAGACCTGACGCAGCGGATTGAATGTCCGCATCCGAACGAGCAGTGACACCCGCTTTGCCAAACGGTGAAGTCATGGAAAACGAGGGGTTTGTGGATAACCCCCCGAAGTTTCGGCTTCCGTCTAGGGGGATGGGGGTCTAACAATCACGGGTCTGCCCGAACTCTGGATTGAAAATTTGAACTTTGTAGCGGAAGGTAAGCCGGAGCGGAGGAAGCTGGGGACAAACGCCTTACGGCATGAGCCGGGGAGAGATTAAAGAGTCCGGAGAGAGATTAAAGAGTGAAGGGGGTGCGGTTTTACTTTCTTACGAGCCGAACACCTTTTCTCTTGCGGCACGAAAATCTTCCACCTTCGGCACAGAATGGGACAGCCAATTACACACAAACACTCGCGCCTGCTCCGCATGTATGTCCTGTATCTTTGGCCCGGGCAAGTCTACTGCTGGAACGCCACTCTTCTGCTCTATCACGAGTGATGTCAGAGCCGGAAGGTCGTGCGTACTGCAATACGCCGCTACATTTCCAAGCTGTCGGCCCAAGCCCATTCGGGGCACTCCAGTGAGCTGCCCTACCATGTCGTAACTCAGTATCTGCTGGTTCCGTGCGGCCAGAGTCAACACAGACCAAAGCTGTACTGACCTCTGGTATTCGTCCATTTCGCTCATTTGGTTTTCTCTTCGCCGATTTGCGATGCGATGTTATCACTCGCCTCTGAAAAAGCAAACTGAGCCACCAACCCACGTTGCAGCTAGAATTTCAGCGGGCTGCCACGCCTTGCAGGCGACTTCTGACGATCAGCGTCCAACCCCCGCAACAAACGAGCCAGATTCACTTCCAACGCCTCACAAATCCTCAACAGCGTCGTCACCGTAATCGGTCTTCCTGCCTCAATCTGCTGCCAATGCCGAGCCGAGAACCCAAACGAAATCATGTCCTCTTGGCTGTAGCCACGCTTTCGGCGAAGCTCCTTGATTCGCTGTCCGAGGGCCTTGAAGAATTTCTCTTGATTCGGCACCCCTCAGGAATTACCCTCTCACGAGCAAGAACACCACGAGCAGATTAGCGTGACGGATTCTTGCAATGTGGCAAACTTCGCCAGTCGAAAAAGACGACAGAAAGCCTCACAGTGATCCGTCTGTGCAAGGAATTAGCCAGGCCTTACTGAGGAACCCGCTCTGTTTGGATTACAAATCATGCGGAAAGCGTTTAGGTTGTGGAGGAGCCTCAGGCGAAACAAAACCTTCCGTGGTTGGATAGAAGAGACGTTCACGATGGAGGAAATTCGGCGCATGCCGGGCACGGCTACGGCTTGCGATCTCCATGAGAGATGGGAGATGTTCGAAGTCGACGTGACCTCTGAACAATGGCAACAACAAAAAGACGAGTGGGAAGGACTCGTCAGGAACCTGTATGGGCGCTACGGCAAGGAAATCTGGTGGGTATGTCTTCCAGAAATGGGAGCGCTGGGACCCAACGAGGATGCGCAGGTCGGATTGGACAAGTTAGTTGGCCTCGATCTCGCTGACCAAGTGGCCGAACCGAAAATGTTTGAAGAATTCATGGTGCGCAACGCCTTTAAGCTGATCGCAATGCAGATTCTCAAGGACGTGGACGCTGTGCCACGCGAAAACTGATTCATTATCAATATTTTCGCAATAAAGGCTTAAAGGTCAAGCTTTCGATGGAGCTTCGTCGATGTCCCGTATCTGCCGCATCCTAGCATACCTCGCTCGTCCATGCCTTTTGTTCCCCTAAGAGGGCTTGTAGGTACAAGAGTCCTAGGGAAACTCTGCATAAGTCGAAGTTCGGGTAGAGCCGGCCTTCAGGCCGGCGTCTAAGCTGTTGTAAAGACTCTGGGGGCTTTAGCCCCGGAAACACCGGACACTAGCTTGTTCAGAGTTTCCCTAGCGTTTCAGGTTCGGCAGGAAGTGGACTATCCATCGGACGACGGGGTTGTTGGGGAAGGCGTACAGGAGGAGTATTGCGCCGAGTGCGCCTAGCAGCTTGGTGTTCTTGATGAGCTGCTTCCGGTTGGCAGCGTAGATTGGACGCTTGATTAAGGGCCACACGAGGCGGTGAGCCAGAAGAAGCAGCATGATGACGAGCAACAGAAGCAAGCAAAGTGCGTCAACAAGGTTGGTTGTACTTGTGTAATATGCAACCAGCCAGACAAGAAAAGGAACGGGAAATTGGTAGCTACTACTTGGGTTGAGGGAAAATATGACCGCTGGACCTGTCAGTAATCCGGTCACGAGACTCACAGCGATAAAGTAAAGAAGGATTACCCAAAAGCTCGAAATCCCAGCGATGTTCCTTAAGACCCACCTAAAAAAGGCGATGAAAAGGATATCGACCAGAACGCCGAGTAGAACGACAAGTTCTATAAAACGGACTGCGGATGGCCAAACCTCCAGCCCGTGGCCAGATGGCCCGGGAGCGAACATCCCCGACGTTACCAACCATGGCAGGCAAATCACCAAGCTTGCTAATCCAACGTGGTAAGACTTCTCGCCGAGAGTTGGTCGAAGACTTCCTAGGATAATCAGAATGAGGGCGCAGAACAACCAGACAGCAGAACGCGTTGTGCTCAGAGCAAACCGGAAGGCAAAAGTATGCCAAACGAGGAGAGAAGCCATCGAGAACGCCATTGAAACCGCGACCGATTGCACCGACACGAGTTTGTGTCCGAGGAGCCGGTCAAGAATTGCGCTGGTGGTTCGTGTGACTCCCTGAAGGAAGGCGACTTCCTTGGACATGGCGCTGCTCTGGAGGGCGTTGATCTTCGTCCAAATCTGTTCGAGCCTGTTCTGTATCCGCGCCTCCTCGTCCTCATACAGAAAGAAGGCCACATAGAGCAGCAACGCTCCCGCAAGTCCTGCGAGGATTCGCAGAAGGATATGGAGCAGGTCTGGCATTCGATGCGCACGAGTCTGCGGCAAAGCCGGAGCAATGTCAATCCGGCGACTAACCTGCTGCGTTTAGCGTGGAGATAGGTCTGAATTCCGGCGTGTAGCACCCCCTCCGAGACACTCTGCAAGCCTTATGAAAGCAAAAGAGCGTGTCTCTTCCGCAAGTCATTGACAACATTCAACAAGCAGCCTACATGCTGTAGGACACTCTAAGCCCCTTTGTTCCCCTGATATTTCCGATATAAACGAACACAAAACGGCCTGCAGAAACCTGCGCAGAAATTGGACGTCCCTTCCCCGACCGGAGTCAATTTGGAACTCGTGTGCGGGAAATTGGCTGTCTTGATAAACTGCCCGCATGGACCTCCAACAGATTCTCTCTGACCTCCATAGTCAACGAAGCCGTCTAGAGCGGGCCATTTCTGCCCTAGAGGGCCTTGCCCCGAGGCCCAAAACTGGCAGACCCCGGAAGGCTTCCGCTCAACCAGCTAGGAAGCGCCATCGTATGAGCGCAGCCGCCCGAAAGCGCATCGGTGAGGCCAAGAAGAAATGGTGGGCTGAGAGGAAGAGGAAGAAGAAATAGGGGCAGCTCGGCACCCCAAGTGTTGCTCCCGGCGATTCATTTGCGTTCCGTGATACGATTCTCAAAATGCTGGAAGCAGAGCACATCAAATACAAGAAACTAACTATGGCTGCCTAATTCTCCTTCTCTGGCACGGCCATATAATTAGTTTTGATCGGAGACAAATCGTATTTCTTCAAGATGTCCTTTATGATTTTTAAATCGTCTTGATTTCCGCCAGTCGCCTGTAAAGCACCCAGTGCAAACACCTCATTGAAGTCACTAATTTTATCGTCGCCTATCGACTTGAATCCGTACAGGAGCAAATGATCTGTAAATGACTTACCGAATTTTGATCTGATCTCCCAAAGGGCAAGCATCCAGCCTGTATGCGCAATCGGTGCGTCTCCAGTGTAACCATAATAGCTATACATAAAATAATTCGCGTATATGCCAGCAGCGAATGCTCTTGTGGTTATATTATCGTTAATGCCACGAAAATCCTTGATGAACTTGCTACCGAATACTGCGCTTGAATATGCGTATACGCCCTGACTTGTGTCATTAACCAGTTCACGATTAACTGTCATCCATCCTACAGAAGGCTGCGAGATTGTAAATGCCCTAGTGTAGTCGTCAGACAGAACCATAGGGGGCAGATCCACATCCTTCGGAAGTTCCCAACCAACATCTTCTAAATAATAACTGAAGTACGTTATGGCCAATCTTATGCGATATTGGCGATATATGTTAATGGCGGTGACCTGCCCCCCAGAAATTAGTCCAGCGGAAATGAGACTTCTCCCCTTAACATAGCCCGCTAGGGCGGAGGAGGAGTCGTGCGCAAGAGTCGATTCAACGAAGAACAGATCATCGCCATTCTGAGGGAATCGGAAGCAGGGGCCGATCCCGGCGAGTTGTGTCGCCGGCATGGCATCACGCGAGCGAGCCTGTATCGCTGGAAGGCAAAGTACGGCGGGATGCAGGTGAGCGAGGCGCGGCGGTTGCGGGCGCTGGAGGAGGAGAACCGGCGGCTGAAGCACCTGGTGGCGGACCTGACGTTGGACAAGCAGGCGTTGCAGGCGGTGGTCGCAAAAAAGTGGTAAGCCCGCAGATGCGGAAGCAGGCGGTGGTGGTGATGCGCTCGGAAGTCGCGGTCTCAGAGCGACGCGCCTGCGGGCTGATCGGATTGTATCGGGGGACCTACCGATACCGGGCGCGGCGCTCGGAAGACGGGCGGCTGCGGCAGCGGTTGCGCGAGTTGGCGCACCAGTTTCGGCGCTTTGGCTATCGCCGGTTGCAGGACCGGCTGGTGCGCGAGGGCTGGCGGGTGAACCACAAGCGGGTCTGTCGGCTCTATCGGCTGGAAGGGTTGCAGGTGCGGAAGCGGCGGCGCAAGCGTTGTGCGGGCGTGCCACGGCTGCCGCTGCCGGCGCCCACGGCACCGAACCAGGTGTGGTCGCTGGACTTCATGGCCGATACGCTCAGCTCAGGGCGCAAGCTGCGCACGCTGAACGTGGTGGATGACTACACGCGCGAGTGCCTGGCGATCGAGGTGGACACATCGCTGCCGGGAGCGCGCGTGGTGCGGGTGCTGGAGCGGCTGGTCGGCGAGCGCGGACGACCGCGGCAGATCCGCACCGACAACGGCCCGGAGTTCGCCGGGCGTGCGCTGGACCAGTGGTGCTTCGCACAAGGGGTGGAGCAGCACTTCATCCAGCCGGGAAAACCGATGCAGAACGGCTATATCGAGAGCTTCAACGGCAAGTTCCGCGACGAGTGCCTGAACGAGAACTGGTTCGTCTCGCTCAGCGATGCGCGGCAGATCATCGAGCAATGGCGGCGGCACTACAACCAGGAGCGTCCGCACTCGGCCCTGGGCTATAGAACGCCGGAGGAGTTTGCAGCAGAAGTGAAAAGCTTCGACAGAACTGGAGTGGGGCAAGGGACCTCAAACGCCGGCCCCTTGCCCCACACCCCCATCCCCGCTACGCCAGACCAGTGGGGCGAACAAAAACCGGAGAAAGTCTCATTATCCCTGGACTAAAGATGGGGGGCAGGTCAGCGGGAGATTCCTTGAAAACAATCTTCACTAATGGGGTTAGGCTAACTCCTAAAAGAAGGACTGGAACAGTAAGGGGCAAACACACTATCAAGTATAGTCGTGGATGCTTAGTGGTCGCCGTGTATTCTAGAATGAGAAGAGTTATAAATACGACCGCACCGGAGATCGCCACCCAAACACCAGCAACACTACTTAATTGATGAAAAGTCAACGCTAAGCCTACGCTGGCCATAAGCCCGGCCCACTTTTGGTGGTCTGCAAGCCACTGTAAGAATATTTTGTTCCTAGGAAGCGGCGGATTC
Source organism: uncultured Acidobacteriaceae bacterium (assembly GCA_963843005.1). Classification (GTDB taxonomy): domain Bacteria; phylum Acidobacteriota; class Terriglobia; order Terriglobales; family Acidobacteriaceae; genus Bog-257. The sequence goes on along the minus strand of CAWJIW010000038.1, from coordinate 64,804 downwards.
GGAGTGACATGTGGATTGAGCTGCAGCGATCTCTCCGGTGGCACGTTTTGGGACACTGCTCGTTTGAGCGCCCGTTGGTGGCTATTTCCGCCCTTACCCGCCACGCACACCTCCGTATTGTCGGTATCATCCCCGACAAACACATCTTGCGCTGTGGATTGTCGCTCGTCAAGACAAGACCCTTCATCCGCCTAACCTCTCCCAGTCGGCAAGAACCCTCCTCGTAAAGCTCTCTACCTTCTTGGGTGGAGTGCTCCCCCAATCGGCCACAAATATCCGTCTGGCCTCCTCGTAATACTCTCGAAAGAGCTTCCAACGGTACACTTGGCGGAGTTGGTTCTCGGGGATACTGACCCCCAGCCGCCAAAGGGCTCTCCTGAGGGTGTATCCATTCGCCACAAGGTGTGCAGCAGGCTCCAGCCAAGGGGGAAAATATGGAGGGCGACCCCTTCCTCGCTTGGTGCCGTCCTCCGCTAGCTCTTGGGGCACTTTCCGAGCCGGACGCTGCTCTTGCCTTCTAGATTGTCCAACAGGCTCCCTCGCAGTGGCGGGGACAGGATTGTCGGATTCCGCAGTGGTCTCGGCCTCCGGAAACCCCGTCGCCTCCCCTTCCTGTGGCAACTCCCCTCGCTCGGCTGCCTCAATCAGTTCTTGGGGAATTAGGATTGGCCCCTTGTGGCCTGGGTTCTGTCGGAGGAGATAGTCGCGGACTTGGTCTAGATGGTTCTTGGGGGGATTGTCTTTCATTGGTGTGTTCCTTTAATAAGCACGGTTGCTGATGGGAGCGTTTTACAAAGCCCCTTCGTTTCCCGCAGAGGCTGGGGCTTCTTTCTTCTTTCTTATGTGTAGTAAGTAGGTGGCTCTGCTTCTCTTGATATGAAAACAAAAAAAGAAAAATACAATAAGAAAGAATAAGAAGTATTGGCTGGGACTAAGATTGCTGCTCCGGCTCCTGGTCCTTCGGATATTCCGCTCCATGAGCCTCCAGATGGTCCTTGTGCACATACACTGTGGCGGGTCTGCCACCTCCCGAACGTCGGTACTCCTTGATTGTCCCGGCAGTTATTAAGGTCCGGAGTCTGGATTCGCGCTGATATTCCGCCACGTATTGAAATGCCCCCGTTACTTCGCTTCGCAGCACGCCCTTAGGACCTGCGTCTCGAATGACTCTTGCCATTTTTTCAAGCTCCCCTCCTTCATGGCTCATGCCTGTCGGGAGCAGCTCAAAAATTGTCCTTTCGGTGGCTTGAGCGGCAAGTATGGCTCGCTCCATTGCCTCCGGAGACACAACAAGAGAACAGGATTCCGACAAGCTGAACACGGCTGCCAGCTTCAGAACGTGTACTCTGTGACGATTCCAAAAAGCCATAGCGAGCGCCTTGTTCGGTTGACCCGTGAAGCGGGCTTTTGTGGCCTCGTACCATTTCTCATAGATAGAGCTGACCTCGCTCAGATCAACTGCACCCTGTAACGCCCTAATGCGGTTGAGGCGATCCGCCAGAGGTGTTATATGGCTATTGTCCGGCTCCTTCGGGACAGGAATCGTGCGGTCCAATTCCGGCATATCCACCAAGAACCAACGTGGGATAAACCCACCCATCGAGTCCTCGTGGACGATACTGTTAATGAACCACTCCCTTGAGCTTGTTGCGAGGATGTTGGTCCGGGGGGCCTGGGTGAATACGATTGGCTCTGTGTTTCTGCTGGGGGTGCCTTTTGACTGCCTGTAAACCATGGCAGGCGGTATACCTTCGTTATCGTAGATGTTTGTAAGCCACTGCTTAGCTTCGCCAAATTTTGAGTCAGAAAGAGCCTTGAGCGATGCCGACATTTCCTCCCAGACAAAGAACCCCTTATGGCGCTCCGCTAGGTCTTGATAAAAGGCTTGCTTGCTACCCCACGATGTGTTCCGCACCAGATCCTCCAGTCCCGCCTGCTTCAGGACAGGATGCACCATTGTCAAAAGGGTGTTGCGGCCCACGCCGCTGCCAGAAAGCAGGAGCGTCCACAGGTCCAAAGTGAGCCTCTGCCCACCATTCTTGATCCAAACATTTCCATTCACGGTAGCAGCTATCAGGCTCATCGCGACGGCCTGATGTGCTGCCGGCGGCGCTTCGTATATGTCCGCGTACGTCACGTAACGAGGTATAAAATCCTCCTCTGATACTAGCGAGACTTTGGGGTTAGTTTTGCTGAGTTTCTTGACTGTCATCGAATTTTCCTATATTCCGTTTTTCAAGTACTTCGGTCATGGTTCTCCGAAGGAATTTCTGACTGGCGAACACTGCGGTGGCTGGAACAGCAGCCCCACGGTCAAACTCCAGCTCAACCTGCTTTCCAAGATGCTCTCGGTCCTCAAAGACGAACCTGAGAGCCCCAGGGCGCATAGGTTCACAGCCGAGGAATGGGAGCCTCTGACTGGCGTGGATATAAATGGCTAGCTGGAGTCGTTCCGTGGAGAACTGTTGCATGGAAAGGAGGGGAAGAAAGAGAGGAACTGGTCGGGGCTTGGCTTGCGGACGTTACCTCCCCCTACTCTATTAGTCTCCAAAATACCGCACCAGCCGTCGCGGTTATAGCGATATTTCTTAATGTCTCTTTAGCCCACTCCGAAACCGTCTGACCGCACTCTCAACGGCGTGTTGGCTCTTCCCCATGGACTCTGCGGCCTCACGGTGGCTTTTGCCCTCCCGGAAGACCTGTTGGTATAGAGGCATGTCCTTCTCGGAAATACGTCCCTCGATCTCCTCTAGGCGGAGCTGGGCCTCCAGTCGATGCTCAAAGTCTGCGACGGCCCGAGGGTCGCACATCTCACCAAACTCGGCCTCTCCTCCCCAGCCGTCTTCGGCGTCCTCAAGCGGGATATGACGCGCCTCAGCGTAACGGTCTCTCTCTTCCGTCTTATCCTTGATGTAATCATTCCACATGTTAAACGCAATTCGGCTCGCCCAGGTGCTGAACTTCGCCGCCCCTCGGAACCGCTCTAATCCGAGCATCACCTCCGCAGCTATCTCGTCCGCAAGACCATATGGGTTTTCTCCCTTCCGCGTAAACATTAGTCTCCCAGCGTAGGTTTTAACCGCCGCGTACAGTCTTACCTGAAGGTCCTCTCGTGCTTTCCCTTCCGCACCCTTCCAAGCGTCATAAAGCTCATTGACATCCATTCTCTGCTCCCAGCACAAAAGGCACGCCTGTGCTGCCTATTCGCTGCCTCCATAAAATGCAAAAAGGGTAGTGAGCATAGACTCACTACCCTTATATTCTTATCTCTAGAGACTCTCTCCTTGCGAGAGACATCCTTAAAACATGCCTAGCACCCTATCCTAGAGTCTCCATACCTGTACATCTATATACCGCGAAACACACTTCTCCGGCCTCGGCACAATGGCCGACCGGAACGTTGCTCGTCTTGATGGCTGGATTTTCTGGGTCCTAAGTGATTAGAACCCAACCTGAAGTAAAAGTCGCAAAAAATCTTGCCTTGCATGCTCGTTATTTCTTGAGAAATGGTCACTCATAACGGGCCGATTGCCCGCGAAGCCGCCACTTCCGATGCCTCAGCTCAGCGCTCGAAAGCGCCTCCAGAATGCCGTGTAATCGCACACAATTGACTTCTGACGCACTGCTGGAGTCGCACCTAAACCGAATAGCTATCGGTCAACTTGCAGAGGTTCATCAGGTGGGGGGCGTAAATCCCAACCTGAGTCCTGCTGAATCTCAATCGGACCATCTCCATGCCACGGGCCAGAACGCACATGGCCTCGTTCGCAACTTATGTTTATCAGGTAGGCTCGGCATAAAACATGCAGGAAGGCTTGGCGAGGTAAGCCTTCGGTCATTACTGCTTGGATGTGTATCAACCCTCTGCACCGCTCTTGATCGCATGGGAAGGAGATTCGGTAAACTGCCAGAGGTCTGCTCGGTAGAACTTGGTCCGGTGATCCAACCTGACGCCAGTGGCAATCTTCAGCCGAATACTCGCAGTCTCGGCTGCATAGCGGACATACGAAATTTCGAGGCTTACCATCCCGAGGCCACGGTATCTGATGTTGAGCTGCCTCGTAGGGGCTGGGAAATGGGAGCCAGATGGGCTGAGAAGAGCACGATTTGCACAGCAGCGCAGGATAAAACGGCATGAGTTTGAACCTCCTTCATGTCGTTCCCAAGGGAAAAGGCCCAATATCACCTGCAGTCAGAGCCATTGTTCCCCCTGCCCTGCAGGTTAACACTCCTCAAGTTGTCGCCCTGTTTGCTTATCAGCCTTACACGGCTACAGGAGCGTTAGCATGTCTAAAGGAACGTTATGGGAAGTCGAGGTGACCACCTCAAACGCCTGAATCTTGGCCGTTCCATCGATTACGTTTGCCAAGGCGTTCAACACTTCTGGATAGGTATTAATGTTGTAAGTTTCTGCATCGGCTTTGTTCGCCCACAGACTGATTGCAACCACATCCAAGCTGTCGGGATTTGCCAAAGTGATTTCTTCCTTGAGGCCGATCTGCTTGCGTAGTAAAGGAAGAATCTGGTTCTCGAATATGAGGGCGTAATCAGACCGCATGTTCGATTTCAGGCGAAAAGACACATTGCGTGCGTACATATTCAGTCTCCCAAGCTTTTGTGACATAAGATGAAAGAGACTTCAGATGGCCTGACTTATGTTCAGGGAACCTGATCTTTTGTTTAGTATATGGAGGGCATGCGGCAAAGACCGCAATCGCGATCACTCATCACGGTGACGGACAGCACATCCATACCTCTGTTCCGCGCTCAGCGGTGAGCCGCTGGGCTTCGACCCAAAACTCTGTTTGGAGTCCGAGGTCAATGCTCTTTGCCTTCTGCTTCGCACGCCCAGCATTCAATCGAGGTAGTAGATTCCCGAAGGTCTTCTTTGCGCATCGTTATCAGGTGCCCACATGCGAGATAGCAATGCACAAGTGTCCCGTCTCGCACCGTTCGTACAACCGACTGCAAGACCTTCCGTTCCGCAGGAGGGTCCCTCTCCACTGCGGTTTCGCTCTTGGACTTACTCTTCCTCATAAGGACGCAGCCAACTGCGGATTGTCTCCCAACCTCTTTCACGGCAGCAACAACTTTATTCCTGACAGACGGGGGTCACAGACAGCGATCTGCGATTGTCGGTGCTGTGCTCAACAGAAGAGGCTTAACCCCGCAAAGGAATGCCAAACTCTGGCGATTCTTGTGGGCTTTTTGTATTGCGGTGAGCCCGCTTCCTACGAACAGTCTCCCGTGATACAGCTCACTGACAACAATCTTCGGCGTGTGGACACTGGGCACTAGCCTCCAGATTTGTAGAAGAGCCCGCAGTGAGATGTCAGAGGGGATGAATCCTCATCCGCCCAAGAGGACTCTGGCAATCCCTGCGGGCTTTTGAGTATTTGCGTTTCGCTTAGTCGTGAAGTAAGCTGACCGGCAAACGAAATGGCGCAAAGAGCGGCCTTCAACAGAGACCGGCCAGGTATTGCTGGGGGCCGCTTCCTAAAACCCTGCACCGTTGGAGCGAGCATGTTCGTTTCTCTTCTGCTCGCATCGGGGCTGCCAGAGGGTTGGAGCACCTCCAAGCCAAACCTCTGAATGCCCTCGCGGGCATCTGGGTCCCTTGGAGCAAGAGTTCAACCCAAAACACAAAAAGCGCCAGCAAAGGCGCTCTGAGCAGTTGTCAGTTGTGTGCTATGCCCGAACTATGCCCGAGGGGCATTTCAGAGCACATCTCTGCAAGCTGTAGGCTGTTGATTCTTTGAGCTATTGAGGGTCTCGGATTGACTTAAAATCCGCAGACCCGAAAGGGTTGTGGGGGTTCAAGTCCCCCTCCCGGCACCAACCTAAGGCCGTGTGACAACATGTCTGGCAAGAAGACACTCGGTTGCCAGTTTTTGAATCGTTATACGCGTTTTATCGTCTGACTATCGTTTGCACTGAATCCTGATCACTGGAGGTTCTCGAGATGGTTTGCCCACACCTCTCGGAAATCCGCAAGGTCACGCCGTCAGCAAAGGGATGTGAAGATTGTCTCAAAATTGGCGGCACATGGGTCCACCTTCGCATGTGCTTGATCTGTGGTCACGTCGGATGTTGCGACAGCTCTCCCAATCGGCACGCTACCAAGCACTACCATCACACCAGGCATCCGATCATGCGGTCCATCGAACCCGGCGAAAGTTGGCGGTGGTGCTATGTGGACGAGATGGAAGTGTGACCATGGATGTAAGCAAAGATTCCGTTGACAGTCCTGAACTGTCAAAAGCTTTCCCCAAGCTTACGCCAGCTCAGATTGATCGTATGCAGAGGTTCGGAGAGGTCCGGACCGTGGCTGCCGGGGACATCCTCTTCGAACAGGGTGACGTCGACGTACCGTTTTTTGTGTTGCTCTCATGCGGCATGGAGATCGTGCAACCAACCGAGTCCGGTGAACGCAGAGTGGTGGTAGTGCATGAACCCGGCGAATTCACTGGTGAAGTGAACATGCTGTCCAATCGTCGAAGCCTGGTTCGCGCGCGCGTAACGGTGCCCGGCAAGGTGTTGCGGATACCGCAAGAAAAATTGCGCTCGTTGATCCAGACCGAACCCGATCTGAGCGAACTGATCATGCGTGCCTTCATCCTGCGGCGCTTGTACTTGATTGAGCATGGCCAGGGTGATGCCGTCGTCCTCGGCTCGCGGCACTGCGCGGGGACGCTGCGGGTGCGCGAATTTCTGGCGCGCAACGGACATCCGTTCACCTACGTGGACCTGGACCGCGATCAAGAGGCGCAGCACTTGCTCGACCGCTTCAACGTATCGGTGGACGATATTCCCGTCCTCATCTGCCGGGGCGAATACGTTCTGAGAAATCCCTCCAACGAAGAAGTCGCTGAGTGCCTTGGTTTCAATGCCGGCATTGACGATACCCATGTCCGCGACGTGATCGTGGTCGGAGCGGGCCCGGCCGGACTGGCGGCCGCGGTCTACGCCGCCTCCGAGGGACTCGATGCTCTGGTGTTGGAAACAACTGCACCGGGCGGGCAGGCTGGCTCGAGCTCCAGGATCGAAAACTATCTCGGGTTTCCCACGGGCATTTCAGGGCAGGACCTCGCCGGCCGTGCCTACACCCAGGCCCGAAAATTCGGCGCCGACATTGCGATTGCGAAAAGCGCAGCCCGCTTGACTTGCGAGCGTAAGCCTTACGTCATCGAAGTCGCAGACTCCGAAGGCATACAAGGAAGAACCGTCATCATCGCCTCCGGTGCTCAATACAACAAGATTGCCCTTCCCAATCTCGCCAAGTACGAAGGCAACGGAGTGTACTACGGCGCCACCTTCATGGAAGCACAATTGTGCGTCAATGAAGAAGTGATCGTAGTCGGCGGCGGCAATTCAGCCGGGCAGGCGGCTGTGTTTCTTTCCCAAACAGCGTCCAAGGTCCACGTCCTGGTGAGGTCGCGAGACCTTGGCGCAGACGATGTCGCGGTACCTGATCCGGCGCATTGAGGACAATCCGGCGATTGACCTGCGCACTCAGACGGAGCTCGTCGGTCTCGAAGGAGAGACTGCCCTGGAACGCGTGCGTTTGGCGCAACAATCAGACAGGAGAAGAAGAGGTACGCCCGATCCGGCACGTCTTCCTGATGACCGGTGCAATTCCGAACACGGCTTGGCTGAAGGGCTGCCTCGCCCTGGATGGCCGGGGATTCGTCAAAACCGGCAATGACCTCAGCGCCGATGATCTCTCTCAAGCAGGTTGGGCACTGGAGCGCCATCCCTACTTGCTGGAGACCAGCCTGCCGGGCGTGTTTGCCGTAGGCGACGTTCGCTCCGGAAACGTAAAGCGCGTCGCCTCGGCTGTTGGTGAAGGTTCGGTCGCAATCCACATGGTCCATCAGGTCCTGCAGGAGCAGTAGCAATTGCGGCACATTCACCCTGTAAGGTGAACAGTTACCAAGTCTCACATTGTCAGATGCTACCTTGTCAGACTGAGAACCGGTAAAAAGGAGGTGAAGCGATAGCATCCACAGTGTGAGACACTTCGCCAGAAGCCGGCAACTGGCGCGGTTTAAGAGATTTTCACGCATTATTAACATTGCTCTGATGTTTGAGGCGAGCAATACGAGTAAGCTACAGTCAATCGCAAACCTGATCGGAGAGAGGGGAGCCGGCCAAACAGCCGCTCCCCGTTGTTTTTGAGGCTCCACGATTTTCTTCGCACTGTCACAGCGGCAGCCGTGCACGATAGGGCCGCCAGGTTACCATCCCACAATATGGGATGCGGTTCGACGCGTTAGTGCGCGTCGGGATTCGCTGCCAACTCCTGCACGAACTCCACGAGCGAGCGCACCGGAATCCCCGATGGCCCCTTGGCAATCCATGGCTTGTTCTCTTCCATCCAGGCAACACCTGCGATGTCGAGGTGCAGCCACGGCGTATCGTCCACGAACTCCTTCAGGAACATGGCCGCGGTGACCGCGCCGCCCCATCGCCCCGCGCTATTGACGATGTCCGCGATATTCGACTTGATCATGTCGCGGTATTCCTCATCCACCGGCAGCCGCCACATCTTCTCGCCCGATTTCTGCAGCGAGTGGCTGAAGCGGTTGAAGAAATCGTCGTCGTTAGCAAAAATACCTGCGTTTACCATTCCCAGGGCCACCACGCAGGCGCCGGTGAGGGTGGCGGCATCGATCAGGTGCGTGCAACCCAGCTGGCGAGCGTAGTGCAAGCCGTCAGCCAGCACCAGCCGCCCTTCGGCGTCGGTATTGATGATCTCGATGGACTTGCCCGACATCGCAATCTGCACGTCGCCCGGCTTCTGCGCCTTGCCCGATGGCATATTTTCGGACGCACAGACAATGCCGATCACGCGCACATTGGGCTTGAGCTGTGCGATGGCGCGCATGGCCCCGATCATCGCCGCGCCTCCGGCCATGTCGTACTTCATCTTCTCCATGCCTTCACCGGGCTTGATCGAGATGCCGCCGCTGTCGAAGGTGATTCCCTTCCCTACCAGGCCAAGCACCGGCTTCTCCGGTGCTCCTGCCGGCTCGTGGCGCATGACGATCAGGCGCGGCTCTTCGTCGGACCCTTGCGCGACGCTCCAGAACGCCCCCATCTTCAGCTCTTTAATCTTGTCGGGGCCGTAGATCTCGCACTTCAGGCCGGTTTCGTCGCACATCTTCTTCGCGCGATCGGCGAGAATCGCCGGTGTCATGCGATTGCCGGGCTCGTTGACCAGGTCGCGGGTAAAGTTCTGCGCTTCGCCGATGATGCGTCCCTGCTCCAGCGCGGCTTGCAGCGCTTTTTGTTCTGCAGCCGCCGGCACGACGATGGCCAGATCGTCGATCTTCTGCTCTTTGCGGTCGCTCTTGTAGTAGTCGGGATCGAAGTTGCCGACGAAGGCGCCTTCGACAATCGCCTTGACCGCGTCATCCACGCCGCTGTTCGGCAGCTTAGGCGCCACGAAAGCGAAGCTCTTCATGTCTTTCGCCTTTAGACCGCGCACGGCGGCGCCAGCCAACTTCCGCAGCTCGTACGAGGAAAACTTCTTCGCCTTGCCGCCACCAATCAGGAGCATGCGCTTGGCCTTTACGCCTGCCGGCTTGTGCAGCAGCGTGGTTTCCAGCATCTTGCCGGTGACTTCGCCGGAGGCGATCAGGTCGGCAGCCGCGGCGACGACGCTCTTGTCGTCGGTCTGGAGTTGCGGATTGTGTTTATCGGACTTGTCGCCGTTGTTGTTCTCGGCTGTGTCAAGCACCGGAACAACCAGGCATTCGGTTTCGATTTGCGAAGGTAATCCTGTATGCAGAATAGTTTTCATGATTAGGTCGTCCGTTCCCGATGATTTTGTCGCTGAGGTGTCCTAGGTCTTCCGGCTCCTGCCAATCGCGTCGCGAGCCTCTTTGTCGGCGGTCTTCCGGCGTTCGGTCTCGCGTTTGTCCCAGTTCTGCTTGCCGCGGGCAACGGCCATTTCAACTTTCACCCGGCCATTGCGGAAGTACAGCTTTGTGGGAATTAGCGTGAGCCCTTTTTGCTGCGTCTTGCCGATGAGCTTGTGTAATTCGGTCTTGTGCACCAGCAACTTTCGCGTGCGCAAGGGTTCATGGTTGAAGATGTTGCCGTGTTCATAAGGCCCGATGTGCGCGTTGATCAGCCAGAGTTCTCCGTCCTTCACCAGGCCGTAGGCGTCCTTCAAGTTGGCGCGACCGCCGCGCACCGATTTGACCTCGGTTCCGCGCAGAGCAATGCCCGCTTCGAACTTATCCATCAGAAAGTAGTTGTGCGACGCGGCACGATTGACCGAGGCATCCCGTTCGCCACTCGCGACGGGATCGCGCCGGGTCTTCTTCTCTTTTTCCGGGCGGGCCGGCGTATGCGATTGACGGCTCATAGCAATTTGTCCGCCCGGGCGGCAGCCACTCTCGGGGCCCTCGTCATGCGTCTCAGGGATGCAGGGACACTGCCTTGGCGCTGGGCGGGGTGACGGCGATCATCGCGCAGGTGACGCAAAACATAAATGCTACCACAGCCATGAAAGCAGTAACTTAAGTGCTTCCGGAGCCACCTTAGTACACGATGCAATCGAAGTTCAGATGCTATAATCGCGCTTCAGCGAGGACGGTTCCGCCACGGCGCGGAGGTGTCCTTAAGGGCAAACCACGCTCACCTTTGATGTGAGCTTAAGTCTTACACACGGTGCTCTGTGCCTGTCGGACAAGCCGCAGGGTGGCCGCCTGAATTCCCGGGGTCTTAACGACGTGATGAAACGGTTTACCCGTGTCCTGGCGCTCTTATTGATGGTGGCCGCGTTGCCCGCGCTTGCATCTTCAGACAAGGCCGCCAAGGCGCTCTACGAGAAAGGCAAAGCTGCCGAAGTGCGGCAGGACTACATTGCGGCCTACAACTTTTACCATCAAGCTTGGGAACTCAAACCTTCGGAACTGCGCTATCGCGCCGCCTCCGAATATGTGCGTTTCCTGGCCTCGGCATCGTACGTTCACCAAGGTGAGCTTCTGGTCACTGCCGGGAAGTTGCAGGAGGCGCTGACCGACTTCGAGCAGGCGCTGGCCATTGATCCATCCAGCTTTATTGCCCAGCAACAAGCTAACAAGGTGCGTCAACTCCTGGTCAAGAGCCAAAGTCCCGCTCCACCTCCGACCATGCAATCTGGATTAACCAAGCGCATGGAAGAGGCGACCGGACCGGTTGAGCTGGCGCCCATCACCGCCACGCCCATCACGTTAAAGCTGGCGACCGACACCAAGACGGTTTACGAGACCGTGGGCAAGCTGGCCGGCATCAACGTGCTCTTCGACCCCGACTATACGTCGCGCCCCATTCGCGTGGACCTGAATGGCGTCACCCTGGAAGAGGCTCTACAGGTGACTGCCCTGGAGTCCAAGACTTTCTGGCGGCCCGTAACTCCCAACACTATCTTCGTCGCCGCCGACACCCCGGCCAAGCGCAAGGAACTAGAACAAAGTGTCATCCGCACTTTCTATTTGACCAACCTCTCCCAGCCCAATGAACTGCAGGACTTGGTCAACATACTGCGCACGCTGCTCGATACCCAGCGGCTGCAACAGTTTCCTTCGCAGCAGGCGATCGTGGTTCGCGGTACGCCCGACCAGATCATCATGGCCGAAAAACTGATTGAGGATCTTGACAAGTCGCGGCCTGAGGTCGTGGTGGAAGTCGCCATCATGCAGGTCACACGCGACAAGATGCGCAACCTCGGCATCAATCCGCCGACCAGCGTGTCCGTGGCGTTGCAGAGCAATACCAGCACAACTAGCACGGTCTCCGGAAACAACGTGGGCACCGGCAACGGCACGGTCACAACCACCAGCGGGGCAACCACGGGCAGCATCACCCTGAATGAACTGGCGCATCTGAACGCTACCAATTTCCAGGTCACCATCCCGGCGGCAACAGCGAATTTCCTGCTCAGTGACAGCAGCAGCAAACTGCTGCAACAGCCGCAAATCCGCGCGTCCGATGGGCAGAAAGCTTCACTGAAGATTGGCGAGCGCGTTCCTGTGGCTACCGGCTCATTCCAGCCGGGCATTGGCGGCGTGGGAATTAACCCACTGGTGAACACCCAGTTCAATTACATCGACGTAGGCGTCAACATTGATATCACCCCTCACGTACACGGTATTGACGACATCTCGTTGAAGCTGTCCATGGATATTTCGGCCGTGGACTCGTATCAAAACATCGGCGGCATTCAACAGCCGGTAATCGGGCAGCGCAAGATCGAGCAGGACATTCGCCTCAAGGAGGGCGAGGTCAACATCCTAGGTGGCATTCTGGAGGACCTTCGGACCAAGTCGCTGTCAGGGATTCCAGGGTTGGCGTCCATACCCCTGCTCAAGTGGCTCTTCTCTGAAGAAAGTAAGGAAGTTAAAGACAATGAAATCATCTTCGTCCTGATACCTCACATCGTTCGCGCGCAGGACGTGAGCGCCAGCAACACGCGCGCCATTGACGTAGGCACGGCAAACACTTTGTCGCTGCGCTATGGCAGTAGTCAGTCGGCCGACCAGCAGCAGCGCCCAGTTCCGCCCGTCCAGCCGGGTGGACCGACGGGAACAGCCGCGAATCCGTCACAGCCAAATGCTCCGGCGGCGCAACTGTCCACGGCCTCGGCACCGGTGGGAAGTGCGATCGTTAGCTTTGATCCACCCAACATCGATCAAGTAGTCGGTTCTACGTTCACGGTCAACGTGAACATGACTGGCGGCCAGAACGTGTTTTCCGTTCCAGTGCAGGTCATGTACAACCCGCGCGTGTTGCAGCTGGTTAATGTTTCCAACGGAACATTGTTGTCGCAAGATGGTCAAACAGTGGCACTGGTAAACCGCGACGACAGCATGGTCGGCATCCTGCAGCTTACGGCCTCGCGCCCGCCCGGCAGCCCTGGCATCACCGGTGACGGATCGGTCTTCACCCTGACATTCCAGGCGCGCGCTCCCGGACAGGCGACCTTGAGCATCAACCGGGCTGCGGTGAAGAACGCCGCCATGCAAAACGTTCCTGCGAGCGGCTCGCAAGCGATTGTGACGGTCCACTAACGACTGCGTCTAACCTGTGGCTTGCGTGAAACAGCGGCCCGCGATCGCCACAAGCTTCCGGCGGCAGACGCCTGTTATTTTCGCTGCGCCAAGAAGGACTAAAATACTAGCAGTGCTTTTCATCCCTCCCATTCGTGCCTTTGCGATTGAAGGAAGGCGTGTGTCCCGGGTTTCGCGCAGGAACGGCTTCACCATTGTCGAACTGATCGTGGCCATGACCATCCTGATGATTCTGACCGCGGCGGCGGCGCCGGTGGTGCGCATAACCATTCAGCGCAACAAGGAGCGCGTGCTGCGCCGTGATCTGTGGGAGATGCGGGACGCCATTGACCGCTACAAGGACGCCGCCGACCGAGGCGCGTTCCAGGTGAAGCTGGACAGCCAGGGCTATCCGCCGGACTTGGAAACCCTGGTCAAGGGCGTGGACTCCAATGGCAAGAAGCTGCGCTTTCTGCGGCGGATTCCGATTGATCCCATGACCGGCACCGCGGAGTGGGGCCTGCGTTCGATGCAGGACGATCCCGATTCGGACTCGTGGGGCGGGCAAAGCGTTTTCGACGTCTACACCAAGTCCGACGGCACCGGCCTGGACGGCACGAAGTATAAGAAGTGGTAGTGGCTGATTTCGCGACCATGAACCGGCGCTTACGACAACGCGGATTCACTCTGATCGAGCTGATGGTGGTCATCAGCATCATCGTCATTCTGCTGGCGCTGGCCATCCCGAATTACTCTTCCTCCATCCTGCACGCCAAAGAGACCGCCCTGCGCGAAGACCTCTACACCCTGCGCTCGGTCATCGACCAGTACACGCTCGACAAGCAGAAGGCCCCGCAGTCGCTGCAGGACGTGGTCGACGCCGGATATCTCAAGCAGCTCCCCAGAGACCCCTTCACGAACTCGCGCGAGACCTGGGTTCCTGTGACCGACGAGAGCCTGATGTCGCCCGACCAGACCCAGCCCGGCATCATGGATGTCCACAGCGGCAGCGAACAGGTCTCCAGCGAAGGTACTGCCTATAGCACGTGGTAGTGGGAGCAACGTGCTGATTCACTGAGCGCTACTCGCTTCTACATCACCGGCGGCACTGTAATTCCCATCACTCCCAGCACGTTGATCAGTTCGCGGCGCACAATCGCCGCCGTGGCCAGCAGGAACTTCTTCCGGCCCTCGTCGGCTTCGGTGAGGATATGGTGACGGTGATAGAAGTTATTGAACTGCTGCGCCAGTTGGAAAGCGTGTTTGGCCGCGAACGCCGGCTCCGTCGTGGCGATGCACTGCTCGATGACGAACGAAGTCTTCCCTGCCAGCAGCCATAGCGCCCAAATCTCGGTGCCGCTCTCATCGGCAAAGCAGCGTTCGTAGTCCACCTCGGCCGCCAGCGCCTGCTCCGGATCAACCCCTGCCTTGCGAAAAATATTGGTCGCGCGCACGACGGCATATTGCGCATACGGTCCGGTTTCGCCCTCGAAGGCCAGCGCCTCCTTGAAGTCAAAAGCAATGACCGACTGCTTGGTGAACTTCAGCATGAAATAACGCAGCGCCCCGATGGCGATCTGCTCGCTGATGCGCGCTCGCTCCTGCTCATCGAGTTCGGCATGCCGGCTGTCCACTTCCCGCTTGGCGGCGGCGATCAGCGCGTCGAGCAGGTCATCGGCCTTGACGCCAAAGCCCTTGCGGCCGGATACCTCAATGTAGGACTTGCCGCGGTCCTCCTCATTGACGTCGTAGCCAAGTTCCATGGCGCAACGCGGCGTGAGCGCCACCATCTCGTAGGAGAAATGCGTGTAATGCGCGGCCTGCTCGGTATAGCCCAGCAGACGAATTGCCTCGACCACCGTGTTCTGCGGATCGCTCTGCCGCGAGTCAATCACGTTGTAGATTGCGGCCACGCCGCCGAAGTGTGGATGGTCAGGCTTCGCCGTCCTCCGCCGAGATCCAGACCTCGTTTCCATTGGGATAGCGGTAGAACCGGCGATAGCCGAAGTCCCGCCCCAGCAGACCGAACTTCCATAGGTGATAGGCGATGTCCTTGCCAACGTAACCGACCGTGCCATTGGAGCGGACGATGACCTTTGCGTCTTCATCCGGACCAGTCTGCTTCGGCGAGTCCGCTGTGCGGTGCCCCATCCTCTCGGCGTTTTTGGCGCAGGTGCTGGGCCTCGTCATCACCCAGCAGCCCTTGTTCTTGCCCTCCGTCTCGAAGTAGAGGACGCCCTTCTCCTTCATCTGCTGGAAGGCCGATTCCCAGAAATGCAGGTGCAGGATCTCGCTCTCGCGCGGCAGGAAGTCGTATTCGATGTCCAGCCGGTCCATGGTTTCGAGATGCCGCCGCAACACCGCCGTCGAAATCAGGTCGGCGATCTCGGCCATCTCGTTGCCGCCCTGCTCGATGGCGTGCAGCGCCTCGGCTGCGCAGCTTGAGATTCTCCTTGTCCTGCTCATACCACTGCGAGACGCGGGCATAAAGGTCCCAGCAGTAGTAGTCGAAGCGAGGCATGTGGCGATCAGCCCGGCAATGTCCTGCTTCGATTTCTTCTCCAGATGGACGAAACCGACCACCACGTCGGCCACCTGCACGCCGGTGTTGTCGATGTAGTTCTGTATGTCAACCGCGTGTCCGGCCGCGCGCAGCAGGCGCACGAAGGTATCACCGAGGATGGCGTTGCGCAGATGGCCGATGTGCGCCGCCTTGTTGGGATTGATGCTGGTGTGCTCGACCAGAATCTTGCCGCCGACGTTGGCGGCACCTTCGCCCGCGTGGTCCGTGATCGCGAGCAATTTACCGCGCGCCAATCCCTTCGCCGCTTCGCTCCGCTTCAAACGCGCATTGATGTAGCCGGCGCCTGCGACCTCAAGTTTGTCGAAACCTTCCGGCAGCGGCAGCTCCGCGACAATCTCCTCGGCGATTTTGCGGGGAGCCTTGCGCAGACGCTTGGCAAGCTCGAACGAAAGCGGCAGTGCGAACTCGCCCATTTCGATGGCGGGCGGCTGCTCAACGACGATGTTGGCCAACTCCATCTGGTACTTCTCGCGCAGGAAGGCGCGCACGGCGCGGGCCAATCTCTTTGTTGTTCGAGATACACGGGATGCTTTAGCCTTTGGCTCTGATGTTCCGCTGTTGTCTCTGAGGTGAAGAAACAGAATAGCAAACGCGGAACCAACGCAGGTTTGACGCTGGTTTCAGCGTTACCTATGATGAAGAATCCGAGCGGACTGCGATGCGCATTGCCTATCTCGATTGTTTCTCCGGCATCAGCGGCGACATGTTCCTGGGCGCTCTGCTCGACGCCGGAGTTCCCTTCGAGTTCTTCCAGAAGACGGTCGCCGAGCTGAATATCGGCGCCGCCTGGAGCTTTCGCGAGTCGATCGCGGCGGTATCTCGGCGACCAAGCTCGACGTGGTCGTAGGCGGCGAGAAAGACATGCCGCGAGAGGAGTTCTGGGCCGAGCCAGCACTCGCAGCACGCAGTGAGCACAGTCGACACTCATGAGCACCAGCACGGGCGCCGCTTGAACGAGATTCTGCGGATTATTGCGGACTGCCGCTATCAGCGAGCGAGCCAAGCAGACGGCCAGCGACATTTTCCTTGCCCTCGCGTGCAGCGGAAGCCAAGATTCACAACGTCGGGGTCGAGGACATCCATTTTCACGAAGTCGGTGCGGCCGACGCTATCGTGGATATCGTCTGTGCCGCCGTTGGCGCGGAGGCGCTGGGCGTCGAGCAGTTCGTCTGCTCTCCGCTCAATGTTGGCGGCGGAACGGTCGCCTGTGCGCATGGCGTGATTGCCGGTGCCTGCGCCCGCGACTCTGGAATTGCTGCGCGGCGTGCCGATCTATTCCGGCGAAATCCAGAAAGAGCTGGTCACGCCGACCGGAGCGGCCATCGTCAAGGTGTTAGTCTCAAGCTTCGGGCCGCGGCCCATGATGACCAGTGAAACGATTGGCTACGGTGCAGGATCGCGCAGCTTCTCTGGCCATGCCAATGTGCTGCGCATCACGGTGGGCGAAACGCAGGACATGACATTCGCCTCCCGGACGCAGACTCGAACTTCGTGCGAAGAGGAGATCGCGCTGCTGGAAGCCAACCTCGACGACCTGAATCCGCAGCTCATCGGCTACATCGTCGATCTTGCCCTTGCCGAAGGCGCGCTCGATGTCTTCACCACGCCCGTGCAGATGAAGAAGAACCGCCCGGGAACGCTGCTCACGGTGCTGGCGCGGCCCGAGCACGAAGCCAAATTGCGCGCACTATTATTTCGCGAGAGCAGCACGTTGGGTGTCCGCACCCGCCGCGAGAAGCGGTATGCGCTGCCGCGCCGCCACGAAGCGGTGACAACGCCTTGGGGCGAGGTGCGAATGAAGATCGCCAACATGAACGGCTCGGTTTCGCATTATGCGCCTGAATATGAAGATTGCCGGCGCATCGCCGTCGAGCATCACGTCCCGCTGAAGACGGTGATGCAGGAAGCCATCCGCTTGTACCTGGACCGGAAGAATGGATAAGCCCGGAAAGTTCTACATCACCACACCGATCTACTACGTGAATGCGCGCCCGCACATCGGCCACACGTACACCACGGTCGTGTGTGACGCGATCGCGCGCCGACAGCGCATGATGGGCGTGGATACCTGGTTCCTCACTGGCACCGACGAGCATGGGCAGAAAATCGAGCGCTCGGCCGCCGCGGCCGGCTGCTCGCCCCGAGAGTTCACCGACAAAATCTCCGGCGAGTTCCGCGCGCTGTGGGACCGCATGAAGATCAGCTACGACGACTTCATCCGCACCACCGAACCGCGGCACGTGCGCGGCGTGCAGGCCATGTTCCTCGCTCCTGCAGGAGCGCGGATACATCTACAAAGGCTCGTACAGCGGGCAGTACTGCGTGTTCGACGAACTCTATGTTGACGTCGTCGAACCGGGCGCGCCCTGCCCGGAATGCGGCCGCCCAACCGAAACCGTCCATGAAGAGAATTACTTCTTCAAGCTTTCGGCGATGCAAGAGCGACTGCTGAAGTATCTACGCCGAGCATCCCGACTTCATTCGTCCGGAGACCCGCCGCAATGAAGTCATTGCGTTTGTGCGCAGTGGATTGCGCGATCTCTCGGTCAGCCGCACCTCCTTCAAGTGGGGAATCCCGGTACCCAACGATCCCAAGCACGTGATTTACGTCTGGCTCGACGCGCTGGCCAACTACATGACCGCGATCGGCTTTGGCTCTGACGATCCGGCGGACAAACAAAAGCTGGAACGCTACTGGCCGGCCGACGTGCACATGATCGGCAAGGAAATCGTGCGCTTTCATTGCGTGTATTGGCCCGCATTTCTGCTGGCCGCCGGCTTGCCGCTGCCGAAGTCCATCATCGCGCACGGTTGGCTGCTGTTCGAAGAGAGCAAGATGTCGAAGTCGCGCGGCAACATCGTGCGCAGCGAGACCATTCTCGACACTCTCGGCGGCGACGCGCTGCGCTATTTCCTGCTGCGCGAAATCGTCTTCGGACAGGATGGCTCGTTCAGCTTCGACGCGCTGGTGCAGCGCTTCAACGCCGATCTGGCCAACGACCTCGGCAACCTGTCGAGCCGCACTCTCAGCATGATCACGCGCTACTTCGACGGCGAGGTTCCCTACCCTTCTGCGACCGAGCGCACCGCAGCCGATGACGACCATCGAGCGACCTGGCGCAGCAAACCATCGCCGATTTCCATGCGCAGTTTGAGCAGTTCCAGTTTTCGCGCGCGCTGGAAACTGCGTGGTCGCTGGTGGCCGCGGTCAACAAGTACATCGTCGAAAACGAGCCCTGGGCGGTCGCCGAACGCGAGGACAAGGACTCCCGCGCGCGCCTGGCGACCATTCTCTACACCTCGGCTGAAGCGCTGCGGATTGTGACTGCTCTGGTGCATCCGGTCATCCCGGACGCCACCGCCCGCATCTGGACGCAACTCGGGCTGGGCGAAATTGCGCAACTGAACCTGGCGAGCTGACGTGGGGCCAATTGCCACTCGGCACCAAGCTCGGCACGGTCGAGGCGGTTTTCCCGCGCGCCGACAAGAGCACCATCGAAAGGATGCAGCAGATGGAACAGCAACGCTCGGCAGAGCTAGGACCAAAGCAGGCAGCGCAGACGATCAGCCGCCGACGCAAGCGGGCAGCGGCGCTGGCGCCGTCGGCGCCCGCGCGCACCGCCTCGCGGCCGTGCGGCTCCGCCAGCTGCTGTCGAGACAACAAGATCACGATTGACGACTTCCTCAAGATCGAGCTTGCGCGTCGGAGAGATAAAGGTTGCCGAGAAAGTGAAAGGTGCGGACAAGCTGCTTGCGCATGGAAGTCGATCTCGGGACCGAAGTTCGCCAGATCGTCGCCGGCATCGCCAAGGCGTACGATCCGGAGAAGCTGATCGGACGCAAAGTGGTCATCGTCGCTAATCTGCAACCGCGCAAGCTGCGCGGGCTGGAATCCAATGGCATGATCGTTGCGGCCTCCATCGGTGACGAAGGCCAACCCGTGCTGGCAGGATTCCTGGAGGATGTGCCGGTCGGCGCGAAGCTGAAGTAGCCGCCGTTCGCTGTTCGCTATATCGCCGTCGCTTGACCAATGCGGAGCCTCGAAATGAATGTCGACTCGCGCCAGTTGCGCTATACTCAAGCGAATAGCGAATAGCCAACAGCGATAGCTAGCCTCTCATGTACACCGACTCCCACGCCCATCTCGAAGGCAAGCGCTACGACGCCGACCGCGCCGAGGTGTTCGCCCGCGCGACAAGCAGCCGGCGTCACCACCATTCTTGCTATCGGCAATGGCGATGGTCCCGGAACCGGCACGCTCGACTGCGCCATCAAGCTCGCGCAGCAGTACGACTGGATTTACGCGACCGTCGGAATCCATCCGCACGAGGCCGCGCTCGCCAAGCAGATCCGACTTCGACGAACTGCAGCGGCTCGCACGATCGCCCAAAGTCATTGCCTGGGGCGAGATTGGACTCGACTATTTCTACGACCATTCGCCGCGCGACGTGCAGCAGCGCGTCTTCCTTCAGCAGATGGAGATGGCGCGCGCGGCCAAGCTGCCGATCATCATTCACTGCCGCCCGTCGAACAACAGCGAGAATGCCTGGGACGACGTGCTGCGCCTCATCCGCGAGCACTGGGCCTCCAGCGGCCTCGGAGGCGTGCTGCACTGCTTCACCGGCACGGTCGAGCACGCCCGCGCCGCGCTCGATCTTGGCTTCATGTTTCCTTCGCCGGCAACATCACCTTTCCCAAGGCGCAGAACATTCGCGACGCGGCCGCCATCGTGCCGCTCGACCGCATGTTCATCGAGACCGATTCTCCCTATCTCGCGCCTGTGCCCCATCGCGGCCAGCGCAACGAGCCCGCATTCGTTGTCGAGGTCGCGCGCCAGATCGGCGAACTGCGCGGAGCTGTCGCCGGAAGAAGTCGGCCGGCAAACTTCGCAAAATTTCTCGCAACTTTTTTCGGCCTGACGAAATCCGACTGAGGTGCTGCGACCTCCCGCCTATTCGTGCAGCGATTCCTTGCGTCGCTGACTGCAGCAAACGCGCGCTCTCTTGTTACACTTGAAGCTTATGGCCGAATCATTCGACATTGTCAGCAAAGTTGACCTGCAGGAAGTTTCCAACGCCATTCAGCAGGCGCTGAAGGAAATCCACACGCGCTACGACCTGAAGGACTCGAAGTCCGACATCCAGATGGACGGCAAAGAGGCGCTGGTGCTCACTTCGGCCGACGACTTCAAGCTGAAGGCCGTCAACGACGTTCTGCAAGGCAAGCTGGTGAAGCGCAGTGTTCCGCTGAAAGCGTTGACTTACGGCGCCATCGAACCGGCCGCCGGCTCGACCGTGCGCCAGCGCATCACCATGCAGCAAGGCATCCCCATCGAGAAGGCGCGCGAGATCGTCAAGCTCATCAAGAACTCGAAGAAGAAAGTGCAGGCCTCGATCCAAGGCGATCTGGTTCGCGTCAGCGGCAAAGACCGCGATACACTGCAGGAAATCATTGCGCTGCTGAGGCAAAACGATTTCGGCATCGACATGCAGTTCACGAATTACCGATCCAACTGACAGGGCGAACCGTTGAACACGACCGTAACCCGCAACGCCAAAGAAGTCTTTGACCTGTTGCACGACGACCTCGCCGCCATTGAGCGCGAGTTCGGCCGCGACACCGTCTCCGGCGTGCGCGCGATTACCGAAATCGGCGAGTACCTGCGCGCCGGCGGCGGCAAGCGCCTGCGCCCCGCGCTGCTGCTGCTCTCCTGCAAGCTGATGAACTACACCGGCCAGGGCGCCATCAAGCTCGGCGCCGTGGTCGAGATCATCCACACCGCGACCCTGGTCCACGACGACATCATTGACGAAGCGCAGACGCGCCGCGGACGTCCCGCCGCCAACACGCAGTGGGGCAATGCCAAATGCGTGCTGGCCGGCGACTGGCTCTACATGCAGGCCTTCAAGATCGCCGTGCAGGAGCGCAACTTCCATATTCTCGACGCGCTCATCGATCTCACCCAGGCCATGGTCGAAGGCGAACTGCTGCAGATCGAGCGGCTGGGCAAGGCCATCACGCATGGACGAACACTTCGAGCTCATCTACCGCAAGACCGCCTGCCTGTTTTCCGTCTGCATGAAGCTGGGCGGAATTCTCGCCGGCGCCAGCGAAGCCGACCAGCAGCGGCTGGCCGACTACGGCCGCAACCTCGGCATGGCATTTCAGATTGTTGACGACGTGCTCGACCTCACCGCCTCGGAAGAGGTGCTGGGCAAGCCGGTCGCCAGCGATCTGCGCGAAGGCAAAGCCACGATGGCCGTGCTGCACGCGCTGGAGCACTGCACTCCGGCGGAGCGCGGCACGATTGAATCCGTGCTCAGCAATGGCGGCTTCAACGGCATCACGCCCGCCGACATCGTCGCCATCCTGAATCGCCATGGCTCGATCGACGCCGCCTATGCGCGCGCGGTCGAGTTCTCCAACCAGGCGCGCGAGGCCATCTGCACTTTCCCCGACTCGGAGATCAAGCGCGTGCTGCTCTGGGTTCCGGAGTTCGTGGTGGAGCGGGAAAGCTAGAAAGGGGACAGGCATTAGGGTTAGTGGATTAGTTTGGCGAGTGCAGTCTCACACATGCATCATCCAGTCGGGATCTTTGACGAATCACTTCGTCTGGATTCTGTGGCACTTGCCCTAATCTCTGGCCTAATGCTCGCTTTGCTAGCCTCTAACCTCTAGCTAAAGCGGTCGATACTGGTTCTTCATTAAAAAGCAGCTCGCTCGTCGCGACCTCGTCGCTCGGGATGACAGCGAAAAGGAGGTGAGTCTTAGATGATGGATGATTGCGAACCGCAGATCCATCCACGCGCCACGCCTGCGAGCGCGCTTCCGTCGGGATGACAGCGTCAAGCGACCGAAGGCCGGCTGCAGCTATAGGGGTCCTTCGACTCCGCGCGAGCAAACAAGGCTCGCGCTTCGCTCAGGATGACAGCTCGAAAAAGCTGATGGCTGATGGCTAACGCTGACGTGCTGAATGCTAACAGCTGAATGCTTCCTGCTCATTTACACTTTTCCCATGCCTGCTCCCCAAGAAGTCGAAATCAAGTTCCTCGTCCCCGATCTGAAGGCGCTCGAGCAAAAGCTGCGCGAGCTGGGATTCCATGAAGACACGCCGTCCACTCACGAAATCAACACGCTGTACGACCTGCCCGGACAGAAGCTGCGCCGCAAAGGCGAACTGCTGCGCCTGCGCAATTACGGCGGCAAATGGAAGCTCACGCACAAGGCGAAGGGCAAGCTGGGACGCCACAAGTCGCGCGGCGAGCTGGAGACCGGCGTCTCCGATGGCAAGCAGATGGATGCCATGTTGCGCGCGCTTGGCTTTGCGCCGATCGTTCGTCTATGAGAAGTTTCGCGCCGAGTGGAGCGACGGCGAGGGCCACGTCGTGCTCGACCACACGCCGATCGGCGACATCGCCGAGATTGAAGGCAAGTCGCGCTGGATCGACCGCACCGCCGCGCGCTGGGTTGAATGCCAAGGACTACATCACGAAATCGTATGCTGAACTTTTCTTTGACTGGAAACGTAAAACAGGTAGTAAGGCAGAGAACATGACATTCCGCGAGTGCGGTGGCAAGCGCAGAGATCAGAGCTCGAAGCGAGTGAGCCAGCAAGCTGTATGCTGGCAGTCGCCCAGTCCACGCACTGCGCTAGAGTTCCGCGGAAGCCTGCGCCGGCTCCGGAGTTTAGACCTTGCCGGGCCTGAACCGGAGCCGGAAGCGTGGAAAAGAAGTGGTTAGTGGCTTGTGATCAGTGATAACGAATTGTTGAGCTGGCATTCTTAGCGGCGGCCGAAGGGTTCCCTCGACTTCCACCGCGCTGGCGCTCGGCATAGCAACGCAAAAACTACCTGCGCCTACGAACAATCGAGCCTATGCGAAACTCGCAACTACCCGCTCTCCACTGATCCATTGTCTAACTCCACGTTCTTCAGCCTCTCCAGCACCGCCCCACAATCAACGGCAGTCCCACCGTGCATCCAGAAGACTTCGCCGAACTTGCCGCCTTCTTCCTTGGGCACGAACTTGCCCCATGACACGGCCTCGCTGTATGGGCTGCCCGACAATCCTCCCCAATGCACCGGCTCGGGACAGATGCGCAGACCGTAGTGATAGCGCTTGAGCGGCAGGTCTTCGCCGCCGCGACGATGGCGCAGCTCGATGAACGGCCCGAACTGTTGCGACCAGTTGCGCGGCACGCCGCCGCCGATGGTGAAGATGCCCAGCCGCGTCTGCTTGAGCAGTGTCTCGGCGAAGTATTCCAGGTCTTCGAACGGGATCGTAGCGCAGCGGCGGCATGTTGTTCTTGCGGCGCATGCGATTGTGCAGCGCGAAGTCCAGCCCCATCTCCGAGTCGCTGAAGGCGGGCACGAACACCGGCACATTCTTCTCGTAGGCCGACTTCAGAATGCCGCGCTCCTTCACGTTCTCGCTGAGGTGCTTGCCGATGGCGCGGTTCAGCTTGTGCGAGGCGACGATCTCGCTGGCATCCCAGTTCTTCAGAATTCCGGCGACGATGCGCTCCACGAAGTCGAGGTTCGTCTCCGGCTCCAGCGTGTCGTACACGCGGTTGTAGCCGGCCTCGTAAAGCTCGACGTCGTTCATCTTCGGGTCGTAGCGAAAGTGCGAGCGCCCGGCGGCTTCGACCAGTCCGTGCGCCATCAGCGCGCCGGTGGAGACAACGGCGTTCACGATGCCGTGATCGATGAGGTCGGCGACCACCAGCCCCTGCTTGGCGACGGTCATCGCGCCGGCCAGCGTCATCACGACGAAACATTCCTTGTCGCGCGCCATGGCTTCCAGAACGTCGGCGCCTTCGCCCACCTGCCGTCCGGTGAAGGCGGTGTTGCCCATGGCGCGGACGAGGTCATCCACGGTCTGGACCTTCGACAGATCGAGCGGCTCCAGCGGTATCAGTTTGTCGGAAATGGGATCGTGGAGTTCGCGCTCGATGCCTTCGCCGTGGCTCTTGTGATGTTCGTCAGTCACAGTTCACCTCGGGAACGATGGAATGCGCGAAGACCTTCGCGCGAAGGGTACAGATAGCTTCGTTTGCAGGATGCCGAACAATCGAAGCTACAGGTTCGCGCAGACCCCGTCAATGACGAAGGCCACGGCGCGAGTCATCGTCTATTAACAATCGCTGACCTCGTTTACCGGTCAGAGGTCTCGCAGACGCGAGATGCTATGCTTGAAACGATTTTCACGCGGAGTCGAGCGTTGCCGGAACGGAACTTTCACATTGGCATCGTGCAGATGTCATGCACGCCGGAGCCTGAGCAGAACCTGGAGCGCGCCATCGCGCACCTGCGCGAGGCGGCTGCCGTAAGGCGCCGAGATCGTCTGCCTGCCCGAACTTTTCCTGACGCAGTACTTCTGCCAGCGCGAAGACGTTGCGCTGTTCGATCTGGCGGAGTCGATTCCCGGCCCGACGACCAAGCGCCTGGGCGACGTCGCCCGCGAGTTGAAGATCACCATTGTCGCGTCGCTGTTCGAGCGCCGCGCTCCCGGCATTTATCACAACACCGCGGCCATCATCGACAGCGGAGGGAAGCTCGACGGCATCTACCGCAAGATGCACATTCCCGACGACCCGCTGTACTACGAGAAATTCTATTTCACCCCGGGCGATCTTGGGTTCAAGAGCTTCGAAACCGATTTCGGCAAGTTCGGCACGCTGGTCTGCTGGGACCAGTGGTATCCCGAGGGCGCGCGGCTGACGGCGCTGCAGGGCGCGAACGTGCTTTTCTATCCCACGGCGATCGGCTGGCATCCGGACGAGAAGGCGCAATACGGCGAGGCGCAGTACGACGCCTGGCGCACCATTCAGCGCGCGCACGCCATCGCCAACGGCGTTTATGTCGCCGTTCCCAACCGCGTGGGCTTCGAGACCGGCAACATTCGCGGCAATGAAGCGCCGGGCAAAGGCCTGGAGTTCTGGGGCGGATCGTTCATCGCCGATCCCTTCGGGCAGGTAATCGCGGAGGCTGCGCACGATAAGGAAGAGGTGCTGGTCGCAGAGGTGGACCTGAAGCGCATGGAAGACGTGCGCCGCAATTGGCCGTTCTGGCGCGATCGCCGGGTGGACGCCTACGCCCAGATTACGCAGAGGTTCATGCTGTAGATGAAATCGCCTGAAGGACTGTCCCGTCAGATCCAACCCAAGCCCAATGCCCGCTGATCACACTCCATCCCAAACCCCTGCCGCGCTCGGCTACCGCATGCCCGCGGAGTGGGAGCCGCACGAGGCCACGTGGATCGCGTGGCCGCACAACCGCTCCGATTGGCCGGGCAAATTCGAGCCGATCCCTTGGATCTACGCTGAGATCATTCGCCACCTGGCGCGCGTGGAGCGGGTCAACATCCTGATCGAGGACGAATCGGCCGAGGCGAAGGCGCGCGAGATCCTGGTGCGATCACATGTTTTGCAGGAGAAAGCCGCCGATCCGGGCGCGCCTGCCGGCAACGTTGCGTTCTTTCACATCCGCACCAACCGCGTCTGGACGCGCGATTACGGGCCGATCTTCGTGCGCCGCGATGCGCGCAACAAAAGCGACTTCCCTGCTGTCGCCGCCACCGCGTGGCGCTTCAATGCCTGGGCCAAGTACAACGACTGGAAGCTCGACGCGCCGGTGTCGGCAGAAATCGCACGCGCTGCTGCGACATGCCGGTGTGGCAGCCTGAGGTAATCGTGAACGGCAAGCCGCGGCGCATCGTGCTCGAAGGCGGCAGCATTGACGTCAATGGACGCGGCACGCTCATCACCACCGAAGAATGCCTGCTCAGCAACGTGCAGCAGCGCAATCCCGGCGTTACCCGCGAACAACTCGAGCAGACTTTTTGCCGACTACCTCGGAGTGAAGAAAGTCATCTGGCTGGAGCGCGGCATTGCCGGCGACGACACCCACGGCCACGTGGACGACATCACTCGATTTGTTGCGCCACGCACAGTGCTCACTGTGTACGAACCCGACCGCAGCGATCCCAATCACGATCCGCTACGCGAGAATTTTCAGCGGTTGAAGAAGAGCACGGATTTGCGCGTGGTGAAGTTGCCGATGCCTGCTCCGGTGTATTTCCGGGGCCAGCGCCTGCCCGCCAGCTATGCCAACTTTTACATCGCCAACAAGCTGGTGCTAGCGCCCATCTTCGGCGATGCCTAATGATCGCGTAGCGCTGAACGTGCTGGCGGAGGTGTTTCCCGAAGCGTGAGATTGTCAGTGTCTATTGCCGCGATTTCATCTGGGGGCTGGGCGCGATGCACTGCATGACGCAACAGCAGCCACGCTCAGAACTCTGACGGGTCATCCTGAGCGGAGGGACCGCAACGAATTCCGACCCCTTCTTTGGCGGTTCGGGCGGGCGCGAAGTCGAAGGATCTACTTTCCCCGGGAAGGCAAAAGGTTTCCTACTTCTTTCCCCTCAACAGCACCGTGACCACGAAATACAGCCCTGCGGCCACGCCAGCGTAGAGGAACGCGTTGGCAAAGACAATGGTTCCCACGGTGAGTACCAACGCAAAATCAGAACTCGTCGTCGCGCCCAGCACGTATGCCAGCAGGAAGGGCGGACAAACCACGAGCGCGCCGGTGCGGAAGAACGATTGCAGGTCCGGCGGCACCAGGCGCAGGCTCCACGAGAAATACACCGCCAGCGCCATTACCATACCCAGCAGGAAGCTAAGGGCTAGCACCAGAACCAGATGTTGGTCTTCCTTGGGGAGTTGGCGATGCAATAATCAAGACCTCGATGCGAGTGTACTCGAAACGTACAGCGCGTCAGCCTGCTGTCGTGCTATGCTGCCGTCGAATCCGGAGAAATGTTATGAGCACTCAAACTGCGATGCCCAGCGCCCCAGCCGCTTACGCCGTCCCGCACAACATGGTCACAACCGCATTCACGCTCGATGGCTACAGGATCGTGCGCAATCTGGGATTGGTGCGCGGCATCATCGTACGCTCGCGCTCGATTTTCGGTACCATCGGCGCGGGGCTGCAGACCCTGGTCGGCGGCAACATAACGCTACTGAGCAACCTTTGCGAGAAAACGCGCGAGCACGCTTTCGACCTGATGCTGCAACATGCGGCCGAGCTCGGCGCCAATGCGGTCGTTGGCATGCGTTACGACGCCACCGAAGTCATGCAAGGCGTCACCGAAGTGCTGGCCTATGGCACGGCAGTCTACGTCGAAAAGGAAGGATAATTCAGGCAGGAATGGTGAGCGCGGCAGGATTCGAACCTGCGACCCATGCCTTAAAAGGGCATTGCTCTACCAACTGAGCTACGCGCCCACGCTCTTTTAATCTATCACAGCGAAAACCTGCTCGAATGACACAGGAGAGCTTATGCGCAAACCCATTTTTTACTTCACGATGATGCTCGCCCTGATCTTGGCGACCTGCGCCTCGGCACAGGACAGCATGAAAAACCAGGACAAAATCAAGGCGGCGGAAGCCTCCGCCGAGGCATGGTTGCGTTTCGTTGACTCGGGAGACTATTCGCAAAGCTGGAAAGACGCTTCGTCCTCGTTCAAAGCCGCCGTGACCGAACAAGAGTGGGAACAAAAGCTCAGGGCTGCCCGTGGACCCTTGGGGGCGCTGTTCTCCCGCCAACTGAAGTCGGCGGAGTACGCGACCCAGCTTCCGGGAGCGCCGGACGGCGAGTACGTGGTCATCCGCTATGACAGCAGTTTCGCCAACAAGAAAACGGCCATCGAGACTGTGGTTCCGGCGCTCGAAAAAGACGGCGCCTGGAGAGTGTCCGGCTATTTCATCAAGTAGTGCAAGAACTTACGGCATAGTCATGAACGCTTGTCACTTGTGGCCCTGCATGCGCATCCCATAAGTGAGACTATGCCTGACAAAATACGTCCGAGAGTGCTCATTGTGGGAGGGGGATTCGGTGGTCTGAAGGCCGCTGAGTCGCTGGCCCACCTGCCGGTCGAAATCACGGTAGTTGACCGCAAGAACCATCACACCTTCCAACCTCTGCTCTATCAGGTGGCGACGGCAGGGTTGTCCCCGGCGCAAATCGCCGCGCCCATCCGTGAAATCCTGGCTAAGCAAGAGAATGTAGAAGTGCTGCTTGGGGAAGCAGTCGGAGTTGACCTGGAGCGGCACGTCCTGAAGTTGCAAGGGTTTGAGCTGGCCTACGATTACCTGGTCGTCGCCTCCGGCGCAACCCATGCCTACTTCGGCCACGACGACTGGGAGCCGCTCGCTCCCGGACTGAAGACCATCGAAGACGCGCTGGAGATGCGTCGGCGCATTCTGCTGGCCTTTGAGTTGGCGGAGCGCCAGGCGGCACTGACCGGCAAACAGATGCCGCTTAACTTTGTCGTGGTGGGCGCAGGGCCAACCGGGGTCGAGCTGGCGGGCACGCTGGCGGAGATCGCGCGCAAATCGCTGGCGGAAGATTTTCGCAGCATCGATCCTACGAAGACGCGGATTTTGCTGGTCGAGGCTGGACCTCACGTGCTGAGCACCTATCCCGACGACCTGCGCCGCAGTGCCATGGAACAATTGAAGCATCTTGGAGTCGAGGTCCTTACCAATTCCGCGGTGACGGACGTGGGCAATGGCGAGGTTTCCATCGGCGAGGAAGTGATGCCAGCCGCCGTCGTGCTATGGGCCGCCGGAGTTTCAGCTTCGCCGCTGGGCCGCACGCTGGGCGTGCCGCTGGATCGCGCCGGACGGGTGCTGGTCGAACCGGACCTCAGCATTCCGGGCCATCGCGAGGTCTTCGTAATCGGTGACCTTGCCAGCATGAAGGATGCAAAAGGCAGGATGCTTCCCGGTGTTGCACCGGTGGCCATGCAGCAGGGGAAATGGGTGGGACGGCAGATAGCGGCTGATCTGGCCGGACAGCCGCGCGAGAGTTTCCACTATCACGACAAAGGTTCGCTGGCGACCATCGGACGCGCCGCCGCGATCGCGCAGTTCGGCAAGCTGCACATCTCCGGGTTCATCGCCTGGATGGCATGGCTGTTCATCCACATTCTTTTCCTGATCGGTTTTCGCAATCGCTTGTTGGTCATGCTGCAGTGGGCGTGGAGCTATTTCACTTATGACCGTTCGGCGCGGCTCATCACTGGCGAGTCTCGCGTGGTATCGGTGCCATCGCTGGAGTACGCGGAGATGGCGGCAGCACAAAATGCTGTGAATGAGCAACTCGCCTCGCGAGAGGCTACAACGCCGAGGTCAATTCGGGCGGAACAGAAAGCGGGATAGAGGTTCTTTCATTCCGCCCCACGGGCTTATTGAGCTTGCCTTGCGGGTCGGGGTTGCGGCTATGCCCGCCTACAACCACATAAAGTTCATTACCGAAACCCTGCCCTTGAACGACCAGTACTTCGGAAAGAACAAGTCGTAAAGCTCCTGCGACACCGATCCGGCTTTGAACTCAGTTTCATTGCGGAGAGTCAGGATTATGAACACGGCTGCCAGAGAATGGAGAACATTTCTCAGCTTTGCCTCACGGAAGCCGCTCATCCTGTCGTGCTTCAGGTCAGTAAATGCTTTCCACCACGGAGAAATGCCTCCAGTGGCCCATCCTTTGAATGGCGCAATCAGGTGGCCGGAGACTGCGTTCGGTAGGTAATGCACAGGATTTGAGTACAAAGCGTCCTCATACGGGTTCAAGTTGACTTCCTTTGCGGAGACGACGAAGTCGCCTTCCAGCAGTTGGCGATAGTCTCCAAAATTGAACTCTCCGCCGCCGCTCACTTTGTTCTTGAAGTCACCAACCCGTGACTCCTGGTTGAAAACGTGAGAAGCGTTGGTATCCCAATGCGCTTGTAATGCTCGAGCAGTTCGCTCCCGTCATATGTTCGGGAAAACACGCGCCTAGGCTTAGTTTGGCTTTGGATTCAATGTCTGGTTCACATGATCGGGATCGCGGGCGATGAGTGTTAGATACGCCCGCGCAGGCTGGTCCGGTTCTGCTCGACCCTGTTCCCAATCCCGCAGCGTACCCAGAGGAATGTGATAGCGGGCGGCAAATTCCTCTTGCGTCAGTTCCAAGGCCCGGCGGATGATCTTCGCCTGTGGAGTTCGCTTCATCCGCCTGAGGTCGGCTTCGCTGAGCGGTTGTGCGTCTCGGTCGGCGCGCGCTGCCCGCTCAATTGCCTCGGCAGTCATCGACCGGGGAGGCTTAGGCGTTTTGCCGGAAGTAGTCGTCTTGCTCATATTGCGTTGCTCTCCGAGCGGAAATGTGCGAATGCGCTCCTCGCGTTCCGTGTAGGCTACAAACAGCACGACGTGACCCTCCGCCATGCCAATGATGACAAAACGCTGCTCGCCATAGTCTTCACGATCATCCAGGCGCTCGACGGCAAACGGGTCTTTGAACACCGTCCTCGCCAAATCGAAGCTCACGCCATGGGCTTGCAAGTTGGCCTCGGCTTTGGCGTCGTGCCATTCAAATTCCAATCCATGATACTACGGGACATCAGTAGTCGTGTCAACGATCCAGGGAAATTCTTCCTCTCGCTTGTAACTTCTCGCCGCTGCCACCATCCAATCCGCGAGGCTTCCGGACGTGCTTTTCGAAGGCAATGAGCGCAAACAGAAAGAGCTGGAAATGAAGCAGGCGGGTCGTCTGCCACCGGGTCAGTCGCTCACCTTTAAGTGGCCGGTGCTGCACTACGGTTCGGTGCCGCGTTTCGATCCCACGCGCTGGGATTTCCGCGTCTCCGGCCTGGTCGAGCACCCGTTGCGCCTCACCTGGGAGGAGTTCAACCAGTTACCGAAATTCCAGGTCACGCGCGACTTCCATTGCGTCACCCGCTGGAGCCGCTTCGACAATCTGTGGCTGGGTGTGGCGTTCTGCGAGGTCGAGCAGCGCGCGCAACCCGAGCCCAGCGCCCAATACGTGCTGGTGCATGGCGAGCAGGGCTACACCGCCAACATTCCGCTGGCCGATCTCGAACGCAAGGACGTACTCTTCGCTACTCACCACGATGGCCAGCCGCTCACACCTGATCATGGCTATCCGCTGCGCTTGATCGTGCCGCATCTTTATGGCTGGAAATCGGTGAAGTGGGTGCGCGAGTTGGAGTTTCTCGACCAGGATCAGCTCGGCTTCTGGGAGCAGAACGGCTACAACCGCTACGGCGATCCGTGGAAGGAGCAGCGGTACGACACAGATTAGTTGGCCCTGCTTTCAGCCGCGCTGGAACCTCCTCAGCTCTACCTCTTCACAATCGGGTTGTAGCCTTCGGCCACCAACCTCGCCTTCATGGCGTCCGCGTCTTTCAGGGACGCGAACGGCCCAACCTGCACATGGTAGAACTTGTCATTCGTGACCGGATTGTTCACCACGAAAACGTTGTAGTCTTTTTTGCGCAGAGCGCCGGCCAGAGCCACAGCGTCGTCTTCGCGCATCACCGCCGCGATCTGCACTACGAAGGTTCCTGCACCTGTAACCGGAGCGACTGCGCCCGCCGGGGCGTGGGCTGTTCCGGATGGCGGGGCTGCTGCTGTAGCAGGCTGCACATTGGTTGGCTGTACCTTGTTGTCGCCGTTGTCGCCCCCCGGAGGCGTCTTGGTTGCCGTCTTGGGCGCCTCGACCGGCTGTGCGTCCTGAGATACCTGGCCTCCGACACCAACTTGTTGCACAGCCTTGTAGAAGGTGAGCGGGTTCGGAGAATTGGAAGGCGCCTCCTGCTGCGACGGTTGTTCGGCGCCGGACTTCACGGCCACCACGGCGGAGGGCTTATCGTCATTGTTTCCCGCCGGAGCAGACACCGGCACTGCCGAAGCGTCGGTCTGCGCGGGCATTTGCTGCAAGACTTCCTCGCGGCCGGAATTCCTGCCCAGCGAGTAGCCAATCGAAAAGAAGACGCCACAAAAGGCGACCAGGAGGAAAAACAATCCCAGCAGCTTGCCCACACCCAAGGTTATTTCGGTATCTTCAGAAGCCATATTTAAAAGTCACCTCGCTATTTACCGGACGACGGCTCCGAGTGCGTTAGCTTGGCTGTATCCGCGGACACCAGCTTTTCCAGCCCTGCCAGCAGATCCACCGGCACAGGGAAGATGATCGTCGTGTTCTTTTCCACCCCAATCTCAGTGAGAGTTTGCAGGTAGCGCAACTGAATACTCGTCGGCTCGCTGGCCAGCAGGTGCGCCGCGTCAATCAGGCGCTGCGCCGCCGCAAATTCGCCCTCGGCGTGAATGATCTTGGAGCGCTTCTCACGTTCGGCCTCGGCTTGTTTGGCCATGGCGCGCGTCATGGTTTCGGGAAGATCGACTTGTTTCACTTCGACAGCCGTCACCTTCACGCCCCAAGGGTCGGTGTGCTGATCCAGAATCGATTGCAGCCGCAGGTTGATCTTCTCGCGGTGGGCGAGCAACTCGTCGAGGTCCACTTCGCCCAGCACCGAACGGAGCGTGGTCTGTGCGAACTGCGATGTCTGGTACATGTAGTTGGAAACCGCAACCACCGCCTTGTTGGGATCAATCACGCGCAGAAAAATGACCGCATTGACCTTCAGGGTAACGTTGTCGCGCGTAATGATGTCCTGCGGCGGAACCTCCAGCGCTTCCTGCCGCAACGAAATGCGCACAATCCGGTCGATGGGCGCAAACACCAGGATGACTCCCGGCCCTTTGGCGGTCCCGAGCAAACGCCCCAGACGGAAAATAACGCCGCGCTCGTACTCGGCCAGAATTTTGATCGAGTTGAGGATGTAGAGAACGAAAATGACGATTACAACAATGCCAGCGATTCCGGGCACGATGTGCCTCCCAGACTCCACAAAGTTTAGAACGGAGCCTACTGTGGATTGTAGGCTTAACTGACAGAGTAACCAAAGTGGTAACCGCGATGCGAAGAAGGTAACCGTGTCCACTTGCCGGAACGGCGAAGGCTCATTCAGGACAGCGGCATTAATTTTCCTCGCACCGCATTGAGCAGATGTACAGCGTTGAGCGGGCTGCGCGGATCCTCCTCGTG
Source organism: uncultured Acidobacteriaceae bacterium (assembly GCA_963843005.1). Classification (GTDB taxonomy): domain Bacteria; phylum Acidobacteriota; class Terriglobia; order Terriglobales; family Acidobacteriaceae; genus Bog-257. The sequence goes on along the minus strand of CAWJIW010000038.1, from coordinate 31,226 downwards.
CTTGAAGAAGGCATAAGTTTCCTGGCCATCGGTGACGCAGCGCGCGATGCGATCTTCCAGCTTCTTCAGCTCCTCTGCGGTGTAGCTGGGTTGGCGGAAGCGGAAGTAAGTGAAGTTTGCCGTGCGAACCTCGGGAGTGCTCACCTTCTCTGTTTCGGCGATGCAGAGCGCCGCGTTGCGCTCCTGCAATGCCTGGTACACCTCGTCGGCAAACCACGACGGGTGGCGAAACTCGAAGGCGGCTTTGAAAGTCCGCGGCAGTAGCGCGAGGAATTCGCGCAAAAGGCCCACATCGGCTTTCAGGTTCGGTGGCAATTGAAACAGCACTGGGCCGAGCTTCGCGGCCAGCGGTTGCAGCGTGGGGAGAAATCGCTGCAGCGGCTCTTCCGCGTTCTGCAGCCGCCGAATGTGGGTGATGTACTGGTTCGCCTTCAAGGCAAAGCGGAAGTTGGGCCCAACATCGGCCATCCATCCGGTGGCGGCCTTCTCGGACAAGCGGCTGCGAAACGTGTAGTTCACTTCAACCGCCGTGAGCTGCGTGGCGTAATGCTTCAGGAAGTTCTTGGAAGAGACTTCCTTGGGATAGAAGTCGGGCTTCCAGATGGTGTACGACCAGCCGGAGGTACCGACATAGAGGGGAAGATCTTGTTTCGCTTCGGCAATAGTTCGCTCGGTGCTCATCGTGCAGCGCTCCGGAATTCACTCCCTTGATGTTTAGCGCGATATCGGCCGCTGGCCACGATTTGGGCTGCCACGCGCATTCCGTTGTATTCATATATCCAACAGTTGAGGATGCGTCCATCCGAAAGTCTTACCGGGTGCCGCTTGCGTAGAAAGAGACTGGCGTTAGGAGCGAATGGGTAGAACCCCTCGTACTGGTCGAGTTCAGGCAAAACATTGGCATCGTCCGGCAACTGAAAGACGGTGCCGTAAATCCTCTTGTCGGTAGAGGAGTCGAGTACCGCGCCCGGATAGTCGCCCAGGTCGTACAGTACTCCACTAACCGTTCCCTCGCCGAGAGGACAGAGCTTCGCAACCGTGGCGGCGATTGCGGGCGGTGCGTGTTCCGGCAGCAACGTACCGTAGGAGAACAAATAGTCGCTCATTTCGTTTCTAATCGTGCAGAGAACCGACCAACGGCTGCAGTTTTCTCAGGAACCTGTTCCTTTCTTGACGCGCTTGCTTGCTGTGGTCTTGGGCGCGCCGGACTTCGCGCTTCCCTGCTTCTCTTCGGCTGAGTTCTTTGTGCGAACCTGTTCCAGCGCCTCGATAGCCGGCATCTTCTGCTTTAACTTCAGCACCGGCTCGAACAGGTCTCCATGCTTCTTCACGCGCGCCAGCACCTGGTCCGAGTCGAACACCAGCACATTGGCATCACCCTTCTTCAGGCAGCTCGCCACCTCTTCCCACTTCACCGGAGTTGAAACCGTGGGCCGTTCTTTGGCGCGCAGCGAATAGACGCAGATGGTGGTCTTATGGTCGTCGTTCTGGCTCCAATCCACGAAGACCTTGCCGGTGCGGAGCGCCTTCTTCATGTCGGAAACAACCAGCTCCGGATGCGCGCGTTCCAGCAAGCGGGCGATCTGGTGCGCGAATGCCTTGGTCTGGTCATAGGTGACCGCAGTGTTCAGCGGTACGTAGAGTTGCAGTCCTTTCGAGCCTGAAGTTTTTGCGAAGCACTGCAGCTTCAACCGCGTAAAGATGTCGCGAATCCACAGGCCCACCTGGCAACACTGCACGATGTTGGCCGGAGGGCCGGGGTCGAGGTCGAAGACCAGAAACGTGGGCCGCAGCGGCTCTTTGCCGAGCGAGAGACTGGTGTGCAGTTCGAGGTCGGCCAGGTTCGCCGCCCACACCAGCGTGGGAAGGTCCTGCGCCAGGCAGTAGTTCATCCACTTGTTGTTGCCGCTGCTCCAGATGGGCACGGTCTGCACCCACTCCGGCCGATGCTCGGGGCAGTTCTTCTCGTAGAAGTACATGCCGTTGACGCCGTTCGGGTAGCGCTTCAGAGTAAGCGGTCGTCCGTGGAGATGCGGCAGCAGCACCGGAGCAATGCGGACGAAGTAGTCAATCACCTGCCCCTTGGTGAAGCCAGCCTCGGGATACAGCACCTTATCGAGGTTCGACAGCTTGAGATGCCTGCCCTGAATGTCGACCACGGTCTCTTTAGCCATCGTGCCTCCGCTTGGGCATTAGACGCATTGGACAATGATGCAAAAGCCTGTTGCCGCCCGAACTCGTCAACATTGCGAGACGGTCCATCCTAAGTGCCCGCGGGCGGACGCGGCGGTCGGAACGCATCGCTCAGGATGACAAGCCTGAATCGGGGACGCGTCGAGTGTTGACTATCCTTTAATGGCCACATTTCCCTGCCTTCGACCTGCCCAACGGATGGTCGTTCTCCGTGAACCGACCCCCCTCCCCCCTGGATCAATTGAATCAATGCCCTAAGCAGAACGACATTGCGCACTCTATTGATTCAAAATTACTTACATGTACTCAATAGATAAGTAAGGACTTACCGATTCTAACATTTTGCATCCACTCCTGCGGCCATAGGTACTAGAAGGTTACTACAGCATGTCCGGGGTTGCTGTATCCGCGGTAGGTTAAACACGCCTTCCAGGCGTGCATACTAACGCCCTCTATGCTTCCACTCTCGTTCTCAAAGACCGCAGGCCCTGCGAATGCGGTACCCTTAGCCGGCCATTGGACACGCTGGCCCAACCTCACAGCGTAGCTCAGTTTGCCCGGTTGTCAAGTTACGAAGGTGACGAAAGGTAAAGGCTGTAATTAAAATCCCGGGTCTCACAAGATTTTCCGTTCGGGCTATCAACTTTGCTAGTCGTGGAGGCAGGGCGGTGCGCATACGCTGCGCGGCGCGACCCATGGGTCTGGTCAAGAATTAGGTGTTGGCGCCGGGGCGCGTGTGGGAGTGTAAAGACAACGCAAAGCGCATGAGAGATTTGGGAACGACTCACAGTTCTACGGGCTCGCGGGCAGTATCTCGACCAGCCTTTGATTGGTCCGCGGCATAACATCAAGCTGATGGCCTTCCCGTGGAGGAATCTGCAACTCTGGCATCAATGGACCCGCAAACAGACGGCGGCACGACTTTGCCAGCCCGCGGGCCCACCGGGCGGACCAGGCGAGCCGGGCGCTATCTGTGGCAATTCCGGTATCAGCGTACATGCGTCGGTAGAGCTTTGAAATCAAGACGAAGGCGAGCCGACCCTTTATCGAGGGGACGAACTGGGCACGCTTCCAGATCAAGCGAAGACTGTAGAAGGAGTCCCACACGGCCTGTGTCCTACGCCGGATCTCGTCCGCCGACATCACCGGGTGAGACCAGAAGAGCTGAGGACGAACCGCCCTTGGGATGAGCCACACTCGCGTAAGAGGCACCCCACCGATCCGGGTGGGATCGCCCTCCATTGTTTTTTCCCAGCGAGCAAAGTCGACGGTTCCGGGGAACGGGGTCAGCATCACGAACTGGGCAAAGGCCAAGTCCGCTTGTTCGGCCAGAGCTGCTGTGGCCTCAAAGGTCTGGGGGCGATCGCTGGGCAGACCGAATATGAAGGACCCGAGCACGTAAATCCCATGGCGACGGAAAGTACGGAGGCGCTCTGCCAAGCTGACCCCCACGAAGTTAAAATCTTTATATACGTCTTTCAATCCTTCGGGAGTCACCGCTTCCACGCCGACCAGCGCACCTTGAATATGGGCAGCTCGCATCGCCGTCAGGAATTCCGGATCTTCCCCCGCTTCCATGGTGATCTGAGTAAACAGAATTGTGTCTTTCGGCAGCTCTGCCAGTCGCGCCATCAACTCGAACCGTTCGGCGCGAATGGATTGCAGCTCGTGCAGGCGTTGTTGGTTGTTCTGCTTTTCCGCCAGGGCAAGGTCGGTGAGCGTGACCGGGTAGAAATTATCGTCAGCCAGAGCGATAAAGCGAAAGCCGAGGCGACGCAACTGGACAACTTCTGCGATCACGGCATCTGAGGAACGTTGGCGCGGGCGCTGTCCATCCGTGCGCCACACCGAGCAGAAAGAACAATGCTTGGGGCAGCCACGGACGGTTTGCACCGAGGCCCACATGTAACTCTTGCGCGGCATCAGATCCCATCGCGCCGGCACGAAGTCCTCGGCTTCAATCCGGCCACCGTCGTACAGAGGCTTGAGATCGCCATCGGCATGATCAGCCAGGACCATCGGCCAGGCCAAGTCGCCGTCACCTTTCACTACAGCGTGCGCGCCGCCCAGATCTGCCGCTTCCTCAGGATAAAGCGTGGCATGAATTCCGCCGAAAACAACGGTGGCTCCCCGCCCGCGAGCCACGTTGCCGATCTCGTATCCGCGCAAAGCGTTACCGGTGTGAATGCCGATGCCAACGACATCGCCAGGTTGGATGTCGGATGGTTCCGTGGGGGAAAGGGTCTCATCCACAACATGCGGATCACCGTACCTTGCTGGGGTGGCTCCAGCCAGCACATACAGCCAACGCGGAGTTATGACCGCCGTACCAAACGATACGCTACTGGGATTGATCAAGTGGACCTTCACGCAGTGCTGCTCCTCAACTTGTATTCTGGAACTCTTACTTGTTCACTGCGCCGAAAGCCTTGCGGCGCAGTTCGTGGCAGGCTTACCGAACATAAAGGCCCATTCATTGTGGGGAGCGAAGCAACAGCGCCGGCGACTTCTCACATAGCTGCCACAGGGGTCGGAGAATAGCAGAGGTGCAAAGTCCCTGTCTGAGCAATATTGCTCATATTTAAAGAATGTGAGCCCGGAGCAGATGCCAACAATTCGAGGCTTCACCTGGGTCGGAACCCCTCGATTCGTCAGTACGAGAGGCCGCATCTGACCCGGCTCGGGCGAGCCGTTTGGCTATTCCGCCCTCAGCGTGATCGACGGATCCACCTGCGCCGCACGCCGTGCAGGTACCCAGCATGCGACCCCCGAAACCGCAAACAGCAGTGCGATCACACCGAAATATGTGACTGGGTCGAGCTGTGAAATGCCGAACAGCAGCGCGATGAGGGCGTGGCTCGCAGCCATCGCTCCACACCAACCCGATCAGGACGCCAAGCCCAGTGAGCACCATCCCCTGGCGAACCACCAGCGTGAGGATGTCCCTGGGTGACGCACCCAGCGCCGCCCGCACGCCGATCTCGCGCGTTCGCTCGGTGACGCTGCCGGACAAGACGCCATAGATGCCGGTCGCCGCGAGCACCAGCGCCACAAGAGCAAATGCCTCGAACAGGATCATGGCGAAGCGCCGCTGGGCCGCCGACGTGGCCAGCAGGTCTGTCCATGGTTGCGACCCTGACAATCGGCTGATCCTTGTCCACCGACCAGATCGCTTTCTTAACGGTGGGAGCAAGTGCCGCCGCGTCACCGCGTGCGCGCACCACTAGCGACATAGCGTCGTCCGCGAACCACGATTGGGCTGGCGTAATGTACACGGCGTCGGGTTGGTCCTCCGCCAGGGACGTCTGCTTTACGTCGCCCACTATGCCCACGACGGTGTACCACGGTCCGGTCAGGGGGCCGACGTGAACCCGCTGGCCAATTGGGTCTTCACCCGGGAACTCGCGCTTGGCCAATGATTCGCTGATCAGAACGGACGGCGGCGCCCCAGCCATGTCGTGTTCGTCAAGGAGACGGCCACGGCGAAGCGGGATGCCCATGGTTTCGATGTAGCCCGCGGGTCACCGCGTATCGAAATACGTCGTAACCACGCCGGTCCTTCTCGAATTGGGCGCCATACGTGCCAAACTGGTCGCCACTCAGCGGCAAGAGGCTGGTGAATGCCGCCGCCTTGACGCCGGGAACGTTGCGTACCTCTTCCAGCGCCTGCGCGAAGAACCGGTGCCTGGCGTTGTCGTCGTCGAATCGGTGACCAGACTTCTGTACCTGCATGGTGAGCAGGTGTGCCGCATCGAATCCCGCATCCACCGCGAACAGACGCTGCAGGCTGCGCAACAGCAATCCCGCGCTCACCAGCAGCACGAGGGCGAGCGCGACCTCCGTGACGACAAGCGTGCGGCGTGTCCATTGGTGGCCACCGGCAGTACGGCGTGAGTTTTGCTGTACTCCGACCTCCAACTCGCCGCCGGACACATGTAATGCCGGAATCAGACCGACCACCAGGCCGATTAGCGTCGTGATACCCAGTCCGAAGGCAAACACAGTCCGATTGACGTCGATCGCGCCGACGCGCGGGAGGCCCGGTGGACTGAGCATCACCAACGCTCGTACTCCAAATTCCGCCACGACTATCCCGAGAGCGCCGCCGATGGCGGCAAGCAGCAGACTCTCCGTGAGCAACTGCCGGACCAGCCGCGTGCGCCCCGCGCCCAGCGCAAGTCGCATCGCAAATTCACCGCGCCGCTGCACTCCGCGCGCCAGCAGGAGATTTGTCACGTTTACACAGGCGATCAGAAGCACCAGGATCACCGCACCTAGAATGGCGAGCAGCGCCGGCCTGACGCCACGCGTGACTTCGTCCTGGAGTGAATCGACAATGAACCCGTTCTCGAGAGACGCCCACGCCGCCCGGGGGAATTCCGGCACACGGTTATGTGCGATGGTATCGAGTTCACGCCGGGCTTGTTCGATTCCAACCCCTGGCCGCAGCCGCCCCGCCATCCGCAGGTGGTGACCCCACTCCACGGTGTCAGGAGTGATGATGTTTCGCGTGTCGTACTGCAGCGGCGACCACAGCTCCGCTGAAGGAGCCAGCACATTCTCGAACCCGCTCGGCATCACGCCGACCACGGTGTAGAGCTGATCGTCAAGGGTGACCTGGCGACCGATGATCGTGCGATCGCCGCCGAAGCGTCGCTGCCACAGGCCTTCGCTCAGGATCACCACCTTCGGACCCCGGAACTGATTGTCGGCGCGCTGAAAGTCTCGTCCCAGCATTGGCGAGACACCCAGCACGCGGAAATAGCTGGCGCTCACGCTCTGCCCGTCGAATCGCTCTGGCTGGGCCGCGCTGGTCATGGTCGGTTGCCATGGCTCCATCACAGCAATCGCCTCGAAGGAACGACTCCGCCGCACCAGTTCGCGATAGGTGTGAAAGGTCACTTCGGAGCGCGCGCCCTGGAAGATGTCCCAGATCATCATGAGGCGTCCAGCCTGGGGATAGGGCAGCGGCTCGAACAGAATGGGATTCACCGCACTGAAGATCGCCGTCGTGGCCCCGATACCCAACGCGATGACAAGCACGGCCACGACCGTAAAGGCTGGCGACTTGCGTAGTTGGCGAAGAGCGTAACGAAGGTCTTGGAGCATCCGGCACCTCAAAAAAAACGCCCACTTCGTAGCTGCGATCGGATCAGGTTTCCCTTTAACCTCTATTTGCAACAATCTAGCCAATCTTGTTCCTTAGAACTCAATAACTTATCCGCAAGCCGTACGCCTCTCCGTCCGGCCTTGGCCGGAAGCGTCCGCTCGTGGACAGCCAGAGGAATCCGGTCAACGAGCCCGCTGTGGGAAAGGTCAAGTATTCGGTGCGTGAGCGAATTGTCGGCCACTCGGCAGCAATCCCGGTCTGGTCTTCCTCCTGCCCAGCTTCCCTGCTCCCGTTCGTTTGACTTACCCGTCCTTACCTGCGTAGCTTTCTAACTTGTGACCACTTCCCATCTGGAGGCACGATGAAGCGCTGCTTCGCCAAGCTTACCGTCTTGTTGCTGCTCGCGGCTGCACTACCGCTGGGGGCGCAGGACCTGGCGTCCTACGAGAAAAGAGTGTCGGTGAAGACCCTCCCCAATGGGCTGACGGTCGTTCTGTGGCGGCGGCCGGAGGCACCGGTGTTTTCTTTCTTCACCATGGTGGACGCCGGCTCCGCCCAGGACCCCCGCAACAAGACCGGCCTGGCGCACATGATGGAACACATGGCGTTCAAGGGCACGCCCGACATTGGCACCACCGATTACGCTGCCGAGAAGGTCGCCATGGAGAAGGTCGAGCAGGCCTATGCCGCCTATGAAGCCGAGCGCAACAAGCAGGTGGGACAGGATGCGCAGAAGCTGGCGCAATTGCAGAAGGCCTGGCAGGATGCTATGAGCGCTGCCGACCAGTACGTCATCAAGAACCAGTTTGGCGAGATTATCGAGAGCCACGGTGGGGTCGGGGTCAACGCCTTCACTAACTACGACGAGACTGCCTACCTGTACTCGCTGCCGGCGAACGAAATTGAGCTGTGGGCGTCGCTCGAATCGGACCGCATGCTGCATCCCGTGATGCGCGAGTTCTACAAGGAGCGCAACGTGGTGATGGAAGAGCGCCGCATGCGTACCGATAGCAAGCCCACGGGTCGCTTGTTCGAACAATTCCTGGGTACGGCGTTTATGGCTAACCCCTACCATCGACCGACCATCGGCTACGCCTCCGATCTGACGAACTTCTCGGCTACCGATGCCGCTGACTTCTTCCGCAAGTACTACGTGCCCAGCAACATGGTGATCGGACTGGTGGGCGATCTCGATCCCGCGCAGGTGTTCCCGATCATCGAAAGGTATTTCGGGCGCCTGCCGAACACGCCCAAGCCGCAAGAGTTGTTCACCGAGGAGCCGCCGCAGAACTCGGTGCGCGAGGTCACGCTGCGCGATCCTTCGCAGCCGATTTACTTGGAGGGCTATCACCGGCCGAACTACCTGGCGCCGGACGATGTGGTGTACGACGCCATCAGCGACATCCTCTCAAACGGCCGCACCTCCCGGATGTACCGCTCGCTGGTGCGCGACCAGAAGATTGCCGCAGCCGCCGCCGGACTCACCGGCATGCCGGGAGTGAAGTACGGCCATCTCTTCGCCTTCTACGGCGTGCCCTTGCCTGGGCATACGAACGAGGAGGTGCAGAAGTCCATCCACGAGCAGATCGAGAAGCTCAAGACGCAGGACGTCAGCGACGAAGAGTTGCAGATGTTCAAGACGCGCACCAAGGCGGACCTGCTGCGCGGGCTGTCCAGTAACGAGGGGTTGGCGGAACAGCTTGCCATCTACCAGACGCGTTATGGCGACTGGCGCGAATTGTTTCACTATCTCGATCGCGTGGACAAGGTCACCAAGGCCGACATCCGGCGAGTTTCTAACCAGGTATTTTCGGAGAACAACCGCACCGTCGGTGTGATCCAAACCCAAACCGCGAAGAACGAGCCGGCTCCGGCCGCGAGCAAAGGAGCAGAATAATACGAGTCAGCCAATCGCGTTTTACGCAAGCGTTGTTCTGCTTTGTGCTAGTGGCTGCGGTGTGGGGCCCGGCGCAGGTTAAGACGTGGAACCAGGTGCAGGCGCCGCCGCTGCCGGCGTTCAAGCCGCAACAGCCGGTACGGGTACAGTTGTCCAACGGCATGGTGATCTTTCTGCAGGAAGACCATGAACTGCCGCTGATCGAGGCCACGGCACGCATTCGCGGCGGCTCCATCTACGCACCCGCGAACAAGACGGGGCTGGCCGGCCTCTATGGCCAGGTCTGGCGCACCGGCGGCACCAGGACGAAGACCGGCGACCAGATGGATGACTTTCTGGAATCGCGCGCCGCCAAGATTGAGACTGGCGATCAGGCGGACTCGACTACCATCTCGCTGGATTGCCTGAAGGGCGACTTTGATGCCGTGTTCGAGATGTTTCTCGATCTGCTGCACAATCCCGAGTTCCGCGACGACAAGCTGGAGTTGGCCAAGGACCAGATGTACACCGGCATTTCGCGGCGCAACGACAACGTGGGCTCCATCGTTCACCGCGAGAGCCTGATCATCGCGTACGGCAAGGACAACCCCTACGCGCGCGTGCCCGAGTACGCGACCGTCGCGGGGGTCACGCGTGACGACCTGGTGAACTGGCACAAGCAGTACGTCTATCCGAACAACATCATCTTCGGCATTACCGGCGACTTTGATCCCAAGGCGATGGAGGCCAGACTGCGCCAGGCATTCGAGTCATGGCAGAAAGGACCTGCAGCGAAGCTGCCGGAGATCAAGTTCAGCCAACCCAAGCAGGGCTTGTACTTCGTCCGCAAGACCGACGTCAACCAGAGCAGCATCAACATGCTCGACCTCGGCATCCTGCGCAGTAATCCCGACTACTTTGCAGTGACCGTGATGAACGAAATCTTTGGCGGGGGCTTTTCCTCGCGGCTGTTCAACAACGTACGCTCCAAGCAAGGGCTGGCGTATGACGTTGGCGGTGGCGTGGGCTACGGATGGGACCGCCCGGGGCTGACCGACATCGAGATGCAAACCAAGAGCGCCAGTACGGTGGCGGGCATCCAAGCGCTCGACAACGAAATTGACGACCTGCACAAGAACGCAGCCACTCCGGAGGAATTGAAGCGCGCCAAGGAGGACATCCTGAACTCGTTCATTTTCAATTTCGATACGCCGGAGAAGGTTCTGCACGAGAAGATGTCCTACGAGTTCTACCATTACCCGCTCGACTTCCTGGAGCGCTACCGCACCGAGATCGAGAAGGTCACGGCTGACGACGTCACGCGCGTGGCCCGCAAATACGTACACAAGGAGGGGCTGGCGGTGCTGGTGGTGGGCAACGACGCGGACTTCGACAAGCAACTCAGCACGCTGGGTCCGGTGCAGACGGTGGACATCACGATTCCTCCGCCTCCGGCCAGCCTGATGGGAGGACAAGGACCGGGGGAGCAGTAAACTTCCGTGAGAATCGCGCCTGGCCAGAACCTGCTGATTGATGCCGACGACACGCTCTGGGAGAACAACATCTACTTCGAGCGCGCCATCGCCAACTTCATCTCGTTTCTGAACCATCACGAGTACACCCCCGACCAGGTGCGCGAGGTTCTGTACGACGTGGAGCGCGAAAACATTCGCACCCACGGCTATGGGATGGACAGCTTTGCCCTGGCGCTGGTCAAGTGCTTCGAGCAGTTGTCGGTTGAGCCGCTGACGCCCGCGCTGCACGAAACCATCCATGGCTTCGCGTACGCCATCGCCGACCACCCGATGGAGATCTTGCCCGAAGTGCCGGAAACGCTTGCCGATCTGGCGCAGCGCCATCATCTATTGATGGTGACCAAGGGCAACATCATCGAGCAGACCGGCAAGGTCGAACGCTCGGGCCTGAAGGAATACTTCACCGCGGTCGAGGTGGTGGCCGAGAAGGATGCCGCGACTTACATCGGCGTGGTCGAGAAGTATGGGCTGGACCGCGAACAAACGTGGATGATCGGCAACAGTCCGAAGTCCGACATTAACCCCGCGCTGGAAGCCGGGCTGCACGCTGTTTTCGTTCCGCACCACAATACGTGGATGCTGGAGCGCGACGAGTTGCGTCCGGAGACGGGCAATGGGCGGCTGGTGCAGGTGGAAAGTTTCGGGCGCTTGCGGGACGTATTCTAATCCTGAGGAGGCATTCACCGCAGATGCAAATAAATCTTTGGTGGCACGTGGCGCCTACTGAGGCTTCGTGCAACAAAGTGAGAGTTTCGGCCTCGATTCTCTATTCCAACAGGTCCGCGTGGCATGGCGCCGACGCGTAGTAACTGAACCCGACTTTCTACAGTTGCCTGAGTCCTTTTTGTGATGTATCGTTGCTAGCCGCTGGATTTCGCTCTCGTCATTTTCTCGAGGGCCCCCACGGAGTCCAGATCACGCAAAACCAAAAAATAAGGAGGGGATTACCCGATGGCAAAATCAATCAGCTGCAGAGACGTTGGCGTGGATTGCGATTTCACCGCCCGCGGTGAGACAACGGAAGAGGTCCTGCAGGCTTGTGCTCAGCACGCCAAGAAGGCGCATGGCTTCGACTCCATCCCGCCGGAGCTGCTGCCCAGAGTCCAGGCGGCACTGCGGGACGAGTAAGTCGCACGCGCTTCTTCGCAAACACAAAAAGGTGCCGATAAGCTCTCGTAGGCGTTCAGGCACCTTTCGTTGTTTTATTTCACATTTCAAGCCCTGCAGGCGCCGCTCACAGCTTCACCCTTCTCAGCCTGAGCGCGTTGCTGATCACCGACACCGAACTGAAGCTCATGGCCGCCGCTGCAATGATGGGGCTCAGCAGGATCCCAAACTTGGGATACAGAATGCCTGCGGCAATCGGCACGCCTACCGAGTTATAGATAAACGCGAAGAACAGGTTCTGCTTGATGTTGCGCATCACCGCCTTGCTCAGCCGGCGGGCGCGCACCAGCGCGGCCAAGTCACCCTTCAGCAACGTGATGCCGGCGCTCTCCATGGCAACGTCGGTGCCTGTGCCCATGGCGATGCCAACCTGCGCCTGGGCCAGCGCGGGAGCGTCGTTGATGCCGTCGCCCGCCATCGCGACCACTCTTCCCTGCCCCTGCAGTTTCTTCACGGCGTCGGCCTTGTGTTCGGGCAGTACTCCGGCCTCGAAGTCGTTGATGCCAAGCTGGCGCGCGACCGCCTGCGCCGTAGTTTCGCTGTCGCCGGTGAGCATGACCACCCGCAGGCCTTCGCGGCGGAGATCATGGACCGCCTGCGCCGCCTCCAGCTTCACCGGATCGGCAACGCCCAGCAATCCGGCGGCGCGGCCATCGACAGCGGCAAAGACGATCGTCTGCCCATTCTGACGAAGTTCTTCCGCTTTCGCCTTGAGCTCATGGGCGTCGATCCTGAGGTCTTCCAATAACGTCTCGTTGCCCGCGGCAACTTCATGCCCCCCGACCGTGCCCACCACGCCACGGCCGGTGAGCGACCTGAATTGTTCCACCACAATCAAGGGAATGTGGTTGGCTTCCGCCGCCTCAACAATGGCGGCACCCAACGGATGCTCGCTGCCGCGTTCCAGGCTTGCGACCAGACGCACCAGGCGATCTTCCGTCTCGTCGCCGATCGCGATTACAGTCATCAGCTCCGGCTTGCCTTGGGTGAGCGTACCGGTCTTGTCGAGCGCCAGGGTATCCACTTTCTGCAGCGTCTCCAGCGCCTCGGCATTCTTAATGAGGATGCCGGCCCGTGCGCCGCGTCCCGTGCCCACCATGATCGCCATCGGCGTCGCCAGCCCGAGCGCGCAGGGACACGCGATGATCAGCACCGCCACGGCATTGACGATGGCATTCGCCAGCCGCGGCTCCGGTCCCTTCACAAACCACGCGATGAACGTGATCACCGCAACCGCCAACACCGCGGGCACGAACCAAGCAGCCACCTTGTCGGCCAGCCGTTGAATGGGCGCGCGACTGCGTTGCGCGTTGCTCACCATCTGCACAATCTGCGCCAGCATGGTCTCGCTGCCCACGCGTTCGGCGCGCATCAGCAGCCCGCCGGTACCGTTTACGGTGGCGCCGATCACCTTATCGCCCGGATGCTTCTCGATCGGAATGGATTCGCCAGTCACCATCGACTCGTCCACGGCACTTAAGCCTTCGAGCACCGTGCCGTCGGTCGGAATCTTTTCGCCCGGACGCACCCGCAGTTTGTCGCCGGCCTTTACCTGCTCCAGCGGGATGTCATACTCGCTGCCGTCATCGCGCAGCACACGGGCCAGCTTCGGCGAGAGGTCGAGCAGGGCCCGGATGGCGCTGCTGGTGCGGCTCCGGGCGCGCAGCTCCAGAACCTGCCCGAGCAGGACGAGCGCGATGATCGCTGCCGCCGCTTCGAAATAAACTTCGGGCTGACCGTGCATGCCGCGAATGGTCTGGGGAAAGATCCGCGGCACGATGGTCGCGACCGCGCTGTACACGTAGGCGACGCCGACCCCCATTGCGATCAGGGTGAACATGTTCGGGCTGCGGAACTTGACCGATGCCCAGCCGCGCGCGAAGAAAGGCCATCCGCACCACAGTACAATCGGCGTGGCCAGCGCGAACTCAATCCATGTCCCCACGCGTGGCGTGAACGTATGCGCCAAGGGGCCCATGCGCAGCATCGCGTAGGCAACCAGCGGAACGCCCAGCAGCAGGCTGATCCAGAAGCGGCGCGTCATGTCGCGCAGTTCGGGATTTTCCTCCTCGGCCGCGGTAGTCGTCATCGGCTCCAGCGCCATGCCGCAAATCGGGCAAGGGCCGGGCCCGTCGCGCACGATCTCGGGATGCATGGGGCACGTCCACTGTGTCCTTGTGGCGGCGACAGGAACCTCCGGCTCAAGGGCCATGCCGCACTTGGGGCAGGCACCGGGCTTCGGCTGACGCACCTCCGGATCCATCGGACAGATGTACATGGTCGGGGAGGTTGCGGGCGGGGTCGTGCTCTGGCTTGGAGGGGTCGAGACACCAGCGCTCGCGGACGGAGACAAATATCTCTCGGGATCGGCCTTAAACTTTTCGCCGCATCCCTGGCAGCAGAAGTAATAGGTCTTGCCGTTGTGGGCGGCGGTCATCGCCGCTCTCGCCGGATCAACGCTCATCCCACAGACGGGATCCTTTTCGAGCTTTGCGGCGGCAGCAATCTGCACCGGCTTCGCGCCGAGCTGCACCATCGCAGTCATGCCACCTGGCTTGTACTTGGGCGAAAGATACTTTTCCTGATCGCCTTTGAATTTTTCCGCGCAGCCCCGCGAGCAAAAGTGATACAACCTGCCCTCGTATTCGACCGAAGCAGCGGCATGGGTAGCATCCACGGTCATACCGCAGACCGGATCTTTGTCCAGCTTGCGGCCTACGGTCTCCGGCCAAGCGCCTTCCTGCGGCTGGTCAGCGCCCGGCAGATACTTTTCCGGAGCCGACACGAACTTCTGCATGCATCCAGGCGAGCAGAAATAGTAAGTCTCGCCGGCGTGCAACGCCTTCCCGCGGGCCTGAGATGGATCGACCATCATGCCGCAGACCGGGTCCTTCACCGAAACATCAAAGATTCGACCTTGTAGTGGCTGTTCGACGTTCGCTCATTCCTTATCTCTTTGATCCAACTATTCTCGCGCTGTTCAGCAGGTCAATCATGCTCTATATTGAAGGCGGAGTTCCACGCGGACGTGAATTGCCGGCCGCACCTCTGATTGTAGATGCGGAGTGACGCGAATGTCCGTCATCCCATCATTGCATGTTCGCGAGAGGATGATTCGATGACTGCAATCGACGTTTTGTTTCGTTATGGAATGCCGCCGAATGAGACGCAGATGACTGCTCTAGGCCAGATGAGCGACGTCTACGGAATTCGCCAGGTGCGATTTAACGAGCAGGAGCGGACTATCAGGGTGGAGTATGACGCGACGCGCCTGAATGAGTCCGCGGTGGAGAAGTTGCTGCGCAGCGCCGGGTTCGACATCCGTGAACAGGTGGCCTTGGTGTAGTCGCCAGCGAATGGAAATGCCCAGCACCCTTCTCCGAAACATCCCAGCACCAAAACAAAAAAGCGAAGCGTCGCTTCGCTTTCTTGCTATCGGTATTTCAGCCTACAAGAACGGGGGAGGGTCTTAAACTCTAAGAGGGCCATTCTGTAAAGGGAACTCTGGCCGAAATCCCCTACCGAATGGCCCCTATTGCGCCACTTCGTCTGCCCTGTGTTAGAGCACTCGCTATGCCAAAGCTGATATGCAACAAACAAAGCACTTAGCTATAAGCCGGCGACTACGTCGGTCTGTAGTTCTTTCCCGCCACCGGGTAAAATCTACTAGCACCACTAAGGTGTTGCGACGCCCAGCATCACAGCTTACTTTCGAATCCGAGCGGCAGGGACTCTTCCGATTGAAAGTCCTCTACATCACGCATGGTATAGGTGTGAATGGCGCCGCACGTTTTACACCGCATCGGAACGTGGCTGGGAAATTCAGCTGAATGGTCGGATCATCCGATGCGTCTGGAGTGAACTCGACGTCCTTGAATACTTGGCGTTTCTCACACCCCGGAGTTTTGCAGTCCGCACACCAGTAGAGATGATGCACAGGTGTCCTCGTCAACGTGAGTTTTAGTCGGCGCTACTGAAGTCTAAACCGCAAAAAGATATATGCAAAATCAAATTGGCCCATTAGCGACATTCTCTCCTGAGCTGCTGATTCCAGGAATTGGGGCGGGGGATTTCTTGCGCGCAGGGTGATAGTCCAACTTCAGCCACTTCCGGCCAATGCCATCCCCGTGATTAAATCCCGAACAGCAAGAACATACACAAGGTAGGCTTCATGAATGTCCGTGCTGCCGTGCTCTGCTCCGCGCTTCTTCTCGCCGCGCCTCTGTTGGCGCGAGACAAGACCGATGTGATCGTCATGAACAACGGCGACCGCCTGACGGGCGAGATCAAAGGTCTCGATTCCGGCGTGCTCTACGTCAACATGGATTACATCCTGGGCACCAGCTCGGTGCAATGGTCGAAGGTGCATCACGTGGAGAGCAAGCAGTTGTTCATTGTGAAAACGCAGGACGGCTCGGTGTATACCGGCATGCTCACCACAGCGGGAGCGCCGGGTGAGCGACCTATGAAGATCGAGGTCGCGGAGACAACGGAGAAGAAGGTAGTGCTGGAGCGGCGCCAGGTCGTCGAGATGTACGAGACCTCCGACAAGTTCTGGCGGCGTTTCAACGGCGAGATCAACTCTGGGATCATCTATTCGAAGGGCAACCAGTCAACCCAGTACAGCCTGGAGGCGCAAGCCGCTACCCCCGAGAACGCTGGGCCGCGGCGGCCGCATACAACTCCACGCTGTCCTCCAGCACCGGCACAACTGCGGCTACTCGTAACCAGATCGATGTGAGCAGTCTTCGCCTCTTGCGCTGGAACAATTGGTTCTACACCGGCCTGGGTAATTTTCTGCAAAGCTCGGAGCAGGACATCAACCTGCAGACCACGATCGGCGGTGGCATTGGGCGTTACTTGAAGAACACCAACCACGCCACCATCTCGCTGATTGGCGGTTTCGCCTGGGAGAATACGAACTATAGCACTCCACCATCCCGCCAGGCACGCAAAGCGTCGCCAGCGGGTTTGATCGCCGGGCAGATGAAGTTTTTCAGGTTCAACAAGACCACCCTTGATGTCACCGGAACCTTCCTGCCTGCCATTTCGCAGCCTGGGCGTGTTCACTACAACATGAACGCGACCTACTACGTGAAGCTGTTCAGCGACCTGACCTGGAATGTCTCCTTCTATGGCAACTGGGACAACCGGCCACCAGCCAATTTTTCTGGAAGCGATTACGGCACCAGTTCAGGGCTCGGGTGGACGTTTGGGGCCAGGTGATGGATCGGGACTGCGCGGAATGACAGGACCATGTTTCACAATTTTCGCTTGATTACGATACTTGCGCTGAGGTATCGTGCCTCACTTGTTTTGGGGGAGGCGCCCATGCAGATAGCTCCAGGTCTCTACAGCATCCGGCAGGACGAGGGCGGTCACGTCCATGCCTTTCTCATTGATGATGGGGCAGGCTTCACCCTCATCGACACTCTCTACAACAGCGATGCTTCGGTCGTTCTCGATGAGCTTAAGCAGATCGGCCGGCCGGTCACTGACCTGAAGAACATCATCTTGACGCATGCGCACAGGTCGCATTTGGGCGGCTTGGCCACTCTGAAGAAACTGAGCAACGCGACGGTTTACTCGCATGAGTGGGAAGAAGACATTATCGCGGGCAAGCGTAAAGCGACCCCAGTCGGGCTTTGGCCCAAACCGCCTCTTGCGGTTTACAAGCTGCAGCTCGGCTTAGCGCTGGGACTCGCGCCGCATGTTCCCTGCCCCGTAGATCGAGCGCTCAAAGATGGCGACCACGTAGGTCCGCTGGAAATCATTGCGGTTCCCGGCCATACGCCCGGATGCCTGGCCTTCTATTGGCGTGACCGGAGCGCCGTGATCGCCGGAGACATTGTGGCCACCTGGCCGGAAGTGGCTCCGGGATGGCCGGGTTTGACGCTCGACAACGACCAGAACCTGAAATCGGTCGGCAAACTCGCCGACGCCATCACGTCGGAAATCCTTTGTGTTGGTCACGGCGAACCCATTACTACGGGCGGCTCCGACGTTCTCCGCAAGCTGCGCGACGGTAAGAAAGTGCAGCTCTGATGGTTGCCGGCCAATGCGGGGAAATGTCAGATGAGTCGCGAATGAAAGCTTAAACCTTGTCCTCTAGATTCGCTGTGGGATGCATCACGCCCGGCTTTGCGAGTTGTTTCAAGTTGCGAAAAGAGCGGCCGCGACTCACAAGCACGTTGTACTTGAAGACGTACCAAAAGGCTTGCAGGCCGTCAGCCATCCCGATTTTCTTGCCCTCTTCATAGGTGCGACCGTAATAGCTGATTGGGACCTCGTAAATGCGCGCGCCCAACTTGGCGACCTTGGCCGTGACTTCGATCTCGAAACCGAATCCTGAAGACGTGATGACCATGTCGCGGATGATGCTGCCGCGGAAGGCCTTATAGCCGGTCTCAACGTCCGTCATGTTCAGGTTCGAGAAGAGATTGCACCAGAAGGTCAGGATCCGGTTGGCTACAAAATGGTAGAAGTACAACACCCGGGTTGCTTTTCTAACCAGAAACCGCGAACCGTAAACCACATCAGCCTTGTCCTGCAGGATGGGTCCAATCACGTCAGGGATTTCGGCAGGATCATACTCCTGATCCGCGTCCTGAATGATAACGATTTCGCCGCAGGTGGCGGCAATCCCCGTCTTGAGGGCCGCTGTCTTGCCCTGGTTCCGGTCATGACGGATGCCGCGAAGGTTGGGGTAAGTAAGGGCGAGGTCCGCGAGCAAGCCAGGTGTCGCGTCCTGCGAACAATCGTCAACCACGATGACCTCAAGCGCTAGCGGCAGCTGCATCACCTTTTCGATGATGTCACGCAGGGTTTCCAGTTCGTTGTAGGCAGGTATCACCACCGAAAGACAGGGCCGCT
Source organism: uncultured Acidobacteriaceae bacterium (assembly GCA_963843005.1). Classification (GTDB taxonomy): domain Bacteria; phylum Acidobacteriota; class Terriglobia; order Terriglobales; family Acidobacteriaceae; genus Bog-257. The sequence goes on along the minus strand of CAWJIW010000038.1, from coordinate 12,472 downwards.
GATCCTGCAGCGCTGGCGACTGCAGAGAATGTTCCATGCTTACTCCATTCCATCCAATTTCGATTCGCTCCACTCTCACTGTCAATCGAAGGCACGTTTTCGCAATATTTTATTAGCGGCCATCCATTTCGACGGGAAGGATGATTGCCGGCGACCTGGCGATTATTCCATTGCAGTTCGGGCTTCGCCAGGAGAACGGACCGCATCGCCGGCCCGGAATTCCGTCGCTCGACGCACAACATCCTTCACTTTTTCGGCGTCGACGCCTGCGTCTGTGGATAGGTACGTTAATTGTGTCGGCGCCGCGAACCGGGTACCTGACGCCTCCACAATCTCCGCTATCTTCAGTAGCACGTCCTGGCGAATGGCGGTGAACTCTGCCCAGTCGCCCGTCTTGCCGTATGCAAACAACTCCAATTCGAAAGCAGCGCCGGCAAAATTGTTTACTCGAATTCTCGAGGTCCCGGACTCGATCGCGGGGTGTTCGTTCAGCATGCTCTGCACCCGGTCCAGCACGAACCGCAATTGTTCGACTTGGGTCTCAATTCGCAGCGAGAAGGTTTGGTCGATCAGAAGTTTGGGGCGGGCCTTCATGTTCTCGAACTGCATTTGCGCCAGCAACCCGTTGGGAACGACCAGCAAATTCTGGTCGAGGGTCCGCAGCCTCAAAGATCGGAGCCCGATATCTTCGACCGTACCAAGCCGGCCGCCGATATTGCAGAAGTCACCGACATGCACAGCTTTGTCCATCAGCAACGAGACCCCGCCGATAAGGTTCTCCAGCGATTTTTGTGCGGCCAGTGCTATCGCCAGTCCCCCGATGCCGAGGCCAGCGAGCGTCGTCTTCACGTTTATCCCAAATAGGGCCAACGCGGCGACAAAGGCGATGATCAGCATCACGATGCGGGTGAGTCGCTGCATCAGGACCAGGATCGACTCGCCGCCTCTGTTTTGCGTTTGCCTTCGGTTTACCGCGTGGTCGAAGCCTCGGTCAGCGATCTTGCTCACCAGCCACGCGAGACATCCCGCCAGGAGCGCTGCCAGGAAACGAAAGTAGTAGACGCGATACAAAAGCGGCGGCTCAAGCAGGTAGACGAAAAAGCCATGCATCAAGATCGCAATGATGCACCTGAGCGGCATGCCCAGTGGTGTCTGCCAGACCGTTGGAAGGGAAGTTTTCGGAGGTTGTACCAGATTCGCCGGGGCAGGCTAAGCAGAAACGTCAACAGCCACGTCAGCAACCACGAGATCGGGATCGAGAGCAGCCACCCCAGCCATTGCGCGAGTGACATCCCCAGCAGGTGCCGACTGCGCAAAGAGGCAGGTACCATTCGTTCGGCTGCCGTCGGCCCTTCGCTTTCCATTTGGGCGTAGAGCTCCGGGACCTTCGCGACCGTCTCTTGCGAAATCAGCCAAATCTTTCCCGCATCCGGATCATCCACGCGCACCAGGATCACGTCTGCGGATCGTGCTACCTACCTCCAACACGCCAGCCCGTACATGGCCGGGCGGAAGCCCGGCTTCAACCGTGCCCTTAGGATCATCGCTCAACAAGGCAAGGTCGCCCTTGAACCGTGAGTGCAACGCCTGAAATTCCTTGGCCAGTTCGGCCACGTTTGCCTCTTGGCCCGGAGGCAGTTGCAGGTAACGAGCGGCGGTCGCGAAATCCTGGCGTTCTGCGTACTTCAGGAGACCCTGCACTGCACTGCGGGGAGTTTCACGTCCGAGAGGATCGATTGGTGCCGCAGGCTCAGAATTGGCCGGCGGAGACGCCGCGGATTTCGGAAGCTGGGCTCGCGAGTGTGCCGCTGAGCCTACGAATAAGAAGATAGCAAGGGCTATGCGGAGAGCGAACGTCCAGTTAAGCGACTGGTTTATCCCTTGTCGGTTCTCTCTTAGCAAAGACATCTGCTTTGTCCGGTCGCCCGTAGCCTTTGTCCGTCGTTTCGCGGGGGCGTAATGCGGGCGAGCAACGCTTAGGCCACCGCGTCCTCCGCGTCGACGCTGTGTCTCTGAACCGCGTGTCGACTGTGTCGCCAGCGCAAACCGTCTACCCGACCGGTCGCTACTTCTTGGTTTCGCCCTTCACAAAGCCGCCTCCTTTGCCGGCATCCAGAAGCTGCTGGGGGTCGATAAATCCGAACATCTCGATCAGTTTCGCCACCACGCCGGTCCATCCGGTCTGGTGGCTGGCTCCGAGGCCCGCGCCGTTATCGCCGTGGAAGTATTCGTAGAAGAGTATGTTGTCCTTCCACAGCGGATCGGTCTGGAACTTCTCCGTACCGCCGAACACCGGCCGCCGTCCCGACTTGTCCCGCAGAAAGATCCCCTCCAGCCGCTTGGCAATCTCGTGGGCGACCTCGAACAGGTTCATCAACTTGCCCGAGCCGGTGGGACACTCGATTTTGAAGTTGTCGCCATAATAGAGGTAGTACTGCAGCAAGGCGCGGATAAGTATCGCGTTCACCGGCATCCATATCGGCCCGCGCCAGTTGGAGTTGCCGCCGAACATGCCGGTGTCTGACTCAGCCGGAAGATAGTTCACGCGGAATTCCTGGCCTTCCACATTGACGATAAAGGGATGGTCCTGATGGTAGCGGGAGAGCGCCCGTATCCCGTAAGGACTGAGGAATTCGTTTTCGTCCAGCATGCGGGTCAGAATCCGGCGCAACCGGTCTTCATTCACCAGCGCAACGATACCGCGCTCGCCATACCCGAGATGTCCCTCCCCGGTTACATGGATGCTCTTGAGTAACTCGGGCATACGTTGCAAGCGGTCCCGCATCGCTTTCGTCGCTCGCGGGCAGCCGTTCGCGCTGCCACGGCTCGATGACGGTGGTGGCAGCCAAGGGCAGCAACCCCACCATGGAGCGGACTTTGAGCCGCCTGGCACTGCCATCCGGGAGGCGCAGGACGTCGTAGTAGAAACCATCCTCCTCGTCCCACATACCATCAGGCCCCATCTGATTCATGGCGACCGCGATCCAAATGAAATGCTCCGCAAACTTGATGGCCATGTCTTCGTAAAAATCGTCGTGGGCCGCCAACTCCACGGCGATCTCCGCCATGTTCTGGCAGAACATGGAGACCCACGCGGTGCCGTCAGCCTGCTCCAGGTGGCCACCGGTGGGCAGCGGCGCGCTGCGGTCGAAGACGCCGATGTTGTCCAGCCCGAGGAAGCCGCCTTCAAACAGGTTCTTGCCAAAGCGGTCTTTGCGGTTCACCCACCAACTGAAGTTCAGCATCAGCTTGGCAAACGACCGCTTGAGGAAATCGATGTCGCCTTGCCCTTTGAGGGCCAGCTCCGTGCGGTACATGAAAATCGTCGCCCAGGCGTGTACCGGCGGATTGACGTCGCTGAAGTTCCACTCGTAGGCCGGGATCTGACCCGTCGGATGGATGAAAAACTCCTGCAGCATCAGGTCGAGCTGTGATTTGGCGAACTCCGGATCGACCGTGGACAGGGCGATGGTGTGGAACGCCAGGTCCCATGCGGCATACCAGGGATACTCCCACTTGTCGGGCATCGAGATGATGTGCTGGTTGATCATGTGGAACCATTCGCGATTCCGCAAGAAGCGTCCGCCCGGCTTTAACGGATCGATACCGTGTTCCGTGAGCCATAAGTCCACGTCGAAGAAGAAATACTGCTTGGACCAGAGCATCCCGGCCAGCGCCTGGCGCATGACCAGCGCTTCGTCTTCGCTGACACGTTCCGGAGTTATGGATTTGTAGAACTCATCCGCCTCGCGCTGGCGGGTCTGCATGATCTCAGCAAAGTTCTTGAAGGGATCGCCGATGGCTGCAGGCGCCAGATCGCTTAGCCGCAGACGGATGGTGGCGGTCTTCCCCGCCGCCACATTCAACTGATAGTGTGCCGCAGATTTCGTGCCGGTTTTCGCGGGATTGACCGCATTGTGATTTCCGTTGCACTACGTAGTTGTTGATCCCATCTTTCACGTACGGACTGGCGTTGGGCTTGCCGAAGATCCGCTCGTTGTTGGTCTCATTTTCCGTGAACAGCAGCGGGACATCTCCCTCGCAGTACAGATAGCGCTCGCCCAGATCGGCGTGTGACGCCGCAACCGCCTGCACGCCTTTCTGGCCAGAAACCTGCCTCAGGGACGGCACGGGTGTGCCTGGCCACCATGTCCAAGTGTTGCGAAACCACAAGGTCGGCAGAACGTCTATTTTGGCCGCCTCTGGCCCGCGATTACTCACGCTGATCTGGATGAGGATGTCCTCTGGCGACTGCTTGGCATATTCCACAAACACGTCGAAGTAGCGGTCCTCGTTGAAGACCCCCGTATCCAGCAACTCGTACTCCATGTCGTTTCGAGTGCGCCCCTTGTTCGTCTCAATCAGATTGCTGTAGGGAAACGCCGCCTGCGGATACTTGTACAGGTACTTCATGTAGGAATGCGTGGGCGTGCTGTCGAGGTAGAAATAGTATTCTTTAACGTCTTCGCCGTGGTTGGCCTCGCTATTTGTCAGGCCGAACATGCGTTCTTTGAGGATGGGGTCTTTGCCGTTCCATAGGGCCACGCTGAAGCACAGCAACTGCCGATGATCGCTGATACCGGCCATGCCATCCTCGCCCCAGTGATAGGCGCGCGAGCGGGCCTGGTCATGAGTGAAGTAGTCCCAGGCATTGCCATCGTGGCTGTAGTCCTCGCGAACTGTGCCCCACTGCCGCTCGCTCAGGTAGGGTCCCCACTTTCTCCAGGGCTTCTTGCCGGTGCCTAAGTGTTGTTGAGCTCTGAGCGTCTCGAGCGTGCCTGCCTCTTGCAGTCTGGCTGATTCCGGATCTTGGGACATTCTGTTCCTCCTTTTAGTTGGGCGCTTCGCCTAAACCGACATCGGGGCACCCAGAGACCAAGCCCCGTTAGGTTGAGGTGTGGATTAGTCTTGAGCGGAGTTTTTAATCTTCCAGCAACCACGAACACCCAGGAACGCTGCCCATCAGTATAGCTCTCCATCTCTGCCAAGCGGTGGAGTCCAATCGCGAGTCAAATGGTGTCATGCTCGCTTCTTCACCTTAACGAAATCTCGCCAGAAACCACCACTGATGTCTGCCACGCACTGTTTCATTGCCGGGGTCTCCGTTATCACCTGGGCATGAACGAGAGCACACCGACCACCGCTCCGCCTATTACAGGCAGAGCAGTCACTCATGGCTTTGCGGCTCGTTCCCGTGGAGGCGGTACACCATGCCCGTCTTGGTCACGCCGAGCGCAAGCCAATCCTTCACGTCCTGTTGCAGTGTGACGTAGAACTGGGCAGCCAATTTCTTCTGTTTCTCGGCGACGTCTTCTCTGCGATCGAACTTTACCTGGAAGGCAAACTCCCCCACCAATGACTTGTGCTCGCCGCGGGTGCGCCACAACCCGATGTCGCACTTGCCCACCAGCCCTTTGCCGAAGTCGAGCTGGCCGAGCGGCAGCAGCACCTCTTCCACGATGCCTCCGTTCACCAGGCTTATGTGCTCGTCATCTGACTTCTTGATGGCCGCGAGCGCCGGAAACACTTTCACGAGAGTGGCCAACGAGGCCTTGTCTGCGTCGTGCATCTGGCTCAATCCGAACTGGCAATTGTGCGAGTAGAGGATGCGATAGCCGCCGACCTCATCCTTCAGTGGAAGGGCCTCGGCCTTGAACTTGATTCGGTACTGGCCGGCAATCTTGGGCCGGACATCCAGCGCAGTCGCCTTCTTCTCATCCGGGTGACGGAACTTGAACACGACTTCAGGATCGCCAACAGGAAAACCATCCACGTAGGAGATGCGCCGGCGCAGGATGAACGCGTTGTTGTAGAGCCGGAAATCGGGAGTGTCTCCGAAAGTGATCTCCCTGACTTCTGGCCTTAGTCCGGCTTTTTCGTCCGCGATAAAACCAACACCTACCTTCTTTGCCGTTCGCTCCACGATCTTGCCGAAGTCGCGGAAGGCCTGCACGGAGGTGAAGCGATCGGGCTTCAGGATGAGCTTGGCTTCCAGATATTGCACTCGATCAAGCGGGGTGCCATCGGCATAGGCTGTCCCTGATTCAGCTATCTGCAAATCGGGCGTCTTGATCTGGGATGGTTTGGCATCTCCCTGTTTGCTTTTCTTGAGCTTGTCCTTCTTGTCCTTTTTGTTCTTCTTGTCCTTCTTGCCTTTCTTGTCTTTCTTCGCCACTCCATTCCTCCAATCGTGCGGGTATGCTTCAAGGGACTGCGGTTAGAGCTGTTGCTGGATGGGTCAGTTTACTACACAAGGATGGCGCCAATCTCCAGATCGGGCGCTCGTCCGGTCATACCCACGGGGTCCGCTACCAGAACTCCATCCGGCCGGAATTCAAGTCAGTCTGAGTTCGACGGCCCCCGATACACCACTCCACCTTTCATCACGAAGCTCACACGTTTGAGCACGCTGATATCTTTTGTTGGATCGCCCGGCACTGCGATTACGTCTGCGAAGTAGCCGGGCTTAAGTGCCCCGATCTGTCCGTTCCAACCGAGCAATTTTGCACCGTTAATCAGGTCCGATTGTAAAACCGCAAGCGGATTCATCCCATACTGCACCATCAATTCGAATTCGCGTGCCTGGGTGCCGTGCGGGAACGGACCGACATCCGACCCGACTGCCATCGGCACGCTTGCAGTCAGTTGCCTCTTGAATTCCTCGGCGTGCAGCTGTTGCAACTTGCGTTCGCGATCTGCCGCCGCCGGCGTGCCCGCATGCTCGGCAAAGTACTCGGCGATTGCGAACGTCGGAACAGCGGGGATCTTCTTGTCGCGCATGATGCGCATGGTCTCATCGCTGAGCTGATAAGCGTGATCAACCGAAGCGACCCCGGCTTGCACGGCATAAAGTGCGCCCGGTTCACCGGTGGCGTGCACCGCCACCTGCCGTCCAGTGCGCGCGGCTTCCTCGACAGCGGCGGAAAGTTGCGCCTCGGTGTACTGATATGGCGTCGACAGCTTCCCGTTTACCAGCGAGTCGTGGCCGGTTTCGTAGATCTTGATGAAATCCGCGCCTTCTTTGACCTGCCCCCGGATCGCCTCCACTAGTTGCTCAGCATTGTTGGCATAGGTGGCGTTCGAGAGCACATGCTGTGCCGGGTTGAAACGGTTGGCATCCTCGTGTCCGCCGAGAATGTCAATGGCATTACCGCTGACGCGAAGCCTCGGACCCGGGATCAGACCCTCGTTGATGGCGTTGCGCACTGCGGTATCGGCGGAACCTGCACCCTCGGTGCCCATGTCACGCTCGGCCGTGAAGCCCGCCATCAGATCGGCCTTTGCTGCCAATGTCGCGGTGATCGTGCGCTCCGGCACGGATTCTTCCACCGTCTGCAAGTCTTCCGCGCCGGGGTGCAGGAACAGATGAATATGTGCATCGATCAATCCTGGCATCAACGTCACATCACCCAGGTCGATGGTCCGCACGTTCGGCGGATGAGTGACTTTCGAACCCACCTCGGAAATCCGTTCTCCCTGGATGAGCACCTCGCCGGGACTGACGATGCTTCCAGTCTCGACGTCGAGCAATCGTGCCGCATGCAACACGATGAGTTGCGGTTGCGCTTGCGCATGAATCAAGACGCATACGAACATGCCGAGGACGAAAAGTGAACAGACCTTAAGAGTTGCCATAGCGCAGGAATGCTAACAGAAGATGGTGTTGGATGCTGCGCTGGCCAATGCAGGTAACCATCATGGCGAATCCGACGGTGAGCGCGTGAAGCGATGCTCCCCAAATCCGGCTAGGGGCCCATGATCTCCGAGTAGATCGAGACGTAACGACGCAATGTACGAGAGCCAACCTTCAGCAGGATAATGGAGGCGAGAGGAAAGCCTATGGCGGGTGGACAGCCTGGAAGTGATCGGGCGGGCGGAGATCAATGGCTGACGACGTTGGCGGCGCTGGTAGTAGGCGGGGCGTTCTTCGCGTTGTGGTTCTGGCTGCTGCCCGGGTGGCTCGGTTTCCGCGTGGAAACAGCTGGTGCGTCGCGTTGGCGATGGCTGGCTGCTGTTCCGTCAGTGCTTGGATTCGCTGTGGCCCTGCGCTGCGTTTGGGACTTCGGATGGACGGGACGCGGCACACCTGCCCCGATCGCTCCGCCGCAGCGATTGGTGGTGGTGGGATTCTATCGCTATGTCAGAAATCCCATGTATGTGGGCTTCGCAGTTGGCTGGATTGGGCTATGGGTGGTCTTCGGCCATGCTAACCCCATGGCGATCGCAGTCGCATTGGCCGTTGCCCTCGCGGTCCACCTGTTCGTGGTCTTCTATGAAGAGCCAACGTTGCGCAAGAAGTTCGGGGCGGAATATGACGACTATTGCCGAAACGTAGGCCGCTGGTGGCCGCGCCTGAGATCCTCCTGATACGCCAAAGTCCACAGACCCAGGCCCGCTTCCCTACTTCTCGGGGGTTGTCGGTCTAATCGTCTTCCAGAACCCCCTCCACGCCGAAGCGCATCCATAATACCCGTGAGGCCACCTTGCGATGAGGCCGTAGTCCGATCAGCGCGGGCAGAAGCCCCGTGTACAGCGCAAGCGAGACGGTGGATCCTGGCGGCCACCATTCTTGGCTCCAGCATGGCATTCATCGACAGTACTGTAGTCAATGTTGCGCTGCCTGCGCTCCAAGTCAGTTTTCGTGCGACGGTGGTGGATGTGCAATGGGTGATCGAATCCTACGGGCTGTTCCTGGCAGCGTTGATTCTCGTCGGAGGCTCTCTCGGCGATTTGCTTGGCCGCCGTCGGATGTTTGTGCTAGGAGTGGCGCTTTTCGCCCTGGCCTCCTTGGGTTGCGGAGCCGCTTCGAACATTCATCGGCTGATCATTGCAAGGAGCATTCAAGGTGTGGCGGCCGCTCTGCTCGTGCCTGGCAGCCTTGCGATTATCAGTGCATCGTTCGATGAGAAAAATCGCGGTCGGGCGATCGGCACGTGGTCGGGTTTCACGGCGATCACCACCGCAGTGGGGCCTGTTCTGGGTGGCTGGTTGGTCGATCATGCTTCGTGGCGCTGGGTGTTTTTCATCAATCTCCCACTGGCAGCGGCCGTGATAGCCATCTCGCTTTGGCACGTCACGGAAAGCCGCAGCCCGAAATTGGGATCCATCGATTGGTTTGGAGCTCTGGTCGTCACCCTTGGATTGGGCGGCCTAGTCTACGGGTTCATCGAGTCGGCGAACCTGGGGTGGAGTCACCCTGTGGTGTTCGGGAGCTTACTGGTTGGCTGCTGCGGTGTCGCCGGGTTCCTGTTCAGAGAAGCCAGGGCGGCTTCGCCGATGGTTCCTCTGACGCTATTTGCTTCTTCCCGATTCAGTGGGGCCAACCTGCTGACCCTTTTCGTCTATGCGGCGATTGCAATCTTCTTCTTCTTGTTCCCGTTGAACCTGATCCAGGTCCAGGGATACTCTGCAACCGCGACTGGCACCGCTGTGTTACCCCTCATTCTCCTCATCTTCCTTCTTTCCCGTTGGTCTGGCGGCCTGGTTGCACGCTACGGTCCAAGGCTGCCTTTGGTCATGGGGCCACTGGTCGCCGCGTTAGGATTCGTTTTGTTCACTGTGCCGTCGATAGGCGGCAGCTACTGGAAGGCTTTCTTTCCGGCGTTGCTAGCCCTCGGCTTCGGAATGGCCATCACTGTGGCCCCTCTCACCACCGTCGTCATGAATTCTGTGAGCCAGGAGCGCGTCGGAGCGGCTTCTGGAATCAACAACGCGGTTGCGCGCTTGGCGGGCGTCCTCGCAATTGCAGTGCTTGGAATTGTAATGGTGAGTGCTTTCGGCTATCGGCTCAATCACAAAATGGCGACGCTTCCCGTTCCGACCAACGTTCTCCACGACATTCAGGCAGACGAAATTAAGCTCGCAGGACTGCAGCCGCCCGCCGGTCTCGACGCCAGTACCAGGCACACGATCACGAAGTCAGTGGACGAAGCTTTTGTATTTGGATTTCGACTGATTATGCTGATTTGCGTGGGTCTGTGCGTAGCAGGTGCAGCAACTGCGTGGCTGATGGTTCCGACGGCCCCGTCGACTCATCATCTCAGTCTGGTCGGCGATCGCATGGAACTGCCTGAGAGCGTTTCTCAAGCGTCCAGCGGCGAACTGATATCAGAGTTGAGCGGAATTCGATCACCGACGTAGTACGCCGTTCTGCGTACTCGTGACCTGTGTATGAACGATCTACAACTCTCAGGGGTAGAAAATGCCAATAAGGCAAATCAGCATTCAGCGACTTAGCGTGACGTCTTCCAAGCCATTCGCAGATGTGGTTGCAGCATTTCAGGAGGCCGTTGGCCACCCCGATATGAATGCATTTCGCAAGAGCATTGCAGGTTGCCGGCAAACTCTGCAGTGGTAGAATCCTTGGCTGAAAAGGCGGGCGAGTAGCGCCGATCATCAAGGATTGTGATGCTCGGATGCCATTTTCGCTTATCGGAGGTGGACTTATGGACGCCCTTCCGGGCCCAAGCTTACGCCCCAGTCGTAGAGACATCCTGAAATCGAGTGCATTGGCCCTGCTCCCGCTCACACTTCCTTCTGTGGCTCTTGCCTTGCCTGACCAACGCCCGATGACTGCCAACGGTGGGGCCGATCCTTTCCCGATCCCATGGTTAGACAAGAATGGCAGCCACAACCAGCCTGCCGGACCTAACCTTGACCCCTCGCATATCTACCATTTCAAAGGTCGCGCCGCGCGATGCAGCACCTTTACCGGAATGGGCACCGATAACCACGGAAATCGCATCGCATTCGGCAGTCCCACAACTGATTACGGCGTGATGCAGGGAGAGTATTGGGCCGCCCGAGCAGCACAGCAAGGTACCTTCTCTCACATATGACTTACGTTATTCCGGGGACCGGCGGTCCCCGCAAACCAGATACATGATTTTCACCCTCCCATTGCACCTTCGGGACTTTACTGGGTCGTTCCTGCTCCAGAGCGTGGCCTGACGATCAGCCCGGACGGGAACACGTTCACGCTGGAGATGCAAAACGTCCCCGTAGTCGATCAGCCGCGCTGGCCGGCGCTTGATTCCATAGCCACTCCCGCACGAATGACCTTCAAGATGGTGTGGAAATCAACTGGAGAGCCGGTGAAGTATGACGACTCCTCCAAGCACTTCCGGTTCATTGGGACGCGGGCCTCGTGCCAGCTGGAGGCGGAAGTTGAGGTGCCTGCTGCTGATTTTTCCTGGAAGTCCGACCCGCTGAGCACGTCGAAGTGCGACTTCGCCATAATGGGGCAGGAAGTCAACGGTCGTTACTACGAAGTGTGAGAGTGCAAAATCAGCAACCTCCAGCACGCCTGCTCGACCGTGATGGAGAAGCGAAGGCAACGCCTAGGCAGAATAGCATGGACGAGTCTCTGAAGCCGATTGATCCCCACGCAGCTCTGAAGCGGCAGGCGGCAGAATATGCCGTCCGCTATGTGGAATCTGGAATGGCGGTCGGGCTGGGAACCGGGTCGACTGCCATCTTCGCCGTTCGACACATCGGAGAACTTCTGCGCACCGGGATACTGAAAGATATCGTCGCGTTTGCGACTTCGAAACTTACGTGGGACGAAGCGGTTCGGCTGAGTATACCGATGTTATCCGAGGACCTGCCACGGGTCCTGGACATCACCATCGATGGGGCCGATGAAGTCGACCCTCAACTCAACTTGATCAAAGGTGGCGGCGGCGCCCTCTAAGAGAAAAGTTAGTGGCCCAAAACACAGCGCGTGAAATCATCGTTGTAGACGAAAGCAAATTGTCGCCATGCCTGGGCACACGTCACGTCTTGCCTGTTGAGGTCCTACCGTTCGGCTGGCGCTCAGCGGCTGGTTACCTCGATGGTTTGGGAGCCAAGTATGTTGTTCGCCACGCCGCAGATGGGAAAGAGTACCGCACAGACCAAGGCAATATGATCCTTGACTGTGATTTCGGCGCAATCGCAAATCCCGTGCAACTTGCAGATCAACTCGACCGCCGAGCCGGAATCATGGAACACGGGTTGTTCGTCGGCCTTGCGCACCTAGTTGTCGTGGGTGGCATTGGGGGAATTCGTGAAATAGCTCCCTGACTAGTTGCTGCGCGTTTGCCGGTTACCTAACCGGGATTCGTACATGTCGTCCACTATCCAGAAATCTCAACGATAAGCGCTTCCTTACCCATGGTCATTTCGGTGTTGCCTCGGATTGCGTGGCGACAAAATTACCGGACGGCTTAGGCTGGGTCGGTTTCGGCCCAAAGGCCCGGGCCGTGTCGCGCTGCAGCCGACTGGTGCGAGAAAGTTGGCGTTGCCGTGCCAGCTCCGTGACGCCTTGCTTCTCGTACGGAGCACTGGTCAGCGTTACAAGGAAAGCGACAACGTCGTCGATCTCTGCCTCGCTCAGGGCAAGTGGCTGTATGTCTTGGTCGAGATAGGGATTATGTATCCCGTCGCCCTTGTTGTAATGATCCATCACATCCCACAGCGTCTCTTGCGAGCC
>CAWJIW010000037.1:0-37514 GCA_963843005.1 uncultured Acidobacteriaceae bacterium | reverse complement strand
ATGCCTTCAGGGCAAAGCGCCGCGCTATGCGCTGGCGGGCTCGCCCGATGCAAACTTGTTCTGCTCGACTCCCTGGTTCACCACCACCGCCAGGTTCCGGCCAACCGCATTCATCGCGGTGACCAGGCGTTGCGCCGGAGCACTCATCAGGAAAAGCAGCTTGGAGTAAATCTCTTCCTTCGACGGCATGTTCGCCAGCGCGTCGATGTCCTTGATCGCGATGACGTGTCCTTCGACCACGCCTGCCTTGAAGGTGTACTCCGGGTTGTCTTTTGCGTACTTGCTGAGCGCCTTGGCCAGGGCCACCGGGTCGCCGCTGGTATAGGCAATCGAGGTGACGCCGACCAACTGCTTCATGGCCTCTTCCACCTGCGTGCCCACGGCGGCGCGTTCCGCCAGCGTGTTCTTCACCACGCGATAGCGTCCGCCTGCGCTCCGCACCGCTTTGCGCAGCTCGAAATCCTTCTCCACCGTCAGCTTGGCGAACGTGCCCACGATGGCATGGCTCGCGCCCTTAAGCTCTTCCGAGAGCTTCTCGACCTGCTCAATCTTCTTTGCTTTGGTAACCGCCATTTTCGAATCCTTGTTCCGCTGCGCTCAGAGCGCCAGCCAAAATTTTGAGGTCAAAGGCTACGCTAGGCGCGCGCCGCAGCTTCCACGGCCGAGGTGTCAATCGGGACACCCGGACCCATGGTCGAGCTGAGGTAGCAACCCTTGATGTACTTGCCCTTCGCAACCGAAGGCTTCGCCTTGATCACGCTGGTAATCACCGTGGCAGCGTTCTCCACCAGCTTTTCAGCCGGGAACGAGATCTTGCCCACCGGAACATGCACCAGCGCGGTCTTGTCGGTGCGGAATTCGACCTTGCCGGCTTTGGTCTCTTTCACGGCCGCGGCCACGTCGAAGGTCACCGTCCCGGTCTTCGGGTTGGGCATCAGTCCACGCGGGCCGAGCACCTTGCCGAGCCGGCCGACCGACTTCATCATGTCCGGCGTGGCGATAACGGCGTCGAAGTCGGTCCAGTTTTCCTTCTGGATCTTCTCCACCATGTCTTCGCCGCCGACAATATCGGCCCCCGCCGCTTCGGCTTCACGTACCTTCTCGCCCGAAGCGATGACCAACACCTTCTTCGACTTGCCCAGACCATGCGGCAGAACCACCGTGCCGCGCACCATCTGGTCGGCGTGCTTGGGATCCACTCCCAGGCGCATCGTCAAGTCCACGGTTTCGTCGAACTTGGCGAATTTCACTTTCTGCAGAAGAGGCACAGCGTCCTGAAGCGTGTACGAACGCGCTTCCACGGCTTTCCGCGCCTTATCAATGTTCTTTCCGGATTTCCTCATTGTGCTCCTTGTCTCCCACCGCCGTTCCTTGTCTGCCGAGCGGCCGTGGTGTTTACGACTGCGGTCTTGCGACCGCGAAACTCAACCTATGCGGTTACTTCAATGCCCATCGAGCGGGCCGTGCCCTTCACGCTCTTGACCGCCGCTTCCACCGAAGCTGCGTTCAGGTCGGGCATCTTCTGCTTGGCGATCTCCAGGACCTGCTTCTCGGTGACCTTGCCCACCTTGTCCTTGTTCGGCGTTCCCGAACCCTTCGCCACGCCCGCGGCGCGCTTCAACAGAATCGCAGCCGGCGGCGTCTTGGTGATGAAGGTAAACGTGCGGTCGCTGTACACCGAGACGACCACTGGAATGATCAGTCCGTCCAATTCCTTGGCGCTCGTCTTGGCATTGAACTGCTTGCAGAACTCCATGATGTTGATCTGCGCCTGTCCCAGCGCCGGACCAACCGGAGGAGCGGGAGTCGCTTTACCGGCTGCAATCTGCAGCTTCACCGAACCTGTAACTTTCTTTGCCATTGGTAATTCCTATAAATCCGTTCTCCGCGCTCAAACTCGACGAGCTGCGGGGTTACGTAATAACTTTCTCCACCTGCCCAAAGCCGAGTTCCACCGGAGTGGAGCGGCCGAAAATCGTGACCATCACCTTGAGCGTTTCGCGGTCTTCGTTCACTTCGTCCACCACGCCGGTGAAGCTGGCGAAGGGACCTTCGGAGATGCGCACCGCCTCGTTCTTCTCGAACTTGACCTTGAGCTTCGGCTTTTCCTTGCTGTCCGCGACTCGGTAAACGATCTGCTGGACTTCTTCGTCGGACAACGGAGTGGGCTGCTGGCCGGTACCGACAAAGCCGGTCACGCGCGGCGTCCCCTTTACGACGTGCCAGACGTTGTCATCCATGTCCATCTCAACCAGCACGTAGCCGGGATAGAACATGCGCTCGCTGGTGTACTTCTTGCCGCCTCGCACTTCCGTCACCGATTCCGTCGGAATCAGCACCCGTCCGATCCTGTGCTCCAGTTCCGGATAGGCGCGCACCCGCGATTCCAGAGACTCTTTCACCTTGCGCTCGAATCCCGAGTACGTGTGGATGATGTACCACTTCATATTCGGGTTCTGAGGATGGGCCGCTTCGCCGGTAGGCGCAGGAGTAGCGACTTCGCCGTCCGTCTGCGGTTCGATGCGGCGTTCGCCCACCGGTTGCGGCTCGGCGGCGTTGTTCTCCGTTTTGATTTCTTCTTCAGCCATGATGTCGTGCATTACCGGTGTGTCAGGCTCCGCAGCAAGTGGTCGAGCGACAAGCCTAGAAACTTGTCAATAACCGCAAAGTAAATGCCGAATAGAAAAACGGTGATGATCACAACCGTTGTCGTGCCCTGCACTTCCTTGCGCGACGGCGTCGTGACCTTTTTCATCTCGGTCCGCACATCGTTGTAAAAACTCTTCGCGCGCTGCGGCCAGACCTTAAGCCTGGTCGCCAGACTGTTCTCATCCACGCGTTCGACGGTTGCTGACTTCGCCATCTCTGATACCTGTTTCCGGCGCTTGCTGCGCCTTTACCTCTGTCAAACCTGGCAGGGGCGGAGGGATTCGAACCCCCAAGTCCGGTTTTGGAGACCGGCAGTTTAGCCGTTGAGCTTACGCCCCTGTGTTAGCTGTCAGCCGCCAGCTATCAGCCTTCAGCCCTTTGGGAATCGCGAAGCCTGAAGCTCTCTCGCCAACAACTCTCGAATCTATGCCCGTGCCTTGCCGCCGCATCAGCATTTCTTCACTGCAGCTGAATGCTGAGGGCTGATAGCTACTTCACTTCTTTATGCGACGTGTGCTTGCGGCACTTGCGGCAGAACTTGTTAAATTCCAGCCGCCCGGTCGTGGTCTTCTTGTTCTTGGTGGTGGAGTAGTTGCGGTTCTTGCACTCTCCACATTGCAACGTAACAATCTCTCGAGGCATTGACCTGTTCCTTTTCGTTTACCGCGCGGATTCCGCGTGGCCTTGTCCGCGTCCAAGCGCGGAAATCAGCGGAGCGCAACCACCGACCCCGCCGAAGAAAACTACTGAATAATTTCCGTGATGGTGCCGGCGCCCACGGTGCGTCCGCCCTCGCGAATCGCGAACCGCAAGCCCTTCTCCATCGCCACCGGCGTGATCAGCTCGATCTCCAGCGCCACGTTGTCGCCCGGCATCACCATCTCCGTCCCTGCCGGCAACGTCGCCACTCCCGTCACGTCCGTCGTGCGGAAGTAAAACTGCGGCCGATAGCCCTTGAAGAACGGCGTGTGCCGCCCGCCTTCGTCCTTCGACAGCACGTACACCTCGCCCTTGAACTTGGTGTGCGGCGTGATCGAGCCCGGCTTCGCCAGCACCATGCCGCGCTCCACGTCTTCCTTCGCCGTGCCCCGCAGCAGCAGTCCGGCATTGTCGCCCGCCAGGCCTTCGTCCAGCTGCTTCTTGAACATCTCCACGCCCGTCACCACCGTCTTGCGGGTCTCGCGGAAGCCCACGATCTCAACGTCCTCGCCCACCTTCACCTTGCCGCGCTCGATGCGGCCCGTCACCACCGTGCCCCGGCCCTGGATCGAGAAGATGTCTTCGATCGGCATCAGAAACGGCTTGTCGATGTCGCGCGCCGGCAGCGGCACGTTCTTGTCCACCGCCTCCATCAGCTCTTCGACTTTGGCTTCCCACTGCGCCTCGCCGTTGAGCGCGCCCAGTGCGCTGCCGCGCACCACCGGCAGATCGTCGCCCGGGAAACCGTACTTGTTCAGCAGCTCGCGGACTTCCATCTCCACCAGGTCAATCAGCTCGGCGTCTTCCACCGCGTCGCACTTGTTCAGGAACACCACCACATACGGCACCCCGACCTGGCGCGCCAGCAGCACGTGCTCCTTGGTCTGCGGCATCGGTCCGTCGGTGGCCGCCACCACCAGAATCGCGCCGTCCATCTGCGCCGCCCCGGTGATCATGTTCTTGATGTAGTCGGCGTGTCCCGGACAATCCACGTGCGCGTAGTGCCGGTTCGGGGTCTCGTACTCCACGTGCGCCGTGGCGATGGTAATGCCGCGCTCGCGCTCTTCCGGCGCGTTGTCGATGGAGTCGAACGAACGAAACTGGATCTTCGGGTTGTGCTTGCCCAATACCTTGGTGATGGCCGCCGTCAACGTCGTCTTGCCATGATCGATGTGCCCGATCGTGCCTACGTTTACGTGCGGCTTGCTGCGGTCAAATTTCTCTTTCGCCATAACCTTTATGCCTTAGTAGTACCGGTAAAGTTTGTTGTACTTCTCACGCAGAGGCAGGTCCACCGCCTCCAGCGTAGTCAAATAAAATTCGCGCATCTGCGCCTGATCGCTCACCGTGAGCGCGTCATATAACTGTTGCGCCGACTTTCCGCCCTGCGCCAGCTTCCGGTCCGCTTGCTCCAGCAGCTTCTCCCGAAGTACGCGATCGAAATCGCGGATCGGAACTCCCTTGCGCTGCAACAGCCGCAGAAAACCTTCTACCGCACCGGGAGCGAACACCCTTGCCAGCGCTGAACGAAGCTGGTCAAACTCCTCCAGCTTGTCGATCGGAATACCGGCCCGCTCAAACGGTGCCCGCGATGCCGACTGTTCCATGAGGTCATTCAACAAACCGTAAAACTCATTCCTCCCGCTCGCGCGGGTCTTGCATAACGAACTGCTGGAGCCGATGACCAGGATTGAACTGGTGACCTCTCCCTTACCAAGGGAGTGCTCTACCAACTGAGCTACATCGGCTCAGAAATCACTTCTCGTCCAACGTGCTCTACCAACCGAGCTACATCGGTCCTTAAAAACCTGGAGCGGGAGACGGGAATCGAACCCGCGACCAACAGCTTGGAAGGCTGTGACTCTACCACTGAGTTACTCCCGCTCATTGGCAGCCCTCCGCAGATCCCTCGACTTCGCTCGGGATTTCGCCTGCGGGACTCCCGCTGCGCTCACGCCCGCACGACGGCTCAACTTGGAAGGCTGTGACTCTACCACTGAGTTACTCCCGCCCTGCGCACTCAGCTAGTTCCCTCGCTGCGCTCGGGATTTCGACAGCAGGCTCCCACTCGCAAAAACCGCTGGCTGACGCCTGCTAGACGCCTCAAGTTACTTCCGCCCTGCGATCACGAAACCTTTATTGCCCGTCGTGCCGGTCGCGTTCTTCGCCGTCCCGTTTCTTGCTCCACGACCAGGTGCGAATGGCGAACATCGCCAAAACCGCCAAGGTCGCCAGCCGAAACTTCTGGTCGCTGATCGTCGCTGCCGCCAGCACCGCCAGCACCGCGTACGCGCCCAAGGCCACCCACAACCGCTTCATTGAAAACCTGGTGCACAGGGGAGGATTCGAACCTCCGTAGCTCGCAAGGAGCGGCAGATTTACAGTCTGCTGCCATTAACCACTCGGCCACCTGTGCACGCTCGACCGAGCATCCCGCTCTCAGCCAATTCCTGAGAGCCGGCCGTGGGCCCGGAATCGCCAGTCCTTGCTGTCAAAGAACCCGCCCAGCGCGCGCTCATACAATCCCGGCAAAACTCGGCAACAGCCGCGCGACCATACTTCCGCGCGCGATTTGTGATCGAGGAAGCTGCTGCTGGAATCAGTTCTCTAGGAGAGCTGCGCGTCTCGTTTGGCTTGCTCCTGCTACGCCTTCCGGCGCGCTCAGATCAATTTCTGGAGCTGGCGAAGGGATTTGAACCCCCGACCCTCTGATTACAAATCAGATGCTCTACCAGCTGAGCTACGCCAGCCTGCTACCTGGCTCGACGCGCCTGCGCCAACCCAAGCATGATTCTTCCTGCCAGCCGGGACAAACTATGAGATTACCACGAACGGCAACCAACGTGCAAACGGACTCCCGACTGAATTTAGGACACTTCCTACGGCCACGGCGCACCACAACTCGCCACTCCCGCGGGCCTCGAGGCTGGGGATTCTGCAGAGCGCGTTCGAACTTCCCCGAACGCTGAAATGCGGTCTTTATTTATTGTAACCAATTTTCCGACAGTTGGCCACCGGACCGGCTTTTCTCGTATCATCAAAGCCTCAACCCCATGCGAAATCGCCGAAAGCAGCTATGGGTCGCCCTCGCGGTTTTGGTTGTCATTGCCGGCAGCATCGTCACCGCCGTACTGCTGCGAAAACGTGCCGCGCCTGACACAGTTCGCCTGCTGCCCGCCTCCGACGCAGTCTTCTATATCAATCTGGAGCCGATCCGGCTCTTCACTAATCTGGGGAAGAACCCTCCCAAAGACCGCGATCCACAATACGAAGAATTCGTGCGAGAGACTGGCTTCGAATTCGAGCGCGACCTGGACAAGGCTGCCTTCGCCATCCACTATGGCCAACCCAATGGCAAGTCTGGCGAGACCCGCTACAGCGAGATTTTTCAAGGGCATTTTGACCAGCGCCCGAGTCGGTAATTACCTTCGCAAACTCGCTGCAGGCGTGGAGCACTATCGCGACTTCGACGTTTACATCATTCCGCTGGAAGGACGCACTGTCCGGGTGGCCTTGTTGGGCATCGGTACCGCAGCGGCATCGAATACCGAGGGGCCCGATGTCATCCACGGGATAATTGACCGTTACAAGCAATCGGCGCTGCCGTTCTCCGGACCGCCGCTGGTGAGCGAATACTATCGGCGCGTGCCGCTGGGCAGCGTCATATGGACGATCGCTCGGCCACCCGCTGCCGCTCCCTCTCAGGAACGCAGCGAACTACTTCTGCCCGGCGACTGGAGCAGCCTGCTGCCGTCGAAAAGCGTGGTGGTTGCCTCTGCGCGACCGCTGGCTGAGATTCACCTGCGGGCAGAAATCATTACCCGCAGCGAAGCAGAGGCCCACAGCTTTACCGATCATATGAGCACTTATCTGACCCTGGTTAAGGCGCTCGACATCTCCATGGACTCCGGCGGTCCCGACCCCGATGTGAAGGCTGCCTTCGAGAGCCTCGACGTCCATCAGGAAAAGAACCAGGCTTTTCTGACAGCGCAGGTCCCTTACGCTTTCGTCAAGAAATTGGTGAGCGAGCCGCCAGTCGAGCTGGGACCAGGAACGCAAAAGCCGCCTGAACAGGCGGCTCCGGCGGTCAAAGAGAAAGCTGCGAAGAAAAAATAAAAGGAGCCTTAAGCTCCGGGAAATCCTCCAGCCTGGTCCAAGGTATTCCGCAGGAATTTGTGCGGATTCACCGGGGTATCGTGGATACGCACCTCATAGTGCAGATGCGGTCCGGTGCTGCGTCCGCTCAAACCCACATAGCCAATGACCTGACCGCGGCGCACGCTTTGCCCGTTCGCTATCGCCAATACCAGACAAATGTCCGAAGCGGGTGGTCAGCCCATTGCCGTTGTCAATCTGGATCATTCGGCCGTAGCCGTTATAAGGGCCGGCGAAAGTCACGACGCCATCGCCAGTGGCCATAACCGGTTGTCCGTAGTGGCAGGATATGTCCACGCCCGAGTGGAAGGCGCCTTCACCGTTGAACGGGTCGACCCGCTCGCCGAACGCACCGGTAATCGGTCCTACTACCGGCCAAAGACTGGGAGAGGTTGTTGCCCGGATCCAGTCGGTCAGGGTGGCGTCGTTCGTCAATCCCATGCGCAATCCCGCCGTGGCAGCGCCGGTCAAGCGCCGAACTGCGCAAGGCATACAGCCGGTCCATGGAGTAGGTCACCTGCTCCGGCTTGACCGGGCCATCGCCATCGCTCAGCAGCTTGGGGTTGGGCTTCAGCCCGTAGATCATGGACACTTCGTTGGCTATGGATCCGAGCGAGGCGACCTGGATGTCCTTCTCGTGATTGACCTGCTCCAATTGCGTGTAACGGCTCTGCAGCGCCGTCTTTTCGGAGCGAAGCTGGTTGAAACTGGCCACCTTCCACAACATGCGCGTGTAGGAACCCGCCATGCCGGTAATGGTGAACATGCCGATCAGAGCGCCGGCGAGGAACACGTACAGGTAATGAACGGGAATGGGGATCTTTCGCAGCTGACCTTCGGCATCACGAGCTACGAAAAGTATATAAAAGCGTTTGCGCAAAACTCTAACCCTCGGTTAAGAAATCGTTCCGGAATCGAGCGACTGCTTCCAAAATCCGGAACGCTGGCCTCGCTGGTCCGAACTGCTACTGCCGGCTCCCAGGACGGCGGTGGGTTGACCGCCATCCTCCCCAGCACAAAACTTTGAGTTCTCTGCCGGGTGCTTGGCTGGTTGTATGAATGACACCAAACCGTAACAGAGCCGCCCGATCAAGTCAACGAATCTGAGATAAGTCATTGACACTAAAGTGTTAGTCCCTCCACCTGCTAAACTTTCGCCGGAGGCGATCATTGGCCCGTTCACCCAGAATCTCCCCAGCACTCAAGAAGCGTGCCGCAAAAATTCAGGTCCTGCTCATGGACGTGGATGGCACCATGACCGACGGCAGCGTTACTCTCCTCTCCCAACCTGATGGCACTGCCCTCGAAATCAAGACCTTCGACGCCCACGATGGCCAGGGCCTGACCCTTGCTCACACTGCCGGCATTCGCACGGGCTGCATCACCGGTCGTGAGAGTGCCGCCCTGCTTCGCCGTGCCCGCGAAATGAAGATGGACTTCATCTACATGAAGCAGCCACTCAAGATCCCCGCTTATGAAGAAATCCTGCAGAAAGCTGGGGTCCCCGAATCTGCCGTTGCTTACGTTGGCGACGATTTGCCTGATCTGCCCCTGATGCGCCGCGTCGGCCTCGCAGTGGCTGTCGGCAACGCCGTGCCGGAAGTGAAAAGAGTGGCGCAGTTCACGACGAAAGCGGCTGGCGGGCACGGCGCTGTTCGCGAAGCCATCGAACTCATTCTTAAGTCCAAAGGCATCTGGGAAGAGATGCTCGACAAGGCACGCGCATAAACTGGTTCTAGCTCCCGCGATCGTCGTTCTTGTCCGCCTCGCGTATATTGGCGATGATTTAGCGACGAACGGAGTCTTGCCGTGCCCCTGAAGGAAAAGTTGCTGATCGAGCGCATTCGGCGTGACTGCATCGGCGCCGGGTCAGTCGGCTGGACGTGGGATCGGCGACGATTGCGCTGTCCTTGCTCTGCCTCGCGGGCACGAAGCTCTGGTCACCACCGACTTCAGTCTCGAGGACGTGCACTTTCGCCGCGCTCTGGCATCCGCCGGATTCCGTCGGGCATCGTTGTCTGGCCCGCGGTCTGAGTGACATTGCGGCCATGGGCGGCACGCCGCGCGCTGCATTCCTTTCGTTGGCGCTTCCTGCAGATATTCCGCAGAGATGGGTCGACCGCTTCGTTGCCGGATTGCTGAAGCTCGCAACCCGTTTTTCGGTTGTCCTGGCGGGAGGAGATACCGCGCAATCGCCCGGCGGCGTCTTGGCAGACATTGTCGTGCTCGGCTCCGTTCCGAAGGGTAAAGCTGTTTGCGCTCGGGCGCGGGTCCCGGCGATTTCATCTATGTCACGGGAACGCTCGGTTCGGCGGTCGCCGCACTGAATCAGCTTCGTGACGGCAAGAAGCTCCAGCCGAGAGCTCATCCGAAGCACTTCTATCCCGAACCGCGGATCGCAGTCGGACAGTTCTTGCGCGAGAAGAAGCTGGCCTCGGCGATGATCGACATCAGTGATGGGCTCTCGACCGATCTTGCCCACATCTGCGACGAAAGCCAAACCGGCGCCGTCGTCTATGCCGAAGCGCTGCGCTGCCGTCAGCGGCAAGAACGATCTGGAACTCGCGCTGCACGGCGGCGAAGAATACGAACTGCTGTTCACCGCCCATCGCTGACCGCCGCGTTCCGCAACAGATCGCCGGAGTTCCCATCACTCGGATCGGCGAAGTCCTCGGCCGCCGGCAGATGCTGCTGGCGCGCGCCAACGGAAAAACGGAAATCCTGAAGCCCGGCGGCTGGCAACACTTCGGGTAAAGACCTCGCACCCTGCCGCAACTTTCTCCGCGAACATACGGCAAGTACCTCCGTCACACTGGTCGGTGACCACCCCCGAACAGAACGGTAGTTCCTGCCAGCCTGCCGCTGTTTATAATCACGCGCATGGATCTGGAACAGAAGTTGGCTGAACTGAAGCGCCGTGACTCGCTGGCCGAAGCCGGCGGCGGCGAAGAGCGGCGGGCGCGTGAACACAAGCAGGGCAAGATGTCGGCACGCGAGCGCATCGAGTTCCTGCTCGACGAGGGCACCTTCGAGGAAACCGACAAGCTCGTCACTCACCGCTGTACCGACTTCGGCATGGACGAGCAGAAGTATTTCGGCGACGGATTCCTCACCGGATACGGACGGATCGAAGGCCGTCTCGTGTTCGTCTTTGCCCAGGACTTCACCGTGTTCGGCGGCTCGCTGTCGGAGACCAACGCGGCCAAGATCGTCAAGATCATGGACATGGCCATGCGCGTTGGCGCGCCCGTGATCGGCCTGAATGATTCCGGCGGTGCGCGCATCCAGGAAGGCGTAATGTCGCTGGCCGGTTACGCCGACATCTTCCTGCGCAACGTTCTGTCGTCGGGCGTCGTCCCGCAGATCTCGGCGATCATGGGCCCGTGCGCCGGCGGCGCCGTGTATTCGCCCGCCATGACCGACTTCATCCTGATGGTGAACAACACCTCCTACATGTTCATTACCGGGCCGGAAGTCATTAAGTCGGTCACCCATGAAGAAGTGACCAAGGACGAACTCGGCGGCGCGATGACCCACAACGAGCGCTCCGGCGTGGCGCACTTCGTGGCGCAGGACGACGCCGAGTGCCTCAGCATGGTGCGCGAGCTGCTCAGCTTCGTGCCCTCCAATAATCTTGAAGACCCGCCGCGCAAAGCCTGTACGGATTCCATTGACCGCGCCGATGAGCACCTCGACACCATCGTTCCCGCCGAGTCGAACATGCCGTACGACATCAAGGACGTGATTCATGCGGTCGTGGACGACACCTACTTCTTCGAGGTCCAGGAGCATTACGCGAAGAACATTGTGATTGGCTTTGCCCGCTTGAACGGAAAGTCGGTGGGCATCGTCGCCAACCAACCTGCGTATCTCGCGGGCGTGCTCGACATCAAAGCCAGCATCAAGGGCGCGCGCTTCGTGCGTTTCTGCGATTGCTTCAACATTCCGCTCATCACCTTCGAAGACGTTCCTGGATTTCTGCCTGGCACGCAGCAGGAGTTCGGCGGAATCATCACCCACGGCGCCAAACTGCTGTACGCCTTTTCCGAGGCCACAGTGCCGAAGATTACCGTGATCACGCGCAAGGCTTACGGCGGCGCGTATTGCGTCATGGCCTCCAAGCACATTCGCACCGATGTGAACTACGCCTGGCCAACCGCCGAAATCGCGGTGATGGGACCGGAAGGCGCGGTCAACATCGTGTATCGGCGCGATCTGGACAAGTCCAGCAACCCCGAAGTAGAAAGGGCTGCCAAGATCGAGGAGTTCCGCTATCGCTTCGCGAATCCTTATGTCGCCGCCGAGCGTGGCTACCTCGACGCCGTGATTCGACCGCGCGACACGCGCCGCAAGCTGATCCAGGCGCTCGACATGCTGGAGAACAAACGCGACAAGAACCCGCCCAAGAAGCACGGCAACATTCCGTTGTGAAAGTAAGCCGTCGGCTGTCAGCTCTCAGCCTTAGCTCTTAGCTCTTAGCTCTTAGCTCTTAGCCTTTAGCTTTTAGCTTTTGGCCTTTCCTCAGTTTCAGCATTTCTGGACGAGAGAGTCCCACATTGTGGGACTTCCTCAACTTGTCATCCCGGCGCAAAGGTCTTCGGGCCGAGATGTGTCTCACATTGTGGTATTCCATTCAGTCTGTCACCCCGACCAAGGACTTCAGGCTGAGCGTGTTCCACATCGTGGTACTGCTGAGTAATGTGACGAAGGTGGCATTTTCCCTAAATGGGAATTCGCCCGCAGATGCAGAAGAGGCTTGAGCTCCGCTTGAACTAGCGGTGGGCTGCCCGGACTCTTCCTGGCTTGATGTCGTCACTCACTCACTCGTCATACGTCACTGACAAACCATCCATCGCAGGCGTGAAATTCTGGTGAGTGTCTCGGGAGAAGTTTCGCCGGCCTTTTTCCCACCCTCTCCTTAGCGAGTCCGCGGGAAACAAGGCCCTCGACATTGCTTCTCCCCGGCGCCTCGGTGCGCCCGCCCTATAGTCCGATTCATTTGTCCGACGGCGAGAAGGAGAATCCCATGCCGGGCAAACCGCAATTCTGCAATTCACTTTTCCACATTATCTTGTGCGCAGCTACGGTCGTGCTGGTGATTGCGATCACGGTGCTCCCAGCGTGGGCACAGAACGCCGTCCCGCCTACGGCACGGGAGGCGGCAGCCTCACCGGCCTTCGCTTCCCGGCTGCATGCTTCGACGCCGCCAGCGTCGCGCCAGAAGCGTCGTTCGGCCCCCGCCTGCTCCCCGCAAGGCCAGGCGCTGTACTCGAATGGTCCGCTCAATGGCACGTATGATGCCTGGACCATCAACTTCGGCTTCGTGGTCAGTAACAGCTTCACCTTGGGCTCGGCTTCCACGGTAGGCGGCTTCGACTTCTACGCCTGGGGATACCCGGGCGACAACCCGCAGACCGTTGATTGGTCCATCACCGCCTACCCGTTCGGCGGCACCATCTACGGAAGTGGAACTGGCGCCCTTAACAACACGAGCATCTCGACTAACGGCTACGGCTATCAGATCAACTACGACATCGTTACAGGTTTGAATGTCTCCCTCGGCGCCGGGACCTACTACCTGAACCTGCAGAACGCCGTCACCTCCGGGGGAAATCCGCTGTACTGGGATGAGAACGATGGCGCCGGTTGCAACTCGCCCGGCTGTCCCTCGCTGGCCGACTAGAACTCGGTGGGAAGCATTGGTTCGGAGGCCTTCGACATCAGCGGCGGCGCCGGCAACGCCTGCATGCCCGAGCAGTACGGGAATTTCAAAGTGATCTACGATTTCACCGGCAAGCAAGATGGATATTGGCCCTCGGGTGTCGTCATGGACAAGGCGGGAAACCTCTACGGATCAACCCAGCCCATCTATGCCAACGGATTGGTGTACCGGCTGTCGAAAGCCGCTTCCGGTTGGGTGCTCAATGTGCTGCGTAACTTCACCGGCGGCGCGAACGGAAGTACCCCTGAGGCGCTGGTGCTGGGCGCGAATGGAGTTCTCTACGGCGCGGCCAACGGAGGAACGCAGAACTGCAATGGAGGATATTGCGGCTTCACGTTCAGCCTGCAGCCCTACCCGACCGTCTGCCTCACCAGCTTGTGCAGTTGGAGGGAAACCGTGCTTTACAGCTTTACCGGGACCACGGACGCCTGGGCCGGCGGCGACCTGGTTTCCGACCATGCCGGGAACCTGTACGGCGTCTCCGAGTCTGGCGGCGCGCAGGGGAAAGGCGCTGTGTTTGAACTGACGTCGTCCTTGGCAGGATGGACCGAGAGCATCCTCTACAGCTTCAGCGGAGGCAGTGACGGCGGAGGTCCCACGACTCTGCTCCTGGGCAACGAAGGCAACCTGTACGGAGCCACAGAAGCGGGCGGCGCCAACGGCAGCGGGGTAGTTTTCCGGTTGACTCCCGTCAGGCGGCGGCTGGACCGAGGCGGTTCTTTATGACCTGCCGACCGCAGCCCCCTGGAGCAAGCCGCACTCCCTGCTGCAGGACAGCTTCGGCAATCTCTTCGGCGAATACGAGATCTCGCCCTGTTGCGATAACACCTATGGCGTAGTTTTCATGCTGACACCCTCCAACGGCAAATGGCTCTACACCGAGCTTTTGGAGGGGAACCAGCAAAAATATTTCGGGGTTGACGACTTTTACAATCTCGCAATGGATGCGGCCGGCAATCTCTACGGGACGGGAGGAGGCTCCAACGGCTGCATCGATCCCCCAGTTCATGGGTACATCTTTGAGCTCACGCGGGGGACTGACGGCTGGCAATACAGCGCTCCGGTGTATTGGGACCACACGGAGTTTAGCGCCGGTGGGCCCGTTAGCGCTGGATCCGCAAGGCAATCTCTATGGCACTACGCGGACTGCGGAAAGTACGGCAGCGGCACGGTCTGGCAGCTCTCGCCGTAGCGAAGCTCTGCAGTACCACAGCGGCCGGGCGAAATAAGGACAGGCAAGACTGGGCGGCCGGGCAGGTGGCCCGCTCTTTCACCGCCACTTCCTAACTTTGGGTGCCCCATCCTTCTCGCCCGATTTTGGCGAGAGGGTGGGCACAGACCCGTGACCCGCATCCTAGCACAGCTCTGCGAATAAGATGTGGAGAGGAGGGGGGTGATGGGGGGTGCCTTTTTTTGCCATTTGTGGAGAGGGGGGGGACAGAGCGTGTGACGCGTTTTCACAGTCTGCGAATAAGATGTGGAGCAGCTTTCGTCACTATCTTAGCGGGGTTGAAGGCGTGGTCGAAGTCGAGTCGGAATGGACCGAACGGCCGCGGGAACGGATGGGAGTAGCGCCCCCAGTGAAGCGCGGGCCCACCCTGTCGCCAAAAGCGGGCGACAGGAGTGGGGCACGCATTATAAAAGGGCGCCCCTTTCGCAGTAGGGTATGGTTGCTGTGCGAAGCAGTAAACCAAAGCCTGACGAAAGGAACACCCGATGGATAGCATCAAGTATATCGGCCTCGATGTCCACCAGAGCACCATCTCGGTAGCCGTGCTCAACGCTGACGGCAAGCTGGTAATGCAGTCGGTGATCGCCACCCACGCCACCACCATACTCGATTTTCTTCAGGGTTTGCGCGGGACCTTGCATGTGACCTTCGAAGAAGGTACGCACTCCGCCTGGCTGTACGATCTGCTGGTGCGACGGGTGAGCAAGGTTGTGGTGTGCAATCCCCGGAAGAATGCCCTGTTGAAGGCAGGCAACAAGAGCGACACCATCGACGCTCGTAAACTGGCCGAGCTACTGCGCGCTGGACTACTGTCGCCGGTCTACCACGGCCAGAACAGCACGGCGGCGGTGAAGCATCTGGGCCGCAGTTACGCCGCGCTGACCGAAGACACCACCCGCACGATGGGACGGCTGAAAGCGTTGTACCGCAGCCAGGCCATTGCCTGTGCCGGCAAGAAGCCGTACGCAGCACGGCATCGGGAAGAGTGGTTAGCGAAATTGAGCGAGAGCGGGTTGCAGCGCCGCGCCCGGCGACTCTACCAGCAACTCGACCTGCTGCAAGAGCTGCGCCGCGAAGCCCGCCACGATCTGATTCTGGAGTGTCGCCAGCATAACCAGACGAAGTTACTGCGCACCATTCCGTGGCTGGGCCCGATTCGCGTCGCCATGCTGCTCGGGCGAGTGCAAACGCCCCACCGCTTCCGCAGCAAGCGGCAGTTCTGGGCCTACTGCGGGCTGGCGCTGGAGACCCGCAGCAGCGCCGACTACCAGATCGTGAACGGCCAGCTGGAACGCAGGAAGAAACCGGTGTTTATTCGCGGGCTGAACTTGAACCACAATCATGATCTAAAGAACCTATTTAAGAGCGCGGCCACCACCGCCAGTGGCAGCAGCGGACCTTTTCGTCCGTTCTACGAAAACCTTCTGCTAAAGGGGATGAAGCCGGAGCTCGCGCGCCTGACGCTGGCGCGCAAGATCGCCGCTATCACTTTGCATGTCTGGAAGAAAGGAGAACCCTTCGACGCCGAATATCTGAAGTCACAAGCCGCTTGAGCGCGCACGATCCCAAAGACTAGACCGGAATCACTTCCACCCTAGTCGATGGGTTCTGCGGGCTCGGGTTCGAGGGTAAGTATCCTGGCCGGGTTAGGCTGCGGGCGCCGCTGGCGCCAAGTCTCACGGGGCACCGTATGCTCCCTCGGATAACCCAACAAAGCCATAGTGCCGCGCCGGGGCGCGAGTCTCCGATAGAACCATGGTTGGCCCATGGCCACCGCAAGGCTTGTGTAGCTTCAGCAGCCAACGACGTCGTAGCGTGGACGTGAAAACCACAAGACAACTGCGGATCTCCGCCGGTCAGGCATCACCAGAGGGGCTGGATGTCAGAGAACTATACCTGCTTCTCCGCCGAGGGAGAACTATTTTCTCTTGACATCCCCTTTTATAGAACCCGCCCAAGCTGCAGTGTGAATGGTGGCTGTAACTTGAATTAGCCGAGGAGGAGGGTATGGCTACAGGGAGTGCAGGAATGACAATTTCACAGAGGAAAAGCTGCTGGTCAGGGTTCGGCATGAGTTTTGGTGACCTCATATTATGTCCCTTCAGTGTGTGCCCAGGAGAAATCAGCTTGACCTTTTCTTGGCTTCCGAGTTGGGAAAACCTATTGCAAACATAGAGCTTTGCTAGCGTCCTATGGAATGGACTTCGATCGGGAGGTCTCGCAACGAGCGACAAAGGCGTGGTTTCAAGGTATCGGGAAAGACCGACGAAAGATGGTGTCATCACAGTTACTGTTCCAGTGCCAACTCCAGAGCATGTGACGATTTCGTCCCTCGACACGGTCAACCCAGTGGAGGCCGAGCTCTCGATTCCCCTACATCTAAAACCGGGGACCATCGTCTCCTACCGGAAAAGGAAGCTCAACTCTCCGACCCTCAGTGAAGGCGGGAGAGGTGTCCTGACTCCATGCGTAAGCTCACCGCTTTGGATAGGGTTAGTCGGGAGGTACCGTGATACGGGATTCGGGTTCTCCTGGAAACCTCTTCCGAGAGATGGTTTTTCGCCGCAGTGCCCCACCGAAGCTGCTTTGGGTGGGAGCATTGCGATATGGCGAGAACCCGTGAACCACCCGGCTGGGTGCTCCGTCCTATCCGCGCTAGGTCTTCGCGTTGCCAACGGGGGATGCTCCGAAATCCAAACCGATTGCCTCACGCGTCGTTCTCGTGGCACTGTAATCAACATCACTACTTTGGGGAGTCGTGGAAAAGGCTGGTTTCGATCTACGCCAGACAAGCCCGGGAGGTGAAGGGCTGGTTCATGCAAACTGAGAAAATCTTTACCGGAGTGACGCTGCACGGGTTTCCCGTTCGCATCGAGTTGCAATGGCCGTTCCATCGCTCCGCGGGCGGCAGCGACTGGTACGTGGTGCACGGCACGGTGCGTCTGGCCGATGGCGGCACGCTGCACGCCGACGTCGCGCTCAACCTGGCGCAGACCATCAAAGAGGTGCTGCCCGCGCTGGACAGCGATCTGGCGTACTGGGTTGCCATCAACACCGCGCGCAAGGCGCTCGACGACAAGCAACTGGAGCTGCTGAAGTCGGGCAAGCGGCAGCCGGTGCCGGTCTCCAGCCGCAGCTACAGCATTCGCCACCAGCACTTCACGTTTTGGCACGCCACGCCGCCGCAAATCGAGGAGTTCGTAGCCCGCAAAGTTTTCTGGTTAAGTGGGAGCCAGCGCGAGCCGGTGATGATCAGCGATCCGTGCGACGCGCAGTATCTGGGCGCAGCCGATCCCAACATGGTGGACAAGCTGCTGGCAGCCGCGCAGGACCTGGCAACGCGCGGCATGGTTGAGCTGGCCGGAGACTATGCTCGCGCCACCGACGGCCTGCTGGCGCAGGCGCAAGCCTTCCACGCGGCGAAGGACCACGCGCTGGAAGCGCTGCACTCCAAGCACGCCTTCGAGCGGGCGTAGACACGAATCGCCAGACCTTGATTCCAGATGAATTAAACTCTTGATTTAGTGATATTGCATGCAATATCATGTCATTGTGAGCATCAGCTATGTGCTCGACACTGACGTGATGGTCGCGGCTTTCCGCAGCCAGCAAGGCGCTTCCCGTCAGCTTTTACTGTGCGCTCTGGATCGACAATTCGAATTGCTGCTTTCCGTTCCACTCATGCTGGAGTACGAGGCAGTTTTGACTCGTCCAGAGCATTTGGCCGTTTGTGGGCTGTCTAGAGGAGAGGTCGAGCGGGTTCTCGATGATCTTGCAGCCACGGCAACACCGGTTCGGCTCGCCTTCCGCTGGCGGCCGAGCTTGGCTGATCCCGACGACGACATGGTTTTGGAAACGGCCGTAAACGGAGGCGCAACTGCGATCGTCACATTCAATCAGCGTGATTTTGAACAGGCCGCATACAACTTTCATTGCGCCGTGATTTTGCCACGAGACGCATTGCAACGAATCCGGAGGTCGGTTCCATGAGGCGAAGCAATTTTGCATTACGACTACAGCCTTCCCTGCTCGAGGAGGCCCGCAAGGCCGCAGATGAGGAAGGTGTAGCTCTGAACCAGTTGATCAATGTAGCGGTGGCAGAAAAGGTTTCGGCGTTGCGAACTGAGGACTACTTCCGTCGGCGTGCCAGTCGTGCCGACCGCGCCGAAACGCTGCGCATTCTGAAACGGGCAGGAAGAGGGAATGCGCCGGTGCCGGGGGATGAACTTCCGAAGGGCTGGGAGAAAGACGGCAAGATAAAAGAACTGGAGGCTAAGCGGCCCCAGTCAAGCAGAACCCGGCGGAACAAGAAAGCCGTCATCTGACGGTGCTTCCGCAGTTGTTTTACCCGGTTTAGCCCCCCTTTGACCTGCAACCATTAGGCGCGGGCTGCGTTGGTCTCCCCTGAGTTTTTGGTAGTCGCCGCATCCGCCAAAATGGTATAAGAATTGGGTCTTTCAGGCTCCGCTGACAAACGCTCGACGCCAGCGGGCCGGCTGCATATGCCGCCCAGGCATGCAGCAACGCTCTTAGTGCATCGGCTTCACCTTGGCCAGAGCGCAAGTTGTATCTGCTCCGGGTCGAAATCGCTCGTGCCCTGGACGTTCCCAGACAGAGAGGTGGCAAAACAATGAATGAACTCGTGAAGATGCTGCAAGAGAAGGCCGGTTTGTCGCCCGAGGTGGCGCAAAACGTGGTACAGACCGTGCTGGAATATATTGAGCAGAAGATGCCCGGACCCATGGGAGCCGGCTTGAAGAGCCTGCTCGGCGAAGGTGGGTCTGATGCTGCTACGGCCTCGGCCGAAGGCGGCGGCTTGATGGACAAAGCGAAAGCTATGATGGAAGGCGTTATGGGAAAGAAAGACGCCTAACCCGAAGTACCGAACTCAAGGAGATTAAGGAAATGACACGAAAGATCTCGCTGGTAGGGCTGATCGTCTTCGGGCTTATGCTGTCTCTGGGAGTGGTCCCGGTTGTGGCCCAGAACTCGCAGACGGGAACCGGCACCACCACAACCGATACCACCACAACCACGAAGAGCAAGAAGTCGAAGTCTGCCAAGACCGCCGACGGTCAGGCGCCTGCGACCGACACCACGGCAACGACAACAACGAAGTCCAAGTCGTCGAAGTCGGACAAGTCTGCGGCTGCGCCAGCCGGGGCCCCTGCAGCGGAAACAACGACGACGAAGTCCAAGTCGTCAAAGTCGGACAAGTCTGCGGCTGGGCCAGCCGGCGCCCCTGCAGCGGATACAACGACGAAGTCCAAATCGTCGAAGTCGGACAAGTCTGCGGCTGCGCCAGCCGGCGCCCCTGCAGCGGACACGACCACGAAGTCCAAGTCAGCGAAGTCTGAAAAGGCTGCGCCTGCCAGCGAAGCTCCTGCGAGTGCTGCATCTGCCAGCAAGCCGGCGCCCGCGAGCGCGCCTGCTGCTACAACGCAGAGTGCGCCTGCTGCCGGCAACACCACGGCGCCCGCCAAAAGCACGACTGCAACCAAGACCAAGACTGCGGCAGCTGCCGGCGCTCCTGCCGCCGGACCGCCTCCAGCCAAGGGCATGGTGTGGGTCAACACCGATTCGGGCGTGTATCACAAGGAAGGCACCAAGTGGTATGGCAACACGAAGCAGGGTAAATACATGACTGAGGCCGATGCCATCAAGGCGGGGTACAAGGCATCGGGCAACAAGAACTAGGATTGGGGCGGCCGGACGCTTACGGTTGCCGGCCACTCGTACTCGCATGGCCGCTCGCGGTCACGCGTAACTGTTTGTTCTTATCGCTGGTCAAACTTCAGGAGGAACAGAAATGAAATTAAACTACAAGGCGGTTCGGGTTCTGGCGGCCGTGCTGGCGCTGGTGCTATTCGCCGGGTTATCTTTCGCGCAGAGCAAGTCAACATCATCGACGGCCAAACCGGCCGCGTCCAGCGCAAACCTGGTCGACATCAACTCTGCCACCAAGGCCGAACTGTCGGCCCTGCCCGGCATCGGCGATGCCTATTCGCAGAAGATCATCGACGGCCGGCCGTACGCCAAGAAGACTGATCTGGTGCAGAAAAAGATCATTCCTCAGGCGACCTACAACAAGATTTCGAGCATGATCATCGCCAAGCAGAAGTAACTGGCGAAGCTGAAATTGCGAATCCCACCCCCGCGGCGTCGAGGGTGGGATTTCTTTTGCTGATCGCAGGGACGTCCCTGGCTTATCTGCGCTTGCTGCGCTCCGCCTGTTGACTGTCCAGAGCGCGCTCGGCTCGTGGAGTGCTGATCAGCTCATCCGGAAGCCGAATAAATCCATAGACACCGGCGGCGACCGCTGCTCCGATAAACGGTGCAACGATGAACAACCAAAGCTGCTGGATCGCCCAACCTCCGACAAAGAGCGCCGGTCCAATACTGCGCGCCGGGTTCACCGAAGTGTTGGTGATCGGAATCCCTACCAGGTGGATCAGGGTCAGCACCAGGCCAATCGCCACGCCGGCAAATCCGACGGGCGCCTTGATGTCCGTCGCACCCAGCACGGTGAGGACGAGAAACATGGTCAGCACAACTTCTGCCACGAAGGCGGCACCCAGCGAGTACTGCCCCGGGGAGTGCGCGCCATATCCGTTTGCGCCCAGGCCGGCAGCGCTTACGTCGTAACCCGCGGCCGCGCCATTGGCGACGAAGAGGATAACGGCGGAAGCGATGACCGCGCCCACGACCTGAGAAACCATATACGCAGCGGCTTCCTTGCCATCAATCTTCTTTGCCAGCAGCACACCGAGCGTGACGGCCGGGTTGATGTGACAGCCGGAGATGGGCCCAATCGTGTACACCATCGCCAGCAAGGACAGACCAAAGGCGAAGGCCACACCGGTGAATCCGATGTGGCTTCCGGCAAGCACCGCGCTTCCGACGCCGCCAAAGACCAGGACAAATGTGCCTACAAGTTCCGCAGCATATTTCTTCATGATTCAACTCCTCAGGATGGTTGGTGCAGTTTAGCTGGATTCAATTAACGGACTGTGAAAAGCTCTGGCTAACGGCGGGCGCCTCTCCGCCTTATGGTATATGCCGAGCCCCAGTCGCATCAACTCGCGGAGGTGGCGCTGGCCTGCTGCCGCGCCTGGATCTCGATGTAGACGTTGATCAGCGAGACGGCGGCGGGAGTGACGCCCGGAATGCGGCTGGCCTGACCCAGTGTGCGCGGACGAACGCGCGTAAGCTTCTCGTTCATCTCGCGCGAGAGGCCGCTGACCTTGCCGTAGTCGAACCACTCGGGAATGACGCGCTGCTCGGAGCGCTTCAGCCGCTCGATGGCCTTGGTCTGCTGGTCGAGATAGCCTGCGTACTTGATCTCGGTTTCGACCGACTTCAGCTCGTTGCGGACGAGCAGTGGCTAGTGGATAGTGGCTAGTGGATAGCGCAGAATCCCCGTTCGTTCGAGCATTTTACTGATCCACTATCCACGGACCACTGATCCACTCTGTCGAAGAACGCCGGCATCAGCCCCGCAGGACGGGTAGCAGTTCCTCGATCTGCACCTCGGGACGCTTCAACAATTGCGCCAGCGTCGAACCGATCGGTGTTCGCCCCGAACTTCTCCAGCAAACTCCACTGTCCTGCGCGTTCACGCGCGTGCGCTCCAGCAGATCGCGCATGGCCTTCAGGCGCTCCTGCTTGGCCAGAAACTCTGCCCAGGCTTCGTCATTGATCAGGCCCACGCGGCGGCCGTGGGGCGTCAGCCGGCGGTCGGCGTTGTCAATGCGCAAGTGCAGGCGAAACTCGGCGCGCGAGGTGAACATGCGGTAGGGCTCGTTCGTCCCCTTGCTGATGAGGTCGTCGATCAGGATCGCCGTGTAAGCCTCGGTGCGGTCGAGGATCAGCGGCGGCTCGCCCTTCACCTTCAGCGCGGCGTTGATGCCCGCCATGATGCCCTGGCACGCCGCCTCTTCGTAGCCGCTGGTACCGTTGATCTGCCCGGCGAGATAGAGCCGCGCGATCTTCTTCGTCTCCAGCGTGCGCTGCAGCTCGGTCGGGTCGATCGAGTCGTACTCGATGGCGTAGCCGGGGCGCAGCATCTCGGCGTTCTCCAGGCCGGGGATGGACTTGATCACCGCCAGTTGCACGTCAATCGGCATCGAGGTGCTCATGCCGTTGACGTAGATTTCATGCGTGTTCAGGCCTTCGGGCTCGAGGAAGAGCTGGTGCGTCTCCTTGTCGGGGAACTTGACGATCTTGTCCTCGATGGACGGGCAATAGCGCGGCCCGATGGACTGAATCTGCCCGCTGTACATGGGCGAGCGATGCACGTTTTCGCGGATGATGCGGTGCGTCTCCGGCGTGGTGAACGCGATGTAGCACGGCACCTGCTTGTCGTGATGCGCCACCCGTTTGGTGCGGAAGCTGAAGGGCGTGGGATCGTCGTCGCCGGGCTGCACTTTGAACTGCGACCAGTCGATACTGCGGCCGTCAAGCCGCGGCGGAGTGCCGGTCTTCAGGCGGCAGCCGCGCAGGCCAAGCGCCTTCAGCGATTCGCCCAGCAGAACAGCATTGGGCTCGCCGCTGCGTCCCGCGGGATACTGCTGCTCGCCGCAGTGGATGAGCCCGTTCAGAAACGTTCCGGTGGTGATGATGACCGCCTGCGCGCCGACGGTGCGGCCATCGCGCAGCTTAACGCCACGTACGACAGAAGCAGTTGTCAGTGCCAGTTGTCAGTTGTCAGTCCCGAAGGAGTCGAGTGGTCAGCGCCTTCTGGGTGCGCATCACCACTGGCAACTGGTAACTGGCCATTGGCAACTGCTTCCACAATCAGCTCCGCCACTTCCGCCTGCTTGATCGTGAGGTTGGGCTCGGACTCCAGCACCTCGCGCATCTTCAGCCGGTACTGCTGCTTGTCGCACTGCGCCCGTGGCGACCACACGGCCGGCCCGCGCGAGGTATTCAGCAGCCGAAACTGAATGCCGACCGCGTCCGTCACCTCGCCCATGATGCCGCCCAGCGCGTCCACCTCGCGCACCAGATGCCCCTTGGCGATGCCACCCACGGCGGGATTGCACGACATCTGCGCGATGAGATCGACGTTGAGGGTGAACAGCGCGGTCTTCAGGCCCATGCGCGCCGCGGCCATGGCGGCCTCGCAACCGGCATGTCCAGCGCCGGCGATCACCACGTCATACGTCTCTGTGAACTTCTGCAACAAACGCGAATTACCCCACATGGCCGCCGGTGCGGCCGGATGCTTCTATAGTAGCTGACAAATAATCGCGCGCTGCTTTTCAGATTGCCCAACCTATTCTAGAATGTGTTCATGGCGAACACTCCCAGTGCGACCTTCAGCATCCGGCTGAAGCCGGAAACCAAGAAACGTCTTGCGAGGCTGGCGAGAGCCTCCGGCCGAAGCTCGAATTTCCTCATCACCGACGCAGTCGAGGCTTATATTGCCGACCAGGAACGGTTGCTGGCGGAGATTCGCCAGGCCGACCGGCAAGTCAAAGCCGGCCACTACATCAAGCACGAAGACATGAAGGCGTGGTTGCTGTCCTGGGGGACGGATCACGAACTGCCACCGCCGAAATGCGCCTGCGGCAAACATCACGATGACGAGGAACTGTGCCGGTAGAGATCATCTGGTCTCCACTGTCCAGAGCTCGGTTGCAGGAAATTCGTGCTTACGTGGCGTTGGACAAACCTGAGGCGGCAGAACGACTGCGCACGCGCATCGTTGCGGTGGTGGAAGCCTTAAGGAACCATCCTCACCTTGGCCGGGCTGGGACCGAGCCCGGAATCCGCGAGCTGGTCATCGGCGGAAGTCCCTATATCATCCAGTATCGGGTGCAGGACCGACGGGTCACGATCCTCACCATATGGCACCCAGCGCAACGTAGAGAACTCTGAGTCGGTTTTGATTCTGACCCGCTTGTGACGCCGGCCACGCGCAGAGTCAGAGTAGGTTGTCGAGGAAATTCTCCATCCCACGTAAGGTACGTTAAAATACCTTTAGGTGAGGAGGAACGCTCGTGGTCGATATCACCAAGGACATTCAGCCGCTTACTGCTTTCCGCAATAACTCCGTGAAAATGATGCGGCAGCTGAAGCGCACGAAGCGCCCGGTCATTCTCACGGTAAACGGGAAAGTCGAAGCCGTCGTCCAGGATGCCGCAGCCTACCAGAAGTTGCTCGATGTGGCCGCCAAGGCGGATGCGCGCGAGGGAATCCGGCAAGGGCTGGAAGATGTCACGAAGCGGCGGACGAGGCCGGCGCGCGAGGTCTTGGCGGAATTTCGGGTAAAGCATGATATTCCGCGTTGAGCTGACCGCACGAGCACAACGCGACCTGGCCGCGATTTATGATTACATTCATGCCGAATCATCCATCCGTGCGTTCCAATGGTTCAACGGTCTTGCGGATGCGATCCTAAGCCTCGAAAATCATCCAGAACGCGGGCCCATAACCAGGGAAAACCCGCGTTTGCGTCAGCTCCTGTATGGCAACAAGCCCCACCTCTACCGGATTATTTATTCCGTCCGTAAGCGCTCCGGCGTGGTATCCGTGCTGCACCTCCGCCACGGCACGAGGCAGGACTTCCGAAAATGATCGCTCCGCTTGTGACGGCCGCCGCCCCTCCCGTATAGTAGTTCTCACTTTCTGGGCCTAATTTTTTTTGTGGGGTAAATCATGGAATTAGAAGCTTTCCTGGCAGCACTTGAGGAGCGCATTGCCCGCCACGATCTGTTGTGCCATCCCTATTACCAGGCGTGGAACGCCGGCGAACTCACGCGTGACGACTTGCGCGGGTATGCCAGCGACTACTATCACCATGTCGCCGCGTTTCCGGCGTACCTGAGCGCGTTGCATTCGCGGCTCGAGGACGGCGAGCAGCGGCGGGCCGTGCTGCGCAACCTGTGCGAGGAGGAGATTGCAGGGCGTCCGCACAGCGAGTTGTGGCTCGACTTTGCCGAAGGCATGGGCGCCGATCGCGAGGAAGTGCGCCGCCACGAACCGCTGCCCGAGGTGCGCGAGGTGATCGGCGAGTTCCGCCGCGTGGCCCGCGAGGGCTCGACCGCAGAGGCGCTGGCTGCGTTCTATGCCTACGAGTCGCAGGTGCCACGAGTGGCGAAGACCAAGGCCGACGGCCTCGCCCAGCGCTATGGTGCTGACGCCAAGACCTGCGGCTATTTCACCCTGCACCAGTTTGCCGACGTGGAACATTCCCAGGTCTGGCGCGAACTGCTGTCAGCGGAAGTAGCGGCGCATCCCGAGCAGGCCGGGCCGGCGCTGGACGCAGCCGAGAATGCGGCCCGCGCGCTATGGCATGTGCTGGATGGGATGGAAGCGCGACGCATAGCAGTGGTTTAGGCAACAAGTGTCAACCGCGGATTGTTGCGGGCCTCCTCCGTCCAGTTCCGGTCCGCGGTTCAGCTTTTCTCGCGCGCAATCGGCCCTACGATCGCCTTCGTGACTCGCAGGTAATCCGCGGGCGCAAATAGGATTTGCGCGCCGCGCACACCGGCGGAGATCGATATCACGTCCCACAGCTCGATGGTTTCGTCGGCATAAGTCGGGTACCCTTTCTTTGCCCCCAGCACGGTGACGCCGCCGCGAATGTATCCGGTCAGCGGCTGCACGTCCTTCAAGGGAACCAGTTCCACCTTACGATCGCCAGTGAGCCTTGCCAGCGCCTTGCAATCCAGCTCCATACTGCCGGGGACGACTGCGAAGCACGGCCCATGACGGTCGCCACGCGCCAGCAGCGTCTTGAAGACCTGCTCGGGAGGCAAGCCGATTTTGGCGGCAACCGTTTCTGCGGCGAGGTCTTCGGGGTCCACTTGGTATTCGCGCAGCTCGAATTTCAAATTCAGCGACTCGAGCAAGCGGACGGCGTTGGTCATCATCTTCCGAATGGTAAGACAGTCTCACACCCGGCGGGAATTCGAGACGGTTTCGGCAACCTTGCGCCGACCTCTCTTGCGAAACAGCCCTAGCGCCGCTTCTTGAGGATGACGAGAATTTCCTGCAAGCCTTGCCGGACTTTCTTCAGGCTCTCGGAAGACCGTTGTTTCGGGAATGGCAACGCGGAAGTCTTCGCCTCGGCTTTGAGGTGCTGGCGCGCCCCGGCGATGGTGAAGCCCTGGTGGTAGAGCAGCTTCTTGATGCGGAGCACGCTCTCGACATCGCGCTGGCGATACATTCTCTGGCCGGTGCTGCTCTTTACCGGTTTCAACTGCGGGAACTCGGTCTCCCAGAAGCGCAGCACGTACGCGGGCAATCGGCAGAGACTGGAAACCTCGCCGATGCGAAAGTACAGTTTGTCGGGAATTACCGGATCGGAAGCAGCGCCGCTCTTGCGTACTCTTTTCTTTTCAGCACTCATCGCCGTTCCGGAAAATCGCACACCTGCAACCAGACGCGCGCCTAAGGCGTTTGGGACCACGCTCTGCAGTGATCGCCAGGCCGCGCATGTCCGTAACCTCGGTGCAACATTGTTCCACCGCACTCTTGTAGCACGAACCCCCACGCGGAACAACTGCGGCGCGAACCGCGTCGAACGGCGGCCTTGAACAAAAGCGGCCCCCGCGAACAGCAATCGCGGAGGCCAGAGTTGCTTCGCAAAAAATTAGCGAGGCCTTCGCCTCGCCGGGAACCCATCACTACTTCTTCTTTTTCTTGGCTGGTTTCTTTGCTTTCTTCTTCGTTGCCATTGGGTATTTCCTCCTTATGGAAATGGAACCTTCTCCCTTGAAGGTTGCGTTGTAACTGCCATACATGCCCTAGATATTGCATGAGCAGTATGTCTAACCCAAGATATTGCGGTTACTGTACCGGAATGTCAACAAAATTCTTAAAAAAAAGCGTTGCGTCCTTGTCGGATTAGTGCTTCGTCGTAGGCCGCGCAACACCTTGGCGCGAACCATGCAATATTCTGCTCCCTTTGAAGCAGCCGCGGAGCCGATTCTGAGGCGTGTCGAATTGCAGCGAGGTAGCATCGGTCGAGCCCGCTGCGATCAAAACCCAGAGGGCCGAAGTCGCGCCCGAGCGCTGGAGTACAGTTGTCTTTGCGCTTTGTGCCTTGGTTCGCCCGGGCGATTCAGGAGACAGTCAGTAGATGACGGATTTTCGCGCGCTCTATCTTGACGTGGTTTTTCGCAGCCTGCGGGGCCACAAACGCCTGGCCGACGACGCCATGGCGCAGCTTAGCGAGGAGCAGTTTTTCGCCGTGCTCGATGCGGAGTCCAACAGTGTTGCGACCATCGTCAAGCACATGGCCGGCAATATGCGCTCTCGCTTTACCGATTTCCTGACCGGCGACGGGGAGAAGCCCGACCGCAATCGCGACCGGGAATTCATCACCCATGCCGATGCGAAACGGGAAGAAGTGCTCAAGTCGTGGGAGCAGAATTGGCAATTGGTCTTCGAAACCATCAATGCACTTCATCCCGAGGACCTGGAGCGTACCGTCACGATTCGCGGCGAACCGCATTCCGTGCTGCAGGCCATCAATCGCCAGCTTGCTCATGACGTGTATCACGTCGGTCAGATCGT
This sequence comes from uncultured Acidobacteriaceae bacterium, assembly GCA_963843005.1. GTDB lineage: Bacteria > Acidobacteriota > Terriglobia > Terriglobales > Acidobacteriaceae > Bog-257. Next base: position 9,531 of record CAWJIW010000037.1, on the reverse strand, counting down.
CTTTCTGGCCAAACACTGGAAGGGCGCGGAGTGGAAAACGCTGAGCGTCCCCAAGGGCCAGAGCGAGCAGTACAACGCAGAGATGCTAAAGAAACACGGAAACCAACCTTGAGGTGAAGCCATGGTTCGTCTGCGGTCCATCGGAGTGCTGTCATCCGCCAAAATCTTTGCTGTGGTGCAGGCAGCGATCGGAATTCTGTTCGGCTTCTTCTTTCTTCTGTTCGGCATTGTCGGGGCCGCCATTGCCCCAAGTCGGCACAAGTTCGGAATAGTGGGCGTCGTCGTCATTGCCGTGCTCATGCCGTTCTTCTATGCAGTTCTGGGGTTTGTCATGGGCGCGATCTGGGCGTTCGTCTACAACCTGGCTTCGCAATCCTTTGGCGGACTGGAGCTTGAGTTCGAGACGCCTTCGGCGGCTGCGCCAGTTTCGCCGCCGCAGGGTGCTGGCGCCTGAAGCCGGCTGGCCGATGTCGCTGACCGGCCTTCCGGCAGCGTGCTAGAATTGCCCGTTTGCCCACCGCTTCTTGTTCTTACTGGGCTGACGGGCCGCCGCGCTCTGCGGCGGGGGAAGAAGCCATCCTCATGCCGGAGACCATGCTAGCTGTTGTCAAGCCGGAGCCCGCACCGGGCACGGAAATCCGTGAAGTTCCCAAGCCGAAGATTGGACTGACCGACGTGCTGGTCAAAGTCAAGATGGCGTCCATCTGCGGTACCGATCTGCACATTTATGAGTGGGACCAGTGGGCGCAGCGCCGCATTCATCCGCCGCTGATTCCCGGACACGAGTTTTGCGGCACGGTGGAGGCTGTCGGCGCGGAGGTCACCAGCGTCAAGGAAGGCGATTTCGTTTCTGCCGAGATGCACGTGGCCTGCGGCAAGTGCCTGCAATGCCGCACCGGCGAGGCCCACATCTGCCAGCACGTGAAGATCATCGGCGTCGATGCCAATGGAGCCTTCGCGGAATACGTCGTGATTCCCGAGTCCAATATCTGGAAGCTCGATCCTTCGATCCCGGAGGAGTACGCGTCCATTCTTGATCCGCTGGGGAACGCCGTGCACACCGTGCTGGCGGGGGAGATTGCGGCGAAGACGGTCGCCATCACTGGCTGCGGCCCCATAGGGTTGTTCTCCATCGCGGTGGCGCGCGCTTGCGGTGCGACCCAGATTTACGCCATCGAGGTGAACGAGCATCGCCGTAAAATCGCGAAGCAGATGAAGCCCGACTTCGTGCTCGATCCCACCAGGGACGACGTGTACGGCACCGTGATGGACAACACTGACGGCACCGGCGTGGACGTGGTGCTGGAGATGGCCGGACGGAGCGAGGCCATCCGAACAGGCTTCAAGATTCTGCGTCTCGGCGGCCGCATGTCCCTCCTCGGCATTCCTTCCAAACCCGTAGAACTCAACTTCGCGGAAGACATCATCTTCAAGGGCGCGACCGTCCAGGGCATCAACGGACGCCGCATGTACCAGACCTGGTATCAGATGACCGCGCTGCTCAAGGCCAACAAGCTCGACCTGCATCCGGTGATCACCGATCGCATCGCCATGAAGGATTTCGCGAAAGGCATGGAACGGCTGAAGACCGGCGAGGCCAGCAAGATCCTGGTGTATCCGAACGGGACAAGGTAGGGCCGCTGGAGTCACCGAACAACCGCCGACGCGGCCACGTCATTGACCCTCTGGCCCCGAATCTTCCTCGTCGATGCTCTGTCGTTCCGGCAGCATGCGCTGATGGAGGATGCGAGATACCATGATACCCTTGGCTTCAATCCGGTAAAACAGAACATGCCGCGCGTGTTCCATGCGGCGCAAGCCGGGCCTCACATGATCGCAGGCGCGACCCAGTTCCGGGTTGGCCGCAAGCTTTCGGCAACAGGCTTCAAGATCGTCGACATAACGGATGGCCTGATCTTGTCCCCAGGTACGGAGTGTGTAGGTGGCGATGTCCAGCAGGTCGGCCTCGGCCAGGCGGGACAGACGGAATGTGGCCATCGGCTAGAGCTTTTTCTTTGAATGCTGAAGTGTCCGCCGGACCCGCCCGAATGAATTTCCCTTGGCAACTCCGCTGGCGTCGCCTTCATCAATTGCGGTTCGGAGCGCGGCAAGCTTCGCCTCAAACTGCCGTTCCTCCCGCTCCAGGGTCCGCAGCGCCGCGCGGACTACCTCGCTGGCGTTGTCGTACCGGCCACTTTCGATCTTCGCCAGTACGAAGCTGTCAAGCTCATCCGTCAAATTCACATTCCGAGTAGGCATGGCTGGTCCTTTTAACTTTCGACTCCGAAGGCGAGTGTAGCAGAATTGGCAAAGATTGAATACAATTGGCTAAGAAGCATCCGGTACCAACAAGCTCGTTTTGCTGGAGTGGGATGTTGAATATCGTGTGGCTTTTGCAGCCAGACTGCGTCACAATCCACTTATGCGGCTACTCTGCTTGATAGGAAAGCACCAGTGGCAAGGCTGCAAGTGCACAGCCTGCGGCACAGCTACTGCTCGAGATGAGCGACACGACTGGACCAAGGATTGCGGCAAGTGTTGCCGGTGTGGAGCAACTCGTCAGAATGCCCACCAGTGGCAAGGCTGCAAGTGCACAGCCTGCGGCACAGCTAGAGATGAGCAACACGACTGGGCCAAGGATTGCGGTAAGTGTTCCCGGTGTGGAGCACCCCGGCAGAATGCCCACAGATGGGAGGGCTGCAAGTGCGCAGCTTGCGGCATGGCTGGGCACGAGTGGGGCCGCGATTCCGACAAGTGTTCCCGGTGTGGAGCACCCCGGGAGAGGAAAGGGTTTCCCGCGGCCCCGCTGGGGATCAGCGAGAGGGGACGCCGGATATTGATGTTCTCGACCTATGCATGAGCGCCAGTCAAATAGTGGATCAGAAGGCGGCCGACTTACTTCTCGCGCGGACGTTCCTTGACATCAAACCCGCCTCGTTTCTTTGCGCCCCTTGTACCCGCGAATTCGACTCGACCGAAATGAGAAGCATCGAGCAGCAGTTTGCAAATAATCTAAGAGAGGCGGGGCTGCCCGGCAGTATTTTCGCAGAGGACGAGATTCAGGATCTCATCCGGGCTTTAAGGTGGTGTTGGACCTCCGAACTTGAGTTCTCGTTCGGGCTATCGGGTATTCCCCTTTTCCCGCGGCACAAGAAAGAGCTGATCACCGGCCCCGACAAGTTCAAAGCGCGAACGCGAATGGCCCTGTGCTCGCTGGAGGCCCGCGGAAAGCCTGTTCATCTTGAGGACTATGTCGGCTACTTATGCGACGAGTGGTGGGAATATGTCGATGAAGGCTCGGGTGTAGGCTCTTTGGATGGAGAAAAATTTGGGGAGGCATTGCTTAGCGCCATTTCTCGACGCGGCTTTCTGCCTCGGAATCCCTAAACACGACGCCGGGGTGTCCCATTCTTCGTCGCCTCTGATAGGACCTAAGAACTCACATTTGTGTTGGCAACGCCCGACTGCCACAAGGTGCGTTAGGATATCCGGTTCACGAGGTTCCTCACGGCAACTCCCACGATCCGCACCAACCTGCTCACGTACCTCACCGACCAACTGGATGACCTCAAGCAGAAGGGCACCTACTTCAAGCTGCGCGTGCTCGACGACGAGCAGGCGCCCGTCTGCACCTTCGATGGCAAGAAGGTCATCGACATCGCCTCCAACAACTATCTCGGAGCTGACCGGTCTGACGGAAACGGCGAGCAGCTTGAGTCGGCGGCTGATCGCTGCTAGATTCAAGAGAAAAGGGAGGCGGGAATGGCCACTGACGGAATTACCATCGACCCACAGGTCATGGGCGGCAAACCGTTGCTACTGGAATGCGCGTCACGGTTGGCATGATCGTCGGTATGCTCGCCGAAGGCCACACCGCCGCCGAGGTTCTGCAACTCTATCCCTACCTTGAAGCCGAGGACATCGCTCAGGCTCTTTCCTACGCGGCGCTCCGCTCGGAGGAGCGCGAGATTGAACTGAACAGAGCGTGAAGATTCTCATTGACATGAATCTCTCGCCTTCGTGGGTTGTGGTGTTTCAACGGGAGAATTGGGAGGCCGTGCACTGGAGCGAGGTGGGTAGCGCCACGGCAGCAGATAGCGAGATACTGCAACGGGCCGCTGAAACGGAGAGCATCGTTTTCACTCACGATCTTGACTTCGGAGCCTTGCTCGCCTCATCCATGCGTCGCACGCCCAGCGTCGTTCAGCTTCGGAGCCAGGAAACATCTCCGGTTGTTATGGACGCGACCGTCGTCCTGGCAATAAAGCAGCTCGCAAGCGAATTAGAACGCGGGGCGCTGGTCACGATTGATCCAAGACGCGCTCGGGCTCGAGTTCTCCCCTTTTTCTAAACGCCCCCGGGTCGTGGGCGCTAAAATATTCTTCGCATTCGGAGACATTCATGGCAACTCTACCACCCGCACCAATCCGCTCTCCTATCCTCACCGACCAACTGAACGAACTCAAACAGAAGGGCACCTACTTCAAGCTGCGCGTGCTGGACGACGAGCAGGCGCCGGTCTGCACCTTCGACGGCAAGAAGGTCATCAACCTCGCCTCCAATAACTATCTCGGCCTGACCACCCATCCCAAGCTGCGCGAAGCTGCTCTGGAAGCCACGCGCAAGTACGGCGTCGGCTCGGGCGCGGTGCGCACCATCGCCGGCACCATGAAGATCCACATGGAGCTGGAAGAGAAGATCGCGCGCTTCAAGAACGTGGAAGCCTGCGTGGTCTTTCAGTCGGGCTTCACCGCGAATGCCGGCACGGTTTCGGCGATTCTCGGCAAAGAAGATTTCATCATTTCCGACGAGCTGAACCACGCCAGCATCATTGACGGCGCGCGCCTGTCCCGCGCCAAGATCAAGGTCTTCCGCCACAAGGACGCCGCGCACGCCGAAGAGCTGCTGAACGAAATCAAGAACGAGCCCGGCCACAAGCTGCTCATCACCGACGGCGTCTTCTCCATGGATGGCGACATTGGCGCGCTGCCGCAGCTCTGCGATCTCGCCGAGAAGTACGGCGCCATCATGATGGTGGACGACGCGCACGCTTCCGGCGTGCTGGGCCGCAACGGCCGCGGCACCGTTGACCACTTCAAGCTGCACGGCCGCGTGGATGTTCAGGTCGGCACGCTGTCGAAGGCCATTGGCGCGCTGGGCGGATACGTTTGCGGCACGCGCGATCTCATCGAGTTCCTCTACCATCGCGGACGGCCGTTCCTGTTCTCGACCTCGCATCCGCCGTCAGTCGCCGCCACCTGCATCGCGGCGTTCGATGTGCTGGAGCAGGAGCCGGAGCGCATCGAGAAGCTGTGGGAGAACACTCGCTACTGGAAGAAGAGAACTGGGCGCCCTGGGCTTCAACATCGGCGGCGTCAACACTCCCGCCAGCGAAACGCCGATCACGCCCATCATCATCGGCGACGGCCGGCTGACGATGGACTTCTCGCGCGAGCTGTTCAAAGAGGGCGTGATGGGCACCGGCATCGCGTTCCCCACCGTGCCCGAAGGCAAAGCGCGCATCCGCACCATCATGACCGCGACCCACACGCGCGAAGAACTCGATCAGGCGCTGGAAACGCTGAAGCGCGTCGGCAAGCGCATGGGGATTCTGGGATAAGGCTGGCTAGTTGTAGAGCAGCCTTCGATCGAGGGCACGAGTTTACACCGTGCCGGTAAGGCGCTTTGTAATCTGGCTTCAGCCTGCGGAGGATCTGCTGTTTCCAGTTACCTCGGAGCGATGACCGATGCCGATGGACGCTGCTCAGAAAATCGTTTCCTCAGGGGCTAAAGCCCAGTTCTTTTTCGCGCCATACGGCACAGCTGAAGCTGTGCCCTTTCAAAACCGGCATTCTGCGGGTAGCTCGTCGTTCGCTGGAACTGGTGGATGCTGGCTCCGCTGGCTCTGGCGTGCGCAGCTGTCGCTGCTCCGTATCTCCTCTCTCACGGCCCCGGTGTCGGCCTGGCTCTGGAGCGCGGCTTTGCGCTTGTCTGCCATCAGCGGCCAGAGCGCTCGTTCTGGTTGTTTGGCGGAGCGGTGGGCGTCTGTGCCAGGTGTCTGGGAATTTATCTGGGAGCGGCGGTTGGGCTGCTGTTGCGGACCTCGCGTCGACTCGCCGCGGCTGTTGATCGCCGCGGCCGGGGTCAATCTGCTTGACGCGGTCAGCGGATTGGTCGGGCTTGCATGGCAATTGGCTGGGAGTTCGATTCGTGCTGGGCGTTGTCTTGGGCTGCAGCGTCGGGCTGCTGATCTCTTCGCTCATTGGTCCGTCGATTCAGACCGGCGCTAGCCAGCTCCAGCACCTGGAACCACTCTAACCTTCAGCCTTCGTAAACCACCGTTCCCGCCCACAATCGTCGCCACAACTCTTCCGCTGAAGCTCCAGCCATCAAAGGGCGTGTTCTTCGATTTCGAGTGCGACTGCGAGGCGTCGAAGGTCCACTTCTTCTTGGGATCGAAGATGGTGACGTCGGCGTGAGCGCCTTTCGCCAAGCGTGCCTCGGCCCTGCAGGCCGAAGATCTTCGCGGGATTGGACGAGAGCAGCTCAACGATGCGCCACAGCGGCAGCTTGAAGTGCTGATGCAGTACGGTGATGGCGATGGGCAATGCGGTTTCCAGGCCGGTGATGCCGAATGCGGCGCGGTCGAACTCCACCTGCTTTTCATGGAAGGCGTGGGGCGCGTGGTCGGTGGCAATCGCATCGATGGTGCCGTCGAGTATGCCTTCGATCATCGCGTCGCGATCGGCGACCGAGCGCAGCGGCGGATTCATCTTATAGTTGGTGTCGAACTCGCCGACCGTGTCTCATCCGATCAGCGTGATGTGGTGGGGCGTGACTTCGGCGGTCACACGCAGCCCGGCCTTCTTCGCCTTGCGCACGGCTTGCAGCGCCTCGCGGGTCGAGAGGTGGGCGACGTGCACATGCCCCCTTGTCTCGCGAGCCAGAGCGATGTCGCGCTCCACGATGCTGGACTCGGCGGCGTTGGGCATGCCATGCAGGCCCAGGCGGAACGACGTCGGCCCGAGATTCATCGAGCAGCCGCCAGTCAGGCGCGTGTCCTCGGCGTGTTGCACCACGGGAATTTTCAGCCGGGCGGCGGTGCGCAACGCGTCGCGCATCAGGCGGTCGTCGAGGATGGGCTTGCCATCGTCGCTGACGGCAACCGCACCGGCTCTTTTCAGCGCCGCGAAATTCGTGAGCTTCTCTCCCATGCTACCGACGGTCGCGGCGGCAATGGGGAAGACGTTGACCAGCGCGCCGCGTTCAGGAGCCTGCATCCAGCGCGTGATCTCGGCCGAGTCATTGACGGGCGCAGTGTTGGGCATGGCGCAGACCGAGGTGAATCCGCCGGCCGCTGCCGCCGCTGTTCCGGTGGCGATCGTCTCTTTCTGCGATGCTGCCCGGGCTCGCGCAGGTGCACATGCAGATCAATAAACCCGGGAGCGACGATGCATCCCTTCACGTCGATACGCTCGCTTCGCCTGCCCGCGGAGCTTGCCCGGTGCTCCACAGCCGCCACGCGACCGTCGCGCAGCAGCACTCCATCTCCTGATCGACGCCGCTGGCGGGATCAATCACCCGCCCGCCTTCGATGAGCAAGGAGTCCGTGTCTTTCATCTAGCGTGCGCTCCCAGCACGGTGGCCAGAATCGCCATGCGCGTTTTCACTCCGTTACGAACCTGTTCGTGAATGCAGGACTGCGGCCCGTCAGCCACCTCGCTGGTCAACTCCATGCCGCGAATGACCGGCCCCGGATGCATGAGGATCGCGTCGGGCTTGGCCAGGTTCATGCGCTGCGTGGTGAGCTGGTAGTTGGCGATGTAATCCTCGACGCTGAGATTCATTCCCGCGAGCCGCTCTTTCTGCACCCGCAGCGCCATCACAACGTCGGCGCCCTGCAACGCCAGATTCAAATCGTGGCAGACAGCTCACGCCCGGCGCAATGCGTGGCAGCGACATCCGGGACGAAGTCGGGCGGGCCGCAGAAGATGACGTCCGCACCGAAGCGGGAGAGCAGCTCCGCATTGGAGCGCGCCACCCGGCTGTGATACACGTCGCCGACGATCACCACGCGCAGGCCCTTCAGCGTCTTCTTGTGATTGGTGATGGTCAAGGCGTCAAGCAGCGCCTGGGAGGGATGCTGATGCATGCCGTCACCGGCATTCACGATCGGCACCGTCATATAGCGCGCCAGCAAGTACGCGCTGCCGCTGTTGGGATGCCGCATCACGATGACGTCGGCCCCGAGAGCGGCCACCGTCCAGCCGGTGTCAATGAGCGACTCGCCCTTTTCGATGCTGGAGGAAGTCGCGGTGATCAGCGTGGTGGTAGCGCCCAGCGCCTTGGCGGCAAATTCAAAGGAAGTGCGGGTGCGGGTCGAGGCCTCGTAGAAGAGCAGCGCCACGCGTTTGCCGCGCAGCAGCTGGGAAGGCCGATTCGGATCCATGCGCCGCGCCAGCTCCAGAATGGCTTCAATCTGCTCCGGTCGTGAGTTGGTTGATGCCCAGCAGCGAACGCAATGTTGGCTTCATCGACCTTCGGGGACCCGCTCCATCAGCAGCACTTTGTCGGCGCCGTCGGTCTCCTGCAATTTCACTTCGATGATTTCGTTGTTCGGTGGTCTGGATTTTGCGGCCGACGAAGCTGGCCTCGATGGGCAGCTCGCGATGGCCGCGGTCGATCAGCACGCAAAGCTGAATGCGGCGGGGACGTCCGTGATCGAACAGGGCGTCGAGCGCGGCGCGCGTGGTGCGGCCGGTATAGAGCACGTCGTCCACCAGGATGATGTCCTTGTCCTGGATATCGAACTCCATCGTGCTCTTCTTGACTTCGGGCCGATGTCCCACGGTCGAGAGGTCATCGCGATAAAGCGTGATGTCCAGCGTTCCCACCGGCACCGGGGTCTTTTCGATGCGGCCCAGGATCTTCGCCAGGCGCTGGGCCAGCGGCACGCCGCGGCGCAGAATGCCCACCAGTCCCAGGCTCTGCGACGCCGTTGTTCTTCTCGACAATCTCGTGCGCCAGCCGGACCAGCGTGCGCTCAATTTCAGAGGCGGAAAGGCTTTGCGATTTCTCGCGGAGGTTGGAGGGACGCGTGGAGGCTTTCGTCATGCCGCTCGCATCATACGCAAAGCGCAAGCTGAGGGGCAACCCGCAGCCGACGAAGTGTGACGCAGCTCACGTGGGCGGTGATCAGCGGAATTCCCGCCTTTTGCCGAACATGGACGCCCCCAGCGCTCCTCCGGCGGCGGTAAACAGGATGAACATCACGGACATCACAATCAGTATCAGCACGATCAAGGTTGCGATGCCTTGCGGCGTGCTCATCCACTCGAGCATGCGCTGCACCATTTCCTGCACCTTGGGATCGGGATTACTGGCCATTTTCTTGCCCATTTCCTCTTGCAAGGCGCGGCGAAAATCAGCCCTCGAGCTGCGAAACACGACCGATGCGGTGATAAAAAAGAGCATTGACCACGAAGGCAAACACGCCGCAAGGCGTCGCAACGTGACCGTGATGTTGGTGTA
>CAWJIW010000036.1:0-149905 GCA_963843005.1 uncultured Acidobacteriaceae bacterium | reverse complement strand
GGCTAGAGCACTTCTCATGTTAGTGTATAGCATGTTGGGCGAAAAATCCGCGACAAGTCCAAGACGATGGGAAGGGCGTATTCCGATGACCTGCGGCGCAAGCTGCTGGAGGCGCACGACCGTGGAGACGGAAGTCTGCGCGAACTAGCCAATGGGTTGGGGTGAGTGCTCCGTATGCCTGGAAGATTTCCAGCCAACGTCGGGGCAGCGGTCAGATGGAGCCTTTCGGCGGCGATCTTAAATGTGGCATGGGATGTGAACGCGGTATGGTCTGGGGGATCGGTCCTGACTGAAGCTCTTCACGCATCCAGCATCGGCATCCCCAATCTGCTTTGTCCATTGCCAATCCAGCCTGGGGAATGCTCCCGTCCTGCCCGCCGGTGAAGTTATAGATCACTTTGTAGGTCAGATACCGAGAGAAACCAATTCCGATTTTGTCCCGTGCTCACAATATTGCTCTCCTTTCCAGAGCGAAGGTTTTTCATCGTTGGGCCGGGTTGGTTTCCCGGCCTTTTTCTGTTCCGCTGGGACTCGCGTCGCCGAGCTTGCAGCGAGGCGGTCTCTACAATTCCTTAGTGCTTACTAGCGACGGCTTGCAGCTGTGCCCCGCGTCAAGCTAGTGCTTCGACCGCTTGATTATGTAACGAAACGTGTGTCGGGCCTGCTTGCGCGTGAACTTCCACTGGAGGATAGCCCGGTCGCGATTCATCCGACCATTCCAGTTCCGAGTTTGCTGGCGCAAGCAAGCGATGTCTCCGATTCGGCGTTTTCCTAAGCATTGCCGGGAAAGCAAACCAACCTCGATCTCCGCCTGGTTCAGCCAGCTTCCATGCTTGGGAGTGTAGTGCGCCGTAAAACGCTTCCACAACCAACCGCCAGCTTTTTCTCCAAATCGTTCCACCAGAGCCTTGCGGGTGTGGGTACTCAGGTTGTCCATGACCAGATGGATGGTATCGGCCTCCGGATAGCTCGCCGCGATATCCAGCAGGTAATCAGCAAACTCGGCCGAGCAGCGAGTCGGAGTCACCTTGGTAAAGTGCCGTCCCGCCTTGGGCTCGATCCCGCAAAATACGTTGGCGGTTCCGCAACGCCTGTATTCATAGTCCCGCCGGGCAACTCTTCCCGGCTTCATCGCCATCGGGGAACGGATTTCGGCATGCAGCACCACCGGCTTCTCGTCGATGCAGACCACCGGTGCCCGCTGGCAAAGAGGCTTTTCATACAGCCGCAGCACCTCCTCCATGCGGGCGATGTACTCCTCGTCCAGCTCCCCCACGCACCACATTTTTTTCCCGCCACGGCTTCAGTTCGTGGCTTTCCAGCAGCACCCGGATGGTCTCTCGCCCGACTCGCGGTACCAGCTTGCGTTTGATTACCTCTTCGGTCAGCAGGCGCACCGTCCAGCGCGCCCGACCCGACGGCGGCTGACTACAAGCCACGGCAATGATGCGCTGTCGCTGTTCCCCATCCAGGGCCGGAGCTGCCCCCGGTCGGGAGGCGTCATATAGTGCGCGCTCCAACCCGCCCTGCTGATAGCGCTTGCCGATCTGCCACACCGCTTTGGCCGAAAGGCCCAAACTGGCAGCCGCCGCGGGCGTGGACTGTCCTGTATCCATCTGTCGTAGGGCCAAGGCTCGCAGCACCGTCCGCACTGGCTGCAACCCGCCGCTCAACAACCGATCCAATTGCTGCCGATCCCGCCGGGAAAGTTGAACCCGAAGTGCTTTGCCTCTACCCATGCCATAGCTATAAAGCCTGACACCGTCCACGGCAAGTGTATATCTTGATTACTTATCTATGCGGTCATAGCACTAGTTAGTTCCCATGGCAATGGCTGGTGAGGGCCTAGCAATTAAGCGCTCCTATTGAATGCTTTGTCGATTCGGCGGCTAGACTACGTCCTACACCGGGGGCAAGTTAGGAGTGGATAGCGCCGCAAGTCGAGCCAGGCGACGAAGGTTTCGGTGGCTTCGGCATGTAAGTTGACACCCCGCGATTCGTGAGCGGAGATGTTTGTTTGAGGGGGAGCGCAATCGGCATGGACGTTGCATTCGCCGTTGTTCCGTTCGCCAACATCGCACGGCCAGCGATAGGCGTAAGCCTCCTCAAAGCTGAGCTTGCGGAGCGCGGCTTCTCATCGCGTATCCATTACTTCAACATCGATTTCGCCGAAAAGATCGGCGACGATCTCCACACCCACATTTCGGACCAGACCCCGGCGGATTCCCTGGCCGGCGAGTGGTTTTTCGCTGACCAGGTTTTCCTGGGGCAGCTCCCCACGGAGCACCTGTACGTCCGTAACGTCCTAAGCAAGATCTTGCCGCCGGAGATATTGCGGCAGATGCTCCAGAGTCGGAGCCACCGGGCCGAATTCATCGAGCATTGCGCACGCATCTTACACACTACGGGCGCGCCCATCGTTGCCTTCACGACGACCTTTCATCAAACCTGTGCCTGTCTCGCGATTGCGAAGCGTTTAAAAGAGATGCCGAACCCACCGGTCATCTGCTTTGGGGGGGCAAACTGCGAAGGGGAAATGGGATTCCAAATGATTCGCTCGTTTCCCTGGGTTGATTACGTGCGTACACGCGAGGGCGATGCTGTTTTCCCCGAATTCGTCAACAATTTCCTGAAGCAGGGCAAAACGCATGAGTTGCCGGGCTTCCTGCGTCGCGGCGAGTCGGTGCAACTGACCTATCCTTCGATGTTTGAGGACATGGACAGGCTGCCCTTTCCTGAATATGACGACTACATTGAGACGCTTAGGACTTCCAGCCTTCATGGCAAGATCAAGCCGGTGATTCAAGTCGAAACGGCACGGGGCTGTTGGTGGGGCGCAAAGTATCACTGCACGTTTTGTGGTCTTAACGGCGACACGATGCCGTACCGCAGCAAGTCCCCGGACCGTGTTTACCGAGAACTGACCTATCTGTATCAGCAGTATGGCTGCAAACGTATCGATAGCGTTGACAACATCCTCGATCACCGATACCTGTCCACGGTGTTCCCGCGTCTGGCCTCCGACGGCATCGAGTTGGAAATGTTCTACGAGGTGAAGGCCAACTTGAAGTATTCCCAACTGGCTACCATGAAGCGTGGCGGTATCACGATAATTCAGCCCGGCATCGAGAGCTTCTCCACGGAAGTTCTGACGCTGATGAAGAAAGGCGTGAATGCGGCACAAAACGTGCAGTTACTAAAGTGGTCGGCTGAGATCGGCATTGTGCCGGCCTGGAATGTCCTAGGCGGCTTCCCGGGCGAGTCACCTTCCGAATACGATGTCATGGCTGGCCTGATTCCTCTACTGAGTCACCTTGAACCGCCAACCGGCGGTGGCCAAATCCGTCTTGACCGTTTTAGCCCACTGTTCAATAAGGCCGCGGAGTCAGGAATAGTTCGCGTCCGGCCCGCTCTCGCGTATTACTACGTTTTTCCACTCGACCGAAGGGACCTTGGCCGGCTGGCATATTTTTTCGATTTCGACTACGCGGACGGCCGCAGCCCGGAGACCTACATGCGGCGAGTGCAGAATGAGATCACAAAGTGGCGCAACGCTCGCTTCCAGGCTGACGCTTCACGACGTCCTCGGCTGGACGCCACCGTGCACAAGGACGGGACGGTCTATGTGCAGGATTCCCGCGATTGCGCGGTGGCCAGCAAGCACTGGCTTGACGGCTTGTCGGCCCGACTGTTGTTGGCCTGTGATCTCGCCCAGTCGCGCCGTGCTCTCGACGGGCGGTTTGGGTCAGAATACGGCACCGAAGTTGTCGGAGAGACGTTGACGAAGCTGCTTGATGCCAAGTTGGTCGTGCAGGTCGACAACGTTTTCTTGAGCTTACCGGTAATTCGAAATCGCCCTGTTGAGACCGTGGAGACCGAACGCGATGCCGATCGCCCCATCACAACGACTACGAATCCCGAGCCATTACTACGTATACTGTAATCCGCCCGATAACACAGGAGACGAGACTCTATACTTCGTTTCCGCGAATCGCCGGGTCAAGCTGAAAGGTCATTTCTTCCGCGAGTTCGTCAACCACGTCGTTCCTATGCTCGATGGGCGCCACTCGTTCGCGGAAATCCACGCTGAGGTGAGTGACCTGTTTGAGGAGAAGGATCTATCCACTTGTCTGGAGCTCCTCTCGGAGAACTCCCTGCTCGAGGACGTATCTTGGAAGCTGAGCGAAGGGATGCAGGAACGCTTGCGACCCCAGCTCAACCTTTTCCACGATCTCTCGCGCCAGCCTTGGGAGATTCAGCAGAAGCTCCAGACGTCAACCGTCACGCTCTTTGGATTGACTGGTCCGGGGGTTGCAGCAGCGCGTTCGCTCGTCGCTACGGGACTCGGTACATTGCGATGTGTAGACGACGGCGCCGTCGGACCAGCGGACCTTTACTTTTCTCCGGAATTTCAGCCGCAAGATTGTGGCACCTCGCGTTGCGACGCCTTAAAGCGACACCTGGCTTCGCAAGCCATGTCCACGGCGGTCCAGACGGTAACAGGGCGCTTGACGGATGACCAGATGGTCGAGCAGGCAGCATCCGGCTCCGACTTCGTCATTAGCTGTATCGACGAAGGCAACATCTCACTCGTCTACAAACTGAATCGCGCGTGTATACGCACCAAGACTCCCTGGATCAGCGCGGCCATCTGGGGTTTTGAGGTCGTGGTGGGGCCAACCGTTTATCCCGGGGAAACCGCCTGCTACCTGTGTTACCGGATGCGTGCGGTTGCGTGTGCTGATAATCCCGAGGAGAGCTTCGATTTCGAGAGCTTCCTCGACCACCGAAAATCGGATGACAGTGGCCACAGGGCCAATCTTGTCTTCGGATCTGCGCTCGCTGGGCAACTGGCCGGGATGGAGGTGCTGAAAGCACTCTGCCTTCCCGAATCGTTAGTCACGCGCGGCCGAATCACAGTTGTGAACCTACGAGATTTCAGTTCGGTTATGCATGTGGTACTGCGCAAGCCGTGGTGCCCCGCGTGTTTCGCCCGTTGGGACCGGGAGGCAGAGGCGTGAAGACCCAACTCGAGTCGCTGCTTGATCTGGTCAGCCCACGCGTCGGAGTCGTCAGGTCGCTTAATCTGCGAGTGAAGAGCGCGGATGAGCTCGAGTTGCCGCACATCTATGACGCTCGGCTTTCGCATTTTGATTTTCGAAAGGGAGACATGACAGAACGCGGCTTCTGCGGCAAGGGTGCCACCGAGGAGGACGCCATTCTCGGTGCTCTGGGCGAAGCTGTCGAACACTATTGTGCAGCACATCCCGCCATGACAGGGACGCGACGCGCGACGATGTCACAGCTCACCGAGGATGCAATCCCTCCTGTGGACTTCGTGCTGTTTTCTGAAACCCAGTATGCACGCAGCGATTTTCCTTTTCGACCGTGGCAACCCCAGGACGAACTCCTGTGGGCGCAAATGAAAGAACTGGGAAATGAAACTTCCCCTTGGGTTCCCGCTGCCTTTGTGTACCTAAATTCTCCCAGCGATGAACCCCAGGATTTCCTACCCCCAACCAATTCAAGCGGATTTGCTGCAGGTCCCGATTTGAATTGGGCAATCCGCCATGGCATCCTGGAACTCCTGGAGCGCGAGGCGTTCATCGTAACGTGGTTGAACAGCCTGCCCGTACCCGAAATCGATTTTGCTGGTGTCGGAGGAATTGTCGGAGATATTCGGTCGACCTATGAGCGTTGGGGATCTGATGTGAGATCCTTTCTGCTGGCAACCGATATGCCGGTCTGCCCGGTGATGACGCTGGTCGTCGATCGGACCGGACAAGGTCCGGCCGCCATGATAGGCCTGGGCTGCGACCTGGCTTGCCGACAGGCTTTGCGAAAGTCGCTATTTGAAGTCTACACGAATTGCTGAGAAGGAAACACGAAGGAGGAGTGGAAGGTAATCTTAACGCTTATGCCGATGTACGGACGATGGATGAGCACGCAGCGTATTTCCTGCGCCGAGACCACTTCCACGAATTCGACTTTCTTTTGAATCACGGTAAAACGCTTCGGATCGAGGACATTTTATCGCCGCCGCCTGCAGCTGTTGAAGACGATCTCAAGACCCTATACCGGGCGCTTGCGTCAATCGGCTGTCGAATAATCTATCGTGACGTGACTACGCCCGATATTAATCAGTACCCAATTCGAGTGGCGCGAGTACTTATCACGCAGATACAACCGATTCATTTTGGACACGGGCTGGAGCGACTCGGTGGCAGACGCCTATACGAGTTGCCGAAGAAGCTGGGTTTCCTTGCAGTTCCCTCGTCGGAGGCGATGTTGAACCCGTGCCCTCATCCGCTCGCCTAGAGGTCCTGCATGCTTGCCTATGAAGACCCATTTTCGTTGAGTTTGTTCTTTCATTGGAACTCAGAACCGTGGAATAACGTTGCAGCCTACAACGACCCGCATGCGCGGATGGAATTTAAGACCGTGGGCGTCTCCAAGGATGCTGTCGCCCTTCCAGAGACCGAGGCTTCGCCGTTGTTGGAGTTGATCGCGAAGCGGCAATCATGTCGTGAATTCGGGCCGGAGCCGATCAGATTGGGCGAGTTGGCGTCCCTGTTGGATGCTGGTTATGGTTTGACCGGACTGCGGCAGTGGGCGAATGGCCACCGAACGTTGGGCCGACCGGTGCCTTCTGCCGGCGGGCTGTACCCACTGGAGTTGTATGTCGTCTGCAACCGAGTTCAAGGAGTAGTGCCAGGAATCCATCACTTCAATGCGCGTGAGCACACGTTGGAACCGATGTCACCCTCCTGCACCATCGCAGAAATCATACCGGAGCTTATGCACCAGCAATTTCTGGAGCCTGCCTCCGCATTCTGCCTTCTCACCGCGGTCTTACCGCGCACACTCAGGAAATACGGCGCGCGCGGCTACCGCTACGTTCTGCTGGAAGCTGACCATGTGGCACAAAATATGTGCCTTTGCGCAACCGAAATCGGTCTTGCAACTCTGTGCGTCGGTGGATTCATTGACCACAGGCTCAACCGTCGTCTGCTGCTTGACAGCAGCTGTGAAACGGCTTTGTATGGAGTTGCCATAGGTCACAGACTTGTCCACGAAACCAGAGTTCCCTGAGTCTGCGAGTGAGACGCCTGTCAAGCCTCTGCCTCGGATCCGGGTTGACAAATGGTCTTGGGATCCCCGCACTGCTTTAGCAACAAGCTTCCGGGTTAATTCGCTGTGACCCAAAACCCAAAAGCTCAGACGAAGCAAACTGGCAGTCATCGCGGCCGCGGCCGGACTGGCGCTGCTCGCAACCGGATGCGGAGGCTTGCCAGACGTCCCGACGCCCGCGGAGGAGTCCGCCCCCGTTGACCAAGCGATGACCTACATCCGCCAGCATAACCAGGACATAGCGTCTGAGGCTGGCAACCAGGGCGAATCGC
This sequence comes from uncultured Acidobacteriaceae bacterium, assembly GCA_963843005.1. GTDB lineage: Bacteria > Acidobacteriota > Terriglobia > Terriglobales > Acidobacteriaceae > Bog-257. Next base: position 142,502 of record CAWJIW010000036.1, on the reverse strand, counting down.
GTCCGCCGATCCCATACCTGTTGGTGGGTGCGAGGGACAGCAAAGGATATCGAGGTTTTGTGAGTTCCGAGCCGGGTATCGAGATAGGCTCTGGCGTGGCAAACGTGGGGAGCTCGACCAAGTCGTTTACGGCGGCGCTCATCCTGCAACTGGACCAGGAGGGCAAGCTGAGCATCGACGACACCCTTGCTGACCCGCGATGGAATAATGTGCTACAGTGGCCGAACGGCCAGAACATCACCCTCAGGATGGTGCTGGCACATACGGCGGGGATCCCGGACTACGAGGACTCGACTGCATTTGCCACACACAGGCTCGATCCTGACTGGGATCCGACACCCCAGGACGTCATTGGATTCGCTCGTGTCCTCCCGCCCTATTTCCCGCCAGGTATCGCTTGGCATTACTCGAACACGGGCTATCAGATCCTTGGACTAGTGATCGAGGCGGTCACGGGCAACTCCTACGGCGAAGAGCTGGCGAGCCGGTTCTTCCGCCCACTGGGGCTGACGCACACCTACTTGTACGGGTATCAACAGGGTCCCCGGTCCGAGCCGAGCTACTTTGTTCGGTGCGTGGGCGTGCCTTCGCCGTTGCCGTCGAGCTCGGCGCAAGAAAAGCTGGCGGGCGAAGCCGCGTGCGTCGGTCAGCCCCCTTTGTATCTCCCCCTACTACGGGAACGCCGAGCACAAGCTCGCATGGTCGGACGGCGGCATCGCCTCGACGGGCGAGGACATGACGTTGTGGATCACCAAGCTCGTAGCCAGCGACGAGGTGCTCGACGCAGCACACCGGACAGTGATGCAGCAGGCCTCCCCGCAGTCGATCGCGGCGCTTGCCAAGAACACCCAAAGTCCGCCCGCAGTCCGCGAACATGGGGTGGGCTACGGGTTGGGACCGGATATCTTTCGCTACGACGCCGGGTTGGCATTCGGCCACGGAGGAAATATCGAGGGCTTCTCGGGCAACTGCGCGTACCTACCTGGCAGCGGTATTGCGATTGAGGTCATCGCACCAATGATCACGGCTGATTCTGCATTCGATAGCTCGAACCGGATCGTTATCGCGGTGGCCGGGCAGCGGTGACCATTGCCTGGTACATCGCGTCATCATAGTTCACGACAGGAATGCCCCAGATGACTGCTTCTACTCCGCAGCGCTCGATGGTGCGGCGGGCGAGGTCTTCGGGAGAAAGATTCTGCGGCATAGTAGCTCCGTTGGTTATGGTCGTGAGCTAGCCTCAGGCTGCTGCGTCTTCTGGCAACCAACGAGCATTCGCAGCAACGCCAACGTTGAAGTTAACGTGCGCGAAACCAGATTGGTTTTTTTCATGCCCCCTCTTTGAATCTCAAATTCATGGGTATTGAAGGCCGGATTATCTCACGCCACCGGAAAACGTGATTTATCTGGTTTGTTATGCGCGCGTTGCGGGAGCGGTATTCGCGCAATTAGTGACGGGTTGCGGTAGCGCCCCGGGCAGGGCTCGTCGGAAGGCGCTGAGATTAAACGAGAAATGGTAGGCACGAGGAGACTCGAACTCCTGACCTCTACCGTGTCAATCTTGCCCGGATAGGTTTTTTACGACTTACAAGTGCGTGGAGACTGCCTAAGTACACGCAAGTCGTACAAGGCGTCGCTTTTTGTGGGTTGGATTGTGGGTTGAAAATTTGCGTACAATTTTGCGTACACTTTCTGCGCACGAACGCCATTTGCAAGTCAAGCGACAAACGAACACACAGAGCGGGTCGCCTCCTGATGCTCGCAGTCATACCCTTTCTCCGTTGCACACATCGCCGGAGGAGAGAAAATGCGAGCACGCTACCAACGAGGATATCTAAGACTCGGCCGCAGGAAACATGGACCTGATTGTTGGGAGTTTCTTTGGTGGGACAGTGAACCCGGCGGACGGCGCGTCCGCCGCAAAGGCGTCATTGGTACCCTCCTCCAGTATCCAAATGTAGAAGATGCCTGGCAGGCCAGCAACGGCCTCCGCGTATCGATCAATGAAGCTCGAAATCGTCAGCGTGAACAAGCCATCACCGTTGCCGACCTGATCGATCATTACAGCAGGACAGAACTCGTCGGCGATCCGATGGACGGGGGAAAGTCGCACGCCACGAAGACCGTCTACAGAGATTTTCTCACGAGATGGGTGAAGCCAGCATGGGGAAGCCTGAACATCCGTGACGTACGAACGATCGCCGTCGAACATTGGCTTCGTCAACTGATGCGAGTGGATGGCAGTTGCTTAGCCGCATCGACGAAAGCGAAGATCCGTAATGTGATGAGCGTGCTGTTTAATCACGCCATCCGTCATGAGTGGTTGGAGCAAGGCAGGAATCCCATCCTACTGGTTCGGCAAAGCGCTAAGCGACAGAGAATTCCCGAGTGGCTAGAACCCGATGAATTACGCTCACTCCTTTCACGCTTGATCGGTGTTTTCGGGTGATGGTTTTCCTCGACGCAGCCACCGGACTAAGACGCAGCGAACTGTTCGCGCTGAAGTGGGATGATGTTGACTTCGACGATCTGCAGATCAACGTGCAGCGTTCGATTTATATGAATATTGTTGGCAACTGCAAGACCGAGGCCTCAAGAAAGCCTGTTCCGATGGACCCAATTCTCGCCTCAGAGCTCTGGGCCTGGAAGCAGGACAGCCCCTACGAACAGCCCCATGATTGCGTGTCCTCACAGTCGGGGCAGAAACCCTTACTGGCCGGACATCCTTCTTTCGCGTGTGATCCGCCCAGCAGCCCTCCGCGCCGGGATTCGGAAGCACATCGGCTGGCACACGTTCCGACACAGCTTTTCTACCATGCTGGTGGCGAACGGAGAGAACGTGAAGGTGGTCCAGGAACTCATGCGCCACGGGAACTGCCGGTGCACACTTGAGATTTATTCCCAGGCTCGACTACAGGCGAAGCGAGAGGCACAACATCGGGTCGTCGAGCTGATCATCCCTCGGGAGCGCGAGGCTTCCGAAACGGAGTTGCCCTTGATTCTTGCGAACGGCGGAGCGGTCAGGATAGAGCTGTCATGACCGATTGTGGCTCCAGACGTTGGCCCATTCCAGGTATCCGAGCAGGCTAACCATCGACATGGATTCCAGCGGGGCTCCCATGAGCGATCCCCAGGTCGGCGACGATGCCTATTGCAGCAAAGGATTGCCGTCAATGGCGACTACGCGCCTGAGACGATATTTCCTAATTGACGATACCCCCTCGCGACACCTCTTTGAGCAAGGCCCTTGCCTTCGTGGGAGAAACTCATAATCGAAACGATTCTGGTTCGATGAGCTTGGTAAATTTCCCGATCGCCAATCCCTGCTCGATCAAGGCTCGACTGACTTGACTGATGTGCTACAAAGTTCATCCCTCATTGGTTTCACTGCACTGGAGCCGCCCTATGCAGCGGGATAGGCAATCGTGCTCAACAAGGCATTGGCTGACTGGCGGGAGTCGAGCCTGGTATGTTGTGCGACGAGTGGAACATCAGAACGAATCACGCTGGAGTAGTCGGTGCCGCGAGGGATCGGCTCTGGATCGCGAAGATCGTTGAAACGCACATGGCTCGTCCGTCGTGCCGGCACGGTGACGCGATAAGGACCCACTGGTTCCCGCTCTGAGTAATACACGGTTATCTCCACGTGTGCGTCCTGATCCGAGCTGTTGAGCAGGCAGACGGCTTCGTGACTGGTCATTTCCGGCGACGGTCCATGACTTTCCGGCGGAATATAGCCTTCGGCGATGACCCACGTCGTCGCCCCAATTGCCCCACTCACCATTGTCTTTCCTTTCTGCATCGTCCAAAGCCCTGAAATTCACCTGCCGGGCAGCGCACTGGACAGCGCGTCAACCACCCGTTCCACCGGCCCGGCAGTCATCGACCAAGGACTGGGTTGCCGTACCACGTGCAGCGGCCCGCGCTTGTCGAGTACTTTATAACTGCTGGCGCCGTCGCTCTCCCGGTAGAAGCGAAGGTCGACCACAGCTTTTCCCACGTGCAGGTTACTGACGGTAATTTCGGGCAGCCAATCCGGGAGATACGGATCGACAAACAAAGCGTGCAGCGGCGCATAAGGATAAATGCCAAGTATGCACTGGATTAGCGTGAATACTGCCGAAGATGACCAGGCCTGCGGCCAGTTGGTTTTGGGATATAACGCGGGAAAGGGATGCCGTTCATCCCGCTGGTGTCCGGAAAAGACCTCGGGTAAGCGCTGGAAATCGAACAGGGCGGCGGCGTCAAACATGCCGCGGGCTATCTTTTGCAATTCAGCGTGTAAGCCGTGGCGCATAAAGCCCATTGCAAACGACCCGTGCTCCACCGGCCAGACGGTTCCGCGATGATAGCTGAAGGGATTGAAGGCAGGATGCTTCGCCGAAAGCGTGCGCACTCCCCAGCCGGTAAACATGTCTTCGGCAAGCAGGCGGTCCACGGTTTGCTGAACCAGCGCTTCATCTACCAGTCCGCAAGCCACACAATGCCCGGGATTGGAAGCGATAGATTGGATCTGCCGCTTCCGGGAATCAAGGCCTAGGGCAAAGTATCCAAGGTCCTCCATCCAGAACTTTTCGTTAAAGTGCGTCTTCAACTCGTTTGCCTGCTGATACATCAGCTTCGATTCATCTTTTCGGTCCAGCCACCACAACATCTCCGCCATGTGCAACTTGGAAACGTACACGAACGCTTGCTCCTCGCAAGTTGCAATTGGCGGCTCGACCTGGCTGCCGTCGGCATACACAATTGCATCGCCAGAATCTTTCCATCCCTGATTCTTAACGCCCTGCTCAGAGCGGGTGAGGTACTCATAGAAACCGTCGCCATCGAGATCAGCCCAATCATCTTTCCATCGCAATGCGTCAAGCGCGGGGTCAATTAATGGACGAATCAACTCCTTGTCGCCGGTCCAGTGCCACAGCTCAGCGAGCACGACGGGGTAAAAGCCCGAAGTCGTCGCCGACCCGTAATAGCGCGCGCGAGGATTGAAACCCAGCTTGGCCAGTGGTCCGGTGTGGGCTTCGTGAAGCATGCGTCCGGGCTGCTCGTCGCGCCAATCGTCCACCACCTTGCCCTGCAGGCTGGCAAGCACAGGCAGAGTGCCTTGTATCATCTCCGTGCTGACCATCGCGGCCTCCCAAGCCACTGTCAGCGTGTCGCGGCCGAACAAGGCAATGTAGATTGGAATTCCGGCAGCGGGGACCCAGGCGCGCTGTCCGCGGTCGAGATCGTGAAGCCGAAGATCTGCGAGATCGTGCTTGGCCTGCTCCAATGTGCCCACGACGATTGACGTAAGAGTATTGCTAGCGGGCGCGCTGAAAGAGGTGGCTTGCTCGAGAAACCGGGCACGGGTTACGTCGTATGGATTCTTGGTTGACTGAAAGGCATAGCAGTCGTAAGGCGGCGCTGTGGGCTCGTCTTCAACGTGCGGGCGCATGCGAATACACGCGTGCCAGCATTGGAACGGCTTTAGCGAGAGCTGAAAAGATATGACGTGGTTCGAGTAGTGCGGTTCGGAGTCGCAGTTGGACACTTCGATGGTAATGGAACGAAGAACGCAGCCGTCGCCTTCATCTTCCTGGTGCTTATAGTGGTGGTGGGAGCGATAGTCGAACCCGAGCTCCCAATTCCCGTGCTGCTTGCGTTGCCACGATCGTTTGAGTTCGCCAAACTGCCGGCGCTTGTTTACTGTCTCTTCCTGGTCGGCAAAATCGGCATCCAATTCGAGCTGAAGCTGAAATTCCGCCGGTTCCTGAGTGAAGTTCGTGACATCCACATCTTCATGAACACCCCACCCCACTGAGCGAGACAGCCTCAGCTCCACGGACCTTTCCGACACCTCCGCCATTTCCCCGCTGCCGCGGTCTTTTTCTCCAGGTTTTAAGCTGTGCGGCAACTGAATGTAGTAGCCCAGCCACGAATGTTGTTGCACGTTGGAAAGAGCGACAGCCAGCGGTTCCACTCCATCAATAAGCCACCGATAGCATGACAGCATGCGGGTCTGATGGACGAAGAGTCCATTGGCTGTGTTTGGCGGGATAAATCCGTTGAGATTGGTGGATAGCACGCTGCGTCCCTGACTGACTTCGAAGCTGTCTTCCCGGGGATGCAGCCGCACCAGCTTTCTCGGCCTGCTGCGTGAAGCGCTACTGGGAATATGGTTGCCGCCTTCGTTCGACATGCTTAACTTGAAACCAGCTTAGGCCGCCCTCCTGAGTGGCAATGGCTTGCTTTCTGCCTTTGTCGTGATCATCTCGAAGATCGCCCCAGCGGCTAAAGCTGCAATCGCAAGCCACTTCCAGTGCGTCTCAGCCAATAGTTCCAGGCTTTGCTCACGAGCACGATCATCGAAGTTCCCATGCGCGCCATGATCGCCGGCTACAGGCTCCCAAAGATTGTTGGCGCGATCCGGATCTTCGGAGCCGTCATGCTGTTGCGAGTCATAGCCGTTACGTGCGAGGTAGTGATCGGCAAACGACGGCGCAATCTTGTTGCCCACCACCGCTTCTACAACCGACCATGCTGCATAATATTCCCGCCGCTCCGCATGATGCGCGGCATAGTAGATGGCGCGCGCGGCCACTTCTGGCTGATAAATCGGCGGCACCGGTTGCGCCTTTCTTGGCAAGTGGCTCTTGACCCAGCCGAACTGTGGCGTGTTGAGGGCTGGCATTTGCACGATTGTCGTCTGCACATGACTGCGATCATGCAGAAGTTCTGTGCGGAGGGACGCAAAGAAACCCAGTACCGCATGTTTTGAGGCGCAGTAGGCTGCCTGGAGTGGAATGCTGCGGTAGGCCAGTGCTGAGCCGACATGAACGATCGTGCCGCGGTCGCGCGGCAGCATATATTTCAGCGCGGCCAGGGTCCCGTACACATAACCTAAGTATGTGACCTTGGTTACGCGCTCGAACTCCGCAGCGGTCATCTCCTTAATCGGAGAAAACACGGATGTCATCGCATTATTGATCCAAACGTCAATGGGACCGAGCTTGTCTTCCACCTGTTTCGCCGCCGCTTCTACCTGCGGCGCGTCGGCAACATCGGTGAGGATTACCAATGCTTTGCCACCCGTCGCCTCAACCTCGCGACGTGCACCTTCCAGGCCGTCACGTCCGCGGGCAATCAGGCCGATCCACGCGCCTTGCCGGGCAAACTCCCGCACCGTCGCACGGCCTACGCCTGCGGACGCGCCAGTGATGACTACAACTTGATGCTTCTTCATCTGCTTCCCTGCTCTTACACCAACTCGCGAACTTTGTCCGAGGCCACCGTCAGTGCGATCTTGCCGCGGTTCGGCTCGCCGCGGGCCAGTGACTCAGCAAATCGAAGCGCCTGTTCGGCTTTGACCTTGCCCGGCAGTGGAGGCTCAAACGGATCCACCACGGCTTCCAAGATTGCCGGACCCGGTGCGCTCAGAAACTGGTCAACCACCTGACCGCAGTTTTTTGGGTCATCAACGCTGTAGCCCATCCCGCCACAGGCATGTGCAAACGCCGCGAAATCGATGGGACTGAGGTCCACCCCATATTCCGGATTGCCGAGGAACACCATCTGTTCCCACTTGATTTGCCCAAGGGTATTGTTCTTGATGACTACAACCTTAATTGGCAGTTGATATTTTACCGCTGTGGCAAAGTCGGCCATAAGCATGGAAAAACCGCCATCCCCTACGAACGCGACACACTGCCGCTGCGGGTAGGCCAACTGCGCAGCCAGGGTATAGGGCAATCCTGGCGCCATCGTTGCCAGCGTGCCAGAGAGGCTATGCATCTGGCCTCGCTTGACCGGAATCTCGCGCGCCCACCAGGTAGCGATGGTTCCGCTATCGCAACTGACGATCGCATCCTCGCGCAAACGCTTTCCGAGCTCCCAGGCTACTACCTGCGGTTTCATCGGCTTGTCCATGCGGGTGGCGCGCGTCTCAATGACCTTCCACCAATCCTTCATGCCGGCCTGTGCCTTTTCCAGGAAGCTGCGATCTCCTTTCTTCTTCAGAAGAGGAGTTAGGTTTTGCAGGACACTCTGACCGTCGCCCACGAGTCCGACTTCCACGGGGTAGCGCAACCCGATCCGCATCGGATTGATGTCAATCTGTACGCCTTTGGCCTGGTCAGGCTTCGGCAGATATTCGATATAAGGGAACGACGTTCCAACCATCAAGAGCGTGTCGCACGCCTCCATCGCTTCTTGGGAAGGCGCTGTGCCTAGCAGGCCGATGGAGCCGGTCGTATAGGGGCTGTCGTCCGGTACCACAGCCTTGCCCAGGAGCGCCTTGACGATAGGAGCAGAAAGTATTTCGGCAACTTCTTCCAACTGATCCCCAGCGCCCAAGGCGCCTCGGCCAGCCAGAATGGCTATTTTCTTTCCCGCGTTCAGGATATCTGCCGCCTGCCGAAGCTCGGCCTGGTCCGGAGTCTTGTAGCTTCGCGTGCGTACGGTGCTGGTGTGGTCCTCGATATTTCGTTTGGAGCGCTGCCGCTTCTTGACTTCTTGTTCCTGAAAATCAACTGGAATGGTTATATGGGCAACGCCGCCGTAAGAGATGGCGGTCCGGCAGGCTAGATCCACCACGTTTTCCATATGATTGGCGCCCATGACGCGCTCGTTATAGACGCAGACATCCATGAAAAGTTTGTCGAGCGCGACATCCTGCTGGGTGTGGGTTCCAATCAGGTCGTGGAACTGCAGGCCGGTGATCGCCAGCACGGGGACGCCGTCCAGCTTCGCATCGTATAAACCATTCAGAAGGTGAATGCCTCCCGGGCCCGAGGTCGCGAGGCACACCCCGAGCTTGCCCGTGTACTTGGCGTACCCGCAGGCCATGAATGCCGCCGCTTCTTCGTGACGCACATGAATGAAGCGAATTTTGTCCTTGTGAGTCCGCAGGGACTCCATAACTCCGTTGATTCCGTCGCCAGGAAGTCCAAAAACCATTTCCACGCCCCAATCGATCAGGGATTCCACAAGTACATCTGAAGCATTCACGATTGCCAGTTCCTTTCTGCTGAGTCGTTGTTCTGCGAGCTGTTATTACTTGAGATAGATGCATGGACATATAAGCTCCGTTTGCTACACGAGAAACAAACATCAGTAAATTGCTAGAAATTCCACCGCGCGCCAGTGTTTTAGTAACAGACATTTTCGGGCGGCGTACGAAAACCACCAGAAAACCTCATTTGGGGAGGCGGCATCCTTACAACTGAAGTGGCCTCACGTTTCTACGCGCTCCGTTCCGACGACAAATCGAGTGTCCCATGAGGTCTAGTTTTCATCAGGTTCCTGTTGAACGCCTCAGGGTCTTCAACTACACCGTGCCGACTGATCTTGCTGAGTCGGACGGCACCCTCAAGTGGGACAAGACAACTCTGGTGCTCGTACAAGCCGCGGCGGCCGGCAAGACCGGGCTGGGATACACATATGCCGATTCAGCGGCCACCGCACTAATTCACGACACGCTTGCTGAACTAGTAGTGGGCGGTGACGCAATGGCGCCAACCGCCGCCTACCTGACCATGTGGCGGCGCATCCGGAACCTGGGCCGGCCAGGCATTTGCTCAATGGCCATTTCAGCCGTGGACTGCGCTTTATGGGACCTGAAAGCCAAGATACTTGATCTGCCCCTGGTCACCTTGTTAGGCCAAGTTCGCACCGGCGTTCCCATCTATGGCAGTGGTGGATTCACCTCCTACTCGAATCCGCAGCTCGCGGCACAACTCTCCGGTTGGGTGAAGGAGGGAATTCCACGCGTAAAGATGAAGGTGGGCCGCGATGCAAAGGAGGATCTGCAGCGGGTAAAGGTGGCGCGCGACGCGATAGGCCGTTCGCCCGAACTGTTCGTGGACGCCAACGGCGCCTACAGCCGCAAGCAGGCAATCGCGCAGGCGGAAATTTTCAATTTCTACCGTGTGAGCTGGTTCGAAGAGCCGGTATCGTCTGACGATCTTGAGGGCCTACGCCTGATTCGCGATCGTGCTCCGGCGGGAATGGACATTGCTGCCGGCGAATATGGCTATGACATCTTCTATTTTCGCCGCATGCTTGCCGCCGGAGCGGTGGATGTACAGCAGGCTGACATCACGCGATGCGGCGGAGTGACGGGGATCCTGCAAGTGGCTGCTCTCTGTGAAGCGCATAATTTGCCGCTTTCTGGCCATACTGCCCCGGCGCTCCATACCCACATCGCGTGCGCCCTACCAGCATGCAAGAACCTGGAATACTTTCATGATCACGTCCGTATCGAACGCATGCTCTTCGATGGATTGCCGCAGCTTGTCAATGGCGAGCTTCGCCCTGACCTGTCCCGGCCAGGCATGGGACTCGAACTGAAGGTTGCCGATGCGGCAAGATACGCTGCCTGAGGAGAAACAGATGTCCGTCAGCAGAAATCTGCTCATTACCCCTGAAGATCTCACGAGACCAATTCACTCCGCTCGCCGAAACTGGAGTGCCTCGGGCGAGGCAGACGTTGATCGACTTGAAACCGAACTGCGAACCCATGTCGAGGGCGAAGTTCGCTTCGATCCCGGGACCAGGGCTATGTATGCGGTCGATGCCTCGAACTACCGCCAGGTGCCGATAGGCGTGGTCGTGCCCAAATCGAAAGAAGACGCGGTGCAAATCGTGGCGGCCTGCCGCAAGTTTGGCGCGCCGGTACTGTCGCGGGGAGGAGGAACAAGCCTGGCTGGCCAATGCTGCAATGCCGCCATCGTAATGGATTGGTCGAAGTACATGCACGGCATTCTGGAAGTGAACCCCACCGAGCGCTGGGCCAGGGTGTTGCCGGGAACGGTTTGCGATGAATTGCGCAATAAGGTCCTCAAGGACACCGACACCCTGCTGACCTGGGGACCGGACCCCGCCACCCATAATCATTGCTGCTTTGGCGGGATGATCGGCAACAATTCCTGCGGCGCACACGCCCAGATGTCGGGCAAAACGGACAACAACATTGAAGAGCTTGAGGTGCTGCTCTACGACGGCACTCGCATGAGTGTGGGATGGATGAATGACGCCGAACTGGAGGAGCGCAGCCGACAAGCCGGACGCATCGGCGACATTTACCGCAATCTACGGTCATTGCGCGATCATTACGCCTCGCTGATTCGAGAGAAGTACCCCCCCATTCCCCGCCGTGTCTCTGGCTACAACCTTGACCAGTTACTTCCAGGAGAGGACGGCCGCTTCAATGTTGCGCGGGCGCTTGTCGGAAGCGAAGGCACGCTGGTAACGGTACTCGAAGCCAAGTGCAAGCTGATAGATGCCAAAGCGGAGCGCGTAGTCGTGATGCTGGGCTACCCGGATGCCTACGAGGCTGCCGACCACGTCCCCGAGATCACTCCATTTCAGCCTACCGCACTGGAGGGTTTCGATTACAGGCTCTACGAAAACATCAAGAAGAAGGGTGGGCCACACCGGCGTTTTCTAGGCATGTTGCCGGAGGGAAAAGGTTGGTTGATGACAGAATTCGGCGCCGAAAAGAAAGAAGATGCGCTGGATCTGGCACACCGCGTAATGGAGATGCTCAGGAGCAAATCCGGCGCGCCGAGCATGAAGCTATATACCGAAAAAGAGGACATGGCCCACCTCTGGGAGGTGCGGGAGTCCGGACTCGGGGCGACTGCCTTTGTCCCTGGCGAGGCCGATACTTGGCCGGGATGGGAAGACTCAGCCGTGGCTCCGGAAAAACTCGGCGGATATCTGCGTGATCTTCGCGTGCTGTACAACAAGTACGAATACAATCCCGCACTTTACGGCCACTTCGGGCAGGGCTGCGTGCACTGTCGCGTCGACTTCGATCTCACCAGCGAGCCGGGAATCCGAAAATGGCGCTCGTTCATGGACGAAGCCACAAACTTGTGCGTGAAGTACGATGGCTCGCTCAGCGGAGAACACGGCGACGGACAAGCCCGCGGCGAATTCCTTTACAAAATGTTCGGTGAGGATCTGGTCCAGGCATTTCGCGAGTTCAAGTCCATTTGGGACCCCGAATGGAACATGAATCCTGGAAAAGTCGTGGAGCGTTTTCGCATAGATGAAAATCTGCGCCTGGGCACTGGTTACCGTCCCTGGGAACCTGAAACTCACTTCAAGTGGCCTGAAGATCGCGGCAGCTTTGCTCATGCGACATTGCGCTGTGTGGGAATCGGGAAGTGCCGTCGCAAATCCGGCAAGAAACCCGGCGACGACACGATGTGCCCCAGCTTCATGGTCACCCATGAAGAGCGCCACAGTACCCGAGGGCGAGCTCATCATCTTTGGGAGATGCTGAACGGCCAAGTCATCGCCGGTGGCTGGCACGATGACAGCGTCAAGGAAGCGCTCGACCTCTGTCTTGCGTGCAAAGGTTGCAAGGGAGACTGTCCGGTCAACGTGGACATGGCAACCTATAAGGCGGAATTCCTGTCCCACTACTGGAAGGGACGACTGGTCCGCGTCATGCCTATGCTTTTGGATTGATTGATCGATGGGCAAGGCTGGCCTCTCTCGCTCCGGGATTCGTGAACCTGTTCACCCAATTGCCGGTGCTGAATTCGGTCGCCAAGAGAGCTGCCGGAATTCCACTGGGACGTAAGATTCCTGCCTTTGCGCCGGAGACATTCAAGTCATGGTTTCGAAAGCGTGGGCCGCGCAATCAGGGCCAGCCAAAGGTCATTCTCTGGCCCGACACCTTCAACAATTACTTCTTGCCCGAAACCGCACAGGCTGCGGTGGAGGTGCTGGAGCACTTCGGCTATCAGGTCGCGGTCCCGATGCAGCACCTGTGTTGCGGAAGGCCACTCTATGACTACGGTTTCCTCGATCTTGCCAAAAACTACTTGACTAAAGTACTCGATGCGCTGGCGCCGGAAATCAAGGCGGGCACTCCGATGGTGGTACTGGAACCGAGTTGTTGCTCGGTGTTCCGCGATGAGCTGAACGGGCTCATGCCTGAGTCGGAGCGCGCGCATCGTTTCATGGAGAACACATTTCTCCTTTCGGAGTTCCTGGAGCAAAAGGTCGCCGACTATGACCCCCCAAGACTAAAGCGGAAGGCTATCGTGCAAGGCCACTGCCATCACAAGGCCATCATGCGCCTGTACGACGAAGAGGCGGTAATGAAGAAGATGGGGCTCGATTTTCAGGTACTCGATTCGGGTTGCTGCGGCATGGCCGGCTCGTTTGGATTCGAGCAGGACAAATACGAGGTATCAATCAAATGCGGTGAGCGTGCGCTGCTCCCCGCAGTCCGCAAGGCGGGAATCTCGACCATCGTGATGGCTGATGGTTTCAGCTGTAAAGAACAAGTACAGCAGGACACGCCGCGACATGCGTTACATCTCGCTCAGGTGATGCAGATGGCTCTGCACGACGGTGACGGAGCGCGCCATATGTACCCGGAGGCAGAGCTCGTAAGAAACCGGACCGCAGGCCAGCAGCGGTCGATGAAGCGTGCCGCCATCGTAACCAGCCTGATGATTGCAGGCGGCGCCCTCCTTTTGCTTAGTACTCGTCGAACGAAGTGGAAACTGCCGGTTCTTTTTTGAAGAAGACAGAAACGCAGTGGCCGAGACGACGTCGTTGTCACTGGCGGTGACACTTTCGGGTCGGGCGCTGCGTCTAGGGCGTGTGAAAACATCGTCTCAGGCGCGTAGACTGCCTTAACGCAAAAGGTAACTTCCATTTTGAACGCACCGTGAGGTATCGCAGGGGTAATGGATGAAGACCAAGAAGTGCTTGACTTGTGACATAAATGGGCGTATCTATCTGTCAAATGATTCGCGCCAGCCATATCCAAAAGGCCGAACGGCTCAACTTGGCCCGCACCCTTCTGCAGCGGTATCCGCATTGGCCCAAGGCTGCCCAGCAATTGGCCCGGAATTGCTCCATCTCCGAGCGCCAGGCCTATCGCTACCTCGAGCAGGCACAGCGACTCAAGCACCCAGTCCCGGTCGGCGATGTCAAAGTGTCCTTTACCGTCAAGCTTTCACGCCGTCTCGTACAGCGACTCCGCTCCTACGCCGCTTCGACCGGATTGACCTTGAGCGAGATCGCCAGCCGTGCCTTCTCGGCGGTACTGCACCGCGGGGGAGGTCGTGGCTGAGCCGAGGCCCAGTCAGTCACGAACCGTGCATCTGGAATACCGCTTCGACCGATTATTGCCGGACAAGTTGGTTCAGGCCTACGACCTGCTCGTGTCGGACCGGTACTGGTCGATTGCTCCAAACCCGCAGCCCGCAAGCTGCCAGGAGGTGGTGAATGAACAAACCGGCCGCCCTCTACGCCCGTGTGTCCTCCGATCGGCAAAAGGAGAACCACACCATTGCCAGCCAGGTTGCGGCGTTGACGCAATATGCCGAGACCAACGGATACCTGGTCCCGCCCGAGAACGGCTTGGATCTGTCCCTCCGCCGCGAGGTCCCGCAATGCCTCCAAACCAGGACGAACCAAGGTGGCACCACTATAGCCATCATCCTGGAACTGCCACTGGCAAAACCGAGCTTCGTCCACGGCGGCGAATCACACGCCGCCTGCGCCAGCGTGGCCTGGGCAGCCGTGACAGTTCGTTTCGGGAAGGGCCTCGTCAAGAGTGGATCGAAATCCCTGTACCGGCTTTGGTCAGCGAAGCAACCTTCGCTCTGGCGCAAGAGCAATTCGAGAAGAATAAGAGGTTTTCTCCCCGACGTACCCTCGAACCATCCTTGTTGCAGGGGCTGTTGGTCTGTCAGCGTTGTGGTTATGGACTCTACCGAGCTTCCACGCGAACTTCCAAGCGCACGATCTACTACTATCGCTGCTTGGGACGGGATGGCTACCGGCATCTGAAGGGTGCGGTTTGCGACAACCAGCCGGTTCGTCAGGAGCAGCTCGATGCGGTAGTGTGGCAGGAGATTGTGCGGCTGCTGGAAGATCCCAGCTTGCCGCAGGCGGAGTTAGATCGCCGGCTGCAGGCAGCCCAAACCACCGATCCCCTGAAGCGGCGCGAAGACGCGCTCCGTCGCGACCAAGCGCGCTTGACCAAGAGCATGGAGCGGCTGCTGACCGGGTACCAGGAGAACCTGATCACGTTAGAAGAACTCCGCTGCCGCATGCCGGAACTGCGCAAGCAGCAACGGGCAAACGACGCGGAATTGCAATCGCTGGAGATGTCCGCTGTCGACCCAACCCGTAATCTACGTCTGGTGGAAACCCTCGCCGAGTTTCGCACACGACTGCGCGCCAGAGGCAACGTCCTGGAAGTGGCAGAGCGTCAGAGAGTCGTACGGCTGCTGGTGCAGGAGATCCTGGTGGGCAGGGACAACATCACAATCCGCCATTCCATTCCCACGCCGGCTTATTCGCCCGACTCGAATGATCGAGTTCGGCCAAGCCGTGAACCGCCCGAGCCCAATACCGGCTCATGTTACCTTTTGCGTTCAAACAGTCTATGCTCCGGGACTTGCCAAGCATGCGAAGCACGTCCCGCTAAACGACAGAGTGGCGAATTGGGTCAAAGAGGAATCCTGACAAGGGACTTATGCCTGATTGTCCACGGGGTTGCTGACGAACCGGACGGAACCGTAATGCGACACCTCCACAACCCCGTTTCTGGACAACGGCTGGCCCATTTGGCGATGCCTAACTTAATTGGAGCAATCGATTGACAACCTTCAACTCCGCAACAGGTCAGTCATACCACACCTGGCGGCGATCTTTCGGAGTATCTTCGCCCCCACCGCTCTGGGTTTATCCACGGGTCGTTGCGCTTGTTCTTCGGCGAGATGGGATTCGGACACGGCACTTATGGCGAGGATTTTCCCGGCGTGATCTAACTTCACATCCACGGTTAGTCCCGGTTTGGGAGGTACTTCAGACTTCCAGACGTCTTCCAGGCAAAGCCAGTACTGCCGACCTTCGATCATGAGCAGATCGGGTCCGGTGGTGGGAACCCGCAAGACATTGCCGCGCTTCTGCATGCCGCTTTCCTGCAAATCAGAGAAAACGCAGTGGTACTGGTGCTGCTCCAAGTGCTAGGCTCTTAAGCACTGGACGCCACGCATTCATTTTGCATTGCGCAAAGGGTGAGGGAAAACCGTCATGCCGCGTCGAAATTCTCTGCGCGCTCCTGCGTTCGGCCAGGACGGAATTGACCAGACAGCGAAGGAAAGACAAGCTTTCGACCAGCTTTTCAGTCTGGCCTACGAGGAGTTGCGCCGGCTGGCTTCGAGCATCAAACGCGGAGATCCAAGCATCACGCTTAGTCCCACGGCGTTGGTGAATGAAGCGTGGCTGAAACTGGCGAAAGCGCCCAATCTCGCAGCCACTTCGCGGCTACATTTCAAGCGCATTGCGGCCCGAGCCATGCGCCAATTGCTGGTCGAGGCCGCGCGGCGGCGCAATGCGCATAAACGGGGCGGTGACGGGGAAGTCATCTTCGTTTCATTCGACGATTCTCTCGATCGCGCAGTAAGTGGCCAGGAAAATCTGTTGGCGCTCGACTCGGCCTTGACCGAACTTGCTCGCCTGGCGCCTCGCCAGGCCCTAATCGTGGAGAGCCGGTTTTTCGGTGGACTTGAGGTCAGCGAAATTTCAAACCTGATTGGTGTTTCGGAGGCCACGATCTTGCGCGACTGGCGAGCGGCCAAGGCTTGGCTGGGACAAACGCTTCGCCGGGCCGGGTAACTGTGACTTCCCCAACAGTGACTGGGGACTGAGCTATGGATAGTGCACGCTTGCACCAAATCCAGAGTATGTTTCATGATGCAGCAGATTTGCCCCAGGCCGACCAAAGAGCGTTTCTGGAGGCGGCATGCGACGACAAGGAACTCATCGTCGAGGTTCTGGCCATGCTGGAGCAGGACGCGAGCGGCGACTCGCTGCTCGATCGCAATATAGCTGACATCGCGCAGGAGACGCTTGCGAAGTCCCTTCCCATTTCACTGATTCCCAAAGAATTCGGTCCGTATCGAATCTTGAAGTTGCTGGGTGAAGGTGGAATGGGAGTCGTCTATCTCGCGGAGCGTGATGACCTTGGCACTCAGGTCGCGGTCAAGGTCCTGCGTGACGCCTGGCTTTCCCCGGCCCGCCGCGAACGCTTTGCCAGCGAACAACGGACCCTCGCACAATTAAATCATCCATCGATCGCTCGGCTCTACGACGCAGACACAGCGGATGATGGGACTCCGTGGTTCGTGATGGAGTACGTTGACGGCATTCCTCTCACTCAGTATTGCCGGCAGCATAAGTGCTCGGTTGAACTGCGTCTTCAGCTATTTCGGTCGGTGTGTGAGGCTGTTCAGCACGCCCACGGTCACACCGTTATCCACCGTGACCTTAAGCCGTCCAACATCCTCGTCAAGAGCGATGGCTCGGTCCGCCTGCTTGATTTCGGCATTGCCAAACAACTGGAGAGTCTGGAGCTGCAAGTGGACCAGACGATAACTGGACTGAGGCTGATGACACCGGCATACGCGTCGCCGGAACAGATTCGCGGCGATCGAGTTGGAGTCAGTACCGACGTTTATTCCCTTGGAGTCATTCTTTACGAGCTTTTGACCGGTCAGCTCCCCTTCGACCTGTCCGGTCTGACCCCCGCAGAAGCCGCCACCGTCATCGCCGAGCATGAGCCGGGCAAGCCATCTGTGGCGATTAGGCGCACCACCGACGCTGAGGCCAACTTCCACTCGCTATCGTTGAGCACGATCGCCTGGGCCGATCTCGATGTGCTCTGTCTCAACGCCATGCACAAGGACCCCTTGCGCCGCTACCAGTCGGTGGAAGCTTTGATCCGCGACATTGACCATTACTTGAACGGTGAACCTTTGGAGGCGCGGCCCGACGCGTGGCCGTACCGGATACGCAAGTTTGCCCGGCGGAATCGGCGCGCAGTTGCAGCAACCGCCGTGACTTTCTCAGTGATTGTCGGACTCGTCATCTTCTTCACGGTGCGGCTGGCCAGGGCACGCGACGCTGCGCTCGCGGAAGCGGCCCGCACGCAGCGCATTCAGCAATTCATGACCAACCTCTTCCAAGGCGGAGATGCAGCGGCCGGGCCCTCCGACTCCTTGCGCGTGATCACCATCGTTGACCGGGGAGTGCAGGAAGCAAAAGCCCTCAACAGTGACCCCAAAGTACAAGCCGAGCTCTACCAGAACCTCGGCGGTATCTACCAGAAACTCGGCAAATTCGAGCAAGCAGATTCGTTGCTACGTTCGGCCCTCGAGCAACGCAAGCGGTTATTCGGAGCAGACAGCCCGGAAGTCGCACAGAGTCTTACCGCATTAGGTTTGCTCCGGTCCGACCAGGCACATCTGGAGGAGGCCGAGCAACTGGTTCGGCAGGGCCTGGCAATGGCAAAGCGGCACTTACCGCTGAATCATCCGGCAGTTGCCAAAGCTACCCTCGCATTCGGAAAAGTCTTGGCGGAGCGCGGCTCCTACGATCAAGCGATTGCTGCTCTGGATGAGGCCGTGCGGCTGCAATCGGCTCGCGGCGTGACGCCTGCCGACCTGGCCACCAGTCTCTCCACTTTGGCCGATGCGCACTACTCTGCCGGACACTACGAGGTTTGCAAGCCCTTGTACGCTCGCGTCCTGGAGATGCACCGCCAGATCTATGGCGAGCGCCACCCGCTGATCGCCGATGATCTCGGAAGCCTGGGCGCGGTCCAGCGCGACCTGGGTTATTACAGTGAAGCCGAACGATTAGACCGGCAAGCGCTCGATATGGTGCAGTCCTACTACGGCAATAACAACCCCAAAACGGCCTCCCGCTTGACCGCCCTGGCCGAGTCCTTGACGTATCAGAACAAGTATGACGAGGCCGTCTCCGCCCTCGAACAGGCCCTTGCGATTCAGGAACGTGTTTATGGTTCGGTGCACCCATCCGTGGCTGAAATAGTCAACGAACTGGGGAACGTGGCTTCAATGCGTGACCAGCTGGATGAAGCGGAAGCACGTTTCCAACGAGCAGCTGACATCTATCGCGCCGTCTACGGCGACCACCATTATTTGGTCGCAATAGCCTTGTCCAACGTGGCCGGTATCTCCATGGACAAGAAGGACTACCCGCGCGCGGAGCAACTTTTTCGCGACGTAATCCGGCGCTACCAGGAAACGCTCCCCCCAGACAACGTAAACCTTGCCATCGCGCATATTAAATTGGGGCGCACGCTGCTCCGCCAGAATCGTTATAAGGACGCAGAGTCCGAGACGCGGACCGGCTACGCCATCCTGGTCAAGCAAAGCAGCCCGTCGACGAGTTTCATTCGTGCCGCGCGAAAAGACCTCGCGGTCGAATATGAGGCTCTCAATCAGCCGCAGGAGGCCGCGCGATTTCGCGCAGAGCTGGCGAATGCCGCGGGAACTCCCTCCACTGCCAAGTAGTCGCACATCCACCTATTCTCCCCACTCCTCCCTTCCCCGCGCCTGATTGTCAGCGCCCAAAACAATTCTTTGCGATTTAAGGAAATCGCGTGACGGTTCTTGATGGGGCTTTGCGCAATGCGAAGTGAGTGCAAAACGTGCTGGAGCCAAGGGAGAGAGGCGGGACAGGCAGGCTGGTCTCCTCCGCGCTGCTGGCGAAGCAAATCCCAAGAAATGGAGCATGATTGTGAGAAATCTTATCTCGAACCCCGATCGATTCCATATCTTCTTCGGCATGATCGCTCTGGCCTTTGTCGCCACCCTTGCGAGCCCACTCCGTGCTCAGACCTTCCAAACGGTTCCGGCGCTGGCGTTCACCAAAGCGTTCGCGGGGGCCGAGCCGCTGCCGCAGGTTCTGACGATTGCCTACACAGATAACTCGACGGTTCGCTTCAGTGCGAGCGCATCCACGAACACTGGAGGCAATTGGCTGTCGATTTCTCCCGGTGGCAGCGGCTGCTGCTTCACGCCGCTGGCCATTTCGGTGATCGTGACCGCCGGCAACCTGGCGGCTGGTACCTATAGCGGGCAAATCGTAATTACCAACTTCTCCAATGGCAACATCAACATGACCATCCCAGTGACTCTCACGGTGGCGGCTTCGGGCGCTACATTCTTCGACGACCTTCCGGGAAAACTGAGCTACTCATTGGTGACCAACGGCACTCCTGTCCCGCAATCCATACAGATTCGAAACGCCGGATCTGGAACGTTGAACTGGACCGTTACGAGGAGCACTGCGGATGGCGGGAACTGGCTGAGGGCGAGCGTTTCCACCGGGACAGCTCCAACTGCGGTCACCATCCGCATTAACAAAGCCAGCCTTCCTGGAGGAGGCACATCCCCCGGGACCTTCGTGGGTCAATTGCTATTCCAGACGTCAGGTGACAGTGTCACCATTCCGGTGGCGGTCACCGTCGGCCCTACAGTATTTAGCCAGATCAATCCGCTCAATTTCACCATGGCATTTGGGGGCGCCAATCCTCTGGCGCAGGTTATTAACATCGCCAGCAACGACAACTCGACCATTCGTTACAGTGCCTCTGTAGCGACCGCAAAGGGCGGCAAGTGGTTAGCAATTTCTCCCGCCGGCAGTGGCTGCTGCTTCACGCCACTGGCAAGTACCGTCAGCGTGAACGCGGGCTCGATTGCGGCAGGGACCTATACCGCAGAGATCATCATCACTGAATTCGCCAATCCCGGTAGGGCGATGGTTGTGCCGGTCACGCTGACAGTGCTTTCGTCTGGACCCTTCTTCGCTGATCTTCCTGGTCAGATGAGCTTCTCGGTGAAGACGAATGGCACGACGGCAACGTCGCAGACAATTCAGGTCGCAAACGGAGGCTCCGGCATTTTGAGCTGGAGCCTGACCAGCAGCACCGCCGATGGCGGCAATTGGCTGAGCGCGACTCCGGCCAGCGGAACTGCGCCCTCGCTGGTTTCGGTAGGAGTAGATGTCAGCCTACTGCCTGGAGGAGGAGCACTAGCGGGCGAATATCTCGGGCAACTGGTCTTCCAAACCAGCGGAGACATCACCACGGTCCCTATAACGGTCACCGTAGGAGTAGCAGCGTTTACCCAGTTGAATCCGATCAGCTTCACCATGCCGTTCGGAGGAGCTAATCCGCTGCCGCAGATCCTCAATGTTACCACGCTCGATAACTCGACAATTCGATTCAGCGCGTCAACCGCAACGGCCACGGGCGGCAATTGGCTTTCAGTATCTCCCGCGGGCAGCGGCTGCTGCTTCACACCCTTAGCTATTGCTGCCAAGGTGAATGCCGGCTCGCTTGCTGCGGGAACCTATACCGCCGAGATCATCATCACCGAGTTCGCCAACCCTGGACGGTCGATGGTCGTGCCTGTAAACTTGACAATCGTCGACAGCGGTCCGTTTTTTGACAATCTGCCCGGCGGATTGAGCTTCTCCTTCCAGACCGACGGCGGCGCCACCTCACAGATCGTGCAGATTGGGAATGGTGGAACCGGCACCTTGAACTGGACCGCTGCAGCCAGCACCGGCGATGGCGGCGCCTGGTTGACGGCAACTCCGTATAGTGGCACAGCGCCTTCGATCACCACGATTTCAGTAACGGCGGCAAACCTGCCGGGCGGCGGAATGATCGCCGGAACCTTCACCGGTCAACTGGTTTTTCAGACAGACGGTGACATCACCACTGTTCCGGTCACCGTTACAGTTGGAGCTGCGGTGTTTACCCAGGTGAACCCGATCAGCTTCACTATGCCGTTTGGAGGGGCGAATCCACTGCCGCAGCTATTCACCATCTCAGCGACGGACGGCTCTAGTATTCGCTTCAGCGCGACTGCGTCAACGGCGAAGGGCGGCGCCTGGCTGACTATCTCTCCCTCCGGCAGTGGATGCTGTTTCACTCCGCTGGCGGTTAAGGCGAGCGTGAACGCGAGTACGCTTGCGGCGGGAACCTATACCGGAGAAATTCTCATCACCGAGTTCGCCAATCCGGGCCGTTCGATGACGATCCCAGTGACTCTGACCATCGCCTCCTCGGGCCCATTCTTCGACAGCATCCCCGGCGGGTTGACCTTCTCAGTCACGCCCGGCCAGCAAGCGATTCCCCAGACAATTCAGCTCAGGAATGGCGGCAAGGGCAGCTTGGACTTCACCGTGACACCGACCACGGCGGACGGCGGCGCCTGGCTGTCCGTGACTCCAGCCTCTGGGACGGCCCCAAAAACCCTTACGGTCGCGGTTAACATTGCGGATTTGCCCAACCAGGGGCTCATCGCGGGGACCTTCACGGGTCAACTATTGCTAGAGTCCTCGGGAAGTATCGCAACCGTTCCAGTCACGGTCACGGTTGGCAACGCTGTCTTCAGTCAAGTAAATCCGATCAGTTTCGTCATGCCGTCCGGTGGACCAAATTCTCTTCCTCAGGTGCTTTCCATCGCAGCTACCGACAACTCCAGCATTCGCTTTAGCGCGACGGTGGCTACAAGCAAGGGCGGCAACTGGCTCACCATCTCTCCTACAGGTAGCGGCTGCTGCTTTACATCGTTGCCGGTCACAGTCAGCATCAGCGCCGGCTCGCTCGGCGTAGGAAACTACACCGGGGAAATCAACATTATCGAGTTCGCCAACCCGGGCAGATCCATGACTATTCCGGTCAATCTGGCGATTGTGGCAGGCGGCAAGGCGTTCTTCAACTACCTTCCCGGGCAGACTAGCTTCTCGTTCACGCCGAGCAAGAACAATCCTCCGTCGCAAAGCGTGGTTGTCGGCAATGGCGGAGGCGGAACGCTGAACTGGACCGTTTCTGCCACCACCGCAGATTCCGGCAAGTGGCTGAAGGTGCTTCCGGCCCAGGGCGTTAACGCGGGCACGTACACCGTGTCCGTCACCACCAAGAACTTGCCTGGGCAGGGACTGATTGCAGGCACTTACATCGGTCAACAGGTGCTGAAAGCGAAAACTGGCAACGTGACCATTCCTGTAAGCGTGACCGTTGGCGATCCGGTCTTCGTGCAACTCCCCACTGTTACCTTTAACACCACCGTCGGCCTGAATCCGTCACCGCAGATGATATCCATCGACAGCACCAGCTCAGCCCTCCGCTTTACGCCCACTGCGGTGTCGCGCAAGGGCGGAAACTGGCTGAGCATTTCTCCAATGGGCAGTGGCTGCTGCTTTACGCCGACGAACCTGACTCTCAGCGTGAATGCCAGCACCTTGGGGGCGGGAACTTACGTTGGACAGATCAACGTCATCCAGTTCGCCAACCCAGGGCAGTCGATGACAATCCCAGTTGTCCTCAATGTCGCGTCTGCGGCAGACGAGGCATCTGCAACGACGGCGAATGGAGATACACCTTAGAAACGCAATCTGCGTTTCGCAGAGCTGACGGAGTCGGTCCAACTCCGACTCCATCGCTCTCAAAAAGTCAAACCGCAGACATCAGGCGAGACCTCTATCGGACCGATTCTGCCGCGCAGGTTAGCTCTTCGGAGGGCTGGCCCTCCGTCCCCCACGCAAGCGCAAAGAACGCTAACTGTGAGAATCGCCTGCGTGTTGGCCAGGAGTCCTCCTCGAAGAAGTTGAACCCCGGCATGCAGAATTCGGAGACATTTTCACCGGAGCGTAGGCACCTGGTCGTCACCAGCCAGGTCAAACGCAACGAACATATCACCATGGTCCGGCCGTTTCCCATCAGCGTAGATTTCGCGGAATTTAAGTCATCGTCTGGCGAAGTTTCCAACAGCGAATCCGAAAGGGCCACACTGCTCAAGGAGCATGCGGTCGAAGGCATCTTCATGGGAGTGGGTGTGGACCGGGTGGATTACACCAAGGGGATTCTCGAACGCTTCCTGGCGATCGAGCGCATGCTGGAACGCTACCCGGCTTATCAGAAACAGTTCGTGTTCGTGCAGATCGGCGCTCCAAGCCGGACACACATCAAGCGCTACCATGACTTACTCCAGGAAGTCGAAGTCGAAGCAGAGCGCATTAATCGGCGCTTCCAATCGGCAAACTGGAAGCCCATTATTTTCCTCAAACGGCAACACAGTCACCTCGAGATTGAACGCTATTACCGCGCGGCCGACCTGTGCCTGGTTACGTCGCTGCACGATGGAATGAATCTGGTCGCAAAGGAGTTTCTGGCCGCTCGCAACGATGAAGACGGCGTGCTGGTTCTGAGCTGCTTCACCGGCGCCGCGCGTGAATTACGCGACGCTTTGCTGGTGAATCCCTACGACATTGACCAGACGGCGGAGGCCATACGCGCCGCCCTGGAGATGGATCCGGAAGAGAGGAAACAGCGCATGCAACGTTTGCGAAAGGTCATACGGGAGCAGAACATCTATCGCTGGGCGGGTGACTTGATTGGTCAGCTCTGCGACGTTCGTGTCGTCGCGCCCGGAAAGGCCCGGGAAAAAGCGGAGATTGGCACTTCGGCGGCATGATGGTTTGCGCCGCAAGTTACGGATGGGCTGAGCAGATCTCGATAGGCGTTCGCGTTGGAGATTGCCTCCATTTGTTGTGCGATAAACGTGACAGGCTTTTGACAATCAAGTGACAAACGTTGGCATCCTAGCATATTGCTTAATGAATCCAACCTATATGAGTTGCAATCCCGTTGACACCTACACATTTTGTGCAGGCATCAGTCGCAGAAAGGTGGGAAAGGCTATGTGGATGAGACTATGTGCAGTCTGTAAGACCCTTATGCGGAAGGCTCATTTATCTGACTCCGTGCGTTGTCAGTGCGGCTGGACGTGGTAGACCGTTAGCGGTTTGACCGGGGTGATGCTACGCAATAATTCCGTCCCGGCCTCCGTGTCATTGAAAAATGAAGGATGCCGGGTTTGGGCACATGCTACGAAGTGTTGCGGACGGCCGCCCTACGACTTCCTTTCCGAAGAATAGAAGGACTGAATCTCAAGAACTAAGTCCTCTGCCTGCGATTCTTGTTGATGATACCTGCCACAATCAGCAGGAAAGCGAAGCATCTGACCAGGTAAATCGCAGGGCGCGCTTCGTTGGGCTGGGGCAGCGTAAGAAGCGCGGCGCGATTGAGTCCTTCGATCATGAATGCGATCGCGAAAAGCAGAAACAGCGAATCTCGCGTATCCTTCCAGAACTTGAAAAAGAATAAAGCGGACGCCAAAGAAGCGGTCGCAATCACTCCAATCAGAAAACCATCGATCATTTGTCGCCCTCCCAAATTAGCCCGTAGAGCAAGATCAGCATTGCGATGGCAGCAATCACCAATCTCCACCGGTAGAGATCAATCTCCGTGAAAATGACCAGATCCAGAAATACAATTAGGTTTGATAACGCCAGGAAATAGAAGCACACCGCGCTCCACAACAACAAACGCTTCTTCACGTTTGTATAGGCGCGAGTGAGAAGGACCCCGCAGCACAGGGTGACAAGCACACCAAGGATGTAAACGGCCGGTCCCATCTCAGTCTCGATCCCTTTTTAGGCGGAATGCGCGGGCGAATTCACGCAGCGATGCCGAAGGCTTGGCGTGAATCATGTTAGAGATACGCACCACTTCCCGCCGATAGATCCTGTCCACACCATCAATCAAGCCATCCCTCTCGCTCGAACGGTACAGGAAGCGTTCTTTGTCATTCAACATAACGAACTGACGTCTCTCCAGGTCCGACAATATAGTCCGTGCCGCTTCGGGAGATGAGTAGAGGGCTTTGGCCATGTCCTCCAAGGACCACTCGCGCGGCCGGCTGTTCCAGAGCAACAATAACGCTTCCAAGTGGGGAACAGTATCGATTTCATCAATTATGAATCGGTCAACCTCTTCCCTAAGGAAATCCTCATGCATAGATCGTGACCCACAGCAGTCTAAGAGCGCACATGGCGGCGCCCGTGTTCACGATGAAACTCTACAGCGCGCGGGGTAGGATCGAGCAAACCGTTCTCCGCTTTGAGCCGCGGCTTACCAGCATCCTGAAGCGGACGCGAAAGACGGTGCGCGAGCGATTTGATTTTCTTTTGCCTTGGAAAATGTCATTGGACGGTCGCTTTTCTTTAAACGTCAAATGCGGCCGCTTTGGAGGCGGCCGTGCTTTCCTGATCCCAGGCGCCAAGGACCCCAGGGCGCTTGGCTCGTTCTGTCTCGCCACTTGCAGCTCCAGCTAGTTGCTAGATGTATTCTCCGCCCGGTTTACCTGTTGCGGCTCAGCTGGCTGCTGGCCAACATAATAGCCGCTGCGTGTGCGTACCTGAAGGTGCTTATAGCCTTTGGCCTGGGCCTCTACCCGGACGGTGCGAAAGCTGCCCTTAGTCTGCGGATTATTGGATTTGTAGCCGATGGTGTATTGGTTGCGGATGTCTTGCGCAATCTGGCTGGTGATGGCGTCGACCTCGCTGACGTCCTTGGGGAAATAAGCCACGCCGCCAGTTTCTTCAGCCATCTCGCGCAGTGCCTCGCGGCCGCGCATGGAACGGTCCTTCCTCAACAGCCCGAGGGTGTAAACCGTGGGACCGTTCTGGTCGCGCAAGCGGCGGATGGCCTGCTCCAGCGACTCATGGCTGGCGTTGTCCTCGCCGTCAGTCACCACCAACAGCACTTTTTTCTCCAATTCGCCACTCTTTCTCAAGTGGTCGGCAGAGGCCAAGGTGGCGTCATACAGCGCCGTGCCGCCCCGCGTCTGGATGTGTTCCAGAGCGTTCGTCAGCTTTGGGACGCTCGCGGTATAGTCCTGGTCGAGAAAACAGTCTTCATCGAAGTTAACAATGAACACTCTGTCTTGCGGGTTACTGGACTTTACCAGGTTGATCGCGGCGGCATTGACTGCAGGTCGCTCGTCTCGCATCGAGCCAGAGTTATCGATGACGATGCCGAGCGCCACCGGGACATCTTCGCGGCGGAAGGAGAGGATTTTCTGCGGCTTGCCGTCTTCGAAGACAGCGAAGTCGTTACGCGTCAGATTGGTGACTAAACGATTGTTGTCGTCCACAACAGTCGCGTGCAGCGTGACCTCTTCTACTTCTTTCTTAAAGACGTAAACATCGCCTTGCTGGCTCTCCGGGGCCTCGCCCGGGAGAGGCGTTTCTTGCTGGGCCGTGGAGGACGATGGAGGATTCTGGGCGTTAACCGTTCCGCCCGTCACAGGCGGCTCAGGCGGGGCGCCCGCCGACAGGTTCTGTCCAGATAAGCATGTCGCCAGTAGCACTATCGCGACCAGCAACAATGAAGGAGCACTCTTCCTATTCCGAGGGTACATAGCATTCAGTTCTTGCGTGTGTGGAGCGGAGAGAAACTTGGACTCCTTGACCTTGTTCCGCCTGCCGCCATTCACAGTATTAGTGGGATGATGACCGAGGCGGTATGGGTTGTGTTCGAGGAAGAATCGTCACGCCCAACCTGCTGCACGCCTTACTTCTTGAACGAAACATTCACTAGCATCTTGTCGCCTTCCACATCCACCACGTTGCAGAAGGTACGACCGCCATGCCGGGTGAAGTCGAGTCCCACGCGACTTCGTCCAATGCGGAGCCGGCGAATGTGCAGGTGATCGAGCCACTCCGGCAGCCGCGGATTGACGATATTGAGTTCCTTCCGCGGTGCGCTGGCCCGAATTCCCAACACCGAAGCCAGCATGAGGAACATTGCGCCTGAGGCCCAGGCTTGCGGCGAGCACGACACGGGATAATGCACCGGCTCGTCATACTCGCGCCGTTGCACGCCGCAGAAGAGTTCGGGTAGCCGGTAATCGCGGAAGTTCACAGCCGCCTGGTACAGCGAAGTCAGGATGCGCAGCGCGCCATCGCGCATCTCGTTAAGCGCCATGCCGTGCGCGATGATGGAGTTGTCGTGCGGCCACACCGACCCCCGATGGTAGCTGAGCGGATTGAAGACCCGTTCTTCGCTGGACATGGTGCGCCAGCCCCAGCCGCTGAACATGTCATCGCGCAACAGTCGACTGCATACCGTGCGCGCGCGGTCCCTACTGATAATACGGGTGAACAACAAATGGCCTGGATTGGAGGCGACGACGTCCAGAGGTTTCTTATCGGCGTCCAGCGCCATCGCGTAGAAGCCGCGGTCAGGCAGCCAGAAGGAGCGCTCGAACCGGTGCGCCAGCTCCATGGCGTCACGCTTGAGCTTTTCCGCATTCGTCACGTCGCCGAAGTTGCGCAGCAATGACGACATGCGAATCTTGGCGTCGTACACATACCCCTGTACCTCGCACGGGGCGATGGGAGTCTTCGCCACCGTCCCATCGCGGTGCATGTAAGCATCCCAAGAGTCTTTCCAGGCCTGGTTGACCAGACCCTTGGGGGAACGGCGCTGGAATTCCACGAAACCGTCTCCGTCGAGATCGCCGTAGCGGTCGATCCACTCCAACGCAGCATAGGCGTGAGGCAACAATTCGGTTACCAGTTCCTCATCGCCGGTCCAGTTGAAGGTCTCGTTCAACAGCACAAGAAAGAGCGGCGTCGCGTCAATCGAGCCGTAGTAGGGGCTGAACGGCATCTCGCCGTGGCGGGTCATCTCACCGTCCCGATATTCGTGCAGGATTTTTCCCGGCTCTTCGTCGCGCCAGTCGTTGTATTCCTTGCCCTGGTGACGGGCCAGCACCCGTAAAGTATCCACCGCCAGCTGCGGGTTGAGCACGAGCGATTGGTAAGCCGCGATGATGGAGTCGCGCCCGAAGATGGTGGCAAACCAGGGAATGCCGGCGGCGATGATGTGCTGCTCTCCTTCCGGAATCTGCAGCGCATGGAAGTCCCCGATGCAGGTCTTCAGCATCTCATCGAACACCTCGTTGTCGGTGTGAAAGCTGGTGGAGCTGCCTTCCCAGCGCGCGAAGTTGGACCGCCGTTGCTGCAAATGGTGGTTCTGGTCGTAATTCCAAGCCTCGGAAGAGCGCCCTTCTACCAGCGCTGTAACGGATATCTCAAGCTGTACCCGTCTCAACGGCTCCAGGCGCAGCTCCCAGCGGGCGATTCGCTCCTGGACCTGCATCGGCGTCGGAGCGAGCTTCACCAGTGTCTCGCGCATCACCTTGTCCAGCCCGCGGTAGTAGAAGGCCATGCTGTTATCACTGAGAATGGGCTGGTAATACTGCCCGTGTACTTCACGGGCCAGGCCGCGCACCTGGAAGACGTCCACGAAATCGGCATCGAACAACATCTCCACCGTAAAGTCCACCGGCGTGAGGTTGAAGTTCTCGAAGGTGAGGCGGTCAAAGAGAATCTCCGATGCCAGCAGTTGATCGCGCCGGATATGCACCGTGTTCTCCGGCAGGTCGAACGAATCACGCAGCGTGAGATTGCTCGTCGTCAGCTCGATCTGCGCACAAAACGTCTTTTCGGTGCTGGAGGACAAAACCACGGTGCGGTTTCGGCCAATGCGCAGCTCGAGGTGGCTGAGAAAGCGAGTATCGTCGTGAAAGAACCCGACGTCGGGTGAACCGGGAGGATAGACATCGCCTGCGGTGTTGGTTGCGCTGAAGGTTTTGCCGTCTATGAGAGTGAGGTTGTCAACCTTCCGCGGCTCGAGTCCCTGGGAGGCCAGCCGCGGTTCCACCTGCGGCCGGGGAATCTCAATCAGCTCTTCATAGGGAATTGCGAGAACGGTGTTCATGCCGGTCCACTCACCTGCTCACGCTACCATACGAATGGAACTGGCCGTCTTGCCCAGCGTGCCCTCCTCGCCGATCACCTCCTGATACAACCCTAGATAATCGGCTACCATTCGCTCCACCGAAAAATACTGCTGACAGTATTGGCGCACCCGGACGGGCCTGAATTGCCCAGGGAGGTTCCGTGCCCGTTCGGCCATCTCCTGGGGTGTGCTGCAACAATAGCCGGAGACGCCGTAGCGTACCACTTCCGGAACTGAACCGCCGGGCAGCGCAAGGACCGGCGTGCCACACGCCATGGCTTCGATCATTACCAGCCCGAAGGGCTCGTCCCACTGAATCGGAAAGAGCATGGCCTGGGAGGCCCCCAGCAGTTCGTTTTTTCCCGCCAGATCCACCTCTCCGACGTACTCGATGAACTTGCCGTCGAGATGCGGCTTAACCTGCCGATCGAAGTAATCCTGGTAGATGGGCTGAACTTCGCCGGCAATCTTCAACGGGATTCCGGCTTGCTTAGCAACCTCAATGGCGACGTGCACTCCCTTCATCGGGGCGATGCGTCCCAGGAAGGAAAGATAATTGCGCTTCCGGTCTTGCAGGCGATAGCGGTTCAAATCAACCCCGTGATGGATGGTACGCATGCGCGACATGTGCTCACGCTCCCGCTGGAAATCGCTGATGGCGACGTACTCGACCGCGGGGAAGTAACTGTAGAGTTCGCTCAGCTGCGGCTCGTGCGCGTGGTGCATGGTGTACACAACCTTGGCATCAACGTAACGTGCGAACATCAGCGACGGTACATTGTGCAAATGCAGGATGTCGCAGTCATCGGCATCGTGAATAGCCCACGATGCGTGGTTGTAGTCCTTGATAGAGGACCAGTCCCCGTTGATTGGCCACTGTGAATTTCTGTAAAGCCAACGCTTTTCCACCTCAACCGTGGATTCTCCGTTGGAATAAACTACCACCTCCACTCCGGAGTTTCTTAGCCCTTCCGCCAGCAGCGCGATGAACAGCTCAGTCCCCCCATATTTCACCGGCGGAACAGGAAGAAATGGCGGCGCCACCAGACCAACTCTCATACAGAAATGTCCTTTCGCTTACTGCGGTCAGAGCAGACCGAAACAGGTTCATTCAGGAACCAGGATGTGGGAAGCTAAGCCCCTAGTTTGACAGATGCGCACAGTACTCGAGATGTTTCCTCGGTCACCTTGAGCGGAAGATACTCAAATCGGCAGCAGGGGTGGCTAGCGTTCCGTGCTCGTCTTACAACTATCTGTCTGCTAAGGCATACATAGCGTAAATGTCAGAGGAAGCACACGGCGCGCACATTGTTTGAAGCACGATTCCCGGCCGTTTTGTCCACGCCTTGTCAGATGTGGACGCCAGACTGAGGGCTACTGTGGCAGCGTTTCTCACTGCAGGTAAAAGTTTCCTGACAGTGGAGAGGCCTGCCGGACAAGCCCTTGTGTTTTCTGCCTCCGGAGCATCTTGGCACGCTCCTTGCACAGGTATTTGAGGTAGGGTCGACGAGTGTTGCTACTTCGGTCAGAGAACCTCATGATGACACTCTTGGAAATCGTCTTCGACTGGATATTCGGCTGCCATCATAGGCACTTGAGTCGAGTGTTCACGATCGACCGTCAAACATACCAGGTGTGTCTCGCCTGCGGTACGAAACTGCGATATTCATGGAGAACGATGTCACTGATCAAGATGGAGACGCCGCAAGCACTGGGGGCGTTTGCGACAGCATTCACACAGGCAGTGAACAAGTTGCGAGATCAGTCGCCCCGGACTTGATTAGGCACTTTGACGGCTTGATGGCTACATTCCGGACTCAACAACAGGAGGGAGCACCGTTGGACACTCTTTTCAAACACGACTTGCAGTATTTTTTTCGCGACCTAGCTCAGGCCCACCAATCTGCTCTTCTGCTGGACTATGACGGAACTCTTGCCCCCTTTCGGCAGAATCGACACGAGGCATTCCCCTATCCCGGGGTCGCTCCCCTGCTGAAGGAGATCATGGCCACTGACCGTACCCGCCTGGTTCTGATTACAGGGAGGTGTGCCCATGAACTCATCGCCTTGCTGGACGTTTTCCCCCATCCCGAGATCTGGGGAACGCACGGACTAGAACGGCTGCGCGCTGACGGGTCGCGTGAGATGGGGCCCATAGATCAGTACACGCTGGAGGCGCTCTCTGCTGCCGACGAGTGGGTCAACGGCTTAGAGCTTCACCACTTGGTTGAGCACAAACCAGGAAGCCTGGCGGTGCACTGGCGCGGCCTTAACGCTGATGAGATACGGGAGGTCCGTGGCAAGGTTTTGTCGGGATGGTCGTCGATTGCCGAGCGCGCATGCTTGAGGCTTGAGGAGTTTGACGGCGGTGTCGAGATGCGCATGGCCGACCCGAACAAGGGAGACGCAGTACGAACCATTCTCACCGAGATGGATGTCGACGATGCCCCGGTCGCTTATCTGGGCGACGACGAGTCCGATGAGGATGCCTTTCGCGTCCTCCAAAATCGCGGCCTGTGTGTACTCGTCCGGCCGCAGTGGCGGGAAACCGCGGCCAACCTTTGGCTTCGTCCACCTCTCCAGCTTTTTACGTTTCTTCGGGATTGGCTGGCAGCATGCCGGTCAATGCCAGGCGGACAATCGCGCGGGCAGTAGACAATACACAACGCTGGCAAGATCGCAGTATGGCGGCCTTCTGCTCCCTGAAGCTCTCTATATTCTCTCGTAGAGAATCCTAGCCTTCGCAGGTTTTCAATTTCTAGTCTGCATAGGCTGCACCACTCCGGTGACCGCGAACCGGGTAATCTGGTTTGCCCTGCGATGGAGTCTTAGTGGAGCCGTCGCTTCAACACCAAGACGAAGGCGACTTCGCTCGCCGCTGAAGCGGCTCTAAAGCGACCATTGCCATTTCAAACGCTTGGCGACAACGGTGCAGCCTTACCGAAAGCTCACCTTCAGCCCCGCCAGCGCGGTTTTCTTGTGTTCGTTCTGCGCGATCCGCGCCTTCATCTTTCGCTTATCTCTTGACATGAATGCGGGCTCCTACCGGAAAGAATTACAGACTGCTGGCGGCTTCTCCTCAGATGTCCCAGTCCGCCGGACTATAACTGGTTTGTTTCTTTCAAAAGCCTGCTGCCCAACCTCTTGGCACAAGAAATGCATCGACTCCTTTGAACGTCGTTGGAGGTGCTCCGATGCCCTACCTACGCCTGTACTCGCGAACTGTACCGATCGACCAGAAACGTGTCATAGGCCAGAAGCTTATCGAGATTACGCTACACACATTTCACCTTCGCCCCGAGGAGCGCAACCGGATAACAGTCCAGTTTATCCCCCCACCTCAAGTGAGCGGAGCCGATGGTTCCCAGCTAGCGATTCCCCGCGGTGTAGATTTCATGCTCGAAGTAATGGCCCATCATCTGACCGCTGCAGAGAAGAGAGCATTCGCCGAAGAATCCGCTGCTGTGCTGGCTCAGCTGTTGCCCGCGAAAGCGAAGAACCGAATTGCCCGGCTGCTAGGAATCAAGGTCGACCCGGCCCCTCGGATAGCTCTTCGGTTCGACGAACTCAGCCCGGGAATCAGCGATCCTGTAGTCGTGCATGATGCAGAGCGACCGGCAGCATGATCGGCACTGCCGGCACACCAGGCAGGCATAGAGACCAAAAGCCAGGGCCCCCAACATCATCGAGCGGGCCTGTTCGCTTACGTATGCCCTCCCGTGTTGCGCGATGGCCAGACTCAAGGTCGCCAGCGCCACGGACGGAGCGGCGCTAAAGAGACCAGCAAGACTCCTCGGCTTCACTACATCTCCCGGGAGCGCAAACGCCGACACCACCACAGGGCCGAGCAGAAAGCGGATCAGAAGCTCTAGCACGGCGATTTCCCAATGTCGGTCCCGACTACTTCCATGTGATAAGCATCCCAACCAGTGCGGCAAACATTACAAACGTGGCTACCCAACCTGAGGCCCGCAAGTATAACGGGATGGTGAATTTGTCCATCACACGCCGGCTGCTGGCCATGTGCAGGATGACGGCCATCAGCGGCGCAGCCAAAGCGCCATTGAGGACCGCCGCCCAAACGAGTGCCCGTATCGGATTAATATGAAGCAGGGTCAGCCCCATACCCGCGACGGTAGCGATTACGATAGTCAGGTAGAAAGCAGGCGCTTGTTGTGGCTTCTTTTCCAGGCTGGTGGGCCATCGGCCTGCATCTCCCATGGCGTATGCAGCGGAGCCAGCCAGCACCGGCATTGCCAGCATCCCAGTCCCTATAATTCCGCAAGCAAACAACCGCTCAGCCCACGGACCGGCAAGGGGAGCCAGGGCCTGGGCGGCTTGCGCGGAACTCGCTATGTCGGTTCTCCCGTGGGCGTGCAGAGTGGCAGCAGTGGTCACAATAATGAAGAAGGCCACGATGTTGGAGAAACCCATGCCGACATAGGTATCCACCCGAATGCGGGCGAGCTGGTTCGTGGCTTGGGCGGGAGCCTTCTTAAGAGGCTTTTCCGTCCTGTGGTTATTGACTTCCTCCACTTCTTGAGAGGCCTGCCAAAAGAACAGATAGGGGCTGATGGTGGTTCCCAGGACGGCAATCAGACCCGTCAGATAGGCCTTATTCCGAGCGATGTGTGGAACTAGGGTGGCGTGCAGCACCTCACGCCAGGGTAAGTGCACGCAAAATGCGGTGGCAACATATGCGAATAGAGACAAGGTTAGCCACTTGAGATACTTCACATAGGTCCGATAAGGAATGAAAACCTGTAGAACTAAGGAACCGAAGCCAAGTCCTATAACGTAAAGCCAGGTTTTGCCGGGCAGCAGGAGTTGGGCCGCCGAGCCCATGGCTCCAATATCTGCTCCGAGATTGAAGATGTTGGCCACCAGCACCAGCACGATCACGCTCCAAAGCAAGGGCCGGGGATAGTAGCGTCGTAGATTGGCCGCCAGGCCGCAGCCAGTTACACGCCCTATTCTCGCACTCGTCTCCTGGATTGCGGCCATCAGGGGATAAGTCAGGACCATCGTCCATAGCATCCCGTAGCCAAATTGCGCACCTACCTGAGAATAGGTTGCAATCCCACTAGGATCATCGTCAGACGAGCCGGTAACGAGTCCCGGGCCGAGGATTTGCAAGACCGAGAAAAGCCGGTGCGTAGCGAAGGAGCGTCGCCGCCCGGCGCCGCGGACTGCAACTGAGCGGAGGTCGGCATCAAGTTTTACGACCACCTCGTGCAACGTCATCCACACTCCCCGTTAGTTCCGCCTGCCTGGATGGGAGGTGGCCAGCCCATTCCCATCGCAGGGAAGTGATTCAACCGACGCAAAAGAAAGCCGGTCACCTGCCGGCGTAAAGCTTCGACGCAAAAGGCCTCGAAAGCAGAAGAGAGCAATACACGGGCCCACCACGGTGGCGAGCCCCAAAACATTGACTTAAGCTGCCCTTCGCGGCTTTCGTCCCGCATTCTCTTCGCTGGAGGAGCCCTCCTCGGCTGCAACGTTAATTTCGTCGGAGAGCTCCGTGAGTTTCTGGTCGGTTTCCTTTTCTTCTTCAAGGGTCTGACGCAAGAGGGCAACGTGTTCGGCTTCGCCTAATAAGTCAGCGTAGGCGCAAACCGTGCCATAAGCAGCGATTTCATAGTGCTCGACGCGTTGCGCTGCCGCAATCAAGGCGGCGTCCATGACTTCGTCACTAAAGTCCTCGCCCATGATTTCCGCGCCTTCCTTGATCAGGCCTTCCATCCCGACGCATTTCTTGCCGCCGGGCCGTTCTTCCAGCTTTCCGAAGATCTCCTCCAGGCGTTCGACATGTCCCTTGGTCTGTTCCAGATGTTCCTCAAAGCCCATCCGGAGATCCGCGGAAGTAGCGGCTTTGGCCATCTTAGGCAGGGCCTTGGTTAATTGCTTTTCGGCACTGAACAGGTCCTTCAGCTCATCAACATAGAGCTCCTTCAATGAATCTTTGGTCATCCTTGTTTCTCCCCGCGAGCCTATAACTCGGTAATTTTGTGAAGATTCGTTGCTTGCCGGATAACGCAGATCCTTGCGGCCCAGTTTAAGCAACATCGTATTAGTTGCAGGAAAGCGCGTTTGGAGATGCCGGGGGATCAGGACACTGTCCTGTGAAGTATGGATCGTACAGAGATCACCCTAGTCGCTTGAAGTTTACTGCAAGAATCGAACCATCTCCACTTCAACTCCCGGCCGACCAGACCTCCCTCGAACGAGCTCGTGCATCTCACCCAACATTGGCACTCATAAGCAGGAAATCGCCAAGCCTGCACCAAAAAAAACCCGCCTCTGGTAAACGCTTAAGCGGCCGGGTCAGCAATTAGACCGCAATAAGTCTGTAGAGGTGCGAAAGGAGGAGGTAATGGCAAAGTATGGCAAAAGTGCCGGAAAGAGCGTCAAGAGTGCTATGCATCGCGAGAAGGAAGGCACGCTGCGCTCTGGGAAAGGTGGCAAGGGCGGAAAAGTAAAAAGCCGCAAGCAGGCCATTGCCATCGGTCTGTCCGAAGCCCGCAAGAAGGGGGCAAGAGTTCCGAAGAAGAAGTCCAGTTAACACACTGAGGAGGAAAGAATAAGACATGCTGGGAACAATTCTGATCATCGTATTGGTTTTACTGCTCATTGGAGCATTGCCGTCGTGGCCTACAGTAGCGGCTGGGGATACTATCCCAGCGGCGGTCTGGGCCTGATACTCGTGGTTGTGGTTGTCTTGTTGCTGCTGGGCCGTCTTTGAAGCGAAGTTCGGGGAGTGGCTCGCGGCGGCACAGTCCTGCGCTCATGGGGCACAGCGCTCATTGGAAAGAACGCCGGCCGCCTGCGCTGGCCAGAAATGAAAAACCGCGTCGCCAGACGCGGTTTTGTGCATTAGCATTAGCGTTTGCGCTTACGCCGCTTTGCGATCGCGAAACGCCTTCACCTGGTTGTGTGAGCTTATGATGTGGTTTTGTTGCCGCTCCAGAATCTGGCGTATCGAGGCTGAGATGTCGGTCTTTTTCAAGGCATCCGCATACGTCTTCTTGGCGGCATCTTCGCTCTGCTCAGCCGTCTCAAGCAGTGTGTGATCGCCGCCTCCCATGCTACCTTTCAGGTCGCCCCAATAGCGACGCACAGTTCCCGAGGCGGTTCCTCCGACATCCTTTCCCAGACCTACCGCCATCTCCAGCTCCCCCGCGAATTCACCACGGGTCTGCGACTCTTTCAGGAAGTACGCTTTTACTTGCGGGTCCTTGATGTGCTCGCCAACCTCGGCGAACCCCTTCTCTCCGTCGTGCAGCACCTCAATTACATCCTTAACCACGTCCTGCTGATCTGTCATTTGTAGGCTAACCTCCCTCCTGTTGGAATGGCAATCACACGCGGGGGTTGGCTCATGGCGGCCGCGACAATGACAATCACAACAGATTCAGCGCCGAGCGGTTCTCGCGTTTCACCTGCTCAAATGTGCACTCGCGAGGAGCTTTGTCGGGACGCCACCGCAGAAACTTGGTTCCATGGCGAAAGCGGCCGCCCGTGAAGTGGTCGAATTGCACCTCAACCACCAGATTGGGAGAGAGCGGCTGCCATTCCGCCGATCGTTCGCTGCTCCAGCGACTCGGCCCGCCCGGAGCGTTGCCCGTAAAGCCCGGCGGCTTGATCATTTTCCGCAACCTTTCGGTCAGCGCACGGCGGTTCTTGTCGTGGATCGAGGAGGTAAATCCTACGTGATCGAGCTTGCCGGCCTTGTCATACAGACCGAGCAGCAGTGAGCCGACCTCCGCTTTCTTGCTGAGATAGCGGAAGCCACCGACAACGCAGTCAGCGGTTCTTTGCCGCTTGACTTTTTGCATGCCGGTCCTCTTGCCGCTTTGATAAGGGAGGTCGCGGCGTTTGGCAATCACTCCATCCAGTGCGACTCCCATATGAAACCACTTACGCGCGACGGCCAGGTCGTCGGTCACCGGCGAAAGCCGAATCGAAGCACTCGTCTTCAGGTGGCGTTTAGCGAAGCGCTCCAGTTCCTTGCGGCGCTTTGCCAGCGGCAAATCTGTTAGCAGTCTGCCGGTGGCATCTACCAGTAAGTCGAAAATGATGAAGGTGGCGGGCGTCGCCTCGCTGAGTTTCCTGATGCGGCTGGCGGCAGGATGAATCCGCATCAACAGATCGTCGAAGGAAAGCGTTCCCTCCACCGCAATCACGATCTCGCCGTCGAGCACAAACTGCTCGGCGGCCAAGGCCGAGAGTGCCGTGACCAGCTCAGGAAAATATCGGGTCAATGGCTTGCCCGACTTCGACACCAACTCGATCCGCCTTCCGTCGCGAAAGGCAAGGCAGCGAAAGCCATCCCACTTCGGCTCATATTGCCAGTCAGCGCCGGCCGGCAACTCGCTGGCTGGCAGCGCCTCCATCGGTTTGTAGCATTTGCTCAGGGGCAGAGACATGGCAAGTCCCGGACCGCCTATACGATGCATCTAGCCGACCGGCGGTTTATAGGGCGGGGCTTATGCTCGGGTTGAACTCGCTGAAGTGGCGAGACGAACTCTTCAACAGCAGCCTCACCCGAGACAACGTTACGCGGCTTCGCTCTTGCGCCTCAGTCGTGCGATTTTCTTTAGGTCGCTAACCAAGGCACGCATTTCCCGGTGACGTGACTCGTCATCAGGCGCCCGCAATATCGAGGAAGGATGCACGGTCGCGGTGACGTAAGGAGCCAGGGGCGATTTCACCAATCGCCCGTGTTGACGGCTCACGCTGAAGTCTTTTCCCAGCAGCGACTGCGCCGCGCTCGCGCCCAGACACACCAGAACCTCCGGTTGTACCACCCGCAGCTCGGCATCGAGCCAGGGCCGGCAAGCGCGAATCTCCGCCAAGCGAGGCTTCTTGTGAATGCGCCGCTTGCCTCGTTCCCCCGACCACTTGAAGTGTTTGACCACATTCGTAACGTACACCTCCGCCCGTTCGATGCCGGCCTCCGTCAGGGCCTCATCCAGCAGCTTCCCCGCCGGCCCTACAAACGGATGGCCGGCTCGGTCCTCCTGGTCTCCAGGCTGCTCACCCACTAACATGATCCTCGCCTTCGGAGGTCCTTCCCCGAAGACGGTCTGCGTCGCCGCCTTCCAAAGATCGCAGGCTTGGCAGCCGAGCGCGGCTTCACGCAGTTGGTCGATGGTATTGGCGGCGGGCGCAAGCATGGCAGCGGGAACCAGGCCGTTACGCGACGGTCGCGATAACGCCGGTTCGCTTCTGGAGATTTTCTTCATAACTGCAGCTCCAGATCGGATCGCACTAAGTTGGATGTGCTTCCGGTGGCAGAAGGTGTAAACACTGTGATCGCAACTAGCAATGCAAATCAGCAGTGGGAACAGTCCACCGTAACGAAGTCTGCGACCTCCTCGTGCCATCCCTGCTCCACAGAATTGCATCGATTTGGTTTGAGTAAAGGAGGAGTGATGCCGGACAAGAAGACGATTGAGCGAGCCAGAGAGGATGAGCGGGAAGGGAAGTCGCCGAGCACGCAGGCTGGCGAGTTCGTTCGCGAAGAGATGGACCATATCAGGGAGGGCAAGCATGGAGCGCGTTCCACCAAACAGGCGATTGCCATTGGGCTCTCCAAAGCGCGCCGCGCTGGCGTGAAGCTGCCGGCTCCCAAAGCGGGTAGCGCTTCGTCGCAGGTACGTCGGCAGGCGGAGCGCGATCTCAGCAAAGGGAAACAGGGGAGCCACAAGCCATCGCCCACCCGATCGCGAGCCACCTCGAAAGCGTTGAAGCGGGAAGGCCACTCGGCAGCGTCGAAAACAAATCTTGCCCGGCAAGCGCGCAGCTCGGCGCGGGCCCGCGGCCCCGAGGCGCGTCACCAGGCTGCCGAAAAAGCGGTGCGAACCAAAGGCGAGGCAGGGCTGAAGCGAGCCGCGCAGAAAGCCGCCCGGACACGCCAACGCGAACGGCGCGCGGCCTAGCGGCTGCCGCAGTCGGCCCGGGCCGGCCGCCAGCGCGACGAAGCTTCTTCGAATTCGGCACAACTAAACCCCCTGACGAGCGAAGCGACCGGTTCCGCGTCGGAATGACGCGGGACCGGTATTTTTCCTCAGGGATTCCCCTACATAATTTTCAGAGATTCCTAGATTTTCTGCTGCGCGCGATTTATGCGATAAAAATATCGGCCTGAAGCGGCGGCCCACAGGCAATATCGCACTGCATTACCAGCAGTTAACGTTCGGCACTTGGAGGGGGACCGTGAGCAAGCTGGAAAAATGGCGAACCTACGCTGAGCTGATCTCGCAGGAACAAGATCCTGCAAGACTGATGGAACTGGCTGAAAAGCTTAACGAGGTGCTGGACGAGGAGCATCCAGATCAGGTTTTTGTAAAGCCATCGCTGACGCTCCATCCTCTCAAGAAATAACGAACATCGCAGGGAACTAAGGGACAGGTTCCGGCCCCACCCCACCTCCTCTTTCCACTAGCCGTCCAATCTCAGTTACGCTTCATCGATTCTGCGATTCTGCGCATCCAACAATCGTGTCTCGGAGTCCGCCGACGGCCTGGGACCCTGCGGGCTCAGGTTAGATAGGCATGTGGATTTTCTTTCCCAAGTTTTACAAGATCGTTTTCGCGGGTTTCTTCCCCGTGTTGGTCGCTATCGGAATTGGTTCGTATCTCATGTCGAACCGTTTCGCGAACGACGAAGAACTTGTGATTCACACCTACAAGGTCCTCTCGCTGTTGAAGACGGTATCGAGTGAGCTAGGTGCGGCGGAGAGCGCGGGACGCAATTATCTTCTGATGGGTGACGAGGCCCAGCTGAGAGAATACCGGGCACCAGTGCAGGACGTGCCTGAGGCCCTGCAACAGCTGCAAGTGCTGACCGCGGACAACCCGCGGCAGCAGCAACAACTGGCTCAGCTTTCACCTCTGATCCGCAGGTACCTGGAGCTGTCATGGCAAGCCGTCGCGCCGCAAGGGGATGCCCCTTCTCTCAGCGGTCAGCAAGCCGATTTGAGGCGGGAGAGCG
This sequence comes from uncultured Acidobacteriaceae bacterium, assembly GCA_963843005.1. Lineage (GTDB taxonomy): Bacteria > Acidobacteriota > Terriglobia > Terriglobales > Acidobacteriaceae > Bog-257. The sequence goes on along the minus strand of CAWJIW010000036.1, from coordinate 102,010 downwards.
CTGTCCTTGACACACAGATTCGCGCGCAACTGAAAGCCATGGAAGACGAAGAGGACCATTTGCTGCGAGAGCGATCGAGACTATCGGCGCGCACTCAACGCCGCTCCACGACGGTCTTGCTGCTGGCATTCTTGATAGCTTCGATCATGCTGGTGTTCCTCTTCGTAATCATGAGCTGGGAGGTAAAACGGCGGACCGAAGCAGAAGGGCTCGCCAAGGAAAATGAAGAACGCTTCCGCTTGCTGGTGAGTGGTGTACAGGATTTCGCGATCGTTCGCCTCGACCTCGATGGCCATATCACCACCTGGAACCAGGGCGCCGAGCGGCTCTTCGGCTATCAGGCCTCAGAGATTCTCGGCCGGCCCCTGTCTCATCTGTTCCAGACTTGTGACCAGGCCACTCCCGAGGCACACTTGCGAACCGCACTTGACGTCGGTCACGTTCAGGACGAGTGTCAGCAATTGCGTAAGGACGGCACGGTCTTCTGGTCGACCGCACATCTCACACTTTTGAGAAACGAGGCCGGACAGCCGCACGGTTATGCCCTCATCACGCGCGACATTACCGAGCGGCGGGAACATCAGGAACAGATCATGCAGCATGAGGCCCAGCTCAATGCTTTCTTCTCGAACGCCTCGGTCGGCCTTGCCATCATTGACCGCGACCTGCGCTTTCGGCGGATCAATGGCCCCTTCTCGCTGCTAAACGGGCTGCAGCCCGGAGTGAACACAGGCCTGTATGTGCGGGATGTCGTGCAGCATCTGGCGGCGGAGATCGAGCCGCTCATTCGCCGCGTCTTCGAGACAGGCATGCCGGTGCTCAATTATGAAATCAAGGGGCACGCACCAGCCACTCCGGGGGTCACCGGTTGGTGGCTGAAGTCGTTCTTCCCGATTTCCCGGGAGGGCGAAACCGTGACCCAGATCGGCGCCGTCGTGCAGGACATCACCGCCCTGAAACGGGCCGAGAGCACAGTCCGCTGGCTCAGCGGCCGTCTGCTGCAGTTGCGCGACGATGAAAGACGGCGGCTCGCCCGCGATCTGCACGACTCCCTCGGCCAGACTCTGTCCGCCGTGAAGATGAATCTGGCTTACCTGGCGAGGGACACTTCTGGACTGGATACGCGAGGTCGCAACGCGATGACGGAAAGCAAGGAGCTCGTCGATGGCGCTTTGCGGGAGGTGCGTACTCTGTCTCACCTGCTGCATCCCCCCATGCTCGACGAGGTGGGTTTGCTGCCTGCCATCCGATGGTTTACCTCGGGCTTCGCGGAGCGCAGTGGCATCGAAGTCAAATTGGACTTGCCCGGCGATCTGCGCCGCCTGCCTGTCGAGTTGGAAACCACCATCTTCCGTGTGGTACAAGAAAGCTTGACGAACGTACACCGTCACGCCCACAGCCCTGTTGCCCTGGTGCGGCTGGAAGAGCGTGAGAACCGCGTGGACCTCCAGGTGATCGATCACGGATGCGGCATACCGCCACAAAAGCTCTCGTTCCGCGCGGGAGCCCCGGCTATCGGGGTGGGGATCCTGGGGATGCACGAACGCCTGCGGCAATTGGGCGGACAATTGGAAATAACCTCCAACCAGGCGGGAACGACAATTCATGTCATAATTCCCTTGACTGAGGCGGCATGAGTCCGTTGAAAATCCTGATCGCCGATGATCATGACATCGTTCGCAAAGGCTTGCGTGTGCTCATCGAAGAGCATCCCGGTTGGGTGGTTTGTGGCGAGGCGCGCTCCGGCCGGGAGGCCGTAGAGAAGACATCCCAGTTAGCTCCCGATGTTCTGGTCATCGATGTCAGCATGCCCGACTTGAACGGTCTCGATGCCACCCGCCAGGTCCGAAAGTTGTGTCCCAGGACCGAGGTCCTGGTCATCACTCACCACGATTCCGACGAGGTCGCCGGCGCCGTGCTGGACGCTGGGGCGCGGGGCTATGTCCTCAAGTCGGATTCCGACCGGGACCTCGTGCAGGCGGTGGAAGCCTTAAGCCGTCATAAACCATTTTTCACCGCCAGGGTCACCGAGATTTTTCTTGCCAATCGAGGAAGCCGGGAAACCGACCCGGCGAAATCGCTGCACCACCGGCTCACCACGCGGGAGCGCGAAATCCTTCAACTCCTGGCCGAGGGCAAAAGCGCTAAAGAGGTCGCTTCCGTGCTGGGTATCGCCACCAAGACCTCCGACACCCACCGCACCAACATTATGCGAAAGCTCAATGTTCACTCGATCGCCGAACTGGTGCGCTACGCCATACGCAACAAGGTGGTTGAGCCGTGAACAATTCTTGTTAATCCAAGCTCAAAAATACATGATTCACCGTATTTACCCTCCACCCGAATTGCGTTCAAATAAGACCGTGAGCTTAGGGACCCCTGCCCGGATTATGTTGTCAGACGACCATTCTTTCGTACGGCGGGGTCTGCGCAATATACTGGAATCCACAGAGCAGTACGAGATATGTGGGGAAGCCAGCGACGGCAACCAAACCCTCGAACTAGCCAGGGATCTTCGTCCCGATATCCTCATCCTCGACATTTCGATGCCCGCACCGAACGGTCTGGAAGTGGCGCGGCAGCTCCACGAATCCATTCCCGAAATCAAGGTGCTGGTTTTGACCATGCACGATTCGGCGGAAATGTTACGGGCGGCCGTGGCTGCTGGCGCCTCCGGCTACCTCTTGAAATCGGATGATGAGAAATTGTTGATCAAAGCCCTGCAGTGCCTGCGGACGGGCCATCACTTCGTAAGCCCTTCGTTCGACTCCGGACTGGCGAAACAACTTTTTCATTAAGGTCTTCCCCCCTTGGAATCATGGTTTTCCCCTAGGTAACTTATCCTGCGCCTCTAAGGTTTCCACTGGATTTTCCGGCGCCGCCCGTTGGCCTATGGTTACACCAACGCACACAAGTGCGGCCGGCGTTCAGCCGGAGAAGGAAATGCAGAAAATGAATCAGCCAGTCTTACCCACTCTGCTGGATGAATTTGGGATTCAGCCACCATTTCGGAGGTCACCTTTGTTACCAGAAAAGGAAACCCCAGCGAATTGCATCTCTGAACAAGACGCAGTCTCAGGGGCCAAGTTAGGCGATGCCAGTTGCTTTGAGGCTCTCTACAAACTGTATAAACGCTATGTCTACACGCTTTGCTTGCGCATGACGAGGAACACTGCGGAAGCGGAAGATCTTACCCAGGAGGTCTTCTTGCAGTTGTTTCGCAAGATTGGCACCTTCCGCGGCGAATCAGCTTTTTCCACCTGGCTTCATCGGGTAGCCGTGAATGTTGTGCTGATGCGCCTGCGCGTGCCGGCCATCGTTTCCGAACCCCTGGAGTCGCAGCCTGACGATGGCGCAAAGCGAGAAATCGGCGCACGCGACGGCGTTCTGGATTTCTCGTTTGATCGCATCGCCCTGGAGCTCTCCGTCGCCGCTTTGCCCCCGGGATACCGCTGCATCTTCCTCTTGCATGATGTGGAAGGTCTCGAGCACCACGAGATCGCCAAAATGTTGGGCTGCTCGATTGGTAATTCCAAGTCGCAGCTCCATAAAGCACGCATGAAACTGCGCTCGAACCTTCGGATGAATCACACAGAAAGCCAGCGAGGACGCGTGCAGCTCGGGAGTGAGATGGCGTCGTAGAGCACCGGAGAAACCCAGGCTGCTCTGGCCCTGGTGCTTTCGGTTCGGACGTATGCAGGTTTTCGAATGAAATTCCCACCCTCATGGCGCAATTTGGCGTGCCTGAGAATGAGCGAATACATGTTGTACTACTGCTAAAGCGTTGTTCTCCGGCGTAAGGGTGGGTGAGCGAGAGAAACATGCGTCTCCGTGCGCTAGAGGGCAACGCAAAGCCGCCCCTCATGCCGGACAAAACGGTTGCCTCCGCCTGCTGGATATGCGACAAGATCGCGCTACCACAAGAGCGCCTAATCGACGCCTTAGGATACCCGGTCCACAAGAGCTGCTACGCCGAACTGCTGAAAGAAGAGGAAAACAGACGCAAGTCTAACCACAACCATCAAAGGAAGGCCCTGGCTGCCAGTATTTGGAGCAAGCTGCGAAAAAATGGCTTTCGGTCCCCGAAGCCAGCTGGCTCTTAGGAATGGTTCGCAGGCTTGGAAACGAGCACCGGCCGGCGCGGCCGCAGCGTGGCATCCGGCACGAGCTTCTCGATCAGGTCCAGCAACGCTCCCGGATTTGTGACCCCTTTGACCAGCACTGCGTCAACCAGCGTGGGAACCTTATCCGGAACGTGGTTGTCGCCGGTCAACATAATGAGCGGTATCTCCGGATGCAGCACCCGGACGTCACGGGCGATCGCGTCTCCCGTCTCGCCATTCGCCAGGTGGTAATCGACCACGATCAAGTCGACCGGTCTTTCTGTGACGACACGCAGCGTCGACTGGTGGTCGTGCGCGGAAATGGTCTCACAGCCAAACTGCTCCAACATCATCGTCCGGATGCGAAGATTCGCGACTCGGTCATCAACGCACAGGATCACCGGCTTCCTCGCCATAAACACCTCGCCATACCGCCCCGGGACCTGAGCTTGCTAAGCCTCCTCGTTCGGCGATGCTCAATAGGATGCGCAGGGAGACGATTGAGGATGGATATCCTAACGGTAAAGGGGCCGGATTCCCGACAGAGTAGCATGCCCTTGGTAATGGGGCGCCAACCAATTTCACATTCCATTGGGCGCGGGAAAAGTTACTATCGTAACCGCAGGCCACCCGCGCTAGCGATTCGGCATCAGACACTTGACCGGAGATGACCGTGCGCGAGCGCCACACGCCCGATTTGATCCACCTGCTGCGACAGACCCTTGAACGTCTGCAGGAGACCCAAGACCTTCTGCCTAATGATCCCGCCCTGCTTGAACTCAAGCGCTCGATTGTGAGCGCAATTGCCGAACTGAAGATTGCAACCAACGGGAAGTCTCGTGCGGCCTGAAAGCAGCGCAGGTTTGCGACACGACGCATCGGCGGCAACAGATTTTCGCAAGCCTCTACCCACAGATTGGTTGGCGCAAAATGACGCGCCACATGCCTCGCCGGGTAGCTTAAACTTCCTTCATGGAGAGTGGGGCCATGCAGGACAAGATGACTAGTGTGGTCTGCTGGATGTGCCGTAAACCTATTCCGCTGGAAGAATGCAAGACTGACGACCACGGACACGTAGTCCACGAGCACTGCTACGTTGCCGGGACCGTTGAGCGCTTAGAGAAGAAGACTGCCGCCAGTCCCTAGCTGGGAATGGCGCACGTAAGCAGATCCTCAGGCAGGGCGGCTGGCCGAGCTGGTGAAGACGCCACTGTCCTGCGGTATCCCGAAAGACCACGAAATTGCGCCGTGGGCGCCCCAAGAGACGACGGTGCGCCCAACCAAAATGAGTGCCCATCTGAGGGCTCGTATCTCCTTGTGGGGAGGAACTCATGCTTCGCAACGCCACTCACGAAAATTGCTTTGCGTGACGGGTCTTGTTGGTTGACCACCACGATCCCATCCTCGAGACACTGCACTTCGAGTTGCGACGTGCTGGCTCGATGGTGAAAGTGGTGCACGATGACCAGGAAGCGGTCGAGCTGGCCAAGACCTTTCGCCCCGAACTGTTAGTTACCAAAGTAACCCTGCCGGCGATCGGCGACCTTGCCGAGGCAGTCGAGATCAAGCGCTGCCACCCCGAGTGCAAAGTTGTACTGCTCAGCTTCTGGGAGATCGCAGCCGACGCCGCCACTACGCTGATGGCAGGCGACTTTACTTTTCACTTGCTCTGCCGGGCGGAACATCCGGCAGAGCTTCTCGTTCATGTCGAATCTGTTTTCCATAGCGGCACGAGTGAACGATTGGCGTCCTGAGGCGAACCATGTTTCAAGCGGAAGAAAATTCATCAAGGAGACAAGCAATGCCTGCAGCAAGCACAACACCAATCGCCAATGTTTCGAGCGAGACTACGCCACTTGCTCCACCCCAGGCGATCCCGCAAGACCCGTCACTGGAATCGCAAATCCAGGCTCGGGCCTATGAACTATATCAACAACGTGGCATGTCCGATGGTCATGCCCTGGATGACTGGCTGCAAGCCGAACAGGAAATCTCTCAAGCGGTGACACTCGTGATGGCGAAAGCTGCTTAGCGCCCAGGTGGGAGCGGGGCCGTGAGCCATCGGCAATGTCACGGCCCTGGCTTCCTTTTGTCTAAGAATAGAACTAGTTAGCTCTAAAGCTTCAGCGCACCATAGTCCCGCTTTGAAATAGGTTGCAGGTAAGAGGAGTTTATTGGGGGACCTTTCCGAATTTTCCCACTTTGGGAAGCAAAGCCATGCACCCTCGTGACAATCGCTGGTCCCAATTTGGGAAATTCGCTCACATTTGCGTTTTAGGCGCCTTCAACGCTCTGAATGACCCTGAGTAGCTCCGACCCCATTCAAATCGATTCTAGGGCCATTTGCGGCCTCGCACGGGGCATTCTACGCGATGGCCGGATAGCTATTTCGTGGTTTGTGCGAAAGCACGATCGTGGGCGAGAAACAAATTTTTCTGGAGTCTATTGCGGTGTAACTCTTTGAAATACCTTATGTTAATAGCCTATCCATATCAATAAGTGTGATACCTCGATCCATAATCTCTTACCTATAATAAAGACAGCAATAACGTCACTATCCTTGCTACCTTCTTATTATAGGTTTTACTGTTGGCTCGTCTTAGTTCACCGCAAGTGCTATTATCTTTCTCATCACTTAGACTGTTATTCTCTTCACCTCCTCTTAGTGGCTTTCTTCTTGGCTTGGCTCTTCTTCGCGCGCGAGGGCTTAGGTTTCGCAGCGACGGGGCCCTGATCAATATCCTGCAGATAGTCAAGCGAAGGAATGCTTAGAACAACGCCATCGATCCGGTTGTCAGCGGTGCGGTATGGCGTCAGCCGCAGGTCGTACCATTGCCCCGCCGAAACCCGGATGCGGCTCTGTTTAGGACGGACTTCAGCCATGACATCAAGCATCATCTGCTCGAGGTCAGTGACGTTAACCTTCAGCCTGAGCCGTGACAAAGGCCTGCCTATATCACCGGGGGTAAGTCCAAGTGCCTTGGTGGCTTGTGGCGTGAAACGACGGACGTTGAGCTCAGGTCCTACCATTACCAGGGGAAGGCTAACGCTGTTCAGCAGATTATTGAGATCGTTGTTTAACAGCGACAGCAGTTCGTTACGGCGCTGCATTTCGTCATTGACGGTCTGTAGTTCCTCGTTCGCCGACTCCAACTCTTCCTTCGAAGTCTGCAGCTCCTCATTGGTACTCTGCAGCTCTTCATTGCCGGACTGGATCTCTTCATTCGCTGACTGTAATTCTTCGTTGGTTGACTCCAGGGCTTCGGTGAACGACTGGAGGTATTCCTTGGTGGCGGCAAGCTCCTGCTTAAGCTGCATGATCTGCTTGTCTTTCAGCGTTCTCTCGTCATCACTGAGGGGAGTAGGGACAACATCAGCGGCAGGTATAGGTGCAACTCCCGGGCCCGGCTCGAAACAAACCAGGAAGCCGCTCTTGTCTTCGAGGGGAGTATTAAATGGCGTAACCCGTAACGTTGTTAGGCTTACGCCTTCGATGCTGTCAACCGGCACGCCGGCCCGGACAACGACTACACCCAAATTCCGGGCTTCTTCAATCGCGCTCTGCAGCTCATGCTGTAATCCAGGCCGTGCCATCTTCAACAAGTCGAGGCTTGCCTTGCCGGTCGGCAGCTCCAGGTATGGTCCTGTGTGTCCCCTGGTCTGGACGATCTCCAACTGTTCATTGACTACCACCGATGGAGGGGCGTATCGGGCCAACAGCAGGCGGTCAGCTTCGCGATGGAGATCGATAGGAATGCGTACCGGCGCAGATGTTCTGCTTACTGGCCGCATGCTTTCACCTTCAGCGTCAGCCTCGGCGAGTTGTACGGAGAAGGCGGATGGTACCGGTGTTAGTACGGCTTTCTTGCGATAGATTCTGTGTTTCTTGTCTGCCATGTCGAATAACTCAGCTCCTGATCCAAGCAGTCCTTCGGTATTACCAATCATCAGGAACCCGCCTGGATTTAAGGCGTAGTGGAAGATGGGCGCTACCCGCTTCTGCAGCGACTGGCCGAGGTAGATCATGACATTGCGGCAACTCAAAAGGTCGATGCGGGAGAACGGTGGATCGCGGAAGACGTTCTGGATGGAGAAAACGCAGAGGTCGCGAATGGTTTTGCTGATCTGATAACCGTTGTCAACTTTCTGGAAAAAGCGGCGCAGCCGTACGGGGGAGATGTCGGCTTCAATTGTCTCGCGGTAAACCCCCGCGCGCGCGCGTTGGATGGCGTTCTCGCTCAAGTCGGTGCCGAAGATCTGGATGGAAAGATGGGCATGCTCTTCGCCCAGAAACTCCAGCAGGGAGATAGCGTGGGAGTAGGTCTCTTCCCCGCTGGAGCAGCCCGGCACCCAGATACGAATCGGCGGGGAGCCATCGTCGTGCTGCTTGAGCAACATCGGATACACCACACGTTTGAGGACTTCGAAAGCATCCGGATCGCGGAAGAAGCTGGTGACGTTAATCAGGAGGTCATCGTAGAGAGCAGCAACTTCGTTCGGCTCCTGGCGCAGCAGGGCAACGTACCGGCCAAGCTTTTCGATCTTGTGCAGCGCCATGCGGCGCGCCACGCGGCGGGCGACGGCCTGCGGCTTGTATTCGGAGAAGTCCACGCGCGTAGTGCGGCGAAGCATGCTGAAGATTTGCATCATCTGTTTCTCTTTGCTTTCGCCAACCTCTCCCAACTCAATGCCGACGCCGCGCACATCGGGGTGGCGGGCAATCCGAGTCAGCTCTGTCGCCATGCCTTCCGGCGGCTGCACCAGGTCCACGCAGCCTGCGGCGATGGCGCTGCCGGGCATGCCATCGTACTTGGCCGAACTGTCCTGCGCGAAGGTAATGCCGCCCTCGCTTTTGATGGCCGACAGACCGGAGGTACCGTCCGATGCGGTGCCGGACAGGATGATGCCGATGGCGTTGCTGCCCTGATCGGAGGCGAGCGACCGCAGGAAAACGTCGATGGTGGTATTTACGGGCCGCGGCTTTTCGCGGTGTGCAAGGTGCAACACACCTTCGGCAATCGTCATTTCGCAATTGGGTGGAATCACATACACGTGGTTGGGCTCAACCGTGGTTCCCTCGGTCACGTCCAGCACCGGCATGGACGTCGCGCGGGCAAGGATGTCGCGGAAGGCGCTCTCGCGCGAGGGGTCGAGGTGCGGCACCACTACATATGCCATGCCCAGGGTTGCGGGGAGAACTTTCAGTAGATCAGAGCAGGCTTCCAGTCCGCCAGCCGATGCTCCAATGCCAACAATAGGAAACGTACTGCTCGCCAGCGATCCCGAGTCGTCGTCCGGTTTCACCTTAGGTTGTGGCTCTTTGCTGTCCACACGCTCGCTTCCTGAAGGCAAAGATAAATGGGCGCCGCCGGCTCCGCCCGCGAGACTCTTGCCGACCATTCAGCCTTTAAGCAACGTCTAAGCAACCTTTAAGCAACGTCTAAGCAACGTCTTTCAAGCGCAGGGTAAGCCTCTGGCATTCTTGCGTCAAGCTCTGGGTGGATCGGGCCAGTTGCTGCACCAGCTGTTGGCTTCGGTTCCGTAATTCGCGTGAAGCGCGAATGTTTTCCCACGCCACGTTAACACTCTCGTGGGAAACCAGTGAGAGACCGCCATTGCCTTTCTTACCACGTGACCGGTTCTCACCATGTGACCAGTGCCTTGTCCGCCAACTGTCCAGCTCAGCGGGCGACGCCGACACAACTCCCGACGGCTTTCCGTTAGGACGAAGAACAGGCAAGCCAAGCTCGCGCTCCCAGCGTTGCGCGGTGCGAACGCCCTTTCCCAAGTAGGTGGCAATTTCCTTCCAGCTGGTGAAAGTTGAGGTCGTTTGCAAAGCGGTACTGATTGACATACAACAACTCCCTACAGCGGGTTTGCAGCGACGACAGCGGAGCAAACCAATAACCAGATTCTACGCCGATCCGACAAACGGCTCTCGGGGAGACAAGGGCCGCACGCCCATCCCTGCGAATTGTCCCAGCAGCCCCGACGTGGGTTCCAGAGATAAGCCGCATTCGGCATCGTCAACCGGAATCAGGAGATGGCCGATCCAGTCACTGCGGAATTGAAAATAGCAGATTTTTTCGAATCGTCCATACAGTAAATACCGTATGGTTGCGCATCTGTATTCATGATAAAAAACTCTCGCTTTGGGAAGGTTGCGACACAGCCCAGCAATTCTTGACCGGCGGCGTGGCGGGTCTGAAGACGGCCCTGATACAGAATGATTTATGAAATAGATGGCTTTCTGGTAGCTCGCCGAACCGCCGTGGTCGTGGACTTTTGTCCATAGGGCCGTACCTGACTTGGGCACTAACGAATCGGAAAAGTGAAATCGCAGGTTTTGTCACGGTTGAAATCGCTTAGCTGGAGAAAAGCATGAAAAATGCGGAACGCAAGCCCGCGATCGCGACGGCAGGTGGTGACGCCGCCGTGAGCGCCAGTAACTGGGGGCCCGGCGCGGTTGCACAGCCGGCGCCCGACCTGAGCGTGATCCTGGGAGCCCTGCAAGTTATGCGTGACGGCGACTTCTCGGTCCGCCTGCCGGGTTCCTGGACGGGATTGGCGGGAAAGGTTGCCGACACTTTCAACAACATCGTGGCGACCAGTGAGCAAATGAACCGGGAGTTGAGGCGGGTGGGGCAAGTGATCGGCAAGGAAGGCAGGACGCGGGAGCGGACCAAGTTCCAAGAGTCGCGAGGGGCGTGGGGCGAGATGGAGACTTCGGTCAATACCCTGGTAGAAGACCTGCTCCGGCCCACTACGGAAGTGACTCGGGCCATCGGGGCGGTGGCCCAGGGCAATCTGGCCCAGACGGTCCGGCTGGATGTAGACGGACGCCCGCTGGAAGGAGAGTTCCTGCGTTCGGCGAACATCGTCAACACCATGATTCAGCAGCTCAGCGTGTTCACGGCTGAGGTGACGCGCGTGGCCCGCGAGGTGGGTACCGACGGCAAGCTGGGCGGCCAGGCGCAAGTGCCGGGCGCGGCCGGCACCTGGAAAGACCTCACCGACTCCGTTAATTCCATGGCCAGCAACTTGACGGGACAGGTGCGCAACATCGCGGAAGTTACCAACGCGGTGGCGAGCGGCGATCTTTCGCGAAAAATTACGGTTGACGTGCGCGGCGAAATTCTCCAGCTCAAAGAGGCCATCAACACCATGGTGGACCAGTTGCGGTCCTTTGCGTCTGAGGTGACGCGCGTGGCCCGCGAAGTGGGCACCGACGGTAAGCTCGGCGGGCAGGCGGTGGTACCGGGCGTGGCCGGTACGTGGAAGGACCTCACGGACTCGGTCAACGCAATGGCGGGCAATCTCACGGCGCAGGTGCGCAATATTGCCGAGGTGACCACGGCGGTCGCTCGCGGTGACTTGTCGCGCAAGATTACGGTGGACGTGAAGGGCGAAATTCTCGAGCTCAAGGACACCATTAACACCATGGTGGACCAGCTCAACGCCTTCGCGGGCGAGGTGACCCGCGTGGCCCGCGAAGTGGGCACGGAAGGTAAGCTGGGCGGCCAGGCACAGGTACCCGGCGTGGGTGGAACCTGGAAGGACCTCACCGACAACGTGAATTTCATGGCAAGTAACTTGACCGGCCAGGTGCGCAACATCGCCGAGGTGGCGACGGCCATCGCCAGCGGCGATTTGTCCCGCAAAATTACGGTTGACGTCCGGGGCGAGATTCTGCAGCTAAAAGAAACTCTGAACACCATGGTCGATCAGCTCAACCGCTTTGCCGGCGAGGTGACGCGCGTCGCCCGCGAGGTGGGTACCGAAGGGCGGCTGGGTGGTCAAGCTAACGTGCCGGGCGTGGCGGGAACCTGGAAGGACCTGACCGATTCCGTGAACTCGATGGCCGGAAACCTGACCGGGCAAGTACGCAACATTGCCGAGGTGACGACGGCGGTGGCGCGCGGCGATCTGTCGCGCAAAATCACTGTGGACGTGAAAGGCGAAATTCTCGAGCTGAAGAACACCATCAACACCATGGTGGACCAGCTCAACGCCTTCGCCGGCGAGGTTACGCGCGTGGCCCGCGAAGTCGGAACCGAAGGCAAGCTGGGCGGTCAAGCCGAAGTGCCGGGCGTGGCCGGAACCTGGAAGGACTTGACAGACAATGTCAACTTCATGGCCGGCAACCTGACCGCGCAAGTCCGCAATATCGCCGAAGTGGCAACTGCCGTGGCCCGCGGCGATTTGTCGCGCAAGATCACGGTGGATGTGAAGGGCGAAATTCTTGAGCTCAAGGACACCCTGAACACCATGGTGGACCAGCTACGGTCGTTTGCCTCGGAGGTGACGCGCGTAGCGCGCGAGGTGGGCACCGACGGCAAGCTGGGCGGCCAGGCGCAAGTCCCGGGCGTGGGCGGCACGTGGAAGGACCTCACCGATTCGGTGAACTCCATGGCCAGTAACTTGACGGGCCAGGTCCGTAACATTGCGGAAGTGTCGACAGCCATCGCGAATGGCGACCTGTCAAAGAAAATCACGGTCAACGTGAGCGGAGAGATTCTGCTGCTGAAGGAAACCATCAACACGATGGTGGACCAGCTCAACGCGTTCGCCGGCGAAGTGACTCGCGTGGCGCGCGAAGTGGGTACCGAAGGCCGTCTCGGCGGACAGGCCAACGTGCCGGGTGTGGCGGGCACGTGGAAAGACCTCACCGACTCGGTGAACTCGATGGCCGGCAACCTGACCGGGCAGGTGCGTAACATCGCCGAGGTCACTACCGCCGTCGCGCGCGGCGATTTGTCGCGCAAGATCACCGTGGATGTAAAGGGTGAAATTCTTGAGCTGAAGAACACGATCAACACCATGGTCGATCAGCTTAACGCCTTCGCGGGCGAGGTCACCCGCGTGGCGCGCGAAGTTGGCACCGACGGCAAGTTGGGAGGGCAAGCTGAGGTGCCCGGGGTGGCGGGCACCTGGAAGGACCTCACCGACAATGTCAACTTCATGGCCAACAATCTGACGGGCCAGGTGCGCAATATCGCCGAAGTCGCAACCGCCATCGCGACCGGCGATCTTTCCAAGAAGATCACGGTGGATGTGCGCGGCGAAATTCTGCAGCTCAAGGAGACGCTCAACACCATGGTTGAGCAGTTGCGCTCCTTTGCCGCGGAAGTCACGCGCGTCGCTCGCGAGGTGGGTACTGAAGGCCGGCTTGGCGGGCAGGCCAACGTCCCCGGCGTCGCAGGCACGTGGAAGGACCTTACGGACTCGGTGAATGCCATGGCCCGCAACCTTACCGGGCAGGTGCGCAACATCGCTGAGGTCACTACCGCCGTGGCACGCGGCGACTTGTCGCGCAAGATCACGGTGGATGTGAAGGGCGAGATTCTGGAGCTGAAGAACACGATCAACACCATGGTGGACCAGCTCAATGCGTTTGCAGCGGAAGTGACCCGCGTGGCGCGCGAGGTCGGCACTGAAGGCAAACTGGGTGGTCAGGCCCAGGTGCCTGGTGTTGCGGGAACGTGGAAAGACCTTACCGACAACGTGAATGTGATGGCCGCGAACCTTACGGAACAGGTGAGGGGCATCGTTAGGGTTGTAACGGCGGTCGCGAATGGCGTGCTCACTCAAAAACTGACGGTCTATGCCAAGGGCGAAGTCGCCGCCCTGGCGGACACGATCAACAACATGACCGACACGCTGGCTACCTTCGCCGACCAGGTCACGACCGTCGCCCGCGAGGTGGGTGTGGAAGGCCGACTCGGCGGGCAAGCCAATGTGCCCGGCGCGGCCGGCACCTGGAAGGACCTCACCGGAAACGTCAACCTGCTGGCCGACAACCTCACCAACCAGGTGCGGGCTATCGCCGAGGTTGCCACGGCCGTTACCAAAGGTGACCTGACGCGGTCCATTCAAGTGGAGGCCAGCGGCGAAGTCGCCGAACTGAAAGACAACATCAACACCATGATTAACAACCTCCGCCTGACGACGGAGCGCAATACCGAGCAGGATTGGCTCAAGACCAACCTGGCGCGATTCACTGGCATGTTGCAGGGCCAGCGCGATCTGGCCACCGTCGGGCGGATGCTGCTGTCGGAGTTGGCGCCGCTGGTGAATGCCCAGCAGGGTGTGATTTACCAGATGGAGGGTGAGGGATCGACCGTGATGACGCTCCTGTCGGCGTTTGCGGGCGACGGCGAAGATGGCCATCTCCGGCAACTGCAGGTGGGCGAAGGCCTGGTGGGACAGTGCGCATCCGAGAAGCGAAGGATGTTGATCAATGATTTGCCGGCCGACAACATCTCCATTCGCTCGGGCTTGTTCGAGGCGGTGCCGCGCAGTGTCATCGTGCTGCCTGTGCTTTTCGAGGACCGGGTCAAGGCCGTTATCGAACTGGCTTCCTTGAGCGCGTTCACCGCGTCACAGCTGGCGTTTCTGGAGCAACTGACCGCCAGCATCGGAATTGTGCTCAACAGCATTGAGGCGACCATGCAGACCGAGGGATTGCTGAAGCAGTCCCAGCAACTGGCGACGGAGCTGCAGACTCAGCAAAAAGAGTTGCAGCAGACCAACGAGCAGTTGGCGCAGAAGGCCCAGCAATTGGCCGAGCAAAACGTCGAGGTTGAGAGGAAGAACCAGGAAATCGAGCAGGCCCGTCGCGCCTTGGAAGACAAGGCGAAAGAGCTGGCGCTCACCTCCAAGTACAAGTCTGAGTTCCTGGCCAACATGTCGCATGAGCTGCGGACGCCTCTGAACAGCATCCTGGTTCTGGGCCAGCAACTGGGTGACAATCCCGATCACAACTTGACGCCGAAGCAGGTCGAATACGCGCGCACGATTCACGGCGCCGGCACCGACTTGCTCAACCTGATCAGCGATATTCTCGATCTCTCGAAGATCGAGTCGGGGACGGTTTCGGTGGATGCCGAGGAGGTGTTCTTCGCGAGCCTGCTCGATATGGTCGGGAGACCCTTCCGCCATGAAGCCGAAAGCCGGCGGCTCAGCTTCGAGGTGCACACTGACCCGTACCTCGTTCGCAGTCTGGTCACCGACTCCAAACGCCTGCAGCAGGTGTTGAAGAACCTGCTGTCTAACGCATTTAAGTTTACCGAGCAGGGCGGCGTACGGCTCTCGGTCCGGTTCGCCGAGAACGGATGGAGCGAGGACCATCCCATCCTGCGGCGAGCCGCTTCCGTCGTGGCTTTCGAGGTGGCTGACACGGGTATCGGCATTCCACACGAAAAACAACGAATCATCTTTGAGGCCTTCCAACAAGCTGACGCCGGCACCAGCCGCAAGTACGGCGGGACGGGCCTGGGTCTGGCAATCAGTCGCGAGCTGGCGAACCTGCTGGGCGGCGAGATCCAGTTGCGCAGTGATCCCGGCAAGGGTAGTTCCTTTACCCTCTACCTTCCGCAGACGTACGTCGGCCCGTCCACCGCCAGCCTGCCGGTTCTGGAAAAAAATGCCTTCCCGTCTGCTTCTCCTTTGCAGCTGGCAAGCGCCGGCGTGACGGACCGTCCGGCGGAACATATCGCGGACGACCGCGACCAGATCCAGGCCGGCGATGCCGTGTTGCTGATCATCGAAGATGACCCGCACTACGCCCGCTTGATTTGCGACATGGCGCGGGACAAAGGCTTCAAGGTCCTGGTGGCGATGAAGGGAACAGAGGGACTGGCGCTGGCGCGCGAGTTTCATCCAGCCGCCATCTCGCTCGACGTTTTCCTTCCCGACATGCTGGGTTGGACGGTGCTGAACCACCTGAAACAGGACCCGGCGACGCGCCACATTCCGGTGCAGATGTTGACCCTGGATGAGGGCCGGCATCACGGCCTGGCCAGGGGAGCGTTTGCCTTTGTAACCAAACCGACAACACCCGAAGGACTGGACGCAGCCCTGGATCGCATCAAGGCCTACGCCAGTCCGCGGCGTAAGCGGCTGCTGGTTGTCGAAGACGATCCCGCCGAGCAGTTCAGCATCCAGGAGCTGCTTGGTTACGATGATATCGACGTTACCGCCGCCGCCACCGGCGCGGAGGCGCTGGCGCTGGTCAACGACCAGCAGTTCGATTGCGTGGTGCTCGACCTGCGTCTTCCCGACATGTCTGGCTTCGAGGTCCTGGAGCGGTTGGGTGACACGCCCTCGCTCAACGATCTGCCGGTCGTAGTTTTCACCGGAAAGGAATTGTCGCCGGAGGAGGACGCGCAATTGCACAGCCTGGCGCGCAGCGTGGTGGTGAAGGGAGTGGAGTCGCCGGAACGGTTATTGGACGAAACTGCGCTGTTCCTGCACCGGGTAATTCCGAATCTGCCGCCGGAGAAACAAAACCTGCTCGACCGGCTGCATCGCTCCGATGAGGCGCTGGTGGGGAAAAAAGTACTGGTGGTGGACGACGATGTGCGGAACATCTTCGCGCTGAGCAGCGTCCTGGAGCGCCGGGGAATGACGGTGCTCACGGCCGGCACCGGCCGCGAAGCCATTGCGACGCTGGAATCGACGCCCGATGTCGCTATCACTCTAATGGACATCATGATGCCGGAAATGGATGGGTACGAAACCATGCAGGTGATCCGGCAGAACTCCTCGTTCCGGCGTCTGCCCATCATTGCGCTTACGGCCAAGGCAATGAAGGGTGATCGCGAGAAGTGCCTGGAGGCGGGCGCCTCCGAGTACCTGGCCAAGCCGGTCAACACCGAGCAGCTTCTGTCGGCATTACGCATGTGGCTCCACAGGTAGCTTCTGGATCGGTAGCGTACCAGGGGTGTGGTTTCTATAGCAGGGCGAGCAGATGACACATGAATAACCCGGTCAACATTCTGATGGTGGATGATCAGCCCGCCAAACTGCTCAGCTATGAGGTGATACTCGGCGAGTTGGGGGAGAACCTGCTGAAGGCCACTTCCGGGCGGGAGGCGCTGGAGCAGTTGCTGAAAACCGATGTTGCCGTGGTGTTGATGGATGTCAGCATGCCCGACCTGGACGGCTTTCAACTGGCCGACATGATTCGGGAGCATCCGCGCTTTCAGAAGACCGCGATCATCTTCATTTCCGCAGTTCACTTGACGGACGTGGACCGGGTAAAGGGCTATCAGCGCGGCGCCGTGGACTACATCTCCGTTCCCGTAGTGCCGGAGCTGCTGCGAGCCAAGGTAAGCGTCTTTGCTGAACTCCATCGTAAAACACAACAGTTGGAACGGCTGAATCGCGACCTGGAGCTTCGGGTTGCGCAACGCACCGAGGAGTTGCGGGCGAGTGAGAGCCAATTCCGGACGCTGGCCAATTCGATTCCACAGTTAGCCTGGATCGCTGATCCCGACGGTTCGATTTTTTGGTACAACCAGCGTTGGTACGACTACACGGGCACGAACCTGGAAGAGATGCGTGGCAAAGGTTGGCACAAGGTGGTGCATCCGGACTACCTTGCCAGAGTCGTCGCTGGTATTGAGCGCTCGTGGGGGTCGGGTACCCCGTGGGAAGACACCTTTCCCGTCCAGGGACAAGACGGCGGGTACCGCTGGTTTCTTTCCCGCGCCATACCGATTCGCGGAACGCAGGGGCGAATCGTGCGCTGGTTCGGGACCAACACTGACATCACGGAACAAAAGCTTGCCCAGCAGCGCGTGTACGAGAGTGAACGGCGCTTCCGAACCATGGCCGATAAAGCGCCCGTCATGATTTGGATCTCTGGACTCGACAAGCTCTATACCTACTTCAACAAGCCATGGCTAGAGTTCACTGGCAGGACGCTGGAGCAGGAGTTAGGCAACGGCTGGATAGAAAACGTTCACCCCGACGATGTGGACCAGCGCCGGCACATTTACGGCAAGGCGTTTGACGAGCGCCGTCCGTTTTCCATGGAGTACCGCTTGCGGCGGGCCGACGGCGAATATCGCTGGGTTCTGGACAACGGTGTGCCGATGATCGGTGCCGACAAGGCTTTCTCCGGCTATATCGGAAGCTGCGTGGACATGACCGAGCGAAAGCTGACCGAGGATGCGTTAGTCAAGTCAGAAAAGCTGGCTGCTATGGGCCGCTTGGCTGGCATCATCGCCCACGAAATCAATAATCCCTTGGAAGCAATTTCCAACGCATTCTATCTTCTTCGCAGGCATCCGTCACTCGATGAGGAGGCCCAGTATTGCGCGAACCTGGCTGAGCAGGAGCTGGCTCGGGTGGCGCATATCACGAGGCAAACCCTCAGTTTTTACCGCGAGACACAACAACCCGTAGCCGTTTCTCTTTCTGACATTCTGGATAATGTGCTTGAGCTCCAATCCCGCCGCATAAAGGCAAATGGAATTAACCTGGAAAAACAATATAGAAATGGCGCGACAATTCAGGGTTTTCCGGTTGAGTTGAAACAGGTATTTCTGAACCTTATTGGAAATGCCATACAGGCTATGGCAGACGGGGGGCGCATGCGCGTGCGGGTCAGCGAGTGGACCGAGGAGCGCACGCGGCGTTGCGGAGTGAAGGTTTCCATCTGCGATACGGGTTCCGGCATTGATCCGAAGGATGCTAAACGGATTTTCGAACCCTTCTTTTCGACGAAGGACACTAAGGGCACCGGGCTGGGTCTTTGGATCAGCCGGGGAATCATTCAGAAGTACGAAGGTTCAATCGGGTTTCGTAGTATGCGCTTGGCGGAGGGGCATGTTACATGCTTTTCCGTTTTTATTCCTGGGCTTTCGTCGCCGCGGAGCTTGGAGCTTAGTAGAACTCTGGCTGCGGGATGAAGGGGATCGACTATGCCGCAGGACAAAACAGTAATCTTGTGCGTGGATGACGAGGAGAATCCGCTGACTCTTAGAAAGTTGGTGCTGGAGAATGCCGGCTATGACGTCGTAACCGCATCCTCGGCGGTGCAAGCTCTTGGGGTTGTCTCCTCCCGTCGTATTGACCTGGTGCTTTCGGACTATCTGATGCCGGGTTCGAGCGGGGGGAGCTGGCCCGCCAAATCAAAGCGGGCTGGCCCAGCCTTCCCGTCATTCTGCATTCCGGGGTGAACGAGATCCCGGCCGATGCAGGCTGTGCCGACCTTTTTCTCAGCAAGGTGGAAGGTCCGGCTAACCTTTGTGAACGGATCGCTGCCGTCCTGGGGGGAGCAAGAACGCGGAACCCAGAAACATTGCCAGACCGTGAAATTTAACTAACACGACACAACGTCATGGACGTGAATTGAATCAAAGGGCGCATATTGCCATGGAAGTAACTCAAGCCACGATTCTCTGCGTAGATGATGAAGAAAATCAGCTAATACTGCGCAAACTCATGCTGGAACGAGCAGGCTACCGCGTAGTAACGTGCAATTCCGCAGCTAAAGCCATTGAGTTGTTTCGATCGGAGGCGATTGATCTGGTGATTGTGGATTACTACATGCCCGGGATGAACGGGCTTTCCCTGGCCCGCGAACTTAGGCAGACGAAAAGGGTACCCGTCGTGGTTTTGTCCGCCTTCGTAGAACTTCCAGGCGAAACCATTGGAAGCGCCGACGTTTGGGTTACCAAGGGCATCAGCTCAGAGGAATTATTGACCAGGCTCGAAGAGTTGTTGAACAAGGGGAACAGCCCACCAGCATCAGCAGCAGGGGCAACATCTTAAGGCCGAATGCCGATTGCGTCAGTCGCTCTGCCTAAGTTCAGTTGAAGATCCTGCAAACAAGCGACGGAAAAGCAGATCCCTTAGTCGCGCTCAGTCGCTTCGCTCCCTCGCACTTCCACGTGATGACAATTAGTGAGGGAACATAACTACCGGCGCGGCTAAAGCCGCGCTTCTTCCCTCTCTTGTGTAGCTAATCTATCGCGCTCTTTAGTTGCCTGAGGTGCGAGAAAAATATTTTGTAACTGCTGAACTTCGCTTGGCAACTCACTCCCCCTGTTGTTGTCATCTCAGGAATAGCTCGAGTGTGAGACAACACCTCGCGCCGATAGCGCGGCGCGTCCCCAGAGTTTATTGCTGATGAAGCAGGTCTGAAGGAACGCGACCCGTCGAA
This sequence comes from uncultured Acidobacteriaceae bacterium, assembly GCA_963843005.1. Taxonomy (GTDB): domain Bacteria; phylum Acidobacteriota; class Terriglobia; order Terriglobales; family Acidobacteriaceae; genus Bog-257. The sequence goes on along the minus strand of CAWJIW010000036.1, from coordinate 81,952 downwards.
CCAGATAAGTTTGGTGGTCGGCATGTATTCCCGTGGCCTCGCTGTAACGTTGTTCTCCTGGCTGCTATTTAGCCTCCTCTCCAATGCCTAATTACGGCAATTAACGCCGAATCCCAACAGAATGGATATTCAAATCTGCAGCCTGAGCGGTAGGGTCGCGGACGCTGATGGTCAGCCAGCGGCGGGAATTCCGATTGAAGTGCGAGATGTCAGGTCGGCTTTGACAGTGGAGACAACGTCGACACAGCAAGACGGCAGATTCGAGCTAAACAACCTCCGCCCCGGCAATTATGAAGTGCTGGCGCGATCAGGAGCTTCCGACGTACGGTCCTACGTCGCGGTACAGTTTGGCAATTACTCCATCGACTTGCGCCTCCCGGTGAACACAGCGCAGAGCGATGGGCCGACAGTGTCGATTGCCGCCCTGATGGTACCGGCAAAAGCCCGCGACGCCTACAATCGCGCGCGACAGGGCTTCGCTGCCGGCAAATCAGATCGGGCCCAGAAAGACTTGGATCGCGCCTTGCAAGTCTACCCTCATTTCGCGGAAGCGCTCACCTTGCGCGGCATCGTAGAGATGCAGGGAAACCAGGTCCAGGCAGCACAGCAGGATCTGGAAGAAGCTACTCGTGACGACATGAATTATGGACCTGCCTATACCGTGTTGGGAGCGGTTTACAACAGTCAGGGCCGATTCGACGACGCTTTGCGCACGCTCGATTATGGGGCGCGCTTGTCCCCTGGAGTCTGGCAGACTTACCTCGAATTGGCTAAGGCGTCGATAGGCAGGAGGCAGTATCAACAAGGACTGCAATTTGCAGCGCGGGCTGAACAGTTGGGTGGAAGCAGCTTTGCGGCGCTGCATCTGCTCAAAGCCTATGCCATGATTCCGCTGAAATTCTACGACGACGCGAAGCGCGAGCTAGCGGCCTGTCTGAGGCTAGATCCGAAGGGAAAAGAGGCCGAGCCAGCGCAACGGTTGCTGGCGCAAATAGCAGCAGCAGAGCCAACAACTCTATCCGCAGCGCGGTGACAGCAAGCTGTTCGCAGTTTCTTGGGACAGCCGATTATCTCAGGCTTCTGAGGCGGGTTTCCGAATGATGAAAGCTTGGGCTACTGAGATGTGGCGTTTGCTTAGGCTCACAATCGCAGTAGCGCCATGTTGCACGTTTTGGCACAGAGGCAGACGCGGAGGCTGAAGATGATTTCATCATCCATCTGGTTATGTCTGCTTGCGCACTTCGTGGTAAGTGGGATCTGTCTGATTGGTGGCCTCGGCATGATTCGCCGCTGTGGCTACAGGGGATTCCTGTTGGGGGGCGGCCTGATCTTGTTCTGTCTGGTATGTGGTCTGCTGATGGGCGCTCCCGGAGGATGGTAGTGCGAATGACGCGATTTGACGCTTGCTGTCAGTGCTCAGCCGTGCGTATAAGAAATCTACGAGTTTCAGGAGGCGGGTGTGGCGCCTTTATTATCAGTATCTCCGATCTCCCACAGATTCGTCCGCGAAAGCATACTGCGGGACGGATTGATCCTCTCCACCTGCCAGAATTGCGGCGCTCAATTTGCAGCTCCGCCGGGTGAGCGTCTGATCGACGGATGGGAAGGAACGCACAGCTGCCGGCGAGACAATGAGGACATCCGTCTAGCGCGGGATCATGCTGCGCTCCCGACCAATCGTGCCCCCCTAAACTTTGAGCGTAGTGTTCTTAAGCTGAAAGACGGAGGGACCATGATCAAGACAGTCTGCAGAAAGTGTGGCGCTCTGTTCGCTGGTTCCAGCTGGGAAGGCTCAGTACAAAGCTGGGAGGAGTATCACGAATGCAAAGCATCGCCATGTTTCCCCCTGGCAAGTTGAAGGAGTATCGCTACTCTAGTTGATGGACGAGGTTAAGACACACACAACAACGGTTCGAGCCTTTCCTCCCCGTACGCCGAACGCCTTTGGCGGTTTCATGCTGCTAGTTTGTGGTCGGTGATCGGACGGTCCTCCGCTGCAATACCAGCCTGTTCCAGGCTGATCAAAGGCTGCTGGTAGAGTCCCACCATATCGTTCCAGCGCACCTTCAACGTCTCGACCCCCATCAGGAGACCGTCGCGCAGGGGGTTGATCCTGGAGCGGTGATCGTGGGCCCATTCCACCGGAACCTCGACGCTGCGCAGCTTGAACTTGTCCGCAAGGAACAGCAGTTCAGCATCGAAGCCCCAGCGCTCGATGAGTTGCCGTCTGAAAACAACCTGCGCCGCGACTCGGGTGAAGGCTTTGAAGCCACACTGGGTGTCGCGATACTTGAGGCCGAGCACGATCCTCAGACCCAGGTTGAACAGCCGTCCGTATAACTGCCGATACCAGGGCTGACGCTCGGTTTGCAGCTCCCTCTGCAGCCAGCGCGAGCCGATCGCGATTTCGGCACCCTCAGCGATAGCTTGAAATAGCTTGTCCGCCTCGTAGATGGGGGACGATGAATCGGCGTCGGTGAACAACAGGACGCCTCCGCGGCTGTGCAACATTCCGTTGCGAACGCTGTAGCCTTTGCCCCGATTTCCCGGGTTTTCCAGCAAACGGACTTCAGGACTTGCGGTCGCGAAGCGGCAAACCACCTCCGCCGTGTCGTCAACCGACCCATCGTTCACCACAATGACTTCGGCAGCGATATGGCGCCGGCGGATGTAGTCCAGCACCTTAGGTAACGACGCTTTGAGCCGCTCGCTTTCGTTGTAGGCCGGAATAATAATGCTGTAGTTCAAAGTCGCATCTGCTAGACTAGCGGCCAGAGCCCCACGGCTTTCGAATCATCCTAAAGTCTGGCGCTAGGCTTCTTCCCACTCAAACTTAATTAAGACCTTCTCAATAAAGTCTGGAATTTCGATTAATAGAGGCGGAAGCTCACCTCTATATTGATCTGCACTGCCACCGGCATGCCATCTTTCATTGCGGGCGCAAACTTCCAGTTGCGGACCGCTTCAATCGCCTTCTGATCGAGCCCCATGCCTAAAGCCCGTGCCACCTTGATGTCTCGCGGCTTGCCGTCAGGACCGACAATCAGCCAGAGAACGCAAGTTCCCTGATACTTCGCCTTGCGGGCCTGTTCGGAATATTCGGGATCGGGGGTATCCAAAGCGCGGGGCGCCGAGACGCCACCACCTACGCGGAAGACTCCGCCGCCCATACCGCCGCCGTGGCCGGGACCCACTCCGGGACCCTTTCCAGAACCAACGCCGCCGCCAGCTCCTGAGCCGATGCCTCCACCGCTGCCGGTGCCGTTGGAAGGTGGCCCGGAGGGAATGGCGCTCATGGGATTGCCGAGGTTCGGCATATTCGATGCCAGCTTAAGCTCAGGTGGCACGACAACCGTAGGCTCAACCGGAAGCTTCGGATTGTCGTTGCGAATCACGATCGCCGGAGGCGTGATTTGCTGCATCGCCAGCTTAGGGAGGTTGCCTTTGGGAGCTTGTAGCTTGTCCCGGTCGCCCCCGCCGCCACCTCCGCCAGCCGACTGCTCGTTCTTGTGGGTGATCGGCAGCATCGGCGCCAGGTCGGGGGCGATCAGTGTCACCGTCTCCCTCGGCTTTTCGATGTTCTTAACGGCTTTCGCGCCCATGATGGAAATTGCAATCAAGCCGGCAACCATGGCGACATGCACCACCAGGGAAAGGCTGGCGCTTTGCTTCCGATAACTATCCTGGCCCCAGATGTCGCGAATCTTCACGGGGTGGGACGTCAACCGCAAAGGCGGGAGCTTTTCCGGGAAGAGCGCATCTCGAAGGTTGCTCTTAAGTGAGCTCCACAGGGACTCGTCCATGTTGGTCTGAGGGAGCAGATGCAATTCATCTTGCTGTGACTGGGCCATCAGGGTCGGGTTAGCCATAAACTCGTCTCTGGTACCTCGGCTGCCGTGGCCAGCTTCCATTGCTTCGACAGGATCAGGAGTTTCGATAGTTTCGATGCAATTGTTCATCACCGCAATACCACCAACTCGAACGGACTCAGCGCCAGCTACATCCAATCCCGGTGGACGTGTAGGTCGCTTTTACCTTAGATGCTTGGTGGACGTTATCGTTGTGTGCGTGCCCCACACTTCGTTCCGAAATGTGCGTTGTGGCAAGAATGAAGACACGCGTGCGCCCAACTCCACACAGGCAATTGTCATCCAAACATTAAGAAACGATTAAGAGCAACGACCGAGAGCAGCAACCCAAGGGTTGCGAGCTAATCCGACATCTGAACCCAACCATGCTTACCTCACAGACCACCAATCCGATGGACCTCGATGCCCTGTTGCAGTTGAGCCTGGCTCCCCGGAAGGCGGAGCCGGCCATCGCCTACATCTCCAGCCTGGACGATCCGGAGCTCCATCGCCTGGTCGATGTAGCTGATGCAAACCATGTTGTGATACGCGCTTTCCGGGTGATTGCCGAGCGGTCAGACAGCAATCATGAACTGGCCCAGGCCGCTGCCGCGGCACTCGCGCGCGAAGAGCGGCGCATTGAGCACGCCCTTACCTCTCTCCATCACATCTGCGAAGAGCTGGAGCAGGGTGGTTGTGCGATCACCGTGATGAAGTCGCTGGACCACTGGCCCGATCTAGGGAGCGATCTCGATTTGTACACTTCGGCGGAGCCGCGGCGCGTGATCAGGGTAATGCTGCAGCGGCTGGGCGCGCGCATTGCAGCGCGTAGCTGGGGAGACCGGTTGGCGAAGAAATGGAACTTCATCGTTCCTGGGTTGTCCGAACCTGTGGAGATACATGCTCAGCGTCTGGGTCAGACCGGGGAACAACGCGCGATTGCAAAGCGCCTTCTCACCCGCCGGATGCCCAAGACCGTGAACGGCCTGACCTTCCTGGTTCCCTCTCCCGAAGAGCGGGTTATCGTCGCCACGTTGCAGCGAATGTACCGGCATTTTTATTTTCGCGTGTGCGACCTGGTGAACACTTTGAACCTGCTCGAATCCGGACAACTGGATTTTGCGGAGCTGAAGAAGGCGGCTGACCTTGGCGGAATTTGGCCCGGAGTCGCAACCTATTTAAGGATTGTTTGCGACTATTCCCAGAGGTATCGAGGCGAGAGCCCGGAGTTGCCGGCACAGGTACTCTCTGCGGCACGCTTCGGAGGTGAGGCGGTGCACCCGGGCGGCAAGTTCCTACGGGTCCCGATCATCCCTAAGGGCGCCGATCTTTATGTCCGGCAGGTTACGGACACAGCCTTGCGCGGGGATGTGCCTGCCACGCTGAGGCTTTCGCTGCTACCTTGCTTCGCGTCCGCGGCGGCGTTGGCGTTTCGAATTACTGGGAGCGATAAGGGGATCTGGTAATTCCAGGCTCATCACGAAACATCTCTTTGCATTAAAAAGCAGGAACGGCATCCAGCAAACGCACATTCCATGCGTTCTCGGCCGCAGTGAGCAATACGACGTAATGAACAGTCGCATCTTCGGAGTGGACCACCTTGTCGCCGTCCAAAAGTTGCAGTTCGAGGCGCGCCGTGTCGTGCAGTTCTATGGCTGAGCCTTCGGGTGAATAGAAGACAAGATCAACCTTGTGACCTTTATCAATGAAATGTTGATGAAGGTTGGAATTGCGTTGCGCGTCGATAGTTGCGGTCAACTTCTGTTTGGCTATGCCTATGAAATTCGCGTTGAGAAGGTCAGCTCGATTCTGGTCGAGTGCTTCCGTCATTGATTCCCAGGCCGCAGCGTAGTCACGAGCCAGGGCCATTCTGGTCGTGTCCTCGACCTTGCGGGGAGCGGCATTCTCGACGTTGAGCGAAATCGCAGGGGTGCTGCCGGCAAGAACAGAATCGACATTCCCTTCGGCAAGAACAAATGCCAAGCACGCGAGGACGGCCAGAGCCAATCCGAATCGAAGGTACCTCATCACTCTCTCCACCGGATTTCGTTGCCTACCACCACGCCGGAGGCAACCGAGATCGTGGCGCCATTGGACGATGGAAGTTGCGCCTCAGCCACTCCGCGCTTGATGCGCGCATCCACCGTGCTTTTACCCTGCGCGTCCATCAAAGTAAAAGTCACGATCGTTCCGTCGGGAACCGGATTGCCGGCGCAGTCGAGAATGGGATCGGTTTGCACCAGGATGCCATTCTTGTCAGGTTGCGCGCGCATGCGGATATTGCAGGGATCGGAGGCCACCTCCTGCACTACTCGGCGCACGGAATCGTTGCCGCTGGAAGCGACGAACTGGGCCGGACCCTCCTTCTTCGAGGAGTCCAGCTTGATGTACGCAACGCCGCTCCTGGTCATCTCGGTTCGGGTAATGCTCTGCCCATTCAAGCTAACGTCGAACTTTACCGGCGCCGGTTGCAGGACGAGGTTGTTATACCTGTCGAAGACAAACGCAGTGCCAGAAATGACATTTGGCGTGTCCGCCGGAACGCGCGAGGGTCTCGCCAGAAAAGTAATCGAGCTGACGGGTCCCGCAGTCACGAAAAAACTCGCGCTGTCCCTCCCATCCAGAGAAACGACATAGCGTCCCGCATTCTTCAGATCGCCTGGGCTGAGCTGGATGTTCTGCCCAAGTTGTACCTTCTTTTTAATTGCTGTGCCGGGGCCGGCGAGGTAGAGGGTCGCGGCGCCACTCCCCGAGGTGGGAATGCTCAGGCCGGAGCCTGCGGCGACGCTGGTCGGGACGTTGATCTGCGCGTGAGCGCCGAAGGGAAGCCAGCACACAACCAGCACGGCCGCGGCAGGAGCGCGCACTCTGCCGACTGCCTCCAGGGACGCGCGACCGAAGGCCTGTACCTTCTGCACAAGCCGGGGCCACCTGCTCACGAAGCGTTCGAAGTTCGCAAAAAAATCCGCGGTCATCGCCTATTCCTGACGGTTGAGCATATATTCGTTCACGGTAACGCGATAATTCTGGACCTTGGAAGCCAGGTCACCTGGCAGGTCCACGTCAAAGGGCACAGGCGTCTGAGGCAGCAGCGCGTGGTCCACGTAGCCGTCCGAAACCCAAATCACTTTTCCGGCATTGTCGTAGTAAGTTGCCAGCACATGCGGGATGTTCACCACGTTCCCGCTATCATTGACAAGATCGCCCTGCAGCACATGACGGCCGCGGGCATCCGTCGCCAACTGCTGGTGTAGAACTCCGATTACCGGGTCCGCCGATGCCGGGACCAGCATCGAATTCGGCTGCATGCGTACGCTCTTCACCGTCGCCAGCGGAACATTGGGAAAGTCTATGCGGAAGGGCGAGATTTCCTTGGGTAACAGGGTGTGGGAAATCTTGTCAAAGCTGGTTTCTTCGCCCAGCACGCCGCCATCCTTCCCTACCAGGGTGGCGCCAACGGACACGAAGCCAGGAACCGTATCTTCATTCTCGATTTCGCCCACGATAATGGTGTTATTCGAGCGCGCGATGGCATTCATGGAAACGATGCGCACGCGGGGCGCTTCTACATTCTGCGCCCCCCAGTCATCGTCGGAACCACGCGTAATGACGTCCCAGCGCAGATAGTTTTCCTCAATGACCTGAGGTGGAACCTTGTCCTCTTTCATGACCGGCCAGTCCACCTTCCAGCGTCCACCATCTTTCACCACCTTCAGATCGCGCGTGTCATAGAGAGAGCCAACGGCAGTCGCATACTCCAGGGTCGCACGCACCACGGCCTGACTGTCGTTGGCGTGCAATACCTTGGTGTCGATCCGTTCGAGGCCGGAATAGGTCCGCAAGCTTCCGTCCCGTCCAGCCAGGTCCTCGACGAAGACTTGGCTGGGCACGTCCCCTGAGTTCCCGAGATACGAATAGGCACCGTTGTAGTCACGAGATTGCGCGTGACGGAAGAGCGAACGCACCGCGCCGTCAGGCGACTTCGCGGAAGTCCCTTCACCGGGCCGAATCGTTCCCAGGGCGATCAAAACCCCGGTCAACACAAGCAATACGATGGGGAGAACGCGTTTCATGATTTGGCCTCTTGCATAACCATGGCGGGCCTAGTCACCGGCGCGGGAAATTCAAGGGTCTCCCGGACCCGCCGGCGATCCGGCACCAGCAGCACCAGAAACACCGCGAGCAAACTGCAAGCCATGGGAAGGATTCCCCACAATATCCCCTCGATGGGGGTGGGCACGAAGCCAACGAATTCAAGTCTCCGGGCGGGTGGGACATCTTCCTTGGTCCACAGCGTCACGTTACCGTTGTCGTAGGTCTCGGCTTTCCGCCATCCTGCGAAAGCAAGCAGCGGCTCGTAGTAACGGTCACGGACGAACACATACTTCAAGCCATATTGATTGGCATGCTGCAGCACCGCACGTAACGACTCTATTCCGGACAGCCCGTAGTACTTCGAGTTGTAAAGCTGGCCGGAACCGTAAGCGGTCATCTCCGGCAGCAAACGGGCTGAGTTATAGTCGCCATCCACGCTGCTGGCCTTGGCATAGGTTGAGACCTTGGCAAAGTTGCTGCCAAATCCTAAGGTGATATACCGGAACTTGGCATGGTCGTCGCGGTTGAGGAACGCAATCACCTGGTCTACGTTGAACGGCGAGCTGCTGATAGGGTGGATCGTCATCCAGGCGAGGGACGACGACATCGTCAGCACGGCGGCGATGGCCAGTCCAACGATGGCCTTCATACGAAAGCGCTGGACCAGTTCATACGCCAACAATCCGACAAACGGCATCGCCATCAGGGTTGCCCAAAACGTGAAGCGCTCAAGGGTGAGTACTTGAAAGGCGCGGCCCAGCAAAATCTTGCCTGCGGGCGTCGTCCCTCCTAGTCCGAGAAGGGCGGTCACGTACCAGCCAATGAGCAACGGCCGGAGCCTGCGTTCTGCGGCTCCTCGCACCACGATGAAAGGAATCGCCAGGATCATCGCGCCCATGGGAACCACCCAGAAGTTCATCCCGCTCAATGGGCTGAGGATGTAGTTGTCGCGGGAACCGTGCGGAATGGGCATCTGGCTAATGGGATTTTTCAGCAAGGCGATCCAGTAGGGCCACAGAACGCCTGCTACGCCTGCGATGAGGATGAGACCGAATACCGCCGCCCGGACAAGCACCCCGGCGACGGATGCGCGGTCTTCTTCGGGCATGTCGTCCGCATTGCGATCGAGAAAGGCCAGTACGAAGACCGGAATTGCAAAGAAAATTGCGCCGAACAGCAGCGTGACATGGTGTACGGCGGCGGCAGTCAAACCAATCGCTATACCTTTGAGCAATGCGATGAATCGTCCCCGGCGCAACCAGGCGTAAAAATAAGGCAAGGCATTGAGAGTGAGCGCAGCCGCCGCGGTGGTGGGCAGCTGCCCCGACTGATATACCAGCATCGCCAATGAACCCAGGAAGACCGAGCCCAGCGCGGCGTAGCTGGCAGAGATTTCATCCACCCAGAGTGCTGCATAGCGATACATGCCGATGGGCAGCAGCAAGATGGCGAGAAGCTGCACAAACATATACGCCATGTCCAGGCCCATCACATGCGAGAACAGCGCGATCCACTGGTGCGCCAGTGGTGGATAGGTGGTTTGCGAAAACCCGCCAAACCACTTCACGTTCCATGGATTGAACCAATGGTGCGCATAGTGAGCCGCGAAAAAAATGTGAGTGTTCGCGTCATAGGAGCCGGCGGGCAACTGCATTAGCAGCAGGGGTCCATGTGCGGCCAGCGCGATCAGCAGAATGGCGGAGAGTGAAATCGGTCGTGAAAGGAAGGTAGGAGACTTAGAGATCAATGGACTACCTCCGTGCGTACCTGCTGCTGCAAGTTGCATGGTCGTTGCGCCTTTTGCACATCAAATCACCTTGGCTGCCTGGCGCGATATTAGTTTTGCAGGCGACCCAGCCCGCCACACTTTTGCAATGTTCTTCGATTCCTCCACGTGGGTTAAAGGTTGCCGCTGAGTCCGCACGGCCGAGTTGACTCAAAAGCAGACTTAAGCTTTCTCATAAATTGTTTCTGTATCGGGGCACGTCTTCATACGTGCTCCAGCGGGACAGGAATGACTTGGGCTTCAGCCCCTGACCTGGTTTTGCAGGGGCTGAAGCCCAGATTTTGCTGACGTTGTTCGGCACGGCTCGAAGCCGTGCCCTGATACAAGACGAAACAGCGTATGAAATGAGTCAGACTTCTAGATTCTTCTACTTAGCGAGGTCGTGCAAAAGAGTAATGCTGGTTAGGTTATGGCAAGCCGTGCTCTGAGCCGTGAATCAGACAGCCTTCCAACAGGAATTCGCATCCGACAACGCTTGGGATTCAGCTTATTTAAGCGGAAGTCCTGCATCCTCGGCTCGTCAGCGGGTAGTCAACGTGAAAACAAAATCTGTTCTTCTGATTCTCTGCTCTCTGTTCTCTGCTGCGGCACTGGGCCAGACCTTCGAAATCAACGGTCAATCACCGCAGGCCCCTGCGAATTCCCCGGATGCAAGTCACCAGAAGAGAGGTCAGCAACCGGCAACCGGGCCGGGTGGGGGGGGCGCGATCGGTTGGGGAAGCAGCATCGAAGTTGGCCGGCTGGCGCGAGCCGCGGAGAACGCGTTGCGCCACGGCGATCCAGTCCTGGCCGCCGATTACGCGCAGCGCGCAGTGAAGGCTGCTCCACAGGACAATAAGCTGTGGTTCCTACTCGGGTATACGTCGCGCCTGGCGGGGCACTACCAGGCTTCGGTTGAGGCTTACCAGCATGGCCTGCAGGCCGCTCCCGGAAACCCGGATGGCATGAGCGGGCTGGCGCAGACGTACGCGCGGATGGGCCGCACGGACGATGCCAAGCGTTTGCTGGCGGAAGTGATCCGCGCTAATCCCGGCCGCACCACCGATATGTTGATTGCGGGCGAGCTCTACATGCGAAGCGGCGACACGCAGGAGGGAATCAACCTGCTGCAACGGGCAGAGCAGAAGCAGCCGAATGCGCATGCCGAATTGATGTTGGCTGTGGCGTATCTCAAGTTGAAACAGCCGGACCACGCCAAAGCAATGCTCGACCTGGCGAAGAAGCACGCCCCGGGTAATGTCGAGATCTTCCAGGCCGCGGCCAACTACTATCGCGAGGAGCGCGACTATCCTGCCGCAATCACGGCGCTGAAGAGCGCCCCGCGCATGACGCCTTCGGTTCTCGCCGACCTGGGGTACACCTATGAGTTGGCTGGCGACAAGCAGGAGTCGGCCAGCGCCTACGCGCGCGCCGCGGATGAACAGCCGAAAGAAATCGGTTACCAGCTCAGTGCTGCGCAGGCACAACTGCAGCTGGGAAATACTGAAAAGGCAGAGGCCTACCTGAACCGCGCTGCGGCCATTAACGGCAACCACTATCGGGTGCACGCGATCCGCGCGCTGCTGGCCAAGACGGAGCATCAGCCAAGTGTTGCCATCGCCGAATACAACGCAGCCCTCGCGGCACTGCCGGCGGGAGGCGTGCCGGAAGGCCAGCTTTATCCGATCCAACTGCGATTGAACCTCTCCGAGCTCTACCGCGAGAGCGGCAATGAGGAGGCGGCACACCGGCAGATCGCGATCGCGGAACAGGAGATCGACAAATTTGACGTACAGGGACCTGCCAAGGCTGAGTTCCTACGAGTGCGGGCTTCCTTGAAGGCCTCGGATAACGACCTGACCGGCGCGGAAGCCGACCTGGTCAAGGCCCGCAAGCTCAATCCCGAGAACACGAACATCAAGTTGCAGTATGCGCACCTGCTGTGGGAAGAAGGCCACAAAGACCAGGCACGCCAACTCTATGGCGACGTACTCGGCAAGGACCCGGTGAATCGCGACGCGCTCGAGGCCATGGGCTATCTCTATCGCGAAGACAACAACCCGAAGATGGCCGCAGACTATTTCAACCGTTTGGCACAGGCCTATCCTGACGATTACGTTCCCTACCTGGCCCTGGGTGACCTTTACACGCAAACGGGAGAATTCGAGCGAGCGGACTCGAATTATCAGCGGGCCTTCCACTTGGCCCCTGAAAATCCGGTGGTCATCGCCAACGCGGCCAATGCTGCGATCGAAGCGCGGCAGATTAAGCTTGCGGGCGAGTGGGTGGATCGCGCCAAAGGCAAGGTGAACGACGATCCCCGCGTGATGCGCGAGCGCGAGCGCTACCTGTTGCACGTGGGAAATTACGAGCAATCGGCGAAGCTGGGCTACCAGGTGCTGCAGGAACTGCCCAAGGACCGCAACGCGTCGGTGTACCTTGCCTACGATCTTTACGACCTCGGGCGCTACGACGAGTCGCTGGCAATCGCCGAGAAGTATGCTCCCATCCTTCCGAAGGAGCCCAATTTTCCGCTGCTGGCCGGGCACGTGCATAAGCACGAGCAGAAACTGGACGAGGCGGTGAATGATTACTCGCAGGCCATCGAGCGCGATCCCAAGATGGTGGAAGCCTATGTGAACCGGGGATACGTGCTCAACGATCTGCGCAATCCCCAGCAGGCCTCCCAGGACTTTGATACTGCCCTGAAGCTGGCTCCCAACAACGGCATTGCACACCTTGGGCTGGCGTTCAGCGATCTGCAGTTGCACCAATCGAAGGAGGCGCTGGAGCAGGCAAGCCAGGCGCAGAGGTTGATGGGCGAATCGGGTGCGACCCATCTTGCCCTGGCGACAGCCTATCGCCAGCAACGGCTGCTGGCCAGCGCCGAACAACAATATCGAGCAGCTCTGAAGTTCGCGCCTAACGACCTGGAGCTGCATCTGGCCCTGGCGGACATGCTGTATGACATGCGGCGCTACCAGCAGTCCATCGACGAGCTAACCGCCGCGCTGAGACTTTCCTCCGACGATCCGCTTATCTACGCTCGTATGGCGCATGCGTACGCGCACCTGGGGCGGCGCGACGAAACCGTTCGCTATGTCGAAGCAGCGGAGCGGCTGGGTGGAAACCAGTCTTCCATCCTGCTTGACGCCGGTGATGCCTTGCTGACCCTGGGTGACCAGAAAGCGGCCATGGACCGGTTCTCCCGCGCGCTCGAAGCGCCGGATGCGAACCGCGTCGATGCCCGGCTGGCTATTGCGCGGCTGATGGTGCGGTCCGGGCACGACGACGACGCCAAGCAGCAGATCAGCCTGGCGTTTGCTGAGAGCCGAATCGGGGAGGCGCCACCTGTCACTGCCGAGAACCTGATCGAGGCCGCGAATCTTCTGCTGGCCATGCGCGATTTCGATCTCGCCACACGCTATTTCGAAAAAGCGCAGCAGGAAGGGGTGTCGCCGGACATCGTGGCCATCGGTTTAGCCAACACGTATCTGGCGGAAGGCAGGACCAAAGAGGCGGACGAGACCCTGGCCGTGTTGGGCGCGGATCCAACGAAGAACCAGAACTTCGATTATCTGTTGGCGCAAAGCGAGGTGTATCGGCAGCGCCATCAAACTTGGAACGCGATGCTGGCGCTGTCGCAGGCCGATCAACTGGGTAGCAGCGAGATTGCCGAGTTGGAAGGAATGGAAGTGGCCGGCGAGGAAGGCTTGCGGGTCACTGACCATCTCAGCATGCTGACCAACTTTACGACCGGCGGTCTTTACGACGACTCGACCATTTACATGCTGGACCGGCAGATTTTCGGCATCACCAACAATGCCAATCTTCCCCCGCCGCGCTCGCAACAGGAATCGCTTTGGACCACGGCGTACCGCTACCACTTCGACAACAACTTTCCCATGCTGAGCGGCTTCTTCCAAATCCGCAACGCCACCGGCGAGGAGTCACTGCCGCAGGAGGCGCTCATCATCAACCGCAATACCTTCGATTACAACTTCAACAGCGCCTTGAACCCGGTTGTCCATATCGGCGATGCCTCCCTGGCGTTCAACGCCGGGATACAGTTCACGATTCGTAGAGACAGCGAAGCGCCGCAATACATGAATCAAAACCTGTTCCGCCAGTTCGTGTACGTCACCAGCTCGTCGTTCGGCAATTGGCTGGCCTTCAACGGCGGTCTCTATCACGAAGCCGGCCCATTCACCGCCACTGGCTATCCGTTGAGGTCCAACGATATGGGCGATTGGCTGAACTTTACGGTGGGACGGCCATGGGGCAAGACCGCATTCATCACGGGATTCACCCGGCGCGATTTAACTTTCAGCCCGCTGGTGCGGGAGTTCTTCACTACCGCGACCTATGCCGGCATTCAACGCAAGTTCGGGCAGAAACTTACCGTCAGCGTTTTGGGGGAATACATCCGCTCATGGCGGGTTCAGGACGCCTTAAAGGCGACTGCCCAAGCTCTCCGGCCCGCAGGAACCATTCAGTACATCATGAACAAGTCCTGGAGTGTTGACGGTCAAGTCGCTTACACACGCGGGGAATCTTTTCAGGAGTATGACAACACCTACAGCAGTTTCTTCATCACTTATGTGAAGCCGCTACACCGCGCGTACAACGATAGTCGTGGAGAATTCAATGTCGCATACCCGCTGCGGTTTTCCGTGGGTCTTCAGGCGGAACAATTTCCGTCGTTCACCGGAACGACCCAGAGTGGCACTCTGATTCGCCCTGTTTTTCGCCTCTCGATTTTTTAGGGCCAGGGGAGTACATGAAGATTTGTTTGGTTACGGCCTTTCCACCGAGCAGGCGAGGGCTGAATGAATATGGCTTCCATCTCGCGCGAGAGCTCAAGCGCGATCCGCTGTTGAGCCTCACCATCCTGGCCGACGAATTGGATGGTGAGGAAAAGGAGCTGCCCGGTTTTGATGTAATCCGCTATTGGCGCTTCAATTCGGCCTACAACCCCGTTCGCCTGTTGCAGGCGATTCGTGACATCAAACCGGACGTGGTGTGGTTCAATTTACTCTTTTCCACGTTTGGCCATCGGCCGGTTCCCGCATTCCTGGGCTTGGCGCAGCCCGCACTGTCGCGCGTCGACGGACATTACACGCACGTCACCTTACATCACTTGATGGACAATATCGATCTGGCCGATTCCGGCGTGAGATTCCGGCGCTTGTACCGCAGAGCCGGATCGGCGGCGACGCGATTCCTGCTGATGGCCAATTCGGTCTCTGTGCTCCTGCCGGTTTATCGACGTACCCTGGTCGAAAAATATCGTGGCGAGAACGTGCACTTTCGGGCGCACGGCATTCTCGGAGGCCGCCCTGAGCCTCCTGATTTCCGGCTTCGCGGAAACCCGGAACATTGCATTCTCGCGTTCGGGAAGTGGGGAACCTACAAGCGGCTGGAGGAACTGATCGAGGCGTTCCGGCAATTGGTACTAGAGATGCCAAACGTTCGACTCATCATTGCTGGTTCCGACCATCCTTCGACGCCTGGCTACGTCAGATCCGTCGCGGCAAGCACCAAGGGCACGCCGCGTGTCGAATTTACCGGGTATGTCGCCGAAGAAGATATTGCCCAGCTTTTTCGGCGAACCAGTGTGCTGGTCCTTCCCTATTCATCCGCTACTGGAGCGAGCGGTGTAGCACATCTGGCATGTCAGTTTGGCGTCCCTATCCTCTCGGCGGATATCCGTGACTTTCGTGAGATGGCCTGGGATGAAGGGCTGGCGGTTGATTTTTACGAAACTGGCATGGCGAGCAGCTTAGCAAATCACTTGCAATGTCTCCTGAACGACCCTCAGCGAATGCGCGACATGGCTGAGCAGAATTTTTCCGCAGCCCTACGTATGACCATGCCGCAGATCATCCGGCAATATCTGCGCTCATTCGATATGCACCAGCGTGCGGCAGCTCTGGAACGTATTTCCCGCTTTCGCCGGATCCCGTCATGGGTTCCGTCACGTTCCGCGATTTTTCGCGCTGCTGCGCCCGGGTGGCAAACGTGGACGTAAGCGCCATTTTGCTGATCGGAAGCAGCCTTGCCGAGTCAGACGACGAGGGGAGTGCGGAGGAAACGGTGGGGGGCGTTCCCATCGCTTACCTGGATGTGCTCGGCAAGCCGATCGTGGAGCGTGTGCTGCTGAGACTCCAACACTGCGGCATCTCTCGCATAACCCTGATAGGCAACCTGCACGTTGCCAACCAGCCATTCACACAGCTTTCCTCCGTGGAGGGGCTTGAGGTGCAACGTTTCGAGTCCAGCGGTGAGGCGTACTGGTCGGCTGCCGAAGACGCATTCGAGAAACACCGGCTAGGAGGCGCTGACCTGGTACTAGCGCTTCGCATCGGCTCCTACGTGGAGGTCGACTATGAAGATCTTATCCAGCATCATCTCGATAAGCGCTGTGCCGTAACCGCGGCAGTCGACTGCGAGGGCAACCGGCTCGATCAGTTTGTGCTGAACGCCTCAGCACGGACCGCTGCGGCCACTCTGTTTCGCAGCCGGATGAGATCTTTGCGCAAGAACGGGGAACCGTTTTGCGTTGCCGGCTACGTCAATCGATTGCGGGATGCATCTGACTTACGTCGGCTCGCCGTCGACGGGCTTCTAGGAAAAAATTCGGTACAACCGCAAGGCAGACAAATCAAGCCGGGTGTATGGGTGGACCCGTCCGCCAACGTCCACCGCAAGGCTCGCATCGTAGCGCCGGTCTTCATCGGGGCGCACGCCAAGATCCGCGCTTCGGCCGTGATTACCAGAGGCAGCGTCGTGGAACATCACGCCGAAGTCGATTGCGGAACCGTGGTCGAAGACTCTACCGTACTTCCCTTCACCTACATCGGGGCGGGGCTGGACGTAGCGCACTCTGTCAGCGGCTTTCACCACATCACAGACTTGCCGCGCAACACCGAAGTCGAGATCAAGGATGACAAACTCCTGGGCATGAAGGCAATGAGTCCTATTTTGCGATTGGCAGGCATCACGGCTGCGTTTTTTGCCTTCATACCTAGAGAAATTCACCGCGGACTTGTACGGTTCCATCGCAAGCGCGCCGCGGACATTTCGGAGTCTCTGGTGCGGACAACATCTGCGCCGGAGAGTCCGGTCATGAAGGCTCAAGAGGATCCGCCTTGAGCCTTCAAAGCTCGCTTCCCACTTGCCGTCTCGAGGAGATATGAAGAGCAGTCACAGGCCCGTAGTTGTAAAACGCATGCCGGAAGGGATGAGTCTCAAGCCGGCTCGCGAGTTCTTGAAGGAAGTGGAACCTTTTCTGTTCTCGGACAGGCCCCAGCTTGTATTTGACATGTCCCAGGTGCGGCACATGGATGCCGCCGGCGTGGACGTGCTGCTGCAGTGCATGCGCGAAGTAATGAAGCGCGACGGCGATTTGAAGCTGGCTGCGCCGTCACCAGCGGTTAGCGTGGTGCTGGAGCTGACGCGCACCGCCCGGCTGTTCGAAATCTATGAGAACTCCAGCTCCGCTGTGAAAAGCTTTAGCTGCTTCCTGCCCAATGCCATCAGGCATCTCGATCCACGCCCAGGAGATGGTATGAACCAGCCGATTGCCTTTGAACCGCTTCCGGAGAAGCAAGGTGACGAGGATGTAGACGGAGGGCGGCTGGCGGCATGAGCACGGATCCAGAAACGCTGGTAGCGGAGCCGCCACGAGAGAGTACCTGGCGTATGTTTCCGTCTCGCCCGGATTCCGTCTATCCCTCACACACCAAGATCCTGAACGGCAGCATAGTCCTGCTGATTGGGTCGGCGGTCGTGAGCTTGGCGAACTTCGGTTACAACATCGGCGTGGCTCGCCTGCTGGGGCCATCCGATTTCAGTCATGTGGCCGCTGCGGTCACCATTCTCATGCTGATCTCCGCCGTCACCCTGTCGTTTCAATTGATTTGCACCAAGCTGGTCGCTAAAGCTAATAGCGCCGAGACCAAGGCCGCGGTTTTTCAGCATCTGATGAGGCGAGCATGGGCGATCGGGTTCGGTCTCGGCGCCCTGATGCTGCTGGCGAACTCATCCCTCACCCGATACCTGCGGCTGTCGAGTCCGTGGATCATTGTTTTGCTGTCGGTGGGACTGACCATTTATGTCCCTCTCGGAGTGAAACGCGGCGGGCTGCAAGGTACCTGCCGCTTCCGCACGCTGAGCTGGAACATGGCAGCTGAAGCCGTTATCAAGTTTGGTGGCGCTCTGGTGCTGATCATGCTTGGGTTCGGAGTGCTAGGCGCGGTCTCCGCAATTTCGGCGTCGGTGATTCTGGCTTTTTGTCTGCCGGACGATGCCAGCGAGCTCCGTGCCTGTGCGGTGCCAGGCGCCACCGCACCCTTTGGCGAAACCCGGCAGGCGATCGTGTTCTTCATCGGTCAAGTCATCATCAGCAACATCGACATTCTGATGGTGAAGCACTTTTTTAGCCCGGCTGATGCCGGACTATATGCCGCCATTGCCTTGGTAGGACGGCTTCTCTATTTCGGGGCCTGGTCGGTGGTCAGCGCGATGTTCCCGGTTTCCGCCGAGCGGGAGGGCCAGAAAGCTTCTGGTGCGTTGCTGGCGATTCCACTTCTGCTGGTCACGGGTATGTCGGTTATCTTCGTTCTGATCCTCGCCACATTTCCGGCCTTTGTTTTCCAGTCGTTATTTGGAACTCAATTCCACGCAGACTTAAATGGGCTGAATTTGTTGCTGAGCATGAATGCGGCGGCGACCGGAGTTTACGCCCTCGCGGTGGTGCTAATCACGTATGAGATGTCCCGCTGCATCGCCAACACTGGCTGGCTGCAGTTGGTAGTGAGCGGACTGATCGTCTTTGGAATCACCTGGTTCCATTCGACGCTGTTGGAGGTGATCGTTGTCCAGCAGGTTCTAAGGATTGTGTTGTTGGTTGCGGTAGCCTTTCCGTTCTTCAAGATGTGGGCCGCCGCTGGCGGGAGACTCCATGAAGAGGCTACGTAACGTCACCGAAGCGGAGGTCATCGCTGAGTTCCTGAAGAATGAGTTCTATCAGGAAGAATTCCACCAGGACCGCGAGCGGTTCGAACAGCTTGTTCTTGGTGCGGAGCTTACGGACAAAGCGGCAAATGCGTTGCGTCGGGCCCTGTTGTTTCGCCGCCGAGGGCATATGTGGAGAGAGCTGCCCCTCGATACGCGTTGGTGGGAGGTACAGATCGAGGAGCAAGACTTGGAGCGGGTTCGTGTGTTCCCGAGGGCGCAATGGCGCCAGGTAGCGAACGGCAGTTTCCTGCTGAAAGACATCGTGAGGGAAATCAAGACCAATTCCTTTCGCGGAAGGACCCGCGACTTCATTGCCAAGATCCAAGCGCTCAGTTACAACCTGCGAAACCATGAGGACAACGGCGCAGTGTTACTGATCGGCATCGATGAGGAAGAGCCGGTCACGGTCCTGGAAGGCAATCATCGCCTGACCGCGGCGTTGCTGGCTTCTCCGGCGGTATTGCAAAACCGGTTCCGGGTTTTTTGTGGTCTGTCGCCGCACATGTCGAGGTCGTGCTGGTATCAGACTAGTGTGTCAAACCTATGGCGATATGGCTGCAATCGGATACGCAACCTGTTTTACGACCCTGATGCCGATGTCGAACGGCTGCTCAAGCAGACGGCAGTGACGGCACAATGTTCCGCGCAACCGGCTTTGAGTCCTGTGGGAGCGGGCGAGGCGGTATCAGACACGAAGTAGCGGGAACGCTACTCACGCTTTTGGCTGGAGAGCAAAATGAAGGCTTATCAAAGTTTGCTGGCAAGAATCATGATGCTGGTCGTGGGATTTGTTTTGTGTGGATTTCCGGAATATGCCGCGGCTCAGCAGGACAACGCGACAACGCCGCAGAGCGGCCAATCTCAGGAGAAACAGCAACACGGCACCACCGTCGATCCTTCCCAGGGGCCGCTACAACCCGTGCCAACGCAAGGTGAGCAAGATGCACAAACTCCTTCGCCGTCGTATCAGGAAAGCTCAACTCAAGCGCTTCCCGCTGCGCCGTCTCCGCAGTCCCCACCGGAGCAAACCGTGCAGGAGCCGGTGGGTGCCGCGACCGCAGAGGGTGTTCCGACCGTCGGAGGGGCAGCCTCCCGTCCTGCGGGAGAGGCAATTGCCCCGGCGAAACAGAACCAGCGTCGTTCTCTCTTGATAAAAGTGGGGCTGATTGCCGCCCTCGGAGTGGCCGGTGGGGTCGTCTATGCGCTGTCAAAGTCGTCTCCATCCAAGCCGTAGTTCGAGACTGGTTGCTTGGCTGGAGGATCTCGTCACATGCTCTTATCATCTCGCCGGAGGCCGCTGCTGATTACCTTTTCCGGAATGGATGGTTGCGGAAAGAGTACCCAGATCGAGAATCTGCGGCTATACCTGGCCGATCGCGGCCTGAGGGTAAGGGTGCTTGCCTTCTGGGACGACGTGGTCGTATTAAGCCGGGTTCGCGAAGCCTTTGTGCACAAAGTTTATGGGAGCGAAGGTGGGGTCGGTTCGCCGGATCGCCCTGTCCGCCGGCGAGACAAGAACGTTCGCAAATGGTACCTCAGCCTGGTGCGTCACGGACTCTATCTGCTTGACGCCGTGCACCTCGTGACCGTGATTGCGACGGCCCGTCGCGGCAACGCCGATGTCATCATAATGGATCGCTACATCTATGATGAGCTGGCAAACCTGCCTCTCTCCAGTCCCGCGACGAAGGCTTTCGTTCGTATAATCGGGAAATTGGTTCCGCAACCTGACTTAGCCTGCCTGCTGGATGCCGATCCTGAAACGGCGCGGGCGCGCAAGCCCGAATACCCCGTGGAATTTCTACGCACGTACCGTAGTGCCTACCTGAATCTCGCGCGAATGGTACGAATGACGGTCATTCCGCCGCTTCCGCTGCCCCAAGCCAAGTTTGAAGTGGAGCGGGCGTTGGCTTCGGTGCTGCATGAGCAGACGGAACCTGCCGGGTCGCATCTGAGCACGAGGCATCCGGCCTGAAATTCTGATTGCGAGCTCCCATGTAGTTGCTGCTGCCAACCCTTGTCTTTCGCATAACACGGTAGCGAGCTACGGATGTCCCTCCAGCTGCTGGTTACAAGTTCCATTCGTAGGTTGGGTGGGCAGCGGCGGCACCGTCAGCATGTTGGGAGCGCTGAAGTCGAAGAAGCCGTTCGCCGGATCGGCCATATCCACGGTTGTGGCATCGCGCTGGGTCAGCGCCGGCACGTTGTAGCGGCTTTCAATCAGTTTGAGAATTGAGGTGTAGTCGGTGGGCGTGTGGACCACGGTGTGGGGCTTCGACCATGGTGACACGACTACAACGGGAACCCGGAATCCGGTCACATTGAACAATCCGGGAGTATAGGTTCCGTGCCCCATGAGGTCGTTGGGGAGTTGGTCGTCCGGCGGCGTGACTAGGACCGGTCCGACATGGTCGAAGAGCCCTCCACCTTCGTCATAGCTAAGGATGAAAGCTGAGTCCGGCCATGCCGCGCTGTTGAACAACGCATTCATAATCTTCTGAACGTCGGCTGCACCCGTCTGCACGTTGTTCTCAGGGTGCTCATCCAGACCAGTCGCGCTTGCCCGCTCGATGAACACGACCTGGGGCAGATCGGAGTCTGCGCTGGGGCTGGCCAGAATGTTGTAATACTCCTGAATATTGCGGACATTTCCTTGGATTTGCGGATCGTTCCAGTCTGCCCAATTTGCCAGAAAGACGCTGTTGTCCTGGTAATAGTAGCGCCAGGTGATTCCCGCATCAGTCAAGGCCCGGA
Organism: uncultured Acidobacteriaceae bacterium; assembly: GCA_963843005.1. Lineage (GTDB taxonomy): Bacteria > Acidobacteriota > Terriglobia > Terriglobales > Acidobacteriaceae > Bog-257. The sequence continues at coordinate 60,469 of CAWJIW010000036.1, read as the reverse complement.
AGATGGTCGGCCGCTGCCACGCCGGATCATTCGGATCGGTGGGGGGATAGCCATGCCCATAGGACGTTGCCGCGAACAGATACATGCGATTAGGTACGGTGTTAGCCGGAATCGGAGAGTACCAGCTGTCGCTGGTGGTAAATTGCGTTGCCAGTTCGTAGTAGAACGACAGATCGGTTTGATCGTAGTAGCCCAGCGGCCGGGTGTGGGTGGGATCATACTGGTCGCCGCTGCCTCCTGACAGGGTTGTATCCAGGAATCGATCCATTAAGTATTGCGAGTTGTTGGTCAGGTTCATCCAGTCATTGCCAACGAGATCCATATCGTAGTGAGTCTCGTTCCATGCGGGGGATAGATTTTCTATGCATTCGGTTCGAGCGTGAAAAGGCCCGAATGACTGTCCCTGGGGATTCTTGATAGTGTAGTTCGCGGGCAGGGTGTGCAGGTCGTTGACATCGCTTAACTGCGCCCCCGGGATAGGCGGTTGATGATTGACGCGATACTGCGCCAGCACGCCGAAGTAGTTGTCGAAGGCCCGGTTTTCCTGCAGCGTGAAAATGATGTGATTCAGGTTCGATAGACCACCTGTGCTGACCGTTACCGTTGCGGTTGCTGTCGCGGGGGGAGCGCCGGGATAGATCGAAGTGGCGGTTGCAGTGTAAGTCGTAGTCTGGGTGGGGTGAACGCAGCAATACGATCCCATGTTCACCGGCATCACATTCCCCACCCCCTGATCGATGCTGACCGCCGAGGCATTCGTGGTTTGCCAAGACAACGTCACTGCTCCGCCCGGGGGAACGGTGACAGGCTGAGCCGAAAACGTCAGCGTGGTTGGGCTCTCCACCGTGACGGTCACTTGCGGCGAGTAAGCCTGCCCGCCTACCGGTCCGCTCACCGCGACTTGAAACGTAGTGTTGCTGCTGAGAGCACCGGTGGTGTAAGTCCCGGTGCAGCTATTGCCACTGCAGGCGGGGGCCGGAAGCGGGATTGGGTTGTTATTGCCAACCGTCACCAGCGCCCACGAACTGCCATTGTTCGGGCCGCCGTAGGTCAGGGTTACAGGGCTTCCCGCCGGAACCGTCATCGGCGAAGCGGTCAGGGTTACCGGGACGATGGTCAATGTCACCGACGAGGGTTGCGACTGGGTGGAACCTGTACTAGCCACCGCGCTGAACGTCGTGGTTTGCGTCAGTCCGTTGGTGTTGTAGGGATAGGCCGGGGAACTCAGAGGAAGCGTCTGGTCGTCCTGATTAATGGCGGGTGTGACGGTAAACGCAGTCGCATTAGCCGACGCCCACGAAAAGTTCGCAAACTGACCAGGCCCGACTATTGTGGGGGTCACTGCAAAGCTGGTTATCGTTGGAGCCGGATTTCCGCCGCCACTACTTCCGCCACTACCGCTTCCGCCACTGCCACTCCCGCTTCCACCACTCCCACTTCCGCCACTCCCACTTCCGCCACTCCCACTTCCGCCACTACTGCTTCCATTACCATTTAAAGAATTGCTTGATCCTCCGCAGCCTGCGACAATTAAGAGGGTCAGTAGACAAAGCACAGACACGGCAATACGTAACCGCAACATAAGTGACCTCAGTCCAGGCCATGCGGCCACGGATTTTCCCTACCTGCCCCTGTCCTTACTTGAAGTTCGTTTCTCACGGGTTCTCAAGAATTCGCACATGCTAAGATTCAGCGGAGCGCTGCGGAGTTGTTCTGGAGATGTCTATTGGAAGGACAAATTATCTGTTTCACCGGGAACAGGTGCAGGACGGCGCACTGTACTCTTACCCTAGAACTGTAGCTCTTATCTTAGGCTGGAGCCTCTGTTCTTGGGGATATTACGAATCCACAGCAGTCGTGTCTGGGGTCGCGAAGGATTAGTTAGCGGGTGAGTAGGGTATAGTCTCATCCCGCTGGAAGGCCCGTCGAGTCGACACCGATCGTCTGGCGCGGACACTTAGGCGATATGTTAGTTAACGCCCCTATTGCACCTGTGGCTGCTGAGCTTGTTCCTGGTTTGCGTTTTCGATTTGAAGGTTAGTTGCCTTGTACTCTTTTCCGTCAAAAACAGCTCGCGCGGTCACCTCGGAGCCGACTTTGAGGGCACGCGAATCGGGAAGGGCCATGGAGCTGAAGTGAAGTTCGTAGGTCTGCTCGTCGCTACGGTTTTCCAGTGACAATGAATTGGTGCGCATATCGAGACTAACGACCTCTCCCGAAAACACGTAACTGTCACCCGGATTGGCCAGCACGACTATCTGCTGCGCGCTCGGACGATCATTTCTGTTGGGCGCGAACTGCACCTGAACAAGCGAACCCGGCTGAAGGTCCCCGGTGATTGTGGCCCCATTGGCGGAGCTGAACTTCGTATTCGAGCTCACATCGAAGGCTATAGGCCGCGACGAGAGTTGATCTCGTAGGCTGACGGTCCCTGTTTCACGATTGAATCCTATGACCTGGCCGCGCATTTGGGCTGTCCCAGTCTGGGTCACTACGCGCACATTCTTGGCGAAAATCTGGCTGCCGTCGAGCATGGTGTCGACATAGACCCGGTCGCCTTTGTGAATACCCAATACGGTGGTCTCCGCTCCGTCGCGGTAAATGTGCGAGCGCTCATCGACGAACACCTTGATTTTGGGTCCGCCTCCGAACGGCTGGATGGTGAGGTGGTCTCGGACCCGGTCAACGTGAGTCGCGAGGCCTCCGATCAGGGTCGGCTTGCCTTTCGGCAAAGGAGGAGGCTCCAGCAAAGGGTTGAATGGATTGTCATCGGGGCTGGCGCCACCTGGCTGAGACTTGGTCCCGGGCGCCGTCGAAGTGGAGCTCCCGTATCCCTTGGTGATCGACGCCACCGGCGGGCGTGTGGTTGGAGCGGCTGGCGCCGAGCCCGAGCTGGGGTTGCCGACCCCACCCGCGATTCCTGCGGGCTGCAATGCTTGTCCCGAACTCCCTTGCACCGGGTTTTTGTCTGACTGAGCTTGGCTGCCCACCGCGAGTAACAAGGCCAGAAGCAAGCCTCCCACAACTATCTTCGTCGTGGCCAATTTCATAGGGACTCCTCTTACCGGCGCGCAAGGCCGCCCAACGCCGGAAACTCCTCGCTGGAGGGTTCGATGCAATTTACGGGACAGATGTTCGTCGGCTCGGCGCGAGAAAAGATTTGTTCTTTCGACAAAAGTGCCAACCCGCCGGGGCTGCACGCCCATCTAAGTGACCGGCCCGTGGAATCTCGTTCTGCCGTGCAGCGAAATTGGCTGGCAGCAACTAAATGAGGGGACATTGTGGCCAGGCGGCTGGGTGAGACAGTCAGCAACCTTCGCTCGCCGAAACCGCTCTTCGCCGGAGGCGTAATGCCGAGTGTTTCTCTACGACCAATCGCCACAATACTCCTGGCAGGAACGCTCGCCATCTGCGCAAACGCCGGCGACATCCGCATCAGCATCCCGAAGCGCAGCAAGCCGACTCCAGTGCAAATGCTCAACCAGGAGGGCGTGAAAGAACTCGAAAAGCACGACTACAAGAAGGCCAAAACCATTTTCTATCAAGCGTATCTCATCGATCCAAACGATCCGTTCACCCTGAACAATCTTGGCTACATCGCTGAACTGGAGGGACAGGTCGAGCGCGCCCAGCGCTATTACGCCCTCGCCCAAACGCAGAACTCCGACGCGGTTGTCTATAAGTCAACCGATCGCGCGGCTTTGGGGAAGCCGGTAGACGAGATTGCCGGCAACGCCGCCGACGCCAACATGCAGATCAATCGCCTCAATGTGCAGGCCATCGGATTACTGCAGAAAGACAAGGCGCCGGAGGCCGATCTGGCCTTACAGAAAGCGCTCAAGCTTGATCCACATAACCCCTTCACGCTAAACAATCTGGGCTTTGCAAGAGAGCAAGAAGGCGAATTGGAGGACGCCTATAGGTATTACGTGCAAGCTGCCGGTCAGCATTCCGATGCCCCCATCCTGGTAACAACGCATCCTTCATGGCGCGGCAAGAGCATCAGCGAAATCGCCACCCGGAACGGCGACAAGGCCAGAGGTTTGATGGCCCATGAGCAGGACGTCGGCGCCCAAGTCGCTCGTTTAAATGCTCGAGGTGTCGCTGCCATCAATCGCAACGATTACAAGCTGGCACGGCAGTACTTCCAGCAAGCATACCGGCTTGACCCGAAGAATGCATTCGCGATGAATAATATGGGCTACCTGGCAGAATTAGACGGGGACCGCGAAACTGCCGATTACTATTACGACAAAGCTAGGACAGCCGAGCGGTCGGGCGTCAAGGTCGCTTACGCGACCCGCAAAGACGTGGAGGGCGAGAAGCTGGCCGCTGCGGCCCGCGTCAATGACGACGCAGTTGTTAAGGCCACCGACGATGCCGCTGCGGCCCGCCGTGCCGAGGGCGGACCAGCAGTCTTACGCTATCGCAGCAATAAACCCGTAACTGAGCCTGCGACTCCGCTGCAACCCAGGAACACGAATCCGCCCCAGTCTGGAAGTGCAGTATTGCCACCGTTGCCGGATAACGACCAGCCGCCGCCGGAACAGCAGCAACCGGAGCCGCAGGTCACTTCACCCGTGGCCAACCCGAGCGGCGGGCTGTTGATGCCGCTGCCTGACAATCAGCAGCCAGCGATGGGGAACGAACCTGAGCCCCGGCCGCAGAATGGTACGCCGCCCCAGTAGTAAGCAGTTTACTTAGGAGCAGCACGCGCAGAGGGCGGATGATGGGGACCACCCCCGGGTTCTCCTCGCCTTCGTGTATCTTCGGCAATTGAACTCGGCCATTCTGTGACGGCGTTGGTTCGCTCGCTGGAGCGACTCAAGCCGGGTTCGGGACCGCATCACCATCAAGCAGGGAGCCCTGCTGAATAGCGCCGACCTCGAAGCGGTCATCGCAGACCAGGACGTGGCTTTATCGGCGTTCGTTGGTGGCTGAGTGCCTGCTTCCGGCGCCGTCGATCGCCAGTCAACGGCGCAAATTGAACGGGCCGTTCTCGCCGAGGAGAAGTGCCTGAGACTGGGATTCGTTCCAGGTCTTCCGCTTCCGGCGCGAGGAGTCATCTGGCGTGACTCTCGCTCTAAGGAATGGCCCCACCAAGACAGCCTTTGCAGCCTGCGCTGCTTCCAAACAAAAAGCAAGGTACGCGAAAGAGGGCGGCGGATGACAGGTCGGGCGTGGATTTGGTTCTGTATGAGTTTGTGGTGCTCGCATCTGATAGCCCAGAATTTGCCACCCTCATGCCAATTCCCTCGCGAAGACACGTTGGCATCAGTTCCTCATCTGTGGACCTGGAGGAGCAAGCCGCAATCATCCGCGGTTTCATGCAGGAAGGAGATACGAGCGGCGGATACAAGCTTCTCTAGCAGTGCCGTTCTTCCGCAGGTGAACCTCGAGCAAGCGCTTCAACCCCAGTTTTTGGAAGTTGTCTCCGATGACGGCGATGAACAGCACGGCGTCGAATTTGCACAGAATGCGGCTGCTGGAGGCAGTTCGTTCAAGTCCACTTTTCGGCGCGAAAACGTGATCAAAATGACGCGCTATTTCGTTCCCGGGACGCCGCTGACCGATGCTCCTTTCTACGTACCCATGACCCCATCGCAGAAGTTCGATCTATTCTTACGGCAAAACTACAAGCCGGATGTGTTCCTGAGTGCCGCCACGGACGCTTTGATTTCGCAAGCCTCAGGCGCATATTGGGGTTACGGGGGCGGCGTCAGAGGCTACGGTAAACGCTACGCGGCGGCGCTGTTGAGTACCGAGAGCGGCTCATTTTTTGGGCAATTTCTGTTTCCTACATTGCTGCATCAGGACCCGCGCTACTTTCCTTCACAAGAAAAAAGAGTTTCGGACCGTCTGGCCTACGCCGTTAGCCGAGTGATCATTGGTCGCAGCGATGATGGACGCAATGTGATCAATCTTTCGCTGTTCATGACCATACTGGCGCAGACGTCCCTCACGAATGCGTACTTGCCGTATCGCAATGAAACAGCTGCCGGCACTATTGAGAATAGTCTCGCGGGTCTGGAATCCGCCGCCGAGTCGAACATCCTCAATGAGTTCTGGCCCTCCATAAAGAAGTTGCTCGTCCGGCACGAGCCCAAGTCGATATCTGGCTGGGGAGCGTTTAGATCCAGGCCAAGCAAGGTTGCCCGCCAGGGAAGTGACCCAGGACAGGACTCCGATATTGCCGCTGCGTTTGGCGATCCGCGAGACGTCTCCCCGTCGCGAGTTGATCCTGGCGCACTTAGTGCCCACTGACTGGCAGAGTTTTGCAGGCGCATGAGGGCAGCCTCGGAAAACCATTCAGCCGATCAAGACGCGGAAACTCTTAAGTCGGCAAGGCGCTTCTTGGCACGGCCGCCTCTTCCAGAGTAAACAAACCGCCAGTGGCGAAGCGGTGCATTCCTCCCCCACGCAGGTGTCTGCAGAAGGGCAACTCTCGCGAGATTCGCAACTTCTAAGAAAGCACAGCAAGCCGTCTGGCGAACAACGAGTCCTATGATCAGGGCACAGCAGGGTGGGCACTGGGAGACAACAACGTCCTGAAGGCGGTTTGCGGCAGCGAGTCATTGCCCTACGCAACGTTCCTCCTGCATTGCGAATCGTTTGGCAGTCGGGTCCGGGCGTGGTCACGCTGGGGCTGATAGCGCGAGTCTTCGCTGCCGTCCTGCCGCTAGGCCTCTTGTGGATCACCAAACTGATCATCGACAACATCGTGCATGCCGCATCGACTCATCACCCCGTGTCGCTCCGCTTCTGGTGGCTGGTGGCGCTCGAATTCAGCCTCGCCGTCGGCAACAGCATTCTCGCCAGGCTGATTGACTTTCTCGACTCTCTTCTGGCCGATAACTACACCCGTCATGTCAGCATTCTGGTGATGAAGCACGCCGCCGAACTTGACCTGCAAGCCTACGAAGACCCGGTGTACTACGATCGCCTGGAGCGCGCTCGCGTGCAGGCCACCGATCGCCTGGGCATGATTCAGTCTATCGGGCGGCTGTTCCAGCAGGCCATTACCGCGGTGCTCATGTCGGTGTCGGTGATGGCCTTTTCGCCCTGGCTGCTGCTTTTGCTGTGCGCTGGAGTTCTGCCGGCGTTTGTTGGAGAGAGCCACTTCGCTTTCCTGGGCTACGAAAAAAACTTTCGCCAGACTCCGATACGGCGCCAGCTCGACTACCTGCGCTTGCTGGCAGGAAGCAAGGAGGCGGCGAAGGAGCTCAAGCTCTTCGGCCTGAGCGGCTTCCTCACGCGGCGATTTACCATGCTGTCGGATGAGGTTTATGACCAGGACGTTCGCCTGGCTCGCCGTCGCCTAGTGGGCGGAGCGCTCTTATCCGTGGTGGGTACCGTCGGGTACTATGCCGCTTACGCCTTCGTGATTTGGCGTACATTGTTGGGCGCCATCACTATCGGCACGCTGACCTTTCTCGCCGGCGCCATCCAGCAGGCAAGCCTGAACATCCAGCAGGTGTTCTCCACTCTCGCGGGCATCGCCGATCAAGCATTGTTTCTTACCGACCTGTTGGCATTCTTCGACATGCAGCCCACCATCCGCTCCCGACCGAACGCCCTTCCTGCGCCGCGGCCGATCAGGAAGGGCATCGAGTTCCACCAGGTGTCCTTTCGTTATCCCGGCACCGAACGAATGGTGCTCAAGCGCCTTGACCTCACGCTGGATGCCCGCGAGCGAGTGGCGTTGATCGGGGAAAACGGAGAAGGCAAGACAACGGTGGTGAAACTGATCACTCGACTGTACGACCCTACCGAAGGGGAAATCCTTCTGGATGGCGTTGACCTTCGCGAATACCGGCTGGAGGAACTGTATCAGGAAATTGGCGTTATCTTCCAGGACTTCATGCGATACGAAATGACGGCGCGCGAAAACCTTGCCGTCGGAAGAATTCAGGACCTTGCCAACACCTCTTTGCTGGAAGAGGCAGCGCAAAAAAGCCACGCCGACGAAGTCATCGCAAGGCTGCCGCGCGCTTATGAACAAATGTTAGGCCGCCGCTTTGAAGGGGGCGTGGACCTCTCCGGAGGTGAGTGGCAAAAGGTCGCGCTCGCTCGTGCCTATCTACGCGACGCACAGATGCTGATTTTGGACGAACCCACTGCTGCGCTGGACGCGCGCAGTGAGTTCGAAGTATTTTGCCGCTTCGCTGACTTGACCGCGGGCAAGATGACTCTGTTCATCTCTCACCGATTTTCAACTGTGCGCATGGCGGACCGCATAGTCGTGCTGGAGAACGGAGTGGTGGGCGAACAAGGCACTCATCAACAACTGCTCAACCGCGCAGGTCTATACGCTGAAATGTTCGAGATGCAGGCTGCAAGCTATCGCTAGGAGCTGCGAATGATGCCACAAACCATCCCGGCAGCGGTGGCCGGCAAGAGTTACGATGCCGAGCCTTGTCCTCCCGTTTCACCGCGCCCGGTGGCTGAGACCTTGCGCGCCCGTGCCCGGACGCTAGCCGACGAACTCGTGTGGCTTCCTAATGTTCGCTCTTCGAGGAGCTTCGCAACCCGTTGCCGATTAGTGGCAGCAAAGTTCGATCGGGCGCTGCGCAAGGCTCGGAAGTCGCAGAACCAGGATTCCTCCGTGGAAAACCTGCGCCAGAAAATAGGCCTGCTGGAGAGCTCCTTCAGCGATGTCTACGAGGCGCTTCACGGATTACGAAAGATTCCACATGTCCGCACCGCCACGGGCACAGTCGTTCCGCGTGTAGTGGCTATCGCCGAGGACTGCCTTACAGCGGCAAGCTATCACTGCGACCAGTCGGCCTTCACTGTGTACGTCGAGGCCTTCCAGTTGGTTACAGTCCTGAATCTGGCAGAGCTATGGACGCTGATTGCGGTATTCAAGCTGGTACTGATTGAACGTCTCGTGGACGGTTGGCTCTCATCCGGGCAATCCGTCGGGTGGGAGGAAGAGACTGTCTCTTGCCTGGAGAGCCTGCGCACTATCAACCGGACACCGTGGCGCCGGGTCATCGAACCTCTCATCGTCTTCGACCAGTTTCTTCAGCAGGACCCGGCTGGCGCTTACAACCGCATGGAAGCTGAAAGCCGCGATTTCTATCGCCGCCAGGTGGCAAACATTGCTGAATATTCTGATCTCTCTGAGCGGGAAGTCGCCGCAGCAGCGCTGGACCTGGCGCAAAGTGCTCATGGCAACCCGCATCGTGACCCGCGCGTGGCGAGGCGGCTGTCACACGTTGGCTACTACCTGGTCGCGGAGGGCGTCACCGAACTCAAACGGAAGGCAGGCTTCTGGCCTCCGATGAGTCAGCGTTTGCACACCTTCATCACGTCGCATCCCTACGAGTTGCACCTGTCGGCGATCATGTTCCTGACCGCGATCATCGCTGTGACCTTCGTCCACCTGTCCGGATTCGACTACTGGTCGTTTGGGGCTTTTCTGTTCATGCTGCTGGTGCTGCTTCTGCCTTCTTCCGAAGCCGCCGTCCAAATCGTGAACTATGCCGCTGCTGCGTTACTGACACCGCAGATCCTCCCCAAACTCGACTTCAGCAACACTGGCATTTTTGATTCCTGCGCCACGCTGGTAGCTGTACCGACTTTGCTGCTTGACGAAAGCCAGGTCCGGAAACTGGTGTCCAATCTGGAGGTCCGTTTCCTCGGCAATCAGGACCGCAACCTGCATTTCGCTCTGCTGACCGACCTTCCCGATTCGACCGAGCCCCCCAGAGCAACCGAGCCCCTGGTTATCTTGTGTGCGGAGTTAATCGCTAAGCTAAACGAGAAATATCACGGTCACGGCTCGGGGTCGTTTTTTCTATTGCATCGCATGCGCCGCTACAACCGGCGCGAACGAGCCTGGATGGGGTGGGAGCGCAAACGCGGAAAGCTACTGCAACTAAACCGCTTCCTGCAGGGGAGTTCCGACGAGTATGCAGAGGAAGTGGGCAACATGCAGGTGCTCTCCACCGTTCGATTCGTGATCTCGCTCGACGCCGATACCCTTCTGCCTCGTGGCACGGCGCGCCGCCTGATCGGCACACTCGCTCATCCGCTGAACCAGGCGATCATCGATCCCGATAGCAACGTTGTTGTCGCCGGATATGGAATCCTGCAGCCACGCGTGGGCGTGAGCGTACAGAGTACAGCGCGATCGCGACTGGCAAGAATCTTCTCCGGGCAGACCGGTCTCGACATTTACACACGGGCCGTCTCCGACGTCTACCAGGACCTCTATGGCGAAGGGAGCTACGTCGGCAAAGGAATTTACGAAGTGGAAGTTCTACATCGTTTGTTCGACGGCCGCTTTCCTTCGAATCTACTGCTCAGCCACGACCTGATCGAGGGTGCCTACGCGCGTTCCGGGCTGGTGACCGACCTCGAAATCATCGAGGATTACCCCGCGCTCTATAGCGCCTACAACCGCCGCAAACACCGCTGGCTGCGCGGCGACTGGCAGATCGTGGAGTGGCTGCTCCCGACGGTTCCCGCACCGGGTGGCAGGCGCGTAACCAATCCTATCTCCTTGGTTTCCAGGTGGAAGATACTCGACAACCTGCGCCGGGGTCTGGTCGAGCCGGCCACCTTCCTTTTGTTCGTCCTTGGCTGGTTCGTTCTGCCGGGCTCCGCTTGGTATTGGACACTGAGCACCGTGTGTCTGCTTTTTCTGCCGGTGTTGGTTGGTTTGCTATTGCAGTGGGCGCGCGCCGTGGCGAGACGCAGGTCCGCCCTCACCGGAGTTTCGACAGACGGCTTGGCTGCGGCTAGCCTGGGCGTTCTGCTGACGCTTACTTTTCTCGCTCACCAGATGCTGCTATCCATCGATGCCATGGCGCGTGCACTGGTGCGCAGAGTGGTGACTCGAGAACGCCTGCTGGAGTGGGTGACAGCCGCGGAAGAAGAGCAAGGCGTTCATCTTCGTACTCCCTTAGATCTTTACCTGGATTGGACGCCTGTCCTGACCGCGGCGCTTGGCGTATTGCTATGGTGGCTGCGCGGACGCAGTGTGTTTGCAGCGCTGCCCATTCTCTTGCTCTGGGCAGGCAGCAAGTCCATCTCGGTCTGGCTTGATCGGCCCGCGCGCATCCCGCCCACAAAATCGCATGGCGATAGAATCTTCCTGCGCCGCATCGCCTTGCGCACGTGGCGATTTTTTGTCGAGTTCAGCAACGCTGAAAACGGCTGGCTCATTCCTGATCATGTGCGCGAGTCACCGTTTGTCATCGATCCACGGGTTTCGCCGACGAACCTCGGCCTGCTGTTAAACTCCCGGCAGGCGGCCTGCCAGCTTGGCTACCTGACGCTACCAGAGCTCGTCAAACTGACGCAGACGACGCTCGCGACGATTGCAAGCCTTCCCTCCTATCGGGGACACTTCTACAACTGGTACGACGCTGTCACCCGCGAGCCGCTAAGACCGCTGATCGTCTCGTCCGTGGACAGCGGCAACCTCGTCGCTTCCCTTTGGACACTCGAGCAGGGAGCTCTCGAACAGCTTTACCGGCCGCTCGTCGGACCTCATCTTGGTGAGGGTCTGGCCGACCACATCCGGGAATTAGTGGCTGCCGGATGCCTTCCCGGCAGAGTGCTGCGGCAGTTTCTTCGCGCCAACCGTGCTGACTGGCTGGACGCTATCGTGAACTTTCCCATTGACTCACTGTCTGGCAACCGTCGTGCGTCCGAGCACGTGCCGGATTCACAATGGTTCATGGAGCAGCTCGCACTACGCGTGCACACTATTAAAACCGTGGTTTCCTCATTCGCTCCGTGGCTCCTCACCCAGTTCCGCGTTGTTGCGGAGGATCTGCCTGACTTGGGCTTTGGCCCCTGGAGCGACATTGCCGTGGAGCAGATGCCAGAATTCTGCGACGCACTGCAGCGGGAGATATCACTTGCACCACCATCTTCGTCGGATGAACAGAATCGCTTGCGCCGGCGACTCGGCACGCTGTTGCCGGGTACGCGGACTGCGGACGCACAACTCATCCGCGATCTCAGAACAATCGCCATGCAAGCGGGCGGGTTGGCCAACCAGACTGATTTCACATTTCTCCTCAATCGCGACCGCGGGTTGTTGGCGGTCGAATTCGACACTGAGACACAGAGGCTCAGCGGGTCGTGCTATGACCAACTGGCTTCCGAGTCGCGACTCGCCGCATTCGTCGCCATCGCCAAAGACGACATTCCCCAAGAAAGCTGGTTTGCCCTTGGCCGCTACCACAGGCTCACGGACGGACGCATCGTCCTGCTCTCCTGGTCGGGAACGATGTTCGAATACCTCATGCCTTGCCTCTGGATGAAGACCTACCCAGACACGCTTCTTGATCGCGCCAGCATCGAAGCGGTGCGCGCACAGCATTTGCACGCCGCCCGCCTCGGAGTTCCTTGGGGCGTTTCGGAGTCGGCTTCGTCGCAGAAACTTGACGACGGGAGCTACAAATATTTCGCCTTTGGACTGCCACAGTTAGCACTGCGCGACTCGCATCCCGACGCATTGGTCATTTCACCGTATTCCACTTTCCTGGCTCAGCATGTGCATCCAAACGAAGCGTTAACCAATATAAGCCGGCTTAGCCGTAGCGGAATGTTCGGCAGGTATGGAATGTATGAGTCTGCGGACTTTTCAACCAGACGAGCCACTTGGAGTAGGCGACCGGAAATTGTGCGCTCCTGGATGGCACATCACCAGGGCATGAGCCTGCTGGCCATCGCCAATTCGCTCACCGACGGTGTCATCCGCCACTGGTTTCACCGCAATCCTTCGGTGTGCGCTACCGAACTCCTGCTGCAAGAACGACCAGTCACGCGCGTTAACCTGCGCTCTCATAAGCTCCGCACTGCAGCATGAACGGACTCATTTCGGAAGTGTGTAAGGATGGAAGCCGGCGCGACTCATGCCGCGCGTCGCCTCCGGATTCTTCATGAAGGTTTCCCATACGAATCCCGTGCGGAGATTTTCCGCCATGAGCATTGTGATTCCAACGTCGATACCGACCACGTCGCGATCATACCAACCATTCAGAGGATTGAACGCGTCTACGAATCCATAGCGGCTCCAGGCCGACGGAAACCGGCTTCGGATATGACGAAGCACGCGCAGCGTGGCCTTCGGCAGGAACGGTAGTGATCCGCCGGTGGCGCAAGGAACCACGGTGCCGTCAATCGGGCCCAAGGCTGGCGGACCGCCCCAGACGACGTATCCCGACCGCGAATCCGACGAAGTGATGCCCCACAGATCATCGCTATAGTCGGGAAATTGCCTGGCGAGTCCGAGACAAAACAGGCGATGGGCTTCAGTCGCGATCTTTGAGTTCTCAAAGTAGTCCGCATACTTGTCGCGTTTGCCTCGAAAATCGAACCAAGCCTGCGAATACTGATGCACAAATAGCGGCGCAAATGACCCAATGTATCGCAACCCTTCGTACTCGAATTCAGTACGTTTCCAGGCATTCCACACCTCGACATGCAGCGGGTAAGTTATCGAGCCCAGACCCAGCAGATACACCATCATCAGCTCGCTGTAGTAGTCCCAGCGATCGGGCAGGAAACCGATTTCCGGCGTCCAGCCGTGTGAAAGCAGCGACGTGTCTTCCGCCAGCCATGTCCACTCCACGCGATTGACAATCTCGTAGGCTAAGTTGCTGATCTCCGAATGCGCCTCGAAGTGTCTTCGGCAGGTCAGGATGCCGGCGAGCAGGATGGCCGTGTCCACCGACGAAACCTCGGAGTCCCAGATTCTCTCACCAGTATTCACATTGGCGAAGTGGTAGAAGAAGCCACGATGGGTTGGCAGTTTCTTCCAGAGGAAGCGTAAGGCGGCAGCCACACGGTCGCGTGCATTCCCGCTCGAGACGTACCCTCGACTGTCCGCGATGCACAGGGCTGTCAGGCCGAAGCCGGTTGCCGCAATGCTGGCAACCATGCCTTTGTCGTTCGATGCGACGGCCGACCGGTCTTTCACCAGACCAGTCTGCGGGTTGGTCTGCTCAAGGAAGAACTGGAAATGGGCTTTCTCTACTTCCTCGAGAAATTGATCTTCTTCGGGGGATAGCGCGCTTGCTGGGGCGGTTGCTGGCTGGGCCGGGCGATTCGGTGGCGGAGCTAAAGTGTGCAAAGCCAGTGCGCGCCTGAGTGGGAGGCAGAAGGTCGCCCCAGCAAGCTGGCGCAGGAGTTGTCGGCGCGAAAGCGGGATGCATGGTGGTTTGAATGGAATCACCCGCGAACTTAGATGACGCTGTAACCCGCTTGCGTTGCCTTGATGCGCGGGCGTCCTACCGCATCCAACATTGGAGGTGGTTCGACCTGTCCAAAAGATGAGCGTGGCAACGAAACTCGCGGCCTGGACAGCTCTCTTGCTGTTGGTAGCGGCTGGCCTTTGGTTCACTGCGTCCGTCATCCGCAAGGAACGCCGGATTACGCTGCGGGGAGTAGTGCTCCGGCAGGACAGTGACCCGAGCAAGCAGGTCCCAGTTGCCGACGCCAACATTACCGCGGTCACAGGCGGCACGAGCAGTGATGCCAAGTCTGACGAGTCTGGACACTTCTCGGTTACCCTGCCAAGAGGCTTCCGGCGACGTCAGCCGGTTACCTTGCAGTTCGAACACCAAAATTACCAGCCGCTGGAACTCAGTGATTTCATAAGTGACAAGCTATATGTCGCTCGCATGAAGCAGATTTCCGAGGTGCGACCGGCGGGCGGGCGACCGGCACAAGTCATCTCCAACGTACGCTTGCGATATGTGGTCCGCTCGACGGAGACCGCCGACGTCGGGAGCGCCGTAAAAACCTTTCAGGTGACAAACACCGGAAATATTCCCTGCAAGAAGTCAAGTCTCTGCTCGCCTGACGGCAAGTGGAAAGCGTCAACGGCGTCAATCTCGCTCGACGCCAGCGAAGGGAACCAGTTTCGCAACGTACGTGCCTCCTGCATTGCTGGGCCCTGCCCCTTTACCCGCATTGACCAGGAAGTACCCGCAGGTGATGGCAGGCACCTGAATGTTACCGCCCGGGACTGGTCCGACACCGCCACGTTTCTGGTCGAAGCGGAGGTCATCCGTCCGATGATGAGTGAAAGGGTCCGAGAATCATATCCCGTAATCTTCGGTCCATCATTGAGCTTTACCCTACCGGCTTCGGCCGAGGGGCCGAGTATCGAAGCTGAAGTCGGTGGAGAAGCCATTGTTTTCCCGCTGGGAACGAATCTGTCGCTCCGGTGGGCGCAATGCACTGAGCGACGAAGTAATAGTGAGAATAACGTATACCGCTGCGAGCTGAAGCCTGGATATCGCTTTCAGTGAAGGGGAGGGCCGGGCCTGCCGAAACCAAAATTGTCGCTCATCGGGGCCGCCACCACACCACGACGCTGCGGGGGCCGACATCAAGCCGTCTTGCTTTCGCTCAGGATGCGAAATAGAAGCAACCAGCGTTTCACGTTCGTGGTCATCAGAAAATTTTCTTTGACATGTTCCTGCCCGTTTCTCCCCAGTTGCTTTGCGAATTCCGGATGGGTGAGGAGGTAGCGGATCTGATAGGCACAGCCTTCCACTGAGTGGACCAACATGCCAGTGAGCTGGTGGATGATTTGTGTGGGAATTCCTCCCACGGCACTGGCGATAGTCGGCTTCCCTTTCCAAAGCGCTTCCGTAACCGTAAGTCCAAATCCTTCGCGCAGAGATTTTTGCACCACGATGGTGGACGCACGTTGTAGAGCGTTGATTTCCAGGGCGCACCACGGCGGGAGATCGAGGACAATAATGTCCGCATCATCGCCTGCGGCCGCAGTCACCTCTTGAAGTACGGCAGCGCCTTCGGGGTCGTCGCTGGCTCCGCCGCCTGCGAGTAGGAGCTGGCAGTCCACATATTGCTTCGCCATTTTGTAAGCGCGGATGACGCCAACCGGGTCCTTCAAGCGGTCGAAACGTGAGACCTGAGTAACGATTGGTCGCGAGCGGTCTACGCCAAAGTCGTCGCAGACTCTTTGCACCACGCTGTCATCGAGGTCCTTGTTTTTTTCTGACAGCGGATCAATGCAGGGAAAGAACAAGAACTGAGGGATCGGGAGCTGACGCGCAAAAGACGGCGAGGAGAAAATGGCGGCATCAAACTGCTCGACCATCGGCCGCAGGAAATCCCAAACTTCGCGGTTGGGATTGGACAGATCGATGTGGCAACGCCAGATCCATTTGCCATGAGTACCTTCGCGCGCGCGGATCAAGGCCGCCGGCTGGGGATCGTGAATAACGATCATGTCTTCGGCGAACTGCATGCGCTGCCGGTTCTGTTCGTTATAGCCGAGGAAGATCTGCTGAACTTCCGGCGTGAGCTGGTATTCGCCGCCGTGCAGGGCATTGTGAAAAGCTTTGGTAATCTCGAAAAAGTCATTGCCCCCGGTAATGACTTCCCAGGAAGTGGGCACCTCCAGTTCCGACATTAGAGGAACCAGACGATTGAGCATCTCGGCAACCCCGCCGCCTACCGCCGTAGAGTTGACCATCTTGACGGTCTTACCGCGCAGCCCTTCCGCCAGCAAGCGCAATTCGTCCAGCTCGGCGTTGCCAATAATGGAAGCGTAGTCGGCAAGCTTGGGCGGAGGAACAGGTACGGGTGGCGCTTGCAAGTCCTGGGGCTGACGGCGGCGCGTGCGAACAGGAGCGATTGGATCCGCCAGGGGGGCGGCGATCGTGGATTGGTGCGGCGGGTGGCCGGATGGCGCCTCCGGCGTTTCCATCACTTCCTCTTTTTTTGGTTCCATTGGTCCCTAGTTGAGCGCCCCTTTGACAATGTGGATGATCTGGCGGCGCACACCCTCTAGGGTGGCCGTGTAGATGTCAATGCGGTTGATGCGGCGAGCCACTTCTTTCACGCCCGCCTCTTCCTCCAACCAAAGCGAGAAGTCGTTCAAAGTGAGCTTGAGCCTAAGCCGCGCCTCGATAAAGTGATGATGGATCGAATGCACGCTAACATGGGCGAGTCCGTCCACGAATTCGGGAAGGTCATGAGCGACGAACGAAGTGGGCAGAACAACAACCTCGGCGGCGTTGAAATAGAAGGGCTCATCGACGGTACGTTCCCGGCTGCGTGGGTGCTTTGTGAGGTGGTCCTCAACAACCTGAATGATCTGCTCGCGCACCGCCTGCACTGAAGTGAACTCACGCACGTCTACGCTGGCCAGTCGTTCCGCCAAGCCGGGTTCATTGCATGCCGACAGTGCCCAATGGGCAAAGTCGTTGGAAAATCCCTCACGGATGAAATGGTGTTCCTGCAAGGTGCGAAAGGTGTGCTGGAAGATGGAATTTTCAGAGCAGGTGCTAAGGCCGTAAAGTAGTTCGGACAGGTTTGTTGCCCGCTCCCTTCCGATGAGTAGAAGGTGGGCCGAGGTATTGAAGTAGAAGGGTTTGTGCACGTGGCGCGGCGCGTTACCGCTCTGGACGCTGTCCATCCTCTCCCCATTCCTTGCGCGATCCTGACGCGCAGTGAAGCGCCCCCTGCCTGCGTGACGGTTGGGCTGGCATTCGCCGGCAGGCAGCCAACCAATCCCGCAGGAACCCAATTAGTTGGACGGGCGGGCGAAGCCAAAGGTTGGCCGCAGTCTCCCGCCACTGCGGTCGGACCAGGACGCCAAGCCCGCGATCCCGCAGCACGCGGAAGGCGTCTTCGTCCGACTGGTCGTCGCCCAGGTAAGCCACGGGAGTATCGATGTCCATCTCGGACAGGACGGCGCGCACAGCGTCTCCTTTGCTCCGGTCGGCCATACGCATTTCGATCCCGCCGTCGAAGTGTTCGAGGGTTAAACAGGCTCGATCCGCAATTGACAGCCATCTCAGCAGAACCTTGCTCCGGATCTCTCTTACCTCATCCTCAGTGAGGCCACGCCAATGTACCGCCAGACTTCCAAATTTGTGCTCTGCCAGGTGGTGAAGCTTCAAGCTATCGAGCCATTCGTCGGCGGCGGCGAGCGCTTCAAGAGTGTACGAATCCATAGGCTGCATCTCGTGCGAACCATCGCAGTGCAGCCGTTCCAAACCATGCGTTCCCCATACCTCAGGATGCGGAGAAATGCCCAGCAGGGGGACCACCTCATGGGCGCGCCGCCCGGTAATGAGAGCCACGCGGGTACGGCCCGTCGCCATGATTTCCCTCAGCAGTGCGGTCACGCCGGGATAAGGCCGGGCCTCGTGCCGAATCCGCTGGAAGGGGGCCAGGGTTCCGTCATAGTCCAGCAGGAGAGCAGATTGCCGAGCCTGGGCCACTTCGCGAAAGAAATTATCCAGATTAGGTTTGGAAAAGGTGTGAAGCAACTGGCCTCCCGTTACCACGTCAGCGATCTCGCCATCAAGCCGCCGAGGTGCCGATCTCCGCTCTTTCCTGTGCTTTCCCGGGCTCGACGATGCGAAGGTCGCAGAGTTGACCAATCAAGTCTCCGGCCCAGCGATAGATATTATGTTCCCGGACCAGCTTTCGCATACGTTGCATGCGTTGGGTTCTTTCTTCCGGATTCATCTCCAGGGCGAACCGTATAGCTTCGGCCGTCTGGTCAATGTCGTAAGGATTTACCAGCAGAGCGTCACGCAATTCACGCGCCGCGCCGGTGAAGCGGCTCAGTACCAGGACCCCATCTTCATCACTACGTGCTGCTAGAAATTCCTTCGCGACCAGGTTCATGCCATCATGGAGTGACGTAACCAGGCACAGGTCCGCGGCACGGTAATAACGCTCGATTTCGCGGTGACTGTGCTGCCGCTTGAGGAAGACAATAGGCTTCCAATTCGCCGTCTGGAACCGGCGATTAATGCGCTCTGCTTCGGCTTCGACTTGCTCCAGCAGATCATGGTAGCGCTTGATGTGGGTCCGGCTGGGAGCGCCAATTTGAACGAACACGAACTGTTTCACGTAAACCGGGTACCGCTCCAGTAGGCGCTCGATCGCCAGGAAGCGTTCGAGAATACCCTTGGTGTAATCCACCCGATCAACACCTACCCCCATAAAAATGCCTTCGATGCCCTGTTCCTTGAGCAAGGCAACGCGTTCCGATTCGCTGGAAGCGGCAGGTGCCGATGACTTGAACTCAGTGAAGTCAACACTGATGGGAAAAGGCCGGACCATGGTGATATGTTCGTTGCGTTTGACTGTGAACCGCTCTCCGTCGATCCGCGACTCCAGCACACGGTCCACCGTTTGCAGGAAATTGTTGCAGTGCGCCTGCACGTGGAAACCGACCAAGTCGGCCCCTAACAGGCCGTCCAGCAGTTCGCGCTGCCAGGGGCAGATGCCGAACGCTTCCGGGTTCGGCCACGGGATGTGCCAGAAGATCGCAACCCTGGCATCAGGACGCTTCTCCTTGATCATGCGGGGCAGCAAAGCGAAGTGATAGTCCTGCGCAAGGACCACCGGGTGCTCGGTTCCGGCCATCTCCTCCAGTGCGGCGTCGGCGAACTTGCGATTCACCTCCTGATACTGCTCCCAGTCCGAGGCGCGAAATATAGGCCGAGTGTGGGCGATGTGACAGAGCGGCCATAAGCCCTCGTTGGCGAATCCGTAGTAGTAGCCATCCTCTTCTTCGGCAGTCAGCCAAACTCGACGCAAGGTATAACGCGGGTCTTCAGGAGGCACCCGGAGGCGGTCGTTCTGGTCCACCGTCTCACGATCGGCGTCACCGCTTCCATGCGCGATCCAGGTTCCGTCGCAGGCCTTCAGCACCGGTTCCAGGGCGGTAACCAGTCCACTGGCGGGCATAATCACCGCCACATTCTTACCTTGTCTGACGTGATGGAAAGGCTCCCGGTTGGAGACCGCAAACAGCTGGCTCTCGCCCAGTTTGTTTCGCACATGCACGGCCAGCCGCTCGGCAGTCCAGATGGATTCCCCGGCCTGACGCAGCTGAGCCTCGTTCTCGGCAGCCGAGCGCGCGCGGTTGAGGCTTTCGGCAATCGTGGCTACTTCATGGGCCAGCGGTTGGAAGAGGTCTAAGTCCGGAATGGTGTGGCTGGTAGCGCCCCGCTGGGTGCGCAGTGTGCGCATCCATTGCGCGGCGCGCGCGATTGGGCCGCTAAGACTCCAGCGCACAATCAGCAGAGTAATGAAGACGATAATCACCATCTGCTCCAGCACGCGCAGAAAAGCATCGCGCCAGACTAAGCGTGTTTGCGCCGCAACGTAACCGGTGTCCTGTACGATCGCCAGGCCGCCGATGACATGGTCCTCCTTGTGTAACGGCATCACGTAAACATGGATCGAGACCTCGCCGAAGCGCGTGAATTCAGCCTTTTCCTGATTGTCGGCAATTGCCTCCGCCACTACCGCGGGTTGAGTTCTGAGAACCCTGGCCAATCCCGGAGTCTCGGCGATGAGGTTGCCGGATACGTCATAGACGGCGATCCCGACGAGGTGCTCGCGATTGCCGAACCGTTCCACAATGCGCTGCAAGTCTCGCGCCGAGCTCTTCTCCAAACTGCGTTCCACATTGGCCGCCAAGCTCTCTCCCAGCAGCTCCCCACGCCGGGCCAGGTCCCGTCGCAGTTCACGTCTCTCCATGCGGACGGAGTAATACGAAGATAGGAGTGACACCAGCGTGATTCCGACGATCAACGAGACTATCAGCCGCAAACTCAGAAGACGCATGCTAACTCCTCGCGATCCCAAAGGCGGAAAACCGCTTGCGTTCCATAGCGCTCGCAGGGCGATTTCGCTTGGCCTCGGATGCCCTGAAGAAACTCACAGGAAGATTTTGCAAGGGCGAGAGCGACCTCCCGTTGGCCGCCCCTCGCCACAGCATTGGCGCGCTACGATCCGGGTGTGATGCTAGAAATGCGGATCGTCTTCGATTCTGCATCCAGCGTTCCGGTAATTTGAACGGACTGACCCACGAACTGCTTAGCCTTGTCCTGATCATCCAGCGCATATGTGGATTTACTGGTACTGTCCTTCAAAACGAACTTTCCGCCTGATTTTGTAATCTTGCCGGTAAACGTCTGTGACTTAGATGCCTGGTTGATATTGGCGGGTTGACTCGACATGTCCGGTTGCGGCTTGTTGGGCCGTCGGAGGACGGTCCTGCTGGGCGTTCAGTCGCGGTTGAATCATGCAAAATCCAGCCAGGAGGGCTATCAGCAACAATAGTCGCGGCAACCTGTTCCTGTTCATTGTTAACCTCCGAAGGTTGAGTAGTTTGTAGAATTCAACGCAAGCGCACTGCCAGAGTCTACATGGAAGCACTATGTGATTGATTCCCCGTTGTTGACCGCTCGCGAAGGGGCAACTATTGGATGCTCACAGGGAAAATTTACAGAGTTACTCGGCAGGCCACGTATGGCGGAAACCGCAATGACGGGGCAGGGCTTGACTACTTTCGCCCGCGCGTTCGGATGCATCCCGGCGATGCCGTCACACAGGTCAGGAAAAAGCCAATGTTGTTTCCCGCAGTCCGGGGCCGTCGGAATTGATAAGTTTCAACTTTGGTTCGCGATCAAGTTCTTTCATCAACTCACGAGTTACGCGCTCATCCATCTCGTCCGCCTGATGCAGATCAACAGGGAAGCGAACCACCACCTCGAGCGCCGACGTTGTGAACCGTATCTGGGCTTTTGGTCGGAATTCGTTCGCAGGGGTCGAAAGGAACGAACTCTGCATGGCGCGGCTTTGCCGCTCCAGTTCCTCCTCGTAGTCGGCGAGTACGGTTTCAACGACTCGCAGCAAGCGCTGCTTAACCAACTTGTAATCTGTCTCCGGGGCCAGCCGCAGGGTAATTTCGTGCCAAAGGAAGTTGGTGCCTGGAATCTGCTTGAACAGTCCTGATGTCGGTTGAAACACAACGGTATTTGAGAACGCGACGACCCTACCCGTTGGGATATATTCGTTGCCGCTAAGTTCCATCAGGTGGAGGCGCACCAGTCCGATGTCGACTACTTCCCCGGTTACGCCGCCAATCTGCACGCGGTCGCCCACCCTGATGCCGAACTTACCAATGAGAAGGAAGTATCCCACGATGGACAGGATTACATTCTGCAAGGCAACCACGACGCCGGCCGTGATCAGACCGGCGAACGTTACTATGGAGCCGAGTTTGCTCGCAAAGGTAAATGCGATGATCACGACGATCAGGAACCACATCACGAGCTTCCGCAGCAAAAGCGCCTGGTATCGTCGCCGCGCGTTATGGACATAGCGGTATACGGCGCGTCGCCAGAACTCGGCGGCTATCACTACCAGCCCTATGATGATGGCCAGCAACCCAAGCCTGACCAGCAGGCCTTTCATCTCCGTCATGCGCCGGCTCTGTATCGCATTCTTCCAATTGGTCAGGCTGCGCTGGTAAAGCTGAAGCAGGACGCGTTGTTTGCTTAAAGGAAGTTGGACCGCCGCGATCTGCCGGAATTCCGCCGCCAGCGAATCGAGCTGCTGTTTCTGCTGTTCGAGTTCGGACGGGCTTGCTGTGTCCGCCTGTTTGGCCAACTCGTCGCCCTGGGCGGATAGCTCCTTAACGCGGCTTATGAACGGAGATCTGATTTCGTCCACTCTTTTTGCCAGGGCATCAGTCTGCTGAATCGCAACATCAACCGTATGGATCTTGCGGGAAAGTGCGAACAAGTCCGCGGTGAGATCCCAAACGCCAGAAGGCGCGGTTCTGTTGCTCGCGGCGATCAGTGCGGGAGCGAGTTGTTCCTTGGACGAGACCTCGCTGTTCTTGGCCGTCAAGACAACGGGGAAGGAGTCGGCCAATGCCTGGACCTGTGCCCGCAGATCGGTAGTCCCGAGCCCGTTGTTGCCGGTTCCAACAACGAACTCCGTCATATTGTGGATCGTGTCTTCCCGCGTTTTTGCGAGATCGAGTTCAGCCTGTGTCTCCGACAGTTGGGCTTGCAGCGTCCGTCGCTTTTTGCCGGTTGCGGTCTCAAGTTTCTGCCGGAGAGTCTGCACCTCAGCCTGGGTGGCTTGCACCTGTTGGTTTATTTTGGCTTCCAGTTGGAGCAGGGCCTGATACTGCGACGGAGGGGCGTTTTGATTCTGCTTACGACCCGAGGCGCCTCCGTGGGCGAGAGACTCCGCCTCCGCATTTGCAAACTCAAAAGCTAGCCGCACAACCTGCTCCGCCAATTGGCGATTGTCATTCAGCACCAGCACATCATCGGGTTCGGTGGCCAGTTGCTGCTCCGCAGCCCGATGCCGGTACCAATCGATCGTCTGATTGAGAAATTGAATGACCTGTGATGAATCAACTCGCGGGGGAGGTGCGCTTTCGGCAGAAGTGCCAGTCCCGGCACCGACGGTGAGTACAACAAGGATTGCCGCTGGCCATCTCAGTTTCCTTGCCGGGCGGCCAATTGTGAGCAGCCGGAGAAAAAACCACATCCTCGCAATATTGTTCATATACCCTGTTCCGACGAGATTTTTCGGCGCTTAGGTTGCGCCAGTGGCTAAGTTTCAACATCAGGGTCGCGTCGCCTGAGAATTTGGTGGGGCGCGCGACGTTGAGGGGGCCTCGGTTCTCTTAGGCCATCACGGCCCTTTGGAAACGCTGTGTCTCTCCGAACCGCAGTAAACAAACTCGGCGCTCCTTCTTGCCGCCACAGCATATCTTCAAACATTGAAGATCCTGTACGCGGCTCCACCAGGCTGGGCCAGGTTGATCGCTGTCGCCACGTTGTAAACCGGACAGCCCCCTGTCGTCTTGCCCTCGCAGCTGCCGGCGTGAGCGTGGCCGTGGACGATCAGATCGGCCCCGTGGCGGTCGATGACTTCGGCCAACCGTGAGCTGCCTAAGTAAGGATAGATTTCTGGCGGCTCTCCCTTGACCGTATCGACCACGGGCGCGTAATGGAGTACCACGACCCGCTTGGGCGTTCTCAGTTGCGAAATCGCGCGCTCCAACTTCAAACTCTCGTCTATGGCCGCCTGCACGAAGGCTTTGACCTCGGGCTCACCAAAGGCGGTCAGGGCGCCTCGTCCAAAGCCGCCGCCAAATCCTTTCGTCCCGGCAAAGCCAACGCCGTCGCGCTCATAGGCAGTGCCGTCGAGCACTTTGATGCTCTCATGGGCCATCATTTGCATTAACTCCGCCGCACGTCCGCCCTCGTAGTCGTGATTGCCGAGCACGGCCACCGTCGGAATGCGCAGCCGCACCAGAGCGTTCACCAGCGACTCCATCTCCGATGGCTGGCCGAAGTTGGTAAGATCGCCAGCTAGGATGAGTACTTCAGCCTCATCCCGCACGCGGCTCATCTGGTCTCGGAAACGGTCGTATCCCTGGGGGGTGAAATGCAAATCGGCGAGGGCGGCGACTCTCATGTTTTTCTCGGGTCGCTAAGAGGCGTTGCGGCAGCTGCTTTGCCGATCGTGGGCCTTCGCCGGGCGCGTTGCTCTTGCAAAAGGTTCTCCAGCCCCCACTCTTGCACGTCGATGGCAAACATCCTTTCGTCGATCAGGCTGCCGCGAAAGGCCGGCGTCGGCGAAGGTGAGTTGAGCTGGGTTTGCAAGTCCCCAAGCAAAAGCTGCCAGACTTCACGTGGAATGTAATGCTGTTCGGACGGATAGATGTAGCGGAACAGGATTAGCTCCCACAGCAGGAGCTCCCAATGCTCGCCGACAAGGTGACGGAGACGAGTCCAGTCCAGACGGCCTTTGGTTCCATGGATGATGTGAACAATGTCGGCGCCGTCGAAGCGTTCCCGGAAATTCACAAACAACTTCGACGCAATGAGCTCCTCCGCCGCTAGCACACGGCTCCGTACCCCAAGGATCAGGTATGCGGTGCCGCGATCAATCCACGACTGATCCACTGTGATGACCGCATTGCTCATTCCGGTGATCAGGTCCACGTAGTACCCGTCCCGATGCGCCTTGGCCAGCCACACCGGATCGCGAACTTCGGTGACAAAACCTTGTTCCTGAAGGTGCTGTAACGCCCGGGGTACTGCCTGGGATGGCAGAAAGAGGTCCAAGTCCTTGGTATTGCGCCAAATTCCAGTATGTTTTTGCAGGGCGAACGCGCCCGCGACGACATACGGCAATTTGACCCGGTTCAGGTGCAGCAGGACTTCACGGAAGAGTGCCCGCTGTTCCGGAGGGAAATTCGGAGCCACTGAACTGCTGACCGGCAATTCTTCTTTGGCCGTCACGCACACTTGGATGAAGAAAAACCAAGCAGCGTTGTTACGGGCAATCCGGCCTTCCCGTAAAGACGCCCCCAGGGGGAGTCGAAACCGAGCAGCACAGATTTGTGTCCATGCTATGTAATCCTTGCCGATGGCAGTGGGTTATACGGCCCGAAACGCCGAGAACTTCACTGTTGGCCCATCGGGCGTAGCCCTAAGACAAACCCGCGAGCCTCCCAAGCATCTCTCTGGGTCAAGAGGCAAATACCCACCGAACGGGAGGAAAAAAAACTTGGATCATCAGAATTCAGTTAGACGAAATCCTGGGGTCATCATCTTCGCGACCATCGTCGCGGCTATGCTGATACTCAGCGGTTGCAACCGGCAGAACCAACATCCAGATGTCAAAGACGCCGTTGACAGCGCGATGACAGCCCATGGCCTGGGTGTGGTTAAGGTCTCGCAAGACCGCGAGAAAGGCCTTCTCACGCTTTCTGGCGACGTTGAGTCAGCCGACCAGAAGGCGCAGGCGGAGCAGGTCGCCAAGCAAACGGCACCGGACTATACGATCTCGGACGAAATCGGAGTCCGGCCGATTGGAGCGGAAAGTCAGGCGAAAGCCGTTGACTCCAGTCTCGATGACGGAATAGAGAATAACTACAAGGCCGCGCTGAAGGCCCACAAGAATCTCGACGACCAGAGTATTTCGTACGATGCGAAGAACGGCACCCTGGTGTTGAAAGGCAGCGTGAAGACCCGGGCGCAGAAAAGCGAAGCCGACAAGCTCGCCAAAGCTGTTCCAAATGTAAGAGAAGTAGTAGACGAGATCGAAGTGAAGCCAGACAAGGGCTCGACCGCCGACTAGGTCAAGGCGCGTTATCTCGAATCAAGCAGGAGCCAGACCGCCAGGCAATGGCGGTGCTGGCTCTGTCTCGTAAATCTTGACCATTGTTGGAGCCAGGTTCCTCCGTCGCATCGTTCTGCATTACGCTTCGCTATGGCTAATTCCGTCCGCTATTTCTAGTTTTTCACAACTTCTTTATGCCTAGCGCTACTACTTTCATAACTGAATATCTGGGAATAAACTACACGAATGGTGTGTAGTTAGTTGCTATGTAAAATAGTAAGTCTCTGCAGAAACGAGCTCCCCTCTTTTGTAAATGGTGATTCCCCAAGTCTTATCGAATCGAGGAAGGCATCCCACCTTGGAATCCTTCGCGATTAGGGTCTAGGGAACCGCGCAATACTTACCTGCCACAAGAAATCTCAGTAGCTTTTAACAAGCCTTCCAGGTACTCATAAATCCTGTCCCTACAACTATTTCGCCATTCTTCCCGCATAGTACGTGAGATACTATGTCGTCCAATTCAGAACGTATTTTAGAGACAGAGGAGATTATGTCTGATGAAGCGTATTCTCGCGTCGGCGACAGTTTGTCTAAGTCTGTCGCTGGCCGCAGTAGCTGCGGTAAATGTGACCGTCACGTCCCCAAGTGATGGCGCGCAAATCTCGTCCCCCTTTAATCTGGTGGCACAAGCGACAAGTTCTTACCCGATCACTGGCTGGGTTGCATATCTTGACGGGAAAATTGTGTATTCTGCCGGCCAGACAAAATCCATCAACGCGAGTGTTAACGCACCCACCGGAAGTCATCAGCTGGTAACGCGCGCCTGGGACAGCACCGGTGCCTACGGCAGCGTCTACCAGAACATCAGCATAACGGGCGGAGGCGGTGGCGGCGGCCTGCCAAGTCCCCCGCCGTGGGCAACGGTATTCAACAACATTGAAAACCGCGGCAACTGGTACTCATGCCACGATCCGGGCTGTGCGGGTGGCAGCGGCCAGGGCGCTTACTGGATGGCCCAATACCAGAGCTCGCCTTCCCGCGATGGCTCCAGCACGGAATTCTTCAATTCGGGGGTCTGGGCCAACGCTCTGTGGTGGCAGAAACTGGGAGCCCATAACAACGTCAGTAACTTCTTGTGGGACTTCTGGGTCTACTTGGATGACAGCTCGAAAGTCGCCGGACAGGCGCTGGAGTTCGATGCCTTCCAGTTTGTCAATGGCTACAACTACATGATTGGCGCCCAATGTGACTATGGCTACGGAGTTTGGGATACCTGGGATGAAGGATCCGGACGCTGGTATCAAACCTCGATTTCGTGTCCGAAGTTCACTTCCAATACCTGGCATCACATTCAGATATACGAGACCACGAACATCAACGCGCATGAGTACACGTATGTCACGCTGGTGGTGGATGGAAATGTCACTCCAGTCAACGTTACACGGAATGCCAAGTACCTGGGATGGTCCGATAACCTGGGCGTACAATGGCAGCTCGACGTGAACGCCACCGGCCAGGGATATCACGAGTGGGTGGACCAGGCCACTCTTACCATCTGGTAGTCCGTGCTGTAACCGGCAAGAATCGTCAGGGGCTCCGGCGTGAGGAGCCCCACTTTCTTGGCGCCAACTAAGAGTCATATTGCCCGCTATCTCGCTAACACCCTGATTCGCAATCCAACGCTGCCGCCCGATATTACATCCAAACCTTTTGGCCAGAATGTCCCATCGGATGCCCTACTGGCACACCTACTTGCGCTGGCTCTTAATGCCCCCGGCGTTTGCCATTCTGCTCCTGCCATCTGCCTGCCATCACGGGGATTTTCGCTCTTCTCTCGCCGCCAACAGCCTGGTTGCTCAGTCGGGGGAGCCCACCATGCTGGCGGTGTATCTTCCGTGGTTCGGAAGTCCGGGACACATCAATGTTGGCTACTCCTCGCAGGATCGGGTCGTGATACAGAGGCAGATTGATAAAGCCAAAGGGTTCGGCATCGCTGCTTTCGTGGTGAATTGGTACGGTGCCCAGCATGACTTCGAGGACAAAGCCTACGCCCTCATGCAACAGGTGGCTGCAGGAAACAGCTTCAGGGTCGCTCTGATGTACGATGAAAATGACAGTGACCCTGCCAATGCTACTGATGTAGTTCTCGCCGATTTGCAGTACGCTTACGATCATTACATCGGTCCGCATGCGGTGGTTACGCGGCAAGCATACTTGCGCTATCAAGGGCGCCCCGTAATCTTCATTTTTCCGAAGAATGGCCACACCGATTGGAAACGTGTACACCAGACCGTCAATTCCTGGGAAGATCCGCCACTCTTGATCTTCAAGGACATTCCCACGGAACGCTCGAACTCGCTCGACGGATTTTACGCGTGGATCAATCCCGGCAAGCCGGGCTGGCAGGCAGATGGGAGCAACTGGGGTCAGCAGTATCTCGACAACTTCTACAAGACAATGGTTTCCGACTATCCTGCCAAGATCGCGGTTGGCGCCGTATGGCCAGGCTTCAATGATTCGAAAGCGAGCTGGAGCCAGAACCGTAAGATTGATTCACGCTGTGGCGGCACCTTCGACGACACCCTACGCCTCTTTCGCCGCTACGGTCACCAGCAACCGTTCCCATTCCTCATGATCGAAACCTGGAACGACTATGAGGAAGGCACGGCAATCGAGAAGGGCGTGGACACTTGCAAGTGAAGACAACTGTCTCTTCTTTAATGAAGAGCTTTTCCGCAGTGTCACGATTCCGGTTGCCCCCGGCAATCTGCTGCAAGACTTCGATTTCGCGCTCGGTGAGGGCTTCGTCGCTGTTGTGCTCAGCCAGGTGGGCGACGATCTCAGCCGGAATGCGTTTCTTGCCAGCATGGACCTGACGGATGATTTCCACCAGTTCCTTTGGCGGCATGCTTTTGAGCACATAACCACGTGCTCCAGCTTCGAGAGCGCGTCTGATTTCCGCGTCGGCCGCATACGACGTCAGAATAATGACTCGAGCTTCGGGGAATTCAGTTCGTATAGCAATCATGGCGTCGATGCCACTCATGTCAGGCAGGCGCACACCAACGGGAAGCGCCTTAAGAGGGCATCGCAGTCGGAAGCTACGGAACAGAGGGTTCCATAGAGCACTTTAGAGACGGGGATCTAGTCCCCGAACCAGGTTACTAGCCCAGAGCGATGGGCCAAAGCGGGCGCGGTTCTACCGAAGTTGAGTACCGTAGACGGGCCAACTCGGCACTGTTGAATCTCGCGCGTCGACCGCGGTACCTAAGTTAGAAGGCAAGAAGGGTGCCCTTGGACGAGCACCCCTGCTCGAACAATCTGCTGATATTTGCGGGTTCTTGGAACTTTCTTTGATTAGGGAGACTCTGATTAAGCTCTCCCTTTCCACCGGGAATATAGGTAAAGTCGCGTCAGTTATGAAACAGAGGACACTGGCGATGATGACGGGCTTTGAGCGGTACACCAAGAAGACGCGGCGGGCATTGTTTTTGGAAGAAATGGAGCAGGTGGTGCCCTGGGGCAAGCTATGCGGGTTGATCGAGCCTTATTACCCGAAGGCCGGCAATGGGCGCCAACCCGTGGGCTTGGAGCGGATGCTGCGGATCTATTTTTTGCAGCAATGGTTCAACCTTTCGGACCCGGCGGTGGAAGAGGCGCTGTACGATTCGGCGGTGATGCTCGGCTTCGTGGGCATCGATTTGGGTCGTGAGCCGGCGCCGGACGAGACCACGGTCTGCAAGTTCCGTCACCTGCTGGAAGAACATCGGTTGGGAGGGCAGATGCTGGAAGCGGTAAACCTGCATCTGCAGAGCCAGGGGGTGCGGATCACGACGGGAACCATCGTGGACGCGACCATCATTCATGCCCCCACTTCGACCAAGAATCGCGAGCAGCAGCGCGACCCGGAAATGCACCAGACGAAGAAGGGCAACCAGTGGTACTTCGGCATGAAGGCGCACGTGGGGGTGGACAGCAAGACCAAGCTGATTCACACGGCGGTAGTAACAGCGGCCAACGTGGCGGATGCGACCGTGCTGCCGGAGTTGCTGCACGGCGAGGAGACGCGGGTGTGGGGCGATCAGGCGTATCGTGGGCAGCGCGCGGTGATCCAGGAGTGTGCACCGCAGGCCCAGGACTGCACGCATCGACGCTACCGCTATAAAGACCGGATCGACGAAGTGGAGCGGGCGAAGAACCGGACGAAGTCGAAGGTGCGCTCCAAGGTGGAGCACGTGTTCGCCGTGATGAAGCTGCAGTTCGGGTGGGTGAAGGTGCGCTACCGAGGACTGGCTAAGAACGCTAACCGGTTGTTCGCCACCTGCGCGCTGGTGAACCTATTCATGGTTCGCAAGAAGCTGATGGCAACAGCGGCGTAGTGTCTTCCAACCGCGCTCCGACGGCCCGAACGGGCGAGTCGGAGGAGCCGAAAACCTGCGGGAATGAAGTAAGAGACCTGACTTTTTCCCTTTGGAGACGGTCCCGCCGTAATGGCAAAGGTTATTCAGAGGTTCCTTAGCTCAGCGCTTGCGTTTGCGGGCACTTTCGCTGGCCGGCGAACCTTGTCGGTTTGCCTATTTATCTGTAGCGGTCTGGCGCGGTAGCGATTCCGGACCTGTCTATCAGATCTTATTCAGTTTGTCATTTCCTCCGAATCGGTGAGCTGAGCATAGGCTTCACGCTCACGCCGATGGCTGCGCGCCATGTGATCGTCCGGCATGTCGGCTGCGATGACAAACTGTTTCAGGAAGAGGATGCGCTCACGCGGAGCCACTCGCCCTCCGACCATGAAGATCAGGTAATTCAGATTGTCCCGGCAGAAGCGTTCGAATTCATCGTCCTCGACGATGTAGGCGGTGACGCTGCCCCGTTGCTGCTGCTGGATTTCCAGCCTGCCTTCTGCGCCCCACTGTTTCACCGTGGATGGCGTTACTTTCAGCAGGTTGGCGATGGCCGACACGGTATAGATCATTCCACTGTGTCCGGCGCTTCTGTGGTGGTTGTAAATCTTCAGATAAATCGTGCGGGTCGTTGTTCTAAATCGCCTGGCGATTTCCCGGATGCATGTGGTTTCGGACAGCTCGATGACTCTGGCGACGTCTTTCTGGCTCCAGATCCGACGTGCATTCGGTCGGCGGAAGCCAAATCGCTCCGCCAGCCTCCAGCATGGCTTTTCTGGGTAACCCGTTAATGCCTGTAGTTGCTCCACAACTGACGCGCCGTCCTTCTTGGGTGTTCTCGTTGACCTTACGATGCTTAATGCCTTTTCCGACCAGACATAGTGCTGGCGGGGCGATCGTGAGCGGGAATTCTCGAATACCATAGGCATGGGACTACTGTACGAATGTGACTCGTCTCCTTTCGCTGAGTTGAGAAATGGTGCTTCAGGCGTGCTTGATGCTTCGTATGAAGCCAAGGCAAGAAATTGTTTTGCAAGGGAATGTTGCCTCTTTGCGCAACATCAATGATCGTGAATTTGACCAAACATAGCAGAGTGTCGAACCTGCACACTAGCATGTAAATGTTATATCTAGTATTGCCGGGAAGTGGCATTTCGGCGCACATACGTGGCAGTCAAGCAAATGCCTTGCCAAATTTCTCTACAGGTTTTCGCAAGTGAGACGAGTTTGGAAATCCGGTGGAGTTCGCCGCAATCAACTTTCTATAAGGTGCGTCATCATTATCATTATTATTATTATGTCGCGATTATTTCGCAGCATCGCGTCCCCACCATGGATGAATTGAACTCTGCAAGCGAAGAACGGAAGGGCGAGCAATACGCAGCCCGCCCTGTATTTCGTCATGCCGGATTGAGGATCTGACCAGCGACTTTGCTGGTTTCGAGCCTGCGCTCAGCGTCTTCGGTCTTACCCGCAACCCAGGAGACGGCATTCGACAACCGCCACATGGTGTTGCCCGCTGGCATGTTCACGGTGTCGAGCGAGTTGTAGGCTTCAATCACTGAATCCGCCTCGTTCTTCTGCAGCGCCTTACGCAAGAGCTCGCGCGCCTGGGTGGAATCCACGGTTTTGCCGTTCGCCTGGCGAATCAGGTTCATCTGCTGCTGCAATTGTCCGGCGTTGAGCTGTTTCTGAATCACGTCCCGCAACGCACTCACCGTGGTCTGTGCGTCCAGTTCGTACGTCCGCTGGGAATACACCATCGATTCATCCAGACGCTTGCCCAGATGGACCTGCCGCATCTCTTCCTGGGTGATGGCCAGGTTGGTGCACCAGATCCTCAGCAGGTAGGCCCGGAGCGAGAGCGCGCCGTTACCAAAGTCGGAGTTCTCCAACGACAGCCCGAAAGCGACAACTTCGCCTGGCACCGGCTCATAAACCTCTGGCATGATCGCCTGGATGGCGATCTTGGTATCGGTGACATAGCCCTCGTAGGGCAACGCTCCCTTCTCCTGCACCGCCGTGGCAAATGCCTCCACGATAGGACGCGAGTCGATGCGGCGGTAGGAATCGGAAAGGAAGCCGCGTACTTCCTGCCGCAAAGAACGCAACAGGTAGTGTTTCTTCTGAAAGCGGCGGTTGAAGACGGTCTGGAGGTTGTGGGCCAGTAACTGCCGGCCCCACGGCTCGGCAACCGACTGCAGGCTGTCGATGAACTTCACCGGCATGTCGGTGGCCTGCGCCATCTGGTAAACCGCGTTTCGATGCAGGGATTGTTCGATGGTGCCGTGCTCCCGATCGGGCACAGTCATCAGAATTTCGGGCAGGTTGTCGGCAGCGCGGAACTGAAGTGCTTCGCCGCGCGCCAACCGGTCGGTCGGCTGGTTGCGCATGACGTGGTCGATCACGTTGGCGGCACGCGAGCGGCCACGCTCAATCAGAGCTTCGAGTTTCGAGACAGCTTGGTTTTTCGACTCGACGGTTGCGAGCATGAGATGGTTCTCCTGGGATGAAGTTTGGTCAGACGGTCGGGCAATAAAGCAGCAGGCAACTGATGCCGGGTCACCTGCTGCGTTGATTGATCGAGAGATTGTTGTGGGGACAGAGGCACGGCTGAGTGACACCGTGATTGCAGCGCCGCGAACCCGTGCATCGATGATGTTCGTTACGTCTGCAATGCGAGCACCAGCGCCTACGCGGACTGGGCGCACTTCTGCAGGCTTCGGCAGTCGTCATGGTTTTGAGTTTCATGGGAGTTGAAGAAGGGGATGCGGGAACGGTGCGCTGCCCCTAGAACAAGGGCAGCTGCACCGCGAAGTCAGTTGATTGATCAGTGTGGCTTCCCGCGAAGGCACACACGGGAGTTGTTGCGTGGTCTGCGCCCGGCGGCATTGGGAACGTTGGAATGATTGCACCTTTTCCTTCGCTTACAGCTCGATGCTCTTCCATCGGTTCCTGCTGTCCGGAAATGGGCAGGAACGCGCCGACCCGGCGCCAGAGGTTGTCGGCGGATTCTCCGATTCCCTTGTTCTGAACCAGCTCACGTGCCATGGCCGTGAGCATGTCGTCATCGCCGTCGATCGCCTGCAGCCCATCGGAGGTGAACTTCCCTTCCATGGCCAAAGCGACCAATAGCTTCTTGCCCATCAGGCGCAGACAGACCTCCTGCATGGTGCCGCTATAGGCGAAGAACTTCACTTCTACAGGATGCTTTTGTCCTATGCGCCACGAGCGGCGGCTGGCCTGCCGCAGAGTGTGCAGGGAATAGCCGGTTTCGTGGAAGAGGATGGTCGGGAACTCCAGCAGGTCGAGTCCGGTCTCGACCAGCTTGGGATGGCAGATGACGACGTCGATCCCTCGCTTTAGTTGCTCGCGGTACCAGGCCTCGCGTTTATGAGTGGGCACGCTGGCCCGGAGCACGCCGGCGCGAATCCCCTCGGCTCGCAGCAGCTTCTCCAGCCGTGCCGTCACGTCGTACTTGTTGGTATAGACGGCAAAGACCTGGCACTTGCGGCCGCGGGCAAGCTGAGCTTGGATTTCCCGTATGAGAGCTCTTTCTTTGGGGGAAACCTTGCTCTCATCCAGATCCGCAGGCTCCGCAATGATGAAGCGCTCGCGCTGCTGGGTTTCCGGGTTGTAGCGGGTGCCGTAGAGTGTGCCCAGGCCGTAGGGATGGTCGGGATAGACCAACAGCGCATTGAGCATGATGCTCAGCACGCTGCGATTGCCGCGATGCTCTTGCAACGTCGCGGTAATCTCATCTTCCAAATGCTCGTAAGCTGCTTTCAGCTCGCCCGCCAGGGCAACCGGGACGACATCTTCCCGGTACGCCGGAAGCGCATCGGAGATGTCTTCCAGCGAGACGAAAGCGCAGGTGTCCATCAAGTATTTGCCGAACAGCAGCGGCGATGCTCCGGGCTTGCGGCGGATCGTCACTTCCGTCTTGTTCTTTTTGGAGCACGCGTTATCTTCGATCTTGGTGCGCTCGATGGTCTCGATCACGCCAAACTCGTGCGTAAAGCGCTCCTTGCCTGCCGAGCCCCAAGTAAACCCGTCCCGCACCATGCGGCTGGCATCGACACGGAAGAGGGTGTTATAGAGATCGTCGGCATAGCCGCTCAGAAGAGTGCCGGTGAGGCCGGCCACTTTCTTTGCCACTCTTGCCAGCACGCCGAGAGCGTTACCCTGTGCCGTATCACCGGCCAGCTGATGGACCTCATCGGCGATGGCGTAATCGAACCACTCGGGCATGTAACGGCCCATGAAGTCAGCCGGCGCCATGCGCTGGATCTTGTTGCGGTCCGCCTGCCAAAGTGGCGAGTAGAAAGCCGTGCCGCCCTTGTCTCTCTCGACGAACTCGTGCAGACGCTTCTTGTCGAAGTCACGTACGTCGAGAAACTCGTCATCAGTGGATATGGGCTTCGAGGTGTCCGGGTTTAACACCAGGCCGAGGTGCTTTCCGGCTCGGGCTTTCAGGTAGACGTGCTTCCAGAAATAGCCGAGCTTGGCCCGCTCGCGACCGAAGATGAAGATGGAGGATTCCGGACATACCTTCCGCCATTCCTTCGGCCCAAGCATGCGCATATCAGCCAAGGTGGTGTGCAATCCTTCGCGTACGATTTCGCCACGCCGGAGGCGGACTTCGTTGACCCCATGCGGCTGCCTGGGATCGCCGCCGTTCCGCATGTCGTCGATCAGGAAGACACGCACTCGAGGAAGCGTGAGGAAGGTTTCGCGTGCCCATTTCTCGACCAGGTGCGGTGGAGCCATGACGATGCTGGAGAACGGCTTGCCTTGTGAATGGACGAACATCATGCCCAGGGCGATCAGGGTCTTGCCCGCTCCACACTCGGCTACCACATGAGCGCCACGGGAGATTTGCCAGCGCTTGGCGATACCCATGATGGCGAGGAACTGGGCCGGGTAGGGAGTGCGCAACATCTGCGAGAGAGCCGGTGACAGCGCATCGTCGAGCCCATGTAGCGGAGGGGACGAAGCAAGGATGCGCTCCCCCAGCTCAGTGGCATGGCAGACCATATATTGTCGAATCGAGGATGGAAATGACATGTGTACTCCGCTTGGAGGTGAAGTTTCGTTGAGTTAGAACGGGTAGAAGGCGAGGTTTGGAAGGTCGGTACAGCAGAGGGCTGGGTCAGGCTGGCGCCGCAGAATCACAGACCTCCGCGATTTCCGCGGCCCCTTGCTTCTGAGGCCATGCACTCGCGGGTGAGGAACTGTGACAGTAAGGCGTTGAGGCAGTCCGCCACCATCGGCAGGCATTCGCCCATGTTCTCGATGGTTTCCGCGATCTTTGTGTGCCCTCGCTCCCGCTCGCGTCTGGCGTCTTCGTTGAGCGCGTTGGCGGTGCGGGTCAGAAGCTCACGAAGGCTCGCAGCATATTCATAGCGCACCGAATGCCGGTAACGCCGGATTGCCCCGTGTGAGAAAGTCAGGCATTCGCTGATCGAATGCAAAGCGGCTTCCTGGTACGGCTGGAGTTGTTTCTCGTCGGCATTCCATGCACGCAGCAATTCGGCACGGGTTCGTTGCAAGAGCTCGCAAGCAATCGCTAGCTGCGCAGTATTCTCGGCATGTTGAGCAAGTGTCAGCTCGATGCTGCTTCGCTCCACGGTGACATAACGGCACAGAGGATCGCCTTCACGCAGCTCGGCATTGAGCCGATTGAAAGAATGGTTATTCAATTTGGACTCCGAAGATTGCGTAGTTTTGTGAGGAAAAGTTTGTGGTTGGCTCTTATTGCGCGGCTATCAGTTGCGGATGCTTCGGACCCAGGATATCGACAGGGTTGGCGGACACGGGCCAGTGAACGGGACCGTTCGTCGTCGAGAAGGGCAACTTCTTCTGCCGCAGTCCCTGCTCGATCAGCTTGAGCAGTTCCTGCCGGCGGGTCTTCACGGCCACAGCTCGATATCCGAAGCCAGCGAGAGCCTGGATGCGCTTGCGGCGCTTCAATTCGGAGAAGAACCAGTCCGCCCATTCCGGGAGTGCCGGAAGACCGAAGTGCAGAACCAGCGACGACCAGACGAACATCGGTTCCTCACTGATGAGCAACAGCCGATCCTGGTTGGCATTGCCAATCATCTCCTGCGACAGCCCGATCAGGTGCCGCAGTGGACGCCTACGATTGGCTACACCGATGGGACCGCGAAAGCAGGTGGGCGTAGCCCCGAGCGAGACGATTTTCTCGACGCCCTGAGGGTCAACAACGGTAAAAGGATCGTTGTTGGCGAAGGCGGCAGACAGCGCGCCGATTTCCGTGTCACCGCCTACGACGGAGACCAGGTGTGCCTTGCTGTCCTCGCCAATCCAAGCGCTCAGATGGACCCTAAGGTGCGTCCTTATCTTCTCCGAGCGCCGCAGGTAAACCAGTTCTCCAAATCGTTCATGCGCATTTTTCATCGCTCGTCGCTTTCTCCTCCGTTTCCTTGAGCACGAGAACCCGGCCGCTTTTGTAGGCCAGTGTCAGCTCGTGGCTGAATCGTTCCCGCCGGCGCACGATCTGGTAGTCGTCTTCTTCTTCGTGATAAACGTCAACGTGTTTTACGGAACGCCAGTGCGCGATATGCCGGCCGTCGGCTTGACCGAACACTCCATTCAGCATCCCAGCCGTGCATAGCAGCCCAACGTGTCCGCCGTGCAGAGGAGTCACCGGACGGCCCTCGATGCGCTCCTGCTTGCGTACCAGCAGGTTGAGCGCATTCTGCATGGCACTGGAACGGCTGATTGCATCTTCGATCGCATCCAGCGGGAGGCCCCGATACTGGATGGGAACAGCTGCTGATTCCGGGACGATGAAACGCTCGGTCGTCTCTGAACTAAGCGTCGGAAGTTGCTCGCTTTTGTAGGCCAACCGCAGCAGTTGATCGGCGTAACGGGTGTCGCCGCGATGGTGTTCTTTCTTGCGAACCGCCAACACAGCGAGTTGCCGGAAGCGGACCGACTCAGGGTGGGTAAGCCGGAATACGGAGATGCGCTCGAATTGGCTGGCCAGACGCTTGGCGCAGTGGGAGAGCGCAGTGTCAGGGATGACGAAGATCAGCACTCCCGCGGTCTTCAGCCAACCGTAGCAGTGGTCGAGAAACACAAGCTCTAATCTCTGGTTGCTGTGATTTCCAACTTCCACGTCGTACGGTGGATTGAGATAGAGGAGCGAGCAGCTGCCTGCCGGAAGGTGAGATTCGAAGGTGCTGCCCTGCGTGGTGGGAATGCCGCGCGCAGCCGCAGCGGCTGCTCGATCTGCATCAAGTTCGATGGCCGCTCGCTGTGCCGCGAAGCCCTTCGTGACTTCGAGCAGTGCGGTACCATCGCCAGCGCACGGATCGACCGCGAAGAACGCTCCTGGCGCTAGCAGGAGTTGCCTGAGGTTGCTCGCTTCTTCAACGGGCAACGGGTAATGACCGAGTTTGAGACGCCCTGCATTGCGGATGGGAGGGCTCCTTTCTTTTGGGATTGAGTATGTTTTGACTTGAGCTAAGGTCTGCCGAATGGCAAGGTTGCGGTTTATTTCGGTGCTCAATTAAGGGTGGCGGCGGGGATGCCGGGCACGATGCTGTCAAGTTCCACTAAGGGGTGACCCTACCCGATGCCGCTCGGCTCACACGATAATGCGGGAAGAATCTCTCAAGTCGGCAGCCGTGACTTCCCAGATGAAGACTTCCTGGGAGTTTGGCCCTCCACTTCAGTGGAATGGGCGTTTGACGGCGAACAGGCCAAACTCCGCTGTGTGGTTGATCCGGCCACAGCGTGGTGAAGGCGGCACCCTTAACGCGGCTTTGGTCGGTACCGAGGCCATCGATGTCGGGCGGCGATTTTGTGCATGACAAGGCTGCGGCCCTACCTGCGCTGATACGTGCCCGGGAAGAGTGTGGTCTTGAACAGCACATTTCGGCGAGGACATAATCAAAATGGCACACTTGGGTGCTGATGACGCCTGCGCCTGAGAATTAACATGAACGGCGTCAATCGTTCTAGTTCGCCGGTTTAGTTTCTCGGTCGTCCCCAATTGGCAGGGCTCCGCGCTATATGGTGAACCTCGCGCTCAATGCTCCGGTTGTGGTCCTCGCGAGTGCTGGATTTTCGAGAAGCGTTGGCCTTCCGCTGCAGGCTGAACTGTTGGGCACCGTTGTTCCACCGGATATTATCGAGATTCACAACTACTTCCGCGGCCGCGCGACGATGAACTGCATGAGTGCTGTTGCGCCGCTACACATTTGCCAACAGCAGGCAAATGCGAACCACCAGCGATAGCGTCAGTTAATCCCAAGATATTTCCGAACTGGTGATGCTCCTTGTGAGGGCTCGCCATCAAGGGACTCAATAATTCGCTTAATCCTCTTCTTGAAGTCCTTTCGGCCAATGTCCGTCTTCCAATCATAGACAACGACTGCGTACGGCCTGAGGTCAAAAGGGACATCGTTGATATCTTGAGCAACGAGAATCGTGGAATCCCTTAGCGCGTGCCGGACCCCCAATTCATAAAATACATTCGGGTTACGGTCAGTCAGGTCTGCGATCACTAAGTCCGCCCGATTGACTTCGTCCAGAATATGCTCGATGATGCTCCCAGTTGGCACGTCAGACCTCTTGCAGGCGAAAGCAAACCCCGATCTCTCCACAGCTGGCTTTATCATTCCTGTAAAGATATAGCTCCACTGATCCTCAGAGCACGACTTAGTCGAGGAAAACGGCATTAGGACAAAGCATTTCCTGAAGTCGGGCCTATTCCTCAACTCTTCAAGCGTCCGCAGCACAGCCTGGATGTAGTTCTCCTCACCGCCTTTTTCAATATATCCATCAAACTCAACGTCGAACATAGACCGAACGTTGTCATCAATCGGATACGCAGTTAACACTATAACTTTAGCCCTCGGCTGGCTTTTCTTAACAAAGCTAGCGACCAGAGCCCCCCCAAACTCTGCTCGCCAATCGATCTTAAGGTCAACTATCGCGTAATCTAATTTTTCGCAGTAGACTATCTTCTCTGCCCTCTCCAGATCTTCAGCAACGTGCACCACATAACCCATAGAGCGCAGCCGACTCCCAAGATCTCGTCTAATGTGACTTTCGTCGTCGACCAACAGAATCGATTGCATTAGGACTCATCACCTTGCACCGAGGGCAGCGAAATTGTTACCAGTGCTCCGCCCGAGGGATTGTTCGACGCCGCAATTCGCCCACCGTGGGCCTCAACCAATTCCTTAACCGTCGCGAGTCCGAGACCAGTGCTTTGCGGATCTGTAGAATGAAACGGTTCAAAAACCGGAAAGTCAGGGGGGAATCCAGACCCGGTATCTGAGACCTCCAAGATAACTTCAGCAGAATCAGGGCCGGAATAGCGCGTCGAGACGGTTATAGACCCGCCTTTCATACCCATCGCTTTTATAGAATTGCGCAGTAGTTCCTTGATAGCCTCTGAAATTCTTCCAGCGTCCAAATACAGTGCCGGCAACTGAAGATCTAAGTCTTTGCATATGCTGACAGAGGCAGGTGGGCGTGCCAGCCCCACTTCATCCGCCACTATTACATTCAAGTCGCACAATTTCTTTGAGAGATCTAAAGGTTTGCCGAAAGTTCGTAATTCCGTAACCATCCGCTTAAGGGTTCTAGTTGTCTCGCTCACGCGAGTCACGATGTCAGCCAAGGTCTTCTTGTCTGGCAACGCGTTTCCAGTCTGATCCTTCAAATCGAGCTCGATACTGTCGTAGTCAGTAAGTAGATTGTTGATTCGGTGCGCCGCCTTGCTGGCAATGGTCTTAAGTTGTCTCTCAGTTTGCTCGTATAGACGAGCGTTTTCGATTGCCAGCGCAACCACATTTGCGATGATGCCAAGATATGTTTCGTCCTGTTCGGTAAAGAATGGGCCTACCTCTAATCGCTTGTTCTCTGCCTTGATGACCCCCACAACGGTGTTCTTTATGCGCAATGGCAGCGCAATGCAGTTTCGGAATTGATTCTGCCCACCGCCCCACTGCAATTGATCAAACTTGCCACGCCAAACTTGACGACCGTCCACTCGAAACTCTTGCATCTCCTGGAGGCTCTTAATGTTAATTCCACGCCCGGTTTGCGCAATCGTCCCGGTTAATGCTTCGCCGACGCGGTATTCCGCCTTCCCGACTAGCGGTGCCGCGAAGCCTGATCCTGCCATCATGGTCAGGATCCCCGGTTTTTCCTCAAGGAATATGGAGCATACTTCAGCGTGAACTACCCGCATCGACGTGCTAACAACTTGCTGGAGAAGGCTAGGGATATCAAGATGACCAACAAGTGCGCTGGTAATATCGGCCAGCACCTTGTTGATGCCAGCGCCCGGGGCTTGGAGAAGTTCGTCCATTGAGTGTGTACGGTGTGCGACTGCGCCCTTTAGCGTCCCCCTAAGCGAGGGATCTCATCGGTGACAAGCACAAGTGGCACAACGCAAGATATTACTATGGGCGGCCAGCTTTGGCGATCCTTTCGCGCAATAGTGGTTGGCGCGCCCCCTTTCCCTTCAACTTATACGAAAGACGATGTCAGTCATGCGAGGCTCTTGACCATTCCAGCATTGTCGGCATCCGGAAGCAATACAAGTGAGCGAGAAGTCGCCGACTCGTACGCTGGCCCAAACGGGGCTGTGGGAGCTGTGAATTCGATTTCCGGCCATGTCGTCGGGGCTCGGATACGACCAGTCATTCTCCTCTTGGCCGAAGCGAAGTCGCAGCGGCGACCGAAGGCACCTCGCGCTCAGTTCGGGAAGGGGTTCCGAGAGGAATTCTTGAACGACAGAATCAACTCGCGCACCCGAGAGCGGCGCTCCAGCAATTGGGCCAGCAACCGCTCGAGTTCGTCCACCTCAGAGCCGTACCACTCGGGGGGAATCTGGTCGACGAGCGTCCAGAGTGAACTTCCCGGAAAGCGCTCGATCCTGCTCAGCCACGGCTCGAAGCTCTCCCACCCTGTGACACCGGCATACACGTCGTTGCGCCCGAAGACGCCGCGTAACGGCGCATC
Organism: uncultured Acidobacteriaceae bacterium; assembly: GCA_963843005.1. Classification (GTDB taxonomy): domain Bacteria; phylum Acidobacteriota; class Terriglobia; order Terriglobales; family Acidobacteriaceae; genus Bog-257. The sequence continues at coordinate 19,142 of CAWJIW010000036.1, read as the reverse complement.
GGGGAAACTCCACTCCCCGGCGTTGAAAAAGTATCCCTGATCAATGAAGGTGGCGTTGAACTTGCGTTCGCGCGGGCGCCGCCAGAAAGCAACCTGGCGACCATCGGCATTGCATGTCCATTTGTCGAGGGCGAGTACCCCGGCGAAGGAATTGATGTTGCGTACCCGCCCTAGCATCCCCTCGGGCAGGTAGTCGTAAACCTGGCCTTCCAGTGGCGACACCACGTAGCGCGAGCCGAACGACAATCCGGCGGTGAACATGGTGCGCTGGCCGCCGAGCTCGACGCGCAAATCGGGCGTATGCTCCACTAGCCATGGATGCACATCGACGATGGCGGGCACCGGAACCGGCAGGCCGATCATCTCAGCCAGGCGCGTGCCCAGCCAGTCATTCACCAGCACTCGCGGGTGCTGTGGGTTATTTGCAAACTTTACGACGTAGTGATGCCCGTCGGCGCAGCGCATGAGATGGCTCTGCGCGCCGCCGCGCATCTTGCGGACGTGTTGAACAGCTTGTATAGGCATGTTGGGTGTCCATTTCGGCCGCGTTAGGCATTAGCAGCCTGTGGTTAGAGTTGTTGGGGAATAAGGAGTCGGCCCGGTTCAGAGGGTGAACATGGCGACGGGCACACGAAAGCAACGGACGAAGCAAGAAGACCCGCGGAGTGCGCTCGAGGAATTGTGCTCGGCTACAAGCGACGTCTTACAATCAGCGGAAGGAGTGCCGGGACAGAGAGAGGTGCGGGGAGTTTGCGCCTGCGTAGCTTGAAAGGTTTTATCGGCGCCGGCGGCTTGGCGCAAACGTCGCCGCCACGCTGCGAATCCCTAAGGGCACAAGCTGCCCGGTCACCAGGTTGCAGAATCCGCCTTGATACGACACAGAGCCGTGGCGCAAGAGTTGCGTCAGCAGGCCCAAAGCCTGGTAGGCGAGGTTCTGGTTGATGAACGGTTCCTGCCGGGTTAGCGCTTCAGCCGCGCTGCAGGATGGCTGATCGTCATCTCTTGCGTTGGGCGCGGCGATTTCCGGGAAAAGCTCCGTCACGGACGGCAGGCGATGCTTCCTCTTTTGATTTACGCGGTTTTTGGGCTGCCCAAGGACGAACTGGCCGCTGGAGGCGTTGTTGCCAAGGTCAAGCCAGTACAGAACCCTGGATTGCAGCGCCCACTTTTCGATGGCCCGCCGTGCTTTGCGCGTATCGACGCAGCCAATCACAAGATCGACCTCTGCGTTCTTGGCGATCTGCTGTATTTGTGCCTGCATCCCCTGCCAGTGCAGACCCCAGAAGAGGTTGATCCGGTGTGCTAGCACGATAGCTTTCGGGAGCCCTATTTCAGTTCGGCAAAAGGGCTGGCGCACACAGTTGGTTTCGCTAACCGTGTCAGGATCGATCAACGTCACCTGAAGGCCGCCTGGGTGGCCGAATGCCAGCATGGCTTGGTGGAGGTAGGGGAGGCCGGAAACAATCGCGCTGCCGTTTCCGCCGCAGCCGACCACCAGGATGTGAATCGGTCGTTCCAGCAATTGAGGATCGAGAGTGTGGGTCATCGTCGCTCCGTCTCCAGTCTCTTCAGGTATTGATTAAGTGCCTCCAGCTCGATAAGCGTAGACAGCGGGAACCGCTTCTTCCCTGCCAGGGTTTTCCAGAGTGCCGCTGATCCGCCGCGGCGCTTGGTCAAACGTCCGCCGCCGCCCGGATGGGTGAATTCGCTCTGGAAGAAGGCTTGCTGCCACGCGGCGATGGAAGTCACGGTCAACGACTTTGGCGTGCGCATCGTGCCTGCACAAACGGCGCCGTCACCTCCGGTGTTCCAGTAGGGCGCCGCCGCCAACTTGCTTTCTGGCCCCGGCCTCCGGCTGGCGCAAAGCGCGCGGACGTACAAAACATTGCAGCGGACGACGAACAGCAACGCCGGATGCGGAAACCGTTTGCCAGAGATGCCTTCAAGTTCCGATCCGGCGCGGAAGAACATTGGCCGCACCGCCGCCGGCGTCCACCATGCCAGCAGGTCGGGGGTTCGCGCGATGGCCGCGTCCGGCAGAAACTCCACCGGACATCCTGTCCCCAGCTGCCGGGCTAACTCCCTCAGGCTCGCCGTACTGAGCAGTTGTCCGGCGCCAAGAACAGGACTCCCGTCGCCGTGTTGCTGCACCACGGCGTGGACGGTCGCCATGTGGCGGTTTCCGTGATCGTTCTTGTAGAGGAGCACGGCGTGGTGCAGCTTCAATTCGAGTTCGCTTCCGACATCGATGCTGAATCGCATGTGGGTGGTTTCTCCAGGATTCACTCTTGGGGTCTAAACGGGGAGATTTTGGGGAATGGCGTGATTCGGCTCTTGGAGGAGAAGGAATTAAGAACGGTCCGACAGCGGCACGTCGATAATTACTGGCTTGCGGTACGGGAAGGCGAAACGGGGCTGGCGGACGAGATCATCGCCGCAGGAAGTAGACACGATCCGTCCAGTCCCATCTCCCTGTTTCTTTGAACAAACTGGCCTCCAATGTCCGCCGTTAAGGAGGACGTTTTCCTTTGCGACCCCGCACACCTGAGCTGTTGAAGCCGACAGGCTACGCGAGTTTTAGGCCCAGGATGCGCAGTGCTTCTCGAAAAGCTGGGCGTTCGTTATCAATCGGCTCTGAGGTCGCATCATGAAGTCGAAATGGTTCGAACAGCGCCCAGTTCTCGAGATCGTGGGAATATCTAGACCGATAACAAATACCTGGATATCCCTGCTCATACGCAACTCGCGAAACCAGTTGCGTGATGCGACGAGACAAGCCACTCTGCAACACGCTGGCATCCAAGTCCGGGACCCCCAAGCGGAGGCATTCGGATGCAAGTCTGCGGCGCAAGTGCGTGATCCAATCCCCGCCACAGATGTCGGCATATTGGCCTTCTGCGGACGCCCTGCCCAGGGCCCGGTTTGCACACCACTCCGCTGGAACCGTCCCGAGAGGAAAGAAATCGTTGTCGCCCTCGATCGCTTCGAGCTCCGCGAGCAGTGTCAGATCCGGGCGATATCTGGCCAGGGTTTCAATGAAACAGGAGACCTCCTGGCTGGAGGCGTAGAGAACACGGTAGTAGCTTTCCGGGTCATCAAAGCGATTTCCGAATGTCCCATCGGCTGACGCCCTCGACCAATCCGGCGGGCGCCAGGCATCGGGCTGTCGTCCAACGCGGTAGATCGGTTGCGGAGGGGTTTTCGTTTCCAGCGCCATGGCTCGCTAACCTCCGGAGATGAATGCCCTCGCAGCGGCAAGGACCTCCGGAGCGATTACGTCGAGGTCTCCCTCACGTAAGAGTCTTAACGGCACCCGGTCTCCCAACTCCGGGTTGACACCGGTGAGCCAAGCCTGCACCACGTTCGGTGGGTCATGGTCGAGCAATGTGCGAACGACCTGAAACGTCAGCCGCAGCCGGGGTTCCGCATTCCCATAGGGTTCTTTCCCCTCCATCCACCTGTCCAAAGCACGTACGTCTTTCACTCCCGCCACATACGCGGTCAACTTGCGGCCGATCGAATTCGCCAAGGACGCAACCAAGTCCGAAAAAGACAGACTCAGCGATTCACGGTATGCCTGCAGACCGGGACGAGGCTGTGTAGTGGTGGCCATTGCCTACCTCCAACAGAATCATGGCATAATCACTAACAATAGTCAATATAATAACCGCAAAATAGCACATAAAAACCAAATCCAACTAATTGACCGTGAGCGGATGCACAGGGCGGGGTTTCTTCCTTTCCGGGCGTGGCGTTTCGACCGCAAAGCACGTCGAGGTCACACACCGCACCACTGCCCTATCTTTAATAGGACAGCAGTTTGTGGCGAATTTCAGGGCGCCTCAGAGTCGCGTGTGTGATTCACCACACCCTCAACAATGGTCTTGATCCGCACCGTGAGCACCAGCACCTGCATGAGCGTCTCGATGACGGCCAGTGCCTGGCGCACGCTGGCGGGATCATCCGGCCGCACGGGAATGATCAGGTTGGGTTCCGGCGTCTCTTGACCCCAGTATTCGCATTCGTCGTCAAAACACGCCATCACGGCGTCGCCCGGTCGGAAGTACAGCAAGACAGCGGGCAGCGGCAGGTCGAGCGAGTGGTAACTGCGCTGGCATTCCAGCCACTCCTCGTCAACCTTGGGCCGTTCTATCGAATTCGAAACTCGCTGTAACTCGATGGTGGTTTCGACCAGCTCCATCAACCTTGGGACGGCAGGAAGTGGAAACGAGGTCAGAGGCCGGGCCGTGTCGGAACGTCGCGTTTCCGCAAAGCAGGGCGGGAGATCTTGTTCGAGCTTTGGGATCTCGTAAGACTCAGGATCATCCTCTCCCTCAGCCCACTCGGTTATTTGCTCGATGCGTTCCCGGGCGTCCAGGTCGTCATAGACACGGATCCAGCGGTATAAAGACTGACGCAGGGTGTCGTAAAACACCTGTCCCATGCCGGCATGGACTGCCTCTAGTTCTGTGATCGCATCACCCACGCCCAAGGCAAAGGACGACTCCGTATTGAGAACGAAGAAGAGTTGTCCGGGGCAGGAAGAATCAGGCTCACCGTAGATGCTGTCGACGATTGCTTCCCCGAGCGTCAGAGAAAGTTCGAAGTGTTCCGCAAGGGCGGATTGGCCACGGTCGGCCAGATACCGGCGAAGTACATGCTCGACCAGCGTGGAGGGTGTTTTCTCTGCGGCGGTCCAGTCAGCTTCGTTGGCGACATCGATTTCGACGAGAGTCTGGGCAAGTGCGGTGAGGGCGGACGAGCCGAAGCTGATCTTTTTGCCGGCATGACCTTGTTCTAGCCGCGGAATCCCGATCAGGCTGGCGGGATTGACCAGAGACCCGGTCCGGGGAATACGGGATCTCCGCGTCCTTGCAGGGAGAGAGCCCGTGCGAGAGCACTGCTTGCTTCTTGAGAGTCTTTGCATTCGAGCAGCTCCTGCATCAATCCGGTCAGAGGGTTGGTGCTGGCCTGCCGACCCTCTGATTCGCGGATTTCCTGTAACAGAGATTTCTTGTTGGTGTCCCGCATCTCATCAGCCCTTCGACCCGATCGCCCGCTCGAAGGTGTAGCGCAGCCGATCGCCAACCGTCTCAGGTCCGGTAATAGCTGCGTTGGTCAGCTCGGGAAACTGAGCGGCGTAGAACGAGCGGACTTCTTCGATCGAGAATTTGGGGTTCGGGCATGGCAGCGTAGTTCCATGGTAGAGAAATTCACGTTCGACCAGGTTGATTTTCATGATGCTTCACCTCCCTCCTCCTCCGCTCGCCCACGTACTTCTTGGCACTGTGGGGCAATTATCGAGTCGCCGATCTGTTGTCGAGGTCGTTGCCGAAGCCGCATCGCGTTGGGTACGTTACGACAAGTACTTTGCTATTGGCAAGTTCTCCCGCCGCATATTCAGCCCCGGCTATTGCCGATCCATGCGCGCCGGGAATAATTTGGCATCACTGCCCAATTTTTTTCTTGCATTTCTCCCCGCGATAGTGTTCTAGTATTTCGCAACAAGTTTTCGGAGACGATCACCTGTCGCCCGATCTTGTCGGTGGCTGCGAGCTGTCTCATGGTTATGCTGTCATCGACCTGTCTCTTGAGCAGCCGGAACCCGCTCAAGGTTTTCTAGATCCTGTCTGTAACGAAAATCGCTCGTCCAATCTGCTTGTAATTGTCGACACACCATCTGCAGTTCTGTTCTGCAGACCAAATACGTGTGGACCCGACATCGGTCTGCCGGGTCGGCGAGAAAGGGGTGAACCATCATCCCTTTTCTCGCCAGCCCTCAATGCCTGCTCAAACTTTGTACTCGTGGAATTCTTGACCTCTTGACAGCGACACTGCTCTGGATGGCGCAGCCTATTGGTGCTTCCTAGCGGTGCCCGTAAGGCCAAATTGCGGGCCGACAGACGCGGAATTCTGCTGCTATTTCAAGTTCGGCAGCAAGTCCCATGTCCTTAGGTCGCTGGTTTTCTGGCAGCTGACGAGCAGAACATGGCGCATATCGAACCGCTGATTGACGCACAACCGGCCACCCAGATTCTGGGGCTGCTTCCCGTAACCCGAGGCGCCAGCGTGCCGAACGGCTCTATGGAATCTCACGCCGACCGAGCGCTGGGCGATCAATTCCCCGATGCAACCCGTCACACTGAACCCATTCACCGCACAGTTGGCCGCCGAATAGAAAGACGGCTGCGGAAATGTGGAAATGCTGCTGTCCAAAGCGAAGCGAGGTCCTTATGACTCCCGAGCCCTTTGTCTCAGCGGAGGAAGCGGCGCGGTTCCTCTCGGTGAAGCGCCGCTACCTCCTTTCCCTCGCCCGCAGAGGGCTTGCAGGTGCTTATGCCCTCGGCACGGGCACAATGCGCAAAGTCTGGGTCTTCCGGCTCTCCGAACTCGCCACCGCTGTTGAGGAACAAACTCTCCTGATCCCAAGAACCCAGAAGTGCGTTACGATTCGGTCAGGCAGTCTCCGCGCTGAAAAGAGGAGCATATGAGCTATCAGCGTGGATCACTTAAGAAATTGCCGCGCAAGGGAGGAGAAACCTGGGTGCTGCGTTACCGGGTCACCAAAGCGGACGGCAGGCGGGTTGAGCACACGATGCCAGTCGCGTTAGTGCGTGATTTTCCAAAGGAGAAAGACGCATGGCGCGAGGTCGACAAGCTTGGGCTGCTGCTTCGCATCAACGATGATCGCGGCGATGTTCGCATCCGTTTCAACGCCCTTGCAGAGCACTACCTAAAGGCCGACTTCGGCGACCATGCCGTGCGTCCGAAGTCGGAAAACACCATCATCATCACCAAGCACATCGTCCGCGATTATCTCGTTTCCCGATGGGGCAACGAGATCGCCGAGGACATCAAACCTCTCGACATTCAGTGCTGGTTCAGGTCGCTTCATGTCGACTCTGGACTTGCCTGGACGACGATCTCCAAGATGCGCGGTGTCATGAGCCGCATCTACAAGGTCGGGATGCTGCACGACAGGGTTAGCAAGAATCCTGTGCTGAATGTCGAGACACGGGCCAAAACCAACTACAGACCCATTATTATTACGCCCGCTCAAACGTTCGGGATTCTCAAATCTTTAGCGAACCTCCTTCATTTCACGCTTGTCCTCACCTGCGCAGCAACGGCACTCCGGTCCTCGGAGATTCTGGCGCTGCGCTGGGCAGACATTCTCTGGAATGAAGAAAAGATTCGGGTGTCAAAACGAAGGTCTGATGGGAGAGAAGGCCCAACCAAGACAGACGCATCGGACGGTTACGTTCCGCTGCATCCGCTCCTTGCCCGTCATCTGCAGGACTGGCGAGAGCGAACGCCATACGCCTCAGCCACGGATTTCGTTTTCCCGTCTTTCCGCAGGGGTGGACGTGTCCCTCTCTCGGCTTCGATATTCGTTGCTGATCACCTGCGACCCGCAGCAATCGCAGCCGGCGTCTCTATTCAGTCGTCACAGCGGTTCGGGCTTCACAACCTGCGTCACTCGCTCAGCACCTTTCTGGTGAACACCGCCAAGGTCCAGGCGAAGACGGTGCAGGGCATCCTGCGTCATTCGAGGATTCAAACGACCCTCGATCTCTACACGCAGGGAGACAGCGATGAAACGCGGGCCGCGCAAGGGGAGTTCCTGAAGGCCCTCGGCATGCCGTCAGGAGCAGTGCAATGAAATTGTGGGTTGGATTGTGGGTTGAGGTTTTTCGGGTCTTTGACGCTAACCCATTGAAAGAAATGGTAGGCACGAGGAGACTCGAACTCCTGACCTCTACCGTGTCAAGGTAGCGCTCTAACCAACTGAGCTACGCGCCTACGCGCTGAGACGTTTCTATTCTAGTGGGCTGAGGCCAGGCGAGCAAGTTCCGATGTTCGGCCGGCGATGCGTTTCGAGCCAGACCCCGAAGAGAGTGCCCAGCGGTGCACCACCCCGTTCAAGAATGGCTAAACGTTCTGTTACCTCCTGCGCCGCCAGAAGCTCCGGTCCCGGAAGTCTCTCCCCGACGACCTTCGTTGCCTCCCGGCGTCCCAGCTGAACGCGCCCTTCTGCAGGCCGATCTTGGGCTTGCCGCCCTGACCGCCGGCAACCACGCTGACGATATCGAAGCGGCACGGTGGCGGCAACCTGCCTGGCAAACGGCGGACATACTGCCGGGCTACCGACAGGATGTGGCGTTTCTTCTCCCGGTCGACCGCGGTCGAGGGCGGCGCGAAATCGGCGCTGGTCCGCGTCTTCACCTCGATGAAGCACAAGACGCCGTTATCCCAGCCGATCAGGTCGATCTCGCCGCGATTGTATGGAACGCGAAAGTTGATCGCCACGATTTTGTAGCCGACACTCCTCAGATGGAAGTAGGCTTCGATTTCACCGCGCCTGCCAGTCAGTAAATGTTTCGGCTTGCGCGACCGGAACTGTCCACCGGCGAGTTCCAGACTGCGGATGACGAACTTGGTCAACCAGATCATGGGGAGCCAACAGAGTGCGCTCGTGTTTTCACGTTAAATCCCGCACGGTCCGGCGGAATGTGATAGCCGTCACCAGCCCCTGTGCACATACGCCAATCGCACCCAGCAAGTCCCGTGGTTGCCAGCGAGCCGCAAAACCGTCAGAATCAATCGCAGGACAGCCACAACAATCAGAATCCTGTGCCTGCCATTCCATCGAACACGTGGGGCGATGCTGAAAACTGACCCGGAACAATCGCGGCCCGGCCCATCAAGCAGCTCATTCGGAGCAATGGCATGAAGAGCCGGAAGAGCCAATTGCTGACAGCGCCGAACCAGATCACCCTGCTGCGCCTGATCTTTATCCCATTCGTCATCATGACGATTGTGGACGGCAACTGGCCCTGGGCGCTCGGCCTCTTGATCGCCGCGGGACTAAGCGATGCTCTCGATGGAGTGCTGGCGCGTGCGCTCCATCAGCAGACGATGCTCGGGCAATACCTCGATCCACTCGCCGACAAGCTGCTGCTCAGCTCGTTGTTTCTTGTCCTCTCGTTCGTGAAGAAAATTCCGTGGAAGTACACGGTACTGGTGTTCAGCCGCGACCTCTCCATCGTCGCCACCGCGGTTGTTTTATACGCCACGGTCGGCTTTCGCGACTTCCGTCCCAGCATCTTCGGCAAGATCAACACCTTTTGCCAGATCGTCGCGGTATTTTTCGTCGTGATGGCGCAGGTACTGTCCGTTCCCCTGGTGTTGTCGCTGGAGAAGTTCTTCCTCTATGCGACATTTACCTTCACACTTGTTTCCGGCATTCATTACATACTCTTGACCGGGAATCGCTTACGAAGCGAGCACCCGACGTCCGCAGCGCAGGCCAGAAGTTCTTCTCCGCACTGACCCGCTCCGAATGCCATGACCCTCGACCGCAAGCACCGGCTGCAAGTGATGGTTGCCTTCGCGCTGGTGTACGTCTTTTGGGGCTCGACTTACCTGGCCATCGGCATCACCGACGACGAGCATCTTCCCCCTTCGGTGATGTGCGCCATGCGATTCTTTATCGCCGGCCTGCTCATGCTGGCGGCGTGCGCTGCCATGGGCCGTACCATCCGCATCAGTGCAAATGAAGCTCTGCGGCTCGCGCTCATCGGGTGCCTGCTCCTCGTCGGCGGTAACGGCGGCCTGGCCTGGGCCGAGCAGTGGGTGCCGACGGGATACGCCGCGCTCATCGTCGCCGTGACGCCGATCTGGTTCCTCGCGCTTGAAATATTCGCGTTTCGTGGCGATCGGCTCTCGCGCCGCGGACTCCTCGGCCTGGCGCTGGGCATCGCCGGAATCGCCATCCTATTCTGGCCAAAGTTTGAACATCGCGGCACGCTCGGCATCATGCAGTTGGTAGCTTCGACCACGCTGCTGTTTTCCTCGATGAGCTGGGCCATCGGCTCTGTGCTCTCCCGCAAATGGCAGATGGAAGTTGACCCCTTCACGGCAACCGGATGGGAGATGACGTTTGCCGCTATCGGCAACTCCATCGTTGCCGTCGTCACCGGCCAGCACCATCGCGTCGTTCTCACTCACCGCGCGCTGATGTCGGTGCTGTACCTTGTAGTCTTCGGCTCGTGGGTCGGCTATTCGGCGTACATCTGGCTGCTCAAGCACGTGCCCACGCCCAAGGTCGCGACCTATGCATACGTGAATCCCGTGGTCGCCGTTTTCCTGGGATGGCTGGTCCTGCGCGAGCGTTTTGATGCCTACATGTTCGCCGGGACCGTCGTAATTGTCGCCGGTGTTGCACTGGTTACAACCGCGAAAGTCCACAGCGGGGAAGGCGGCGAGCAGCCCGTTGGCGGATTACCGGAAGTGGAGTCGGAGGCGTAGCTCGGGCGAGTTTGGTCGAGTGGGGAGAGGTGATTGCAACTGCGGGCAATTGCCGGTAATTTCACCCGCAACTTCCTGATTTACAATGTGTTTTCCGCCTATACGGTTTTACACTCCTCCAGGAGGGCCAGGCCACGTCGGTGCAGAAGACCCAGGAGGATGGTGATATCAGAGGGCAGGGAAGTACATCCGCTGATCTTTGCTTTTCACCCAAGGCCCGGTACTTTAGATTCGAACTTTATGCATCCAAAGCACTTCCTGACAAGCGCCGTGGCGGCTTTGACGTGTCTACTGCTGCTTGCGCAGGCTGCCGTGGGACAAAGTGCAATGCTGATCACCCTCGATCAAGCAATTGACTTGGCCCTCGCGCACAATCATTCGCTGAAGGCGACACGCACCCTCATTCTCCAGAACCAGGCCCAGGAGATCACCGCCAACCTGCGCCCCAACCCGACCTTTAATTTTGATTCCCAGTTCTTGCCTGTTTTTTCGCCCTCTGACTTCTCGTCGAACAATCTGAGTGAAGTCCAGCAGTTCGACGTGGGGATTGGGTATCTGTTTGAGCGTGGTCACAAACGACAGCGCCGTTTGCAAGCGGCCCAGGACCAGACTGCGGTCACGCGGGCCCAGATTGCCGACGCCGAACGCACCCTGATTTTCAACGTGGGCCAGCAGTTCATCGCGGTCTTGCTGGCGGAATCAACCCTGCGGTTTGCGCTGTTGGACCTCAAGAGCTTTCAGGAGACGACGGATATTGCCTTGACGCAATACAAAGCCGGCTATATCAGCGAAGGGGACTACCTGAAAATCAAGCTGCAGCTGTTGCAGTTTGAAACCGACGTGTCCTCAGCCCGCCTGGCAAGGGTACAGTCGCTTGTCGCCTTGCGAGAATTGCTTGGCTATGATGCGGTGCCCGCAAACTACGACGTGGTTGGCGATTTATCGTACCAGCCCGTTCACGCGAATTTGGAGGAGTTGCAAGCCAAGTCCCTCCAGGAGCGCCCTGACTATCGTGCCGCCGAGTTGGGAGTAACCGCCGCGCAGAGCCAGATCTCGCTGGCCAAGGCGAACGCCAAACAGGACGTGAACGCTTCCGCTGATTACACGCACACGGCAGGCGAGAACAGCGCATCATTCTTTGTAAATTTCGGGTTGCCCATCTTCAACCGCAACCAGGGTGAGATCGCGCGCACCGGCTACGCCCTGACGCAAGCCCAGGAGATGCAGGCGTCAACCAGCGACGCCGTGCTGTCCGATGTCAGCGATGCCTATGAAGCCCTCCGCAGTAACGAGGAAGTGGTACAACTTTACACCTCGGGCTATTTGAAGCAGGCCCAGGACTCGCGTGATATCAGTGAGTACGCGTATAAACGCGGCGCCACCAGCCTGTTGGATTTTCTTGACGCGGAACGCAGTAACCGGGCAACTCAACTGGGTTATCGCCAGGCCTTGTCCTCTTACATGACAGCACTTGAGCAGCTGAAAGAAGCAGTCGGAACGAGGAACCTTCCGTGAAGAAGTCGAAGGAGGGCAGGCGACCCCTTGTCGCCCTGACGATTCTGGCAGCCATCACTCTGGCCTTGTCCGGCTGCAGTGGAGCAGGCTCGAATGGCGCCGCCAAGAATGGTGCGAACCACGCAGACACAGCTGAACTGTTCACCATTCCGGCAGACCAGATGGCCCATGTGCAGGTGCTGACGGTCCAGCCAACCAGCCTGACGCGCACACTCCGGTTGACTGGGACGGTAGCCTTCAACAGCTTTCATACCACACCGGTCATCACGCAGGTCAGCGGCCCGGTGCGCCGGATTGTGGTGGTTCCGGGCCAGAGTGTGCAAAAGGGCGAGCCCATGCTGTACGTGGCAAGCCCGGACTACTCCCAGCTCCGCAGTAATTACTTGAAGGCCAAAGATGCGTACGCGCTGGCGCAAAAGGCTTACGTGCGCGCGCAGGACCTGTATCAGCATCATGCGCTTGCCCAACAGAATCTGGAGCAGGCGGAATCGGCCGAGGTACAGGCGGGTGGGGACCTGGTGGCGGCAGAGGCCGCTCTCAAGGTACTGGGTATTACCGACCCCGATGCACTGGTGAAGGCGCCTCCCACTTTTGAGGCCATGGTAAAAGCGCCGATTAGCGGCCAGGTGGTTGAGCAAGATGTGTCGGTCGGGCAACTTCTCCAACTCGGCACCACGCAGTGCTTCGTGCTTTCCGATACCAGCACGGTTTGGGTATTGGTGAATGTGTATCAGAAGGACTTGCCATACGTACGTGTCGGCGATGCGGTCACGATTCAGACCGACAGTTATCCTGACGTCTTTCATGGCCGTATTTCCTATGTGGCGGCTGCACTGGATCCGAATACGCGCACTCTGCAGGCTCGCATTGAGACCAGCAATCCTGGGGGAAAGCTCAAGAAAGACATGTACGTGGTGGCAACGGTGGACGCTGGCACCATTCAGAATGCTATTGCGGTGCCGGATTCCGCCGTCCTGCGCGACACCGAAAACCAGCCGTTCGTGTACGTGGAAGTATCGCCCAATCAATTTGGAAGACGGACAGTCATTCTCGGGGAAGGACTGAGCGGACAAACCCAAATTACATCCGGACTGAGTCCCGGGGAACACGTGGTGGGAAATGGCAGCTTGTTCCTGCAGTTTGCGAACTCGCTGCAGCGTTAGCAGGTAGCGATCGAGGTTTGGGCAAAGGAAGCGTGATAAAGACTGTAGCGCCATCGGCATGATCCATCGCATCGTACAAGCTGCGCTTCGTCAGCGGTTTTTGGTGCTGATGCTGACGGCCTTCATGATGGTCGCGGGCATCATCTCGTTCCGGCGCATGCCGGTGGATGCCTACCCCGACCTTTCTCCACCGCAAGTCGAACTGATCACGCAATGGCCCGGCCACGCCGCGGAAGAAGTGGAACGCCTGGTCACGCTCCCTATCGAACTGGAGATGAATGGCGTTCCGCACGTAGTCGTCATGAGGTCCATCTCACTCTATGGCCTCTCCGACGTGATCCTGACCTTTGAAGACAATACCAACGACTACTTTGCCCGCCAGATCGTCTTCGAGCGTATAGCGCAAGCCAGTTTACCCGCGGGAGTGACGCCGGCCATGGCTCCACTCTTCAGTCCCAGCGGCCTGGTGTACCGCTATGTGCTGGAAAGCCCCGACCGCAGCCCGCAGGAGTTGAAAACGATCGAGGACTGGGTGGTGGAGCGGGCTTACCGGTCGGTTCATGGCGTCGCCGATGACTCCGGTTTCGGCGGCACCGTCATGCAATATCAGGTGTTGCTCGATCCCGCCCGGATTTACGGATATCACCTCACAATCCCGCAGGTGATGAACGCCTTGGGCGCCAATAACTCCAACGCAGGCGGTGGATTCTACTCCCAGGGCGGGCAGTTTTATTATGTGCGCGGCATTGGCCTGGTGCGCAATACCGGGGACATCGGAAACATTGTGGTTGGCAGCAACAATGGCGTGCCCATCCGGATCAAGGACATCGGCGAGGTCGCGATCGGGCATGCGCCCCGGCTGGGAGAATTCGGGTTTCAGAACAACGACGATGCCGTTGAGGGCGTTATCCTCATGCTTCGCGGGGAGCAAACGCAGAACGTCCTGAAGGGCGTAGAAGCCAAGACCGATGAATTAAACCGGACTGTACTGCCGCCCGACGTTAAGATCCATCCTTATTACGATCGCAGTGAGTTGGTCAAACTGACCACCGATACGGTGGAAAACAATCTGCTCCGCGGCATGGTGTTGGTGCTGATTGTTCTGATTTTCTTTCTGGTCAGTTTTCGGGCGGCCATCATCGTGGCGCTCACCATTCCGCTCTCTCTTTTGTTTGCCTTCATTGTTTTGCATGCCCACGATGGCGCTGCCAACCTACTCTCCATTGGTGCGATCGATTTCGGCATCATCATCGACGGCACCGTGGTCATGGTGGAGAACATCTACCGCGAACTTGCGCTGCGGGAAGGGCAGAGCTATAGGCTGCACGAAGTCATTCTGACCGCGGCAAAAGACGTAGATCGTCCAATCTTCTACTCAGTCGCCGTGATCCTGGCGGGCTATCTGCCGATTTATGCGCTCAGCGGACCTTCGGCGAAGTTGTTCCATCCCATGGCCGAGACCATGTCGTTCGCGCTGATCGGCGCTCTGATCCTCACGCTCACGCTGGTCCCGGTCCTGGCCTCTTACTGGTTCAAGAGCGGTGTTCGCGAGCACTCCAACCGCGCTTACGAATGGATGAAACGCAAGTATGCGACGCAGTTGGATTGGGCGCTGGCGCGTCCCAAGCTCATCATGTTGATCGCGGCCCTCATCTTCGGCTCAACCTTGCTGCTGGTTCCCTTCATCGGTGGGGAGTTCATGCCTCACCTCGATGAGGGTGCACTCTGGGTGCGGGCAACCATGCCGTACACCATTTCGTTCGAGGAAGCCAGCAGCATCGCTCCCCAGATACGCGCCATCCTGATGTCCTATCCGCAAGTCACCGTGGTCGGTTCCGAGTTGGGGCGGCCGGATGACGGAACGGACCCCACTGGTTTTTTCAACTGTGAGTTCTACGTCGGTCTGAAGCCTTATAAGGACAAGGCTTGGAGTGGAGACATCAGCACCAAAGCCAAGTTGATTGAATCCATCAACCGGAAGTTAAGCGCGTTCCCTGGGATCATCTTTAACTATACCCAGCCCGCAGAAGACGCCGTAGACGAGGCGTTGACGGGACTGAAGAGTTCGCTGGCGGTCAAGATATACGGGGACGATTTGAGTGTTCTCCAGGACAAGGCCGTGCAGATCAAGAACGCGCTGGCCAAAGTACCGGGATTTACGGACTTGACAGTAGTGCGCGAATTAGGCCAGCCGAGTCTGCTCATTGATGTGGATCGCGACAAAATTGCGCGCTACGGCATCAATGTCGCCGATGTGGAAGCAGTCATTTCGGCAGCCGTGGGCGGGCAAGCGGTCACCCAGGTGATTCAGGGAGAGAAGTTGTTCGACCTGGTCGTCCGCATGCAGCCTCAATTTCGCAGCAGCGCCCACGAGATCGGTGAATTGCTGGTGGGCACGCCGGACGGAAAGCAGATCCCGCTGAGCCAGCTTGCCGACATCCGGCAGGGAAACGGCGCCTCGTTTATCTATCGCGAGAACAACTCCCGCTACGTCGGGGTGCAATACAGCATTGAAGGACGGGACTTGGAGCGCGCCGTCCGTGATGGCCAAAAGGCGGTCAATCAAGCGGTCTCTCTACCCCAGGGCTACCGGCTGAGTTGGGGCGGTGAGTACAGCCAATTTCTGGAGGCAAAAGCGCAGCTCACCTTGATCGGCCCACTGGCGGTTGTGATCATCTTCATGATCCTGTTCGCGCTATATGGAAACTTCAAGTTTCCTGTCACGATTGCCCTCGGCGTCATCATGACCGAACCGGTGGGCGCGCTAATCGCCCTGAAGCTCACACATACGCCGTTCAGCGTCTCGTCCGTCCTGGGCTTGCTGGCGCTATTAGGCGTGTCGGTTGAAACCGCCGTGATTCTGGTTTCCTACATCAACAA
Source organism: uncultured Acidobacteriaceae bacterium (assembly GCA_963843005.1). Classification (GTDB taxonomy): domain Bacteria; phylum Acidobacteriota; class Terriglobia; order Terriglobales; family Acidobacteriaceae; genus Bog-257. Next base: position 3,273 of record CAWJIW010000036.1, on the reverse strand, counting down.
GCTTCGCCTGGAAGGGATGGACATCCCCACAGCCACACGGGAAGCGTCACTCCTGCGGCTCCGCCCGATCATGATGACCGCGCTCGTCGCGTGTCTCGGGTTACTACCCGCCGCGCTGGCCACCGGAATTGGCTCCGACACTCAGAAACCCTTTGCCATCGTCATTGTGGCAGGATTGATCTCCCGGCTGTTCATCGGGTTCTTTGTCAACCCGGTGCTGTACCAAATGGTCGCTCGCGAAGGCGACGTGCTTCAGGTATAGCGTTCTTTCGAGCTCGCCAGCCCCTATTTCCGTCTCCAGCGCACCCCGTCTTTGGTGTTCTCCAGAAGGACGCCCTGTTCCGCCAATTGTGCACGGATAGCGTCGGAGCGGGCGAAGTCGCGGGCCTTGCGCGCCCGGGAATGTTCGGCGACGAGTTTTTCGATTTCGGCGTCCGAAAGAGCTGCAGCCTTGGCCAGTTCCGCTGTTTCCGCACTGATCTTGTCCTCCAGACCTTCCTGCTTCGCCCACTCGACGGTGGCGCGGACCTTGGCGGCATCGTCGTCCTTGAGTACGGCGAAGATCTCGTCGAACTGCCTGAGTACCTCGATCAGTCGCGGAACATTGGCCGCCCGAACTTCACCGGCATCGGCGGCGGCGTTGACGTCGCGCACCATGTCGAAGATGGCGCCAAGGGCGCGCGCGGTGTTCAGATCGTCCTCCAGCCCAGCGCGCATTTCGGCCGAGGTTTTCTCCGCGATCTCGGCGATGATCACGTTGTTGTCGTCGGCGAACTGCGAGGTCTCCAGCCGCCGCTTGAAGTTGCGCAGGCGCTCGACCGAGTTGGCCGCCTGCGTCAGGCCATCGAAGGTGAAGTTGAGCTGCTTGCGATACGGCACCGACATCAGGAGAAAGCGGATGGACGACGGCTTATGCCCCATCAGGATGAGGTCGCGGACGGTGAAGAAGTTGCCCGCACTCTTGGCCATCTTCTCGCCCTCGACCAGCAGAAATCGCGCATGTACCCAAACATGCACGAAGGGTTTGCCAGTCATGGCTTCCGACTGCGCGATCTCGTTTTCGTGATGGGGGAAGATGAGGTCTTCCCCGCCACAATGGATATCGAAGCTCTCGCCTAGATACTTCATCGACATCACGGAGCACTCGATGTGCCAGCCGGGACGGCCCGGCCGATCTCCGTCTCCCAAAACGCCTCGCCCGGCTTCGGAGCTTTCCACAACGCAAAATCGCGAGCACTGTCTTTGTCGTATTCATCCACGTCCACGCGCGCGCCGTCCGTCATGCCGGCAAAATCTTTCTTCGACAGCTTGCCGTACTCCGGGAACTTGGCGATCCGGAAATAATACGAGCCATCCTCCGCGCGGTAGGCGAAACCCTTGTCCTCAAGCCCTTTGATGAAATGCGCCATCTCCTGAATGTAGTCAGTGGCGCTGACCAGAAACTCCGGATGCTGGATGTTCAGGGTATCCGCATCTTCGAGGAAAGCTTTCTTGTATTTGGCGGTGTATTGCTGGACACTGACGCCGTCGCGTGCCGCATTGCGGATGATTTTGTCATCCACGTCGGTGATGTTCATCACGTGCTTCAGCCTGTAGTCGCTCTGCAACAGGAAGCGCCGCAGCGTGTCCACCACAATGAAGGTGCGGAAGTTGCCGATGTGTCCGTAGTCGTAAACCGTTGGCCCGCAGGCGTACATCCGGACCAGGTTGTCTTCCAGCGGGCGGAACTCCTCGACTTTTGCGGACAGGGTATTAAAGAGCTGAAGGGGCATAGAGCTTTCGCGTACGGGCAGAGAATCTTCGATTGTAGGGGGCTGCGAGAAAAGGGGTCAACCGGCGAGCGGGATGGAGGGTTCTTCCCCCATGCGAACCAAGCGGAAGTCAATCCGCCCCTCTCTTAAGATGACCCAGTCGGTTCTTGCACATCTGCGGTCATTTGCAAGAGCTGTATTTTGCAGCTTTGTAGGTGCTCAATAACTTTTCGCTTGAGTTCAGATGAACCGAAATCGCCCAGAACAGCCGTTTCCTTTCCGAGGCATGCGGCCGCGGCATCCTCAAAAGCTACGTCAAAACGCTCTACCTCGCTGCGAACTATTGCTGGGTCATGGTAGATAGTGGTGTGCGGAAAACCCCACTGTTGCAAACGTCTTCTACCTACAAAGACACGACAACCCTCCTGATCTATCAGAACATTGTCGTGAGGGAGTCTGGAGGTGCAAGCAACCTGAAGTTCGAGACAATTCTTATAGGCGTCTAACGTGAAGCACAGTTGTTCCAATCGGGGGATCACGTCTGAGATAATATGCTCGGGACTTAAGACCCCTAGTTGGAGACTCGCAATTTGAACGAAGGGGGAGATCAGGCATCTGACGATGACCCCTTTTCTAAGCAAGGACTCCATTGCCCTCCGTTCATTCAGTAATTGCTCCTTAAGGTCAGGATCCTCCGCTTCTAAGACTCCTTCCCTTTCTGAGATGGCGAGCGAGGAAAGACTTCCAGCTTGCCTGGCAACACCCTTCTTCATTTTTGATAGAGCTTTGGTGACTGCTTCCGTACGTTGCTTCTTAGCCTCGACGTTGTTATGCGAACGTATCTCCTCAACCGACCGGATTCGCTCATGGCCGAGCTTCTTCAGCCAACCCTTAATGGCTGGTGGAACGGTGCCTCTAATATCTTGGGGATCAAACGGCGCATAAAGGCGCCCTACTAGATCAGTGGGCAACGTCAGGAGGCCTTGATCCTTAAGAAGTAAGCACGGTTTCCCAAGGGCGAGCATGTATCCGAGCTCAACTGCAACATTGGGGTTGAAATATGGCTGCTCAGCACCTTCAAAAATCACGATAGCGTATCGCGAATGCTTCATGCAGAACTCTATGTTCTGCCATAGTTCGCCAGAGAAAAACATCTCGCTGGCCAACTTTGCTTCAAACCCATATAAACGGAGAGTCTCTCTGATTGCTCTCGCGAGGACTTCGTGGTCCTTACCGTACTGCATTATTACAAAGACGTTGCGATCCGCCTTTTTCTGGAAAGCGTCGCGCCTAGCAGCCAAAGCATCTTCGGTATCCGGCATTTTCTGATTCTCCCACATCTCACTATTGTAGACCTGTCTCAGGGCAGCCAGAGTCTTTCCCCCACGGGTCGCATGGTAGAGTTTCTCCGCAAAGCCTTGGAACTCAGCGGTTGTGGAGCCTCTCAGATGCGAAATAAAGGTGCGGCGTGATTTCAACGTATTGAACACCTCATGCGGCGCGCTATGCTGTTGCTGCCATG
>CAWJIW010000035.1:0-94293 GCA_963843005.1 uncultured Acidobacteriaceae bacterium | reverse complement strand
ACAAGAACGAATTCCAGGTGATCGTGGACATGCCGAACGGCACTACGCTGGAGCAGACGACGCGTGTGGCTGAGGATCTAGGACAGTATCTGGAGAAGCAGCCTGAAGTCGCGAACTACCAAGTGTATGCAGGCACGTCGGGTCCTTACAACTTCAACGGCCTGATGCGACATTACTTCCTGCGGCGCGGCGCCAATCAGGCCGACATCCAGGTGAACCTCCGGAACCGCCACGAGCGCAGCGCGCAAAGCCATGCTATCGCCAAGCGCTTACGTCCTGGGTTGGTGGAGATCGGCAACCGTTACGGCGCGCGTATCAAGGTAGCGGAGGTGCCACCCGGTCCTCCCGTACTCGAAACCCTGGTTGCAGAAGTTTACGGTCCGGACTACCAGCACCAGATCGAACTGGCAAGCAAGATTAAGCAAATCTTTCAAACCACGCCCGGGGTAGTGGAAGTGGACTGGTATGTAGAAGATTCGCAGGTAAAGTACGACTTAAGAGTGGACCTCGACAAGGCGGCGCTGCATGGTGTTTCCGCAGCGGATGTGACCCGCACGGTGCAGATCGGATTGGATGGCGCGACGGCTGGGCTGATGCATTCGCCGAGGTCGCGGGAAGACGTACCTATTCGTGTGCAATTGGCAAGGGCCGACCGTTCCAGCATCGACTCGCTCACTTCCTTGCACTTGCCGAACGCAAGCGGCGGACAGGTCTCGATCGGCGAATTGACCAACGTCGAGAAGAAAACCATCGACACAAGTCTTTACGGTAAGAACCTGCGTCCGGTGGTTTACGTGTTCGGCGATGTTGGAGGAGAAGAGGAGAGCCCGATCTACGCTATCCAGAAAATGGGCAAAGCCATCGATCAGCTCAAGACAGCCGAGGGTTACCGCATCAAGCAGTTCAACGTCGCCATGCCTACCGAGACCGACCGGCTGGCGATGAAGTGGGACGGGGAGTGGCACATTACGGTGGAGGTGTTCCGTGACCTGGGGCTGGCTTTTGCAGCGGTACTGGTGCTGATCTACGTGCTGGTGGTGGGATGGTTCCGTTCGTTCATTGTCCCGCTGGTCATCATGGCGCCGATCCCGCTGACGCTGGTCGGCATTCTGCCAGCCCACATCTTGATGGGCGCGTTCTTCACCGCCACTTCGATGATCGGTTTCATCGCTGGCGCGGGAATTATTGTGAGGAATTCGATCATCCTGGTGGACTTCATCGAACTGCGCCGTGAGCAGGGCATGAGCCTCGAGCATGCCGTGGTCGATGCCGGCGCAGTACGTTTCCGACCCATGCTGCTGACGGCCGTCGCCGTTGTAGTGGGCGCAAGCGTAATTCTGTTCGATCCTATCTTCCAGGGACTCGCAATTTCTCTCATGGCCGGGGAAGCGGCTTCGACGCTGTTGTCGCGCATGGCCGTCCCGGTTCTGTATTACATGGTGGAAAAGCACAAGCGACTGCTGGCTGTGGATCGTGGAGGCCAGAAATTCGTGCAGGGGAGAATCCGTTGGTTGGCATACTTTTCGCCACACGTACCGGACATGGGTGGATGCAAACGGCACGCCGCTCGGAATCCAACAGGACCTGATGCGGCACGCCAACATTACCATGACGACCAAGTACGGAAGCTCGATGGCGGAGGGAATGCGCGCGGCCAACAGCGCAGTTGTTAGGATGGCTATTCAGTGATCCGAATCCGGTTATCTGACCTTTCCTGACCTTTTCAGACTGTAAGTTATTGAAAAGATGGCGGGAGACAGGGATTCGAACCCGATATCTCACGCAAACTAAAGCAGTTGGCTATCGCGGGTGGCAACCAAAGAGCCGATTGCAGCCCATCGCAGCCCTTAATGGACTGTAATTTGACTGTTGGACTGCGGTCAAACGGAATCCCATAGCCCTACTGAATCTCCAACCGGGCGGAAGCCCCACGGATTCTAGTCGCAGTATGCCATTCAACGCCTATCGCAAAATTCGATCATACTAGGCGTGCGTTCTTACCTTCGCAGACGAGAAATCTGTTACCACCTGACGCGGGTATTTTCTGCCGCGGAAAGCGGACTGCGGAATTGTGCAATCGTCGATTGTGGCGTGACGGGATCTCGCATGAACGTAAGGAACAGATTGGTTGCGAAAACCGTGACGGCGGAAAGCTCAAGAATCGCCGAGTATGGCAGCCAGGCCCATGCCGCAGTGACGATCTCTTGGTACGCAAGGACTTCGGCGCTGACGCGTATAATGCATCCCACCGTAAGCAAGAGAAGTCCGACGAACATAAGCGTCGGGCTGAATAGCAGCCGCATCCCTGAAAACGCAGGCAGAACCCGTTGGCCAACGCAGAAGACCATCATGGCAATGAATCCCACGGTCAAGCGTGACGCGATGCTCCCCAAATGCCGGCCGGACTGGCTGCGTTCGCCGCCCAAACGCCGAGCATCGCGGCAACCATCAGCCACACGTACGCGCTCCGAACGAAAAATGGGAAGCTGGTGTGGATGCCCTTGGTTTTGGCGGCCTTTTCCGGCTGGGCCAAAATGCGGAGCGCAACAATGGCGAGTGAACAAGACAGCACGATCAGGACGCTTGTGGCGCGGAAGTAACCAGCAAGTCCTAGCCCGATGGCAGTCACGTGGATCCCGACCGCCGGTCCTAACAGGCGGTTGATGGGTGATTGCGTGCCCAGAAAAATCGGCAGCCACTTGGCGCTGAAGCCCCATACGAACGGCACCATGAATCCCCAGGCTGCGACCACCAGGAAGCGCTGATCGAAGGCTTGCAGAAACGCCGGTGAACTTCCGTGCACTGCCAGCCACAGAGTAGCTCCGAAATTGAGCAGCAGAGTCACGAGGAGTCCGATGGCGCCGGCGATCACCATGAAGATCCAGGTGTCTAATTTGGGTTTACCCTTGTCTTGCGGCTTGTGCTGCGAGACGCTGCGGAAGAACATCAGGAAGGCGGCAAGTTCAAAGGTCGCGGAAACCGGCAGCAGCACGCGCCAGTGCCACAAGTACACGTTGGCCAGCCAGCGCAGCAGCACACTGCTCATCCACATGATTCCAGCAAGCCATGCCGACCAAATAGGATACGGCTTCATTCCACCGCGTAGCTTGGGAATTGAGTAATAGCCGATACCGAGGATGAACGTGCCTATCCAGCCTAGTACTTGGGCGTGCCCGTGCGCCTGGATCCATGCGGGCGAGATGCTTTCCGCCGCACGGCGACCACTGATAAACACGAGGTTCCAAACGCCAAGAAATGTGCCGGGCAGGAGCATGAATAACAGGCCGACCACGATGTAGAACACGAGCAGGCGCGAGAGCTGAATCTCGCGGGCCCTGGTGCGCTCGAAGATCTGGTCGGGAGTTTCGGTGATGTGGACCGTGCTTTGCATCGCTGTCTGCCGATAGTCCCTGGATTCCCAGTCTTATCTCAACACTCTGGCCTTCGCGGGGAAATGACCGAAGTCACGGCCCGGCGTGCGGCATGGCCAGAATCTCCCCTGCTGTGACGAAAGTCATTGGGCTGCCTCCTGTCGGGGCTGTATGAATCGGAAACGGGCAATGCCCACGAGGTGCTTTCATGCAAGACGCAACGAAGATTCTCCGTCAGGAACATGAGGTCATCCTGCGGATCCTAGATGTTACCGAAAAGAACGCGCAAGCGCTGGAGGCAGGCGCCCAGGTTCCTGCGGAGGTGCTCTCCAACACGATTGAGTTCCTACGGCTGTATGCCGACCGCCAACACCACGGCAAAGAGGAAGACCTGCTGTTCCCTGAGGTGGAGAAGAAGGGGATGCCACGAGAGGGTGGTCCTATTGGCATGATGCTGATCGAGCACAAGTTCGGCCGGGGGCGCATTGCCCGGATGGCAGAGGCTGCGGAATCCTACAAGAGCGGCAACCGCGAAGCCGGAGCGCAATGGGCCGATGCCGCGCTCGACTACGTGGCGCTGCTGCGAGAGCACATTGCGAAGGAAAACAACATTCTGTTTGTCATGGCAGAGAGGATGTTGTTGCCCGCCGACCAGCAGCGACTGGCCGCGGAGTTCGACGGCGTGGACAAGAACAAGATGGGAGAGGGCGAAGGCGGCCGTCTGCTCCGACTGGCCGACAGCCTTGTCGCGGGAGTCTCAGCGCCGGCCAAGAGTTAACCGGCGAAACCGAAGCGGCCGGAGACCGCCGCCCGGGCGTTAAGTTTGGCTATTCGGCGGAGTCGTGGATCCACGCCAGCGCCCGCCTCACCGCCGGAAAACCCAGGGTGGTGACACCCAGCATGACTACGTGCTCCATTTCCTGCAGTGTAATTCCCGATTCTTTGGCGTGGCGAACGGCGGAATGAGTGCCACCTTCTGTTCCCGCAGCAATGGCAAGTGCGAGCTTGATAAGGCGCCGCGTTTTCTCGTCAAGCGGACCGGCCTGATGACAGGCATCGGCGAGCGCGGTGAAGCGCTGCCAAAGCTCCGGATGACCCTTCCCGCACAATATGCTCGCTGTTCCATTTTCGTTTGATGGCACTGGAACAACGTTCGACCGTGACCACCGTGACCAAAGTCACAGCGTATGGCCTCCCGAGAGCATAGGCTCACCTGTTAGCTATGTGAACAGCGGCAGGCGAACAGCGTGGATCAGGCGCGTTACAACGTCCGGGTAGCAGACCGCGAGTACTGGCGTGAGCAGATCAAGTGCCAGTATGCCTGCCCAGTCCACACTGATGCCCGCGGCTACGTGCGGGCCATCGCTGCGGGGGACTATGAACGCGCTTATCTGATAGCGCGTGGGCCCAATCCTCTGGCTTCTCTCTGCGGGCGCATTTGCGGCGCTCCCTGCGAGGCGGCTTGCCGCCGGGGCAGCATCGACCAGCCCATCTCGATTCGCGCGCTGAAGCGGTTTGTCTGCGAACAGTTCGGGAGCGACGCCCGCAGCGACGCAGGCAGCGAGCTGTTTCCGTATCTGAAGAACAAGACGGAAGCGCGCCAGTGCGACGACCTCGACGAACTTGGCCATCTACTTGAATTTCTCGCCGATGCCGACTTCCCCAAGCCCACGGGAGAACGTATCGCCATCATCGGTTCGGGCCCGGCGGGTCTTGCCGCGGGACACGATCTCGCTTTGATGGGCTTCCGGCCCACAATTCTTGAAATGGAGCCTCAACCCGCCGGCATGCTCTACACTGGCGTACCCGGCTATCGCCTGCCCCGCGACCTGATCCGGGCGGAAGTCGCCGTCATCCAGTCTCTGGGCGTCGAAATCCGATGCAACACGCAGGTCGGGAAAGACGTCAGCTTCGCGGACCTGCGCCGCGAGTTTGCCGCGGTCATCATTGCCTGCGGCGCCAAGCGCTCAAGAGCGCTGCCTATTCCCAACGTTGATGCCATCGGGGTGATGGGCGGAGTTGATTTTCTACGTGATGTTTCGCTTGGCAAAGACGTTTCTCTGGGGCAGCGGGTAATCGTGATTGGCGGCGGCAACGTCGCCTATGACGTCGCCCGCACCGTGCTGCGCCAGGAAGAATATGACGTATCGCGCACGGCCGCCCGCATGGCGGGTGTCCGGCAGGTGAACCTGGTCTGCCTTGAGTCTCTGGAAGAGATGCCCGCGGACACGGTGGAAATCCTGGAAGGTCAGGAAGAGGGAGTCACACGCCACAACAGTTGGGGACCAAGAGAGGTTTTGGTAAGCGAGAGGAACGGGCAGAAGTTCGTGCGCGGCGTGAAGTTCGTGCGCTGTGCTCAGGTCTACGACGAAAACAAGCGCTTCGCCCCGAAGTTTGACGAGTCGGTTACAACGGAAATCGAAGGTGACACGGTCCTGCTTTCCGTCGGGCAATCCGCCGACCTGAGCTTTATCGACGCGCAGCGCGACGGGATCGAGATGCGCTCACCGCAGCAGATCGTGAACGATCCCGCAACCTGTGCGACTTCTGCGCCGGGAGTATTCATCGTCGGTGACATTGCCTACGGGCCGCGGCTGATGATCCATGCCATCGCCAGCGGCAAGCAAGCGGCGCGTTCGGTCTATCGTTTTCTGCGCGGCAAGGAGATTGGACCCGAGGAAGTCCAGTTCCATTTCCCGATCAAGAACTACCACCGGGAGAAACACTACGAGCGGCGCTCGCCGTTGCACATCCCGACCCTGTCCGCGGAAGAGCGACTGAAGTCGCCGACTACGCTGGTTGAAATTGGATACAGCGAGGACCAGGCACTCGCCGAGGCTGGGCGGTGCCTCGACTGCGGCATCAATACCATCTTCGACGGTGAGCGTTGCATTCTTTGTGGCGGCTGCGTGGACGTTTGCCCAACGGTATGCCTGAAGCTGGTTTCGTTTGACCGGCTGGCGCTTTCGCCGGAACTTGCCACCGCCGCACGCGAACTGGACCTCGATCCCGCGGACCTGTCCGCCATCCTCAAAGACGAAGAACGGTGTATCCGGTGCGGGCTGTGCGCGCAACGGTGCCCTACGACCGCCATCACCATGGAGCAATTTAGTTTCGCCAAGGAGTGGAAGCCATGTCCCGTTTAGATCCACCTCCCGTCAGCCGGCGCAGCTTCCTGAGCCTCGCGGCACTGGGAAGCTTCTTTGCCGCCCTGGGTACGGCAGCGGCCGGAGTTTTCCGGCTGCCGAATCCCGCAGTGCTGCCCGGACCGGTACGCCGCTTCAAGCTCGGTTCGCCGGAGGAGTTCTCGGCGGGCACCGAAACCCCGTTTTCGGAGCAAAACCTGGTGCTGTTCCGCGATGACGACGGTTTCTACGCAATCTCGACAACCTGCACTCATCTGGGGTGCACGGTCGCGCGGTCGAAAGAAGGCTTCGCCTGCCCGTGCCATGGCTCACGGTTCGACCCGAAAGGCAATGTGGTGGGAGGTCCGGCGCCGCGCCCGCTGCCGTGGCTTGAGGTCAGCCGCGCCGCCAATGGCGAGCTGGTCGTCAACGCCGACAACGAGGTCCCGGAGGGCACGCGTTACAGCGTGTAGGAGGTATACCGTGGCAGAAACGGCAACCAAAGAATTTGTCCACAACCTGCACGAACTCCCGCACAGCCTGAAGGACGCCTGTTTCCGCCTGGGGAAGACGCCCGAATCGGAGCGTGAGGAGTCGCAGGCCACCTTTCACAACCTGTTTCTGCACATCCACAGCGTTCGGGTCCACCTGCGCACGCTTAGCCCCACATTGACTTTCGGCTTGGGGCTGACGGCAATGGCCAGCTTCGTGATCACCATCATCACCGGCGTTCTGCTGATGGTCTACTACAAGCCTTCCACAGACTTGGCCTATCAGTCCATGAAGGACATCCACTTCACGGTCTATACCGGACGCTTCATCCGCAACATTCATCGCTGGGCGGCGCAGTTGATGGTGTTGGCCGTGCTGCTGCACATGGCAAGGGTTTTCTTTACGGCAAGTTACAAGAAGCCGCGCGAGTTCAACTGGCTGGCCGGACTCGGACTGCTGGTGATCACCCTGGCGCTGAGTTTCACCGGATACCTGCTCCCCTGGGACCAACTGGCGTACTGGGCAATCACCATCGGCTCCAACATCGCCAACTCACCGCGTGAGCTGACCGACGCGATCGGAATCACGAAGTTCTTCGATCCCGGCGGATTCCAGAAGCGTCTGCTGCTGGGCGCGAACTTCGTTGGTCAGGACTCCCTGATTCGCTTCTACGTGCTGCACGTCTTCGTTCTTCCCCTCGCGCTTGTGACCCTGCTGGGAGTGCATTTCTGGCGAATCCGAAAAGATGGCGGCCTCGCCAAGCCGGAAGACCCTATGGGCGGACTCGCGGAGTGGGGCGGCGAACGCCGCACTGTGTTTCAACCGCTGGCCAGCAAGACCTATGGCCTGATGGCGTTGGTGAAAGGAAAGCGTCCACCCGTAAACCGGGGACCGGAGAACACGGTGATGAGTTGGCCGCACCTCTTCTGGGCGGAACTGGCCGTCTTCATGGTGACGGTGGCGATAACGCTCACGCTTGCCTTCTATTCAGACGCACCGCTGAAGGAACTGGCGAACCCCGCCATTCCCGAGAACCCTGCGAAGGCCCCCTGGTACTTCCTCGGACTGCAGGAGCTGGTCTCGTACTCGGCTTTCATGGGCGGCATGTTGATCCCTGTCATTGTTCTTATCGGGCTAGCGCTGATCCCGTTCCTCGACCGCCGCCCCGGCGGCGAGGGCGTTTGGTTTGGCACGCCAGGCGAGAAATCGACTTTCTGGCAGTCTGTGTTCTTCGCTTTTGCCGTAACGGTCGGCATGCTGGCACTGACCGTCAATTTCGGCTGGCTACGCAACTGGTTTCCCCATATTCACCAGCTCTGGATCATCGCCATCAATCCCGGCTCGTTACTGGTGCTGATCTTTGCAGCCTGGTCGCTGCTGATCTTGAAGCGAAAGGATTCGGTGCGCCTGGCTGCGGTCTCCCTGTTCACCTGTTTCCTGGTCAGCTTCACGTTGCTGACCTATTTCGCCACTGTCCATCGCGGACCTAACTGGCATTTCTACTGGCTGCCATCGCAATGGCCGCTGCACTAGGGAGGGGAGTGCGATGAAAGATCCCTCACGGATTTATCGCTGGCTGCTGCTGGTGGCCAGCCTCGTCACCATCGCCTACCTGGTGGGCGCCGCCGTGCAGGAAAACTACCTGGCGCAATGGAAGGGCGTACAGCGCAGATACCAGGCCCTTCTGCAGGACAAGGCCACCGACGACCGCGGCCACGAGCTGCTGGCCAAGTTCCGCATCGAGATGAAGCAAGCCAGCATCCCGGCGCTGGGCACCGTGGACCGCTGCGTCACCTGCCACAACGGCATCGACGATCCGCGCATGACCGACGTCGTCGCAGCCCCACCGCGTGCATCCGGGACACATCCTCGACAAGCATCCAGTTGACCGCTTTGGGTGTACCGTCTGTCACCACGGGCAGGGGGCCGCGATGACCTTCCGTGAAGCCAAAGCAGACGACGTGTACTGGGACTATCCGCTATTACCGCCGGAGATGACCGAGGCCACCTGCGCCACCTGCCATGATCCGGAAAAACTCCCGCCGGACCAGGCGCCTTTGCTGCTGGCGGGCATGGAACTCTACCGGGAAAAGAGCTGCGGTTCCTGCCATAAGCTGGGCGGACGTGGCGGCACGCTGGGGCCTGCGCTGGATAACGAGGGCGCCAAGACCCGTCACCAGCTCATCATGACCAATCTGAAGCCGCCGCATACGACGTGGAACTGGGAGCTGGCGCATTTCCGCGACCCCGGCGGAGTTGTGAGCGGAAGCCTGATGCGCAATCCCACAGTCACGCAGCAAGGAGCGCTAGCGCTGACCGTTTATATGCTGTCGCAGTGGAACCGCGATATTCCCGAGAGCTACCTTGCGCCGGACAAAATCGAGCAGAAATATCGCGCGCTGCATCCGGTTCCGTCTGACCGGCGAGCAGGTTTATCAGCAGTACTGCACCGCCTGCCACGGCAACGGGACGTACAGCCGCTGGGACAAGAAATTCAATCGCTTTGTTCCCGCCATTCGCGGGGTTTCGCTGGTCGCCACGGCGAGTCCGAAATACCTGCAGGCCAACATCGAGCAGGGTCGCCCGGGCACGCAGATGCCCGCCTGGGGACCCCATGCCGGCGGACTGCTTCCGCAAGAGATCACGGCGGTCATCGAATATCTGCGCAGCGGGGCAACCGCGGCGCCGATCACGCCAACGGCGATGCCAACAGGCGATGCCACCCGCGGGCTCTCGCTGTTCCAGAAGAACTGCTACGGCTGTCACGGCATGAATGGCCGGGGCGGAATGGCCCCCGAGATCGGGAACCCGGTGTTCCAGCAGGCCGCCACAGATGCATTCATCGTGCGCACTATTCAGAACGGCCGCGTGGGGACGGCGATGCCTGCCTTCCAGCGCAAAGAAGCACCGGTATTCAGCGACCAGGACATTGCTGACGTGCTGGCCTACTTGCGGACGCTGACGGGGCCGAAAGGCCAGAAAGCGATGGCGCAGAACGTGACTGCGTCCGCTCCTTCGGGAGGGAGACCATGAGCGATCAGGACCGACCCAACAAGCCGTTCTCACGCCGACGTTTATCCAGACGGCCGCGATGACCGCTGCCACCCTGGCCCTGCCCGGATGTTCGCGCAAAGAAAAGCCCGTGCTCAGCACGCTCACGGGCGACTTCGATCCGCTGCGCACCTATCCCTATCGCGGATGGGAGGATTTCTACCGCAAGATCTGGACCTGGGACAAAGTCGTTCGTTCCACCCACTCCGCCAACTGCACCGGTTCGTGCTCCTGGAAGGTGTATGTGCGCAACGGAGTGATGGTGCGCGAGGAGCAGGCCGCCGATTATCCCCGCATCAGTGAAGACCTGCCTGACTACAACCCGCGCGGCTGCCAGAAAGGCGGATGCTTCACCGAGTATGTGTACAGCCCGCAGCGGCTGCGTTACCCGCTTATCCGCACCGGCGAGCGTGGAGAAGGCAAGTGGCGCCGTGCCAGTTGGGACGAAGCGCTCACGCTGGTGGCGGAAAAACTGCTCGACAACATCTACAACTACGGCCCTGATACCAACTCGTTCTTCAGCGTAATCCCGGCGATGAGCCCGGTGAGTTTCTGCGCCGGCTCGCGCCTGGCCCACTACATCGGCGGCGTTTTCCTCTCGTTCTACGACTGGTACTGCGACCTGCCTCCGGGCGAGCCGCTGACCTGGGGCGTGCAGACCGAAGCCTGCGAATGTGCCGACTGGTTCAACTCGAAATACATCGTGCTCTGGGGATCGAATATCTCGCAGACCCGCATCCCCGACGCCCACTTTGCCTACGAGGCGCGCTACAACGGCGCCAAGATCGTGTGCATCTCGCCCGACTACAACTCCAGCGCCATCCATGCCGACCTGTATTTCCGCATCAACCCCGGCAGCGATGGCATTCTCGCGCTGGGTGTGGCCAGGCTGCTGATCGACGAGAACCTGATTGACAAGCCGTATGTCCAAGAACAAACCGACCTGCCGCTGCTCGTGTTCCCGGGCACGAAACGGTTCCTCCGCGAGTCCGATCTCAAGAAAGGCGGCAAGGCGGACATCTTCTATTTCTGGGACACGAAGCAGCAGCGCGCGATGCCCACGCCAGGCTCCATGGGATCGGAACAGAAGACCATCCGGCTTAATGGCGCCGATCCGGCCCTGACCGGCACCTTCCAGGTGCAACTCGCCGATGGCAAGAGCGCCGAAGTCACCACGGTCTTCGAGCTTCTCAAGCAGGAACTTTCGGGATACACGCTGGACAAAGTCGCCGCGCGCACCGGTCTTCCGGCGCACGAGATCGAGCTCTTTGCCAGAGAACTGGGCACGCGCAAGCCGGCCATGATCATCCACGGCGCGGGCGCCAACCACTGGTTCCACAACGACCTCATCAACCGTTCCTTCATCCTGCTGGTGGCCTTGACCGGAAACACCGGCAAGAACGGCGGCGGATTCAATCACTACGTGGGCCAGGAGCGCATCTGGCCGGAGCAGGGCTTCTTCAAGCTTGCCTTCCCGGAAACCCGCAAGAAACAGCGCTTCCAGAACACCACCCTTTGGAGCTACGTCCACTCCACCAACAAGGACCCGCACTCTGTACAACGGCAAACCCATCGAGTGGTACATCCAGGAATCGGTGAAGAACGGATGGATGCCGCTGTGGCCCAAGAACGGCAAGAAGCCGCGGGCCTTCATCGTGTGGCGGGCCAACTACCTGAACCAGGCCAAGGGCAACGAGATTCTGGAGTCGTCGCTGTGGAAGAACCTCGACCTGATCGTGGACATCAACTACCGCATGGACACCACGGCGCTCTACTCCGACGTGGTGCTGCCCGCCGCCAGCTACTACGAGAAGGTGGACATCAACTCCACGGACTGCCACAGCTACATTCATCCCTTTGGCAAGGCCTGCGAGCCTCTGTTTGAAAGCAAGACCGATTGGGACATCTTCCATGCCCTGGCAGCGAAGATGGCGGAAGTCGCCACCCAGAAAGGCCTCAAACCCTTCCACGACGAGGCCTTCGACTGGAACCGTGACTTCACCCAACTCGCCCACAATTGGACCGGCAAAGGGACAATTCAGTCCGATGAGCAGGCGGTCAACTTCATCCTCGGGAATGCGGAAGAAACCAAGGGCATGAACTACCAGATGATCCAGGAGCAGCCCCGGCGCTTCGTCGCCACCGATCCCGAGTCCTGGAACAGCCCCATCAAACCCGGGGTCGCCTACACCCCGTTCCAATTTCAGGTGGACGACAAGCTTCCGTGGCGCACGCTCACCGGGCGGCAGCAGTTCTACATCGATCATCCCTGGTACATCGAGTTGGGTGAAGCGCTGCCCACATTCAAGGAGCCCATCGAGGAAAAATATCCCCTCTACTGGAACACCCCGCACGGACGCTGGTCCATTCACTCCACCTGGCGCGACCACCGCGCCATGCTGCGCTTGCAGCGCGGAGGTCCCATCGTTTACATGCATCCCGACGACGCCCGCAAGCGGGGCCTGCAGGACAATGACTGGGTCCGCATCCACAACGAAATCGGCGAGTGCGTATGCCGGTTGCAGATCCTGCCCGGAGAGAAGCCCGGCCGCGTCACCATGTACCACGGATGGGAGAAATACCTCGGCTTCAAGCAGGGCGGCTGGCAGTCGCTCACCTACATCAAGATCAAGCCCACGCAACTCATCGGCAAGTACGGGCACGTCAACTTCCGCCTCAACTACTGGGGGCCCACGGGCAACAACCGCGATACCAAGGTGGAAGTCGAAAAGGCCAAGGTCTGAGGAGAGGCAGCCATGTCAAAGCACCAATACGCGATGGTGATGGACCTGAATAAATGTCTGGGCTGCCAGACCTGCACCATCGCCTGCAAGAAGCTGTGGACCGACCGCGACGGCACCGGCTACATGTACTGGAACAACGTCGAGACCCGTCCCGGCCTCGGCTATCCGCGCCAATGGGACCGTATCGGCGGCGGCTGGAAGGACGGTATGCTCCAACCCAGTCCGCTGCCCACCATGGACGACTACGGCCACCCCTGGGAATACGACTACGAGCAGCGCCTGTTTGAAGGCAAGCGCAAACCGGTGATGCCCTCGCCTGAGCCCAAGTCCGGCGTCAACTGGGACGAAGACGTCGGCAGTATGAACGGCGACGGAAAACTACTTCTTCTACGTGCCTCGCATCTGCAACCACTGCACCTATCCGGCGTGTCTGGAAGCCTGCCCGCGCAAGGCCATCTACAAGCGCGAGGAAGATGGCATCGTGGTCATTGACCAGGACCGCTGCCAGGGCTACCGCTACTGCATCAAGGCTTGTCCTTATAAGAAGATCTATTTCAACGAGGTCACGGGAAAATCCGAGAAGTGCATCTTCTGTTATCCGCGCCTGGAAAAAGGCGAGGTCAATGCCTGCGCTAAGCAATGTCCGGGCCGCCTGCGCTTCGTCGGGATACTGGATGATCCCGAGTCGCCCGTGCACAAGCTCGTTCTCGTGCACAAGATTGCGCTGCCCCTGTTCCCGGAAAAGGGCACGCAACCCAACGTCTTTTATGTGCCACCGTTCAATCCGCCGAAGCGGGACAACTACGGCAAGAGCATCCTGGAGGACGCCCGGCTGCCGCTCGACTACCTCGTCTATCTGTTTGGCCCGGACGTGAAGAACGTGATTACGCGCCTCGAGGCCGAACTCAAGAGAGCGCAGGCAGGCGGGCGCAGCGAGGTGCTGCAACTGCTGATTGGCCGCGATGCCGAGACACGCTACCGCATCCGGCCGCAGTTGGTGCAGATCCAGGGGTAGGAGAAGGTCATGCGAACTCGTCAACTTGTCATCCTCGGCGTCGGGCTCCTGTTGTTCTGCGTCGGCCATCTGGGCGCAGGGTGCAGGTGCAGCCAAGCCGGCAGCCGGGCAGTCTCTGTCGCGCGGTTGCGTCGTCATCCACCGTGGACAGCCTGCTCAATGGCGGCCCTGCCGCCTGGAACCAGGTCGCAGTGAAGCACATTGGCCTCAACCGCACGCCTCCGCTCTATGACACCGACGAACCCGCCGCGCTTGAGATTCCGACCGTGGATGTTCGTCTCGCCCGCGCGGGTGGGAAGCTGCTCGTGCAGCTTAGTTGGCGCGATGCAACCCATGACGCGGTAACGCTGCCTGAAGTTCCCAATACTCCGCCGGAAACACGCTTCCGCAAGGTGCAGACGGAAGCCGACGACCGCTTCTTCGATGCCGCAGCGGTCATGTTCCCTGTCAAAGCAGAAGCCGGGGCGATCACGCCGTCGCTGCAGATGGGCGACGCCGAGCATCCCGTCGAAATCTATTACTGGAACGCCACTCGCGGCGCCATGCTGATGCAGGCCCAGGGCCGCAGCACCACGCGCCGCACGGGCCAGAGCTTTCCGGCGACCGGCGCGTATCAGAACGGCCAGTGGAGCGTGACCTTCGAATTGCCCGATTTGCCCGCCGGCACGCCAGTGGCTTTTGCCGTCTGGAACGGCAGCCAGAAAGACCGCGACGGCCGGAAGTATTTCTCCGTCTGGCAAGTGCTGGAATAGGAAGAAGGAATTCAGAGCAGGAGTTGCTATGCCGACCATCGCCGCGGACGAGACCGCGATTGCCCCGATCGACTGGCAGCAGAACGATCTCTACCGGTTCTTTGCGTTCGTGTTTGCGCCGCCTTCACGCCAGTGCTTCGACTTGCTGTCGCAGCCTGCAATGCCAGAGGCACTTCGGAATCTATGGCAGCGATTAGCGTGTGAAGGTGAATTCCCCGGATTCGAATGGTTCACCAATTACGAGGAGTACGAGTCCGCCTATATCGCTCTCTTTGATGTCGGCATCCCCGAGCCCCCAGTGCCTCTCTTCGAGTCGGCCCACGACAAGACCCATCCCGCCCAGGAGATCGCGTTGGAGAACACCTTCTTCTACGACGTGCTTGGTCTCCGGTCGGACCAAAGCCAAGCGGTGCCCGATTATTTGATCACGCAGTTGGAGTTTCTTGCAGCCTTGCGCTACACGTCGGAGAATGCATCCGACGAAGCAACTGCCGTTTCACTCGCCCGCGCCGAAGCCGAGTTCCTGGAGCGCCACCTCCTAAACTGGATACCCACTCGCGAAGGCCAAGCTGGAGCGAGCTGGCGCACCCGGCTTCCCGGTTTTGATGACACTGCTCATGCAATTCCTTAACCATAGGCACCAGAGTAGCTGAAGACGCGGTTTCAGGCCTTGCCCTTCCATTGGGATTCATGGACTGGACAACGCGGCTGCGAGAAATCAGAAATATCTCCGAGGATCCACCAAAAATGCGGCCATCGCGAAAACGTAACCCTAGATACCCGACGACGCTCCTTTGAGAGGTTTGTCGGTAAGTTGCTGAAAATAATAGCCCCTAAATGGTCAGGGGAACTGATGCCAGAGAGACAGGGAGAGGTAATGGCGGAGAGACAGGGATTCGAACCCTGGATACCCTTTCGAGTATACACGCTTTCCAAGCGTGCGCCTTCAGCCACTCGGCCATCTCTCCGCGGGGAAAACGTATTGCAGAAACGCCCGATTCGGGGCGCGACTTCATTGTAACGTATCGCGCCGCTGCCCTTACGTGAGGCGACCGGAGCGGCCTTAGTCGCCGCCTCGCAATCGAAGACCGTTACTTCTCCTCGTTCAGTTGCTGCGCGAGGTAGTTTTGGATTCCCATTTCGCCGATGGCGTGCAACTGGGCTTCGAGCCAGTCGATGTGGTGCTCTTCGTCACTGAGTATCTTCTCGGCAAGGTCACGCGAGCCTCCATCGTTGGCAGCGGTGCAAAGCTTGATGCCGTCAT
Source organism: uncultured Acidobacteriaceae bacterium (assembly GCA_963843005.1). Taxonomy (GTDB): domain Bacteria; phylum Acidobacteriota; class Terriglobia; order Terriglobales; family Acidobacteriaceae; genus Bog-257. The sequence goes on along the minus strand of CAWJIW010000035.1, from coordinate 78,479 downwards.
TCAGCCGCTTCACCGCGTCATACTCCAGCTGAAGGTCGTTCTTGAATTGCGTTTCCACGTCGGCGCCGATGTTGATTTTGAAATAATCGCTCATGTTAGGCGTGCCGTCGAGATACAGAATGCGCTCCATGCACTTCTCCGCATGCACCATCTCTTCAATGGATTCCTTCTTGACCTTCTTCGCCAGGCGCTCGTAACCCCAGTTTTCACACATCTCAGCGTGCAGGAAATACTGGTTGATGGCCGTCAACTCCGCCTTCAACACCTGGTTCAGGAATTCAATTACCTTTGCATCACCTTTCATATCGCCTCGCAAACTCTGTAAGTGAACACAAATCGACGCAGGCACAGATGGGCAGGAACGTGTCTGAATGGATCAACCCATTGTAGCGTGCGGCGCGATACGGCGCAGCCTCGGAATGCTGCCCCCCGTTCGCCCCCTAAGAGCTATCTCTCTGCAATCAGGTACTGCTCAAACTTGGCGTCAGGCATTTCGTAGATGATGATGACCAGGTTCTTCGACGGGTACTTCACGTCGTAAACCCGCGCGGTCATTCCGCCCCGGAGCGAGCTCGAGATCTGCGAAAAGCCCTGCGGCTGCCCTAGAGGTCCGAGGCTGTCCGCATAGTCTTTCAATGCCTGATCGTTGAAGTACGAATTGGCATTGTCCGTGAAAAGCGAACGATCGATCTTTCCCTGCTGGAGACCGTCGTAGACTCTGCGAACTCGTTCATCTTCCTTCTGATCCTGAGGACTAATGGCTTTCAACAGAGCGGCCCTTACCTGGTTGCCGATCTCCGACGCCGCTTCCGCTGCATCCTGATTGGTGAGCACTACAACAGCCATTTTGTCGTCGGGCAAAACGATGTTCTCGGCCGTAAATCCAGAGACCTCACCGCCATGTTCCAGCACGCGATGCCCATTCACCACGGTCACTCCGACCCCAAGACCGTAGCGGGTAGGCGCGCCATTCTTCAACAGAACAAGGGTTTCCATTTCCTTGTAGGAGGCTGGCTTAAGTACCGTTTGCTGGATCATCGAAATGTCCCACTTCGCCAGGTCCTCAGCGGTCATGGCCAGTTCGCCGGCCGCGTACATCCATCCTCTGCCCTCTTTGGGAGCAGGATGCAGCGGGCCCAGCGCGTAGCGAAAATAGGCGGTCGGGTCGCTCGGGGGCAGTTTGCTGTCATTTGTGTCGGTGACGCTCTTCATTGCCAACGGAGCAAACACCCGATTGCCGAGGAGCGTCCACAGAGGCATGCCGCTCACTTTCTCCACGATGACACCGGCAATCACGTAATTGGTGTTGCTGTACTGCCACTTCGTTCCCGGCTCGAAATCCAGCGGTATGCGGGCCCACCGGTCCAGAATTTCTTCCGGCGTGACAGGGTTCAGCATCATGGGCATCACATAGTCCTGCGGCCAGTAATCCTGATACCCAGAGGTGTGCGACAACAGTTGGCGTATCGTGACTTCGTTTCCGCGGGTGAGTCCAGCAATGTATTTCCCCACCGGATCGTCGAGCGACAATTTCCCCTGCTCTTGCAGCATCAGAATCGCCGCTGCCGTGAACTGTTTGCTGATGGAACCTATGCTATAGCGCATGTCCGGCCGGGCGGGCAGTTTGGGATCAAGACGCGCGTCCCCGTAGGCTTGCACGTAAGCAATCTTGCTGTCTTTCACAACCACCAGCGAGGCGCTCGGTACGCCGGTCGTCTGCAAAACGTTGTGCGCGATGTCATCGATACCGGCTCGCAATTGTGGCGCAAGTTCCGTCTGCGCGACAGCAACCGGAATAATGGCGGAGAAAAGAAGAAGAAGAGCAGTAGACCACAGTGGCTGTTTTGCAAACCGGTAATTCATCATGTACCTCGGGTTGAAGTTTGGACGGAGTCCCTGTCGCAACACCATCGCTGAGACAACAGGAAGCACTTCAGGTCTGATCCGGATCGTCGTCAGCTTTGTCCTGCTGCGGCTTTGACGTGACGGGCGCTTCTTCGGAAGCCGGGGTCGTTGCGGCCCGCTGCGTCGTGGCGTCTGTACCGCTGCTTTCCGTTGAACGCCGGCTTTCGCGTGGGGGACCGGGCACATAACCCTCCAACAAGCGATGATGCATGCTGTAGAGGGCCAACTCGAGGCGGTCCAGTACCTGAAGCTTGTCATAGATCTTCCGCAGGTAGTTCTTTACCACTTGCTCGGTAGTGCCGATTTCGCGAGCGATGTCCTTGTTCTTGAGGCCCTGCGTGACTCCACTGATGATTAGCATCTCCTTCTCGTTGAGCCGCAACTGCTGCTTGGGAGCGGTACTCTGGAGGGCTTGGGCGCGGTAGGCTTCGATGACCCAGTTCACCCCTTGCTTGTCGAGCCAGGTTTCGCCAGCCGCGACCTTGCGAACGCAACGCACCAGCAGTTCGGGCGAAACCGCACGCGTCAGTATCCCGCGGACGCCTCGCCGCAGGTAATCCACCGTCTCCTGTTCGCCGGCGCGCTGTGTTACCAGGACCAGTTTCGTCCCGCTCGGTGCACGGTGTGCCACTTCACTGACCGCCTCCGCCGGGGTTGGAGATAACCCACTCTCGAATAGAATGACGTCTGCCTCGGTGGTTGCCAACACCTCGAGAGTCTGAGCCAAGGTGTCAGTTTGAGCCACGACGTCCAGATCTTCTTCCAGCGCGAGGATCCTCGCCATACCGACGCGGAAAATGGTCTCGGAGTCAGCGAGGATAACTCGAATGGGCTTGCGCTCCATGTCGTCCGGGTTTTGCCGGGTCGAGCTGGCGGACGCTGTTCTCCCCTCACCACCCGCGTCGCCGTGGGAGGTCCTGACTGGCCAGCTCAACTGCTTAGACCCTTTCGAAATGGTATTCATCAATAGCCACCGCTACGCTTCGCCCCGCCGCTTCCTCGCAACACCGAACCACTCGGCCCCGGCACTTCACCAGGACTGGATGGTCGGATCCCAGGACATCTCCCGGCATTTCAATGGTGAATTCCACCGGCGAGTTCACCTCGATTGAAGATTCCGTGTGAAAAAGCATTCCCCCTGCCGAAATATCAATGGTCTTGGCGTGGTACTCCTCCGTCGGCGTCTTCAGGGTTACCGGAAGGTGCAGAGGAAACCGGATGGCGTTGCGTAGGTCGGACTGATGGCCAGAATTCATGAGTAATGTTGACGACGGCTTACTTCGAATATTGGCCAGACGTTAGTTACTAAAGTACCATCGCAGCTAATTACCGCAAACGAAAAAGGCACGGATTTTGTAAAATTTCCAATCTGGGAGGGAAAAAATACCCGCACTCACGCATTCAGCAAATCCGCAAGACGGTGCGTAATCTCGACCTAGTGACCCCCACACAAGAAAGTGGTGCCTATTTGGTGTTGGTAACCTTCATGGCAGGCTAGGAACTGGGCTGCTCCGGGGTCAGAACTTCGTGATTTCCGTAAAGTGGAAGTCTTTTACCTTCATCGCCGGCACCACCATGTCCAGGGATTCTTCTCCGCTGGAGCGGACGGGCTGGCCCATGGCCACGACGTTCTGCAGCATGTGGATCAGGCTCTCGTTGAAGCGGAAGTTACGGAGGCCCGACCGCACTTTGCCGTCTTGAACCTGGAAGGTGCCATCGCGGGTCATGCCCGTGACGACCTTCTCGTAAGGGTCGACCTCGCGGATATACCAAAGGCGGGTTACAAGAATGCCTCGCTCGGTGGAGGCAATCATCTGCTCCAGAGTCTGCGCTTGGGCCTTATGCCGGAGCAGCGAATACGAGATTGAGCGGCGCCTCGCCAAATTCATTCGGCAGGGCAAATCCATGGCCGGTCGGTCGCACGTCACCGACTTTTGCACCCAATTCTGACTCGCGCAGGCGCTTTGCAGCCGAGCGTGAGCAAGTGACAGCTCGGACCACGCCCTTCTCGATCAATTGCAAACGCTGACGTTTCATGCCTTCGCCATCGAAGGGGACGCCGGTCTGAAGCGGATGGTAGACGTCGTCCCAAACAGTGATGTTCTCGCCGAAAACTCGCGTTCCCATACGATCGTTGAGAAACGAACGCTGATCGAGCAGCGCTGAAACGCTGAAATCCCAAAACATGAAGCCCACGATATCGAGTACAGCCGCTGGTTCGAGAATAACGGTGTACATCCCGGGGGAAAGCTCACGCGGATCGCTCGAGCGAATGGCTTTTTCCGCCGCCACCTCCGCCAGGCGCTCAGGATCGAGTTGCGCCGAATCTGGAGAGTTTGCCTTTTGCCAGCCGGAGGAGGTTGGGGCCAGCATGGTCACGGAAGCTTCCGCCAATGTTTGCTCGTGCCATTGCGTAACACCGCGCGAATTGAAGATGCCTTCGGCAGTCTCCGACGAGGAAAAGGTTCCCGCAGCCGTGAGTTTGTGCTTCTTCGCGACATTGACCATCCGCGCGACTGCCTCCGCTCGCTCCTGCGGGCCGAGACGCCCGGTGGCAACGAAGTAGCGATTTAGGTCCCCGATCTGGCTCTTCTACGGTGGCGGCTGTAACTTCCTCCGGGGAAGGCATCGCCAGCAGGTCGGGGTCGGACTGCTGCACTTTGGTTAGATCTTCCGCCGACCGCACCACACGGCGGAGGCTGTCATCGTCTTGCTTGTTTGTGCTCGCCCGCGCCGTTCGGCCGCCGAATGAGGTGCGCACTGAAATCTGGTACTGCTCTTCGGCGACGTTCTGGTGGATGGTGTTATTGGCGAATCGGGTGAGCGCCGTGCGGGTCCCTGAAATGAGCAATTCGATCTCGTCAGCCTCAGAGAAGCGGCGCAGCTTCGAGAACATGTCTTCGGCTCGTTCCGGCGTGAGCATTATTATTATTCCGCCCCCTTGTATGCAGTCCCGATACTGATGTCGCGGAACCGTGCGGGCGCCGCCCCGTGTCCGGTGCCCATGACTTGCTGGGGCTGGCCCTTGCCGCAATTCGGAGTACCCCAAAGCACCCACTCATCACGCGAGCAAATGGCGTCCATTGAGTTCCAGAATTCGGTCGTGATTCCCGAGTACGTCGGGTTCTTCAGCATGCGTTCGCGCCTGCCGCCGACAATCTCCCAGCCAATCTCGCAACCAAATTGAAAGTTGTAGCGCTTGTCGTCAATAGACCAGGAGCGGTTGGTCTGCATGAGCACGCCGCGCTCGGTGGAAGCGATCAGCTGTTCGAGCGTCAGGGGAGACTTGGCTGGGAAGAATACTGACGTTGGTCATGCGCAGGATTGGCAGCCGGTTCCACCCTTCGGCGCGCAGGCACCCACCGCTGCGGGTGGCTCCAATCGCACTTGCGGTGTCTCGTGTTGTCAGATACCCGGTGAACAGTCCGTCAGTGATTATGGGCGTGCATTGTCCGGCAACCCCTTCGTCGTCGTAAGCAAATGTGCCGAGTCCTGGTCCGTGCCCTTCGGTGGCGTCGGCGACAACATTCACGATCTCACTGCCATACTTCAACGTGCGCAGCTTGTCGAGGGTGAGGAACGAAGTTCCGGCAAAGTTCGCCTCCATCCCGAGAACACGGTCCAGTTCGATGGCATGTCCCACGGACTCATGAATCTGCAGTGCCAGCTGCGACGAGTCGAGAATGAGGTTGAATTTCCCTTCGGGGCATTGCGGGGCCGAGTGCAAGGCAACCGCCTGCTCGCCGATCTCAGGTGCATGTTCGAGCAGCTTCAGCTCGTTGATGAGCTCGTATCCTTTGCTCTGAAACTGCCCTCCATAAGAGTTAGGGTAGGAACGCTTCTGTATCTCCGAACCCTGGAATGCATAGGCGGCATAACCCGCGCCAGAAGTGACCACGGTCTGGTGGATTTCCGCACCTTCGGTCGAGAAAAACCATTGCTCGTAACGGCGGAAGTTCATGTTGGTCTCGGCCAGAGTGACGCCTTCCGCCTTCCGTAGCTCGGCATCAATGGCAAAGAGCAATTCCAGGTTCTTCTCGACTGAGACTGTGAAAGGGTCGATCTTGCATGGAGAGATCCACTCAGCTTTAGCAGCCGGTTCCGGGACAAGCAACAGCTCCTGAGACTTCACCCGGGCCGAAGCTTTGGCGATCGCGACGGCCCGCGCGCCACAGCTCTCGACGCCCTCACGGGAGAGGTCATCGGTTGCGGCAAAACCGAACGCCGCGTCAGCAATGACCCGAATGCCGATACCCAGAGATTCGGAGTCGGAGGCGGCGCCGATCTTACCGTTCCTGGTCGCCAGCGAGCGCGCGCGCTCGTCTACAATTCGGGCTTCGGCATGGGACGCGCCACGCAGTTTGGCTGTTTCAAGCGCCCAAGAGGCAATCTGTTTCATCTGTGATCACCGAGTTAGAGATGATATCGTGTTCTTCGAAGTGCTGCCGAGGAGACACTGGCGATGGCAGCCAACCTGAAAATCATAGTCCTGAAAGAAGGCATGCCGAGCGTTGAAGAAGCCCGCGCGCGCCTGCAGAATGAATTGGCCATCGCACGGAAGAGCGGCATCAGGGTGCTCAAGCTGGTGCATGGTTACGGTTCGACCGGTGTGGGAGGAGACCTGCGTATCGCGCTGCAATCTACCTTGCGGCAGATGGCACAGCGTCACGAAATTGCAGATTGCATCTATGGCGAGAACTGGCGCACCAGCGATGATCGTGCGTGGGAGCTACTCAAGCGCATGCCAGAGCTGAAGAACGACTCTGATCTTGGCAAGGGCAACAAGGGAATCACGGTCATCGTTCTGTGATTTCCATCACCTTCCCCACGAGTTTCACTCCCCTATAATCATGAACTTGGACCCTCCACCTGAGCCCCCAGGATGACGTCCATCCCATAATTTCAGGCTATCCAAGATGGATGTCGTTGCACAAAATTCAACCGCCGGCGTTGAAGTGGCCGCTCCACCGGTGCGCGGAGCCATCGTTGCCTGCATGCTGGCAGGCATGTGCACGTTCCTGAACGTTTACTGCACTCAGCCGCTGCTGCCGTACCTTCAACATCTCTACCACGCCTCTGAAATCGAGGTCAGCCTTACCGTCAGCGCGACCATTCTCGCGGTTGCAATCGCCGCGCCATTCGTCGGAATGATGGCTGAATCCATCGGCCGCAAGAAGGTCATCGTGCCCTGCCTGTATGCGCTCACCGTCCCCACGATGCTGGTGGCAACCTCGCGCAATCTGCACGAACTGATCTTCTGGCGATTCATGCAGGGATTGTTCGTTCCTGGCGTGATCGCCGTAATCATGGCCTATATTGGAGACGAGTTCCCCAGTTCGCATGTTGGCAGGGCGATGGCCGCCTACGTTTCGGGCACCGTCTTGGGAGGGTTCAGCGGCCGATATATTTCCGGCGTCGTTGCGCATCATTTCGGCTGGAATGACGCTTTCATTGTGATCGGCCTTATCAATCTGGTTGGCGCGGTGATCGTCCAGAATCAGCTTCCACGCGCCAAGAATTTTGTGCGCTCGAAAAGCTGGCGTCTGAGTGTCGCAGACGCTGGACAGCATTTGCATAACCCGCGCCTGGTCGCCGTCTTTGGAATGGCTTTCGCCGTACTGTTCTCGCTGGTCGGTGCCTTCACCTATGCGAACTTCCATCTTGCCCGTCCGCCGTATCGCCTGAATCCCGAGCAATTAGGCAGCGTCTTTTTCGTGTACCTGCTGGGCGTTGTGATCACGCCATTCGCCGGAAGATTCCTCGACCGCTTTGGCATGCGGCGGACGGCGATCGTCGCACTGAGCTTCACCACCGTGGGACTTCTGCTCACGTTGTCGCGTCCACTGCCTTCGATTGTCGCGGGGCTCGCCGTTTTCTCGTCAGGTATTTTCATTTTTCAGGCAGTAGGAACGGTGCAAACGGGCGTAGTTGCAGGGCGCGCACGCTCTTCCGCTGCGGGACTGTACGTGACGTTTTATTACGTCGGCGGCAGCCTGGGAGCGATCGTCACCGGCTGGACGTGGCAGGCCGGCGGCTGGCCTCCCTGCGTCTTCCTGCTGATGGGAGTCGCCGGTCTGGCCTTGGCACTGGCATTTGCGAGCAGCGCCAGCCGCTCCGTCTCCCTCGCCTCATAGCTCTGCTCAGACGTGTTTGCCGCCTGTGCATCGCATCTCGCCCACGTCACGGCCATGGACGGAGACGATTCCTGTGCGGACCTTCTTGCGCTGCGAAGTCTCGTGCTGTTGCGACGGATCGGCGTGGGACGACCTCGCAGCGGCAGTCGAATGGTTGCGGTGCTTGCTCATGTTGACTTTGCTGTGCTGTTCCATACGAACTCCGTCTCTCAGCCTCATATCGTGGCCTGCCAGACGCCAATCTCGCTGCACGAAGCGCGCCTGCGCGTCTCGGTGGCATCTAGCTTACTGCGTTCTCTCTTCGCTTGCAAAGCGCTCAAAACCTACTGCCGAATCCTGGGATTAAACGCCGAATACAGCATGTCGGTCACGAAGTTCACCAGCACATAGGTGAGCCCGATCATCAGGATGCAGCCCTGCACCAGATAATAATCGCGGTTGGAAATGGCCTGCACGGTGAGCCGTCCGATGCCGGGCCAGGAAAAAATCGTCTCGGTCACGATAGCTCCCGCCAGCAGCGCACCGAATTGCAGACCGACGACCGTGAGAATCGGGATCATCGCATTGCGCAGCGCGTGACGATAAACCACGGTGCGCTCCGGCAATCCTTTCGCGCGCGCGGTGCGGATGTAATCCTGGCCCAACTCTTCCAGCATCGAAGTGCGCACCATGCGTGTGAGTATCGCCGCCAGCGCGCCGCCCATGGTGATCGCCGGAAGAACCAGGTGCGCCAGTGATCCCGACCCTGAGACCGGCAGCCAGCCCAACTCAATCGCGAAGAGCAAGATGAGGATCGGCCCCAGCGCGAAGTTCGGGAACGACAATCCCAGCAGCGAGACGAAGCTGAGCATGCGATCGTCCCAGCGGTTGCGGCGCAGCGCCGAACGCACTCCCGCCGGAATTGCCAGCCCCAGCGCCACGATGAGCGCCGACACCGTGAGCTCCATCGTCGCGGGATACGCTTGTCCGATCACTTGCCCGACATTCTGGTTGAAACGCAGCGAGCGTCCCAGGTCACCATGCACGATGCCGCGCCAGTAATTCACGTACTGCTGCCCCAGCGGAACGTCCAACCCGTACGCATGACGCGCGGCGGCAACGTCGGTCGCCGCAGCACCTTCACCGAGCATCTGCTGAATGGGATCGCCAGGCACCAGGTGAATCAGCAGGAACACCACCGACACCACCAGCCAAACCACCGGCAGCATGTACAGCAGGCGCGAGAAAAAGTAGCGCAGCATCATGAGGCTATCGGAGTTGCGGAAGCAGTTTGAGATTGTGGTTGCGGCGCTTCTATCCTCACGCTCTCCACGCGAAAGCCGTCCATGGCTTCGACGGTAAAGCGGCGGCCTTGATACTCGAAGCTGTCGCCGACCGCCGGAATTTTTTGCAGATAGGCCAGCACAAAACCGGCGAGCGTCTCGAAACCTTCATCCTTCGGCAACACGATGTGGTATTGCGATTCCAGCTCGCGAATATTCACGGAGCCGTCGAGGACCATGGACGAAGCCCCCGCCACAAACGGCTGCTCGCTGATGTCGAACTCGTCCTCGATCTCGCCCACCAGTTGCTCCAGCACATCCTCAACCGTGACCACGCCGGCGGTCGAGCCAAACTCATCCACCACCACCGCCAGATGCCGTTTACGCACCTTGAACTCCACCAGCAGGTCGGGCAGCGCTTTGGTCTCCGGAACCACCAGCACCTCGCGCATGATGTGGCGCACCTGAAGGCCACTCGGCCGGCTGACCGGACGTCCTGCAGCAGTGCGGTTCAGGCGATAGCGCATCCAGCGCATCAGGTCCTTGGAATACAGCACGCCGATGATGTGCTCGGGCCCGCGCTGCGGATCGTAAACCGGCACGCGCGAGTGTTGCTCGTCCACCACGCGTTGCAAGGCCTCTTCCAGCGAGATATCGCCCGGCAGCGAGAAGATGTCGGGCCGTGGCACCATGATCTCGCGCACCAATATGTTCTCCAAATCGAGCGCTCGCAGGATCAAGTCCTCCTGCGGTTGCCCCAGAATCCCCAGCCTGCGACTGGCGGACACGATCAGCTTCAACTCTTCCGGCGAATGCACTCCGCCTTCGCGTACCTGCCGCGTTCCGAAAGCTTTCAGGACGACCCGCGTCGAAGCCGTCATGAAAGCCAGGAACGGCGCCGCGATGGTCATGAAAAAATCCATCGGGGCGGCGACCGCGAGCGCCACTTGCTCGGTGCGCTGCAAGGCCAGCGACTTGGGGACGACCTCGCCGAGAATCACGTGCAGATACGTGATGGCGGCGAACGCCACCGCGACGGCGACGCCATGGGCCCAAAGCCGGGAATGCGGCAACGCCACGAATGCCGGCTCCAGCAGGCGGGCCATGGAAGCCTCGCCAATCCAGCCCAACGCAAGGCTGGCGACCGTCACCCCAAACTGCACCGCGTTGAGGACGTGGTCCAGCTTCTGGTGCAGCTTCTGGACGGTGCGCGCACCGATGCGGTGGGCCGCGATCAGTTGCTGCAGCCGCGTTTCGCGGACGCTGACCAGGGCAAACTCAGCCGCCACGAAGAACGCGTTTGCTGCGACGAGCAGGACCACCGCCACGATCCGCAGCAGTGCAAAGGTAACCATGGAAGTGAAATCTTACCATCGAAGGGAGCAGCCATCAGCTATCGGCTGTCAGCATTCAGCCGGAAGCGCTTTTCGCTTTTCGCTCTTCGCTAGTCGCCAGAATTGTGTTGTCATCCCGAGCGCAGCGTAGCGGAGTCGAGGGATCTGCGGTCCATTCTTGGCCCAAGAAACGCAGGTGTCATTCTGAGCGACGGTTCGCCGACTTTGCGAACCGGAGTCGAAGAACCCCTATGGTCGGCAGGATTCTTCAACCGCGCTGTTAACTATCCACTGACCTCTATCCACCATCCACTGCCTTTCCGATTTTGTGACGGGACTAGCGGTATCGCGGCCCTCCCCTCCCCCCATGCTCTTTAGAATCATGGGCTCCAGGACTATTTCCCGGCAACCTCTTGATTCCCAATGACTTGTTAGCAACTGCTTTATCCACAGCGACTTGCGTCGAAAATGAAACAATCTGCCGGAGGATGGGGATCGGCCGCGTTGGCGACCTAGTAACCGGCTGCACCTCGACTGGACAACTGACCACTGGCAACTGACCACTGGCAACTGTTTTTCAAAGAGCTTCCCCGGCCAGCACACTGGGTGCGGCCGCACAAGAGACACTACTCCCTCCTCCTCGCTTCCACTCATAGCGCGCGGACCGGCCCCCGCACAAGCGCACAGGTCACCCTTGGATGTGAGATGGCAGCAACAACCCAGAAGCGTAAGGAATCGAGTGACGCGGTTGGATGACCACCATTCCGGGCAAAACGCGTTCGCGGAATAATGTCCCGCATCCAAGGCTGGAGCCGCCAGCCCGCAAGTCCCGCCCGAGCGGGACGAAACTGATTAGCCCACCGCGGGAGCGGTGGGTAACCGGCGATTTTATTTTCGGAGCCCCGGCAGGGGCGGCACAAACTGTCGTCTGTAAAGCGGAGCCGCGATATCCAACCAGAACCTTGCTCCCAGCCTTCGCCAAAGACGGGCGAAAGCCGGGGCACTCGAAAACGAATAAACAGCCAGATTGTCGCGCTCACTGAAGGCCCACCGCCCCTTTTTTAGCGCCTTCTTCAGCGATTGCACCAATCGAGATATTCGGGTAGCCCCATTTTTCTCTTGATTCGATGTGTTGACGATGAACCTGTACTTGCACGATGAGCATGTAACCAACAACCGGTTCCTGCCTCCGGGTACTCGCAACTTCGTCCTATCCAGTGGACACTCGATTATCTGCGGTGCATCATTTTCCTCTTCGGATTTCATTGCCTTCGCGACCGCATCAAGACGATCCCAGTCTGGCTGCTGCTCCGCAATTCTCGCATTGAGCAACGGTTGTCAAATCAAAGACCGATTCTCTCGTTGTTATGCATCTGAGATACCTGAGGTGTGGATTGTCATCTGGTTCTAGCAGCCCGGCGAGTTTCGCTTCGGCCTCGAAAAACAATTTGTGCGAATCACGGACATGACTATTCAATTCCTCGACTTTTCGCAGGACGTTTCGTAGGGTTTGATCGCGCTTGGCTGCATATACCTGAGTATCAACTATCTTCTTCCGCAGGCTATCGGCCGGTTCTGCGATGCCAGCAGACGTATGGTAGTCCGACGTAAACCACTGTCCGTATTTCCGTTCGCACTCCGCCACCGCTTGCAGTCGCCGCCGGAGACAGCCCGTCCAGAAAGTGTTCTTTAGGTATTTGCCTCATCTGGCATACAACCCGGTAGACAAACGCAAAGCATTCTCGCGAGATGTACCCGACCCTTAGCGTGTGAGTCGTTGTGGTTTCTCTCCCGCCGCGTGTTTCGGTCCGAACTCTGACATTCGCAACCGTTGAGCATGATCTTTCCCATACCGAGGTAAACAGCGGTGACATCAGTCAGGAATTCCTGCTCAACCTGCACTGTTCCGTGCCGGATTCCGCGTGTATGAAGGAACTTGTGACAAACTTCATGGCAGAGCGTTGCCAGCACTGCATCTTTGTACCCGCAAATGTCGTGTGAGATTTCGACGTAGACATCGGGGGAGTCGTAGCGGAGTTCTATGTGCCCTGCGGTGCTCGGATCCTGCAACGTGACCGCGATGACAAAGGTCAGATTAGTCAGTCCTACGTGGTCCGCGATGATTTTCCCGGCGTTCTGAATGCTCACGAATTGCGGGGTGGTAATCCCTGAGGGTTATGCAAGGGAATGGTTCGAGGATGGTGTAGCCTGTGTCGTGCCCTACGGCTTTTTCTAGAACTTCGATTAAGGACAAAAACGCCAGTGGCTTTTCTGTCAACTGAGAAGTCCCCCGATCGGATAGCCGTATTACAAGGTGCATGATACGGCGAATCCATACAGTTGGTAAATGGCAGTTTTCGATCGTAGATAAAGCCGGCCGTTACTGTCGGCAGCGGTGCGGCTTCGAGTGTGCTTCGGAGTATACTGCTGTGTATGATCGACGGACTATCCGCCCTTTCTCTCTATAGGCAACTTGAGGCTCTAGAAACAAACTTGTGCAATGTGAAGGGCGACGCGGTGGACCAGTTTATGGCTGCATATGCGAACCAGGCGTCCTTCAATCACATTCTGAATCAGATAACAGCACAATGCGCGGATGCCCCTGAATATCTCAAAAGCTTGAGCCATATCGAACTTGCCGATATTCCCAAGGGCGCCAATAGGTCCGTGTACCCTAGATTCTTGGCTAAGGTGCAGATGCTAAGACAGGCTATTGGCGCACTTGTCGAGCTAGCAATGTCGTCCGAGCAAAAAAGAGAAGTGGGGTTTAGGTAGGTGCGTGGCCCGCTCTTTCGCGCTCACCTTTTAACCTCGGGTGCCCCACTCTTCTCGCCCGCCTTTGGCGGGGGGAGCCTGCCCTGAGCATAGTCGAAGGGTGGGCACAATTCGCTACCTACGCCATCCGCTCAGATGCTCTCATTGGGATCGGGGTTGGGCGCGGGCCACATGGCCCGTGGATTCCGGTAGCACGGTCCAAACGAGTCGATGATGGGCACCCAGCGGTCCGCGAACAGACCCCAGTTGTACTCGGTCGCGCGCGACTGCAGCAAATCCAGGCCTCTTGCTGGCAGGTAGCGTTCGGCGTATTCCGCGAACGTCCATGTCTCCAGGCGCAAGACGACCTCGATCCCGGGCGTGATGATGGCCAGCAGCTTCAGCCGGTCAACCTCGCCCGGCAGGACCGCTGGCGGCGTGAAAGCGGGCTGGAGGGCTTCCTTTTGTTCCCGGTAGATCACAAAGTTGTTGGCGAAGGCTACGTATAAGTTTTTCTCTGCTATGTCCGTCGTTTGTCCAGCCTGCTCGTACAACGCGAAAGCCGCGACGACCAGGGGCCGGGCGTCGCCAAGTATGCCGGGAAACACCTGTTCAAAATCGAGTGGCGGCGATGTGTCGCGCAAGTGCTGCAGCGCATAGTCGTACGCAGTCTTCGCCAGGTCCGGCCGGTTGCACAGAGCGAACTCGTTCAACACCTGTTCAGGCGTCACGCTGCCCTTCCGGCTCTCGCGGAAGTGCAGGTAGTCCTGACCCGCGCCACAAATGTCGCCGTAGATGCGGCGATTGCCGTTCTCCATCATGTTCCGCAGGGTCAAGGACACACTCGCGATCCGCTCGATCGGGTCCGAGCCCGGCGCCTCGGTCAACAATTCCAGGAGACGATGCAAACTGACCGTGAAAGTGCGCGGGTCAAGCAGGGCGGGAAAGGCCACGCCCTGGAAGGCCCCTTGGCGGCGCAACGCCGAGGCAAAGGCGACCAGGAAGGTGGCAGCCAGGCGGGCTTGCTCATCCACCAGACCCTCGATGAGTCGGGCGCCCAGTTGCACAAGATCGGGAGAAACGAACTTTTCCAGCGCGGCCTTGTGGTCTCCGGTTTCCCGATAGAACCGCGCTGCGTTCAACGCGATCTCAGCCCCAAGCTCCGCCTGACCAATGGCACGCGAAGCAAACGCCGCGAAGGCGAACCATCCCGGGTACGCGTCGGAAACTCCCGTGGTGTTCCAGGAGGGATCGATAATGGCTTGGAAGCGCCCGCCAAAAAAGCCGTAGTCGTGGTTGATGCGGCGGTTGAGGTCGACGTAGCGCAAAGACAAGTCCGCGGCGGTCGCGTGGACGTCGGGAATTCCGGAGTCAGGAAGCGCGCTTTGAGTGCTGACGAAATCTGGGTCGCCCGCCATCTTTCCCCCTTCGTGTTTCGCTGGCGGCTACATGCTAACAGCCGGACACCTGACTCCTTCGCTACTTCCCCGCCCCGATGGCCTTCCACTGGAACTGCATCACATCGCCGAAGTGGCGGATGACGAACTGGGCATCGTGGCGGCCGGGGTACACGTGAAATTCGTTGGGGATGCCGCGTGAGGTCAGCAACTGGTGCAATTGCTGCGCTCCCTGCTCGAAACCGTAATCATCGTTGTTGCCGACGTCGAAGTAGATCTTCATGCGCTTGAGACTGGCCACGCTGTCGGTGCGGGCGAAATAGAAGACGTTGTTGCGGTCGAAGTATGCGCGATCGAAGGGAGAGCCGAAGACATCGCCCATCAGCGAGCCCGGTGAGCCGGCGCCGCCGGCGTTGAGGTCCTTGGGCAGATCGGCGATGAGCGCCGGCATCTGCGCGCTGACCGCGGCGAACTCGCCGGGATACTTGAAGGCGAAACGCAGCGCTCCGTAGCCGCCCATCGAGACGCCGGTAATTCCGCGCGTGGCACGTGTGCTTTCGGCGCGATACTTCTTCTCCATCTGCGGCATGAATTCCTTGATGAAGAAGTCCTCGTAGCGCATCTTGCCGTTCTCGGAGTTGAGGTAGAAGGTGCGGCCGGCGCTGGGCGCCAGCACGATGAAGTCGCCAATCTTGCCCTGGCGGCGCAGCTCCCCGATCACGTCCCATCCGCCGAGGTTCAGCAGGGATTGCTCGTTATCGCCGAGGCCGTGCAGGTAGTAGAGCACCGGATAGTGGCGGGTTTTGTCCTGATCGAAACTCTCCGGCAGGAAAGCGCAGTAGCGCACCGGGCGCTCGAGAATCGCGGACTTTATGACCGAGCACTCGGCGCGTCCTTGCGCGTGCAGCAACGGGAAAAGGCACAACGCGAGAACCGCGACAGCAATCCAGGTGAACCAGCGCTTGTTGGTCATCATTCGTACTTGAGGGTCTGCACCGGATCGAGTCTCGCGGCGCGGCTGGCGGGATACAGCCCCGCCAGCAGGCTCACGACAATCGAAAACGCGATGGCCGCACCGATCAACCAGGGCGGCAAAATCCAGACCGCCTCCGACGGCAGCTGATGCTTGTGCAGATAGATTCCGGTCCCCAGGTTGATGGCCTTCCCGATGGCAAACCCGAGTCCGATGCCAAGCACGCCCCCGAAGAAGCCCATGGCGCCGGCTTCAGCAAAGAAGAGCCGTTTCACGTCGCGGTCGCTCGCGCCGATGGCCTTCATCACGCCGATTTCACGACGGCGTTCCAGCACTGCCATGACCAGCGTGTTGATGATGGCGAGCGTCGCCACCGCCAGCGCCAGAGAGCCGAAGATGCCGAGAAAGAGATCGAGCACGGTGAAGAAGCGGCGCAGGCTTTTTGTAGCATCGAGCACCGAGAAGGTGCGGAAGCCCATCTGCTTAATCGTGTCCTGTACCTCAGCGACCTTGGCAGGATCTTTGACCCGCACCGTGAGGGTCATGTACGTCTTGCCGCCACCGCCGCGCAACGAACTGCGCATGTCGCTGAACTGCGCCATGTTCAGCTTCTCGGTCAGATCGACGGGAAGAAAGATGCGCCCGCGGGAAACCGTCCGCATGCCGCCGTACGGCTCTTCCTGGATGATGCCAACCACTTTGAGCTGTTGCGTTTTGCGGACCACGGAGAAGCCAAAGTCATCGCCGTTGCTGGAATCGCTGCCGCCGTTCGGCGCGCCAGAAAGTTGCGGACGGTCGGCAGCATCGGACGGCAGCGCCTGGCGCTCGCCGTAGCGCAACGTGATTTCCTGTCCGATGAGTTGTTTCGGGTCTGCCGGGTTCAGCTCTTTGGCGAAGTCGTTCATCAGAATAACTTCGTCTGCATTCGGACCAGAGAAAAACTTGCCTTGCACATTGTCGAAGGCTTCGTTCTCGCGCGCTGATATCGGCAGGCCGGTCACAAATCCGAAGTGCGTCTGGCCGCCAAAGACGACTTCACCCATCACGCGAATTTCGGGCTCCACTTCGGTGACGTACTGCAAGTGCGTCATTTTGTCGCGCGCCCCTTCGTCCAGCACGGGCGCTGTTTCCGGGTGCTCGGTCTTCTGATCGTCTTCACGATCGAAGCCGCGAAAATCCTGTTTCGAGGTGACGAATACGGTGTCGAACATTCCCGAGCCCGCCAGACGGCGCGTCGCCAGTTGCTGCAGGCCGACACCAAGGGACAACATCGCAACCAGCGAGGCGACGCCGACCGAGATTCCGACTGTCGTCAACCCGTTGCGCAATTTCGATTGCCGCAGATTGCGCACTGCCAGCTCGAACAGATCGTAGCCCTTCATGCCAGCGTCTCCTGCGAAAGCAGCTTGCCGTCACCCAGAAAAACCAGCCTGTGCGCAAATCGCTCCGCCAGCGCCCGCTCGTGCGTCACCATCACCACCGTCATGCCCAGAGACAAGCTGAGATCGCGGATCAGATTGAGAATGTCCTCGCCCGTGCGGCTGTCGAGATTGCCCGTTGGCTCGTCGGCCAGCAGCAGCGAAGGACGATTCACCAATGCCCTTGCCAGCGACACCCGTTGCTGCTCTCCGCCGGAAAGCTCCGACGGCCGGTGTCCCATGCGGTGGCCCAGTCCCACCCGCTCCAACGATTCCCGCACTCGCCGCTCTCGTTCTCCTCGCTCCACTTCCGCAAAGCGCATCGGCAGTTCGACGTTTTCCGTGATCGTCATGGACGGAATTAGGTGGAACGCCTGGAACACCATGCCGGCGTCGTTACGGCGATAGCGGGCCAACTCTTCCGATGACATCTTCGCCAGGTCGCGGCCTTGCACCAGGACTGACCCCGAAGTCGGGCGGTCGAGGCCGGCCAATAAATTCAGCAGCGTCGACTTTCCCGAACCGGATTGACCCAGTAGCGCCACGAACTCGCCACTTTCAATAATGAGGGAGATGCCGTCCACCGCGCGGATGACGCCACCACCCATCGGGTAGTAACGGCAGACGTTGTCGGCACGCACCGCGGGGGATGCACGGCTACTTGAGAAGGAACTCATGTGTACTGGATTCGATGCTGCCATTGCGATTTGGGCGCAAGCCCGGCCCTCCATTACACAATACGAAATACAAGCAAAGTTCGTTTGGCCTTCTGTGTAATGTTTTGTAAAGAGCGAACCGCTCCGCATCCTTGCGGCACGCTGCTTGGGCTGGCTATAATCCGCGTACAGCGCAAAACGAGGAACTGGAGTGCCTATAGGAACAGCGGTCCACGAGCGGACATTTCCACTCTGCCAAAGCCTCAATTACCGCGAGTGGTCAGGCTTTTACGCGGTCAGCGTGTACGAAACCCACCACGAGCACGAGTACAACGCCATCCGTAACGCGGCCGCCCTGATCGACGTGACCCCGCTCTTCAAGTACATGATTACGGGCCGCGATGCCACCCGTTTCGTCAATCGAGTGATCGCGCGCGACATCAACAAGGTGAGCGTTGACCAGGTGATCTATTGCTGCTGGTGCGACGAAGAAGGCAAGATCATCGACGACGGCACCATTACCCGCCTGGAAGAAAACCGCTACCGGTGGACAGCCGCCGATCCGAATCTACGCTGGTTTCGGCAGAATGCCATTGGACTGGATGTTCACATCGAAGACATCACCGAGCAGGTTGCGGCCCTGGCGCTGCAAGGACCGACCTCGGGACGCCTGCTGAAAATGTTGGCCGAAGCCGATATTGCGAACCTCAAGTACTTTCGCAAGACCAGCGGGAAGATCAACGGAGTGCCGGTGGATATTTCACGCACCGGATACACTGGCGATCTCGGGTACGAGATCTGGATCGCATGGCCAGATGCAGTCAAGGTGTGGGACGCGCTGATGGACGCCGGCCGGGGGTTCGACATTCACCCCACGGGCATGCTGGCGCTCGATGTCGCGCGCATTGAAGCTGGCCTGATCCTGGCGGACGTGGATTACATCAGCAGCAAGAAAGCGCTGATTGCAACCCAGAAATACACTCCGGCCGAAGTGGGACTGGCCAAACTCGTGCACTACGACAAGGAGAACTTCATCGGCCGACGCGCTCTGCTGGAAGAGAAGAAGACTGGGCCGAAGCGCCTGCTGATGGGACTCGAAATCGACTGGAACGAAGTGGAAACGTTGTTCGACAGAATGGGACTCGCGCCGCAGACACCTGCCACCGCCTCGCGTGTGCACGTACCGGTGTACAAAGGCCGCGAACAAGTTGGGAAAGCGACCTCTATGACGTGGTCTCCGCTGCTGAAGCAGTTAATTGCACTGGCCAGCCTGGAACCGCAGCACGCGGCACCGGGAACCAGGTTGCAGATTGAAATGACCGTAGAAGCGGTTCGGCACAAGGTTGGGGCTACTGTGCGTCCACTGCCATTCTTCAATCCGGCTCGGAAAACTAAGACTCCGGTATGAGGGCGACGGGGTCTGCTGCAACGATCAAGCACAATAAAAACCGCCAGCTTCGCGGCGGTTCCTGAAACTCCCGGTTCTCGCAAAACAACTTAATGATGGCCGACGACGACGTTTGCCTTGACCTCTTCGGGAGGATAAAGCAGTCGCTCGACGGTACGGTCCATGGAGTCCAGCAAACTGTCAGGCACGGGCTGCACCCCAACGTCCTCCAGCGCGTAATTCCAGTCCTTCGACCGCTGTGTTGCCGCAGCAACGCTGCTGCGCACCGGCGCCAGCACCGTGTACCCCAGCCAGATCAAGCAAGAGAGGTCGTAAGCAGCGCTCTTGGCCCAGCGTAAATTCAAAACGTGCAGCAATGGGTGGGCCATGCCCGCTGCTACGAGCATGCTAACGGACGCGAACAAACCAAATCCAATCGCGATGCCAAATAATAGGTTCTTGCGCGAGATGCCCAGGTATTCACTGAAGAGCAAAAGAAAGAACACCAGTCCGCATTGCATCAGGCGAACGCTGCGCTCCACCAGAAACACCGTGAACTTTACCGCATCCCTCTGGGCCGAGTGACCGGACGTCATCGCCCACATCCCTGCAACCACCAGAATAACCAAGGCCGACCAGCGGAAGAGGATGATGCTGAGGTCCCGCAAGGCCTCATATGGGCGGAATGCGTTCTTGAAAATTTCCTGAAGAACTGCAAAGGAAAATAATACGCTCAGTCCGATATTGGTCCAGTAGCCAGCGTAATACAGTGCGTAAGTCTGTCTCGCAAGGACGTACAAGATTGGTTCGCTAGCAACCTGCAGAATCGTGTAGTTGAAGAAGCACGGGAACTCGCGGTGTATTCCACGCCTGTACATTGCTATCAGCACGCCCAATTGCATGATGGGTGCTGACAGCCAAAGAACGTAATCGACCAGGCGGAGATGCATAACTATTCCAGATAGTAGCTCTGAAAGAGGCGCTATTCAAGCGCGATGTTCCAAAAGGCCGAATTTAGTCCCTGAGTTGGCTCCTCCCTGTGCTAAAGCGGGAATACCGTCACCCGCGTCGACTATAGCGACCACATCGGCTTTTCCTGGTCGTTGTCGCAGTGCTTCCCGGGCGTGCACACCGGCATCGGCGCTCCTTCTCCCGCCGTCAGCCGCAACTGGTCGTTATCGCAGTGCTTTCCGGGCGTACACACCGGCATCGGCGCCCCTTCTCCCGCCGTCAGCCGCAACTGGTCGTTGTCGCAGTGCTTTCCGGGCGTACACACCGGCATCGGCGCTCCTTCTCCCGCCGTCAGCCGCAACTGGTCGTTGTCGCAGTGCTTTCCGGGCGTGCACACCGGCATCGGCGCTCCTTCTCCCGCCCTTAGCCGCAACTGGTCGTTGTCACAGTGCTTTCCGGGCGTGCACACCGGCATCGGCGCCCCTTCTCCCGCCGTCAACCGCAACTGGTCGTTATCGCAATGCTTTCCGGGCGTGCACACCGGCATTGGCGCTCCCTCTCCCGCCCTTAGCCGCAACTGGTCGTTATCGCAATGCTTTCCGGGCGTACACACCGGCATCGGCGCTCCTTCTCCCGCCCTTAGCCGCAACTGGTCGTTATCGCAATGCTTTCCGGGCGTACACACCGGCATTGGCGCTCCCTCTCCCGCCCTTAGCCGCAACTGGTCGTTATCGCAATGCTTTCCGGGCGTACACACCGGCATCGGCGCTCCTTCTCCAGCCCTTAGCCGCAACTGGTCGTTATCGCAATGCTTTCCGGGCGTACACACCGGCATCGGCGCTCCTTCTCCAGCCCTTAGCCGCAATTGGTCGGAGCCGCAAAGTTTATCCGAGACACAGAGCCGATCCGGGGTGTATTCGCCTTGAACCCGGGCCGTCTGGGCCATGTTGGTGGTAGCAGCCGGGACTGTAGAGGCACACATGGTTGCCGTGAATACCAGTGCGGCGAGAGCAGCAAACAAAATATTTTTCATTACGAATCTCCTTGGTCGTTCCCGACCTCACTCTTCAGAATTGGTTGGTAAGCGACTTTGAGTCGCTATTGCTGGCCACCGGAGCCAGGGCTGCCGGCAAAGGCGCAGACCCTTCCCCAATCACAACTACGGTGCTGACCGAACTCAAGGAGGTTGCATCGCTAACGGCGCTGAGAGCTCCGGCAAACATCAGGGCGGCCAGGGCCGCGATAATCGTCTTCTGCATGGGTACAACCTCCTTCAATCGAACCTTTTTTTCGCTGAGTTTTTCATTCCTGCTCGAATCGACCGCCTACTGTGACACTAATCCCGATCAGACCCGACCATCGGCGCTCGCCGCGAACCGCCAACGAGCCTGAGGGCTTCGGCGCCCCGCTTTCACACGTCTACGCTCCAGCACATAGTAGCCACTACTTAGTGGGTAGTAGGCTGTGGGTAGTAGTCTGCGAAGCAAGAATCTGTTTTTTCTTTCGAGAATACTTGTGGTTTGCGGGGCCGCGCTCTTGTCCGCGTGAACCTACTACCACGCTTCGCATTATAGAGAGCCTGGAGGCGATTTCTAGGGAATTCGTGCTACTGGAGGTGACGGAGGTACATGTACTTTCGGGGGATAGCATTCCTCGTGGCTGCATCGGCCTGTGCAAATCTCGCCGGCAGTTGAGGAGGTCCTCGTTCACATAGCCTCCCCCAAAGTGCAAGGTAGCGCACCAAGTAAGTAACGACGGAGCGCGAAAAACGCAGCCAGTGAATGCCGCCTCATCGACACCGACCGCTCAGAATGCCTCTGCACGAGCATCGCAAGCCTACCCCAACCGAGCCACTGTACCTCCGAGCCATGGCCAAGTATGAGCCGCCATTTCCTCCAGTTGCAGACTCCGTGGCGAGTCCAGATCCCACCTTTTCAATTGTAATTTGGGCCAGGCGGAGGCGAACTTTAATTCGCAGGAGGCGAAGATGCGCGTCCCTTTTCGGCACAATATTAACGCCGAATTCTCCACCTTCGCGCACCGAGCAGGTAGAATACATTTGCTATTCCCAGGAGGACAAGAATGCAACGCACCGCCACTGCTCATTGGTCGGGTGGTTTGAAAGACGGAAAGGGAACCGTTTCGACACAGAGTGGAGTCCTGAATCAAACGCAGTATTCCTTCAGCACGCGCTTTGAGAATGGTATAGGTACTAATCCGGAAGAATTGATCGCCGCGGCGCACGCTGGCTGCTTTTCCATGGCGCTGTCCGCGCAGCTCGGCGAAGCTGGCATGACCGCGCAGAGCATTGATACCAAGGCTACCTTGACGTTGGACAAGACCGACGCCGGCTTCACCATCACGGCCGTGCATCTGGATGTGACCGTAAAAATTCCTGGTGCGGACCAGGCGAAGTTTGACCAGGCCGCGCAGAATGCCAAGAAGGGCTGCCCGGTTTCGCGCGTGCTTAACGCGAACATCACCATGAGCGCCCAACTGGTCGCCTGAATTTTTCTGGCTGCCTGGCTTGTTCCGGGCAGCCAATGTTCCTTTCGCTATCCCCGCCCAGAGGGCGACGTCGCTCCTGCGTAGAGCTGGCGTAAGCCGCTTTCCAGGAGACCTGCCCTTGTGGGTGTGATAGCCTTTACTGTTGCCAATTCGGCAATACTTTTGAACTCCCAAGATTTGACGGAAAGGAAACCATGATCAAGAAGATTGTTTTGCTGGTATCAGTGATGTCGATGTTGTTGGCCCTGCCCGCGTGGAGCGCCGACAAGAACAAAGACGAAGAGACCATCAGAAACGCCACCACGGTGTTACAGGCAATGGTCGGCAGCCAGGACGTTCCAGCCAGCACAGTCGCGAAGGCTGATTGCATCATCATTTTGCCCAGCGTGAAGAAGTTCGCCGTCGGCATTGGCGGAACCGGAGGTCGCGGTCCGATGACTTGCCGCGAGGGGGCTAACTTCACTGGCAAATGGTCACCGCCTGCCATGTACAGCATCGGTGGCGCCAGTGCCGGTTTTCAGATCGGCGGCACGGCTAAGGATTTCATCATCCTGGTCATGGCGCCGTCGGCGGCGAACAAGGTGCTGGACGGCAAAGTCAAGGTCGGCAGCGACGCGACCGCAGCGGCCGGTTCCGGAGCCAGCGCGAGTACCAGTACTGCTGACATGCTGACCTATGCCCGGACTTCAGGACTTTTTGCTGGCGTATCACTGGACGGCTCCTCGCTCGACCCTGACAGTGACGCTAACCAGCGCCTCTACGGGAAAGCGGTCAGCGCGCGGGACATCGTTGAGCGGCAAGGTTACGGCCACGCCCGCTGGCCAGCAACTGGTTACCGTGCTCAATAGCAAAGCCGGCAAGTAGCAATTAGGAAACAAACCCCCATGAGCTTGGCGGAGACATCTCGTCTCCGCCGGCATGGTGGGCCGTACTACGTCTGGGTGGATGCGGGCTAAAGGTCACCACAGCCCTGTTCAGCGGCAAACTGGTTGAGGTGACCGGAACCGTAAACGCCAGTCAATCGCCTGGCATCCCCTAGTCCTGCACGTAACCAATCTAAAAAGCCTGGCGGATGTCTGCCATTGAGGTCGGGTGGTTTTCTGGCAGGGACAGCGTTATCAATTGTCGGTGGCGCTGATGTCGGCTAGTAGTTTTCTCGCTGGGCATCATCCTGCACCGGCCGCGAGTCGGCGCGTAACTCGCGCCAATTTCCGGAAGACACCACCCAATGTGATTGTGTGGCTTCTGGAACGAATGGTGCCGGTTTAGCGGCGGACATTAGCCCTGGGAACGCAGAATGTCGCGGATTTCGCGGTTGATTCGTGCTGCGTCTTGTGCTGCCTTATCAATCAACTGAACCCACTTCGTGCTGTTCTCGTCCAGCTTAGCCTGTGCCAGAAGATAAGAAGCCTGCATAACGGTTTCGATGGAGTTGCTGAGATCGTGCGCTAAGGTGCGCAGTCTGGAAACTGTTTCGCCTGGGAATTGTGTGCTTTCTTCCATTGCCGGTTGGGTCACCTTATTTACTCCTGCCTATGCCCTGCTTACTGAACCTTCGTTGGCTCTCCTTCGTCAAAGGAGGCCGATGCGGAGCCGGCAGTTTTCGCTGTCCGCGGTTCCAAATCCGCAAGTAACCTTAGCACAACTGCCGTGACGCGCTGGGTCCAGCCGCGACGCCATCCGGCTGGCAATCCGGTGGTTTTCTGGAAGGGCGCGATGTCCCAGGGGGCGAATCTTGAGGTCTAGGGGTTTTCCCTGTCGATGAGGGCTGCTATCATTCCGGCAACACCCCGTAGTGCGAGTGTCTTCATGGGTAGAATCCGGCTGAAAACAAAGCTGGTGCTCGCCATCAGCGGCATGGTTTTCGCTCTGGTGGCGATGTTCTGCTATTTATACGTGTCGCACCTGGTGCGGCAGCGTACCGCGGAAGCCTACGACAGCGCCGCCTTTGTTGCCAAGCAGATCCGTGAGAGCGCCCGCGAGGCCTCTCAGATTGACCTCAGCAGCACCTTCGCCAACACCAACGACCCCAAACAGGTGGAGGAAGTCCTGGACGAGGCCTTGCAGAGCGATCCCGGACTGAACACTTTGCTGCAATCTATCGTCGGCTATTTGCCCACCATCTCCGATGCTGCTATCGCCGACGTATCCGGTCGAGCCATTGTGAACACGGGCCCTGCCGCCAACGGCACCAGGCTGGAGCCGCGTGAAGATTTCGCCCGGGTACGCAGTGGCAGTTTCCTGCAGCAGCTCAAAGTGGTTTATGGCGACCCAAAGGTTTACGACGTTCACCTGCCCATTCAGCGAGAAGGACAGCCGTTCGGCGACATTCGGGTCGGCATCTCCACCGTCTTTCTCAAGAGCGAAGTCCAGCCGGAACTGAGTCGCGCACTCAGCCTTTCTGTCATTGCCATCCTGGTGTCGCTCGCCCTGGCGGCGGGAGTGTCCAACATTGCGCTGCGTCCTTTGGAAGCAATCGGACGCCGTCTTGACCAGATGACCGCCGGCGTTCCTGACATCACGCCCGAAGCCAGTTCCGGTCGCACCGACGAATATGGATTGGTCAATACCAAGATCGATCGTCTGGGGCGACAGATCCGCGATGTGAAGGAAGTATTCAGCGCTCTGAAAGAAAATCTCGACCAAATCATGGGCACTTTGCAGGACGGACTCGTCCTGTTCACGCGCGACACTCGCGTGGTGTTGGTCAGCACCTCGGCCGAGCGGTTCATTGGCCGGCAACGGGGACAGATCCTCGGGCATGTGGTGGAAGAGGTTTTCGACGACGCGCACAAACTGGGCCGCATCGTGCTCGACGCATTTGCGCTGCACGAGCCGATTCCACAGCGCGAAATTGAACTGGAGAACGGCCGCCGTATTCAGATCGCACTGGATTTCATAGCCGAACGAGGCGAGCGGATTGGAGCGCTCCTCACCATGCGCGACGCCGAGTCGGTTCGTCGAATCGAAAATGAGATTGAGCTTTCCCGTCGCCTGGCTGCCATCGGGCGGCTCACGTCTGGCGTCGCCCATGAAGTCAAGAACCCGATCAACGCCATCGTGGTGCATCTTGAGCTACTGCGCGAGAAGATGAGGGAAATTGATCCGGATACGCGCCGTCACCTGGAAACCATCGGGAGTGAAATCCACCGCCTGGATCGTGTCGTCCAGACGCTGGTCGACTTCAATCGCCCGGTGGAACTGCGCCTGACCGAGTTTGACTTGCGCCGTTTGACCGAAGACGTCGCTCTGCTCGCGTCTCCGGAGGCCGCGCGCGAAGGCGTAAAGGTGGAAATCCGCCTGGATGACCGGGCCCTGCCCGTCCGGGCGGATGCCGACCTCATCAAACAGGCCCTGCTTAACGTGGTTCTCAACGGTGTACAGGCAATGAGCGACGGGGGGGTGCTCAGCATCTTCGCGCACCGTGATGAAACCGCCGCCACCATCGAGGTCTGCGACCAGGGCACTGGCATTCCGCCCGAAATCCGCGACAAGGTCTTCAATCTTTATTTCACCACCAAGAAGGCGGGAAGCGGGATTGGTCTGGCCATGAGCTATCGCGTGCTGCAGTTGCACAACGGCGCGCTGGATTTCGTGACCGAGATGGGGCGCGGAACAACGTTTCGCCTGGCGCTTCCACTGACCGGCGCGAAAGCGCATGCCAGCGAGGAGGCGGTTTCGCGCATCTGAAGCATTGGACTCGACGGGGCAAATGTTAAGTACCGCGCAGCGGAAGCCTCCGAGGTTTATCATAGAGGGCAATTGCTCTGTTCAGTCCGCCTTCCGGCGTCGCTAGATGCGGGTGCTAGCGGGGGACGATTTGACATATGACTTCTGGCCGCCAATTCGCTACTTCCGTCATGGTATTGGCGCTGTCACTGGGTCCAAGCTGCAACAAGAAGAAGCCGCAGCTCCCGACAGAGGCGCAACAAGCCCCGACATTAACTGTAGCGTTGCCCGACCAGATTCCGGACGCCGCTCCGCCTCCGGAGCCCCCCCCGCCAACTCAGGAAGCGGCGGTTACGGAGCCGCCAAAAACGAAACCCCAGGGACATCGTCGCACCAATTCACGAAAAACGTCACCCCCTCCTGCAAATACGCAGAACAATACACAGAACAGTGTCCCGAGCAATACCATCGCGGCCAATCGACCGCCGGAGAATCCGGTAGCGGAGACCCCGGCCCCACCTGATACCGCGATCGCTGAAACCACCAGCCAAACGGCGCCGCGCCAGAAACAGACCACGATCCGATTGCTCGACGAAACCGAGAAGAACCTCAAGGGATTGAAGGGCAGCCTGACGCACGACGAGGCAGCCATGGTAGCGCAGATCAAGTCCTACGTCGCGCAATCGCGACAGGCCCTCTCCGCTGGCGACCTGGAGCGCGCCAATAACCTAGCCTACAAAGCTCACTTGCTATCGGACGCGCTGGTCAAGAAGTAAATCGCAAGTGGCGCCGGACGTTACTTCTTCCCGGCAGCACTCACCTTCGCCAGCATGTCCTTCGCCGGCCCGCTGGTAAGGACCATTGATTGCGGCCGATTTTTCCAGCGCCGCAACAGCGTCCGACTTGCGGTTCAATTTGGCATAGGCGTAACCCAGACGGAACAACGCTGCCTGCTCCGCCTGCGGATCGTCCGGCAATAAGCCGACCGCCGTCTTGAGTTCCGGCACGGCAGCGGCCACCTTGTCCTGTTTCAGGTAGGCATAGCCGAGTGTGGAGTGCGCTACTCCCGCGGATAACTTCTGGTTCTTGTCAGTGCCGGCGGCGGTCAATGCGATCACCTTATTGGCATAGGTGACGGCTTTGGCTGCGGTCTTCGGATCTTCGGCGTAGGCATTGGCCAGCATCAGCAACGTTGGAACGCTGTCGGGATTGGCCGCCAGCGCCTTCTCGCCGTAGGACTCGACGCGCTGCGGCTGGTTCAACTGTTGCAAGCTGTAAAGTGCGAGCTGCGATACCGGTTGCTCAAATTGGGACTTGGGAAACGCCGGCGTAAACTTCTCGATGTCACTCATGCGTTTGCCGGGATCCTGTTCAGCGGCGATCGCATTATAGGCAGCGGCTCTCGAGGAATTCGTATCCCGGACGGGCTGCATTCTGTTCATCGCCTACCCGGCTGGCCCATTCCGTATCAGAGACATTAGCCGGTTTCGGCTGCGTTGCGATCGAATGATAGACCCCTGCCCCGAGCACTGCGTAATCAACAATTTTCCCGTAGTCCTTCATTGCCTGGGCGACACCGGCTTGCGAAACGATGATGTCAAGGTCGTTGGGATAGAGCGCCAGCGCCTTGTCGCCATGCTCCAGTGCCTTGGCGCTGTCGTTCGCAGACAGATACTGTATTGAGAGCTGCCACTCTCCGTAAGCCAGCGCCGGCTTATTGTCGGCGTACTTCTTAACGAACTCCTCATAGCCAAGAATGCGCTTTTGCGCATCCGGCTCAGCCGCGATGGAGGACAGATCCTTGTCTTCCGGCGACCCAGCAGGGATCCCTATCTTGACGTTCTGGGACCACCCTGCAAGAGAAGAAAGGACCAGCAATCCACAGAGAACGATTTGACGAACGAAACGCATGATGCACCTCGATGGACTCGCCGTTCAGCGGCATGAAAGTGAGGCCTGCGCGAAGCCGCTGCGCGGAGTCTCTATTCGGGAGCATCGTAGCGCTTATTGGCCCAGGTTGCTATGAGCTATCGCACAGCACAGGGTGAGATGACGAAATGCCTTGGGATGGACCTTACCTCCGCCCTTCTCTTTTCTGCGCCACTACCAGCCCGCGAGGCGTGGGCAGCATGATGACGGAGATCAATCCTTCGTCCTCCAGTTTGAGCGCGGCGTCGCGCACCTGCTTCAGATGCGAACTGGCATCGTGCATCAGAATGAGGCCGAATGGCGAAATCTGCGGCAGGTAGCGCCGCACTTCCTGCTCGCGGATGGGCATGTCGCTATCACTGAAGAACAGGTCAATGGTGCCCTCAACCTTCATCTCCAGGCTCGATTCGTTGCGCAGGTCGATCAAATCCCGGAATGCGGCAGCGTCGATTTTCTCTTTCGCCGCTGCGAAAACCTTGGGATCGTATTCGCAACTGACGATCCGGCCGAAGCCGTTCATCCTTAGCCCCTCCGCAATCACCAGCGTGCTTACGCCCAGAAAGGTTCCGGTTTCCACGACAAGGTTGGGCTTGACGGTCGTCACCAGCGTGCGCAGGAACTCGAGCACCTCGACCTCGGCGGTCATCGAATCGTACATGCTCCAGCGCTCCGGATGCGGACACTCCGGCGTCGGCCGGTGATATTCCGGCACGATGGCGCCGGAGCGCTCAGCCACCTCCCGCATGATGCGGTGCTCCTGCTTTTCCTTTCGGAAAAGACGACGAAGACCCATTAGGCGCTCTTCTCTTTGCTGCGCAGTTCAGACAGCATCGTCCCGGACCGCAATAGCGAATTGAGCCCGGACTGGTACGCTTTCCCTGCCGGGTTTCGCAGCCACGCCACCATGTCCGCATCAATCCGCAAAGTGACCGGCCTGCTTGACAGGCCGGTAGAACCTGCCCCTGACCGCGTTCTTCCCGAACTTGTCGGCAGCTCGGGATATCCGACGTGTCTTTCCCTTCATCGGGCCGCGCGGCAATCGCAGCCAACTCCCGTTTCTGTCTGGCAGTGAGTGGCTTCCCTGGTGTGTGGCAGGAATGTGACCATCCTACTCGCCTTGCTCATAGATCCTCCGTTCCTGTGGCGTGGCCTTTCGCGCCGAGATGATGTGAATAATCTCTTCACCCTCGGACTCGGTCACGGTGTGAACAATCCATTAAGCACCTGAATGCCCCTTACCATTCCGAATAGTTTGCCATCGCAGTTCACCCTCGACTTCCCGCTCCACGCGAGACACCTGATGCGGATCATCGAACGCCTCGACTGCCATTGCAAAGCTGACGCCGTGCTTACGCCGATTGATCCGGTCTTTTTGCTCGTCCCAGGTGAATTGCAAGGGCAGGGTCTGGGTAATGACGACAACGTATATACATTAGCGCCATTGGCCCGCCCACGCAAGGTCTCGCGCGTTACTCCTTCAAACAAACTTCAAGGATTTTCAGCTTCAGTAGACCTGCACCCGGCCTCCGGCTCCTGCGTTACTCTGGAAGCATGCGCGAGATCTGGCAGCACCGGGGGATGCGGCTGATTTTCCTGGCCAATCTCATTTCCATGATCGGCAGCGGCATGAACTCAGCCGCCGTGATCTGGTACATCCTGCAGGCGACTCATTCGGAGGTGTCGCTGGGCATGCTGATCGCGCTGCAGACGATACCCTCGATGCTGCTGCTGCCCTTCACCGGTGTGCTCATTGATCGCGAAGACCGTCGCCATCTCATGATGTGGCTCGACTCCGCGCGCGGGGCCATCATCCTGTGCGTGGCCGTATTGGTGTTCACCCATCATGTGCGGCTGTGGCACCTCTACGCCATGAACATCCTGGTCGCCATCGGCTTCTGGATGTTCTTCCCGACGGTGAACGCGCTCGTCCAGGAGTTGACGCCGGATGACAAGATGCTGGATTCGAACTCGCTGTTGCTGGCCGCGTTGCAGGGTGGCTGGCTTATGGCGGGCGCGATCGTCGGCTTCGTGTACAACCACATCGGGCTCGGCGGCGTGCTGCTGATTGATTGCGCCAGCTACGCGGCGTCCATCGCCTGCGTCTTCCACGTGCGCAAGGGACGCGTGATCGTGTCGCGACCGGCGCCGGAGAACGCCGAAATCGCTCTCGCTCCAGGCGGCGCAGTCGCGCGCTTCCTGCACGAACTCAAAGAGGGCCATCGCTTCGTCTGGCAAAACCGGCGCGTGCTGCTGATCGGCATTGCGTGGGCGCTGTTTGTCGCAGCCATGATGACCCAGGGCGTGCTCTCAGCGCCTCTCAGCGAGCGCATCCTGCATGGCGGGGCCGTCGGATACGGCTGGCTCAACGCCGGATGGGCAGTCGGCGCTTTCCTCAGCGTGTTCTACGCCTCCAGGTTCATCCGCCGCCACGGAGCACATCGCTCGGTGACCCTGACCATGTCCATCATTGCGCTGTCGCTGTTTCTCTTGCCCGTCTCGCGATACCTGCTGTTCGCCGTGCCCATCTACTTCATCATGGGCTCCAGCCGCGGCATGGGAGGCATTGCCCTCTCCAGCGAGATGATGGAAATCGTGCCCCGCTACATGATGGGCCGGGTGCAGAACATGTTCTCCTTCGGCGCCAGCGCTTTACAGATCGCCACGTCGCTCATCGCGGGCGAGGCTGCCCACCGCGACGGACTCACTTACGGGTTCTGGATTGTTGGAGCCATGTATCTGGGTGCGGCCCTTGCCGCGTGGTTGCCGGCGCGGCAGGGCTCGGCGGTCTATCAAGCCGATCATCCGGCTGCGGATTGAGGCCTTCAGATCTCGCTTTTTCAATAACATAGCCATGTGATGCGGGTCACCATTCAATGTGAGATAGTCCCGCTGAGCCGCCAAATGCGCCCATTTGGCCCATCTTGCTTGGCCCCTTTGGCTGCCGGTCAGTAATCTCATAAGTGACTACAAGTTACCTTGGCCCGTCATGTGGGGTAGGCCTGAACACACATCCAACGCGAGAGGCGTAAATGCATAAGCCCGTAAAGTACGTTGAGAAAGCCGTCACCATTGCTGCCAAAGGCGCATGGGTCGTTTTCGACAAACTGAATAGCATTCATCAAAATCCTTCGTTTACGCCCAAGTGGTCGGACAAGCCGCTGTTGAAGTCGTACCAGAAGTCGAAGCCGCCGCTGGGCTGGCCGCGCGCCACCGATTCGCTCTGCCCCAAGTGCGTCCCGGAAATTCGTCAGCAGATTCTCGACGGCAAACTGCCGGTCGAAGTCCTGATGAACGAGAAGGCCGGCGAGATCAAAGCTCAGATCATCGAGCGCGACGGCAAAATCCTGATGGTGAAGGACTGCCCCGATCCACGGCCACTTTGAAGACGTGATGGCCATGGACACCGACTTCTTCAAGCACCTCGAGGAAGTTTTCCCGGGCCGCGACATTCGCGCGCACAACGACGAGAAGCTGCATCATCACGGCAGCAGCACGGTGCTGCACGGCCGTGGATCGGTGCTGACCATCGACCTCACCAACCGCTGCAACATGATGTGCGATCCCTGCTTCATGGACGCCAACCAGGTTGGCTTCGTCCATGAGCTCACGTGGGACGAGATCAAGACCATGCTCGACAACGCCATCACCATCAAGCCGCGACGTCAGATGTCGGTGCAGTTCTCCGGCGGTGAGCCCACGCTGTCGCCTTACTTCCTGGATGCGGTGGCTTACGCTCGCAAGGTCGGCTACAACAGCGTGCAGGCTGCGACCAACGGCATCGAGTTCGCCAAGAGCCCCGAGTTTGCCAAGCAGGCCTTTGAAGCCGGTTTACGTTACGCGTATCTGCAGTTCGACGGAATCGGCAATGCCGCCAATTCGCACCGCCTGGTCGGCAATCTCTTCGACGTGAAGTTGCAGGCCATCGAAAACCTGCACAACGCCGGCGTGGACATCGTGCCCGTCGTTACCATCGTCAACGACCTGAACAATGAGCAGGTCGGACGCATCATCCAGTTCGCGCTCGACAATCCCAAGCGCATTTCGTTCCTCTCGTTCCAGCCGGTTTCGTTTACCGGACGCGATGAAGCGATTACCGATGAGCGCCGTCAGGCCCAGCGCTACACCCTGTCGCATCTGGCGCATGACGTGAAGAACCAGACCGGCCTGGGCGAGCCGACCCGCGACTGGTTCCCCATCTCGTTCATGAGCACCTTCTCCGATTGGGCCGACCTGGTGCATGGACCCGACAAAGATTGGGGTTCCTTGAGCTGCGGCTGCCATCCCAACTGCGGCGTCGGCATGGCCGTCATGATTGACAAGGAAACCAAGGAAGCCGTTCCTGTGACCGCGTTCCTCAACGGCGACACCATCGCCAAAGACATTGCGAAGGTGAACGACGCAGCCCGCGGCAAGTGGATGTCGATTGCCGGCATGACCCTGGCGCTGCTGAAGAACTACGATCCGTTCAAGTCGCCCAAGCACTTCAAGTTTGCCGACCTGCTGAAGAAGTTCGACAAGACCTTCGGCGCCACCGGCAAGGATTACGGCAAAGTCAGCGGCGACCGCACCGAGACCGATATCGAGAAGCGCCGTCGCGACCGCTGGAACTTCCTGTTTGTCGCCGGCATGTGGTTCCAGGACCTGTTCAACTACGACTTCCGCCGCACCGAGCAGTGCATCATTCCCTATGCCACGCAGGAAGGCGAGATCAGCTTCTGCGCCTACAATACCGGCGTGGGATGGCGGAACATTGTCGAGAAGATGCATATGACTGCTACGCTCACCAAGTGGTACGAAGAGCACGGCCGTCACGAGATCTTCGCCGGCGGCAAGAAAGTCGGCCTCGAGACCACGGCCCACACCCTGAAACTAGTGGACGAGCACGTGAACGCGGAAGCCAACCACACGCTCGACGACCTGGGCATCGCCAAGAACGCTCGCCAGGAGAAGTTCAAGGCCCGTGACGAGCGCGTGAAGGCCGAAGCCGAGAAAGCGCGCATGCTGGCGCTCTACAAGGAACACGTGCTAGGCGAGAAGCCGGTCACCAACGATGGCTTCATTCCG
This sequence comes from uncultured Acidobacteriaceae bacterium, assembly GCA_963843005.1. Taxonomy (GTDB): domain Bacteria; phylum Acidobacteriota; class Terriglobia; order Terriglobales; family Acidobacteriaceae; genus Bog-257. The sequence goes on along the minus strand of CAWJIW010000035.1, from coordinate 45,138 downwards.
CTCGGCAACATCGGCGGCATCAAGCCCGCAACGCCCGCCGTCGAAGAGCGGGAAGCCGTGTACGGGGACTAGCTTTTTCTGTCATCCCGACCGAGGACTTCAGTCCGAGTGGAAGGATCTGCGGTTGGTTGTTAGCAGTCAGCTGTCGTTTAGACCGGCTGCGCGAGCGGCCGGTTTTGTTTTTCGGCCGTCCGTCAGCTTTCCAGTAGCTCCTGGTTCTTCCTGAGCTGCTCCTTGGCCCGGGTCAGTCGAGTCTGAGCTTTGCTCAACTGCTCTTTGGCCTTGTTTCGCTCGCGGGTTGCCTTCTCAAGCTCTTGCTGGGCAGTCTTGATGGCAGCGATTGCCTTCTTGTGTGATTGCAGCATACGTAGCAGTGTACCCCTGCCATCTGAAAAGCATTGCCCACGATGGGATGGAAGCCCTTAAAGGGAAGGAAATCAGCGTCCCTATTTCTAAAGCGCCCCCATCCTGTCCACCGCGGCGGGCAGGATGGAAGGCGCCAGATCGATCCGAACAAGCAACTTGCTATTTGCCGGGCAGGTAGCTCAAGTCCGGTCGAAATTCGATAATCTCGCTGGTCTCGCTTTGCACGGACGCGTTGATGCCATCCACGATAGAATCCGCCTCGGCTTGGCCAAAGGCATCTTTGATCATTTCGCGGTAGGGTTTGACGTCAGGTTTGTCCTCGAAGTCCGCCCAGTTGGCGCGCGGCAGAACGAGCACATAGGTTCCTACATTGCCGCCATTGGCCAGTACATACCATTCGTAATGGACGGGCCACTTGGTCTTCTGCGTCGCGTAGTGAATCCTGCTAATGGCGCTGCGAAAATCTGAGGCTTTGCCGTAGCGCACATGAAAGGTGATGATCTCGGCGAACTTGGAAGGCGTGGTGGAACTGTCGGGGTTGCTGACCTTGGGCATGAAATCGTAGTAGCGGCCGACGAGGGAGTCGACGTAGCTACCGATGACCTTCTGAAATTCGTCGAGGTCGGCCTGATCAGGAATGGCGGGCTTGTCAAAATCGGCCCAGTGTTGGCCCAGCCGCCCGACGATGTAGGTTCCCGTGTTGTCACCGCTCATGGTCTCCCATACCAGCAGGGCCTGAGGATCCTTCTGCTGCTTGTGCCAGGCGGCCTTCTGCTTTCGTCCGTCCTCGTATTGCTTCACCATGCCGCTCTTGGGATGTTGGAATTCCAAGGCAGCGAGGGTCCCTGGTTTGTCCTGGGCGACAACCGAAAATACTGCTAACAGCATGACACCAAAAGCCGACAATAACGTCCTCGTTCTCATCGTTTCTCCGCCTCCTGAAAGTTGTTGAAGTGGTTTCGCTGCGGTGCACTTGGACTATCTGAATCGGCAGACTTGCCTCGACTAGCGGTGCAGGATGCCCGCCAGATCCAATAGCCCCGCAAAGAGTGTTACGGAATTTCCTCTAACTCTGGCGAGCGTGCATTCTACACAACTAGCCCGGTGGAAGATACGCCCTTTCCGTGGCGGATTGGCGATGCAGCTAAGCGGCCACTGAATGGTCGGAAAGTCACCACCTCTGCGCGACCACCTGATGCTTCATGGTCGGTTCGACGTAGCCCTTGGGCTTCTGGCGGCCGGGCAACTTCGGCGGCTTATAGGAGACCTCCTCGTAGGGAATGCGGCTGAGGATGTCGGCGATGCAATTGAGCCGCGCGCGTTTCTTGTCGTCCGACGGCACGATGCACCACGGGGCGGTTGGCGTGTCGGTGGCGGCCAGCATGGCGTCACGGGCGCGCGAGTAGTCATACCAGCGGCGATGTGACTCCAAATCCATCGGGCTCAACTTCCAGCGCTTCGATGGGTCCTGGATGCGCGCAAGAAATCGCTTGTGCTGCTCTTTTTCCGAGACATCGAGCCAGTACTTCAGCAGGATGATGCCATTGTTGATCAGGAAGTTTTCGAAGACGGGGCACCCTTTAAGGAACTTCTTGTATTCCTCTTCGGTGCAAAAGCCCATCACATGCTCGACCCCGGCGCGGTTGTACCAGCTGCGGTCGAAGATGACGATTTCTCCGCCCGCGGGCAGATGCTCAATGTAGCGTTGCGCGTAGACTTGGGTCTTCTGGCGCTCGGTTGGGGACGGTAAAGCCACCAACCGGAAGACACGCGGACTCACTCGCTCCAGGATGCGTTTGATGATGCCGCCCTTGCCCGCCGCGTCGCGTCCCTCAAAGACGATGACAATGCGCGCTCCGGCCTTCTTCACCCAGTCCTGGAGTTTTACCAGTTCCGTCTGCAGGCTGAAAAGTTCCCGCTCGTAGTCCTGCTTGCTGAGCTTCGCCTGGGGTTCGTCCTTGTTGCCCGGGCTGTTCTTGACCTCGACCGCAGACTTCTTCGCATCATGCTTCTTGGAGCGTTTTCCCATAAGACCTCTCTCGACAAATCAGGATGTGCTCTGAAAAAGAAGATTCTACGCCCTTATCGCAAGTAGCCGTATGTGAAGGGCGACGCTCACGAAGGCAAGAAACCGCGCTCCCGTTCACCCCTGCAAAAAGGCCACTGGCTGCGCATTTCGACCGCTTGCTGCACACCTACTTCACTCTGGCAGGTGAGGCAGCGCACTGCGCCGGGATGGCCGTCTGCCCGACAATCATGCTGAGGCAGCGCCGCGGTGTGCCTTTCATAGACCATTACTAGATTCTCATCCGCCGCCGCGCTGTGCTTCCATTATCGAGGTGAGCCCAGAGTGAGTACCCAGACGTTGTCACCGGAAATAAGTTCCCCAGTATCCCCAATCAACGTGAGCGAGCAGAGGACGCCGACCAAGCGGCCCGGCCTGCGCATCCTGCAACCGGAAGTGACCTACACCGGATCGCCCATCAAGCCGCTGCAGAAAGGTTTGCCCAAGCAGACTGAATCGCTCTGTCCGGAATGCAACAAGGTGATTCCCGCGGACATCTTCGCCGACGACGGCAAGGTCATGATGGAGAAGTCCTGCGCCGAGCACGGGACGTTTCGCGACATCATCTTCAGCGACATCCAGCTCTATCTCAAGATGGAGGAGTGGAACTTTGGCGACAACCTCGGCCTGGCCAATCCGCAGATTGAAGGCGGCAAGGTTTGCCCTGACGACTGCGGGCTTTGCGGCATGCACACCTCGCACACCGCTCTCGCTAACGTTGATCTGACCAACCGTTGCAACCTGACCTGCCCGGTGTGTTTCGCGAACGCCAACGTCGCCGGGTATCTGTATGAGCCCGGCGTCGAGCAGGTGCGCGCGATGCTGCAGACGCTGCGCGACGAGCGCCCGGTGGATGGACGCGTGGTGCAGTTCTCCGGCGGCGAGCCGACGATCCACCCGCAGTTCTTCGAGATCCTGAGCATGGCGCGCGAGATGGGGTTCACCCACATCCAGGCGGCGACCAACGGCATCGAGCTGGCCAAGCTGGAGTTCGCGCAGAAAGCGAAAGCCGCCGGGCTGGCCACGCTATACCTGCAATTCGACGGCGTCACCGATGAGGTGTACCGCCGCACCCGTGGGCAGGCGCTGCTTGAGACCAAGATGAAGGTCATTGAGAACTGCCGCGCCACCGGCATGAAGATCGTCTTTGTGCCCACCATCGTGAAGGGCGTCAACGATCACCAGGTCGGCGACATCGTGCGCGTTGCCATCGAAAACGTTGACACGGTTTCGGGCATCAGCTTCCAGCCCGTCGCTTTCACCGGGCGCATCGCGAAACACGAATTGCTGGCCAAGCGCTTCACCCTCTCCGACCTCGCTCGCTGCGTGAGCGAGCAGACCGGCATCACCGACGCGCGCGCCGACTGGTTCCCGCTCGCCTGCGTCACTCCGTTCTCGAAACTCACGGCGGCGCTGCGCGGCACCGGCGTGCCGACCATCTCATCGCACCCACACTGCTCTCTGGGAACGTATTTCTTCGTGGATGAGAAATCGAAGAAGGCGGTGCCCATCACCCAGTTTGTGGACGTGCCCAACATGCTGCAGGACATGGAAGAGCTGTCGCGGACCGCGGGCAAGGCGCGCTTCAAGCTCTACAGCAAAGTGAAGACCTGGAACTCGATGCAGCGTCACTTCAAGGCGAAGCTAGCGCCGCCGGGGCTGACGTTCACCAAATTCCTGCAGACGCTGCAAGGGCTAACCAACAAGAAGCTGGGCCGCGACGGCAAAGATGGCACCTTCACCTATCGCACGTTGCTGGTGGCGGGCATGCACTTCCAGGATGCCTATAACTACGACATCGAGCGGGTGAAGCGTTGCGTGATCCATTACGCTACGCCCGACGGGAAGCTGTACCCGTTCTGCACCTACAACTCGGGGCCGTGCTACCGCGAGAAAATCGAGCGCCAGTTCTCCATCCCGTGGGACCCGAAAACCCAGCAGCCGATTACGGCGTGATCACTCCCGGAAAAAACGCAGATCCTTCGACTCCGCTCAGGATGACAGCATTGAGATTGTTGCTGTGGTCACCCTTGCTCATCTGCGGACCGGCGCCGGGCGGCGATTGCGGCTGAACAGCCACACAATCAGCGCGACGAAGAGAACGACCGGAACCAGCGGAATGAAAACCAGTCCCAGCAGAACGAGCACTCCCGACTGCGAACTGACCTTCCCCTTGACGATCGCATTGGGATGCCGCAGCAACCGGCCGCCAACCGTAACCACATCGCCAGTGACGGCCGCGTTCTCGCCCAGCCTCAGACCTCCGCCGACTGCGACCACGTCACCGCGGACCGTACCGTCCACCAATATGGAGCCTCCAACGGCGACGATGTCCCCACATGAGCCGGCCATGCGAATGGAGCATCCGACACAGACCAGGTCGCCAGCCTCTTCGCCCTCTTCCACAACGATACTGCGTCCGACATGGACCTGGTCACCGTCATGGCGGGCATGCAGTGGCCGGGGGACGGCGATCACAAAGAACAGGGCCGACAACAACAGCCAATGGGCGCGATACAGCATATCTGCGACACCTCGGGTTCGTGGATAGGTTAGTCCGCCCATGCTTAGAATTCAATTCCAGCGAAAAGAAAGGGCACTCTTGCGAGTGCCCTCAGAATTACATTCCGTCTGCGCCGAAACTCAGAAGCTAAACCGGAAGCCGAACTGGCTGGTCAGCGATGGCGTTGCCGCAGCTCCGTAGCCCGATACGCCAGCATAGGCAGCGTTGCTGGGACCGTTGCAGTAGGACTGCGGCGTGTTGAAGTTACTCGCTGCAGAGCTCTCTTCGTAGCTGTTACAGAAGTTGGAGCGGTTGAACAGGTTGTAGAACTCCCAGTACAGCCACAGTTGCATGCTTTCGTGGATGGTGAAGGTCTTGGCGATGCGCAGATTCATCTGGACAAGCGGGATGCCTCGTAGGGTGTTGGGTTGGACGAAGGTGCACCCCGGAGTAGTGATTGGGTTCGCCAGCGTGCTTCCCACACAGACCCTGTCGATGGCCTGGCGCCCGTCGCCGTTAACATCACTGCCGGCGATAAAGCTATAGGGCCGGGCCGACGCGGCGGTGAAGATCGGCGCCAACTGGAACTGCCATTTCAGGTTGACAATACCGCTGACCACGAAACGGTTGCGCTCGTCGAAGTTCGTGTAGCCGAACTCGCTGGGTAGGAACTGGGCCTGAGGCGTGATCGCCAACCCACTGCCACCGTAGGAGGCTACAGGGAATCCACCCCAAGACCGCGACCATGAGATCACGTCACTGGCCTGGAACATGAAGTTCTTGCTCATGCGTTTGCGGATCTGCAGGTTGATTCCGTCATAGAACGACCGGTTGTTGGTGCTGTAGTCATACAGCTTGTTGAAACGACCTGCACCAACGCCGGTCTGCTCGAAGGCGTAATCCATCAGGCGCGTGCCTATACCGTTGACGCACCGTGGATTGTCGGGATTGCCGCCGTAATTCGGGATCGCAGACGCTCTTGATGGTGGGGTTCTGGTTGAGTACGCGCTCCTCGTGCGTACCTAGGATGTGAACGTAATCCGCCGAGAAAGCATAATCGTTGTTAATCTGCCACGCATAACCGATGCCGAACTGCTGCGACCAGGGATCGGTGATCGTCGGACTGGTGATACGCGGGGTCGCCCCAAAGGCGAGATCGGTAGTTGCCGGTGGCGGCTGAGGAAGAGGCGTCTTGCCAAACTGGAAGCTGCAAGGATCAACTCCCCCGCCCGGTGGCACGCATCCCATCCCTGGAGGCGCGGAACCGATTTGATCGAATACCGCCTGGTAGATGGTCGGCTGGGTCTGCTGGATCGACCACAGCGTAATGTTCTGGAAGATCTGATCGCGGGCGATGCCGTAACCGCCGCGCAGCAGGTGCTTGCCGGTGCCCGTAATATCCCAGGCAAAGCCAACGCGTGGCTGGAACTCCTTCCAGTCCGAAGTGCGGCGCTGCAGGTTACTGGTGTTTCCGGCCAGCGCCACCATGGTCTGCGCACCCGGGTCATTTACCGGGAAATCCAGGGCTCGCGATGACCTGCCGCATGTCCCAGATTCCCTTGTTGCTGTTGGTCAGGCTGTTGCCGAGTTGCGACTGCAGGAAGTCGATGTTGGCATCCCAGCGCAAACCGAGATTCAAGGTCAGGCGCGGGGTGACTTTGTAATCGTCCTGGAAATACAGCCCCAGAGAACTCCAGGGTGGCTGCGCGGTAGAACCGCTACCACCATTCAGCAGGATTTCCTGGACCGCTCCGGGTGTTGATATGCCCTGAGGATAGATTCCGCCACTCCCATTCGGACAACTACCGGCCTCGATGCAGAGTGGATTGTCCCAGAAGATCATCGAATAGCCCAACTGCGAGTAGAAGTAGCCGCCCATCTTGGCGAAGTAAATCCAGTTGCCGCCGAACTTCCAGTTCTGCTTGCCATGCGCCCAGGTGAAGTTGTCGCGGAACTGGTACTTGCGGATCAGCGTCTCCTGCGGCACGTTGGGATTCAGTCCCACGCTGTTGCCGTCCGAGAAAAGAATGTATGGGTTGGTTACGCGTCCCCCCGCCCTCCGTCGGATAAGTGAAGGTATGGGTAGGCAGCGGTGGAATCTTGTTCACCATGTCCTGGAAGTGGGCGTTGAACGAGTTCACCTTCGTGGGTGACACGGTGTAGTTATACTGAATGGCAAGATCGTGGAAGTTGTTGATGTCGTTGTTGCCCTGCGTACCGTCGGTGGTGAAGATTGCACCCAACTGGTCGTTGGCCGTCGTCCACTTCTGACCGCCGTAGCGCAGGAACGCGTTCTGCTTGGCGTTAATCGTCCAGTCCAGTTTGATCGTCCCCAGCGTGTCAACGTAGGACGATGGCAGAGTATTCACTGGGAAGGCATAGGGACCGCCCGCGAAACCAGCGGTCTGGGCTGCGAATTGGGTCAAGTCGGGCGGCGTGCTCGGATTGACCACGATGGTGCCCGGCTCGCGCTTCTGCTCGAAGGCGCCGAAATAGAAGAGCTTGTCCTTGATGATCGGACCGCCAATCGAGCCTCCGTAGTGATAGAAATGCACCAGGGGCTTGGGACACTGTCCCGACGTAAGACCCTGCGCCTGGCAGGTTTGAAGAGTGAAGTAGTCGTTCTTGTCCAGCGCGCTGTTCTGGAACAAAGCAAACGCCGAGCCATGTAATCGTGTCGGTGCCCGACTTGGTGACAACGTTGACCACAGCCGCCACGGCGTGGCCCGCTTCGGCGGTGTAGCGGTTGGTGGAGACGTTGAACTCCTGGATGCCTTCCATGGTGAAGTTCTGCACCAGTCCACCCACCACCAAGTCCTTGTTGTCGCCGCCGTCCACGTTGGTGTCAACCTGGCGGCCATCGCCACCGTTCACGCTGATGTTGCCCACGCGCGTTTTCGTGGGATCAAATCCTTCGGCCTGACGCACGCCGGGGATGAGAGTCTCCAGTCCGGAAAAGTTGCGGTCCAGGATAGGCAGGTTGGAAACTTCGCTGGGCGAGACCGTCCCGACGACATTGGAGACGGTAGTCTCGATCATGGGCGGCGCAGCAGTGACCTCGACCACTTCGTTGGCGCCTCCGGGCTTCAGAGTTTGATTCAGCGTGACGGCCCGACCGACGAGCAGCGTAATTCCCTTCTGCTCGACCGTCGCGAAGCCCGTGGCCTGCACCTTCATGGTGTAGGTATCGGGAGGCAGGAGCGAGAGGTTGTAGTCGCCATTTGACCCGGAAACGGTGGAGCGCGTGTAACCGGTAGACGGACTGGTAACCGTGATCTGGGCCTTGGCAACCACCGCGCCGGTAGCATCGCTGATGGTCCCGTTGATGCTCGCGGTGGTCTCTTGCGCGGGAAGACAGGTTGCCAACATCAGGATGAAGAGCGAGAGTAGAACCAGCTTCTTCATGGGGAGGCTCCTTGTTCGACGTGCCTTAAATTTCCGATGGATGTGTGTGGACGAAGGCGTGTGAGTTTTCTACTGCCGAAAAATGCACATGCCTTCTGCCGCCCGCCGCTGCGAATCCAACTTCCCTGTCCCGCCGGGCGCCATTGCTTGAGTAGACTGCGAGAGCAAGGATCGAAATGTCGGATTTATTGAGCACGTTTGGAGCATTCGTCTGACCAAAATCTAAGTTGGTGAAAATATTGCATATATCCGAAAGCACGATCACGCAATATGTTACAGAATCTTGAATATCTGACCAGCGTATATTTGGTTTTTCATAGACATTCGCCCGGGACGCATGCGTCACTTAGATGGTGGTGTTAACCTCCAATTCTCTCTAAAGCCGGTTACAATGGCACTGTGAGTGCTATTAGGCGAGCGCCTGCATATCAGTTCGATCTGAGCGGCGGAGTCCTCTGCCTGGATTTTGCCAACACCGTCAGTCGCGGCCAGGCTCCCGAACGAATCACCGACCACCTCGCCAGTTACGCTGACCTGGTCGCGTTCGCTGGGCAGTCGAAGATCATCTCGCCCGAGGGGGCGAACGACTTGCTGGCTCATGCGCGGCAGCGCAGTGCCGAGGCAACCCGCTGCTTTCGCAAAGCGACCTCATTCCGCGAGAGTCTCTATCGCGCATTCTCCGCGAGCGCTGCAGGGAGACCAGCCGCGGCGAAGGATGTCGAGCACATTGACGACGCGGCACGCGAAGCGCTGCAGCATCGCCAGCTGGTTCATGCCAACGGCGGCTATCGGTGGGAGTGGGACTGGAACGGAAGGAAGACGCTGGATCGCGCTTTCTGGCCGATTGCGCAGTCCGCGGCGGAACTGCTGACTTCAGCCGACCTCAAAGGCGTGCGCGAATGTGAAGCCCAAGATTGCGGGTGGCTCTTCCTCGACCGGAGCCGCAACCGCAGCCGCCGCTGGTGCGATATGAAGACCTGCGGCAATCGCCAGAAGGCCCGCCGCCACTACCACCGCGCCCGCGAGTGATTAAGGCAGACTATTCCGCGCGCGGCTGTGGGGTGAGAACGATCTTCTGCAACTCCGTCCCGCGTACGACTTCCACCTCGCACGGCACTGCGTTGCGCTCATCGGTCAACATGCGATGCAGATCGTCAACGCTCGTGATCGCCTTACCGGCAAATCGCACAACCACGTCGCGCTCGCGCAATCCCGCGCGCTGCGCCGGCGAGCCTTCCACCACGTTGAGAACCAGCAGGCCGCTCTCAGAGGGTAGGTCGTAATAGCGCACCAGGCGACGATGCAAGGCAACGCCCTGCCCCATCACGCCGATATAGCTTCGGCGAATACGACCGTCGCGAATCAGCCGCGAAGCGACGAACTCCGCCGTGTCGGCCCCAATCGCAAAGCAGATTCCCTGTGCGCCCATGATGGTAGCCGTGTTCACGCCGACCACCTGCCCGCGCGAGTCCACCAGCGGCCCTCCGGAGTTGCCGGGATTCAGCGCCGCATCCGTCTGAATGACGCCGTCAATCAGGCGGCCCGAACGCGAACGCATGGTGCGTCCCAAAGCGCTCACCACACCTGCCGTCACCGTGTGCTGAAAGCCCAAGGGATTGCCAATGGCAATCACGAGTTGACCGACCGTCAACTTGCGCGAACTGCCCAGCGGGATTGACGTGGTCTCGTGCCCGCCGCGAATGACCGCGAGATCGGTATCGGGATCGTCGCCCACCAGTTCGGCAGGAAAGCGCTCGCCACCAGCGGTCGAGACCGAGATCTCCGACGCGCCATGCACCACGTGACTGTTGGTGAGCATGAATCCGTCTGGGGTGAAGATAAATCCTGAACCCGAGCCTCCGCGCCCGCGTCCCTGCTGCACCTGGATGTGCACCACGGCAGGCCCGACGCGCTGCACCGCTCCGACGACCGCGCGGGAGTAGGTATCGAGCAGTTCGAGATCGGGATTCTGCGGGAAATCGCCCTGAGGAGAGATTGGATTAGGGAAAACGTCTTCTGCCAGCCAATGAATCGAAGCCATAAAACCTCGTGGCATGTGGATGCCGGCAACAGGGCCTTCGATTCGCGAGCGGCCAACACAGGCGGTTATTGGATCTTTTTCTGCAACTCCATGCACTGATCGTGCAGCTTGGCATCGTGGGTCAGGCCATCGGCGGCATTGCACTCATCAAGCGCGGCCTTGGGGTCGGAATCCTTAAGCAGGTTCGCGAGCATGAGATGCGGCGTCGGCCAGTCGGGTGCCAGTTTCGCCGCCTCTTTCAATTCCGCGATGGCGGCAGGCATGTCTTTCTTCTTCTGATACACAATCGAAAGGTTGTAGTGAACGCTGGCGTTTTTGGGATCGAGCTTCAGCGCTTCTTTGTATTCGACAATTGCCTCGTCGGTCTTGCCGACATCATCGAGCACACTGCCCAGGTTCATGCGGGTTTGGGCATTCTTGGGATCGAGTTCCAAGGCTGCGCGATAGTGCCGAACGGCGCCGGCGTAATCGCGCCTCGCATACAACACATTCGCGAGATTGTTCTGCGCGGTAGCCATTTTGGGATTCAGCCGCACCGCCTCCGTGTACTCGGCAACGGCGCCTTTAAGATCGCCGTTGCGCTTCAAGGCCAGCCCAAGATTGTTATGCGCATCGGCGTCGTTGGGCTTCAGGCTCACCGCCACCTTCAGTTCGGCCACCGCGTCGGCGTAGCCGTGCTTGTCAATGTACAGCCGCCCCAGGTTGTAGTGTGCCGCTTCGTAGTCCGGGTACTCCTTGATCGCGTCCTTGTATTCGGCGATTGCGCTATCCACTTCCCCATCCCGCTCATACAGCACGCCCTGATGGAAGTGGCGCTCGGCGGCGGCGGGAATGAGGGCTTTCTCGTTTTGCTGCGGTGCTTGCTGCGCTGGTTGTGCAGATTGCTGCGCCGGCAGCGAAGGCTCAGTAGGCTTGGAGGATGTCGATTTCTGCCCGGGACTTTGTGATATGGGAGCGTCCGGAAGCTGCTGCGCCGTTGCCAACGCACCCGCCATGAGCAGGACCCACACTCCGCCCAGCAATGAGACCAATCGGAACAATCGCATGATGCCTCCAGGCTATGTTACTTCAGCCAATCCGGTACAGGCTGAGGCTGGCGCGGTAATTCCGCGTTCATCATGGCGAGGGCATACGCCAATACCGAGACAACGGCGGCGTTTTCGCGCAACTCGCGCGGATCAATTTTGTCCAACGTATCGGCAGCGGAGTGGTGATAATCGAAATAGGTGCGCACGTCCTGAAGGGGGCTGAAGGTCGGCACACCAGCGACCTTGAGCGGGATGATGTCAGCGCCCGTCTCGTCCGACAATCGCACTATTCCTGCGCCCGACGTTTGCAGCACGGCGGCCACCGGCTGGAGAAGCGGCACCAGCGCGGGATCGCAGCAGGCGTTGATGCCCAGCGGATGTCCGGCGCCCAGATCAGTCTCAATGGCGGCGAAGTGGTTCGCCATGTCGGCCGGGTGTTGCTTGGCATAGGCTTTCCCGCCGAAAACGCCCACCTCTTCAGCCATCCACGCAACCACGCGGATGGTGCGCTTCGGCTGAAGCCGCAACCGCTTCAGCAACTGCGCGGTTTGCATCGCGACCGCCACCCCGGCAGCATCATCAATCGCGCCGGTGCCCAGGTCCCACGAGTCCAAGTGTCCGGACACAACAACCACCTGCTCCGGATGCTCGCTCCCCTTCAGATCGCCAATCACGTTGTAGGAAACCACGTCCGGCAGCATCTTCGGGGTCATCACCAAGTGCACTCGCACCGGCCCCTGCGCGGAAAGCCGCGCCATGAGTTCCGCATCTTCGGCTGTCACCGAGGCAGCAGGAATGCTCGGCAGTTTCGCGTCATAGCTGGTTTCACCGGTGTGAGGCAGGCGGAACTCAGCGCCTCCGGCGGACCGTACCAGCGCCGCCATCGCTCCTTGCCGTGCGGCCGCGTCACGTCCATTCTCGCGATATGCCACGGCTTCCCCGTAGGCGGCAAGGGCGAACCCGGCGGCGGCCTTGCTGTGGTCGAAGCGCTCATTAAAGACGACGATCTTGCCGACCACTTTCTCGCGCGGTAGCGCCGCGAGTTCGTCAAAGTTGCTCACCACCACGATCTCGCCGGTGACCCCTTCAGGTGGCGTGGTGTTGTTGAGCGAAGCCAAGGCCGTCACCACGATCTTCTGCTGCGTTCCCGGGACCTGACCGGGATAGCTGACCAGTTCGGCCCGTTCTTCCCCGCGCACCCAGTGCGGCACGGTGACTTTCTCCAGCGTGACTTCGAGGCCAAGCTTGCGCAACTCGCCGGCGACGTACTCCACCGCCCCCGCAGCCTGGGGTGAGCCAGCCAGGCGCGGGCCGATGTTGTCCGTCAAGTGCGCCGTCTGCCGATAGACGTAGTCGTCCTGCAATGCCGCCTGTTGCAACTGGCGTAATTGTTGCAGCGTCTCCGGGCCCCACGCGGGCGGGGCGCCGGTCTGGCCGAACGCAGTTATGGAGCTGGCTGCGCAAAAAAGGAACGCCCACAGCGCGTGCGCTGTCAACCCTGGTCTTTTCACAAGGTGAGAATAGCAAATAGAGAAGCAGCGCGTGGCTGTCACTTTATGCCGAGCGCAGCCTTCACCTCAGCGAGCGCCTTCGTCTTCCACGACCTGCTGTGGTTCTCGACCGAACAGAACGTTCGGCTGAGCATCCGGTCGATGTACAGCGTGCCTTGTAGATGGTCGGTCTCATGCTGAAGAATGCGCGCGTACCATCCCGACGCCTCAATGACGCGCGCCTTGCCGGCATGGTCGAGGCATCCCACTCGCACCCGACGCGCCCGCGGCACAATCGCCGTGAACCCCGGCACGCTCAAACAGCCTTCAAAGAACTCCAGGTCCGCCCCAGACTCCATGCTTAGCACGGGATTGATGATGACGTGAAACGGCACCGGACGCCGCTCGCGTTCGGCGACGTGCTCGGCGGAGAGGCCGGCAAGGTACTCCTGCTTGTCTTCGATGACAGCCAGTTGCAGCGACTGTCCGACTTGCGGCCCTGCCAGACCGACACCCGGTGCGTCGCGCATGGTTTCGCGCATGTGCTCGATGAGCTGCTGAATCGCGGCGCTGCGGATCTCAGCCACGGTCAGAGGCCGCGCGCTTTGCCGCAGGACCGCTTCACCCGCGCTGACGATCTTCAGGCGCATGTTCTTTCTCGCGAGCTGGGATTAGACTGCCAGCCTGATTATGCCTTAAGTTCGCCCACAATCCTCCTTGCGTCTTTCCGTTTGCCCGCGCATCCGTCTAAAGTGGGGCCCCCCTTTTACTGACTCCGGCGAGCAACTCTGGTAGTCTCGGCCCAACGGGGGAGTCAAGCCATGTCCTCTGCCAAGCGCGCTACCAAGGACAGTATCGGGAAAAGTGTTCCGGCGAAGCGGCTCCGCCCGCCGAAGGACCAGCACGAGCTGGTTATTATCACCGGCATGAGCGGAGCCGGCAAAGCCTCAGCCCTGAAGACCTTCGAAGACCTTGGCTACTATTGCGTGGACAACCTTCCCGTGGGGCTGATCGGCAACTTCGCCGAATTGTTGCTCGAGAGCCTGGAGATCCAGCGCGCGGCGCTGGTCGTGGACATTCGCGAAGGCTCGCGACTGGACAACTTTCCGCAGACCTTGCGCTCCCTGCGCCGCATGGTAAAGACCACCGTGCTCTATCTCGAGGCAGACGAGGAAGCGCTACTCCGCCGTTACAGCGAAACCCGGCGACCACATCCCTTGGGACGGGAGAACACGGTAAAGGCATCGCTCACCGCCGAACGCCGCCGCCTGAAGCCGGTGCGCGCTCTCGCTGACCTGGTGGTGGACACCACGAAGTTCAACGTCCACGAGTTGCGGACGATGCTGACGGAACGCTTCCAGGGCGGCGAGCGCGAGAAGAACATCCTCATTTCGTGCGTCAGCTTCGGCTATCGGGAAGGAGTACCCGAAGACGCGGACCTGGTGTTCGATGTGCGCTTCCTCCCCAATCCGCACTACATTCCCAAGTTCCGCCCGCACACCGGACGGCATCCGGAGGTGGCGAAGTACATCCGCTCATTCCCTCAGACCCGGGAGTTCATCCGCCGCATCTCCGGGCTGCTGGTTTATCTGATCCCGCACTACATTCGCGAGGGCAAGAGCTATCTAACCATCGCCTTCGGATGCACCGGCGGCAAGCACCGCTCAGTGATGATTGCCGAAGAGGTGAAGAAGCACCTGGCCAAGGCGGGATATAACGTCAAGGTCGGACACCGCGATTCACCAGTGGAAAAGTAGGCACTGCCCGCCTGCCGCCGTTTCGTAGCAGCCGCGAAATCCAGTAGAATCAGCTTTGCTCCTCGACTCTGCCAAAGCGTTCTTCCCACAGCGCTGGAACCCGCGGAGACTATGCGCGAACTGAGCCGCCTGCTTCGCTACCTCAAACCGTACTGGTTGCACATCGTGGCATCGGTGCTGGCCATGGCGCTGGTCGGTCTGATGGAAGGCTTTCGCCTTCTGCTCATCGGGCCCATCTTCGATCGCGTGCTCAATCCCTCTTCGCAGTCGCGCGATCTGCCTCTGTTCCGCATGCCCATCACGCACCAGCCGATCCAGTTGGGGTGGTTCGTTCCCCAGCACTTTCACAATGTGTGGACCATGGTGGCCTTCGCGCTGGTCGCCTCCACCATCCTGAAGGGCGCGTTCGATTATCTCGGAACGTACCTGGCGAACTATGCCGGGTTCGGGATGATTACCGACCTGCGCAACGAACTTTACACCGCGACGCTGCGGCGCTCGGTGGCGTTTTTCCAGAAGTACTCCACTGGCACGTTGCTATCAGCTATCGTGAGCGATATTGATCGCGTGCAATACGCGCTTTCGACGGTGCTGGCGGAATTCCTGCAGCAATTTTTCACCTTCCTGTTCACCGCGGCGGTGGTCTTGTTGCTGGGGGGAAAGCTGACGTGGGTGCTAGCCATCTTCGTTCCCTTTGTGGTTCTGGCGGCGCGGCGGGTCGGCCAGCGCGTCCGCTCCACCACCCGCAAAGGACAGGACAAGGTCGCCGAGATCCAGAACATCCTGCAGGAAACCATTACCGGCGTGCGCATCGTGAAGGCCTTCTCGATGGAGGCTTGGGAGACGAAGCGCTTCCGCGAAGCCGCCCGGCGGCTGTTCAAGGCGAACCTGCGCTCGGTCAGCGCCTATGCCGTGAGTTCGCCGATGATGGACATCTTCGGCGCCATCGCCATCGCGGTGCTGATTCTCGTGGGGCGCGAGTACATCAAGCGCGGCGTGTTCAGTGAAGGCGTCTTCCTGGCATTCATCATTGCAGTGTTTAAGCTCTACGAGCCGGTGCGGAAGTTCGGGCAGTTCCACAACAACTTCCAGCAGGCGATGGGGGCATCGTCGGCAATCTTCGATTTCCTCGACGCCCAGGACGATGTGCGCGAGAGGCCCGGCGCGTTAACCCTGCCTCCGTTCCACCGAGGCGTTCGCTTCGAGCATGTTCACTTCACCTACGGCCCGGCTGAAGACGAGGAGCGCGAGGTCCTGCACGACATCAATCTTGAGGTGACGCCGGGAGAGGTATTGGCCATCGTCGGTTCCAGCGGCTCGGGCAAGACCACGCTGGTGCACCTGTTGCCGCGCTTCTTCGACGTGACCCGCGGGCGGCTGCTCATCGACGGCCAGGACGTGCGCGACCTCACGGTTGCGTCGCTGCGAGCACAGATTGCCATCGTCACCCAGGACACCATCCTGTTCAACGACACGGTGCGCAACAACATCGCTTATGGTCAGCCCAACGTTTCGCAGCAGACGGTGGAGAATGCAGCCAACGCGGCGCTGGCGCATGACTTCATCATGGCGCTGCCCGATGGCTACGACACCATCATCGGCGAGCGCGGACTGCGGCTCAGCGGGGGCGAACGCCAGCGGATCTCCATCGCGCGGGCCATCCTCAAGAATGCGCCCATCCTCATTCTCGACGAAGCCACCTCGGCGCTCGACACGGAGAGCGAATCGCTGGTGCAAACGGCGCTTGCAGAACTTGATGATCGGACGTACGGTGTTCGTCATCGCCCACCGGCTGTCCACGGTGCGCCGCGCCGACCGCATCCTCGTGATCGAAAATGGCATGATTACCGACGAGGGCTCGCATGAGTGCCTGATGGCACATACCGGCACCTACCGCCGGTTGTATGATTTGCAGTTCGTGGATGTGCCGGCCGCCAACGGCACGGAATGATCGCACGATGAACATCCGCTCCATGACCGGCTACGCGCAGGCGAAGACGCAGGTGGACGATCAGTCCACGCTGACGCTGAGCCTGAAGTCGGTCAACCACCGCTTTCTCGATCTGCATCTGCGCCTGCCGGTGGAACTGGATCCCGTCGAGATGAAGGTCCGCCGCGTGCTCAAGGAACGCCTGCACCGCGGACACATCGAAGTCACGCTGCAACTGGAGCGCAGCGGCGGCGCGGCTTTCGCCGTCAACCGCGAGCTGGTCGGCGGATACCTGCGGACCTTCCGCGAAGTCGCCGAGGAGTTCGGGGTCAGCGCCGAACCCGACCTGAATGCGGTGCTCAAGCTGCCGGGCGCGCTGAACGCGGCCGAAGACGGTGACGGCATGGCGGCGCTGGAAAAGCAGGTAACGTCGGCGTTGGAGCAGTGCATCGAGCGACTGAACCACATGCGCGAGGAAGAAGGCCGCGGCGCCGCGGCCGAGTTGCGCGAACGCATGGCGGTGCTTTCCTCTTCCACCCACGAACTGGAGCAACTGCGCGGCAAGGTGCTGAAGGCCTACCATGAAAAGGTGCACGGCCGCATGCAGGAGTTGCTTGGGCGCGCACTTTGAGCCCGATCGCGTCCTGCAGGAGGCGGCTATGCTGGCCGAGCGCAGCGACATCCAGGAAGAAATTGTGCGCATGAAGAACCACATCCAGCATTTCCTCTCGCTGCTGGAGGGCGGAGGCGAAGTCGGCAAGAAGCTTGACTTCCTGCTGCAGGAAATGAACCGCGAAGCCAATACCCTGATGTCGAAGACCAGCGGGGTGGCCGGCGAAGCGCTGCGGATTACCGGGCTGGGACTGGCGATGAAATCGGAAATCGAGAAGGCACGCGAGCAGGTACAGAACCTGGAATGAGCGGCATACTCTTCATCATTTCGGCGCCGTCGGGCTCGGGGAAATCCACCCTGACCAATGAGATACGCCGCATCGTGCCCAACCTTGAGTTTTCCATCAGCTACACCACGCGCCCGCCGCGGGGTAGCGAGCAGTCGGGCCGGGAATACTTCTTTATCAGCCGCGAAGAGTTCGAGCGCATGATCCGCGAGGACGAGTTTCTCGAATATGCGGAGGTGTTCGGCAACTACTACGGAACCGCCAAGCGCTTCCTGCGTGAAGCCATGGCGCGCGGCCACGATCTGTTGCTCGACATTGACGTAAAGGGCGCGGCCCAGGTGAAGCAGAAGCTCCCCGATGCGGTGAGTATTTTCATTCTGCCGCCGTCGCGGGAGGAACTGGAGCGCCGCTTGCGCCGCCGCAGCGAGGCCGACGACGAACTGCAACGCAAGCTGCTGGGCCCGGGCGCGCGGCCGGTCAACACCGAAGACATCATCCAGCGCCGCCTGCAAACCGCTTCGCGCGAAATTGAGAATTTCGCCCAGTACGACTATATTTTGGTCAACGACCGTCTGGAGCAGTCCATCGACATCCTGCAGTCGATCGTGGAGGCGGAGCGGCTCAAGCGCTCTGGCGCCGAGGTGACATCACGGGATGAGGTGGTGCTGGCGACCGCCGCTCGTGCTCTGCGTCGGCAGATGATGCAGCAGGTGCAGACTATCCTGGCAACATTCGACCTTGTTCGTCCCAGCGTCACGGAGTGACTTATGAAACTGGTTGAAGGGTTCGACAGCAATTATCGTTACGTTCTGGTGGCGGCGCGCCGCGCTCGCCAGATCCAGAATGGCGCGCGCCCCATCGTCGAGGCTCACTCGCACAAACCCTGCCGCATCGCCGAGGAGGAAATCCAGGCCGGCAAAGTGAAATGGGAGATCCCGTCCGCCGTGAAGACGCCGTTGCAGGAGGCCAGCGAGGTGCTGGACCAGGCCGGCCACGACGGCGACGATTAGCACATGAAAATCGCACTGGGTGTGAGCGGCGGCATCGCCGCCTACAAAGCCGCTGAAATCGTCCGCCAATTGCAGGAGCGCGGCGTGCACGTGCAGGTCATCATGACCGCCGCGGCACAGGAGTTTGTCCGCCCTCTGACCTTCGCGGCGCTCTCCGGTGAGAAGGTCATTACCAGCATGTTCAGCAGCGGAGCTGAGCAGCCGAACCTGGACTCGGCGGTCGAACACATTTCGGTGGCGCAATCGTTGGACGCGCTGCTGGTGGCCCCCGCAACTGCCGACGTGATCGCCAAGTTCGCGCAGGGCATCGCCAACGATTTTCTCAGCACTTTGTATCTCGCCACCAAGGCGCCCGTGATCGTCGCGCCTGCCATGAACGTCAACATGTGGGAGCATCCGGCCACCCAGGCGAACCTGGAGATTCTGCGCCAGCGCGGCGTGCACATCGTTGAGCCCGGCAGCGGCTACCTCGCGTGCGGCATGGTCGGCGCGGGACGGCTTGCCGAACCCGAGCAGATTGTCGCCGCCACCCTCGAACGTCTAGGCGTCGCCCAGGACCTGGCAGGCGAGACCGTGCTCATCACCGCCGGGCCAACCCATGAACCCATTGATCCCGTGCGTTATCTCGGCAACCGTTCCAGCGGGAAGATGGGTTACGCGCTGGCGGAAGCCGCTCTGCGTCGCGGGGCGAAGGTCATCCTGGTAAGTGGTCCTACCGCGTTGCAGCCGCCGTCTGCGGCGGAAACCATCTTCGTGGAAACCGCCCAGCAGATGCGAACGGCTGTGCTTGATCGCTGGGAGAAGGTGAGCTTCATCATCATGGCCGCCGCTGTCGCCGACTTCCGCGCTAAGGAAGTTGCGCCGCAGAAGATCAAGCGCAAAGGCCCGATGGAGCTGCAGCTGGAGCCCAACCCCGATATCCTCGCCGACCTGGGCAGCCTGCGTCACGCCAGCGGCAAAGGCACGCCGGTGCTGATTGGTTTCGCCGCTGAGACCCAGGACCTGCTGGAAAATGCACGCACCAAGCTGGCCAGCAAGCGGGTGGACGCCATCGTTCTGAACGATGTCGCACGCGCCGGCATCGGCTTCAACGCCGACCGTAATGAGGTGACCATCGTGACCGCCAACGAAACCCTTGCGGTGCCCGAAGCCAGCAAGCTGGACGTCGCGCAGAAAATTCTCGAGGCAGCGCTGCGCATAAGGCAGCAGCAGGCTGCACCGGCGCGGTCGCCGGTCCGTAGCTGATGACCCTGGACTCCAACACCAAAGCCGCACTGCGTGAACGCCTGCAGTTCTATCGCGAACTCGGGATCGGGCCGCTGTACCGGCGCGACTCGACCAGCAACGAACTCCCCGATGATCCTGGCATGCAACTCGTCGACGAGCTGGCCGAGGTAGCAGATTTTCTGACGCAGGCCGCTGAGCGCCAAGCGCGGGAATCCTATCTTCCGTCCGCCACAAATGAAGATCGTGCTGCCCTTCTGCGATCCATCCTCGACGACATCGGGCCCAACTGCCAGCGCTGCAAACTCGCCAAGCTGGGGCGCAAGCAAATTGTCTTCGGCACTGGCGATGCACACGCTGAACTCATGTTCATCGGCGAAGGTCCGGGCGCGGACGAAGACCAGCAGGGCCTGCCCTTTGTCGGACGCGCCGGGCAGTTGCTGAATAACATGATTGCTGCCATGGGCCTGAAGCGCGAGCAGGTGTACATCGCCAACATCGTCAAGTGCCGCCCGCCGGGAAACCGCACCCCCGAGCGCGACGAGTGCGAAACCTGCTCCCCGTTCCTGATGCGGCAGATCGGCGTGGTCCGGCCGAAAGTCATCGTCGCGCTGGGCGCCACCGCGGCGAAAAACCTGCTGGGCGTCAACGATTCCATGGCGTCCATGCGCGGCCGCCTCTATGATTATTCCCCTCCGCGTACTTTGACGGAGACCGGCGAAGCCTTCGCATGCAAACTGGCGGTGACCTATCATCCGGCGTTCCTGTTGCGCGACCCGCGGCAGAAGAAAGAAGCCTGGAAAGACTTGCAGATGGTTATGAGGTATATTGATCTCCCCATGCCGAAGCGCGGGCCGAACCCGGAAATGAGCTAGCCCGTCAAAGCGCCCCGCCAGTAATAGAATTGTTACAGTACGCGCCATGAATTTCAGCGTCTTGCCGAGCCTTATCGCCCTAGCCATCCTGGTGGCCGTGTTCTGGGCCATCTTGCGTGAAGGCTCCAGCGAGCGGTTGCACCTTTGGCTGATGGGCTGGGTCCTCGTCCTGCTCCACTTTGTCGCCCAGTTCCTGGACGTGGGGCAGGGACTTCGGCACCGTGTCATGTCGGCCGTCAGTCTCGACGCTCTGCAGCTGGCGACCATCGCCTTCCTGATCTCGGTTTCGCCGGTGGCCAACACTCGCCGCCGCCAGATCCTGCTAGCGGCGGTCGTGGGTGTTCCCGCTCTCCTTTACACCGATGCCTTAGTTTGGGAAGTCACGTCGCGCATTTTTTACGGCGCCGTAATCGTGCTTGGTTTCAGTGGCGTGGCGCTGCTGGTTTGGAATTACTACCTCAAGATCACCGCCTACGTAGTAGGTTTGCTCGCCGGATGCCTGGGCCTCTGCTGCGCCATACTCTGGGCCGTTGCGCGCAGCCGGTTCGAGGTGGGCCTGATCCTGATCCTCTGCGGACTCAACCTGGCCGTCGCCGTTCTGTACTGGCGCCGCTTCCGGCGCGCCACCGCCGGAGTTTTTACTACCGTTTTTGGCTTCGTCGCCTGGGGCGCCGTTTTTCCTACTCGCAGTCTGCTGGGTACTTTCGCCCCTTCGGTTCATGTCCAGTCCGAAGTCTGGAACATTCCCAAGTATTTCGTCGCCGTAGGCATGATTGTTACCCTGCTCGAAGATCAGATTCAACGGAGCGAGTATCTGGCCTACCACGACGAGCTGACCGGGCTGCCCAACTTGCGCTTGCTCCTGGACCGCATGCAGCAGTCCCTGGCCCACGCGGAACGGACGGGCAAGAAGGTGGCCGTTCTGCTGCTTGACCTGGATAACTTCAAGGAAGTGAACGACACCTTCGGACATCTGGTGGGAGACCTGCTGTTGCAACAGACGGTGGCGCGGCTCTCCAGCCGCATGCGGGCCTCGGACACGGTTTCCCGCTCCGGAGGCGACGAGTTCACCGTCATTAGTGAGGTGTCCGATCTTGCGGGGGCTGAAATCCTGGTGTCGGCGCTGAAGGACGCGCTCATCGTGCCCTTCAAACTGCAAGGGCAGCTGATCCGGGCCAGCGTCAGCATCGGCTTGGCGATGTATCCCGACGATGGCCGCGATGTCGATGCGCTGCGCGCGGCCGCGGACAAAGCCATGTACGCCGCCAAGCGCGCCAGCCGCAACGCCGCCAACTCCTTGGCTGTTTTCCAACATCCGGGTTGAAGAAGTGCGCCGCCTTTGGAGCTCCCGCCCTACCTTCCCGGGAGGTTTTCTCAGATACAATCGAATACTCTGCGGGACAGACGTCCCGGCGAGAATAAGAGCCTTGCGGCGCGGCTGAACAAGCTGTGCCGTTGCACACTAGAGAGGTAGAGTCCGTTTTGAGCGTCGTGAAATCTCTCCGCGCACCCCTGGGTTTGCTGCTGGTGCTGATCGCTGCAAGCTCCATCCTGCTGCTCTCGCAACAAGCAGCCGAGCCAACCAGCAATGCGTCGCTTCTGCTGCCGGCCGAGGAAAAACACCTGCGCAACATCCGTCAGCTCACGTTTGGCGGGCAGAACGCGGAGGCTTATCTTTCCGCCGACAATAAGACGTTGATCTTCCAGCACCAGGGCAACGGCGTTCCCTGCGACCAGATCTACACCATGCCGGTGGACACGCCTGATAATGACCCGCCATCACCAAAGCTGGTAAGCAACGGCAAGGGCCGCACGACATGCAGTTACATCTTTCCCTCCGGCGACCGCATTCTGTATTCCTCCACCCACGCTGCCAGCCCCGAGTGTCCGCCGAAGCCCGACTATTCCAAGGGCTATGTCTGGCCGATCTACGACACGTATAAGGTCTACACCGCCAAGCTGGACGGCAGCGATCTTCACCTGCTTACCGATGCTCCCGGTTACAACGCGGAATCCACCATCAGCCGCGACGGCAAAAAGATCGTCTTCACTTCGACCCGCAACGGCGATCTCGACATCTACACCATGGACGCCGATGGCAGCCACGTGAAGCAGTTGACCCACGAGCTTGGTTACGACGGCGGCCCATTCTTTTCCGCCGACGGCAAGAAGATCGTCTACCGCGCCGAGCATCCCAAGACTCCGCAGGAGATCGCCGACTACAAAGCGCTGTTCGCGAAGGGACTGATTCGTCCGGGCAATCTCGAAATCTGGGTGATGGACGCTGACGGCAAGAACAAGCACCAGGTGACCCACAACGGCGCCGCCAACTTTGCCCCGTTCTTCCATCCCGATGGCAAGCGAATCATCTTCGCCTCCAACCAGGCCGACCCCAAGAGCGGACGCGATTTCGACCTCTACCTGATCAATGAGGATGGCACCGGCCAGGAGCGCATCACCTACGCTCCCGATTTCGACTCGTTCCCGATGTTTACCTCGGATGGCAAGCGGCTGGTGTGGGCTTCGAACCGCAACGGCAAGGCGCCACACGAAACCAACATCTTCATTGCAGACTGGGTGGAGTAGGAACGCGTGCGCCGGTTCTGCTATACTTTTTGAATTATTTGTTGCAACACATATTTCTATTCGGGAGAAAAACAGCATGTCTCGCTTCTTACTCGTCCTGGCCGCAGCCCTGGCCCTAACCGCGTCCGCGTTCGCCCAGGCCACTACTTGGAACATCGACCCCAACCATACGGCGGCACAGTTTTCGGTGCGCCACATGGGCATCTCCACCGTGCGGGGAGCGTTCACCAAGGTTACTGGCACTGTGACCTACGACCCCAAAGACTTGAGCAAGACCGCGATCGACGCCACCATCGACGCCAGCTCCGTCGATACGCGGGTCGAGAGGCGCGACAACGACCTGCGCAGTCCTAACTTTTTTGACGTAGCCAAGTATCCGACGCTCACCTTCAAGTCGAAGCACACCGAAGCAGACGGGGCTGGAAAGCTTAAGGTCACCGGCGATCTCACTATTCACGGCGTCACCAAGGAGGTCGTACTGGACGTAGATGGCCCAACGGAACCCGTACAGGACCCGCGCGGAGGCTCACACATGGGCGCGTCCGCTACCACGAAGATCAATCGCCACGACTTCGGAGTAAATGGCGGTGGCTCACTAGTTGGCGACCAGATCCAGATCACCATCGACGTGGAGCTCATCAACCCGCCAGCGCCGGCCAAATAGGGGTTCGCGCCACTCACCGGCAGCAGGCGCTTATATCTGGTAATCCATCTCGATCACCTGTTGCAGCTTGTCTGTGCCGTTGGTCGGTGACAGCTCCCGCCCCTGCAACTGGCGCACTTCCGCCTTCAGCATCTTGACTTCGTTGGCCACCGCGGCCAGCGCCTCGGAGAGCGGATCGTTGATCTGCTTGGGATCGGTGATGACCACGCGCTTACCGGCACGCAGGACGATGTGGCCGGGGACGCCGACCACGGTGGAGTGGTCAGGCACGTCGCGCAACACCACCGACCCGGAGCCGATGCGGCAGTCTTCGCCGACGGTAATGTTGCCCAGGATCCTCGCACCTGCGCCCACCACGACATTGTTGCCGATGGTGGGATGGCGCTTGCCGCTCTCCTTGCCGGTGCCGCCCAGGGTCACGCCCTGATAGAGCGTCACGTCATCGCCGACGATGGTTGTCTCGCCGATCACTACTCCCATGCCGTGGTCGATGAAGAGACGCCGTCCGATCTGCGCACCGGGATGGATCTCGATGCCGGTGATCAGCCGCGCCCATTGCGACAGGGCGCGCGCCACGAAACGAAAACCGTGGTTCCACAGCCAGTGATGAAAGCGATAGCCCCATAGCGCGTGCAGCCCGGAATAGAGCAGTATGACTTCCAGCGAGGACCTCGCCGCCGGATCGCGGTCTTTGACAGCGGCGATGTCCTCACGCATGGATGCAAACATGGGTTAAACGCCTTCGGTCACCATCGCGAGCGATTCGTTGCGCAGCTGCTCGAACAGGACGCTGCTCAGGTAACGTTCGCCAAACGATGGAATAACAACTACGATTAGCTTGCCCGCGTTCTCCTCGCGCTCGGCCACTCGCAGGGCGGCCACCACCGCGGCTCCCGACGAGATGCCAACCAGCAGCCCTTCTTCCTTGGCCAGCCGCCGCGCCATCACCAGCGACTCCTCGCTGGTCACTTGGATGACTTCGTCAATGTAGTCGGTGCGCAGAATACTGGGAATGAATCCCGCGCCGATGCCCTGGATCTTATGCGGGCTGGGCTGACCGCCAGAGAGCACTGCGCTCTCGACCGGCTCCACGGCGACCGCCTTGAACGACGGCTTCTTCGGCTTAATGTATTCGCACACGCCGGTCAGCGTCCCTCCCGTGCCGACGCCCGAAATCAGGATGTCCACTTTGCCGTCGGTATCGTTCCAGATTTCCGGGCCGGTGGTTTCGAGGTGAATCTTGGGATTGGCGGGATTGTCGAACTGCTGCAGCATGTAACTGTTCGGGGTATTGGCGACCAGTTCTTCAGCTTTCGCGATGGCGGCCTTCATCCCTTTGGGACCGGGAGTCAAAACCAGCTCCGCGCCAAATGCCTTCAGCAGCACGCGCCGCTCCAGGCTCATGGTATCGGGCATGGTCAGGATCAGCCTGTAGCCCTTCACGGCAGCGACAAATGCCAACGCAATACCGGTGTTGCCGCTGGTAGGCTCGATCAACACGGTCCGGCCGGGCTTGATCTTCCCTGCCCGTTCGGCTTCGTTGATCATGCTGACGCCGATGCGGTCCTTCACGCTGCTGCACGGGTTCATACTTTCCAGCTTGGCGACGATGGTCGCTTTTGCGCCCGCGGTAACCTTGTTGAGCCGCACCAGCGGGGTGTTTCCAATCAGTTCGGTGACATCGTTGGCGATCTTCATGCTTTGCTCCCGCGTATTCGATAAACATTGCAGGGTATAGGTTTCATTCGGCATGAGCAAGTTAAGAGGCGATTACAGCGTTCCGTCCCATCCGGCTTGTAGAGTTCCCGGCTGCATGGCACAATCGCCGATCAACCTCAACCAAGGATCAACCATGAAAACTCGCTGGACCTGGGCTTTGCTCCTCGTGCTGCTTGCAGTTTTCTCTATCAATGGACTGGCGCAGTCGAAGCCGACCACCACCGCCAATGCTGCCGACTCGCCCCTCGCCCCGGTGGCCTGGCTTACCGGCGGGACGTGGGTCACCGACATCAAAGACCCCTCCGACGGCACGGTGACACACGTCGACAACCACATACGCTGGGCGCCCAACCATCAGGCCATCGAGTTCAACACCGACTTTAACGGCAAGCCCCACTACAACGGCTTCTACGCCTACAATCCCGTAACCAAGACCATCGTCTTCTATTACACAAGTTCTGAAGGCGAGCTGACCATCGGCACCGCCACTCCTGATCCCGACGGCAAGACCCTGCACCATGACTTCGACCTCATGCATACCGATGGGAAGACGGGACACATCCGCTCCACGGTGGTACGCGATGGCAATGACGCGTACTGGTTCACCGTCTTCATGCAGAAAGAGGGAGAGTGGGCGCAGGTGTTCAAGATTCACTACGAGCGAAAGTAGGCTAAGTGCGAGTTCTGATTGATCCTTGTCATACTTCCTCTCCACCCGTTAGCGGTAAACCGTCGGTTTTTGCGCCCTTAGCCAGGCGCTTCTTTACTTTCTCAATCGGCTCTTCGATGGGCAAGTCCTCGGGCTGAACACCACCAATACGCTTGATGGCTGCTCGCACTTCTTCACCGACTTTCCGATGTGTCTGCATGGCCGCTTGCTCGCCTTGGATGCGCTCACGTTCAAGTTTCTGCTGGGTTTGTGTGATCCTGAACTCATTGGCAGCAAGCTCCGCGCGACCAGCTCGATCCAGTAGCTTATCTTTTGGGGGAATCTTTTTCCGGCGCATTATGTCCGCCAGTCCCATGCCGTAAAGGCCACGGTAGCCCGCATCGTTGAAAAGGGCGAATCGAGTGACGCCAGCACTTCGCGCCGTCCCCGCGAGAACCCTGTTACTCATTTGTACCCTCTCGCGTAGAGCAACACGCTTTTCCTGATCGCTTACCTCCTGCCGCCTCGTTTGAACCGCGAAATATGTGTGCGCTGTGGCGACTTCTGGCTTGTTGGTATCTCCACTCATTGCAATGAGATAGCAAGCATACAACGTGAGATAACAGTCTGCTCTTTCTAACACAGCGCCCTTTCCAGCGGTGATCACCTTCTTGGTATCAAGAAAGTGATACTTGGGGTTGATGTGCGACCCCTCGCATGCGGCTCTCGCTTTCCTGATAACCGCCTCGAAGTTGTCCCACTTCTCATATCCGAGAATTCCCTGAATGTCGCGCGCCATCCAGTAATCCTCTCCATTGGGCGCGACACGCTTCTTCTCGTCCAAGGCACGTATCACGGCATCAATCGGTTCCATGCAGCCACTCTCCTTGGGCCGAATTATAGCAAATATTGGAAATATTGTGGGCTTAATTTCCAATCATTGCTTTCACTTTCCCATCCGTGTATAGTATTCAAAGATTGGTGAGATTATGGGACTTCGAGAGAACTTTCAAAAACTTATCAACAAGAAGCAGCAAGAAGTGACGGAGTTGGAACTTCGGATTCGAGAGGCGAAAGCCTACATTCAGGGTCTCGAAGACTCGATGAAGTTTCTCCCTCGTGATGCGAACGCTTCGGTGGAACACACACTGCGGCCTGACAGCAGCCTCGCGAAGACGAGGGACGCCATAAAAGCAGCCGGGGCACCCATGCCGATTGCTGACATCCTCAAAGCGATCGGCAAGCCTCAAGACAAGAAGCATCGCGTATCTCTTGCTGGAACTCTCTCTGGTTACGCTCGTAATGGCAAGGTTTTCACGAAAACCGCTCCAAACACATTCGGATTAATCGAACTTGGAGTGCCAGCGAGTGATGAGGACGAATTGCCGGAAGAATTTGGAAGTATGCAGTAAGAGACGAAGGGTACCTAGCCGTTGATCCTAATCTGAAAGTCGCGCACTGCGCGAACCCCAAGGTGTATCGATGACTCCCGGGGTTGTTCCTCGCAGCGTATAATCGTGGTTTGCGCACTTCATTCCCATCACTACAGGAACCCACGTGAGTCATCAGCACGCACACATTCCGGGCCATGAACCGGCTGGCCCGCAGCCCCTTCCCGGGGTGGACAGCATCATCGCCGTCGGCTCCGGCAAAGGCGGCGTCGGCAAAACCACGCTGGCAGTAAATCTGGCCATCGCGCTGGCGCGCATGGGCCATAAGGTCGGACTACTCGACGCCGACGTGTACGGCCCCAACGTCCCCCTGATGCTGGGGACCACCATGGCGCCCAGCGTCTTGGGCGAAGACCGCATTCTGCCGCCCGAGCGCTTCGGAATGAAAGTGATCTCGGTCGGGTTCCTCAGCCCGGGCGACAAGCCGCTGGTTTGGCGCGGCCCCATGCTGCATTCCATCATCAAGCAGTTTCTCGGCCAGGTGGAGTGGGGACAGCTCGACTATCTCATCGTGGACCTGCCGCCGGGCACGGGCGACGTGGTCATCTCGCTGGTGCAGACCGTGCCGGTGACCGGCGCGGTGGTCGTCACTACACCCAGCGACGTGTCCCTGCAGGACGCGCGCAAAGCCATCGAGATGTTCCGCCAGGTCAAGGTGGACCTGCTCGGCATCGTCGAGAACATGAGCTATTTCGTCTGCCCGCATTGCCAGCATGAGATTGACATCTTCTCCAAGGGCGGCGGAGAGCGCACCGCCAAGCAGTTCAACGTGCCGTTTCTGGGCAGTATTGAACTGGACCCCGACATCCGCAAAGGCGGCGACAGCGGACAGCCCATCGTGCTGGAAGGAGACAAGTCGCCCCACGCGAAATCGCTGTTCGCGTTTACGCAGCGGGTCATCGAGCGCACCCGGGAACTGCAGGAAGCGGCGGGCGGCAGCGTGATCGAGATTCAGTAGCAGGTCGGTCGTATCAGGAGGCCCCGGCGTGTGCTGGGGCTTTTCGTTTGCACCTATGAACAGCCGGCGCCGCCCAAGCAAAACGGAGGGCCACCTCTGGCCCCCCAGGTGGTAGCCCTCCGTGTGACCTGGCAGAGACTCGCCACTCGTCTCTCCGCATGAGTCACAAGAATTCTATCGGCGAGCGGGGCATTGCCTTGAGGGGGCGGCCCGCGATAAAAGCCAGGGCCGGCCACCCTCGGGCGAGTTTCTTTGACTATCCGAACGGATAGCCGCCCGGCATCAGTCCGGATAGCTTTATTGGGAACAAGCTAAGCAACCGATGATGTGAAGCCGCTTCCCGTCGCCCTATCCCGCTGCAAACACAGGCCGAGGAAAACCTTGCTCGCTCCGCTTCGGGTTGGCACGTATATTGCGGCAGGTCTTTGAGTCGCTGTATGGCTGCCACAGCCGAAGACGCGAAGTCGCGCAGCGACCGAATCGCATCCGGATTCCGCAGTGAGATCAATAAGGAGAAAATATGGAAAAGCAGCACATTCAGCACCTCGAGACACGCCTCAATGAACTCCACAAGAGCATGATCACGTTGGGCGACCGCGAACCTATGAGTGAGCTGATCAATATCATCCATAGGCCGGGATGGACCACCATCGCAGAGGAAGCGTTCTTCACGGGAATTGTCGACGCGATGCACACGCAAACCAAGACCCTGTTGGCCATGAGGCAGGTCCTGCTCAGTAGCGCTGCCAAGGTCGCCCTGAATCCCCAACCTTTGCCGCCGAAGGCTTAGATTCCCCTGGGGATCGCGACCAGAAACGGCGCAATCCCCTCACCTGCGAATCATGGAATCCGAACTGTCCCGCCCAAGCAGAAGCTTGGGTGGGGCACTCGGTTTGCCTACAGACCCGTCGTTTCACGCCGCTCTTTTGTCGCCGGGTAGTTGCACCTGCACCAGTTCGTCGAAGAGTGAGCGATAGTGGATCATCGCGGTGCGCAAGTCTTCTGTGCTGGCTTCGCTTCTGCCAAGCCGCAACGCGATGTCGTGCGCCAGGCGGTAGTTCTCCACCACTCGGGGATGGTCGACGGAGATATCCGCCGCGCGCTGATCAAAATCAGTGACAGGATAGCCACGCGTCTGCATTAGCGAAGACACCAGTTCATCGGCTTCCGTGACTGCGCCCTTCGGATAATCGACAAAGCGGGATTGCACCGCCTGCCACTGGGCCTGGTAGCGTTCGCGCTCCGCGGGCTCAAGATCGCGGATCTTCAGCAATTCAACCCGGGTTTCACGGTCTGCCAGCTTCGCTTCGGCTTTGCGTTCAGAACCATGTTGTTTAACCGCCCGATCGTACTCCGGTCCGAAACGGTCGCGCAGTTCTGCCGTGTTGTTCTTGCGTTTTCGCATGTACAGCGCAATGGCGACGACGATTACCAGAACCACTGCGACTGCCAGAGCAATCAGTTTGGGATCCATTAGCTTGAGATTCATCGAGAACTCCTTACGCCTTGAGCGTCTGCGAACAGTTGAGATCAGGTTTCGAAAGTTTCCTTGCCTGAAGTAGAGTCTTGTATCCTTGCTTAGTATCCGACGATCAGGTTGCCAAAAGCTGGTCAGAATTGCTCGTTCGCCATGACCCGCCTTGTGATCTGTTGCCTTATCTGCGGCGTGCTGGTAGCACCGGCTTTCGCTGTTCCCGCGGCCCCGGCAGGCGGGCGGCAGGCTCAGATCGAGGTATTACACGTGCCGGAACTCGACGCCGGCTTTGACCTGCTTTATGAGTTGAAGCACGCGGAAGCGCGCGCGCAGTTTGAGGCCTGGCAGAAGTCCCATCCAGCGGACCCTCTTGGGAGCGCCTCGGAAGCGGCAGCTTATCTGTTCGAGGAGTGCTACCGGCAAGGCGTCCTGACCTCCGAATTCTTCCTCGACAACAAGCGCTTTCTGGGCAAGGTAGCTCTCAAGCCGGACCCGGAACTGCGCGCGGCCTTCTTCGCCGCAGCCAAACAGGCGCAGGACCTGGCGCAACTTCGATTGACAACTAACCCGGACGATACGAACGCCCTGTTCGCCATGACCCTAAGCTTGGGTATGCAGGCCGATTATGCCAGCCTGATCGATAAGCACCAGGTGGAAAGCCTGAAAATGGCCGGAGATGCGGACAGGTACGCCGAGAAGCTGTTAGCGGTCGCGCCGGACGCCGCCGATGCCTATCTCACCTTGGGCGCGGTGAATTACATCATCGGAAGTCTGCCGGCATACAAGAGGTTGTTTCTCGGCTTCTCTGGAATCCACGGCGATAAGAAAGCGGGGATCAAGCAGCTCGAGATCGCCGCCGAGCGCGGCCATTATCTACGGCCGTTTGCGAAGATTCTGCTGGCGCTGGCGGCCCTGCGGGAGAAGAACACAGAAGTGGCTCGCACACAACTTCAGGAGCTCGTCGCAGAATTTCCCGAAAACCCGCTTTTTGCCAGTGAGCTTGCCAAACTCAATGCTTCTCCTGCCGCGGTTGTCCGCCCGAAGGCCGCGTGAGCATTTCGAAACGGATTTCCGGAATCCCGGTTGATCCCCTTGTGTGTTCGTGCCCGTTTCGGGACCAAACCGAGGCTCATTTCGGAGATGGTCAATTCTGCTCAGAACTCAGCACGCAACGGGATTACAAAAATCACAGCGCCCAAAGAGGCTCAAAGGAGCCGCAATCTACGCTTTACAAGGGCCAAGGAGAAATCATGAAAACCAGCACGAAAGACAGGATCAAGGGCAGCTTTCACGAAGTAAAGGGAACCATCAGGGAGCAGGTCGGAAAGGCGACGAATGACCGCACTTTGAAAGCTGAGGGAAAAGCCGAAAAGAACGTGGGCAAAGTTCAACAGCGCATCGGCCAGGCTAAAGAAACCGTCGCAAAGTTGAAAGGAAAGCTAAGAGATTTGAAGACTGCGTAGGCCATTCAGAAGTGAGTCGGGGAAGTCGAACGCCCGGAACATCGAAGAGCAATCGAACCGCCATAAGTCATTCGCAACAAGGGGCGGACAGAGTCGACATCTGCCCGCCTTCACTACCAGAGCCCGCCCTTCGGGCTGACTGTCGTCGTGGACCTCAAAACATACCAATAAGGAAACCGCTCAGGCCGTCGACTTGCGTGATCCCGCTACCAACAGCACCACTCCGGCGGCGCAAAGCACGCCCCCAATTAGAGGGGAGAGGTTCTCATCACTATGAGTGGTGACGCCCAGTGAAGCATCTCCGACCTTGACACTATGAGAATGGTTGGTGGGAACAGGCATGACGAAGGCGAGGATCCCCAGTACGAGTACGACAATTCCGATCCAGGCTAATGGACGCATTTATCCCTCCGTGAGCTAAATATGATGCGATGTGCAAATCGCGGCGCTGACCGGCTCGGTCTCCCGTCGGAACACCTTGCCTGACAACGCCGCGACCTTCAATTGCCGGCATGCCGCAGTTTCGCAGGCACACCGCAAACATCCACTACTTGCTTTCGGCAGCTTCGTGCTGGTTCGCCTTGTTGACGGCAGCCCTTACCGCAGCGAGAAACGAGTCGCTGCCCGCCGGTGCGTGCACGTCGCCTGACAGGGTCTTATGGAAGGAAACATCCTTGCCGTAGAACGCAACCGTGGAGTCATTGTCCTGCTGGATTTTGGCGCCATCCACGGCGACTCCGGCAAACAGGCCTTTGGTACGCGAGTAGCTCAAAGCCTCCGTGTTCATCTTCCAGTCGGTGCCAGCCGAGGCGTGCCTTCCAACCGGGCCGGCTGCGGCTGAGGCCTCGCCGCTGAGTTCAAACTTACTCGAGAGCAATCCCTGCACACCCTTGTCATTCATGAACAGGATGACGAGATCGACTGCCTGACCGCCAGCCTGAAAGCCAAAATTGCCTCCACCAATCGAAATGAATGCTGGTGCACTCCAACCATGGGCGGTGCGGCAGGTAACAACACCGCGTCCATGCTCTCCGCCCACGATGAATGCGCCTTTCGCCATGGTGGGTACCACGGCGATACACTTGGCGCCATTTAGCACTTCTTCCGGGATGCCTTTATCGGGCGCGGCCATGATCTCGTTCATGACCAGGCCGGCCGCTTGTAAGCGGGCAGGGGCGTCTTGCTGTCCCGGACCAGCGAAAGCGAAGGTACCCAAAGACAACGTTAACAAAGCGATTGCATATTTCTTCATCAAAACACTTCCTTTTCATTCCACGGTCTTTTGTGGACAAACTTGTGAGGGGCGCTATCCGCCGTGAAGATCAGACCGTTCGACGGCCGCTGATCAGGTTGAAGACCAGAACTACCACGGCAATGACCAGCAGGATGTGAATCAGGCTGCCTCCTATGTGGAAGCTGAAGCCGAGTAGCCACAGAATCGCGAGAATTACCAAAATCGTCCAAAGCACGTGTGCCTCCTTATGCTGGTTGTTATTGTTAGATTGTGCGATTATGCGGGCAAAAGCTTTGCCCTTACTCGCCCGCAGTACCGTGGCGGACCACTGTTCCGCAGAAAAGTTCGTCAGATCCGGCCAAGCACGAGCAAAATGACGAGAACTACGAGCACCAAGCCGATTCCGCCACTAGGGAAGTAACCCCACGACCGGCTGTGATTCCACGTCGGGAGAGCACCCACCAGAAACAAAACCAGCAGAACAATCAAGACAGTTCCAAGCATACGTTCCTCCTTATCCCTAAGAATCAAATTTTGGCTGAGCGCCACTCTCGTGAGCACCACCCCGTGCCGAGTTGCTTTCGATCAGGCTGGCAATCGCGCGCAACAGGTTCTGCAAAGTGTCCCCTTTGGGATAGAACCTGTCCGCCATGACTCCGGCGGGCACCGCATCGCCGTGATAATCGCCACTCATCGCGACAATCGAGATTTGCGGGTACCGGCTGCGTACATGTGAGATCAACTCCATACCCGACATCTGCGGCATGTTGAGATCGGTGAGGATCAGATTGGGGACCGTTCTGGTCAAATGCGACACAGCACTGACACCGTGTTCCGCCGTGACCACGTCATACCCGGCGGACATCAGCAATATTCCCAAGTTCTCCCGAATGTCCGGTTCGTCGTCCACAACCAGAATTTGCGGTTTCGGACCCTTCGGCATTTTCCCTCCTGAGGTGGATACCGGCAGAAGAACTCCACCTGAGCCACTCTCTCATCCCGAACCGGTTCGGGTCTGAGCAATAGTGAACACATCCCTGTGGCATTGACATTTTCGAACCACTACTCGGATCGGCTTACCGGCAACACCCAGCAACGGTCCGCCCGGCGCCTTGTGCGCCTTATCGCCAGGAGTTCGGGGCCGCCGTCCAGCGCTGAAAGGTAGGTAAGTAGCGGCGCTTGTGGCACACAATGCATCGCCCCGGGCACAGGAAAAGCCGGGGCAGGACGACTCTTTCAACCCAGCCCTCAGGAGGCGCAGATCTGAACTGGTCTCCTTTACACACACGGCAATGGGCTGAAAATAGGGTCATTTGCGAAGAGTTTTTTCCGTTGAGCTATCAAACATCCCCCGTTGGGTGGAGTAGGGCGATACACGGCCCGGGGTGGGTACTCATTCGCGGAGAAAAAAGGTGAGCGGTGCTTTGTGCACCCTTAAGCTGCCGTTGTATTCGATGAGGCCCATTTTGCGAAACCGGTTCATAAAGAAGCTTACTCGCGACCGGGTGGTGCCAATCATCTCGGCCAGGGTGCCCTGGCTGACCTTCAGGATGGCAGGATGTGGCTCGGATTGCGTCCCAAAGCTCGCGAGTAACAGGAGAGTCCGCGCCAGCCGCTTCTCGCTGGAATTGACGAGTTGATCGAGGAAGTCTTCTTCAATCCGGACGACGCGAGAAAGCAGGTGCGCGATAAAGAGCCTCGCGAACACCGGGTCGTCGTGGATGATGCGAACGATGGTCACCTTTTCCACGCGGACGATCGTGGCCACGTGTACGGCGGTTGCGGTGGACATTCGCACCGATGGCGCCCCCAGGCAGCCTTCACCGAAAAAATCACCCGGCCGGAAAATAGCGATGACGGCCTTTTTGCCGCGTTTGGACACAACCGTCAGCTTCACATTGCCGGCTTCGACGTAGAAGATCGAATCGGCAGCATCGCCCTGAGAAAAAATCGGCTGCTTATTCCGGTACTCCCGGCTGGTCCTCTGGTTGCCGATCTTCTTGAGAAAAGTTCCGGAGTGAAATGTAAGCGCGCGTTTGCTTGGCATCGGTGTCTCCCAATGGGGTGGTCTTAATCCTACCGGGTACGGACTGGCGTGGCTGGTCAAAAGTGCTCATGCGGTGCGCCACTCAGTTAACGGAGTCGGCCTCGCCCAATGACCTGGATGTTACCTGCCGATCCACCGGGGGGAGGACGGTTTCCCGAGCCCGATCCCGGCTCCACTAGCTCGAGTACGCGAAAGACTCGCGGATGAGATTTAGCCTGCTTACCAATGCTTAGAACGATCCGGCCGGCCCATGGGATCCGGTTGCCGTAATACGCCACGTCGCCGCCCGGATCAAAGGTACGATAATGCACCGTATTGCGGGGGATGACATTTGTAAGCCCCTCGGTCGGAGTGTTGCCGATGAAGTGGCTCGCCTTAACCTGCGGCTCTATCTTTGCGAGCTGCCACAGCTCCGGCAATACGTTGTTCTTGGTGAGCGAAGGATCGTGGCCGATGTCAACTGAGCGGAAGTTCCCCAGTGACGAGGTTTGTACCTGGTTTGATGCAAATGGCAGCGACAAATTTTCGTAGGCTGGATGGAAACGTATTTCGCCTTCTGGAACAGCCACAAACTGCGCAGCAAGATTTGACAATTGGGTTGGAGTTTCGTTTGCAGATGGCCTTTCCTGCGTCCAGGTTAAGCGCGCGGAACCCACCAACACGAGGAGCGGCACAATCAGGAGAAGATGCAACCGAGAGGGTCTCTGGCGCCGCATTGGAATCACCTCTTTGGAGGTTCTGGCCCGCAAGTCGTTCGATAAACTCAGCCTACCGCCAGAGGCCAGAGGAAGACTGTGCAAAATCGCTCACACGCCTGGCATCCCGATTTGGGAAAGTGGGCAATATTGAACAGAAACCGCAAACGGCTGCCTTCTCTAGATGTACAATCATGATGTCTAAATGTCGCCCTTCGGAGGTACGAAATGAGCGCCAGCGGCATGCCAGCCCGCAGCCAGGGACCTCCAGCCAAACGGGTTCCATCGGTTGCTTCGTTGCGTTTTGCAAAATCCCCCTCAGGCAAAATTGCAAAGCCCGCCCGGCTGCAAACGCCCAAGCCGCGACCAAAGAATGGCGAAACGGTTTTCGATGCCGAGACCTTTCTCGCGAGAGCCGGGTTGGGCAGAAAGATTCTCAGTCTGAAAAAAGATCAGGTGGCCTTCGCGCAAGGCGACCCTGCGGACGCCATTTTCTACGTGCAGAAGGGCCAATTGAGAGTAAGTGTCGCCTCTGCGAACGGAAAAGAGGCGACGCTCGGCTTGGTGGGTGCCGGGGAATTCCTAGGGGAGAACTGCATGGTCTCAGCTCATCCTGTCCGGCTTGCGACTGCTACTGCCATGACCGAGTGTGCACTGCTCAAAATCGGCAAGGCGGAAATGGTCCGCGTACTTCACCGGGAACCAGAATTGTCGGACATGTTTGTCTCCTTTCTTCTCACGCGGAACGCTCGCATTCAGGCGGACCTGGTGGATCAGCTTTTCAATTCCAGTGAAAAACGGCTGGCGAGGATTCTGTTGTTGCTCGCCCAGTTCGGCAAGGAAAGCAAACCTGAGACGGTACTTCCCAAGATCAGCCAGGAGGTATTGGCTGAGATGATCGGTACCACCCGGTCGCGAGTGAGTTTTTTCATGAATCGCTTCAGGAAACTGGGCTTCATCGAATACAACGGTGAGATTCGGGTTCACAACACTCTCCTCAACATTTTTCTCCAGGAATAAGGGCGCCTCTGTTCTTGGGCGGATTCCCCTGCACAATGTCGCCGCTGGTCCGCTGAGAATACACCTCCAGAATCTACTCAGATGGTCTGAATTGACCGTACTTGCCGTTCGACGCGTGACATGATGGTTCTATGCCGCAGAAGAAAAATAAAAGGAAAGAATCCGTCGAGGCGATTCTCCGCGAGGTCGAGAGGGAAATGGCAAAGCCTCGCATGACGGAATCAGCCAGAAGAGCAGCTGCCGTTGATCCGGGTCCCGCGGAAGTCCAGGAAGCCCGACACATCCGCGTCGCGCGGCGACACGGCGGTTAAACGGCTGCCTCGTTAGGGCGTCCCCCCGCTATGGACGGCCTTGCAGCGACGCCAACACGCCCGCAATAGGCCAACTACTAGCCCCGCCAAGACCGCCCTGAATCCACGACCATCCAGTGTTAAGGACTGTAAAGCTTGTAAAAGTCGTGTCACGCGGCGGGCCGTAGTGCCATCTTGCGTGTTTACATCTGCATCAAACTTACAGGAATGGAGAACAACAACATGCGTACAACACTGCTAACTGGCTTGCTGTTCGCGTTGACCGCCGGAGCGCTGGCGCAGACGCCGCAGGCCTTACCCGAAACGCCGCCGGCGCAAGCTGCGGCCCTAACCAGCAACGGCCCCGTGGTTCTCGACTATGGTAAGGCCGCGCTCCCGAACGATGTCGAAGGCCGCATCGCCAAGCAAGTCCGGCACGAGCTGTTGCTACTGCCCTACTACTCGCTATTCGACGATCTTGAGTACAGCGTCCAGGGTCACACCGTCACGTTGAACGGATATGTCACCAGCGTCAACGGAACGACGAAGAGCACGGCTGAGAAAGTAGTGAAGCAGATTGAAGGCGTGGACCAGGTGGTCAACAACATCAAAGTCCTGTCACCAGCACCTTTCGACCAGGAGGCACGTGAGCGAGTCTATCGCTCACTCATCAGGACAGGCGGGCTGTCGCGATATTTCTGGGAGGCCTCGCCCAGCATTCACATCATTGTTGAGAACCAGCGAGTAACTCTTAAGGGCTTCGTTAATAGTGAGGGCGACAAGAACCTGGCTACCCTCGCCGTAGACGGTGTCCCGGACGTTTTCCAGGTGACTAACGATTTGCGGGTGGTGAAGTAAACAGACATCAGCCGCGAACTATCACCGCTCTCACCTGTGTGTGCCCCATCCTTGTCGCCAGCTCTTGGCGACAGGATGGGCACACTGCGCTTACGGTAGTTCCAATGCGGCTTTCACGGCAAGTTCAACGGTCTCCATGCTGGCCTGAGAGAGCATCCCGAGCGGAGGATAGATCACCAACTGCTTTTCCACGGTGGTGGGCTGGTCGCATTTGACCCAGGAGTCGCGGGCCAGGCCAGCTTCGCCGGCCTTGAGCCGGGGACGCAGCGAAAACGCCCGATGCCCGGCGGTGGAGATGGGCAGCACACAGACATCCAACGAGTGCGCGTTGAGGCTGTCGATGGAAAGGACCAGGGCGGGGCGCTCCTTGTCCAGCGCGATCAGGCACACTTCGCCGCGACGGGGATACCAGCCTGCCGGCTTGGCCCCGCGACGCCAGGCGTTCATTCGCGCGCCCAGGTCTTGAGGCTGGCCCTCTGGAAAGCGCGGCGCTCTTTGCGGTCGCCAGGCGCACCCTTGAAAAAGTGTGCGGCCTCTTCGGACAGGCTGGCCTTGCGCTCGGTCTCCAGCGCGTACTTCAGGAGCTGATTCACGCGCTCACTGGCGGAGACCTGCCCCTTGGTGCGCTCGATTTCGGAGACCACTTCCGGGTCGAGCGAGAAGGAGCGGGTGGTCCGTACCAAACGAGTCGAGGTTGAACTGCTCATTGGGCTATTATCTATCCTAATAGGATTTATAGCAAGACAGGCAGTAAGAAATATATTGAGATGGTTGGGACGTATTTTTGGGCGGGGATTTTCTGGGAACTCGCTTCCGCGCCCACCTCGGACCCTATCTTGTGCGTTGGGACCGGTGCCGTCGCTGAAGGGACTTATCTGGCTTTTTTCCCACTTTACCACTCGCTTGGCGCTGGGCTATCACTGACCCGCCCCTTCGGGGCTTGATTTGTGGCAGATTTTGGCTATTCTTTCCCACCTGAAGCTTGTAAACTGCTCGGCGCAGGCCGCCTTTCGACATCAAGTGGCGACCACGCGTTACCAAAGTAATCATTTTACTTTGTCAAGCCCCTAAAAGTGGTATATACATAGGTAAATATCATCATTTGTTTGAGATAGAATGCGGCCAAAAAGTAGCCTAGACCTGCCGAAATGTGCTATAATGTAGTTAGTAGAGTCGGAAAGGGCGAGACGCCTGTTCCGGCTCTTTTTGTTTTTCCGGCTGCTTTTCCGGTCGCCCGGTCACGCGTTGAGCTCGCGTCTGGCAGGGCGGTTGGAACCCGGGCTCCGCGTCACTCGGCGAGCTCCCAAGCGATGTGGAATTCGGAACGCTCATCGCGCTTTGGATCCCAGCGCGACAGCCGCAGCCGGAAAAACAGAACGGGCTGGCCCAGTGCCCTCGCCCGATTCGCTCCTTGAAATCCGAAATACCGACGCAGGTCCTGGTGCGCGTGGCCGCCGCGAAGAGGAGGCGCCAGGACCATGCGTTTCTTGTGCGCAAATGCGGTGACATTTCCTGCGCGGCTGGCACTCGTCCGGCTTGAGTGCCAGTCTTGACACCGGCGCGCTTGGTTCCTAGAATAGAAATGCCGAAGTGTAACTCGGAAATCATCTAAGTAGTTGCAAATCGGCAAGTTAGGCCGAGTGGGGTATCTCCATCCATGGGCACACCGGAAGGCATCGGGAAGCGGGAGCGCGAAATTCTGACGGCCATCGTCGAGACTTACATCTCGAAGGGCGAGCCGGTGGGTTCGCGGACCCTGGCGCGGGCGAATCGCGAGAACCTGAGTCCGGCCTCGATCCGCAACGTGATGGCCGACCTGGCTGACGCTGGATTTCTGGAGCAGCCGCATCCGTCGGCCGGGCGCGTGCCGACGCCGAAAGCCTATCGCTTCTACGTGAAGCAGTTGACCGGAGAGGCCCAACTGTCGCCCGCCGACGAGAGCCTGATTCAAGGCAGCCTGCTGGGAATTCAGGACATACAGGAATTCATGGAGCGCACCTCGCATGTGCTGTCGCTGATTTCGCACGGCGTGGGCGTGACCGTCGCCCCTTCGCCGGGACAGCGCAACGCGCTCGAGCATGTGTACTTTCAGCGCATGGGCGACAAGAAAGTTCTGGCGGTCGTGGTCACGCGCAATGGCCTGGTGCGCGACCGCGTGCTGCGCCTGAGCAACGAGCTTTCCATCAACGATTTGGAAGCGGCGGCGGCGTATATCAACCAGAATTTTCGCGGCTGGGAGATGGAGTCGCTGCGCAACGAAATCGCGCGGCGCATTCAGCAGGAGCGCAACGAATACGATCGCCTGATGAGCTCGGTTGAGCAACTCTACTCGCAGGGCGCGCTCGCCAGCGAAGCTCCGGCACAGGCGGTGTTTGTGGAAGGCGCGGCCAACCTGGTGGTCACCGAGCAGGACCAGGAGCGTCTGCGGCAACTGCTGGCGACGTTGGATGAGAAGCAGCGCATCGTCGAGCTGCTGTCCGCGTATCTGGACGCCCGTCAGGAGACGGTGCGCGTGGTTGTGGGTCTGGAAGATGCTTTGCCGCATCTAAACAATTTTGTGCTCATCGGAGCGCCGGCGCGCGTGGGCGATGAAGTCATGGGTTCGCTGGCGGTGATTGGCCCGACCCGCATGGATTACGAACACACCATTACCGCGGTGTCATACATCGCGCGCATGTTCGACCGGCTGTGGAACGAATCAACGTAGAGCAGAAGAGGTTTATGCAAGCCAAGAAGCACAATGGAAGCGCCAGCGAGCTGGATGTGGATCACGAACTTCCGTCAGCGGAAAACGAGGACGAGCCAGCGCCGCAGGCGAGCGGCCAAGCAACTGCCGGCGGGGTCGCGCGTACGGACGCGACCGACTTGCAGACAGAGCTGGAGCAAGTGCGCAACGAACGCGCTGCGTATCTTGATCGCGCTGCGCGTCTGCAAGCCGAGTTCGAGAACTATCGCAAGCGCAGCGCCAAGGAGCAACAGGATTTTCGCGATTACGCACTGGCGGAGGCGTTGAAGTCGCTGCTGCCGGTCCTCGACAGCCTCGATGGCGCGCTGAAGACCAACGCCGCGTCGCTGGACGATCTCCGCGCCGGCGTAGAGCTGATTGACAAGCAATTTCACGATGCGCTGGCCAAGCTGGGCGTGCAACCCGTGCCGGCCGAGGGCGAACCCTTCGATCCCAACGTGCACCAGGCGATCCAGATGGTGGACACCGACGAGGCCGCGGACAACCACGTGCTCGACGAGCTGCAGCGTGGTTACAAGTTGAAAGAGCGGCTGCTGCGTCCCGCGATGGTGCGCGTCGCGCGCAATCCCAAGCCTTAAATCACTGCGAAAAGGTAAATCGTTCTGGCTACCAATACGAAACGCGATTATTACGACGTACTGAGCGTGAGCCGCACCGCGACCGAGCAGGAGATAAAGAGCTCGTATCGCAAGCTCGCGCTGCAGTATCATCCCGACCGCAATCCCGACAATCCCGAGGCGGAAGAGCGCTTCAAGGAATGCAGTGAAGCCTATGCGGTCCTGGCCGACAGCGAAAAGCGCGCGCGCTACGACCGCTTCGGGCACGCAGGAGTTACCAACGGAGCGGGCGGCTTCGGCGGGTTCGATGGCACCGTCTTCAACGATTTCCAGGACATTTTCGGCGACCTGTTCGGATTCGGCGACATGTTCGGCGGCCAAGGCAGAGGACGCAGCCGTTCGCGGGCACA
Organism: uncultured Acidobacteriaceae bacterium; assembly: GCA_963843005.1. GTDB lineage: Bacteria > Acidobacteriota > Terriglobia > Terriglobales > Acidobacteriaceae > Bog-257. Next base: position 3,724 of record CAWJIW010000035.1, on the reverse strand, counting down.
GCACGGCGCCGATCTGCGCGAGGACCTGACGCTGGAGTTCGAGGAAGCCGTCTTCGGCGTGACCAAACAAGTGCAAGTTCGCCGGATGGAGCAATGCGACCAGTGCAAAGGCAGCGGGGTCGCTCCCGGCAAAGCGCCCATCAACTGCACGACCTGCGGCGGCCACGGGCAGGTGCGCTATCAGCAAGGTTTCTTCTCCATCTCACGCACCTGCAGCACCTGCCAGGGCAGCGGCAAGCTGATTGTCGATCCCTGCAACAAATGCAAAGGCCAGGGTCGCACCGCAAGCACGCGCACGGTCACCGTAAAAGTTCCCGCTGGAGTTGAGGAAGGCGCGCGCATTCTGTACTCCGGCGAGGGCGAAGCCGGACTCTACGGCGGCTCGCCGGGTGATCTCTACGTTGTGCTGCACGCCAAGGAGCATGCCTTCTTCGAACGCGAAGGCAAGAACCTCTACTGCGTGGTCCCCATTTCGTTCGCGCAGGCGGCGCTCGGCACCGAGATCCAAGTGCCGACGCTGGAGGGCGAGCACACGCTGAAAATTCCTGAAGGCACGCAGACCTCGACCACGTTCAAGGCGAAGGGCAAAGGCGTGCCGGTGCTGAACGGGCACGGGCGCGGCGATCTGTTCATCGAGGTGAAAGTGCAAACGCCGGGCAAGCTCACCAAGCGCCAGCGCGAGTTGCTGGAAGAATTGCAGGGCACGCTCTCGGTGGAGAACAAGCCCGTCAGCCGCTCCCTGCTGAACAAGGTGAGAGAAATCTTTCAATAGTAACTGGGGCGGTGGGCACAGACCCGGTACCCTGCTTATTTTGCGGGCGGCCGGGTGCGGGTTCTATAAAAGGGGATGTCAAGAGAAAACACTTCTCCCTTTGCTGGAAAGAGAGGTAGTTCTCTGACATCCAGCCCCTTTCCTCCTGCTGGTGGCGGAGATCCGCAGTTCGCTAGTCGTTTTCAGGTCCACGCTACAACGTCGTTCGGGCTGAAGCTACACAAGCCTGGCGGCGGCGATTATGCCAACCATGGTTCTATCTGAGACTCGCGCCGAAGCGCGGCACTATGGCTTTGTTGGGTTGTCCCAGGGAGCATATGGTGCCCCGTGAGACTTGGCGCCGGCGGCGCACACAGCCTAACCCGGCCAGGATACTTACCCTCGAACCCGAGCGCTCAGAACCTGCGGACAATCGCGGACATGACTCCGGAATGGTCTTTTGGACCTGCGCGCTCAAGCGGCTTGTGGCTTCAGATATTCGGCGTCGAACGGTTCTCCTTTTTTCCAAACATGCAAAGTGATGGCGGCGATCTTGCGCGCCAAAGTTAGCCGGGCCAGCTCGGGCTTCATCCCCTTCCCCAGAAGGTTTTCGTAGAACGGACGAAACGGCCCGTGGCTGCCACTGGCGGTGGTAGCCGCGCTCTTAAACAGGTTCTTCAGATCGTGGTTGTGGTTCAGGTTCAGTCCGCGAATGAACACCGGCTTTTTGCGGCGCTCCAGTTGACCGTTCACCATCTGATAGTCGGCGCTGCTGCGCGTCTCCAGAGCCAGACCGCAGTAGGCCCAGAACTGCCGCTTGCTGCGGAAGCGATGTGGCGTCTGCACCCGCCCGATCAGCAAGGCGGTGCGTATGGACCCAGCCACGGAACCGTGCGCAGCAACTTGGTCTCGCTATGCTGGCGACATTCCAGAATCAGATCGTGACGGGCTTCGCGACGCAGTTGCTGCACGAGATCGAGTTGCTGGTAGAGTCGCCGGGCGCGGCGCTGCAACCCGCTCTCGCTTAACTGCGCTAACCATTCTTCCCGATGACGTTGGCCGTACGGCTTCTTGCCGGCACAGGCAATGGCCTGGCTGCGGTAGAGCGCTTTCAGTCGGCCCATGATGCGGGTCGTGTCTTCGGTGAGCGCGGCGTAGCTGCGTCCCAGATGCTTCACCGCCGCCGTGCTGTTCTGGCCATGGTAGACCGGCGACAACAGCCCGGCGCGCAGCAAGTCGGCCAGCTTGCGAGCGTCCACGGTGTCGCTCTTGTTGCCTGCCTTCAGCAGGGCGTTCTTGCGGGGATTGCAAACCACCAGCTTGGCCACGCGCCGCACCAGCAGATCGTACAGCCAGGCCGAGTGCGTGCCTTCTTCAAAGGTGATGTTTAATGTTCCACGCAGTCCCTGAACAAAATCCAGAATGGTGGCGGCATGAGTGGCGATCACCGACTGCATCACCAGCTTCCCGTTGCTATCCAGCACCGCTACCGAGATGGTGCTCTGGTGGACATCCAGACCGATATACTTGATGCTATCCATCGGGTGTTCCTTTCGTCAGGCTTGGTTTACTGCTCAGCACAGCAACCATAACCTACTGCGAAAGGGCGCCTTTTATAATGCGTGCCCCATCCTTTCGCCCGCCTTTGGCGAAAGGGTGGGAGACCTAGTCACCACAACGGGTGCCCCGCGTCACAACCGCAGTTCGACGGATCTGGATATCCTGTTCTCAATGCCTACCGCTCTCGAACGGCGATACGGAGCAAACGACCTCCACTTCGTTACATGTAGCTGCTACCAGAGACGACCGCTTCTCTCCAGCGACCGGGTTAAACAGCTTTTCCTTGAAATTCTGGAGGACGTGCGCAGGAAATATGGCTTCCGTGTCATCGGGTTCGTCCTCATGCCCGAACATTTCCATCTCCTGATGAGTGAACCGGAGAGAGGGAACCCATCGATCGTGCTTCAAGTTTTGAAGCAACGCGTCGCCCGGCAAGTCCATCACAAACATTTGTTGTTACCCACCCTTTCGCCAAAGGCAGGCGAAAGGATGGGGCACCCGATTCCGGAGCGGACGGGTTGCCCCAAGGCTGAGCCGGAAAACCTCGAGGAGAATAGCAGACACTTCTGGCAGGCGCGCTATTACGACTTCAATGTATGGACAGCGCGCAAGCGGGTCAAGAAACTGCGCTACATCCACCGCAATCCGGTGAAACGAGGATTGGTCGAGAAGCCGGAAGATTGGCGGTGGAGCAGCTTTCGGAACTACGCGACTGGGGAAGAGGGCGTGGTGGAGATTGAGTCCCCATGGACAGGGCGAAAACGGGAGCGCGCGGGAACAGCGCCACGTGTGAAGATCATGACGCCGACAAGTTGCGTCGAGTGACGGCCCCGCCCTAGCCAAAGAACAAGAAGGCTAGAACGGGGCACCCAGACCTCCAGAACGGTGCCCAGGATTCTAGAACGAGGCACCCAGACTTTATGTTGGGCGGTGGGCAAGACCCGCACCCTGCTTACTTTGCGGGCGGCTTGGTCGCAGCAGCAGCCGGCGGATGGTCTGGGCCCCACATCGGTTGGCCAGCCGGAATGTGGACAACCTGCAAGTTGGGAAAGAGGGCGCGAAGGTCTTCGGCGCATTGCTCCATGCCGGCTTCCTCTGACACTTCGTGGCCCAGTAGGATAAGCGCTTTGTGGCGTCCCTGCGCACTGGCGTCGCGCACGTACTCAACCGCTTCCCACTCGGCGGCTTCGCCTGCAACCAGGACTTCCACGTCATCGCGACGCAGAGCGAGGACCTGTTTCTGCAGGCCGGCGGCGCCGGGTAGGATGGCGACGTGCGTAAGCGAGAGACCAGGATTTCCGACGACGCGCAGAGTCTGAGCGCTGAGTTTCGCAGCGAGCTCACGCGAAAGCTTGACCAGCGTGGTCTGCGGAATCGTGAGCAGGAACAGATTGCCAAGTTCCGTGTAGCTCT
>CAWJIW010000034.1:0-66548 GCA_963843005.1 uncultured Acidobacteriaceae bacterium | reverse complement strand
GGCCAGCACGCGAGATGCGTCGGGGAAAAACATCACTCTTGCGATCGACGAGATTGCGTCTGGGTTACCAGCAAACCGTTGGAGTGAGCTCAACGCGTAGTACTGCGTCCGTTGCCACGACCGGAGTCCACGCCGCAGCGTGTCTCAAACCTGGACATCTGGGGGTCAAGCCACATCCATTCACGGAAGGCAGATATCTTACAAAATAAGCGATAGAGACCTGGTCGCCATCATCAGCCACGGCGGTGCGGCGTTGAACAAATCGCCTCTGATGCCGCCCTGGGAATACACTCTTTCAAGAGCGACATCGCAGCGCTGATTGTCGTACATCGCGCCGTGGCCGATCCGCCTTATCAGGCAGGGGGACTGGTGTACGCTCAGAAGCCAGGGAAATTGCGGTTATGAAGTTGGTGAGAGGGCGTTGTGGTTCTGCGGCTGCCCTGGCCGGCAACAGTTCCGAGTTACGCCCAGGTGATCACGATGGCGGAATTGTCCGATCCCAAGGCGCAACGTCTGCAGCAGCGGCACCTCCAGACCCTGATGGGGATCGCTACTGAGATTGAGCTCACAGTTTCCTCATCCCTTCTACTTCAGCCGCGTCTCGATGTCGACCTTCCCAAGATGCAGTCCGCCGACGAGCGCTCCATCCGCTTCGACACTTAGCAAGGTCAAACTGTTCTGGAGATCACCGGCAACTACTACGCCGCCTACTCGGCCGACGGTATGGATTCTTTATGCCAGGCTGAAGGGTCAATCCCCTACCCTGGCGGGCTAGGTGGCCGACCTCTTTCGTACGAACGACTCTTCACTGACCTAAATGACTCTGTAAACCGAGAAGAAGGGGGAGGTTTGATTTCCGCGGACGGAAACTTCCGGTCAAGAACAGGAGGCGCACTTTTGAAGAAAAGCTTTGGCGCTCGCAGCCTTTTCGGCCAGAAGCCGAAACCCGGCCCGAGCGGCCTCTATTTGGATCGAGGATAGCTCTTTGCGGAGTTCAGTGGAAGGCATCTCCCCAGTTCGAAGCTTCGCCAGGGCTAGTCGAGCCTCCAAGGAAAGGAAGTTACGGCCCGCCGCCTTGGCCTCCACCGGAAGAGACTGAAGCTCTTGGATCGCCTCCGAGCGCTTTCCCACAGCTTTAAGATAGTCGGCAATGCTCAGCCGGTTGCCGAACATGACGTCGCGATCTTTGCTGGCTATCTCCTTTATGCGGCGCACATAAGGGTCGGCGTCCAGGGGCTTGCCTTCCGCCGCATAGATCTTCACCAGCAACGAAGAGGCGAGTGACTCAGAATCTACGTCCTTGTCCTCAGGACTTTGAAATTCGCGCAGGGCCTTCAATGTCTTCTCTTTGGCCGCGGCGAAATCGCCGCGCTCGAAGTCGACTTCCGCCAAGGACAGCCAGCTTTGGGCTGTGCCGCTGCTATCTTTGAGATCATCGCTGAAGATCTTGAGTGCTCCCTGATACTTCTGTTCCGCACCCTTCAGATCGGCCGCCCGGAAAAGCAGCTCTCCCATATTGTTCATACAGTTGGCAACGCCCGTTTTCTCGCCGTTCTTTTCGCGCATTTGGAGCGCTCTTTCGTAGGTTCGCAACGCATCTGATACGTCGGATTCTCCCTGGTACCGAGGCTAGATGACTTAGTGCCGTCGCTTCAATCGATTCGTCCTTGAGATCATCGACCGCTATCCTCCAGGCATGGCGAGCTTCTTGTTCAGCGTCACCCAGACGCCCCTGTTCGCTACGAATTTCGCCGTAGATTATCCTTGCAAGGGCTTCGTCAGACTTGTCGCCAACGGTATCGGCCGCCTGCAACGCATTCTGGATGTACGTTTCCGCATCCTCCGGTTTCCCACCCATCAGGAGAACAGTCTTGGCGGCGTTTAGGCTCGCGCCCGCATAATCTTTTCTTGCGCCTGCCGCTTTATTGACTTGAATGACGCGATCATACAGCGCTTTGGCCTCGGGAAACTTTCCTCGATCGGACAGCCATGTAGCTACGTCATTCAAGGCGACGGCAGCACTAACGTTGTCTCCAAATACCGAGAAGAGGTTCTGTGCCGAATTGCACGCCGAGTATGCTTCGTCAACGTGCCCCAGATTACGATGGGCCCAGCAAAGTTGTAATTGAGCATTCGCCTGCATCATGCGAGAGTTACGTTGTTCCGCCTCCCTGAGAGCCGTCTGCGCAGCGGTGAGTTCTGCGTTAAAGTTGTTCATGGCTCCGTACGCTTTCGCGATAGCCAACTGAATTCGCGGGTCATTGCCCAGGGCGCCGGAAGCTTGGCAAGAGTAGCGAGAGTTTGGATAGCTTCCGGGGCATGTCCTCCCTCAGTCTGCGCGGAAGCAAGCTGCAGACCGTAGTTGAGACGTTTGTAGCGGGAGAACAAAAGGCCGTAGCTGCTGATGGCGCCTTCCAATGCTTGTCCATTTCATCGGCCCTTGCCTTGGCAAGCACCACATACTCCAACGGCAATGAGCTCCGCTGCGCAAGATCAGAAGCGGTCCGCGCTTCCCGAGCGGCTTCTGGATCGAGTTTCATCTGGGCCCATGCGTCGGCCAGAGCGGAATGAACGGCCACGCTGGAAGACTCTCGTGCGGCGGCCTCCCGCAGAAGCGTTGAGGCAGCGGGAGCGTCGAAGGAACGGAGTTTGTCGAGCCCTTGAAAATACGCCCTGCGGGCATCAGCGTCGGCGGGATAAATACCCTGTAAATCGTTGGCTTCTGTATTCGAAAGTCGGGCTGTACCCAGCTTGTGCCGGACTTCTTCCGCCATATCGGCGATCAGCTTTCGGTAGTCAGACTCGCTGCCAGATTGCCGAAAGCTGGCCTCCGTATTTCCCTGCGGGCTCTGGAGACGAAGGTCAACGTTAATTCTGTCGCCAAGTCGAACCCGGCGCCACCGTGTAGCTTCCAAACAAAAGGAACCCTGCGCCCAGTGCGGCCCGAACTTGCGAAAGGTCTTCATTCTCCAAAGTCCCGGTTGGTGGCACGGAGAGCTCGGTCCTTAACCTCACAACCTCGTCCGCCGAAACGGCACGAATATGTTGAGAGGCGGCAAGATCTGCTGTGAGCGTTTCACTGAGCTCTGTAGCCAACCAGTCGTAGGCGGGGCTTCCGGTGTTGTTCTTAAAACCAAGTACCGCGACCGCAGGCTGTTTAGAAGAGGACCATGCCCGCCATTTGTAAATGGCGACTCCGGCCAGAGGACCAGGACCATCGCTGCCGTGACCAATAACTTCCAGGGAGAGCCTGAAGTTTCCAGCGCCCGGACCACCTCGAGAGGATCCTGGAAACGTTCCTCAGGGGATTTGGCCAGGCACCGTACAATCGTGCGCTCCACCCGAGGCGTAAGCTCAGGAACATATTTCGAAGGCAGAACCGGGGCTTCGTTCAACTTCTCTGCCGCAATTCCTCCGGTGTACGCGCGTTGTAGGGCCAGTGTCCGGTGAGAAGCTCATAAAGAACTATCCCGAACGCGTACACGTCAGTGGCTGCCGAGATAGGTCTGCCCTCGATCTGCTCCGGCGCCATATACGCCGGCGTACCCCCACTCTTGCTCGACAGCGCCGTGCCTCCCGGAAATTGTGCGCCAGCCCAAAGTCAGTAATTACGGCGCGTCGCTTGCTGCCATCTTCGCCGGGAACGACGATTACGTTACCGGACTTGAAATCCTGATGAACGACCCCGGCTTGATGCGCCGCATGGAGCCCTTCTGCCATCTGGCGGGCAAGAGGTAAAGCGCGCTCTAATGGGAGATTTCCTGACTTCTCGATCAAGGAAGAAAGTGTCTCCCCGCTAAGCAGTTCCATGGTCAGGAAGGCGACGGGAGCCGACGGGCGCGGGTCGTACACCAGGTCAAAGATGCGACATACATTCGGGTGTGTCACTTTGCGCGCGAGTTGAATTTCCCGCTTGAATTGCTCTACGGTCTCTTTGTTATCGGCGATGGCGGAGAGGATTGTCTTAATCGCAACAGGCTCCCCTCCCAACTCCAAGTCTTCACCTTCGTAGACTTCTCCCATCCCTCCCCTGGAGATGAACCGGACAACGCGGAAGCGGTTTGCCAGCAATTCGCCAGGAGCGAACAACGGCAAAGTCGTGCCGGATCGCGGTCGAGCACTGGGATGAGAACTCAGTTGCGCCCTGACCCCGGTCATGGGGAAGGAAACGTCAACCTCAGAACCAGGTTCCTCTCCAGCCGCGTCTTGGTTCGACTTGGGTTCTTGGCCAGCCATACTTGTGTCGGTGGGCAGGAAGGAAATTATGCCACACGTTGCCAGCTGGTGTTGGCTGTATTGCCTGTCGCTGTGCTCAGGTGCGAACATAATCGGATGGCAGAGATGGTCTTGTCCAGCAGTCCGACTTGCATGGCAAATCGGAGGCGATTTAGCTCTGGCTAACAGAGAGCCATCGCTCGAACCCAAACACATTTTGTATGGCATTTGCTCCGTCGAGAAGGTGATTGCCTCCAAGGACGGGAGTCGGTTCAGGAACTCCCAGGAGGTCGCGCTGATTAGAGCAGAATCTGACCGACTCAGTGAGATCGCGCAAGAGTACGCCTTGAATTTGTCTTCCGTTCGACGGGCTATCCGGGAATCCTCCGCTTCGAAGATGGATCAGTCTGCGGCCGGCCCATTGGCAGGACGCGTCGTGAGCCGCTCCCCGGCCGCACGGCGGGTCTTCGAGCTTGCTGCTGAGATGTCTGCCGCCATCGGGGCCACTGCGGTAGATCTGCTGCTTCTGTTACGGGCTGTACTGGAAACTGGTGACCCACAAGCCGCCCGGGCGACCACAGGTTTCGAGAACGCCCTCGCTGGCATTCTGAAGCAACTGCAAGGGCTTGATTCCAGACAGGCCAGGCTATTCACCACCTTCAGTCCGGAGGTGGCCGACCTTGATAAGCAACCCGAAGTGGCTCACCGCCCCGTAGAGATCAAGAAATCCTTGGATGCGGATGTTTCCATGGTGGCGAAATCCGCTCCCAGTAATGCAGCGGCTGACACGATTGAGCGAATTTGCATGGGAGTTCGGAACTCAGGGTGAATATGAATCACTGCTCCCGAAGGCGGCCGAACAATTGCTGGTCATGGTGCCGACGGCGGAGCGTGTCGCGATTCAGTACGCGACGCATGCGACGACGAACTCCTGCTCAGGGCCCATGGCCCGCAGAACACCACGCCGAGAATCAGCATGACCTCGGTTCGAAAGGCGATGGAGAACAAGCAGGCTTCGATTTGGACGCGCGGGGATGATCTGACCCTAAGCCAGAAACAATCGAAGATAGAAATGGGGATGTACGCGCCTCTAGTCGTGAATAGTCAGTCCATAGGGGCGATTTGCCTTGACTCATCCGTGCCTTTAACATCCTTCACTCGTGAGGACCTGGAGACTGTAACTTGCTTCGCACACCAACTGGCTCTCGCAATTGCGAACCATGAGCTGAGGCTTACGCTGAAGCAGAACGCCGACATTCTGGAGAGGCGCTCACCATCTCCCCAGGTCCGTTGTCGCCTGATGCAACGCGCCCGGCTGGGCCGCCTGATTCTGGGAGGAGAACACTGGATCGTCTCCATTTTGTGCGCCGATATCCGGGGTTTGACCCGTCCAGTTCGCAGATGTGTCCCGACGATGTCGTAGCCCTGCTCAATGAATACTTCGGTGCGCTGGTGGATCGTATCTTCCGGCACGACGGAACCGTGGACAACTTTCCGCCTCGGCGACTCGATCCTGGCGGTTTTCGGCAGCCCGGAAGCCGATCCTCAGCATCATCGTAAAGGCGGTGCAGGCGGCGGTCGCTATGCAACAAAGCATGGATGAAGTTTCCCGAAAGCGCGCCGCTGCTGGACGGCCGACGTGCCAGATCGGAATCGGAGTGCATACTGGCGATGTTTCGACACGGTTCCATCTGATCGCTCGGAGCGAATGGAATTTACCGTTATCGGAGAAGCGGTCAATCCTCGCCGTCCGCTATTCTGACGGCGCAAAAGGTCTCAATAGATATTGATTAGTCCCGAGGTGCATCAGCGAGTGTGGCAGATGATCGAAGCCGAGCAGGTTCTGATTCCTACGAAGCACGAAGGTGATATTCACCGCGCTCATCGGGTGAAGGGGTCCGATGATCAGTCAGTAAAGGCAGAGCGCGAACCAACCGTTGCGGCTTCTCTTCGTTCAGCTCATGAATCCGCTCGACATACGATCCGTAGTCGGTTGCTGCTGCTCAAACCCGCCCAGAGGAGAAATCCATGGCCTGTTAAATCTTCGGAAAGCCTGATTTTGCTGCGGTTTTTCTGTTGTGCTCTTCGTCGCTGCAATCGCCAGCCGCGTTAAGGATCTTGGTTCCCCGCAAAATGGGGACAACGAGTGCCGGGAAAGACGCTTCCTGCCTGTGTCCCAGCCACAGCATACCTTCGTCGGCAACGCCCTTTCTTGCGCCACTTGACGGTAACAACAGCCCCCCGCCCGGTTGTTACAAGGACAACGGCGACGCCAATCAGCCGAACCCCTTCGAAATACCCGAAGCGGATTGTTATGCTGAACGATGCCGCTCGGCCGGTTCAACGTAACGATTACGCCAGTGCTTTGGGAATTTGGAGACTTCCCGGCATCGACGAAGCACACAATTCTTCAAGTCCAGTTCACTGGCCAACCGGGCATGACACTGCGTTCCCTCGTGATTGGAACCGTTCTGGGCCACCCGACATACGTCGTTTGCCAAGGCCAAGATCCGCAGGGCGGCACGTTCCCTTATTGCAGCACGGTTACTACGAAAGAGGCAGAGGCATTGGAGCCGACGGCAGTCACTCTGGCGGACAACATCACCACACGCTGGGATTTTTATCAGTTCGCATCCGGAGGCGCCAATCTTAGCTTGGTTGTGGATGGCTTTCCTATGGAGTTTCGAGATATCGACATTTTCCCGAATTCCAACGCCCTGAGTCCCGCCTCCTTCTCACCTCCCAATTTCCTCGCGGTAGTGCAAGATGCAAGCGGCAATACGCTGACGGCTGGCGGCTTGATTCTGCCGATCGCACCCCCCGCCACCAACGATGTGTTTGATGCGAACAGGACACCGATCACTTTACCGTTCCACGCCTTCGTTGATACTTCAAAACCAACCCCCAGGAGGACCCCGTCACCGGCGCTGAGAAGCCCTCTCAAGGCGACCCAACACCTGGCTGTTCGCCATACAACGGCCGTGTCTTCCGCAGCGTCTGGTATACGCTGACGGGCACCGGCACACCCGTTACGATAAGCACCCAAGGCAGCCGCTACGATACTTTGATCTACGTGTTCACCGGCTCGCTTGCCAGTCCAACGCCTGTGGCCTGCAATGATGACGGATTGGAGTCGGGCATCGGCGCAGTATCATCCGATGTGACCTTTAATGCGTATCCGAACACAAACTACAACATCATGATCAGCGAAACTCCGCCCGATATTCTGGATCTCAGCGATGGTAGTGGCACGGTAGCGGTGCCGCTCGGCAACGACGCCACTCTGAATCTGTCGGTGATGGCCACGCCTGGCTTCGCCTTGTACGACTCCACCCTGGGGGCTCCGTTGTGTGGTCTGGTGGGCAGAGGGTGCGACTCGGGGCCGTCGCTGCTTTTGGGCAAAGACCACATGCTTGGCGGTGCCGAGCTGAATCAACCCAACACCATCCACAATTCATGTGCTGACGGGACCGCCGGCACCTTCCATGTCGACGAATCGATAGACCGATTGACGGTAACGGCCGCTTCCGGCTCCTTGCGCCAAGGCACAATTGTGAGCGTAAGTGCCACGGTCTGGGTCGCTGATCCCACTCAGGACGCACTGGACTTGTACTACACGACCAACGCAAACAATCCCGATTGGAGCTACATCGCTACGCTCCTGCCACAGGCCTCCGGTTCCCAGACCCTGTCGGCCTCATTTCGGCTTGGGGTGGGACACCTTCAGGCGGTACGGGCGAGCTTTCGCAAGGGTGGGACAGTGTCTTCCTGCAGCACAGGAGACTATGACGACCACGACGATCTGGTCTTCGCTGTTCACTAGCGTGGGATCATGGCTCCCTCATGAGGTTTCGAGAGGCGGCGCACGCGATGGTCGCTGTCGCTGTTGCGAGCACGCAAACTTCGTGTCGTTCGTTTCTGGCGCGACACAACTCGCGACACAACTTAAGTGAAGCTTGTACAGACTTTCACTGACTTACAACGCCGTCTGTCTCCCGTAAGCCGTTGAAAATCCTTGTTGTTGATTCATTGACACGGTAGAGGTCAGGAGTTCGAGTCTCCTCGTGCCTACCATTTCTTTTCTCAATGTTTGTGCGGGTTTCCCGCACTCCAGACCGCAGGCAGTTCATTGCGCTTCCTCTGCAACGGGATGCAGGGCTAGTGTGAGTCGCAATTCCGGAATAAGCTACAGGGTCGGTAGCAATCTTGATCGGAAGGCAGCGCAGGCTGCCGGCAAGAACCAGACCATCGACGCTATCCCGCTTCAGTCGATGGGGGAAGAGGCCTCTGTGAAGCGGTCCGGGTTGCCGGCGCAAGTTATTTTGTGCTCACGGGCGCCCGGTCGTCTGACACCATCACAGCATCACGCCCTCTACGAATCGCGACTCCCATCACGTGAAATTCGACCACAGAGGACTTGGGGACATAGACTAGAATATTGTTGCCGGTTCTATCCAGTGGCCGCAACCAAACTCCCGGGTCGAACAGGAGCCGGGCGTCGTTTCGCGTTTCCCCTTCGAGCACCTCCCCATCAGCGAACCGAATCCGAATCCACAAGTCAGTGGCGGCGATGTCAGAAAAAAACTTCACCTCATCGTGGTCGAGGACTCCCTCATGCCCCTTTACGAAGAACACCGCTTTCGCTTGAGATGCGCCGACCAGGGAGCATTCGTCCGAATCCTCGGTTCGGATACGCAGAGCCTCAGGCAGGGGCGCAGATGGGAAGAGATGTTCTTCTTCGGCATCCCATTCCAGGAGTCCTTTGATAACCCTACCGTCCGTTCTGTGTACTACGACCAGTTCGCCACGCATGGTAAGTTAAAGTGAAAGTTCCGAGTTGAATGACTTGACCAAAAGGGAAAGTGAAAAGTTCCCAGGTTGCGGTGGAGAGCACGGAGGTGTCGCCCGAAGGATAGCCAACCGAGTCGAAGCCCTAATGGGCGAGCCAGACCGTGACGCCGACGAAATGTCATCCGCCCCGATGCTCGGTGGCGAAACGGCACTCAGTCAAGCAAAATCAAACCAACCATAGAACGAAAGTAACAGCTCCGTAACCCAAATTTATGCCATCTTAGTGCTCCTGGTAACCACTTCTAAGCCAGGAGGAGTGGGTTGGGGTCGCTGCCGAGGTCAAGACTGGAGTTGCTCCAGAGCAACGAGGGAAAGAACCCTAACAAAACGTGGGCAAGTGAGCTAGGACACGGCCAGGGGACTTTGGGCAGAGTCCATTCCCATCTTGCGTAAGCGATCTAACAGGACCTTGTAACTGATCCCCAGAGCTCTCGCCGCTTTGTGCCTGTGTCCTCCGCAAGCGCTCAGAGCTCTCGAGATAGCCTCGGGGCTGATCGTAGTAACTTTGGACGGCGGACGAGCGACATCCTGGGTTAGTTCGTCAATCATCAATTGTTCATCGCCCAGCACAAGATACCGCTTGACGAAGGTTTCCAACTCGCGCAGATTACCGGGCCACTCATATCGCATACAAGCGTTCCTCAGCCGGGAGGAAAGAACGGGCTGCACATCGGAGAGCCCGAGCTCGTGACTCCAATGTCGCATGAAGTAGTCGAGCAGGACCGGTATGTCGTCCCTCCGTTCCCGAAGCGGCGGCAGCCGGAGGCAGAATCCATTCAGACGGTAGTACAAATCCTCGCGGAAGGTTTTGTCGGCGATGGCGGCTTTGATGTCAATATTGGTAGCTGCCAGCACTCGTACGTTGACTTTCTCCGTAGCCCGGCCCCCAAGCGGCGCGAAGCTGCCATCCTGCAAGACCTGTAGCAGCTTCGCCTGCAAACTTGGATGCATCTCGCCGATCTCGTCCAGGAACATGGTGCCGCTGTCGCACTGGCGAAACTTCCCCGGCTTGGAGCGAGACGCGCCCGTGAAGGCGCCCGGCTCATACCCGAAAAGCTCGCTCTCCAGCAACTCCGAAGGCACCGCCGCACAATTCACCTTTAAGAAAGGCCGGTTGGCCTGGGGAGACAGGCTATGGATATAGCGGGCCAGGATTTCCTTCCCAGTTCCACTTTCGCCCAGAATCAAAATCGGCAGGTTGACACGCGCTACCAGGGAGGCGTGCTCCTGAAGTTCGCGCATCGCTTGACTTGCAAAGACGAAACAGGACTTTGGTCCGATGGGGATTCTTGTAGCAGAGCTTTCCGTTTCGGAACTTTCAACGGGCGACAGCCGGCTTACAAGCTGCAGGAGGTCCTCTACCTCAAACGGCTTGAGTAGGATGTCACGAGCACCTTCGCGGACAGCGGACAACAAGTCGCCGTATTCGCTCAGGTGGGCCATCAGCACCACGCTAGCGCGGGGATGCTCCTTGCGAACGCGCACCAGCAATTCAATGCTCTGCATGTCAGCCAGGCTGCTGGACGCCAGCACAAGGTCAGGATGCATACCATTACGCATGCATTCCAGGGCGTGCTCAGCGGATTCGCACGTGATTACCTCATATTGACCGCCCTCCAGGATCGTGCGTATGTAGCGCAGCATACGCCGGTCGTTGTCAATCACCATCACGGATTGGGAAGACGCGGCTGCAACGCGCCGCCTGGCTGGGAATTCGGCCAATTGGGATATTAGGGGAAGAGGGTCCTTAAGGTGTTCGGCCATAGTGATTGTAGTTCCGCTCTGAAGCAATTACTGTCAACCGCTTTCACAGCTAACAAACTATCTGACTCCAACCTCGCCACCGAGGGAACAACGGAAACTGCAAACAGACGAAGTGCAATTCAGTTACACTTATATTACACACGCCACATCGCGAGATCAATCCATTTGTTCTCAAAAACGCTACCCTTTCCCGTAACGGGCTTCTGGATCAGTCCTCTCAGCTCCCATCCCGATGTCTCATAAGGTGAAATGTATTTCACTCCCAAGAGTCAGCAAACATCGCCGGTAATACTCGAGAATTGTGATTATTGCTAGCCTCTCGTCAAGCGAAGCCGCTTTGGCCTTTTGGTTGCACTTTACCAACGATGATCTCGGATAAGCAGAATCTATATGGACGATAACCTACTCACCGATCTGCCTCCGGACGCTGTAATCTTCGGTAAGTCTTGTCTGATGCTCGATCTGAAGGAGAAGGCTGAGGCGCCTGCTCAGCACGAATCTACCAATAGTCTTGCAAGGCGAAAGTGGTACCGGAAAGAGCCTCCTATCCAAGTTCATACACAATAATTCCACAGGGAGGGTGGGTGCTTACGTCAAAGTGACCTGTGCCAGCAAAAACCCCACTTTATTGGACTCCTTTGCATCCACATTGGTGGATGATGGACACAAATTAAACGGGGGCACTTTTTCGGTGCAACCGCGTTTGACTCAAGTTGGGACTCTATTCCTGGAGGAAGTAGGAGAATTGTCCTCATCCAGGCAATTGCAACTGCTCCAATTGCTTCTGGACCGGCAAGACTGTAGAGACAGTGGTCGCTCGACTCTCTGGACAAACGCTCGCACTTATCGGCGCCACGGCCCGCAATCTGCGGCAAGAGGTCAATGAGAACAGGTTCCGGAGGGACCTTTTCTACCAGTTGGCGGTGGTAACGCTGGATGTGCCGCCGCTGCGAAAACGGCCGGACGATTTGTTGATCATTGCAAACTATCTGCGGCAGCGGTATAGCGGGAGTTTCAGGCTTCCCGACCGGCCCTTTCCGGACAAGCTGATTGAGCGCATGCACCATCACGGATGGCCGGGCAACATTAGGGAACTGGAAAATTTCGTTTGCCGTTATGTTGTTCTGGGCCCCGGGGACACGGTCCTCCGCGAACTCAACGGCACCACCGAAAATGCTGTGGTGCCAGGCATGATCACACCAGGCGAAACCCTCTTAAGGGAGGCGACTAAGCGAACGGTGGCGGACGTTGAACGAGAGATGATCGTGAAGGCTCTCGGCGTCCATAACGGCAGCCTCAAGCGAGCAGCCCACACACTCGGCATCAGCTATCGCACATTGATAAACAAAATGGACCAAGCAGGTTTGCCACGGAGGCGCAATGCCAGGAAGTCGATCCGCGTGCGGGAGATCAATGATGAGCCTCGCGGAGAGGCAGAGTCATGAACTTTAACTTGTTGGTAGGATCCCTTCTGGCCGCGGTCGCAGTCGCTGATTTAGTGCTGGCGCGCCTGGTTCACCTCAGCAGTTCTTCCCAGCGGCTATTGCCGGGACTACTGGCTCTTATGCCGGGGCTGTTAGTCCTTCTTGTAGTGAGTCTATATTGCCGCCGACGCTTTCGTTCCACGCGCGCAAGGGGCTACTCGCGACTGGGGGAAATCAGCACTCTGGCGATATGGGCATTGGTGGCCGTGACCGTGCTCACTGCACTAACGATGATCGCCGCCCGGACGTCAGCCCCGCTAATGGACGCGAGTTTTGCTCAAGTCGACGGCGCCATGCACGTCTCTATCGCCACAATCGTCCGGCAAGTTGCGCACTTGCCAGCGCTGCGCAAGGCGCTCGTATTCTCCTACAACCTTCTCAACCTGTTCGCGCTTGCCGCCCTGATCCTCCCGGTAATGGCAGGTCGGGTGGAACGCTCGCAGCGATATCTGCTATCCGTCATCATTGCCCTCCTGATAACGGATGCAATTTTTGCGGTGGCGCCCGCAATTGGTCCATGGGTGGTTTACGGCTTTGAACCTGCGAGCACTCAAGCTGCAGCTCAGGTCTGTTTGCTGGAGCTGAAATCGCATCAAGTGGTAGTGAACTGCAAGGATTGCGGCATCGTCTGTTTCCCGTCGTTTCATGCCGCGCTAGCCGTTTTGGCGACGGTTGCGCTGTGGCACTTTCGGAAAGCTCGTCCAGTGCTTGTCGTTCTCTGCACGGCAATCTGCATTTCGACGGTAACCACAGGCTGGCATTATGTTATAGACGTGTTTGGCGGCCTGGTAGTGGCCGCTACAGCACAGGTCATCGCCATGCGCTCAATGGCCAGCACTCATGCTGAAAATTCGGAACCCTTTCTGCCCATTGCGATTCCTGTAGCGGATCTCGAGTGACGACATCGAACAATTCCTGACAACGAGTCAGACCGAGTAATTTCCCGGCGATGAAATGTCCCTCATGATGTTGACTCCTCGTAATTGAGCTGGCAGCCTGCTTCAGTTCTCGTTGAGTTTGCGTATCCCCGTTAGGCTCCGAGTAGGTCGAGGGTCATACCTATCCCCGGGCATTCTCTGTTCTTGCGCGGTTCCCTGTCATACCAACAGAAACTAGGATGACAGCACTGCCCTGTGCCGCTACTGAAGAATGTGCAGAGCTTTGCACCTAATGAGCCGCGGGTCTTATAGACCACTGACACTTGCGGAGTCATCTGAGCCCGGGTCACTTTCTCTTTTCCGCGATTGCTTACCTATTGGTCTTGTAGTTGTTTGATAAGGCTAGACATTCGCGATCATGAGTTTCCGATCGCCGGCTTATTCGTAGAGTGGCAGCTCTATTGCAATGCTTAAAGATGCCGTCCAGCATCAGACGCCCGTTGTCATCTCCGAACTTACGGTAGTTCGCGAAGAAAACTGCGAGCAGCTGGTGCAAATGGGCGGTAAGTAAATCAAGGAAATAAGGAGCGCTTCAAATGATCGACATGTTGAAGAAGCTGCACAAGGAAGAATCGGGTCAGGATCTGATCGAATACGCGCTGATTGCTGCCCTGATTGCTGTAGCGTGCGTTGCCTCAATGAAAACCCTCGCGACTGCAATTAACACGGAGTTCGGCAAGGTTAGCGCCGCGCTGCCATAACAGACGATCTGCCCTTTGGGAGCAAGCTATGGAGACAGAGGAAAGGGAATATATCCGGCTGTCAACAGCAAAGGGTGAAGCTAAAGAACGAACCGTTAGCCGAGCGGGGCCACGAAGAAGCCGATGGCAAATCCTTTAGCTTGCTTCCTTTTTGGTTTCCTCCGGAACAGGGTGCGGTCAAGCCGGGCGTGGTTTGGTTTTGACGAGCTCACAAAAGCAGCACCCGCAGCTCTAACCCTTGGAAAGGAGTCTTAGATGAATCTGGTCAACGTCTTAAGGAAGCTCCACGAAGAAGAGTCGGGCCAGGACCTGATCGAATACGCGTTGATTGCTGCCCTGATCGCTGTGGCGTGCGTTGCCGCGATGCAATCCCTGGCTACGAAGATCAACACCGAGTTCGCCACAATCAGCGGCAACCTTCAATGATCGCTGGTTTGACTGTCAGGAAGCAGGCTATGAAGGCAGATGGCCAGCGGCGAGCGATCGTGAACGACCACGGGTCCATGGCTCATAGCTTGCTTCACTTTTTGGTTGGTTGGGGATGCAATGAACCCACACTTAGTTCTCGGTTTTGACGCGCTGGCGGTTGCGGTAGCTGCCGCTGTCGTGGATGTACGGCAGCACCGTATCCCTAACTGGCTGACTTACTCCGGGATCGCAATGGGGATTGTACTGCGCTGCTTCTTTTATGGGTGGCGGGGACTAGGCAGCGCTCTGGGGGCTGCCTGCTTGCGGGCGGCATCGTGTTTCTGTTTCACCTGGTACGCGCTATGGGGGCGGGCGACGTGAAGCTGCTGGCTGCTGTGGGAAGTCTGGTTGGCCCGTCAGACGCCGTTGTGGTGCTTCTCGCAACCGCGATTTCAGGTGGCGTGTTGGCTATCATTTATGCATTATTTCGCCGCCGCTTCGGTGCAACCCTCAGGAATGTTGGCTCCGTGCTGATGTTTCATTCCTTTAGTGGCTTGAAAGCTCATCCGGAATTGAATCTGGACAATCCTTCCGCGCTACGGATGCCGTACGGTTTGGCTATAGCGACAGGAACGCTGTATGCGTTCCTGACGAACTGGTGGAGGTGACTTACGAAGAATCGTCGGCTGGGTTTCGCTCTATTAATGGCGCTGGTGGTCTCACTGGTAGTGACGTTCTTTCTCTACACCCGTATCAAGCGGCAATACGCGCTGGCCACGCAACCAATCAAGATTGTGGCCGCTTCCAGGCCGTTGGAAGCCGGGGAAACCGCTCGCGGTTGAAGACTTAACGCTGGCGGATTGGCCGGTGAATGTTCCCCTGTCAGGGGCCATAAACAAGCCGAGAAAACGCTGGTGGGCAGGATCGTCCTGTATCCCATCGCCGCCCAGGAGCCAATTCGCGAACAATTGCTGGCGGCGCCCGGCGCCAGCGTCGGTCTGACCGCGAAGATTCCAGATGGAATGCGCGCCGTCGCGATACAAACCAACGAAGTGAACAATGTCTCTGGTTTCTTGTTCCCGGGTTGTCACGTGGACGCGCTGGTGACCTTCCGTCCGGAAAACGGCAAGGACTCGGCTCACGGCGACGGTGCTGCAAAACGTCGAGGTCTTGAGCACCGGAGAAAAATTGCAACCAGACCCCTCGGGCAAACCGCAGAACGTGAAGGAAGTAACCGTGTTGCTGTCACCGGATGACGCCGAGAAGTTGGTGCTGGCAAGCAACCAGGGAACGGTGCAATTCGTGCTGCGCAATGGCTCCGACCAAGACCAGGCGCAGCGCCATCCGGTGGAGCTGAAGGACCTGCAAAGTAATGCGCCCAAGACAGCGTCCGCCGCGCCAAAGAAAGCGGCACCCAAAATGGCAAGCGTTTATGAGGTCGAAACATACGATGGCACCAAGAAGGGTGTCGTTAAGTTCTAGCAGCAACAGAGGGAGTTTCCCGTGGAATCTAAACAAGAAAAAGTCGCCTTGGCAAATGGCATGGCTGGTCGGCGTGGCGCTTGGTTTGGCCACGGTGGTAGCTGCTGCAGACCAGCCGTCCGCCCCGCGAACAGGTGCGGCACAAGCTCCGGGTTCAGCTCAGCAATCCCCGGGAGCGGCAAGTCAAGAGGGTGAGCTGGGTCCTGAGACCTTGCATGTTGTGGTCGGCCATTCAATGCTGATCCGCACTGCTTCACGAGTGAAGCGCATTCTTACCGGAAATCCCGCCGTTATCGAATCGGTCTTGACCTCGCCTCAGGAGTTGGTGGTTACCGCCAAGCAGCCAGGCGGCAGCAGCCTGATGCTGTGGGAGGAAACGGGAAGAACCGCATGCTGGATGTGTTCGCAGATCTGGATGTCAACCCTTTGCGCAACACACTGGACCAATCATTTCCGAATAGTGGCGTCGAAGTGCAATCGCAGGAAGACAAGGTGATGCTGGTTGGTGTCGTGCCCTCGACCGCGGATCGCGGACCAGATGCTGAAAATGGCTTCGAACTATTCCAAGGATGTGGTCAATGGACTGCAAATCGCCCAGCCACCACGTCTGAAACAGGTGATGCTGAAGGTGCGCTTTGCCGAGGCCGACCGCGGCAAGCTGTCCGCTTTTGGTGTCAATCTCTTCAGCACCGGCGCCACCAACACGATCGGTACGGTATCCACGCAGCAATTTGGCCCCACCTCCCTCAATTCTCAAAACCAGACTTCGGGGAGCCTCATCGAGCGCTTCACGCAATTCAACCTGTCCGATCTCTTGAATATCTTCCTGTTCCGCCCCGACATTAACCTTGGCGCCACCATCAAGCTCCTGCAGCAGAATCAAGTACTGCAGATCCTGGCTGAACCCAACTTGATGGCCATCAGCGGCCAACCCGCGCACTTCCTGGCGGGTGGTGAGTTTCCTTACCCGGTGGTGCAGAACACCGGTAGCGGGTAGGTTTCGGAACCGTCACCATCGTTTTCAAACCCTACGGAGTGAAGCTGGAGTTCGTCGGGACCATCCAGGATGACGGCACGATTCGGCTCAAGGTTGCTCCAGAGGTAAGCTCTCTCGATTACACGAATGCGATCACGATTTCCGGTTTCACGATGCCAGCCATTCAAACCCGGCGCGCGGAAACCGAGATCGAACTCAAGGATGGCCAGAGTTTCGGAATCGCCGGACTGCTGGACCAACGCACGACGGTGCAACTCAGCAAAGTCCCGGGAATCGGCGACATCCCGATCCTGGGAGAACTCTTCAAGTCAAGGAATATCAATCGGACCAACAGCGAATTGATCGTGCTGGTCACACCAACCATCGTGGACCCGGTGTCGGGGCCGGTACCCGGTCAACCGCCGCAGGTGAACATGCCGGTGCAAAACCTCAACAAGGATTCATTCGATCGAGGTCTGCCGAACCCATCTGTGCCAAATCCTGGCAAGAATCCGGGGGTCTCAAAATGACTATAACGACAGAAGACAAGGTAGTGATGAGAGGTTCGCGCAGTTCCGAACTGCGCATCGGCATCCTTTGCATAGGCATGGACCCTGGCTCGCGGGAGAGCCTGAGCGTCCACGTCGCCCAAACGCCTGGTGCTTACGTGGTGGACAACGTCGACCGACCATATCACCGCCCGCGAAGTTATGAGGATATTGGAGCCGTTTCAGCATCGCGTTTGCGTGATCAACCTCGACGACGATGTGGAGGAGGGCGGCCGGATCGCCGAGCGGATCCGTGACGGGTGCAATAGTGGCGTGACCATTTTCGCCGCCTCCAGCGATCCCGAATCCGGAGCGCATCATCGGCGCCATGCGTTCCGGATGTTCGGAGTATCTTCTGAAGCCGTTTCAGGCTGGACCGTGTACTGGATGCGCTGGCAGCATGTCGAGGCACGGCGCCAAAGCAAGTTGCAGGTGAAGAAAGGCCGTGTGGTTACCCTGATGGGCGCCAAAGGCGGGACGGGGGTCACTTCGCTGGCCTTGCACCTGGCGTTAAACCTGGTCCAGCGGCATCAGAAGAAATGCTTGCTGGTGGATGAGCATCCCACACTGGGTGATGCCTCGCTGTATCTTGGCTTGGGCCGCCATCAGTACAGCTTCTACGAGTTAGTCCACAACACCGACCGATTGGACGCAGATTTGCTCCAGGGCTTTCTGTCGCAGCACGCGAGCGGACTGGATGTGCTGGATTCTCCCGAAGCCTTCCATGCATTTCCGCACGCTTCCCCGGAGGCCATCGAGCACACGCTGGCCTTCCTCACGGAAAACTACCAGTTCATCATCATTGATGCTCCGCCGGGCCTGACCGAGGACACCTGCGCTGCCATCCGGCAGTCGGACCGCCTGGCGATCGTCATTACGCCAGAGCTGCCGGCCATTCGCAACGCACTCCGGTCGATCGAGTACCTGACCGGCCTGCATTACCCCGAAGACAGCATTGATATCGTGCTGAATCGCTATTCAAGACGAAGCACCCTGACCGAACAAGAAATCGAAGACAGCCCTGCATCGGAAGATTGCCGTGAAGGTCCCCAACAATTACGGCTTGATCATAAATGCGATCAACTCAGGGATTCCGCTTGAGTCGGGTCGTAAGGCGGATATCCCCGTGGCCTTCGATTATTGGGCCGACCTATTGGTCGGAGTTGAAGGAGCGGTTGTGCAGCCGACCAATGGTTCGCACGGATGGCTGGGCAGATTCGGATTGTGAAACTTAAGGGATAAGTAATGGCTACCGTACAAAAATCGTTTGCTCCCGATGCGCGGGGCGCCAGCGCCTGGACTTCACCACGCAGCATTGGTATCTCGCCCCGGGTGTATCAGGAACTGAAGACCACGCTTCATCGCGAGTTGCTCAACCTGATCGATCTGGAAAAGCTCACGTCCCTGGAAGACTCGAAGGCGCGCCAGCAGGTCCAGGAGGTGATTCAGCAACTGATCGTGAAGCTGGACACGCCCCTCAGCACCATGGAGCGGGACCGCCTGTCACGCGAGGTGCTGCACGAAGTCTTCGGGCTGGGGCCACTCGAACCGTTGCTTCAAGACGCCACCGATCAACGACATCCTGGTCAACACCCACCGCAAGGTGTATGTCGAGCGTGGCGGCATACTGGAAAAGACCAATGTGGTGTTTAAGGACGAAGCCCATCTCAGCCACATTATCGACAAGATCGTCTCCAAGGTGGGACGGCGCGTGGATGAATCGTCTCCCATGTGCGACGCGCGCCTGCCCGACGGCTCGCGCGTTAACGTCATCATTCCGCCGCTGGCGGTGGATGGTCCCGATCCTCTCGATCCGCCGCTTCGGAAGGATCCCAATTGGCACCGAGCAACTGCTCGCCAATCGTACCGTTACCGCCCCGATTTTCGAGGTCTTGAAGGGAGCGGTGCGGGCGAAGCTCAATATTGTCATCTCCGGCGGTACCGGCGCCGGCAAGACGACGCTGCTGAATGTGATGAGCGGCTACATTGGGGACGCCGAACGCGTCGTCACCATCGAAGACTCCGCCGAACTTCAGTTGCAGCAGGAACACATTGTTCGCCTGGAGTGCCGGCCGCCTAACGTGGAAGGAAGCGGCGCCGTGCGGCAGCGCGAGCTGGTCATCAACGCATTGCGCATGAGGCCGGACCGGATCATCGTTGGCGAGGTACGTGGCGAGGAAGCCCTGGACATGCTGCAGGCCATGAACACGGGACATGATGGATCGCTGACCACGATTCACGCCAACAGCCCGCGCGATGCGGTGGCCCGTCTGGAAACCATGGCGTTGATGGCCAACCTGAATCTTCCCGACCGGGCGCTTCGCCAGCAGATTGCGTCGGCGGTTGCCATTGTGGTGCAGATTGCCCGCCTGAGCGACGGCACGCGCCGCATAACGCACGTGACGGAAATTACCGGCATGACCGGGGACGTGGTCGCCATGCAGGACATTTTCGTCTTCGACAAGATAGGAATCGACTCCGGCGGCCATGTTCTGGGGCGGTTCAGAGCCACCGGAGTATCACCCAAGTTTGCGGAGCGGCTGAAAACGTCAGGCATTGTTCTGTCCCCGAGTGTCTTCGAACATTCATTCGAGGTGTAGAGCGGAGCGAATCTATGTCCATGATTTCCGTGTTTCTGATTCTTCTTGTGGCGGTGTTCGCCACGGTTGCCTATTTCACGGAACCGTCGGAAGAGGACAAGCGGATTCGCGCGCGCCTCCACGGCTTGGAGAGCCACATCAAGAACGAGGATCGCGAAGAAGGGATCGTGAGGCAGGTTACGTTCAGCAGCATCCCCAGCCTCGACCGCTTCCTTCGTGAAAACAAGCTGGCTCCCAAGCTGCAATTGCTGCTCCAGCAAGCGAAGCTCCCTTGGACGGTCGGCCGCTTTTTCTTTTATTCGGCATGTCTGGTGGTGGTGGGCGCGACCATCGGCAACTGGTGGATACCGGTGGGCTTCATAGGATGGATTCCGGGAGTCGCGTTCGGCTTCCTTCCGTCGATCTGGGTCGCCTACAAGCGTGCAGCCCGCTTCCGCCAATTTAATGCGCAACTACCTGAAGCCATCGACTTGATCTCTCGAGCGTTGCGCGCCGGCCATGCGCTGCCGAGTGCACTGGTGACGGTCGGCGAAGAAATGGCGGATCCCCTCGGACCGGAGTTTCGCCGTACCGCCGATGAACTGAATTTTGGTCTGCCATTTCGCGAGGCGATGCTGAACTTTAGTCGAAGGTTTCCCGTGCAGGACTTGCAGTTTCTGATATCGGCCATCCTGGTGCAAAAGGAAACTGGAGGAAACCTCGCCGAGTTGCTGGACAAGACAGCGGCCGTGCTGCGCTCCCGCATTCACTTGCGGCAAAAGGTGAGGGTCTACACGGCCCAGGGCCGGATGACGGGAGCTATTCTCATTGCGCTTCCGTTTGTCTGCTTCATTGTTCTGAATTTCGTTAAGCCGGGCTACGGAGACCCCCTGTTCGAGAACGAAATTGGCCGAAAGATGATCTATGCGACCCTGATCGGCATGACGATCGGGTTCTTTCTGATTCGGCGGATTGTGCGGGTCAAGTACTGATATGAGTGCGTTGCTACTGGCGGTTTTCGTGGCCATCGGGCTGTTCGCAGCCAGTGCCCTCGTCATCTTTATGGTGTTGGGAGAGCGTTCGCCGGCCGAAACCCGGCTCGTGGAACTGGGAGTTCTGCCTGGGAATGACGCCAAAGTTCCCCTCAAGTACCGGGTCGGAGATCTGCTGTCTCTTATTTCCACTCCGCTTTCCCCCCTGCGCAATTGGCTCCGCTCAAATGACGAAGAGCTGGCGTACCGGCTTACTATTGCCGGGTATCGTCGGCCTGAAGACGTCGAAACGTATCTCAGCACCAAGTTGCTGGCTCCGGTTGTAGGAGTTCTGCTGGCTACGTTTACCGGCGCGGAGAACTTGCTTATTTTCGGTATGGTGTTGGCCGGGCTTGGCTTCTTCGCTCCGGATCTCTTCCTGCTCTACGCCATCAACAAGCGAAAGACGAACCTCGAGCATGGCACTGCCGGATGCCATGGACCTGCTTGTGATCTGCATGGAAGCAGGCTTGGGGATGGACCAGGCTGTGCTGCGGGTGGCCGAAGAAATAGAACTTGTCTCTCCGGAGTTGAGTGAAGAACTCCTCATCATCAGCCGGGAGCAGCGGGCCGGCAAGCCGCGACTCGAAGCTTGGCGGAGCATGGCGAACCGGGTTGACCTGGACACCGTGCGGCAGTTTGTGGCCATGCTGGCGCAAACAGAAAAACTTGGAACACCCATAGCCCGAGCGTTGGGGCAGTTTGCCGATTCTCTGCGGACCAAACGGCTGCTAACGGCCGAAGAGAACGCTGCCAAGACGACGATCAAGCTGGTCTTTCCGTTGGTGTTCTTTATTTTTCCCGCGATTTTTGTAGTACTTCTTGGCCCGGCTGCGATCACGCTCATGCAGGGCCTGGACCAAACTGCTCGATAAAACGACTGGAGGCTGTGAGTTATGGACAATATTTTGATGATTCGGGTTATCGCCGGGGTAGTCGCCGTAATCCTTTTGGCGATCATAATCGGCAGGCGCAAGCGCATGTCGGCTGCCAAGCGCATCGGTACGAAGCTCTAGAAGCGCCTTGGAAATGGAGACGGTTGCGGTTGTTAACACGACCCGGAACGCCTTGCTGGGCGAAAGGATTGCTGTCGCCGAAACCAGTTGGAGCCGGATGGTCGGGTTGTTAGGCAAGTCCGGTCTCGAACCAGGAGCCGGGCTGCTGATTATCCCGTCCCAGGCTGTACATACGGTGGCAATGCGGTTCCCGATAGATGTGGTCTTTGTTGATCGCAACTGGAAAGTGGTCCATTTGCGGCCCGCGCTGGCCCCTTACCGAGTGACTGGAATTCATTGGAAGGCGCAGTTCGTCCTGGAGTTGCCAACCGGGGTGATCACCCGGACCTCGACCTCGGTCGGAGACGAGCTAGCGCTCAAAGAGTAAGGGACGGCTTCGCTACCAAGCTGACGCGAAGAGCCAACGCTTGCCGGAGGAAAGAAGACTACAAAGCAGGTGAGATTGGTACGCGCCTGCGGATTCAACGCGAAGGGACACAATATGGCAAAAGCAAGAGATTCCGGCGCGACACTCGTGGAGTTCGCCATATCATTATCGCTTTTTCTACTACTCATACTGGGAACCATGGACTTTGCGTATTTGTTCTATACGAAATTGACCCTCCAGAATGCGGTCCGGCAAGCGGGGCGATATGCTATCACAGGGCAATGCGTAACGAATAGTAGCGGGAACTGTAAGCTCAGTCGATACAATTCAATTGTCCAAACCCTCCAGACAGCCTCTAATGGCCTCCTTAACAGCGCTAACAGCAACGACATCAATATAAGCTGTACCGCCAACGGCGGCGGGTGCCCTAATCAGGCCGGCGGGCCGGGTGACATCATAACCATTACCGTAACTTACACCTACAATTTCGTCACCGCCCCGATAGCAAAGTTCTTTACCGGCGGCAAGTACACCTTCACCGTAAGTGTGGCGTTTAACAATGAACCTTTCCCACCAGCTCAAAGCTAGAGGCGGCCTTATGACGATCCATACCGAAGAGTCTGGCCAGACGCTCGTAGAGCTATCCTTAGTCCTGATCATGTTGTGCGTCTTTGTCTTCGGAATCATAGATTTCAGTCGAGCTGTTTACGACGTTGAAGTAATGAAGAATCTGGCTGGCGAAGGCTCCAGCATGGCTTCGCGTGGCGTCAGTCCTGCGAATACAGTAACAGCGATAGCCACGTATGCGGGCAAAGATCTGAGTATGAGCACGAAGGGCTGCGTCATTGTCACCGCCGTCACTTGTACGAACAATCCCTGCAGTGGCGGCGCCACCAACCTTCAAGTTACAGCTCAGGCTTCTCAGTGTGCAATTGCAGCAAGCAGTAACGTCGGTTGCCTCAAAGGCCAGGGGAGTTGCAAAAGCTCGAACGCCATTCTTCCCGCCAATGCGGCCCTTGCCTTACAGCTGAATCAAAGTCTTTACGTCACTGAAGTATTTTACTCGTACAGCACCATTACACCCATAGCCAATTTCTTGGGCAGCGGCGTTGTACCCGGCCAGCTATATAGCGTGGCTTATTACTAGCGAGGGTGTGTATGCGCCATAACAGGTTTGTAGACAACGAACACGGGCAAATCCTGATTATGCTGGCCGTCGTGTTGCCGGTGCTCATACTGTTCTCAGGGTTGGCGATTGACGCGGGGCTTCTTTATGTTACGAAAGCTAAGTTATCGATGGCGGTGGACGCTGCCTGTCTTACGGGCATGAAGAACCTTTCGCAAGGGCAGGCGACGGCGAGCAGCCTTGCCACCGATATATTTAAGGCGAACTTCGGGTCTAACCCGCCTACCCCAACCATTACATTCCCTACCGACGCCTACGGTGACCTGCAGGTTAAGGTGACTGCCACCGCCACGGTCAACACGATCTTCATGCGGTACATACCGACATATGCAACCGTGAACGTAAACGACACCGCCATAGCAACACGGGGCAAACTGGTAATGTCACTGGCGTTAGACCGCTCGGGCTCAATGGACAATAATCATGATAAAGGGGGGGCTGCTCTGCAATCTGCGGTTCCAAACTTTGTCGATGACTTTAATAATACTAGCGACGAAGTGGCGATGATCAGCTTCGCTTCCAATGCGACGGTCAATTTTGCCATGAGCAACAACTTCATAACGCCGATTACAAACGCCGTTAAAGCCCTGAACTTCAGCGGAGGCACGTTTGGCACGGGCGCGGGTACGAATGCAAATCCAAGTAACACTGTGGGACCACCCCTTTCGCTTGCCCAGCAGCAAAATGATACC
Organism: uncultured Acidobacteriaceae bacterium; assembly: GCA_963843005.1. Lineage (GTDB taxonomy): Bacteria > Acidobacteriota > Terriglobia > Terriglobales > Acidobacteriaceae > Bog-257. The sequence goes on along the minus strand of CAWJIW010000034.1, from coordinate 42,310 downwards.
GTGCTTCCCCAACCGGGACAGAACGTCACGAAGGTTGTAGTGTATTTTACAGACGGTTTAATGAATACAATTCAGGACACGTTTAACTGCCCGGCCGCAACCCTTATCAATTATGGAGGATACGACGTAGCATCAAACGATACTTCTACTACTCCGGATTTCTTCGATCCTGCGAGTGGGACGGACTGGGGCACCGTCAGCACAAGTGGCGCGTCTAAAGGGGCCTTACCGTACGACAACACCCCTCACTACTGTAAGGACGCCACGGGGAAATATGTAACTACGTTTTACTCTCAGGCCAATAAGAAGCAGGAGTCATTTCTACAGTCTAGCGTTACCGCGGAAGCGCAGTACCGCGCCCTCGTAACCGCCACTGCGTTGCGCACTGAAGCTCCCATCCCCACGTATATCTACGTTATTGGGTTGGGGAGTGGCGTGACTCCAACCACCCAGGCTTTCCTGGCACAAATCGCAAACGATCCAGCATACCCGGCAACTTACAATCCAAGTCAGCCAGCAGGATTGTTTTTGTATGTACCAAGCTGTCCTTCACCGACTTGCACCGCCAACCTGAATACCGCTTTCCAAACCATCGCGTCCAAGATTCTCTTGCGCTTGACGCAGTAGGGCGAAGCCGTGAGGAAAGGATTCCGGTCGGACCTGAAAATCAACGGTGGAGGCCCACACCGCGATGAGATGGGGATTTGGCAAATGAGAACACTGGTGACAGTAGCCGGGATCCTGATAGGAGGCGTGTTGTGCTCTGGGCAATCGCCGGCTTCAACTCCAGCCGACTGCGCCAAGAATGTCTCTTTCGCCGTAATCGCGGGAGGACAGCCAGTTGCGGCCATCCCTGGCTTCGTGGTCCATTCTATCGGCAACGGAAAAACCCAGCAGCGATATCCAGGGCTTTGTTTCGGTCAATCCCCCGACCCACGGGTCAGGAACTATGTGGTGGTGTTCTCCACCCAGCAGGACAGTTTTACGGGGCTGCTTCCGTCAGTTCTGAAATATGTAAACGCGGCACCTATTTCAGAAAATAGTTCGCTCAGCGCGATTTACGGAGAGATGTGGCATTACACATTGAGCCAGCCGGCAGAGGCGAACACTACGACCCTGAACCTGTTACGTGCGGACACATCAAGTGCACTATTTGTTCATGCCTACAACGAGCAGGGCGGCACGGTCTCTCAACTTAGTCTGAAAGACATATCGGGCTGGATGCACACCAAGGAAAAACTTCTCGATCGCGTGTTGGCTGACATTCGCGCGGATTCCCGCCAGGCGACCGCATCCCAGGTCCCGCTGAAGACCTCTCTGCCGGTTTACTACGTGAACTGCGACGTGCCCGTCAAGTCTCTCGCCAGCCCGGAACCGGCTGTGGCCGCACCAACTGCGCCTGCGGCTCCTCCGGTTCAGGTGGCTACCCTCGAGTTCTGGTCCAATCCGACAGGAGCCGACGTTTATCTCGATGGCCAGGTCGTAGGAAAAACCCCGCTCTCTTTGGCGACAGTACCCGGCGAGCACACCATCACGATGCGCAAAACGAACTTCGGAACCTGGCAGCGCAAGTTGCAGATCGCAGAAGGGACGCGCAAAGTCAGCGGTTACTTGGAACAGAAAATCGTCACTCTAGGCTCCGGCCAGCCCTAATCCCACTTATCCGTGATTCCGTCGCTTTGAGAGTTACCTGCATTGGCTGATCGGAATCTCGCTTTGAAATCCGAGGCGAAGCGACTCGGGCAAGCTACCTGACGCGCGCGGCGTGGACGCGCGACTTGGTGCGCGCAGCCGGGTTGGGCGTCTTTCCCACCACAGCCACAAGTTGCGCCCTCCTGGCGGACGATGCCTTTTCGCGGTATACCTGCAGATACCCTTGGCTGTGCGCGCCCTCAAGCAGTTTGAAGGCGACGTACGCGCGCAGCGGTTTTGCAATCTCGGGAAGTTCACCCGAGATCTTACGCAAGATCTGAGAAACGTTCCGCCGGCCGTCGCACGCGCGCAACAGCGAGGCCATCGAATCGGAAATCCGAGCTAGGCGCTCAATGCCGCAATCCGTTTCGCGGGTAATGTAAAAGTGAGGCCCGCAGACCCATTCCGGTTCGCGGCAAGCCTTCAGCGCATCCACAATGCGCTGGATGTCACACGAGAGTTCAATTACCTCGGCGCGGCTGGTTCTGACAGGAATATCGCTGCCTGATAGTTGCGAGTCTTTCGTCAAGAGATCTCCCGCAGGTCGGGCAGCGGAGCCGGTGGCTCCCCTGTGACGCAACGCACTCTCGCAATCCAATAAGGCACGCACCATGGCGTTTTGGCCTGCCTGATGAGCACGCACGAAACCCACAAAATCAGCTCGAAACTCGCTGGTGCGATAATATTGCCGAAGCTCGGGGCCCCGAAACCCAGGCCTCAACTGCAACCGGAAGGCACGCCACTGCAGAAAGAAGTCCAGCATGCCGGTTGTCGTCTGGTCGAGTGCTGCCAGCAGCCAGCGAAAGTGCCCCACTGCCAGCAAAGAAATCTCCCGCAGTTCGAGAACACCGTCGCGGTCCAGATCGGGCACGGGCACCAGATAAAAATTCGGAAAGATATCAGGGTGTTTCCGCACCAGCACCAAATCCGCTTCGCTCTGCAGGCGGCCCTGATGCGACATGGCTGAGCAGAGATCTTCCAGGATGAGTTCGTCTTTGTGCTTTGAGTAAAGCGGAGTCGCAGCCAAAGGGGCCAGAACATTCAATTGCGGAATAGGATTTCGGGCATCGGGTCGAGTGCATGAACATACGCATCGAATGCCGCACGTCCTCCCAAGTCTCTTCGGGGAACCCGACAATCAGGGAGATCGTGCTTCGGATCCCGAGCCGCTCCACGGCGTCGATGATCTCGTGAGCTCGTTCAATGTCGAGATGTTTGTCGATGATCTTCTGCATCCTTGGTGAACCGGTCTCGACGCCGAAGAAGATTCCTTCGCAGCCGGCTCGAACCATGAGGTCTAGCAGTTCCTCATCCACGCAGTCGGTCCGCGCGCTGCACGACCACTGTAAAGCCGTCCCCGGAAGCGACCATGGCATTGCAGAATTCCACGACTCTGCGGCGGTCCACGGTGAACATGTCATGCACCAACCCGAACCGGCGAATGGAGTAAGCCTGGGCAATGGCCCGCATGTCCAGCAGCACGCGCTCGCGGCGAGCGCAAGCGGAACTTGCGCCGGAAGAAATCGTTGGTCGAGCAGAAGGTGCAGGCAAACGGACACCCACGGCCCAGTTCCAACGATGCCAGGTCGGCTCCCGCCAATTCGCCAGTCAGGTGATAGGCCGGGCTAGGTAATTCATCCAGGTCCTCAATAACGGGAGCCGGAGGGTTACGCCGGGGCAAAGGACCTTCGCGATAAGTCAGGCCCGGAACGCGATCCAGCCGTCTCTCGCCTCGCAATTCGTCTAGCAGGAGCGGCAGAGTGCGTTCCGCCTCGCCGCGAAGCACAAGATCGACAAAGGGGAACGCATTCAAAGTCTCGACGTCAACCACCGATGCCTGCGGCCCACCAAGAAGCACCGTCATCTCCGGGCGGCGCGCTTTCACGGTTTCGGCGATTCGAATGGTGAGAGGATAGCTGCTGCAGATAGTACTTAACCCGCAGACTTCCGCATTGGACGCAACGATCAGTTGCGCGGCAACTTCCACAAAGTCCTGGGCGTAGAGCCTTCCTGAATCCGCGAGACCGAAATAAGCCCGGTTCAGATCAACGATTTGAGGACGATCTCCGCGTGCTTCAAGTACAGCGGCCAAGCTCAGGACACCCAGTTGCGGTTCAAGCACACTCCGCCGCACCGGTCGGGCGTTGATCTCCTCGAGGTCAACAAACTCCGTCGCAGTCGGAGCAGTGACAAGGCAGGTAGTCATCGCGACACCGGATCTAACCCCCTTGCTTCTGCACTGTGATGTTGACAAAATTGTCCGACCCAAAGACATCAGTATTGTTAGCTCCCAGCTTGTCGGTGATAGCCTGCGTTACATCTGCAGTAGAGGTCCCTGTAGTTTCAATGTTGGTGTATGTCGTTCTTTTTCTGATTGGAGATGGCGGAGCAGCCTTCTTTTTGGCGCCTCCCTTCTTACGCTTTGTCGCCGGCTTAGCTTTCTTTGCTGGCTTGCTCTTCTTCTTTGCCATGGCTTCTGAATCTCCTTTTGCGCGGTCTAGCGCTTGACAGTCGCGGTACTATACCTTGACGCTCCCTGGAAGACAACAACTATCTACCAATTGGTGACGTAACGTTGATTGTGTAAAAAACGAGAGGGTGTAAGTTGGCTTTGGCCTGACAAGCAAAAGCCATTCCTGGAAAGGAGCTTACACCCGATGGCGAAGGTAACACCGATCAGCGAGCACTTCCAACATTTCCTGGCGGAGATGAAGGAGACGTTGTGGGGCGATCTCTACGGCCAGACGAAGCTGGCGTGGCAGCGCTTCTTCGAGCTGCAGTCGGAGCGGCAGCGGGACCGCTTTTCCGGCGCGGGGCGCTATGAACGGCGGCGTGGCCGGCGCAGAGTCTATCGTAACGGCTACTACCAGCGGGACTTCGTGACCCGCTTCGGCACCATCCGGCTGCGCATCGCCCGCACCCGGGAGAAGAGTTTTCTGCCCGCGGGCTTGGAGCGGTTCCAGCGCCGGGCCGAAGAAGTCTCCATGCTCATTCGCGAAGCCTTTCTGCGCGGCATCTCGACCCGGCAGGTGGGGCGGGTGGTGGCCACGCTGACCGGCGAGGTGGTGAGCCCACAGACGGTGTCGAAACTGACCCGCGATCTGGACGAGGCAGTTCGCCAGTTCCACCAGGCGAGGCTGAGCGACGACTATGCTTACTTGTTTCTGGATGGAGTGAGCTTGCGGGTGCGGCGTCCGGCGGGACGCAAGCGGGTACAGATGCTGGTGGCCTATGGGGTGCGGCGCGACGGCACCCGTCACCTACTGGCGTTTTTGCGCAGTCAGGGGGAAAGTCAGGCGAACTGGGAGGGACTGCTGCAGGATCTGTACCGGCGCGGGCTGGAGGGCAAGCACCTGGCGCTGATCATCACCGACGGCTGTGCGGGATTGGCGGCGGCGATTCCGACGGTGTATCCCCGGGCACGGCATCAGCGCTGCTGGGTGCACAAGATGCGGAATATTCTGGAGAAAGTACGGAAACGCGATTACGACCAGGTGAAACGCGATGCTCAGGCCATCTACTTGGCGGAAAGCCGGGCCTGCGCCGAAGCCGCGTTCCGCAACTTTCGGGCACGCTGGCGGAGTGACTACGGCACGGTGGTTCGGCGGCTGGAGCTAGACCTGCCGGAACTGCTATCGTTCTTCGCCTTCCCCCGCCACCTGTGGCGCAAGCTAAGGACGACCAATGTTATCGAGCGCTGCTTCGTCGAAGTCCGGCGCCGCACCCGGCCAATGGTGTGCTTTGTGAATGTCGAGAGCGTGGACCGCATCATCTACTCCATCTTCCAGAGATTCAACCTGGAATGGAAAACCCGCACCCTCTCCGTATTTACACAAGCAGCTTGACATCACCCCACCAATTTGGTTAAATTATGGCTGGTTGGTGGTAGCAATATGGCTATCTAGTGCTATAGGGGGGGGACAGGAGCCGCCTTCGCCTAATAAGTCCTGTCCAGATAGTGTCGCGAATCTCGCCTATATTCAAATAAACGTTTTCTCCCGCGACAGAAAGTTGCAAGGAGTCGTCGATCACCGCCTCGGGTGTGAGGCGTACGTTGTGATAGTGCATTACCGCAAACGGGGCACCCTTGAGCGTGCCCGACGACGGGTCGAAGTGCTGTCCCCACAGGCACCAGTAACCATCTCGAGCCGATAGATAAAACATAACCTGCCCATCGCCCGACCAGCGAGGTCTGTCGCCTCTCTCGGCGCCAGTGGTGATGGGGATCCACCTGCCAGTAGCCACTGCGGTCTCCTTGGGAAAAGAAACCGCGTAAACCCGTTTCGCACCGCCTTCGGAAGTAGCCTTGAAGAGCAGATACTCACTCTCTTGAGACCAGCTTGCTTCGCTCAGAGATTCACGCTGTGATTCCAGCACCGTTCGCGCTTCCCCTGTCTCAAGGTTCACCATCTTGATCTTCGAAGGTGCTCCCTCGCGATAGAAGACTGCACGTCCGGGATTGAACCACCCGGTTGGTTTGCTGCATCCGGTGCAGAGCAATTTCACCGGTCCACCTTGATGGGCTACCAGAATCGATGGAGTGTCGTGGTTGCGAACTTCAAACACCACAATTTTTCCGTCCTCATCGATGATCGGGGAAGATGCGTTGCCCTCCGAGGCCAGGAACAATGATTCGCTGCCCGATTCCTGATCTTTAGTCCAGAGGTCATGGTGATTGCCAAAACCACGGGTAAACACTAACCATCTTCCATTGCGTGAAATGTAGGGCGATTCGTCGGCGGCCGCATCCTGTGTCACTTTGGTCGTGACCACTGCGGCTGGATCGGTTGCATGGCTGATGCGCCAGACGTGCAAGGCCGCCGCCAAACGGGAGAAGACGATGGTACCGTCTTCACCCAGCGAGGTTGCTTCGTCGACGTCCCCCGACTCTGTCAGCCGCCGTAGCTCCCCGGTTGCCACGAGGTCTCTTCGCGAAAGCCCGAGGTCCCACAAGTTCCTCCCATCCCCCACGGTCTTGCCAGTTCCGCCTCTGCCGCTGAAGAGGACGTGATCGCCCTGCCAGCCACCGACCGGATCTAACACCACTATCCCGCGCTTGCGTAACAGGGCTATAGCGCCAGTATTCTGGGTCCTGCTCCCATCTTTGCTTATGACCCACCATTCGGCGCAAGCCGGCATTTCCTCCTTGACCTCCAGACAGCCGGTAAAGAGGATGTACTGACCATCCTCGCTCCAGGTCGGCAAGCGCGCATCCTTAAACCCGGCCGCAAGGCGCACAGGCTCTGCCCTGTCGAGGGACAACAAATAGAGTTGTCCGGAGGCTATGGTAGTGTCTTCGTCACCCACCCAGTAAACAATCTCGCGGCCATCGGGGGAAAAAACGGGATTTCTACCGGCGGGCGCCAGCAGCCGCTGCTTGGCGCCTGTTATATCGGAGATGTAAATCCCGCCTCCATTCTTTGCGGAGCGCCACACGACCGAACGGCCATCCGGCGAAATGCTGGGCGACCGATCATCCGCCGGATCGGTGGTGATCCTGAGAGGACTGGACGAGGGAAGATGCTGTACCCAGATGTCCAGATTTCCAGGTTCAGCACGGTCAGAGCTATATGCCACGGTTCTGCCGTCGTGCGACAGGCTGGCTTCTCCTGAGAAATCGGTGTCTGGTGTCAATTGAGCTACTGCCTCTATGGTGGGCGTGCGCGGCCAATACTGTGCCACTGCGAAACCCAGCACAATTGCAACTGTGGCCGTGATCCAGGCGATTCTCTTACGCTGAGCATGAGGGTTGAGGGCGAAAATCACGTCGCTCACATGCGGGTAACGGTCTTCAGGCCGCATCTGCAGGCAACGCCGGATCACCCGCTCCCAACGTCGGGGCAACTCGTGATCCGGCGGCAGTAATGCAGCCTCCCCATCAGGAGTCGCCTCGGCGCAGCGTCGCGGGCGGTGGCCCGTCAGCATCTCGCACATCACGACGCCCAGCGCATACTGATCAGCGGCGAATCCCACCAGACCATTCTGCCGTTGTTCCGGCGCCATATAGTCTGGGGTGCCTTCCCCGCCGGGCTCGGAAGCGCCCAAAGGCGCTGTGGAGACGTTCAGGGACAAACCAAAATCGGTGATCACGGCCCGGGCATGTCCGGAGTCTTCGTCATCAACCAACATCACGTTGCCACTCTTAAAGTCGCGATGCACGATGCCAAGCTGGTGAGCTGCGGCCAACCCCGCCACCATCTGCTCTACTAGAGAGGAGACGTCTTCTACGGGCATGGGATGCCGCCGACGGAGCGTGTCAAGGAGGGTTTCTCCTTCCAGCAGCTCCATTGTCAAGAACCAGATACGATGAAGGGAGGTTTCCCCGTGGCTAAAAAGGTCGTACACCCGGCATACATTAGGGTGTGAGATACCGCGGGCCTGTTTGACCTCACGCTTGAATCGTTCGATAACCGCAGGATCGGACGCCACTTCGGGGCGGATCGTCTTCAGGGCCACTCTCTCCTTCAACTCCAAGTCCCACGCCTCGTAAACCTCGCCCATGCCGCCGCTGTCCACAAAGCGCAGTATCTTGAACCGGCCGGAGATGACTTGTCCGCAATCGAGCGAATGAGTAAGCCGGTCGGTAGGTGAGTAATCAACCGTAAGCAGGTCGTCTGCCTCGAGAAACCTGCCCGCGCGCTGGTCTGCGGCGAGAAGCAACCCGAGTTGAATCTCCAATTGCACGTCGCCGCGGCAGTGGCTCCTCAGCCAGACCGACCGCTGCTCGTAGTCTTCACTCACGGCGTCAACGAATAATTTGCTGACCCACTGCCATCGCTCGGGCGTCCACTCGATGCCCTTCCCGTCGCGGTGCGCTGCCGCGTCCGCAGTTCCCGACAGGTTTGCGGGAGGATGCGAATTCCCCTTGACGCTTCCTACCGTCGCTGTGATGGCGTCGAAGTCGGTCAACTGCTCGAAGAGCCATGCCCGAGCCAGACGCCATACCGACCTCACACTTTGCGCCGAACACACCAATAGATCTCCGATGTCCTCTTCGCGCAGGCCGGCAAACACCTTCAACTCCACGACGCGGCATTGTTTGTCATCTAACTTCGCCAGGCAGTTGATCTGCTCATCGAGAGTGATGAACTGGTCGGGCCTCAAGTTAAAGAATAGGCAACTTTCAGACCGATAGCCGTAGGAACTTCTATCAGACTGAACCTGGCGGGCATATGCAACAGACAGCCGGCGCAGCGAGGCCGCAGCCAGAGAAGCGAATCGCAGACGGGTGGAATGCTCGATTTCCTGCCCCGGAAACAAGGCTACAAAGGCGTCCGTGATCAGCGTAGCCGCCTGCACCTCAGCAGTGGGGTTCTCCTCTTGCAGTCTCTTGGAAAGCAGGCGCCGCAGCTTCGCCTCAATCAGCGGAGCAAGCTTCGCCTCAGCCGCGGGACTACCTTCCCGAAGCTCGATCAACAGCCGCGCGGTGTGTGCCCGCTGCGTTGACAAGTCTTAACTTCCTCCCGCCGTGACTATCCGGTGCCCGTCATACTCTTAAAACCGATACATCGCAGTCCACCGTGAATGAAAAATTGCCCTTCGTTCCCAGTGGCGCCTCTCCTACACGCTGCGCGCGCAAAAACCACCACCGCACCCACATAGCTCGGCTCGTTATACAACTTCAAGCCCACTTCGTCCAGCCGATCCTCGCATTGCTGACGAGTATAGCGCCGGGCTACGTTACACTCGCTGTCTTTGTTAACGGCGACGATGCTGCGGCTGCTATTCTCGCGGCAGTTCCACCCTGGGTGGCAAGAGCCGTTTGGGCCGGAGTACAAGGTCTATACCGTAGGCCACAAATCCACCAACGATGAGCACCAAGCCGAAAGTGAAGCTGCTCATTCCTAATACCTGTTCGTGTTCACCGCGAAAGATCGAAATACCAAGCAGGAGTATCGGACAGACGCCGATCAACACCGCTCCCAGTTTGCCACCCGGCACTTGGAATGGACGCTCCAGGTTGGGTTCGGTAAATCGCAGCACCGCCAGCGCCAGAAATTCCAGCAACAAGCTGGCGCCATAAACCAGAACGTCGATGGTGATCAGGCGCTCGAAACCGAGACCCAGGCACAACCCCCAGCCGGTGGCCAGCACCAGGATCGCGACCCAGGGAGCCCCCATATGGCGCGTTACTTTCTGGAAAACCGGCGGCAGCATGCCATCCTGTGACATGGCGAAGGGGAGCCGCGAATAGCTCATGACCAGGGCGTTGAACATCCCGAAGGCGCTCAGCATGCCGCCCAGCACCATGCCGACGCGCAGCAGCGGTCCTCCCACCAGTCCTGCCGCTTCCGCCCAGGAACCTGTCTCCCAGGCACTGGGGCTCAAGCGCGTCATCGCCATGGCGGCTACGGGCAGGACGTAACTCAGCGCCACCAAGACGACGGCCCCCATCATGGCCCGCGGGTATGTGCGCTGCGGCCGCTCGACTTCGGCGGCGATGGTGGAAGCATTGTCCCAGCCCATGTAATTCCACATCGCAATCAGCAGTCCGCTGAAGATGTCTATCTTGTGTGTGGTTGGCGCCGTCACGGCGTGGGCCAGCGCGCCATATTTGAAGGGAGCCAGGATGACGATCAGTGCGAAAGGCGCCGACACCAGGACGAAGAGCCAGATCGAGGTCGTGGCTACCACGCGAATGCCGGCGATGTTCAGTCCAGCGCAAACAATGACCATCGCCAATCCCGACAATGATTCCGCGATGGTTCGTATCAAACCACGGGAACAGTCGGGTGAGATACAGGACGAACAACGTGGGATAGATGGCCATGTCGAAGATGCTGGCCACCAAGGATAGCCAAGCCTCCTGGAATCCCCAGAAATCGCCCATCGCGCGCCGCACCCAGGCGTAGAAACCGCCCTCCGCGGGAAGCGCGCTCGAGAGCTCTCCGATCATCAACGTTGTCGGCAGGCTCCAGAGAATTGGCGTAAGCAGAAGGATGAAAATCGCGCGACTGTATCCCGCCCCGTGCACGATGTCTTCGGTGCCGTAGGTGCCGCCCGAGACCATAAAGAAGGTAGCGGCTACCAGGGGCCAGAGCGTCAGTTTCGCGGACTTCTTCGTGCCAACCGAAGGTGCCGCTACGCGGGAAGGCTTCGGATCAAAGGCGGGAATGTTAACGAATGCCAATTCCTATGGCTGTCTCCCTGCGAGGAGTGTGAAAAGCAAAAACCCAGATCCGCCTCTTTGTAACTCGATCCACCGGGCAAGTGTAGCCATTCTCCTATTCCTTCGCAAATAGTTTTGCGTAACCCATGAGTTCGCCTCTATGGCGGAGGCACGCGTTCGTCGCGAGCCTGCAGGCTCATATTACGTCACATGCCCGCAATCGAGAAGCTAAGCCACGTGGACCTTTTGGGGTGCAAACACGAGAGTCGCTGACCAACTGGTCAGAGTCTTCCAAGAAAGACTGGAACTCCACCGGCAGCTCTAAGACGGCAGCGCCGACAGAGCAACCTGCGGCTCCCGTGAGGGTAGCCAGGAAAGCGGCCAAAGCAGTAGCCGAGGAGCTGCCCGCACTGGCGCCTGTCGTGGAACAAGCGACCACGACGGACGCCTTATTCATCTGGTGACCGGGCCTCTGCATCTAATATCTGCGAGGAGCGAACATGCAGAGTTTAGTTGTTTAGTCGTGTTCGCGCCGCTTTCGTCCTGCTGGTGTTGTATTGCCCTTGTTTTGGTGCAAACTACGTCGGGCCCGAACTCTAAAGTGAACCGGGATTCGGTGGTCGCGTCACATTTTGAAGACGAGGTCAAGGAATACGTGAAACTACACAAGAAAGCAGAAGCCGGAATTCCTAAGCTCAAATCTACCGATTCAGCGCATACAATTAACCAGCATCAGCGCCTGCTGGCCGGCAACATCCGGGCTACACGCCCGAAGCAAGCAAGGCGAGATCTTCACAACGGAGATCAGCCATTTGTTCAAACGCTTGATCGACGTCGCCTTTCAAGGACCGGATGCCGCGGAGGTCCGCGCCAGCCTGCGTCATGCCGAGCCGGTTAAGATTCCCTTGCAGGTGAATGCAACGTATCCCGATAGCCTTCCGTTGCAGTCAACTCCTCCTTCAGTCTTGCTGAATCTCCCGGACGTACCTCCGGAACTCTACTATCGAATCGTGGGGCGCGATCTGGTCCTTCGTGACGCGGGGGCTAACAACTATCGTTGACTTCATACCTGGCGCCATTCCCTCGTCGTAGGACAAGGTTCGTTAAATGCGACATCGTGTTATTTTCGCTCTAATTATCTGCTTCGCACTCGCTGCAAGTGTAGTGCGGATGCGCGCCCCCTCGCTGACTTCTGCTGCGAGCCAGGCCCAGAGTTGGATCCTCTCGAACGTAGCGGAGTTATCGGAGGACGTGAAGGCGACGCCGTCCGCGGCCCAACCCACGTCCGCCTGTGATCTGCCGCAGGAGCAAAAGTCCGTACGCTTTGCGGTCATCGGCGACAGTGGCACTGGAAAAACCCAGCAGTATCAAGTGGGCCAGGAAATGGAGAAATGCCGGCAGACAACGAGTTGACTTTCGTCCTGATGCTGGGCGACAACATCTACGGAGGTAAGAGCCAGCAGGATTTCAAAAGGAAGTTCGGCCTTCCCTACAAGCCGTTGCTCGATGAGGGGGTAAAATTTTACGCCGCCATCGGTAATCACGACAATCCCAACGAGCGCCTGTATAAGCCTTTTAACATGGGTGGGGCACGCTACTACGCCTTTAAAAAAGGGAACGCCACCTTCTTCGCGTTGGACAGCAACTACATGGATCGGGAACAACTAGATTGGCTTGAGCGGCAACTGCAGGAGTCCAGTTCGCCTTGGAAGATCTGTTTCTTCCATCATCCTCTTTACTCAGATGGAAGGTCTCATGGACCGGATCTTGATCTGCGCGCTGTCCTCGAGCCATTGTTCGAGAAGTACGGAGTGAATGTTGTATTGTCCGGGCACGACCATGTTTATGAACGGGTCAAGCCAAAAAATGGCATCTACTACTTCGTTCTTGGCAACTCCGGCGAGCTCCGATATCACAATCTGAAGCCCTCGTCAGACATGGCGGCGGGCTTTGACACGGATCGCGACTTTTTGCTGGTCGAGATCGCCGGTGATAGGTTCTACTTCCAGAGCATATCGCGTACTGGACAAGTCGTGGACTCCGGCATCCTCGACCGCCCGCAACGGCGATGATGCGCCGCAGCGGTCGAGGGACCGGCTAGCATATACCCGGTCGGACGGTAGAAAGAAAGCGCGGAGCGCCGTTGGGGATCGAACCCAACCTGTAAAGGCTTTTGCTGACTCCTCAGTTCTCCTACCCTGCCTCCAGATCAAGAACTCGTGCTGTTTCGTCCGCTTGTTGCCGACCTTGAACCTGACCGCCGCAACTCCGAGTTCTAAGGGGAATCCCTGATTCCGTTTAGTGGGCCGGTATGTTGTATTGATATGTGGCGGAAAAGCTGCTCGTTGAGGCGCTACTTCTGCCCGAATCGGCAACAATTGCATAGGGTAGGCAGGACTGGAACTCAACTCATTTACGATGTGTTACAGTTCCTGCTCTCGCGAGGCACCGAATTATGTGGGTTCCTCCCGCCAAATTGTACAGAGCGGCTTTCGCGGTGGTTTTCTCCGTGCTGGTGAGCATTGCCATCGCTTCATACGTGATGTCGGATCGGTTCGCCACGAGCGAGGAATGTGGTCATCCATACCCACGAAGTCATCTCCTTGGTGAAGAGCCTGACCGCGGAGATCAGCGAGGCTGAGAGCGCGCGCCAAAGGTATGTACTGACCGGGGACAGAACCCTGCTCATACCCTATGACGTTGGATTGGAAATGATCCCTCGTCATCTGAAAGAACTGCAACTCCTGACTGCGGACAATCCCCGCGCAACAGCAGCGACTGGCCCAGCTGCAGCCATTGATCGAAGCGAAGCTGGCCCTCTTGACCCAATCAATCCAACTGCGGGAACGGGATCCCTCAGCCCAGGAACAACAAATAGACCTGACCCGCCAGGGCGCCGTGTTGAGCGACAAAATATTTACGCTGGTGAACGCAATGGAAAGCGAAGAGAACCGGTTGCTGCGGTTCCGGTCCCGAATCTCCACTGGCATGCAACGTCGGGTCACCAGTGTTCTTGTGTTCGCATTCCTGTTGGCGTCGATGATGCTGGTGTCCTTATTTCTGTTAATCAATTCCGAGGTGAAACGAAGAACCCGCGCCGAGATCGTCGCTAAAGAAAACGAGGAGAGGTTCCGGCTGCTGGTGAGCGGCATCCGGGACCACGCGATCATGAGACTCGATCTTGAGGGCCGGATCATGACCTGGAATCTGGGGGCCGAGCGTCTGTTCGGGTATCGCGCTTTGGAGATTCTGGGCGAACCGTTGTCTCGACTTTTCCAATCCTGCGATCAGCAGACCCCGGAAGAACATCTGCGCATCGCTCTTCGGGATGGTCATATCAATGATGAATGCCAACAGCTACGGAAGGACGGCACGATCTTTCTGGGCGACTGCGGATGTCACACTCTTGCGAGGGGAAGACGGTCAACCGCGTGGATATGCCTTGATCACGCGTGACATCACCGAACGACGGCAACAGAGAGAAGAGATAAAGAACCGTGAAGCCCAGCTGGATGCCTTCTTCTCAAATGCGCCGGTCGGACTTGCGATCATTGACAACCAGCTTCGGTTCCGGCGGATCAATGGCCCCTTTTCTCTGATCAATGGGCTTGAGCCCGAAGAAAACATTGGCAAGCGGGTCGGGGATGTCGTACAAGACCTCGCGTCACAGATTGAACCCCTGGTTCGGAAGGTTATACGGGATGGCGAGCCGGTGATCAATTATGAAGTCACCGGGCCGACGCCGGCCACTCCCGACGTACGGGGCTGGTGGCTGAAATCGTTCTTCCCCATTACGAGGGAAGGGGAGGTGGTGACGCAGATCGGCGTCGGTTGTGCAAGATGTATCGGCGCTGAAGCGCGCGGAGAAGACGGTGCGCTGGCTAAGCGGGCGGCTTCTTCAGCTGCGTGACGAGGAGAGACGACGTATCGCCCGCGAACTCCACGACTCTGTCGGCCAGACCCTGACCGCTGTGAAGATGAACCTCTCCTACCTGCGAAGAGACACTTCAAACCTGGATGAGAGAGGGCGCAATGCACTGAAGGAAAGCACGGAACTCATCGACAGCTGCTTGAAGGAGGTTCGTACGATTTCGCATCTGCTGCATCCTCCCATGCTGGACGAGGTGGGCTTACTGCCGGCCATTCGGTGGTATGCGACTGGGTTCTCCGAGAGAAGCGGTATTGCTGTTGAGCTGGACCTGCCCGGGAACCTTCGCAGACTTCCGACAGAGCTGGAGACCGCCGTCTTCCGTGTTGTCCAGGAAAGTCTCACCAATGTCCACCGTCATTCCGGAAGTGCCACTGCGAGGATCCGCCTGGAGGTGGAGCCTGATCGTCTTCATCTCCAGGTGATTGACCAAGGCTGCGGCATACCCCCGCGAGAAACTGTCGTTCCGCCAGGAAAGCGCGTCCATTGGGGTCGGGCTCCTGGGGATGCGAGAGCGCCTGCGGCAGCTCCGTGGGCAACTGGAGATAACGTCTAACCACCAGGGAACAACCGTCGAAGTCATAATTCCGCTAAGTGAGGTCGTATGAGCGCTCTGAAAATCCTGATTGCCGATGATCATGACATTGTTCGCAAAGGTCTGCGAATGCTTCTGGAAGAACATCCTGGCTGGCAGGTCTGCGACGAGGCTACGCTCCGGTCGCGAAGCTGTCGAGAAATGCCATTCAGTTGAATCCGGACGTTACTGGTCATTGACGTCAGCATGCCGGACCTAAATGGTCTGGAGGCGACCCGGCAGATTCGGAAAGCGTGTCCAAGAACCGAAGTCTTGATCATCACCCATCATGATTCCGATGAGATGGCAGCAGAAGTCCTGGACGCGGGGGCCCGGGGATATGTTCTGAAGTCGGACTCCGACAAGGATCTTGTTCACGCCGTGGAAGCGTTGAGCCACCACAAACCGTTCTTCACCTCCAGAGTCACCGAGATATTTCTCGCCAATCGCGGAAGCAGGGTAACGGACCCCGCAGAATGATGCGCAATCGGCTCACCATGCGTGAGCGCGAGATCCTCCAGCTTCTTGCCGAAGGCAAAACGTACGAAGGAAGTGGCTTCGGCCCTGGGTATCGCGACCAAGACCTCCGACACCCACCGGACCAACATCATGCGGAAGCTGAATGTGCACTCGGTGGCAGAATTAGTCCGCTATGCAATCCGCAACAAGGTTGTAGAACCCTAGTCCGGAAAATACGTGATTTACCGTATTTACAGAAGGGTCGAGCCTCGATGGCGGTGCAATCGTACCCAGCGCCACCGGCCCGGGTTCATGCTGTCGGATGACCACCCCTTTGTACGGCGGGGTCTGCGCACCATACTCGAAGATACCACACGCTAATATGAGGTGTGCGGCGAGGCTGGTGACGGCGCACAGACGCTGGAGCTCGCTACGCGTCTTAGACCAGACATTCTGATCACGGACATTTCCATGTCCTCCACCAAATGGCTTAGAGGTGACGGCGCAGCTACGTCAGTCACTTCCGCAGACCAAGATATTAATCATGACCATGCATGACTCGGAGGAAATGTTGCGCGCTGCGGCGGCGGTAGGCGCATCCGGCTATCTTCTGAAGTCGGATGCAGAGGAGCTGCTAATGGTCGCTCTGCACTGTTTGGAAGCGGGCCAATGCTTCGTGAGCCCAGCGTTCAACCCACACTTGGCTAAGCAGCTTTTTGGATAGGCGATCGTCGTCCCGTCTTCTTCAGGTCTCCAGGTAATTCCCTTTCAACCATTTTCCTGCACCGTTTGTAGGGGATCTCCCACCAGAAGGTAGGGCCTCTACCCGATAGCCAGTACGTTCCAATCGACCTACCCTTAGCTTCGTAAGTCGAACTTGCAGAGGAGAGGATATGTCGAAAAAGAATTCAATTCTAAGAATCGCAGTTTGTGCCGCGGTCCTATTGGCTTCCGTGAACCTGGCATGGGCGGCGGATGACCGCGAGGACGAGGTAAAGCGGGTCCGGGCTTCAGCTGAGGTTCTGGATGACATCATGGCAGCGCCGGATAAGGGAATCCCGCAGGACATAATGGAATCCGCGGTTTGCGTCGGCGTGGTCCCGTCATTGAAGAAAGGTGGCTTTGTCTTCGGCGCCGAGTACGGCAAAGGCGTTGCTACGTGCCGCACTGCTAACGGATGGAGTGCTCCCGCGCCTTTCAAAGTGGTCGGCGGAAGCTGGGGCCTTCAGATCGGCGCCGAAGGCGTTGATCTGGTCATGCTGGTCATGAACAAGAACGGCATGGAAAAGCTTCTTTCGAGCAAATTCAAGTTAGGCGCTGATGCCTCGGTAGCGGCCGGCCCTGTGGGCCGTCACGCTGAAGGAGAGACCGACTGGAAGTTGAGGGCAGAGGTCCTGACCTACTCACGCGCACGTGGAGTGTTCGCGGGGTTGACCCTCAGTGGAGCGGTGATCGAACAGGATGGCGACGCCACCCGCGCCTTCTATGGTCACGACACGTCCTTCCGAACGATCTTGCAGGGCGGGGCCAAGGCGCCAAGCGGTTCGGAGCCTTTTCTGGCGGCGGTAAGAAAATTCTCCGCTAAAGCGGAAGCAGCCAAGATGAATGAACAAAAAACGAACGACCGACAGTAACTGAACTGGAGATCCACTGAAGTCATTCCGAGGGCGAATCTACTGAAGTCACTCCGAGGGCGATAGGATGTCCCCTCTTAACACCGATCTTCTTGAACGCACTGTACGGATGAGGTGATGGCGATGATCGGTTGGGGCAATCGTAGCGAATGGGAAAACCATTCCGAGATAAGGAGTACAAACATGCTTTGGACAATTTTTGTAATACTGCTGCTGCTTTGGTTGGTAGGGGTCGTCAGCTCCTACACGCTGGGCGGCTTCATCCATATCCTGTTGGTATTGGCGTTGGTCGTCATGCTGATACGCATCATCCAAGGACGGAGCCCCGTTGTCTAGGCTCAAAAGTTGGCGGCCCAGCCAGGCTCCTCTTCTGGGGGTGTCTGGGCTGGCTGCAGCCGCCAGCACTAACATCCATGCCTACCCCAGAACAATGCGAACCTGATGCTCCACACCGTCGTCGAGGAGCGGAATGTTTGGGAAGGCTGACAGCGGCTTGCCGTCCATTTCAACCGAAGTGACACCACGTGAAACGCCGGACGGGTTTTCTACGCTGATCTTGTACGTGGTCGAGTAATGCCGAAAGCTCATGGAGTAGTTCGGCCAGCTTTTCGGAATGCACGGATCAATCGAGAAAGCCCTTCCCCGCAAGCGGAAGCCCAGAATCCATTCAACAGCGGCGCGATAGAGCCATCCGGCCGACCCGGTGTACCACGTCCATCCGCCGCGCCCGACGTGCGGAGACTCAGAATAGACGTCGCCCGCCACTACATAGGGCTCAACCTTGTACCGCTGCACAGTCGCCCGCGAGGCAGTGCGGTTGATCGGGTTGAGCATGCGAAACAGCTCAACCGCCTTATCTCCGTCGCCGAGCGCCGCAAATGCCAGGACCGTCCATGCGGCAGCGTGCGTATACTGGCCGCCGTTTTCACGGATGCCAGGCAGATATCCTTTGATGTAGCCGGGATCGTGCGCAGTCTCGATCAAAGGGCGGGGTAAGTACCAAAACCAGCCCCTCCGGACGCCGCACCAGATATTGGTCGACTGCCGCCATGGCGCGCGCTCCACGGGCCGGTTCAGCCGCGCCACTGAGGACTCCCCAGGACTGAACAATGGAGTCAATGCGGCATTCCTGGTCCTTGGCCGTGCCGAGCGGCGTGCCATCATCGAAGAAGGCTCGGCGATACCATTCTCCGTCCCAACCTTCGCGCTCGAGCGCGGCCTTCAGCGCGCTGACATGCAGCCGCCAGGTTTCAGCGCGCTTGTGCTCACCGCGCGCATCCGCAACCTTGGCGAACTCCCAGAGAATCGTGTGCAGGAACCAGCCGAGCCAGACACTCTCGCCCTTGCCATCTTGTCCGACGCGGTTCATACCGTCGTTCCAGTCGCCCGTGCCGATCAGCGGAAGGCCATGGATGCCAACGGCGAGGCTCCGGTCGAGCGCTCGCGCACAGTGTTCGAAGAGGGTCGCGCGTGTCTGCGAGACCCGTGGTTGGAAGTAGGATTCGATTTGCCCTTCAGCTAGCGTATCGCCTTCCAGAAACGGTACAACCTCATCAAGAATGCCTACATCACCTGTCCCCTCGATGAACTGGATTACGGCGTAAGGCAGCCAGAGCAGATCATCCGAAATGCGGGTGCGCACTCCCCGCCCCGACGGCGGATGCCACCAGTGCTGGACATCGCCCTGGATGAATTGGCGCGAGGCGGCACGCAGAAGATGCGCGCGGGTGACATCGCCTTTCGCCACGGTGAGCGCCATCACGTCCTGCAGTTGATCGCGGAAGCCATAGGCCCCACTTGCCTGGTAAAACGCGGCGCGTCCCCAAACCCGACAGGAAAGGGTCTGGTAGAGTAGCCAGCGGTTCACCAGAATATCCATCGACCGGTCCGGGGTGGTGATCTGCACGGTGCCCAGCACGTCGTCCCATTGCCGGGTGACCTCAGCCAACACCTGGTCAAGGTTCGCGGAGCGATGGCGACCGATTAATTCGCGCGCCTCTTCCCGGCTTTTCCCCTGACCCAGGAAAAATACAATTTCGCGTTCGTTCACCGGGACGCAACTCGAACAGAGTCTGCAGCGCGGCGCAGGGATCGAGACCCGCACCTACCTTTCCGGAAAGCGGACCGCCTCGCCGAAGTGCCGCAGGCCGCTCGATCACTCCGTTGCGGCCCAGAAACTCGGCGCGGTCGCCCGACCATGAGTTCTGCCGGCCGCTGAGGTCGAAGAAAGCAACTCGCCCGCCGAACTCGCCGCCCCATGCGCTGCGCGCAAACAGAGCTTTCGTGTCACCATCGAGTTCCGTGATAAGGTGCGGCGCCGTGGCGCTGCGCGAATTTCCCAGCACCCATTCCGCATATCCAGTCACGGAGAGCCGACGGTATGCCCCGAATGGTTTTGCAGAACCAGGCGGGAGATCTTAATCGGGTCTGCAATCGGAACGTATTGGAGCAGTTCGGCCAGAATTCCTTGCGCTCCATTGCGGAACCGGCTATAGCCTTGGCCATGCCATGCTGCATAGGAAGAGGCTTCATCGCGGACGGGCAGCGCCGTTGGGCTCCAGACCGCACCAGTGTCCTCATCACGGATGTAGATGGCCTCACCGGGAGGATCCGTCACGGGATCGTTCGACCAGGGGGTGAGTTGGTTTTCACGACTGTTGCCCGACCATGTGTAGCCCGAACCGGATTCTGAAACCAGAAAACCAAACGAGGGATTTGCAATCACATTGATCCAGGGAGCTGGAGTGCGCAATCCCTCCCCAAGGATGGTCACGTACTCGCGCCCACCTTCGGCGAAGCCACCCAGGCCATTAAAGAATTCCAGGTCGGCTATGTTCAACGGAATTTCCGCGTCTTTTCCCGGTCGAGACGGACGAGGAGCTGTCCGCGTCACCGGCTCGGAGCGTTGCGACCGGAGAACCTGCTCCGCCAATGTGCCGTGGCGGCTGAGCAGTACGGCACGGGCTGCGGTCTGCAGCAGAGCTCGCTCTTGCGCCGAGATCAGGTCTCCCCGAAGGAGCACAATCTTGCCGTGAACTTCACTCGGATCCGTCGAGACGCGCTGCTGACTGGCACGCACAAGATCGTCCAAAGAACCCTGCAGCTCCTGTTCATACGATGGTGGCTTTTCGTTGAGGATCACCACGTCAACCGACAATCCCTTAATGCGCCAATATTCATGCGCCCTCAACAATTGCCGAATGATTCCGACATCCTCTGCCTCGTCGATCCTGCGCCAGCACGATGGGGAGATCACCTGAAATCCCGTGCCTCCACAGAGCGGAAAGATCGAGCGTGCTTCGGCTTAACACATCGGAGGACGGTCGCAGGGAAGGGTCAGAGTACAGGACGGCGTTGGCCAGCCTCTGGAACAAGTGCGCTTCGTCAGGAGTGATGCCAAGATGATGAAGTTGTACTTGCGCTTGCGTCCAAGCCGACGTCAGAGTGCGTTCCCAGGTTCTCGTATCCCGATACTTGTCTGTGAGGTCCAGTACCTCCTCGCGCGTTGGAGCGACGATAGTTGAAAAAACAACCCGCGCGGTCGTGCCTGGCGGGATGCGCACTGTGCGCCGCAGACTCATCACGGGGTCGAGCACCGGGCCGACGGTATTCGAAAGAGGTCGCCCATCCCTGATGGATATGGCATTGCGGATCGAATGCCCTCGTCCAAGAAAGCGGACGCGATCCGTCTCGAATTGCAAGTCACCGACGGATTCGCCTTCCACGACCGCGACGTGCGCAGCCCAGACCTGCGTCTCCTTTTCGGATTGCCGGCGGCGGGTTGCGATCAGCGCGTCTTCGCTGGCTACGAATTCCGTTTCCACGAACAAGTTGGAAAACGCCGGGTGCGCTTCGTCGGAGGCCTGGGGCGCTATCACAAGCTCGGCATAAGAAGTGACCTGGACTTCGCGAGTGCGGGCTCCGAGATTGGCGATTGATACGCGCCGCACCTCGCTATCATCTTCGGAGGAAACGACCACCTCCAGCGTGGTGGTCAGCGCCCCGTCACGGCGGATGAATTCAGCCTTCTCTTCGCTGAAGGTGGCTTCGTAGGAGTCGGGTTCGGTGCCACTGGGCTGGAAGCCCGCCGACCAAACCTGGCCACTCTGCGCATCGCGAAGAAAGACGTACGATCCCCAGCAGTCCCGGGTAACATCCTCGCGCCATCGGGTGATCGCGATATTCCGCCATCGGCTATATCCCGAGCCCGCGGTTGTCAACATCACTCCATAACGCTCGTTGGAAAGCAGGTGTGTCCGTGGGACTGATTCGTGTGCCGAGGTGAAACGGCGCACGACCGGGGGAACGAGTTCGCGGACATGCGCCGCGGCAGAGACTTCTTCCGCGCGCGGACGTGCCACCAGCACGTCACGCGGCGTGCGCTCCTGCAACAGCAACTCGGTGGCTTGCACCATGGGTTCGGCATGGAAACGGGTGCGCATTGCTCCATGGTTGAGTACATTGGCGAGCGCGACCAGCGACATCCCTTGATGGTGCGCCAGGTAGGCGCGCACAACCGCGACATCTTCCCCTTCGGGCACCCGCTCACTGGTGTAATCGAGCGCTTCGTAGAACCCATACATCCCCTTGCCGCCCGCCTCGGCAAGTTGCGAAAAGTTCAGCGTCGCCGCATTTGGGTCAATCATGGCCGCCAATGCGGTAGCGTAAGGCGCAATCACCAGATCTTCGCTGAGCCCGCGCTTAAGGCCCAATCCAGGCACACCGAAGGCGGTGTATTGGTAAGTGAGATCCAAGTCCCTCGCGTTATATGCCGACTCTGAGATTCCCCACGGGACCCGACGCTCCGCGCCGTAGTCAATTTGCCGGCGCACCACCAATTCATACGTCTGATTCAGCAAGCTCCCGGTCGGCGAAATCATCATCAGCGCCGGCATGAGGTATTCGAACATGGAGCCTGACCACGAAATGAGGGCGGAACCGCGACCGACCGGAGTCAGCGCTCGACCCAGGCGAAACCAGTGAGAAGACGGAACATCTCCTTTGGCGATCGCGACGAAGCTGGTAAGGCGCGCCTCCGAGGCCAGCAAGTCGTAACAGTTGGCATCCAGAGTGTTATCGGCTACACGATACCCAATCGAAAATTGCTTGCGTGTGTGATCAAAGAGAAAGCTGAAATCCATCGACTGAAACATGTCTTCAGCCTTCTGCGTGATCGCGGACAAGCGGCGAATGAGAGCGGCGGCATCTTTCGCTGATTGCCGCAGGGCCTTTGCCAGGGTATCGACGCGAGCCAGGACCTCGTAGTTCGCCGATGAGTCATTGAGCAAGCCGGCTCGCAACACGGCGAGTGCCTGCTGCGCATCCTCGAATCGTTCCGGAGCATCCGCCAACGTAGGCACAGATTTGAAGTACGGCTCAATCGCGATCCACTCGGGCGCCTGCTCCCTGGGACGTTGCACCATATCCATGCTGATTGCTGAATCGCGACGCACCCAGGGAACGAGGATCTCCGCGTCGCGCGCATGACTTTCGATACAGGTCCTGACGGCATCGGCCCAGACACGCAGTTCGGAATCGGCAGCGTCACCGCGCTCCTGGGCCAGGGTCTGCGCAATGTCAGCTATTGTCAGAGCCCGCGCTCTCAGTTCGACAAAGTGTGCTGCCCACTCCGCCGCATTCATCGGCGTAAACTCCAGGGAGTTGGCCAAGGCGTCGATGGCGTTGCTGAGCTGTTTCCTGGTGACGGTATGCGTCCGGCGCGTTTCCGCGATCTTGCTCAAGGCTTCCCGCAGAAGCTCGATCGCGTCCTTCACACCGGCAAGAGAGCCTTCGCCCAGAGAGGATTTCTGGATAAGTTGCCGGCAGCCATTGCCCAGGGCCAGCAGATGACCGGCAAGGTTTCCACTATCCACCGACGAGACGTATTTTGGATTCAGGGGGTGAAGGTCGCGAGTGTCATACCAGTTATAGAAGTGCCCTCGAACCAATTCCAACTGGCTCATCGTGCCGAGTGTGGCTTCCAGTCGGTCAACTGCGTCTAATGTGCCCAGATAGCCCAGATCGTGCGCCGCCAAAATGGACAGCAAATACAACCCCATATTCGTTGGCGACGTTCGATGGGCAACAACTGGCTTCGGATCTTCCTGAAAGTTATCGGGAGGCAATGCATGGTCGGTCGGGGTGATGAACTTCTCGAAGAAATGCCAGGTCCTGCGCGAAATCAAACGAAGGACCCGGGCATTTTCCGCGGAGAGCGGTTCTGCGCCGGTGCGTCGCAGTGGAAGACTGATCTGCCAGGCCACCGCCGGAGCGGCAATCCAGAGAACGAGGAACGGAAGCATGACTCCCCAAGCATGGTGACCTCCATGGGCGACGGCCACCAGCGCTGCCAATGCAAGTAGAACGCCGCCGGCCATGCGCTTATACATCGAAGTGAGTTTCAGGTCGACCGCATACTTGGCCTGGGTTGCCGTCGTCCACTCCAGCAGGCGCCTATGCGTGATGAACATGCGAATGAGCGTGCGCAAAATTGCATCCGCCATCAGCCACGCCTGGTACGCCAACATCGTCACCGCAACGCCGGTCTGGGAGGCGCCGAGCGCAAGGTCAGTGAGCATTCCACGAAAATGCGAGCGCTTGGAAATTCCGCGCCGCGGCGGATTGATTCCGATCAGGAAAGAGAGAAGAGCGGGAATCGCGATCGTTGCCAAAATGAATCTGGCCCACACCGAAGGAGAAGCCGACGGCAGCAGGCAGGCAGCAACCAGCGCCAGGAATGCGGTTGGCGCTGACAACGAGCGGCGTAGATTATCGAACATCTTCCACCGGCCAATGGCGGGGATGCTCCCTGGACGTCCTCCCCGCTGTGCTCGCCGACGCCCGAAAATCCATGGCAATAGTTGCCAGTCCCCGCGCACCCAGCGATGTTGCCGGGCAGCCGCTGCTTCATAGTGCGAAGGGAATTCCTCAAACAGCTCAATGTCTGAAGCCAATGCAGCCCGGGCGAAGATTCCTTCAAAAAGATCGTGGCTCAACATCGCGTTATCCGGTACTTTGCCCGCCAAGGATGCCTCAAACGCATCGACGTCGTAGATTCCCTTCCCTGTGAAAGACCCTTCATGGAACAAGTCCTGGTAAACATCCGAAACCGCAAAGGCGTATGGATCGACGCCGCTGGGGCCAGAAAAAAGTGTCTGGAAAACTGACCTCTCGCGGTCGGAGGCCAGCGAATGGGTTATGCGCGGTTGCACAATCCCATAGCCTTCCACTACTCGCCCGTCGCGGGCGCTGAACCTGGGCTGATTGAGGGGATGCGCCATGGTGCCAACGAGACGGCACGCTACGCCTCTCGGGAGCCGCGTATCCGCATCGAGGGTGATGACGTACCGCACACCTGCGGGAGCTCGCGCCGGGCTTCCTCCGGTGGGAAGAAACGTGGTGTTAAGGCCGCCGCGGAGAAGCTGGTTCAGCTCACGCAGCTTTCCTCGCTTGCGCTCCCATCCCATCCACTTCCCCTCACTCTCGTTCCAGACACGTCTTCGGTGCAGCAGCAGGAAGCGCTCGTCGCCATCGGGAGTGGGACCGTGTATCTTGTTCAGCTGTGCAATAGCGTCAACTGCGACCGCCAGCAGTTCGTCATCGCCGGAGAGGCTCTCTCTCGGCGCGTCCACCCAGTCGGACAGCAGAGCAAACCGAAGATCGCCCTCGGAATTCGCCAGGTAGTGCACCTCCAAGCGCTCCACTAGTTGTTCTATGTCACGCTGGTTGGTAAGCAGGGTAGGGACGACGACAATCGTTCGTAACTGCTGCGTCACGCCGTCACGTAACTCCAGACGCGGTAGTACCCGGGGGCCGAGCATGTCCGTCACTAATCGATTGATGAGGGCGATGGCGAGGTCGGAGGCGGGAACGGCGGCCAGGAGTGCGAGCAACAACAAACCCCAATCCGCCACTCCGGCTTTCCTTTCATGGAGCAGAGGCAGCGCCACGATGAGGGCTGTAACCACTGCGATCGTACCCAGGTAGCTCGCTGCGGCGCTTCGCATGTACAGGCGAACGAGTTTGGTCTTCCACGGCACGTGGTAACCGAGCTCTCGTTCAAATGCCAGGCGCCCCTTCGAGATCAGGTAGTAGCCTGGATCCACACTCCGATCCTCGTGGGGCTGTCTGTCCCCAGCGGGCACTGATCGCGCGCGCCTGACACGGTGCACAACATGTTCCGCAACCTCGATCTCCTTCCGGCCTGAGACTCGTGAGAGGTCCTCGATTGCATGGCGGTAAGAATCTCGCGTAGCAAAATCCATCTCGCCGAAGTTGGTTTCGCTTCGCAAGATAGCATCCACCAGGCTGACACTCTCGACGAATTCATGCCAGTCAAAGTCCGTCATCAGACGCATGCTGGGAATAATGTTCCGTACGGTGACGTTCATTGCCGTTTGTTCCTGGTGCTCGGTACGAACAATTTCGTCAGCCGTGGTCCCTTGCTCAGCCAAACGCTGGTCCAGCCAGCGCAGGACGGCCCCCATATTCGGGTCTACATCGCGTAGACGCTGGATAAGCTGCACGACGAATGCTCTGGCCAGCGGCGTTTTCTCGAATCCGTGAAGGGCGGTCTCCGGCGGAATCAAAGTTTGTCCGCCGGTGCCAAGCAGGCTGTCAGCCAGCAGATCGGCGTCCTGGCGCTCGGAGCGGCTCCGCACGATTCGATCCGTCAGCCTGCGCAGATTTTCAACCAGCACCGCGCGTAAGGTGATAGCAATCGCCCAGAGCTCACCGATGTCGAGCGGTTGTACCCGCTGGTAAGCCATCACAAAGCGGCGCAATACTTCCGGGTCAAAGTGGCTGTCCGTGTGCGCCACATAGGCCCATGCCACCCCATAAACTCGCGGATAACCTTGCAAGTGCCCTGATGCGAGCTTGGGTAGTTTGCGGTAGTAGCCGGTCGGCAGATCGTCCCGGATTTCGCGTAGTTGCTCCTCGACGATGTGGAAGTTGTCGACCAACCACTCAGCCGCGGGGGTGATGGCACGCTCGTCCTGGATCGCTCGCGCAATTGCCCGATAGGACTCCAGCAGCACGCGGCCGTTCTCTACTACCCGCGGAATTAGCGGACGACCGTGGCGGGCTTCCTTCGTGACCGTTTGCGCCGCAGCCAGACTTTCAGCGTGCTGCTCGATCCTCTCGACGCCGAAGAGTTCGGCGCGGATAGGTTCGTCCAGACCGGCAAGCGCAATCGGGGTTTGTCGGTTTTTGCTTGGAATTTTCGTTTTCGACTCCCCGAAACAGGCGGATGCCCACGGCCAAGTTACTTTCTTACAGCCATTCTAGTGGATTCGCATCCAGACGACTTTGAAGTTGTCCGCACAAGGGCGCTCGTCGTCTGATCCGCACGGGGATCCTGGTAGCCTTCTCCGGCCCAGCAACTCGCGCAACGGGATAGACTGGATGGCCGTCCGTCACGGGCATCTTTCGTTGACTTGGGATTAAGAGAAGAGCAACCAAGACGCTCACCACCGCACCCATTAGGAACCTACTGTCCGACGATAATCAAAGGTAGAGCTCGTTTCATACCTCCCGAAGATCTCGATGCGACGCCAGCAACCGAGGGTCGCCAGAATCGACTTCACCGGTAAATCATCGATGAAACGAGCCCGTAAGCACGGTGTCCGTCTTGTCGCCAAAAAGGAATACAACGTACTGGCTGCTTATCCGCCGGTTCCTGTGCGCGGCAGTGGCCTGTCACTCTTGGCGAAGTCTGCGCTTGCTTCACCCGTCGAGGAGATGTCTTGAGCACCAGTATGCTCCAGTATCTTCTTCGCCCGGTTTGTCCATTCGGAAGTGTCGGCGTGGACGGATATCAAGATCCCTCCATCTTTGACCCGGCCTTCATAACGCTTGGCCTCGTATTCCGGGATTCCCATTCCGATCAAGGCGCCCGTCAGCCCCCCAACCGCACCTCCGACTCCTGCACCGGCCAATGCCGCCATGATTGGGCCAGCCGCAATGAAGGGTCCCAGTCCAGGAATCGCTAAAGCTCCAATACCAACCAACCATCCCAGCGCACCGCCGACAACGGCGCCTGTCCCCGCGCCGGTCGTGGCACCTTCAGGCGCTTTTGTGTTTTTCTTGTGGGCAAAGTCCTTCGATCCCACGTTCTCCGGAAATAACACGGAAATGTCCGTGTTCCGAAATCCCGCTGCCTTCAAGGCGTCTACACCGGTCTCCACGTTTGCATAGGTCGGGTAGATTCCAAATACTGCCGTGTTTTTGCCTGCCATGAGAAACTCCTCCTTGTATGGGTTGGAACCCTTATTTGTTCGGTGGTACAACACTAAGCTCGGTGACGACGTTGTCCTTGCCAGCTATTTCGTTCGCCTTAGCTTCGATGGTCTGCTTTTCGTCTTCAGACTGCACTGGCCCTTTCAACGTCACTTTTCCATTCTGCGAAATGATTTTCACATTGTGCGCATTGGTGGAGAGAGACTTGTCTTGTACGATGGCCCGTCGAATCTGCTGCGTTAGCTGGCGATCCGACTGGTTGTTCTGTTGCTGGTCGGCCGTAGGCTGATTGTCGCTCTGATCATGTGAGTTGACTTTCGTATTGTCGCCTGCGGGAACAGCCTGTTGCCCTGTTTGCTCTTGTGCCGGGGCAATTGTGGTAGTTGCCAGCGCGAGGCTTGCCAACATAACAATCCGCAGCATGATTCTGAATAGTGATTTCATGGTTTGTATCCCTTCATGTTGAGCGTTGAACTCGTCGAGTCGGTGTCGTCACCAGCTTTTCGGAGTTGGACCCGAGATTACCTATATCCCTAAAGAGGACCAATCGGGCAAACTCCCTAGCGTATCCCCGAAATGACCCTAGTGGTTGTAGCGCACCATAACCTAAATACGCCCGAGCAATACCAGGATGATGAGCACTAACGCAACTAATCCCAACCCACCGCTGGGGTAATAGCCCCAGTCTCGACTGTGCGGCCATGTGGGCAAGGCGCCTACCAATGCCAGGACGACGATGACTATCAAAATGGTGATCATATGTGTTTCTCCTTTATCTATTAATTACTCAGGATGTCGCTGTTTTCCGACCTTGCAGCAATCGTGGAGGGCTCATTGTTCGTCGCGTCGGCCGCGCGACGCTTCCAATCGTCGAACCACTCCACAAAAAAAGGAAAGTGGACGTCCCGCAACTCTTCGATTAACCATTGCGCTTTCCCTTTGAAATCCAGCTCGTCGATGACGACGTCAACATGCTCCCAAAAACACGGCGGAACCATGCCCCATTCACAAATGAGGATAATGGGGACATCAGGCCTTACGTTCTTGATTGTGCCGCCCACACGGCTCTCGTCAGTACTCAACAAACGGGAGTCCACGCAGACAACATCTACTGGACGCGATCTGAGGAGCTCAACCGCCTCGGTTTCATCGCAAGCGTTAATGACTACGAATCCGGCATCTTCCAGCTCCCTCTGTCGATCCGTGGCACGCGACGGGTTGTCGTCAATACACAAAACGTAGGCATTCATCACTCTCTCCGTAATCGGGTTTGTAATCATTGCACTGCTCAATGGAATGTAAGTTGATAACGGCAGGAGGTACATCGGGCACATTCCGTATCGGAAGTGACAATCCCCCTTAGTTTGCAGGTCTGTCGGCACTCCGGTTTCTTGTAGTTCATCGGAGTGATGGATCAATCATCGACCATCGACCCACAAGGACAGGAGCAGACGTCGGGGGACATTTCGCCTTGCCGCCGACGTCTGCCTGGGTGGCGGGACGTGAAGAGGTAGCTGCCGCAGTTACAGCCGCGACCATAAACGGTTGCCCTGCGATCTGCAATCAGGCTTTGACCGTAGAAATTCCCCAGGCTTGCCTTAGCCTCCTGAATCCATACGCCAGCGGCAATTCACTCTCCCCTTCTGTGGCCTTTTTCCCTATGTTGCTTCATGACGGTCCGGGCGGCGACTTCCTTTGCGCGTTTGCCGTATCGTCCTGATTTCTCCGCGCTTTCCTTAATGTGCTCGTATTCTCTCTGTTCTTTGCTTCCGACTCCTCGAAGGTGCTTCTTGGCTGGCATAACCCTCTCTCCTTTCGCCCCTCGCTCAACAACTTATGTTGGGAGGGGGAGTATTGGATTCGTCTGTAGCATTCTCAAGCACGACAACACCCTTCGCGTTTCCGCCCTGACAATAGCTTTTGACTCCAACCCAGCACAATACGGTTTTGTCCGTACTCTCTACCCCCATGGTTCCCCGGCCTCTGTCCCAACCCAGTGTTCCCGATCTGCTACCTCTTTCAGCCATCGTGCTGTGCCTAAGGAATAATCCCCGCCGACGTACAGACAGCACTGGATACCGCGACCATGCTAAAAGACCTTACAGTTAGACGATGAGTATGGACGGTCTGCCCGGACCCTATGTACTTGATCATCAAAGTTCAATACGCACTCTTTGTTTTGAAAGGAGGCTATGTGAAGAGGGTACGATTTGCCTTACGAAATGCCTTGGGCGTGACGGGGATACTTCTCGCCGGTTACGCCTTCGTTACTTCACTTCCAGACGTGATTCGCTATATCAAGATCACGAGGATGTAACGCGCGCTTTTATCTCGATCCGTCAGACGAGCGTTAGAAGCGGTGACCCTAACATGTAAGACGACCACACAGCACAAAAGGAGACCACGATGAATTGGGATCAGATTGAAGGTAAATGGAAGCAACTGAAAGGCTCCGCGAAAGAACGGTGGGGCAAACTTACAGACGACGATCTTGACGTTATCGCCGGCAAACAACAGCAGCTACAAGGGAAAGTGCAGGAGAGGTACGGCATCTCGAAGGAGGAAGCGGCAAAGCAGGTCCGCGATTGGACGAATGCGATGCGGGATGCCGAGAAGACGCCTCATACCATGCGCGATGCAGACAGAACGCCTCGAAAGAAGGCTAGTGTTGTGTATCATAAATGTCTTTACTAATAGACAGAATTGCAGCATACTGCATCTGCCATGCCGCTTCCTGCTGCTTCCGCTCTTGCTCTCACCTCGGTGCAGCGTAGCGAACTGCTGAGGATTGTTCATTATCCCGGCACCCCACAAGCCATTGCGCTGCGCTGTCGAGTGGTACTGGGTGCGTCGCTGGGAACGGCGAATAACCAACTGGCCCGACAACTGTCAACCAGCTTGCCGACGGTGCTGCTCTGGCGTCGGCGATTTGTGGAGCACGGGCTGCTCGGCATCTTGGAAGACAAGCCCCGCCCCGGCCGCCCCCGCTCCCTCACCCCGGAGCAAGAAGCCGCCATCGTCGAGGCTACGCGGAGCACCAAACCGAGGAACGCTACGCACTGGAGCGTGCGCAGCATGGCCCGTCATCAAGGCGTCAGCTCCGCCGCCGTACAGCGGATCTGGAAGGCCTACCACCTGCAACCCCACCGGGTCGAACATTTTAAGTTCAGCACCGACCCCGAATTCGTCAGCAAGGTGCGCGACATCGTCGGCTTATACCTGAATCCACCAGATAAAGCCCTCATTTTCAGCGTGGACGAGAAGAGCCAGATTCAAGCTTTGGATCGCACCCAACCCATTCTGCCGTTGCGCCCGGGCTTACCGGAGCGACAGACCCATGACTATGAGCGGCATGGAACTACCACCCTGTTCGCCGCGCTGAACGTACTGGACGGAACCGTCATAGGGCAATGTCAACCGCGACACCGTCATCAGGAGTTCTTGCGTTTCCTCGACCGCCTCGAAGCCTCCGTTGATCCAACTTTGGCCGTCCATATCGTCCTCGACAACTACGGCACTCACAAACATCCCGAGGTAAAGAGCTGGTTCGCGGCCCATTCGCGTTACCACCTCCACTTCACCCCCACAGGGTCATCCTGGCTGAATCAGATCGAACGCTGGTTCGCCGAAATCACAGCCAAACGTATTCGCCGCGGCACGTTCCTCAGCGTGCGAGAACTGATTCGCGCAATCGAGGGCTATATTCGTGAGAACAACGAGAACCCGAAACCCTTCGTCTGGACCGCTAGCGCGAAATCGATCCTGAGAAAGCTCAAGAAATATAAAGAGATTTTAGATACGGCACACTAGCTAGCCATCAGCAGGGGCGTTTCTTGACTTAACTCGACGCCGTCTGCCTTACGGGTTAGGCGGCGTCCCCGACGATGCTGAACCTGTGACATTTGGGGGAACGCGGGAAACTTACCAATAATCGACGCACGCTTTCGGAATACTCACAGCCCTGACATGTTCGGTGAATGCAACGATTCAGGGAGGCCGCACAGCGTACTATGCTTCCGCAATCAAAATGCGACCGCCCCGCTTACGAAGGCAACCACATTGTGCCGAAGCTGAACCTGGCGAGGGAACAGGACGAACACCGGGCCCCTTGGCGTACAAGCCGGGCGGGGCCTTCGTGCTGTTCGGCCCCAACGACATGGCCACGATCGGGAACGTGGACAACAGCGGAGGTGCCAGCAGCGGTGGCGGAGGCATCGATTTGGAAAATGGATCGACGCTCACGGTCACGGGTAATGTGAAGAACAGCGGGGATATATACACGAACAGGGTCACTGGCGCCGGGGGCAACACTCTGACGATCAGCGGCACACTGACCAATAACGCGGGCGCGCACTTTTTTATCTCGCCGGGGCGGATTGGCAGCTCCGACGTGGCCAACGTCGGAGTCCTCGTCAACAGTGGGTTTGTCTATGTCGAGGAGGGCTCCACGCTGAACCTGACCAACCAGCCCGGCGGGATCACGGATGTGGTAGCGGGTTCAAATTTTGGCATTTACGGGACCTTCAAGGCGGGCAGCGATAACGGCTTTGCGACTCTGAACATGGTGGAAGGGGGCGTGCAACTGGGCAACAGGCAGGGCAACAATATCACCCCCAGTGGCGGCGTTCTCACCGTGAGCAGCGCGGGAGGGATTGACGTGGAGATTCCTCAAACGACGGTGCAGATCAATGGTGATGTAAATAACTTTGGGCGGGTCAGCACAAGCTACTACGAATGTTGCGGCGGGGCCACCCTGACCGTCACCGGCACATTGACCAATAACCCGGGCGCAGAGCTTAACTTGGGTGAGGCGGCAGGGAAGGCCGGCAACGACGTAGCCAATGTGGGGACACTAGTCAACAACGGGACTGTCATAGTCTGGGATGCCGCCACGCTGAACCTGACCAACCAGCCGAATGGGATCACGGATATTAAGGCGGGTTCAGAATTCGACATTTACGGAACCTTCACCGCAGGCGGCAATAATGCTTTCGCGAATCTGACTAGCGTGGAAGGCGCCTTGGATCTGCAGAATGGCCAGACTACCACGGTCACCCCCGCCGGTGGTACTTTCACCATTGCTCCCGGTGGGTCGGTGGTCACGAGTAATGGAACCACGCTCCAAGTCATTGGGAGCATGGTCAACGGCGGAACGTTGAACAACGGCGGGCTTATCACCGTGGGCAGCAGCCTCTCGCCGTTGTTGGCTGGCCTAGGGACTTTGCAAGGGCCCAGCACGAACTACACCCAACTGGCCAAAGGGACCTTGGGCGAGATCATCAACTCCCAGACCAGCTACGGTGTGATCAACGTTAACGGGTCGGCGGTGCTGGCCGGCACGCTCGACATCTTGCTCAAACCGGGCTTCAATCCGACGCCGGGCACGATCTTCCAATTCCTCTTCGCCAACCCCAGGCAAATTATGGGTATGTTCGCCGACAACATTCAGAATGATTGCTTTAACAACAACACGGAGTGTTGGCTGGTTACCTATGACAGGGATCACGGCATTGTTGAGCTGACGGCGGAGCAGGCCCCGGTTCCCGAACCGGCCACGTTGCTGGTGCTCATCCCTGGGTTGCTCGGCGTCGGTTGCGGCTTGCGCCGCCGCAGCCTTCGCACCCGTCAGCAAAGACACAACAACGCCGCCCCGGCATCCCACTGATACCTCGCCGGGGCGCTCGCGGACAGCCGCTCAGGCCACGTTGGAT
Organism: uncultured Acidobacteriaceae bacterium; assembly: GCA_963843005.1. GTDB lineage: Bacteria > Acidobacteriota > Terriglobia > Terriglobales > Acidobacteriaceae > Bog-257. The sequence continues at coordinate 8,964 of CAWJIW010000034.1, read as the reverse complement.
GTGATACGGCACGAGGTGGCCCCGAGCCTCCATTGAGGCGAGCTGGACCGGAGAACCGACAATTGACTCACCGCTGCGTCATAGGTCACTGACAAACCACTCGCGCCAGGCGTGAAATGTAGTGGATGTTGGAGGAGACGATTTCTGGCCTTTTTCACCGGAGGAAACGTGGACACCCTAATGAAACGCTTCTTGATGATCGCTTTGCTGGCACTTCCCAGTGTTGCGCAGGTCAACCTGCCGACTGGAGCAGGCTGGCATAAATTGGACTCCAGCAGCACTTGTGGCAGCGACCCGTGTGCAGACAGCAGTCTGGGAAACGCGTTTCCAGCAAACGACCCTCATGGTTTGTGTACCGACTCTTTCAGCAATAAAACGGGCATCGTACCTTGCACTCAGACTGCTCCCTACGCTTTCCGCGATAATGCCGTCTTGTGGTTGGGACAGTGGAGCGGAGGCGCTTGTTCCAACGACGCGAATCCGCGCTGCTGGGCGTTTGGCGGCGGGCATCTAATCTCCGGTGACAACGTAGTGATGCAACTTGCCTTCGGGGCGAACGGCGCCGTACCTAGCACCTTCGTTCCCCCGTCCAAGGTATGTTCTAGGAATGGTCCCAACATTGATTACGCCTCCTTTGCAACCAATACTGGAGCTGGCCATTGCGTGCCGGTGGATAATGCTGGTCACGCCGACTACCCAGCGGGAAACACGTGGGGAAACGCCAGCCCGGCATCTATGGAGACTTACGCTGGGCTCGTCTACGATCCGGCGCGCGGCACACTCTTTAACCTTGGCGGAGGGCCCTGGTTTAATAGCGGGTTTTATTTCGAGGTTTACGAGCTGGATACCCGCCCCAACTCTCCGACAATCGGCCAGTGGCAGCTTCGCACATCGACCGTTGATGGTAGTTACGGGTTAGCTAAATCACATGGCAACCCGCCTACAGTAGCCTATGACCCTGTAAGCCAGAATATCTTGCAGGTTGACGTGAAGGCCCAGGCAATCTACACCTTCAATCCTGCGACCGGGGTTAATACCCTGCTGGCTAACTCCAGCCGTAATTTCTTTCAAGATTCGGTTGCTGATGTCTGTCCCGATCCTGTGTGCCCTGGAGGACTACTGGTGGTTTACGGGGCTAATGCCTATCCGCCAGGATATCAATATAAAAGTTCGCCAACCAGTTCTATGTTTTCGGAATACAACATAACCAGCGGTGCGCAGCACTTTACTGCTCAAGAGCCAACATGTATCGGCGATCCCTTCTACAATGGTTCCGGTTTTTCGTGGTATGCGCCTTGGGGAGTGTTCATCATTTACTACGGATATGGCAACGAAATAGCCATGTACAACCCTCAGAGCAGAAGCGCTGTGACAGCCTATGGCACGATTCCATCCAAGAAGTGTATAGGTGGAGCGTCTACAGGTAAGATTACCATCGGGTCAGTCAAAGGCGTTGATTACCCCAATGACCCGGAGGCTCCGCTTGATTATGCGGGAACATTTGGCCGCTTCAGCTGCTTCGACGGCAACGCCGCAATGCCGGCTGGCTGTGTATTGATAAATGCCATTGGAAAGCCAGCGTGGTGGCTGGCGCAAGAAGCCTCGGGTTCGCCTGACTTTACGATCTCCGCCTCGCCCGCTTCACTCAGTGTCGCGCAAGGAAATCAGGGGACCTCCACGATTACTACGGCTACCAGATGGGCATTCGACAGCTCGATCAGCCTCTCCGCTTCTGGCATGCCCACCGATACCACCGTGAGCTTCAACCCGAGCGCGATACCTGCTCCCGGCGCGGGCCGCTCGACCATGACCATCACGGTAGGGTCGAGCACGCCGATGGGAAGCTATCCGATCACGGTGACCGGCGATGGCGGCGGCATCCAGCATAGCGCCACCGTTACCCTGACAGTGACCGGGCAGCAATACGACATAGGTATCGATTTTCGCAACACGCAGGACTCTGTGTCCGATCCAGCTTACGCCGTGTTCGACAACTGTCTGAATGACGGAACCACCCAGCAAGCCGGAACCAACTCGAATGGCTATTCTGTTAGCTGGCAGTGGAGCCAGAAATGTAATGGCGCTGCAGATGAGAGTAACACCGTCGATCCCCGCCTGGCGGGGATAGCCAATGTTTATACCGCCTCTGGCGGGGAGACGCTAACCATAACTGTTCCCCAGGCGGGGACTTATAACATTGGGTTCGCAACCGGAAATGCGGTGGCAAACCAATGTGGTGGTGGAGCCTGTCCAAACTTCATCTTCGAGGACGGCGCAAGTGGAACGCAGCTGTTCACTGTCAATCCCAATAATCCTGCCGGTTGGCATTTCATAGACGCTGCGAACCTTAACTGGAGGGCGGACCAGTGGCCCGCCAGCAACCAACAACAACAGGTCACGCTGAGCGGTACGACGCTAACCGTGAGCATGGCGTCTGGCAATGCTCCCAATCTGGCGCACATTCGAATTACCTCCGCCCAACAACAGCAAAGCTTCGCGATTTCGGCCTCGCCCGCGTCGCTCAGCGTTCAGCAAGGTAATCAGGGGACCTCGACGATTACCACAACCATTAGCAGTGGCTTCAACAGCGCGATCAGCCTTTCGGCGTCGGGGGTACCATCGGGAACGACGGTTGGCTTCAATCCGAACCCGATTCCCTCGCCGGGTGCGGGCAGCTCGACCATGACCATCACGGTCAGCAGCAGCACACCAACGGGCACGTATCCCATCACGGTGACCGGAAATGGCGGAGGCATCCAGCAGAAGACTACAGTTAGCCTGACGGTTACAGGCCAAGCATACGCATACGACGTCGGTATCGACTTTCGCGGCGCGCAAAACTATGTGACCGATCCGGCTTATGCAGTCTTCGACAACTGTCTGAATGACGGAACAAACCAGCAAACCCGAACCAACTCGATTGGTTACTCTGTTACCTGGCAATGGAGCCAGAAATGTAATGCCGCTGCCAACGAAAGTAACAGTGTTGACCCGCGCTTGGCGGGGATAGCCAATGTCTTTACCGTCTCTGGCGGGGAGACGCTAACCATAACGCTGCCCCAGTCGGGGACTTACAACATCGGATTCGCAACCGGCAATGCGGCGGGAACCCAATGTGGCGGTGGAACCTGTCCAAACTTCATTTTCCGGGACGGCGCGAGTGGAACTCAGCTCTTCACGGTCAACCCGAATAATCCCGGCATGGGGCATTTCATCGACGCCGCGAACCATAACTGGACGGCGGCCCAGTGGCCCGCCAGCAACCAACAGCAACAGGTCACGCTGACGGGTAAGACGCTGACCTTAAGTATGGCGCCTTCCGCTGCTCCCAGTATCGCGCATATCCGAATTACCTACGGGCCATAACAGTGAAATTGCTCGATTTCGGGCTGAATCGGAATTCGGTGAACAGGAAAGGGCTGGCGTAGGAGCTTTTTGCTCCCGGCAGAATGTCTCATCCGCGGTCCAGAGCATCCCATCGGCGCCGGGAAGAACCACCGTCTGATAGCCGTAGGCATCGTAAGAATAGCCCGCTGGCGAGATGGAAATGCACTGTATACCGCAGGGCATCGTATTCGAAATCGTGCGCGCGCATAGCGTCAGCCCCATCGAGGTCGCACATAGTGAGCGCATCTCCAAAAAATTTCAAAGTCGCACCCTCCATCGCAAGTTCAGATGGTCGGCGTTGATTCTAGCTGCCGTCGTGGTAGCCATCAATCCCCCTACCTGGCATTTCAAGTTCTGCTCGTCCTGACTGCATCTGTGGTTAGCCTGCTATGGCAGCGGCGGATGTCTTGGGCCAAGGCGGCTGGCTTCATGCTGCTTCTAGGGTTGGTTTGTGGATTTGTCGCGTACTCACTTGGTTTTTTCACCAAAGGCGGGAAGGGTTATGGTAGCGGAGGATATCGCTATTTTTCGATGAACTTGCTGTCCCCAATCGATTCCATCGGCTACGGATCGATCATCCGCACGAAATTGCCCTATTCGGCAGGTGGGCAATATGAAGGTTACAACTATCTGGGTGCCGGCATAATCCTGCTGATCCTGCTCGTCGTGTGTTACGTAATAGTCCGGCGAGACCAACTAAAGTCGCTCGATAAGCGCTGGGTCATTCCGCTACTTCTATGCTGCCTCGTGCTTACTCTAATGGCTTTCTCCACCAAGATCTCCGTCGGTTCGCATAGCTTGATCGACGTGGATCCGCACGAGAAGCTGACTCACTTCTTAGCTCCGATGCGAGCAAGCGGGCGCCTGTTCTGGTTACCGTATTACACAATTCTGATTGCGGTGCTCGCGGCTCCCTTGCTGCTTCTGCGCAAGGCCTGGGCGAATGCACTATTGGCCGTCGTACTCATCCTGCAGGTTGCCGACACTGCCCCCCTCCGTCGCTTCGGCAGTCCGTCATCAGTCAAGGTTATGCCCACCCGTTACGATCGCCTGTATGGTCAAATTTGGGCTCCTTGCACCCGTAACCTGGTCATTCTGTCGGCATGGCAATGCGACATCGAGGGTTCACCTGGCGGCCTGAGCGGGTATGGGATCTTCGGTTTGCTGGCGGCTGATCAGAAAATGACGACTAACAGCTACTATTCTGGCCGTTACACCGGGGTATCCAAAGAACTTCATTGCGCGCAGTCGATTTCCGACCTGGCTGAGAAGCCGCTCTCGCCAGACACGGCTTATGTAGTGTCGCTGGCGCTGGCTGCCATCATCGCCGAAGGCCCGACCGGCCCAGGGAAATGCCATGACCTCGACGGATTCATCCTAATGTTCCACAAAGTCTGACTTCGGGCTGAGTCCGATCGTGAAGACTTCCTCAGAGAGCGTGCAAGACGCCATTCGTGATCCGGGATTTGAAGACAACGATCTCGAAGCATGGCCACTGTTCCAGAGTGCGAAATCATCGTCAGTACTAGCCAGGCACAAAACGGCCTTCACAGCCTGGCCCAAAGCGAAGGGGAAGGAAGTGTTGATCAGGACATCAGCGGGTTGGAACCAGGCCGTGTATACGTAATTTCTGCATGGGTATCAGCATCCCCCGGAGCAACCGCAAATGCGCAGATAGCCATATGGAGCGCCAGTGCGAACGTGCCGACATTTTCTAAGGAATTTCACGCCACGCCTCGATGGCAACTGCTGACACACTTCATGGCAGCCGGTACGGATGGAACGCTGCGTCTTCACGTGTGCCGGAAGAATGGATCCGGAACCCTCTACTGGGACGATGTGACCGTCATGAGCGTCCAATAGTGAGTCAACAAGACCGGCTACCCGGGAAGAGCCTCGGGGGAGGGCTCAAGATCACCGCGCCGAGCGAGGCTCAAGTTGGTTCTGAGCCGCGGGTGCTTAAGTCGCAGGCAGGCGATTTTCAGTCGCCGGCAAAGCGCGCCGCTTGAAGTATAGGAAAATCAAAATCTCGTGTTAAGCGTGAACGTGGCATTCGTTGCCGGGTCGAATCGACATTGTCGGTCGAAAGCAACAACTCAGATCGTCCTGCGGGCGAAACCGTGGCTGTTCTGCCTAAAGAGCGAGAGGGAGAGCCATCGTCTCCTATCGCGGGATTGCGGCAGTACGTTAATGGCATTTTCGACTGTGGTTTTGAGTAACTATCCTCCGGCAGAGCCGGAGGCTTTACGGTTGCTGGCCCCTCAAAGGGGCCGGATCGCAACCGAAAAGTCAAAAACCAACAACTGCGAACCTCGCATCTGGACGCGAACCTCGTCTGCGAAGAGAAGCATACTTCCGGAATTGTCAAACTTCTGCTGCCTCCCCGGCAGAGCCGGGGGATCTCCCTACGGATTAGCGAGACGCCGTCGGCGCTAGTCGTCGCACCCAGTTCATCCTTTTGCCAGTGTGGTCGAGGAGCGGGTCGTGTCCGAAATCCCGCTTCAGCGAATCCGCCCAACGCCGAGGCTTGGGCCGTGGCCTTCTCTCCTGTCTCCCAATGAACAGATTTGTACGCTGCGAGAATCAAGCGGGTTGCGCCTCCGTGGGGACGAGAGTAAATCCCATACTTTGAGCCTGTTTTCGCAGGTGCTGTTCGCGGCGTCGTTGCTGTTGCTGCTCGGCCAGCGCGAAGATGCTTTCGTCGTAGGGCTGGCGGGTTTTGATCAGGTAGTAGAGGACACGAGCTAGCTTGTGAGCGGTTGCGGTAATCGCCTTGGGAGCTCCGAGTCGCGCTCGCATGCGCCGATAGAAGGCGCCCAGATAGGACTGGCTGCGGTGCAAGCTCTGGGCGGCCACCCGCAAGGCGTGATTGATTCGACTTTTGGTCTTGCGCGTTTTGCGGCTGAGTACGCGGTCGCCGCTCTTTTGGTTGTTCGGACACAGAGCCAGCCAGGCGGTAAACGCGGGCGAGCTGGGAAACTTGGAAACCTCGGTGCCCAGTTCGGAGAACACGGTGAAGCCGGTTAGCGTGTTAATGCCCGGCACGGCGGTGAGGTCGACGCCAAACAAGCGATAGAGTTCCTCCCGCATCGCGCAGCGTAATTCGTTCTTGCGCGGGCGATGCGGGTGGGGCCCGGGCGGCAGAGGATTTTGCTCCACGTCGATGCGGCTATCGAAATCCTGCGTATAATGTGCCATCTCGCGGTCGCAGTCCACCAGCATTTGCTGATAATGGCGGAAGGCATTCACCGATTGCTCCAGGGTAAACAGGTGCTCGCGCCGGTAATTGCCGACCAGCGACTTGCGTATCGTCTCCTCGCTCGTCTGCACCCGGCCATCGCGCAGCCCGGCCAGCACTTTCGGATCGCGTTCGCCTTTTAAAATGGCATCGATAATGGCCAGGCCACTGACGCCGGTGATGTCGCTGAGCACGTGATGAATCTGTAGATTCATCTGTGTCAGCGCCTTGTGCATGTGTTGGATGTGGACCGCAGCCATGTCGATCAAAGCATCACGATGGCGCATGATCGCGCGCAGAGCTCGCACCTTGTCATCGGGGTGGAAGGAGCCGCGCAGCAGCCCTACCGAGTGCAGGTACTGCAACCACTGGCAATCTTGCACATCGCTCTTGCGTCCGGGAACGTGCTTCACATGACGCGCATTGACCAGGCACACGCGCAGTCCTTTGCCCTCCAGGATGTCGAACACGGGAATCCAGTACACCCCGGTCGATTCCATGGCCACACTGCGAATGCCGCAGGCCAGCAGCCAGTCCGCCAGTTTTTCTAAGTCCTCGGTAAAAGTATCGAAGCTGCGCACCGGTTGCGGATCGCGATCCGGCGGCACCGCCGCATATACCTTACGTGCTCCGACGTCGATACCCGCGGCATTGGCCTCGACGGTCCCCACTATGGGAAGCGATGATCCTGATGGCTGAATCTTTTTTTTCAACTGCTCTCCTTGTAGCCGCCTCGCTTCGGCCAAGTTGCTAATCAGGGGAATCTCCCGAACGGAATCGCTGCTTTCCAGCAACGTTGCCTACTATCACGATCGCGGACTTGGAGCCAGACTCAGAAACGGACTGTAGAATGTACCAATGCGTGGACGGCCTACTTCCGAAACCAGCGGCCTCTCCATCATACAAACCGATGGCCCGCAAAACTCCTGTTCATGGGTCTCATAACCTCGCCGTGGGCGAGGTCAACGACTCAGAATGACAAAGATGGCTGCCGACGCTTGCCTGAGAGAGCGCGGGCCAAACAGCCCAAAGCTGTGAACAGCTTGCTGATAGCGTTCGGGAAGGTGTTGCGCCCAACGGTCAACGAACTCTTCCAGGGAGCACTGCACCTCAACACGACGCCGCAGCTTTTTGTCTTTGAACCAAAACTTGACGGTTCGTTCCCCGATCCAAGTGATACGCCGACCGGCAGATTCTGTCCACTCTTCCCCGAGTGGCGCTACTGGCGCAATGGCGGAGTCGGAGGAACCAGATTCGCTGGCTCCGCGCAAACGCTAAACGCCAACGGACACTGTTCGTGTCAGTATGCAAGTTCGCAAAGGGAAACCACCCGGTTCGGGCCAACTGGCCCGAACCGGGGTGGAGCTAAGCCGGGAGGCGCGGGTCCGTTTGCACTGGAGGGATTTCTATCACCGCTGCCGCAACGTGGCCCGTACCTGCCGTCACTTCGGTATCAGCCGCCAGACCTTCTATCGCTGGCAACGCCGCTATGATCCTTACGATTTGACCTCGCTGGAAGCTGCCTCGCATTGCCCTCATCGCCGACGTCAGCCGACTTGGTCTTCGACCTTAGAAAGAAAGGTTTTGCTTTTGCGGTTGCAGTTTCCTCGCTGGGGCAAGGACAAGCTGGCGGTGCTGCTGCGCCAGGAAAAGCTGCCGGTGTCGACCTCCATGGTGGGTCGTATCCTCACCCATCTCAAACGCCAGGGCCGGCTGGTGGAGCCGCCGCGCAGTGGTGTTCCGGGATCGCGCCGGGCCCTGCGGCCTCGTCCCTATGCGGTGCGCAAACCCAAGCAATATGCGGTCTCCCAGCCCGGCGACCTGGTGCAAGTTGACACCCTCGATGTGCGGCCCATACCGGGCGTGGTCTTCAAACAGTTCACCGCCCGCGATGTGGTCTCCCGCTGGGACGTGATTCAGGCCCATACCCGCGCCACCGCCCAATCGGCCACCCAGTTCCTCGACACCTTGCAGCACCGCATGCCCTTTCCCATCCGCGCTGTGCAGGTCGATGGTGGCTCCGAGTTCGCCGCCGAGTTCGAGCAAGCCTGCCAGCAGCGTGGCCTCCACCTGTTTGTCCTGCCGCCCCGCTCCCCCAAACTCAATGGCGCCGTCGAGCGCGCCAACCGCACCCATACCGAAGAGTTCTACCAAGTCACGCCCTGCTCGCTGGAGATGAAAAAGCTCAACCGCGAACTCCGCCAGTGGGAAAAGATCTACAACACCGTCCGGCCTCACCAGTCCTTGGGCTACCTCACCCCGCAGCAGTTCCTGCTGCGGGACTCATCTCAACGAAAGGAATGAAAAGTGTCACCCATCTACTGGACGACTACAACGAC
>CAWJIW010000033.1:0-60091 GCA_963843005.1 uncultured Acidobacteriaceae bacterium | reverse complement strand
GCACTTCGCGTAGCATCCGCCTTCAAAATTGAAGACGCCAGTCGCGCTCCAGCCGTGCTCGTCATCACCGATGAGGCGGCGATAAGCTCAGCCGAAAGTGTAGTCTTGCCAGTTCCAGAAAGCCCAAAGAAAAGCGCGGTCACGCCGTCTGCGCCGACATTCGCTGACATGCATCGGGAAAACGTTGCGCCCAGGCAGCACGAAATTCATCACGCCGAAGATGGACTTCTTCATTTCGCCGGCGTATTCCGTGCCCCCAATGAGGACAAGCTTCTTGGCGAAGTTCACCAGCACGAACACTTCTGAGTTGGTGCCGTCGCGCTTGGGATCGGCCATAAAACCAGGCGCACTCACAATGGTGAATTCGGGTTGGTGAGTTTTCAGGTCTTCGGCGGTCGGCGGATCAACAGTTGCCGCACGAACGGTTGTGCCACGCGTATTCGTTGATTACCTGTATCAGAAAACGATATTTTGGATTAGCGCGGCATAAAAGGTCCTGGACAAACAGTTCCTTGTCCTTCAGGTAGTCTAGGACGCGATTGTACAGCACATGGCTTGTTCTCCGTTAACGCTGGTTGGCCGAGCCCCACGCTACATGTTTTGGTGATAGCGTCTTTAATGGTGACTTGTCCTTAGGTGAGCGGCCCGTTCGCTTGCCCACCTTTCGCGACGAGCGAACCGCTCACGGCCAGTATGGCCTCACCACGGCGCAAGGCAGCTTCCACCAACGGCGCAGAAAACAGTTGCGGTGTACTTTACCCTGGCCCAGCAATTGCGTTACTTCGGGAGTTTGCAGGAGGGAGGACATAAGAAAACTCCTTACAATGAATGCAGTGGAGTGCGCCCACCGAAAATAACGTTAGAAAGAGACGCTCTGCAAGTGAAATGAAAATCAGCCGCGTGCAACGCACACGCCGCGAAAGATGGAAGCTTCAGCGGCCAACTAGTTGGCGGGCTTCGTTCATCACGGCCTGAAGCTGATCGAGTGTCTCCTGCACAGTCAAAGTGTACATCTCGCGGCCATTATCCTCACCTGATTCGATAGCCCACTTCAGATAATGTCCAGCAATCTGAACTGCCATGGGGTCGCTGATGACTTTTCCGGTTTGCCGGTTGTATTCCACCCAAGCTGGATGAGGAAGCGCAATCCAGACTGGACGATCGTCGACGAGAAACTTAATGTCGACCGCGTCCGCGTGGCGGGTCGCAATGGCAACAACGAGCGCCTGATACCGACAGTGTGCTGGTTTAGAACTCCAGCGATCAACGGCTTGGAAGTCGTCGTACATAGACTCAGAAAATATAGCTGACGCGGCGATGCCGCCGCAATCAGATAGCTGGTAGCTGGCGGACAGCGGCCTGGGCGGTCCGACTTTCCGCGTATGCCTAGGTTCGCTCGCGCGCCTCGCCCAGAACAGCCTTCACGTCCATCTTGCGCCGCCCGCGATAAACGGTCACGGTAACACTATCACCCGCGCGATGCTTATTCATCGCGTTAACAAGGTCCTGCTGATCTCCCACCGGCTCGCCGTCGATGGCGACGATGAGATCGCCGCCAATCATGATTGGCGTGTTGCCGAGATAGGCGCGCTGGTTGCCGCCGTGTAATCCGGCGCGATCAGCCGCCCCGCCGGGAACGGCCTTCACGATAAGAATGCCGTAATCGGCGGGCAAACCCAGTTCCTGCGCCAACTCAGGCCCGATCGGTAGCGAGACAACACCGAGCGACGGACGCTTTACGGTGCCGAGCGTGATCAGGTCGTTGAGCACGGCTTTCGCTGTATTAATAGGAATAGCGAAGCCAATGCCCGCGCTCTGGTTCGATCCGCCCGTCGCAATCATGCTGTTGATGCCGATCACTTCGCCATGCGAGTTCAGCAGCGGTCCACCGGAATTGCCCGGATTGATGGCTGCGTCGGTCTGGATGGCCTCTTCGATTTGCGCACCTTGCGGACTCCGAATAGGCCGCAACGAGCTGATGATGCCGCGCGTCATGGTGCCGGCAAGCCCAAACGGATTGCCGATGGCAAACGTCTTCTGGCCTACCTGAAGCGCTTTGGAATCACCCAACACCGCAGGAACTACTTCGGGAGCCTTGATCTGGACGACGGCGAGGTCATGCCCGCGATCGCGTCCGATTACCGCAGCCTTGTAGGTCTTCTTGTTGTGCAGTGTCACTTCCACCTGTGTGGCATCACCGACCACGTGATAGTTGGTCAGGATGTGCCCTTCCTTATCAATGATGAAACCCGAGCCCTGGCCTTCCTCCGGCACCGGCCCGTAGAAGAAGTCGAACGCCATTGTTTTCGTCGTGATGTTGACGACCGAAGGGATGACCTTGTGGTACACGTCAACATTGTTCTGCTCGTCGGGATCGAGCTTTTCAGGGCCCGCGGCCTCGCTGAGCTCAACGTGCGTGGGGCGCGAGATCCAGTCAGGCTGCGAGACGCCGTTGTGGTGAGTCGTGAACCAGTAGAACGCTCCAGCGAGAACAGCGCCAAGAATGAGAGGTCGTATGAGTTTCATGTCTTTGTGAGGGCAGTGAATCGTTGATTTTGCCGTAGAACTATTTAGACGGTCATCAGCAAGAAGTGTACCCAATGAGGCGTGGGTTGGGCGAATGCACCTAGCTTTTCATCACTGGCTGATGGCAGGTTTCAGGAAAGAGAATGCAATTCGCGCCAGATTTCTTCCACCTGCCGCTCCGCCTCCTCGAACGTGCCGGAATTATCAATGACGTAATCTGCGTGACGGACCTTCTCTTCGTCAGTGAACTGCGCGGCGCCGCGGCGCTCAATCTCCCGGCGGGCAACCTCTAGCGGAAGGTCCATTCGCTTAGCATAATTCGCGATCTTGCGCTCGAGGTCACAGGTTACGACGATGATCTTGTCAAAGTGGCGGGCGGCACCGGCTTCGATTAGTAGCGCGGCCTCAACCACCGCGATCCCGTGCGGATTATCGCGCTCGACGTCGGCCATCCAGCGCGATTGCGCCTCGATCACGGCAGGATGCACGATGGCGTTCAGGTCATCAATGTGGTCCGGGAAAACAACATTGGCCAGCTTGGTGCGATTGATCGTGCCATCTTGATTGAGGATCTGGCGGCCGAAGTGACGCACCACTTCGTCGTAGGTTACCGCGCCGGGGGCGTAGAGCTGGTGGGCAAGCGTGTCGGCCTGAAGAAAATGGGCGCCGCGCTTCACCAGCATGGCCGCGATGGTGGACTTGCCGCAGGCGATGCCGCCGGTTAGCCCTACCCGAAGCAAGTGGCCCCGCAGTTTGTTGAGAGTTTGGGAAGCGGATGAAGTTGCATGGGTGCATTAGCCCAAGGCAGTATATACGCCCAGATGCGTAATTCTCTTCCAGGAAATCCCTCAACCTTCGCGAGCATGAGATGCGTCACCGAGGGGCAGGGAGAAATACTAGCGCGTCAACATCGCCCGCACACGGTCGCCGCGCCGAAGTTTGGCTGCCTTGACCGTGTTGCTCATCAGCATTGCTATCGTGAGTGGTCCGACGCCGCCGGGGACAGGAGTGATCGCTCCGGCGACTTCGGCGGCCTTGGGGTCAACGTCTCCCATCAGCGTGGAGCCTTTGGTGGCAAAATCGCGCTCGCGCTTTTCGTTCCCGGCAAAAAACCGTTTGAATTCTCCGGGATCGGTGACCGTGTTCATGCCGACGTCAATCACAGTCGCGCCCGCCTTCAGGAATTCCGGCGTGATCATCCCGGCCTTGCCGATCGCCGCAACCAGAATGTCGGCGCGCCGGCAAACTGACGGCAGATCGTGGGTCTTGGAATGACAGACGGTGACGGTTGCGTTGCCGTTGAGCAGCAGCATGGCAACCGGCTTGCCGACGATGTCACTGCGCCCGACAACCACCGCCTCCGCCCCCGCAATAGGAACATTGCTGCGTCTCAGAATCTCGATAATACCTGCGGGCGTGCACGGAACCAGGCCGGGACGCTGCGTGGACAGATAGCCGACGTTCATGGGATGGAAGCCGTCCACGTCTTTCTCCGGCGAGACAGCGAGCAGGACCCTCTTGGAATCAACATGGGACGGTAGCGGCAACTGGACGAGAATGCCGTCGATCTCGTCGCGCCGATTAAGCTCATCCACCAGCGCCAGCAACTCCGCGGTGGTAACGGTCTCCGGCGGCGTGTGCTTCTCGCTGTAGATGCCGAGCTGCTCACAGCTTTTCACTTTGTTGCGAACGTAGATCTCCGACGCTGGGTTGTGTCCAACCAGCACGACCGCCAAGCCGGGCCGAAGTCCGCCTGCGGTCAACTCCTTGACCTTTTCACCGACTTCCGCCTTGATTTGTGCCGCGATACTGGTGCCGTCAGAATAATGGCCGACATCGAGTCCCCGAAAAATGGTGAATCACTATCTTATCGTGGCACGCACCAGAGTTTCCGGCTGCCATCGACCGAGTCATTGCCTTGCGCGCCTGGCGGCCTTTTCCAGAGGTTGAGCGTTGCCGCTGTCCACCGTTGGCTCTCTCGTCTCCTCATCCAGAGTTCCAGCGCACGGCGTCGCGCAACCTCGTTTTCGGTGCCGAAGGAACGGGGTTCGATCTGCTCGAAGTACCGCCACGCGCTGTGCACTTGCCTGGGATCACCGAGTTCTTGCGCGTCGCCGGCAGCTTCGCAGAGCAGCGCGAATGCCATGCTTTGGCTTAGGCGATGCAACAACTTCCGCGCGTAGCGCTGGGCGCTCTGCTCATCGCGCGTTGTGATAGTGACCGCCTCACGATCACCCTGCAATCTGCTCTGCAGCGCGGCGCGCAGATTGCCAAGACCTTGGCCGAGCCCATCGAGAATTGCCTGCACTCTTGACTGGTACTGCTCCCATCCGCGATAACGCGGTGCCAGCAACCGCAGCAACTCCAGTGCCTGAATATTGGCCGGCCCTTCCCACACGGTAAGCACTTGCGCATCGCGCAGCAGCCGCGCCACCGGATAGTCGCTGGTATAGCCGTTGCCCCCAATCAACTCCAGCGCCGCACGTGTCGCCGTGATGGCATACTCGGCCGTCAGATACTTCGCCAGCGCGGTGGAGAGCCGCAGCCACGTACGGCGCTCCGCATTCTGCTGAGTCTCATCGAATGCGATCGCAGCTTCGAATGCCAACAGCGCTCCTGCTTCGAACTCCACACGCATGCGCAAGAGCTCGTCCTGCACCATGGGATAATCCCACAGGGCATGACCGAAAGCGCGTCGCGATTTTGCCCAGGCCAGAGCCTCGCGCAACGCTCTGCGCTGAACTCCAGCCGACCCGACAGCATTGTGCACGCGGCTGTACTCCAGCGCTTCCATCATCAGCTTGAATCCGTGGGGTGGGGGAGCAATTTCGATGCCTTCAGCTCCCAGCAAGTCAATCTCGCCGGTTGGCAGACCTTTGGTCCCCAGCTTGTCCTTCAGCTTCCGGATGCGATAGTGGTTCGGGCGGCCGTCTTCGAGATGACTTGGTACCAGGTATAGACCCAGTCCCGCCGACCCCGGCGCAGCTCCTTCGGGCCGCGCCGTCGCAACCGCCAAACCGCTGTTGGCATTGCTGGTGAACCACTTCAGCCCATGCAGAGCAAAATGGCCTTCATTGGAGATGGCTACAGTAGTTGTGGCTCCCACATCGCTGCCGCCGTGCTGCTCGGTTGCCCAGGTGCCGCCGGTCTTGGCGTGCCCGTCCATGCGCACCACATCGTAGAGAAAGCGGTTGCGCACTGCGTCCGGCGCGTGCGAGCCAAGCACGTAGGCAACCGCACCGGTGAGCGTGACTGGACAATGCAGGCTGATGTCGGCCTGCGCCAGGATGTAACCCATCGCAAACGTCAGCAGGTGCGGGGCTTTCTCCGCATACGGCAATCCGACGATGCCGCGTCTGTAAAGCTCCTGATGCTGATCCTCGTACCAACGGTTGGCGACGATGCGGTTCACCACTTCGCCGTTGCGATCGAAGGTTTCCAGCGCGGGAGGCGCGTAGCGGTCGGTGTAGTTCGCCTGCGCATCCACCTCGGTGTGCACCCAACCATAGAACTCGCCCAACAAACGGCTGTAATCCTGCAAGCGCGGCGCGCGCGGAATAAGGTACGGTCCCAGGTAGGCATCGAAGCTGCTGGAGTTGGTCATGGTCACCTGTGCGATCAATGAGGAGCCAACGAGATGAGATTAACTCTTTTTCGATTGTGCGGAGAAAAGGAAATCTGCCGGTTCCGGCCTCCTTCCTCCGCGAACTGCCGGCTAAGTAGACTTAGTCCGCCAATGGCAACCGCACGATCCAGACGCTTGGCATGAAAGCGGCGGCACTTACTGCCAAGTCACCTCCGACTGCACGGAAAGTCCGCTGTGCAATTTCTATTTCACAACGCGAGCGTAGTTCTTCACCGGCAAGAATCTCAGGCTGAAGGCCCCCCACCGATATCGTGATTTCGACTTCCTCTTCGTTGACCTGTTGCGCTCGAACTCTGAGGTCGCTGTTCTCCTGAACGATGCGGAGCAAGAACTCCAGCAAGTAAAAAAGCCCCCGCGTTAACCTCGTCTCGCTCCCTCTAACATGCAAGGGTGTGCAAGTCAGCTCAAGTTCGCATCCCGCGGACTCCGCCAACGGCAGCAGCTCTTCTCGCAGTTGCTGCAGAACCCGATGAAGCGGGACAGGCTGGAGAATGTCACCTGGGTCGTCCGCCTCGCTTAGTTCGCGACACAGCAAAAGCCGCTGCCGCAGACGCTCGGCGTTCTGCATCGCCGCTGCTACGCTGGCCCGGAATTCTTCAACTGTCTGATCGCACGCCAGCGAAAGTTCGAGGGAACAATGCAAGGCAGTAAGTGGCTGGCTCAAGCTGTGGGATACCTCGGAGACAAATCGTCGCTGCCGAGCAGATTCCCGCTGTGTCGGCTGCACCGCGAGGCTCACACCTGTGCCTCAGGACGGCAGCTCATTTCGTATCCGACACCGCGAACGGTGTGGATCAGATGGGGCAAGAACTCGCCATCCACTTTCTTTCGCAGATAATTAATATAAACATCCACGATGTTGGTGGTCGTATCGAACGACAGATTCCAGACATGCTCGACGATCATCGCCCTGGTTATTCGACGGCCGGCATTGCGCATAAGGTATTCGAGCAGTGCGAATTCCTTGGAGGTCAACTCTATCCGGTGGCCATTACGGTGCACTCTGCGCTCTACGCGGTCTAATTCGAGATCGGCGACCCGCAGCACCGTGGCTAGGGCCATTGTCTTGTGCCCGCGCCGCAGCAAGGCACGCACGCGCGCTGAAAGTTCCGTAAACGAGAATGGCTTGATGAGGCAATCGTCGGCACCGGTATCCAGAGACTGCACGCGATCCTCGACGCGGCTACGCGCGGTCAGAACCAGCACTGGCAGCGAAGGCTTCTTTGGCCGCACGGAACTGAGAACACTTAGTCCGTCGAGTTTCGGGAGATTTAAGTCCAGAACCAACAGATCGTATTCGCTCTCGAGGGCCATGCGCCGGGCCTGTTCGCCGTCAGGGGCAACATCTACCGCATAATGCTCGGCTTCCAAGCCTTTGCGAACAAAGCTGGCTAACGGAGCGTCATCTTCCACAACCAGGATGCGCATGACGTAGTAACCAAATCAATGGTTACCTCGATTCTTGTCTTCCGCAGGCGCTACGTCAATGTCTTCCCATTGCAATCGGCCAAGGCTTCCCAAAATGGGACGAAATGGCGGGCGCGCCTAAGCGTCCCTCGGACTGTCCGCCTAACGTTATAATTCAGATATGGCGCGTGGCTGGGAAAGTAAATCTGTAGAAGCTCAAATCGAAGAATCTATCTCCGAACCCTCACGAAACGAATCCCCCTCCTCATCGGCTGCGGAAGTTCAAAACCACCGGAAGCGAGCTGATTTGGCGCTTTCCCGCAGACGGGTACTTCAGCAACTGGAACGCAGTAGCAACGAACGCTATTCCGAATTGCTGCGCCTGACTCTGGCCGACCTCGAGACCCAACTCGCCGCGTGCCAGTAGACGACACTGCCTTTCTCCGGCTTTCATTCTCCGCGACCCTGAATCCGCCCTCTGCGAATCGATGGGAGCGCTAGGCAGGTTGATCAGTTCCCTTTTCCTGCCCAATCTCAAGCTCACATCCACATGTGATAGCCGTCACAGAAGCAGGTTCGACTCCGCCGCAGAATAGCGTCAGAGGTGCAGTATGCCAGTCCTCGTGATTGCAGTTGTATTCTTTGCGATTTTCCTCGTCATGGGGATCATGGGCGTAACCGCTATGGTCTCCGAACACCGTGGCAAGCTTTTCAGTTGGAGGTGGAATGACGAGCCGAAGCCGGCGAAGCCGGCAGGTAAGCCGGTCGCCTAGATCGCATGGTTCGTCCGCGATGAGCGAGGGCACGCCGGCCGATAGGCCCTCTCTCTGCTGTACATTCCGTTGAAGCTATCCCCTCATCCGTCAAACGATGACTTGCAATTGCCGCTGCTACCCCGCAAAATGGTATCGGGGTTTCTGAACAAAACCAGACTAACTTAAGAGAGGACGCTAGTCGCTCTTTCGACTTGTCATGCCACTTGAACCCGGCCATAACGTTGGAGATTATGAAGTACTGAGTCAGTTGGGCTCGGGCGGAATCGGAGAGGTGTATAAAGTCCGCCATATCATCTCCCAGCGAACGGAAGCCCTGAAGCTGCTCCGGCCTGATCGCACCAATGGCGATCTCTCAGAGCGGTTCTTACGTGAGATTCGTGTTCTCGCCACGCTCTCGCACCCTCACATCGCGCGCTTAAATACAGCGTTCAAGGCCGACGGCCAGATCGCAATGGTGATGGAGTTCATCGAGGGCCAGGACCTGCACTGGAAGCTGCGCAGCCAGTGGCCGACAAGAGCAGTTGAGGGCATCGAGTACATTCGACAGGTCTTGTCGGCGCTCGACTATGCCCACGCCCGGGATGTCATCCATCGTGATATCAAGCCGCCAAACATCATGATCACTCCTGAGGGCCAAGCCAAGCTGCTCGATTTCGGCATGGCGTTCAAGGCGGCCGATCTAAGTGTCACGCGGCCTGGGTTCGTCCTGGGATCGCTGCATTACATGTCGCCTGAGCAGGTGAGGGGCGAACGCGTGGATTTGCGCTCGGACCTCTACTCCACCGGGATTACGCTGTACGAAATTGTCACCGGACGCCCGCCCTTCGATGGCAACACCGAATACGAAATTATGACCGGGCACCTGCGCCAGGACCCGAAGTGGCCAGCAGACGTCAATCCCGCAATACCGTACGGGCTCTCTATAACTCTCATGAAAGCGCTAGCAAAGGCTCCCGTGGACCGCTTTCAGAGCGCCGCCGACTTTCTGGACGCCCTGACGAACGTTTCGCTGGACGAAGCGGCGACCCTGCAAACTCTCGCCATTCAGCCGGGTTCGCGCGGTTCGTTGTCCGATCCCCCTAAAACTCCGTCTGGTTCGCCTGCCAAAACCAGTACGGGGAATACTCGGTCCAGCATAGGGAGCTTCGATCGCACGATCCTCGATTCTGTCAGTAAGGAACTTGCCGCCTTCATTGGTCCGATCGCGAAAGTGGTGGTGAAGCGGGCCGCAGAGCGCTGTTCCTCGGTGGACGATCTTTACAGTGCGGTTGCCGCGGAGATCGACTCCGAGAAGGACCGCTCCAGCTTCCTGTCACACAAGAAGCGGCACCTCTAGGCAGCGGGCAGCGGCTTCGTCACCTCGTAGTAGTTTCCTTTGACTTACGTGCGGGCCACTTTTACCATGCTACTATTCCTCTTCAATACAGTGGGTGTCCTTGGTACCCGTTCGGGTTGGAGGTGCTTTGACACCCCCGGTGATCGGGTAGCCACTACTTGACGCCACCTATGAGGAATCGCGCACCACTGTACCCTGTCGCTGGAAATGGCGCACGTGCTGTTCATGGATATCGTGGCCTATTCCAAACTGCCGATGGAACAGGCGTGCGATGTCTTGAGTAAGCTGCAGGAGAGCGTGCGCGACACCGCCACTTTCGCGCGCGCCCAGCGGAAAGACAGGCTCATCTGCTTGCCAACAGGAGACGGAATGGCGTTGGTGTTCTTCGGCGATCCCGAATCACCTGTCTGTTGCGCCAGGGAGTTGACCCAGGCGCTTCGCCAGCATCCGGAAATAAAGCTGCGCATGGGCGTCCACACCGGGCCTGTTTATCGCGTGGCGGACATTAACGCCAACCGTAACGTGGCTGGGGGCGGTATCAATATGGCGCAGAGGGTCATGGACTGCGGCGACGCAGGACACATCCTGGTTTCCAACGCCGTTGCCGAGGTGCTCGCTCCAGTTGTCTACCTGGAGCCCGTTCCTACAGGACCTGGGCGAGGTGGAAGTCAAGCACGGCGTTCGCGTCCATATTTACAACCTTCACACTGGCGAAGCGGGCAACCCTGAGCTGCCGCAAAAGTTGCGGCGGTCGGCCGCGGAACCGCGGTAAGAAGCCGCTCCTACAGCAGCCTCGCCAATCAAACCTGGCCAGATTGATGCTGGCCAACTTAAACCGGGACAGACCATCGGAAACTACGAAGCGCTAAGCCAATTGGGCCCTGGCATAAACGGCAGAGGTGTACAAAGTCCGGCATCTCATCTCTCACCGAACGGAAGCCTTAAAGCTGCTCCGGCCTGACCGCATCGACGGCGAGCACTCGCGATCGGTTTTTGAGGGAGACTCGCGTCCTGGCCAGTCTCTCGCATCCTCACATTGCGCAGTTTCGTACTGCTTTTAAGGCCGACGACCGGATCGCGATGGTGATGGAATTCATTGAGGGCCAGGATCTGCGAGGCGAAACTCCGTACCCATTGGCCGGAGCGAGTGACAGAAGGCACTGAGTATGTTCGCCAGGTGTTGTCGGCGCTGGAGTATGCGCACGCCCGGGGAGTGGTCCACCGCGATATCAAGCCGCCCAACATTATGATCACTCCGGATGGCCAGGCCAAGCTACTCGATTTCAGCATGCCATTCGAAGCCGCCGACCGCGGCATTACCCGGCCAGGTGCCACCCTAGGCTCGCTGCATTACATGTCGCCGGAGCAGTTGCGCGGCGAACGCGTAGACGCGCGTTCCGACCTGTACTCCGCGAGTGTCACGCTCTACGAGATAGTCACTGGGCGGCGGCCCTTCGATGGCAAGACCAAGAGCGACGTGATCGTTACCGGACATCTGCGCGAGCAGCCCGAAGTGGCCGGGGGACATTGATCCCAGCCATACCCTACGCGCTCTCGGCGACCTGATGAAAGCGATTGGCCAAGGAACCTGCGGAGCGTTTCCAGAACGGCTGTGGATTTCATGGACGCGTTGGCCAACATCTCACTCGATGAATCATTGGACGAAGCGGCGACCCTGCAATCGGCTCTCCTCCAGCCGAGGGCGCGGACTTCACTTTCGGACACTGCCAGAGTCTGCCGTCCAGCTCGCCGGTGGGCAAGCCGATCTCAAACACGCCACCGCCGGGTCGAAACACGCCAACACCAAGTCGAGGCACGCCGGATCACGCCGAAGCCTAGTCGAAGCGCGCTCGATGCCTCAGTTCTTGACTCCGTGAGCACCGAGCTCGCCGCCTTCATTGGTCCAATCGCGAAGATGGTAGTAAAGCGAGCGGCGGATCGCTGCTCCTCGGTGGACGATCTTTATGCCGCGGTTGCCGCGGAGATTGGTTCCGCGAAGGACCGCTCCAGCTTCTTGTCGACCAAGAAGCGGCACGTCTAGGCAGCGGGGTTTCAAGCATCCCAGCCTTCGGGCTTGCCGGCAGAGAAGCGGCTATTGCTCCAGCATCTTAAGCGCCTTCACTAGGCTGACATACATCCGGTTGAAGGAGGCAGTCACGTCGGCAATCTCGTCCTTGCCGCTCACAGCCAGTTCCGGCAAATCTGTCTCACCTTTACTAATCCTGTTCGCCGCATCCGACACGGTGTGCAGCGGACGGATAACCACCAGATAGAGCGCGGTGTCCAGCGCAACAATGGTCACTACAAACGTGATGATTAAGAAGAGAACCAGACGCCGGAATGCTTTGTTGGCGACTTCGATCGGCACCGACATGGGAACTGACACCACCTGAGCAGCGACGACCTGGTCGAGGTTCCACCCGAAGCCGTTTGCACTCCCATACTTCCTGATCATCGCCGCCGGCGCCACGTCGGGCGTGCTATGGCATTCCATGCAACTGGGCCCCACTTCCATCGGCTTTGCCAGATAGAGCTGCCGGCCGGTCGGAGTGTCACGCTCGCCGACCAATTTCTTCTCCGCCGGATGGTCGCTGAAATAACGAATGATGTCCGCTTCCCAAGTGTCAGCACGGTCCACCAGATTGGTGGGATTCAGCGTGGCCTCGCGATACGAATACTCGGGATAGCTCTTACGCGTCAGGTTGAAGATGGTGGTCGCCGCGTAAGCCGGAACGGTCTGCGGCAGGAAGCTGATATTGTGCTCGGGGTTCTTGAGCAGCAATGGCTTGAGCTGGTTCGACGTGTAGTCGCGGGTGGAGCGTGCGCTCGCCATCATCAGCTCGGCTTGCTGCAAGGCCTGGTCACGGGCGTTCTGCATGAGGAAGTTGTAGGCCAACTGAGCAATGATCAGGCCACCGGCCCCGAAAAAGACGATCAGCACGATGTTGAACTTTGTAAGTAGCTTCATGAGGTTCTACCGAGAGTAACACCCCTGAGCTAAGACATAGCGCGAAATAATGAGTTCGTCAAGGAAATACTGAAGGCTGATACGGCGGAGGACGCGTCCGCGCGTGGATCAAACGAGATGCATCAGTAATCCAGCTCTGCCGGACGGCCGGTCAGGCGCTCAATGCGCTTGGCAATCGGGGGGTGGGTCGAGAACAGGTTGGCGAAGCTAGCGCCGCTCAGCAGCGGCGCAACAATGAAGAGATGCGCGTTCGACGGCGAAGCCTGCATCGGGATGCGCTTGGAATACGCATCGAGCTTCTTCAGAGCGCTCGCCAGCGCATAGGGATTGCCGGTAAGCTGCGCGCCGGTGGCGTCGGCCTGATATTCGCGCGAACGCGACACCGCAAGTTGAATCAGCGTGGCCGCGATCGGCGCGAGAATCAGCATCAGCAGCCCCATCAGCCCACCGCCGCCACGATCACGATCATCGCGGCCGCCCATGCCTCCGAACAGCGATGCCCAGTAACCCATGCGCGCCAGCATCGTAATAGCGCCCGCCAAGGTCGCAGCGATCGAGCTGATGAGGATGTCCCGGTTCCTCACGTGCCCGAGTTCGTGGGCCAGCACGCCTTCCAATTCCTCGTCGGTAAGCAGGTTCAAGATGCCTTCCGTCACCGCGACCGACGCGTGCTGCGGATTACGCCCAGTGGCAAACGCGTTGGGCGATTCGGTGGGGATCACATAAATCTGCGGCATCGGAATGCCCATCTTCTGGGTAAGCCGCTCGACCACTTGGTAGGCACGCGGCAGTTGCTCCCGGGTAACCGGCTGCGCGCGATACATCCTCAGCGCGATCTTGTCGCTGAAGAAATACGAAACGAAATTCATAATGACGGCCAGACCGAGGGCCATCTCCATGCCACGCTGCCCGCCGAAGACCTGTCCCATAAACAAAAGGAAGAGAGTCAGCGCGGTAAGCAGTAAAGCTGTCTTAAAGGTGTTTTCCATTTCTCTTCAGTAGATGATAGATCTTGCCTCCGGTTGCGGAATGCCGAGTGGATCGGTTACGGATTCGCAAGCGATTGTGAAACATGGCTTTAGAGCCGGTGCCTGTGGCGCTCACAGGCGTTCCAGCACCGCCTTCAAGTACTTCCAGAAGCTCTCGACCGTCGATATCTGGACGCGCTCGTTGGGACTGTGCGGATCGACAATGGTCGGCCCAAAAGACGCCATCTGCATTCCGGGATACTTTTCTCCGATAACACCACACTCCAAGCCGGCATGCATGGCAATGAGCTTGGCGGGCTGACCGAAGACATCCTGGTGGGTTGCCTGGAGCTTCTGCACGATTTCGCTTTTCGGCTCTGGCTTCCAACCGGGGTAGCTGCCGGAGTGCTCCGCCTCGAAGCCCGCCAGGCGGCACGCCGTTGCGACCATGCGCGCCAAGCCCTGCTTGCTGCTCTCGATCGCACTGCGCTGGCTGGTGACAATCTCAACCACGTCGCCCTTGGTCGAAACGGTTGCCAGGTTCGTGGAGTTCTGCGTCAGACCAGGGACGTCCGGGCTCATCGCCATCACACCGTGATGCAGGCTTGCCAGCAGATCAACGGTCTTCTTAGCGTCCGTGGCGTCGAACACCTTCTCCGGCCGCCCGACTTTCTCTACTGTGATCTGAAGTCCAGGATCAAAACTACCCAGGTCGGCTTGGTATTCAGCTTCTGCCTTGGCTACGAGTGCCTTCAACTCTTTCTCGCGTGATTCATCCAACACCACCACTGCGGAAGCCTCGCGGGGAATTGCATTCTGCGCGCTTCCACCATTGATTTCGGCGACCTCAACCGGCAACCGATCGAGCGCATCCTGGAGCACGCCACTCAGCACCCGCAGAGCATTGCCGCGGCCCTGATGGATATCCACACCGGAGTGGCCACCCTTAAGACCAAATACCTTGATGCGCCACCCCGCTCCAGCACCCGGCGCGCGCAGCGCAACCTTGCGGCGGGCGGTCGTCTTGATGCCTCCTGAGCAACCGATGCAGATGGTCCCCGTCTCCTCGTTGTCCAGGTTCAGAAAGTACTTGGACTTCAGCATGCCTCCCGGAAATTCCGCCGCACCCGTAAGGCCCGACTCCTCATCAATCGTAAAGACGAATTCCAGCGGGCCGTGGGCGATGTCCTTGCTTTCCATGACCGCCAGTGCCGCCGACACTCCGACGCCGTTATCGGAGCCCAAGGTTGTTCCGTCAGCTTTCAGCCAGTCGCCGTCGCGCACAATCTTTATAGGATCGGTATCAAAATTGTGAGGAGTGCCCTCGTTCTTTTCGCACACCATATCCAGATGGCCCTGCAAAAGCGCCATGGGGGCTGTCTCGCGTCCCGGATGTGCAGGCTTGCGGATAACAGTGTTGCCCACATTGTCGTGGACGGCCTCAAGTCCCAGCTGTGCGGCCAGCGCCAGAACGTAGTCGCGAGCCGCGGCTTCTTTGGTCGAGGCCCGAGGAATGCTGGCCAGCGCGTCAAAATGCTTCCATAATTGCTTGGGTTCCAGATCCATCAGTGCAGGTGTCATGACAAGCTCCGTGAGAAGTGTATTGGGTATTAGGTATGAGCCGCCAGTGCGGCGGTTTCCGCGCAGAAGACTATACCTCATCAACTTACGGCATTATGACTTCAAACAGGAACCATTTTATTCCCCCGTGCCTGTGCCGCGGCACCGGGTTGTACAGCTTAGTTCTTCCCTTCGGCGACCTGCAGATCGAGACTTGAGCGCTCGCCGTTAATGAGGATCGTTCCCGAGTCCAGCAACTGTTGCCCGGTGCAATCGTAGCTGGCGAAGCAACGCATGGTGCGGAAGGGGAAAAAAAACTCCACGGCCACGGTGTTCGATCCGTCAGGGAGGCGAATCGTGCTACTGAAATCAATCCCGTCAAAATCAGGATCGCCCGGAAAATAGCTCAGCACCGGCCGCACCAGATGAGAGACATGCTCATCGAAAGCGAGTGCCGCCAACTTGTAGCGTGAAGTTCCGGTGGGAGCGTTGAGGGCAGTGGCAAACGATAGCTGGAGGTACGCCCCTTGCCGGAAGCCGATGAACGTCGGTGGCGCGTAAGGGAAGAAATGCGCCTCCTTGTCGAGGGCTTTGGTCATTCGCCCAATCGCGTCTTCATTCTGGCGCTGCATTTTCGCCAGCGATTCGGCGGTGAAGATTCGCATCGGGGCGGCCGAGGGCTTCATCAGGCTGGTCGCCACCGAAGCGGCAGCCGGAGCCGGCGGGTTGGTGGGCGAGCCGGCAACATCGGCCGCCTGGTTCTTGGCTGCCGGTCTTGCAGCTTTGCTCTCTTTCCACTCCTCCGATGGGGCGCCTTCCATCAGCCACAGCGTGAAAGGTTGAGTATTGAGAAAGACCTTGGCTTCCAACACTGCAGCCTGTCGCTGGTCGTCCGTTTTGGCGTCCACCAGCTTCTGCGCGGCGAGCACCGGAATGATGATGGCGACATTCTCGGCGTGTTCTGAACTTACGCCCATGACTTTTTGCCGGACATGGTGGGAAACCTCGATAGCAAAAGCGCCAAACGTCGTGTCGTCAGGAAAATGGGGCACGGCGGCGTTTAGCAAGGGCATGACCACGTCGTTGAAGGTCTGTTTCACGCGCGCGTAGCTATCCATCCGCTCGGCCGAGTACGCAGCGTAGTAATTGCCCGTAATCTCCAGTAGGGTTTGCCCGTCGCGAGAGGCGAAGCGGATGGAGCGCTGGTCCATCTGCTTCTGTTTTTCGAGGTCAATGTCGAGAGTGCGGCTGAGATAGAACGGGTATGGAAACTTGTGCGCCTCGACCTGAGCGCCAATGTCCATCAAGGCTTTAAGGTATTGCTGCTGAAGGCGCTGATCCTTGGGGTCGGGGACCTCCATCGGCGTGAGCACCTGGGCCGAAGTCGAGAAGAGCGGGCATAGCAAGAGCAGCAGAGTGGCAAAAAAACTGGACCGCTTCATCAACCACATTCCTTCTTGGGTCACCGGTTTCGCGTAAACAAGTCCCGAGGCCTGCTACGGGCGATCAGAAACCGCCCGAATATATGACAATAGCGCGGCAATGTCACTCTTGGAAAGCGTGTTTCCGTGTCGGCATGCCTGTCGAAAGCAGAACCCCGTGATTCTTCGCGGCGACCCACGGCCTGTGACTCAGTAGTTGAGTTCGTGGACTCTAGAGATAGGGGACATTCTGTTGCTTAGTGCCGCTTGTGACGGGTTGGGTTGTCAACGTGAACCAGACTACGTTAACTTCCGCGATTCGGCGCCCAATGCTGCGACAGGCGACAGGCAATTTGCCGTACTCTCCAGGTGCAAGCCCTTGGGCAGCGGCTCACCATAGGTGCGCACCACATCGTCGCGATCGGGGCTCACGAAATTCTGCAAGCGTTGAAGCATCATTTCGTCCGCGAGGCCAGCCTCACCCAGTCGCGCAATCGCAAGCTCACGCACCTCGTCGCTAACGTCGCGGGTGCGATCATCGGTACGCCTGGCAAGCTGGAGAATTGCGGACGCAGTCTCGTGCGTCAATTCGTCCAAGTCCAGGAGCGCTCTGATCCAGTCCGCCGCCGTTTCTGCCGGCACGACGCAATTGAGAGAGCCGTAGAGTGGGATGCGCGCCCCAAACCTGCCCAACGACCACAGCCAACTGCCGTCGGCCGGTTCTTTTTCGAGTTTGCGCAGCAATTCGCTCCCCAGCGCGGCACGCGTAGTGCCGGAGAGATGCTCGAGACTGGCCAGCAGACGCCATCCTTCGCGCTCCAACTGCGAGTTCAGCCGCGCACTCGGCTTCTTACGTCCAATGCCGAGCCCAGCCAGGTAGTTCCGAAGTTCATGCTGATGCGCGGCACTAAGGCCTCCGGCGATCCGCCGCCACAACACCAGCCAATCTACTTGGGACTGAAGATTCCCCGGAAACGTCAGCCCAGCTTGATAGATCTTTCTTGCCTGGTTGATTCGCCGGTTGTCCTGCGCATCTCCGAAGCCTGGTCGTAAGCAATAGCCAAGGAGGTTAAGCCAGCGCACTTCGTGACGTGGGCTCAGCGTTCGGCCATCGGCAACCTCGAAGAGCGCGTCTGCCAGCGGTCGAAGAATGGCGATAGGCCAGGATTCCTTCTTGAGCCCAAGGCTGGATTCCAATTCGCCCACCAGAGGTGCAGGGTCTGGGACCGTGCCGTCGGGAGTCTTGGTGAACGCCATCCGCATCAGTTGCGGGACAGATTGCAGCGCTTCTTCGGAAACATGCGAGGATGCTGCCTGGGTTGTCTTCGCGGTTCGTGCCGGTTCAGAGTCGCCAGCCTGGGGCGCGTCACCCTTCCCGCGTAGTTCAAACTGCAGCCGCCAACGATGCGGCGAGTTTACCGATTCACACCAGAGCTCAAGCGTCCCAACCTCCGTGAAGCTCACTGTCAGGCGCACCGCGAGTTCAAGTTCCTGCAGCTTCTTGCCGTACCGTAACAGCGTCACGAGCGGCGCATGCCGATGCATGTCGCCGACGTCCAAGTCGGCTAAGTCTCCGTGTGCATCGTGCCGGACAGTCGAGCTATAGAGGTTAAATGACACGGGCCGGTTTGCCAGCACTGAAAATTCGCGACCAGTGAGCGGAAGGGTTGTACCCTCGTCCGTTCCCGCTGGTAGCACGCAAACCGCCTTACCGCCGGATTCCGAGCGCATGCCAATGTAGTAGCTCCTGGCGCTGCCCGCCCTGACACGCAAACCCGTTCCGCGCCGCACGCGACCGTAGTACGCGGCCCCCGCTGCCACGGCGCTGCTCATGGAGTCGTTACGCAGGACTTTCGGACGCCAACCGTGGTCCTTTTGGTCAACCCAACGAGATATGGCCTCGGTGATCCGCTCGCGTGCGATTTCCGGTAGGCAAAACCCTCCATTGAAAAGAACTGCGTCGGGTATGGCCATTTCGGGGCGGTCGTCAGTTGGAGAGAGAGCCTTTGCCCCAGAACTCATCGCCAGCGCTGCTTGCCTCAGAAACGCGGCAAGATGCTTTGTGATTGCAGGATCACCCTCGTAAGGCAGGCCAATTTCCCGAAGCCCGCTCGGCCGGCCGCGGGTTGGTAATTCGTCGGGAGCAGTCAGCGGCAAGAAGCCGTTTGTCAGCAGTTCGATGACTTCGTCGCGGGCCAGTTCGCTGGTGAGCATCTGACCAACTACGGCTCGCCCGCTCCCCAGAATGTTAATCGGAAGACGATCAATGCCCGGTTCAGTGAGCAGGCGCTCCTTGGCGGCAGAACAGGCCACTTGCAAGCCCCGGCGTTGGCGGAAGCTGAGCTTCGCATTCAGCTTCTGCTCAATACGGTGCGCCAGCGCGAGGTCAAGATTCTCTCCTCCCAGCAGCAAATGATCGCCGATGGCGGTGCGCTCAAACTCGATCTCATCGCCCCGGGAGCGCGCGCGTACCAGGCTGAAATCAGAAGTGCCGCCACCAATGTCGCAAATCAGGACCAGGTCGCCATCCTGTACTTGGTCCCGGATTGCGGGTTGGTGCTCTGCGATCCAGGCGTAGAAGGCAGCGAGCGGTTCTTCCAGAAGAGTAAGGTTCTCGAGCCCGGCGCGGCGTGCCGCTTCCACGGTGAGCTCGCGAGCCTCTTCGTCAAACGAGGCTGGAACCGTCAGAACAATTTCCTGGTTCTCGAAACGCTGTTCCGGATTGCCTGCTTCGTCGGCAGCCATCGCGTGGTTCCACGCACTCCGAAGATGCATGAGATAACACGCCGAAGCCTCGACCGGGGAAATCCTGGGAGCAGATGGCTCCGCTTCGACAGGCAAAATGTCAGCGGTGCGATCTACCGCGCTTTGGCATAGCCACGATTTCGCCGATGAAACCTGACGTCCCGGTAGCAGCGCGCCTTGTTCACGAGCCAGCACTCCCGCGATGGAGGATGGTCGTTCCTCCCAGGGAAGAGCGAACGTCTCTGATGCGATTTCAGCTTCTGTCGGGAAATAGAGAAAAGAAGGAAGATGCGGGAGCGACCGCAGCTCACCTGGGCCTACAAGCTGAGGCACCTCGAATACGTGGATGCCGGACGATCCCTCAACCGGCGCCTCCTGCATGTCGATATAAGCGACAACCGAGTTGGTGGTGCCGAGATCAACACCAATCAAGTAGCGGGAAGAACGGTCGCTCGCTGCCTCAGAACCTTTGGCACGCGCGTTCATCAGTCGCTCTTGTCGCGAATATTGAGTTCCAACTTCCAGCGCTGTGTCCCGTCACGGGAGACGCACCAAACCTCGAGCGTGCCGATTTCGGTTACGTGTGACTCGAGACGGACCGGCAAAACGGTCCCTTGCTCTCCATCGACGTTGAGCGTCACCTCGAGCGGGCTTAGCTCCTCGATCTCACTGCCCCAGTTCTCGAGAAGGTCGCCTACGTGGTCCTGCTTTCGAATCGTCGAACTCAGGAAGCGGAACTCGGCGGGTTCGCCGACCACCAAACCAAACTCTCGATCCGGGACTTGCGCCTCGGTACCTTCTTCCATGCCGAACGGCACAATGCAAAGCGCCTTCAGCGGAGCTTCCATGCCGGGCACAGCGGGCATCGCGCTTTCGATCCCAATGTAATAGGTGCGTGAGGCGCCACTCCGGATTCTGACTCCCTGCCCACGCCGCGCTCGCCCATAATAAGCCGCACCGCGCGCGACCGCGTGCTCCAGATCAGGCGCGTCCAGAACTTGCGCAGATCCAAGCGCCTCGAATCCTTGTTCGGCTAGCCAATGATTCAGCACTTCCACCAACCGGCTTCGCAGCGCCGACGCCTTCATGACACCGCCGTTAAACAGAACGTGCGTGGGGCAAGCCAGCCCACTCCGGCCGCGCCGAATGTTCACGGCTTCTGGACTGTTCTGGACTTGCTGCGAGAGGAAGCGCGCCAGGTGCTTGGTCACCGCCGGATCGGCGGCAAATGGCAGTCCCAACTCCTGGAAACCGATTCGGCGCTGTCGCAGAGGCATCTCGTCGCTCTGGACTTTGGGAAAGAACCCTTCCAGCAGCACGCGGTCCACGTCTTCACGCAGCAGTTCGGTTTTGATAGTGCCGCCGACCAACTTCCGTCCTTTACCTAATAGGGTGACGTCATGTTTCTTGCTGGCGGGATTTTCGAACAGATATTCCTTCGCCAGTCGAGACTGGTGCCATAGACCATGCAGACGATGCGTATCAATCTCATGGCCCTCGGCTTGCAATCGCTGCTGCAACAAACGCGCCAGTGCCAGATCCATATTGTCGCCGCCCAGCAGAATGTGATCGCCAACCGCCACACGCTTCAACGCCAGATCGCCGTTCTCTTCTGAGACGGTAATGAGGCTGAAATCCGTCGTGCCTCCGCCTACGTCGCACACCAGAATCAGGTCCCCGACTTTGATTCGCTGCCGCCACTTGTCACCCTGGGCTTCGATCCAGGCGTAAAACGCAGCTTGCGGTTCCTCGAGAAGGGTCACATTTTGCAAGCCGGCCTGCTCAGCCGCGCGGAGGGTCAACTCGCGGGCCTCTTCATCGAACGAAGCGGGCACGGTAAGGAGCACCTCTTGCTCGCCCAGAGGTCGCTCTGCATGGTTGCTGTCCCATGCCGTGCGCAAATACCCCAGGTACTGGGAAGAGGCTTCCACTGGCGAGAGCTTAGGAACTTCCTCGGGCGCCTGCCAGGGCAGAATCGGTGCTGTCCGGTTCACTGCGGCGTTAGAAAGCCACGACTTGGCTGAGGCTACGAGCCGCACGGAATTCTCGGCGCCTCGTTTGCGAGCTAACTCGCCAATGACAAATTTCGGCTCCGTATCCCAAGGCAGTTTCAAGCTGCCTTTGGGGAAGTCCATTTCGCCCGGGATGTAAAGGAAAGAGGGCAGCAGCGTGCGGTCCGCGACTTCGTTCGGATTAACCAGTTGCGCGATGTTCTCGATCTCGATACCACTGCCGTCCTCGGCAGCCGTGATGGGGGAGCGTGCCATGGCACAATTCGTGGTGCCCAGGTCGATGCCAACAATGAATTGCGAATCCAATCAAATCTCCATGAAGAGGATCTTGTGCTGTCTGGATCAACATGATCCAAAAACTGCGTATGCTTTGTTACGGAATCTCAACCTCGGCTGGAGCCACGATAGCTCGTCCCGTGCCTTGAGGCAGAGACGGTAACGTTACTTCCTTTACCCGCCATCCGCGATGTCGCAGCACACCCCGAATAGGTGGTTCACCGACGACGTTTCCAATGAGTTTGATGGCAGCGGGATCAAAGCCCGCAGGCACCGTGACCGGCTGGTCCTCTTCAGACTCGATTACAGGATCGAGCTTCACATATCGGTCAAGGACCTGGCGACAGGAGGTGTGGATGCTTCGCACCGCCGCTCCGAGCTGCGCGTCCGGGTAGGGTGCCACGTCTTCCGCGAGGAAATCGATAAGTCGCCCGTCTCGCTGCAGCAAGCCGAGCATCTGCACCGCCCGATCAACTGATTCGGCGGCAGGAGTTTCTGCTTCGGGCAGGGGACGGCAAATGGCACGCGCGGGCTTGATCAGCTCCTGCGCGATGTCCTGCGGGATCTCAGCATGCGAAAGTATGGCGAAAAAACAACGAAACGCGTAAGAGAGTCGTGTCCAAAATGAAATCATAGAAATGTGGCTCCCCAGCTACCAAAAACCGCGACACAACGATTATCTCAAGGAGAACACACCTGTGAGGCTTCCTCAAGCTGAGGATCCTAACGCTACCGGTACAGCCGCCGAAACGGGACGGAGATGTTATTTCGCGCTAAGCAGCGCATTGACTTTTGACATGACCTCGAAGGCGTCGGCGACATACAGCACGTCGGCTTTGCCGCGCGCCCATCCACAGTTAGGATCGAGGTTGATGGCGCGCCGTTCGCCAATGAAGCGCCAGCCGACGGTGTGCGGCTCTTCGCCGTGACAGCAGGTAGACAGGCCTTTGGGATGGCGAGGCGTCGCGCCGGTTTGTCCGACCTGGTTGAGGTGACTCATGAAGCGCAGCGTTGATTGGTTCTCGCCGCTTAGATCAACCAGAGATTTACTTCCACCCAGCGACGCCTTTGAGTTCCGCAGAAAATCCAGAATGATGGTTTCGGCTTCGGGGACGTGCGTCTGCCCATCTTTCTGTTTCTTTGTCCATCCCGCGCCAGCGACGAACAAAAGGTTCGCATCGGGACGAATTGTCTGCTGGTCCGCAGGTGGCGTGACCGTGCCACGCACGCTGGTGCGGCGCAGACTATCGGATAGAGGAACATCAATCATCTCTGGCGTGATCGAACCGGGCGTACCCTGCCAAGAGGAACGCGACCCCGGGATCGAGCAGCAGTATCCACGGACGCTGCGTGCGGGTCAGCGAGCCTTCGATGCGCTGGCGATAGAACCATCGAGTCACCGTAAGAACGCCCGACGGAGCAGCGATATCGGTAACGTGCGTGTCCACACATCCGTGGACCCGATGGGCGACGGCCCCCATCACCCGCGCGTTGCGAGAGCTCGCAGCGGCAATCACGATCGTCGCGCCTGACGCGCGCACGAGCGCCTCGCAGGCAGCGGCATCGGTGGCATGGCGAGCCTGCGCGAAGTCATCTCCACACACGGCGAGAAAACGCTCGGCGCCACAAGCCGAAATGGAGTCGGCAGCGGGCTGAATCTGCGCCCCGTAAAGCGCGACAGCAAGACTTCCGTTGAGTGCCTGCTTCAGTTCCACCGCAGCGCCGAATGCCTCCAGCGCTATCTTGCTGAGCGTGCCGTCGGCTTCGGTGTGTGTCAGGAAGAGAATGGT
Source organism: uncultured Acidobacteriaceae bacterium (assembly GCA_963843005.1). Lineage (GTDB taxonomy): Bacteria > Acidobacteriota > Terriglobia > Terriglobales > Acidobacteriaceae > Bog-257. The sequence continues at coordinate 36,660 of CAWJIW010000033.1, read as the reverse complement.
CTCCATAGTTTCCGCTACTCCTGTGTGATCCACTGCACGATCTCCCGCGCGATTTCGTCGGCGGGCGCGTCCTTCACGATTCGGGTTTGCCTCTGCTGTTTCGGAGTGGTGACGTTGGTGTATTGCAAACCATCGGACGAAATTGTTCCCGCCATGGCGCGCTGCAATGCGGGCATGATGGTGCGCATGTTCGCCATACCGACCTGGGGATCGTTGCGCGGTTCGCCCAGGTTGCCGGTCGCCCATCCCAGCACGGCCGGAGGTCCCGCGCACAGCGATACCTGGTGGCGCGCTCCTTCGATGCGCTCCAGCACCTCAAACGAACCATCGGCCTGCGGCGTTATGGCATCCACGCCCTGAAACTGGTCAACGATACCGAGTTCCTCGCCCACGAGTTGCAGGGTGACCCCGGCACTCCGGCTGGCGGATTCCCATCCTCCGAACAACAGCAGCCTGGATAGATCAAGGCCGGGGATATTGCGGATCGCTGCCGCCAGCGCAGTCGCTGTCTGATGCGCATCGGCGAAGCCGCTGGAAGGACCATCCACTGCGACGAGTTGCAGCGGAACTTTCTGCGCCATCGTCATCATGACCTGCTGGAGTTTGGCCTTGGGCGCCATGCTCACCAGCCAGAGACTGCTGCCGGCAACCTTCTTGACGAGGTTCGCGCCTTCGTACAGCGCGTGCGCCGCCCACGGATCGAGGATGGCAGGCAGCATCATTTCATTCTTCAGCGCCGGACCGTTCGGTCCGGTGACGGGTTCCAGTGTCTGCAACGGATCGGGAACGACACTGGCACAAACTACAACTTGGAAAGGATGGCTCATTTCTCTTCGGTTCCTTGCGAAAAATCGCGGGCTAGTTCTCGGCCGAGTGCAGTCCGCCGGCGCCGGCGCGGAGCTGCAGATTAGGCTGACCCTGCACTGTCTCCGGACAGTTCCACATACAGGCGCCGCAGAAGATGCACTTCTCGCGATCGAAGTTGGGCGCGCCTTCCAGGCTCCTGGTAATTGCCTGCCCTGAACACATCTCCACGCACAACTTATTACCGCAGCGTCGGCAGACTTCAACGTCGCGGAAGACGACGTGGTCGGCGTATCCCGCCGGAGCCTGGACTTTGCCCCCCATCAGCAGCACGTCCTGGTGCGAGACCAGCAGCGAGCCATCGTGCTGAACCGCGGGCCAGCCGCAGCGGTCCATAAGCGGATCATGAACAGACGCGCCGCGAACATCGCACTCCTGCTGAATGGCCGCGATTTCCTGCTGCGTGAGCTTGCTGCCATAGAACTCAGTCGGCGATGCGAGCCGCTCACAGGGCTTCGCCGGATGAGCTGCCGAGTGAGAACCGGCCGTTGCTGAAAGCCGTCAGCGCCATTCCGATCAGTCCCGTCACGACGCCGCTCTGAAATCCATCGCGCGACTTCTCGGCAATGCGAGCTTCCTTCTCCAGCCAACTGGATCGACGGCGAACCTCGTAGGCCTGCGCCAGGTTCTCGCGAGTAAAGGCCTTGCCCGCCTGCAGAAGCTCGATGACGCCTTCCGCCAGCAGCGTGCCTGTGGTCCATGCTTCATCAACCCCGGAGCCAGTCAGCACATTCGTACTGCCAGAGGACTCACCGATTCGCGCGTAGCCATCGCCTGCGAGGAATGGCTCTCCTCGCTTGCCCGACTCCTGAAGCGACTTCGCGCCCCATGAGCGCAGCTTGCCGCCTTCCAGATGGCGCCACAAATAAGGGTGCTGAATGTAGTGCTGCAAATACCGGTAGGCGGTGCGAGTGGGGCAGTCGAACCACGAGGGAACGAAGATGCCGACGGACGCCACGCCGCCGGGATGCACATAGAAGAAGCCGAATATCTCCGGCTCGGGATAACCGAAGGTGTGAATGACCATACCAGGTTGGAGATCAACATCGGGACGAAGCTCGATGACGAACTTCATGCCTACCGCCCACTCCCGGACCTCCTTGCCTGCGGGCGTTCCCAGGCGATTATCGATGTCGCGGCCCACCGCCCCGACAGGCCCATCACCGACGACGGTCAGTGCAGCGTGAATGTCCATGCCTGGAGTAAAGCCGGCGTCCGGATTGCCGCGCCGGTCCACGCCTTGATCCAGCAGCCGCACACCTCGAACTTTCTTGTCCTCGATCAGTGCCTCGCCCACCGGCATTCCCGGCCAGATCTGTACCGTGCCGCTGGACATCAACTGCGCGCCAACCCATTGATTGAACTGCCCGATGGAGAGGACCAGCCCATCTTTCTTGTGAAGGAAGCTCGGAGTGAATGGGAGTTCGAGCGCGTCCTGTTCGACTCGCAAGAGCCTGCGAAATGTCTTGAGGAATCGGTCTCCGATTCGCAGAGTGCGCGAGCGGCGGCTGGCGCCGATGGGATCGAGCAAATACACCAGCTTTTCGCTGGAAACCGGGGTCGCCATTGGAATCTGCGCCGCATCCAGGTCGGGGAAGCTGGCGCGAATGCCGCGCGCGCGTGTGACCACCCCCGAGACGCCAAAGCCGATATCATCCGCCCGTTCATAGCAAATGACCTGCAGCGGCATCCCGGGCATGGTTTTGCTCTCAATCGCAGGGCTGCCGTCATCGTTCAACAGCTTGCGCGAGAGCGTCGTCAGGAAACCGCCCATCGCCGGGCCGAAGCCGACGCACGCGATATCAACGTCAATGGTTGCGCGCTCGATTGCGATTTGTTCAGCCGTGCTCAATCATTTTCCTCAACGCGGATAGTCGAGCGCCTCGGGGATCATTACCTTACGATATCGCTTCAGCGGCGCGGTCCTTCGCCAACTGCGCCCCTGTCAGGCAGCCGTCCAGTTTGCTCCGCAAACGCTGAAATGCTTCCAGTCCATGGCACGACGCGCACGGCCCAGCTTTCATCGGATGCGAGCCATCCTCGCCGACCACGTCTATCGCGCAAGCGCTGATTCCCGGGATCAGTCCCTCGAGCGAATCCAGTTCGTCGCTGCGGTAGCAGCCCTTGTAACCTTCTTCATCCCACGCGGGATGCCGGTTGTATCCAAAGACCAGCTCGGCACAGATGCGACCAGCTTCTCCTGCGGCGCGTGCCGCCTGAATGTGACACAGGTCGGTGAAGAAGCTCAGCGTTCCCGCCAGACCCTCCGCCAAGACCGGGTTCTCCGGCCCTTTTGTTTCCAACTCGATCAGGTCAAGCGTTTGCTGCCGGGTGGCCAGCAGCCAGCACAATGCATCCGCCAGCGGAAAGGTCACGCCCTGCCGTGCGCTCTGATACAGTGCGCCGCCATCCGCGTCGGTGGCAACCTGCAGATGGTGATAGGTCCATAGCCACAACTGCATCGCGGTTGCAAGTGAACATGCACCCGTTCCCGGGCGATGCTCTGCGACCCGCCGCATCTCCAGAATCCACTGCTGGAACTGTGCCAGGAAGAGCTCGTTGGTGATGGTGACGCTGAGGTTGCGCCGCTGCACTGCCTCAGGCCCTTCGTAGGTGGCCTCGAGCTGCGTGTCCATCCACTTGTAGGCGAGGAAGCCGGGACAATCCTCCGTGATCCCGTACCCGCCCATCAGGCTCAGCGCCTCGCGCATCGCGTTGGCGCCGGTACCGGTGTTCCACAACTTGGCTGCCGGACACAAAACGTTCGCAACCGCATCTTTCAATGCGAACTGGACCAGCGGATCAGCCTTCAACTCGTCATAGCAGACGCCCGTGCGCTTCTCCGGCGGATTGTTTTCCTGCCGCAGCAGTTCCAGCGCCGACTTATTCACGTCGCGGAAGAACTTGAACTCCGACTTGCCGCGGTGAATGCCATTAGCGGCCAGAATCTGGTCCTTCTCGCGCTCCAGGGAATCGAGTTCGTCGTACAACCGCGCCGCGGCAAAACCGAGAGATGCGCCCGCTTCGCCGATTGCCCACAGGCTGGCCAGCCGATGCAGCGCGTCCTGACGCTGCTGTAAGCCAAGTTCATAACGGAGCATTCCGGCCTTGGCCTGCTCCGAGCCGCGGAACCGCCCGCGCTGATAACGGATGATCGGCTCAACCGCGGACAGCAGTTTGGCCGAGCTCATGAGAGCAACCGTCACGCGCGTCCGCTTGAAGACAGCTTCGATCACCTCAATGTGGCTATAGTTGGGGATGATCGTCCCATCTTTCACGGTGTAACCGCCAACGATTCGGCTGGCCGGCACAAACACATTGAAGATCGGATCGCAGGTGGACGAGAGCTGATGTACGAGCTTGCGGGTCGGCGTGCCTCTGTCGAACACGCCCGGGTCGCTTTCCTCAACGATGACGATGCAGGAACCCTTGATGCGATTTTCGCCGGAGTCCACCGCAGCGGTCACGAAGTTCGCAAACCCCATGTTCGTGATGAAGCGGCCGCGCTTCTCGACGCGCAACAGAGGTTCTTTGCCGTCTGCCCACTCGGCCACGCTCAGCTTCCCACTTAGCATGCCGGTATCCACGCCAACGTAGGGAATAGGCTCGGTGAGGCAGAAGGCTCCGCGCCACGGCTGACGGTCCGTTCCTGGCGCCGGCGGCGCCGCAAGCGCCATATAGTGGGCGCGCTGTTCCGCAGTGCCGCGTTCGTGGATCGGGGCCAGGGCAAGACATCCCGCAAGGCTGCAGGTGGCGGCTCCGGCGTCAACCCACGCCAGTTCAAACGCGGTCAGCGCAAGGGCCAGGTTCTTCGGTCCTGCCAGGTAGCCGCCTTCTTCGGGATCCATGAACACGGCGGTGATGCCGGATTGGTCGAAGGCCTCAAGCAGCGTGGCTTTTTGCTCGGTCCACTCATGGGTGCCACGGAGCCCGCTGGCGACCAGTCGCGCAACCGGACCACGTGCCACCTCCCGGGCTGACTGCACCAGCATCTGCAGGTCATAGCGGTCGGCAAAACGCCAAAGAATCTGGCGGACGTTGTCGTCGGGCAACGTACGCAATGTTTCAGATCGCACCCTCGACACACTGGTGGCCATGCGATCACCTCCGGGTGAAATAACCTTCATTTTGATTGGTCACTGCCCACGGTTCTGTGACGCAGATCATAGGGGAGGGTGACGCACGGCCAATTGAGGGAGAAATTGCTCTGGGGTCATTTTGGGTCGTCGTCGATCGGTATGCACGGTTCTTGGCAACCCTCGTGTCCGCTTCCTCGAAATCTGCTAATCTGCCCCCTTACATTTCATTTCGAATGGAGCTATGTCCAAGATGGCCAGACGATCTGTGCCGATGTCCAGTATTCTGCTCATAATTCTTGCCCTTGCTTTGCCCGCAGCGGCGGCCAGCAATCCTAAGAAAAACTCGGGCGACGCCAAAAGCTCATCGTACGAGGCGCCACAACCTGAGCGCGAAGCCCTGGACCTCAACATGTACCTGGCGATCCGCAATGAGGGCATTAACCACTCCCATGTGATGGAGTATGCCTCTGCGTTGGACGACGGCATTGGGCCGCGGCTGACCGGCTCTCCGAACTTGAAGCATGCCAACGAATGGACGCGCGATCAGTTCACGGCGATGGGCTGCAGCAACGCGCACCTCGAGGACTGGGGCGAATTCGGCATGGGCTGGCAGCAGCTTAATACCTGGGTGCGCATGGCCTCCCCCGACACCGCGGTCCTAATCGCCCAGGCTGCGCCGTGGTCACCGGCAACACAGGGCGCTGTCACCGGACCGGCAACCTGGATCGAGGTCAAAGACGAGAAAGACCTGGACAAATACAAGGGCAAATTGGCCGGCCACATCGTGCTGTATGGCGATATGCGGGAAGTGAAGCCCGTGGAGAAGCCCCTGTGGACGCGGCTGGACGACGCCGAACTCAAGAAGCTGAGCGAGTATCCCATTCGCCTGCGGGAACAGGACTTTGAGCTGACGTTCATGAAGCGGATCGAGTTGCGCCAGAAGGTAGGGCAGTTTCTGGCGGCGGAGCACGCGTTGGCCGTCATCACTCCCAGTCGCGATGGGCGAGATAACGGCGGCTCGGGCGGCACCATCTTCGACGACAGCGGAGCAGGCTTTGGCTGGACGGCTTACAAACGCGAGAATGCCGATCCCGTGCCGGTCGTGGTGATGGCTATCGAAAACTACGGCCGCATTTATCGCCTACTAAAGGCCCACGTTCCGGTCAACCTTGAAATGAATGTCGACACGAAAGTCTTCGGAGATCATGAGCATGGATACGACACGATAGCGGAAATTCCCGGCACCGATCCCAAGCTGAAGGACGAGGTCGTCATGCTCGGCGGGCACCTTGACTCGTGGGCTTCGGCGACAGGCGCAACCGACAATGGCGCCGGCACTGTGGTCGCCATGGAAGCCATGCGCATTCTCAATACCTTGCAGGTGAAGCCGCGGCGCACGATTCGGGTGGCGCTGTGGACGGGCGAGGAAGAGGGAGAGTTTGGCTCCTACGGCTACGTCAAGCAGCACTTCGGAAACGTGCCGCTGTCGACCGCGCCCGATCAGCTTAAGTTGCCGGAATGGCTGCGCAAGCCGGCCGGTCCCATCCAGCTCAAGCCCGAGCAGGCTAAGATCTCCGCCTACTACAACGTGGACAATGGCAGCGGGAGAATCCGCGGTGTGTACCTGCAGGAGAATGCCGCCATCGCTCCCATCTTCCAGCAATGGATCGAGCCACTGAAGGACCTGAATGTCTCCACCATTACTCTGCGCAATACCGGAGGCACTGACCACGAAGCTTTCGACGGTGTTGGAATCCCCGGTTTCCAATTCATCCAGGACCCGCTCGATTACGGTTCGCGCTCGCATCATTCGAACATGGACACCTACGAAAGACTGTCCCCCGAGGACCTGGCACAGGCCGCTGTGGTGGAAGCCATCTTCGTGTACAACACGGCCATGCGCGACCAGATGTTGCCGCGGAAACCACTGCCGCATCCGGAATTGGATGAGAAGCTGAAAGCGCCACTCCGGAACCTGATGCCCGGCGCTGAGGCGGCGGAGAAGGACAGCAAAGAGAAGGCGGCGCAAACACCGCAGCAGCAATAGGCTACTGTTTGTAGACTCTGGCTTCCCAGCCTTTTAGCTTCAGCACCGAGGTTTTCTCTTCCTTGGTGCCGAGATTCGAGATCTGCAACTGTCCAGCTTTCAGCCCGCCGGGCAGCGTGTAAGAAATGTTGTCCTCGGAAAAGTTCAGGACAACCAGGTACTTGTCCTTTGCCACCGTTCGCGTGTAGGCAAAGATTTTCGCGTTCTGCGGATCGAGATCTTCATAGTCTCCATAGACCAGGGCTGGCGTCTTCTCCCGGAACTTGGCCATCTTGGAGAAGTAGTTGTAGATCGAGTTGGGATCGCTCAGTTCCTGCCTGGCGTTGATGTCTTTATAGTTCGGGTTCACTGCCAGCCACGGCTTCGCTGCTGTGGTGAACCCTCCGTTGGGTGAACTGTCCCACTGCATCGGAGTGCGCGAATTGTCCCGGCTGGTCTTGCGCAGGTTGGCGATGTAGTCGTCCCCTTTCACCTTCCCGGTAAGAACGTCGGCCTTCCATCCGTTCTTCACCTCGATATCATCGAACTCCTCGATGCGGGTGAAGGGATAGTTCGTCATCCCCAGCTCGTCGCCCTGGTAGATAAAGGGCGTGCCTTTCAACGTCAGCAGCATCGTCGCCAGAAGCTTTGCCGACGGGACACGAAACCCAGGCGAGTCATCGCCGAATGCCGACACCACGCGGGGATTGTCATGGTTCGAGAGGAATACGGTGTTCCAGCTATGCACATCCAGCGCTTTGTCCTGGGTCGTGTAGATCGCTTTCAGCTCCGGCAGGGTCCAGTTGCGCCACAGGCGGCCGTCGCGATTCAGCCGCACGGCGTCGAAGTTGAAGATCATGTTGAGTTCGTTGCGCCGCTCGTCGACCAGCGTCGGCGTCTGCTGCAGGGTGACGCCGAACGCCTCGCCCACAGTCATCACGTCATACTTCGAGAGCACCTCTCGGTTCATCTCTTGCAGGTACTCATGCAGGTGCGGACCCATGGCATAAAAGTACTGCGGACGCGTCATGTAGTCCTGCGGCAGGTCGGGCAGGCCCTCACGCTTGGAGATGAACGGAATCACGTCCATGCGAAACCCGTCGACACCCTTGTCGAGCCAGAACTTCATCAGCGCATAGACTTCCTGGCGGACTTTGGGATTGTCCCAGTTGAGATCGGGCTGCTTCTCGGCGAACAGGTGCAGGTAGTACTCGTTCGTCGTCGGATCGAGCTTCCACGCCGAGCCCGAAAAGAACGACACCCAATTGTTGGGTTCGTGACCATCCTTGGCCGGACGCCATATGTAGTAGTCACGATATGGATTGTCTTTTGACTTCCGGCTCTCACAAACCACGCGTGCTCGTCGCTGGAATGGTTCACCACCAAGTCGAGGACCAGCTTCATCTTGCGCTGCTTGACGCCCTGCAACAGCTCATCGAAATCCGCCATGGTGCCGAACTCGGCCATGACCTTGCGGTAATCGCGGATGTCGTAGCCGTTGTCCGCGTTCGGTGAATCGTAGTGCGGGCTCAGCCAGATGACGTTGACGCCGAGTCCTTGAATGTAGTCGAGCTTCGACGTGATGCCCTTCAGGTCACCGATGCCGTCGCCGTTGGAATCCTTGAACGATCGCGGATACACCTGATAGACGATGGCTTCCTTCCACCACCTCGGCTGATAGCCGTTGGCAGTAGTGGCTTGGGATGTGCTGGTTTGCATGTTGTTTGCGGCAGTCACCGGGGTCGGTGTTGCACACAATATCAGAATAGGAACGGCCGCAACGGCGAGTATGGCTGTTGAACGGTTCATCGGGAAGCCTTTGAGTTCGCTGCGATTTTACACGCTGGAACCGTCGCCGCAGGATCGAGCGCGCTCAAGGAGCAAGTTGCGTTCGCGGGCGTTGCGGGTTAGCGACGCCGCGTGTTCGAACTCTGCGCGGGCCTCTTCGAAGCGGCCGAGCTTGGCGAGGAAATCGCCTCGCACACTCGGCAAGAGATGATAGGTGTCAAGAGAGGGCTCTACGCTCAGCATATCGACGATCTCGAGGCCCGCTGCCGGACCGAAAGCCATCGCGACCGCAACTGCGCGATTCAACTCCACCACCGGTGATGGCGAGACTTGGGCAAGCTCATCGTAAAGCCCTGCGATACGCGCCCAGTCTGTCTCCTCCGCAGTATGTGCTCGCGCGTGACAGGCAGCAATCGCAGCTTGAAGCGCGTAGGGGCCACGCGCACCACTAAGCTTTTCGGCACGTTCGAGCGCAGCCAGGCCACGACGGATCAGGAGTTGGTCCCAGCGGGCCCGGTTCTGATCGAGGAGAAGGATGGGCTCTCCCGAAGGGCCGGTCCGTGCTCCCGAGCGCGACGCTTGGATTTCCATCAGGGCGACCAGGCCGTGTACCTCAGGCTCCCGCGGAGCCAGCTCGGCCAGGATGCGCCCGAGTCGTAGCGCATCTCCGCATAGCGCCGGCCGCATCCAGTCGTCACCGGCGGTAGCCGTGTAGCCCTCGTTGAAGATCAGGTAGACGACCTCCAGCACCGACGACAGCCTGGCGGCAAGCTCGGCCCCGCGGGGGACCTCGAAGGGAACGCGCCTTTCGGAGAGGGTGCGCTTGGCCCGGACGATGCGTTGGGCGACCGTCGACTCCGAAACCAGGAAGGCTCGCGCGATCTCGTCAGTCGTCAAACCTCCGAGCAAGCGGAGCGTCAGAGCAAGCCGCGCCTCGGTCGACAGCACCGGATGACAGGAGATGAACATGAGGCGCAGAAGGTCGTCGCCAATGTTATCGTCAAGCGCAGCGTCCAGGTCCGGCACCGCCATTTCTTGCGCCTCGAGCTCGCGACCGAGTTCCGCGTGCTTGCGGTCGAGCAGCTGGTTTCGCCGGAAATGGTCAATTGCGCGATGCTTGGCGGCGGCCATCAGCCAGGCGCCGGGGTTGTCCGGGACACCCGACTTCGGCCACTGTTCCAGCGCAGCCACAAGCGCATCGTGTGCGAGGTCCTCAGCGACACCAACATCGCGCACCATCCGCATGAGCCCGGCGATAAGCCTCGCCGATTCAATCCTCCAGACGGCATCGATCGCGCGATGGGTATCCGTAGCGGCCACGGTTACCCATCACACCATCTTCAATTCGTCAGCGCAAGTCGCGTGCGCTGGCGTACACGGTCTTTTCGTGGCTGTCTGCAGGAGAACCTACAGTTTGCAACCAAAGTCTTCCGGCCCGAACATCTGGCGAATCTCGGTCTCGCCCTCCCAGCCGGGCCAGTATTGCTTGTGAAGTTCCATGAAACGCAACGCTCCCTCGATCGCCTCTTGCTTCGAGTTCAACTCAAACTGCGCGTACCCACCGACAATCTCCTTGGCTTCAGTGAAAGGTCCATCGATCACGGTGAGCTGCCCACCTGAGAGCCGGACCCGAGCTCCCAGAGCGGTTGGGCCGAGTCCACCGCTCCCGATCATCGTGCCGTTTTTGGAAGCCTCTTCGCTGATCTTCGCGATGGCGTCCATTAACTCCTGGGGTGGACGGCCCGAGCTCTCGGCCGACTTGACTATCATCATGAATCGCATTTGTTACATCTCCTTCTTATTTGAGTTGGGAACCCGGTTCCACACGGTAGCCGCCGGCCGAACCTAGGCTCTATTGAAACGTCGAACAAGAGGCCGCGAAATCGACAAACGCTCCCGCGCTTTTCTCACTTGGCTCCCTGCCATTCCACGATCATTTCCTGCTGGCGACCTCTATCTTGCGGAATCGGTCGGCCGCCTCGCTGGGACCGAAGTCCTCCAGCTCGAACAGTTGGCGGACCTCGATCTCACCCTCCGCTTCTTCGCCAAAGGGAGAGGGGAATCGCTTGGTCCATTCCAGCGCCTCTTCCCTCGACTTCACCTGGATCATCGTATAGCCCGCTATGAGCTCCTTCGACTCGGTGAAGGGACCGTCGACCACGGTACGCTTCCCTGCCGCGTACTTGATGCGCCAGCCCTTGGAGCTCGCCTGCAGCCCGGAGGCGTCGAGCAGCACACCGGCTTTTGCCAGTTCCTCGTGGTACCTCGCCATCGCGGCAATCAGCTTCTCCTCCGGCATGACGCCTGCCTCGGAGTCCTTGTTGGCCTTGACCATAATCATGAATCGCATTGCTGTATCTCCTTTTGTCTTCAAAGTTTAGAGCCTGGATACCGCGCGGTCCCGACCCGCTGAATCTCGTCTCCACTTAGACGTCGAACGAAGAATTGCGTATTCGACAACTGTAGGATGTTTTTTTCTATATTTTCTTGGGGCGTGGCGTTACTCGGACTTCTTCATCTCGCGGAGGGGTTTTGGGACCGCACTCCGGGAATCAGTCGCGATGCCGGTCCGACGTTAACTCTTGCAATATCAGTTGCGCGATCTCGGGAACTCGTTTTGCGATCTCAGGACCTAAGTCAAGGCCAATCTCCTGGAGAGGAGCGATCGAGATTGCAAATAGCAGCACTTCTACAGCATGGCCCAGAAGATAGAACGTATCCAGCAGGTCTTTGAGACCAATGTCATGGGCGGTGAGAGTGCGCGGATAGTCGGTAGAAAACTTCGGCGTCAATCGACTCACGGTGCCGGGCGGCTGGTCGTCCAGGGTGGCATCGATGAGGATGATCCGGCGTGCCCGTATCATGGGCTCCAGCAGCAGGAAGCTGCCAGTCCCGCCGTCGAGAAGCTCCACTCCCTCGGGAACCCCCAGCGTTTCCAGGTGGCGAACCACGTGGACGCCCACGCCCTCATCGCCCATCAGCACGTTGCCAATGCCGAGCACCAGCACGTTGCCGGAGGGTTCAGTCATTCCGGCTGCGCCGCTCGAACTTCCAGCCACCCACCATCGAAGAAGTCGTCCCCCGGCCTTCGATGTAATCGTGGTAGAAGACCAGGTAAACATGCACGATGGAAAACAGAATGAAGAACCACATCATGGCGTGGTGCCACTGGCGAACGCGAAACTCTCCGCCCATTAGGGGCACGATCCAGCGAAACATCTGCGGCAGCCACGCCGTGCTCATGCTGGAGTAGAGTGCGAAGCCGGTGAAGGACTGGAACAAGAACGCCAAGAACGACAGGAAGTAGATGAATCCCGCCAGCGAATTGTGCCCCAGTGAGATGTCGCCCCGCACCTTGGTCTGCAGCACGTCCACTTTGAGCACATCGCCCATCTCTTCCACCTGTTCGCGCTTATAGGGGATGAAATTTGTCCAGCGGGCATAGGAGTTGCCCACGAATCCCCAATAGATGCGGATCAGGAACATAAAGAAGAACACGAACGCAGTGACAAAATGGATGAAGCGTACCGTGCCGAACCAATACTGCTGATAGGCCTCGGAGGCATAGAAGATCGACTGCGGATTGCCAATCAGGTATCCCGTGATGATCAGCACCAGAACGCAGAGGGCATTAAGCCAGTGATAAAACCTGACTGGGAGCTCCCACACATACACTCTCTGGTAAGTAGCAACGGATGCGTTGGCCATGGAGCCTACCTCAATAGAACTTGACCTGGTGAAGGTGTTTGCCGTCCGGATCGTACAAGTGCACAGCGCACGCGATGCACGGATCGAAAGAGTGAATCGTCCGCAGAATCTCGAGCGGTTGTTCCGGGTTTGCCAGTTTTGTGCCAATCAGCGCTTCCTCGTAGGCCGAGCGCTGTCCCTTGGCATCACGCGGTGAAGCATTCCACGTGCTCGGTACCACGAGCTGGTAGTTCTCGATCTTTCCATCCTTGATTTTGATCCAGTGCGCCAGGGCTCCACGCGGCGCCTCGCTCAATCCGACGCCTTGCGCCGTCGCGGGCCAAGTGGAAGGCTCCCACTTGTCACGATTGAAGGTGGAAAGCTCGCCAGTCTTCACTTGCGCCATCAGATCGTCGTAGAAACCCTTCATCCAATGCACCACCAGGCGCGTCTCCAGACCTCGGGCTGCCGTCCGGCCCAGGGTCGAGAACAAAGCTGTGACCGGCACTCCGAGGCGGCCGAGGGCTTCGTTGACGACGTCTTTCACTTCGGTGCTGCCCTTAGCGTAGGAAACCAGCAGTCGGGCCAGCGGTCCGACCTCCATCGGATGATCTTTCCAGCGCGGCGTCTTCAGCCAGGAGTATTTGCCTTCAACATTGAGCTGCTCGTACGGTGGCTTCGGCCCGGTATAGTTGAATTCGGTTTCGCCGTCGAAGGGATGCAGCCCGCTGGCTTCGCCACTGGTATATGAGTACCAGGAATGCGAGATGTACTCCTTGATCTCCTCGGCGTCACGGCCATTCACCGGGTACACTTCGTTCAGGTTGCGATCGAGAATGGCTCCCCGAGCGAACTTGAAGTATTCCGGCTGGTTGTAGCCGCGAGTGGGCAGGTCGCCATAGGCCAGATAGTTTTTCAGGCCGCCGCCGATCGCCGCCCAATCCTTGTAGAAGCCCGCGATGGCCATCAGGTCGGGGATATAGACCTGTTCCACGAAGTCGATTGCGCCCTTGATCAAGCTTCCAACGTAGTTCAGACGGTCCATGTTGATGGCATTCACTTCGTCGGGGTTGATCGAGCAGGGCACGCCTCCGACCAGATAGTTGGGATGCGGGTTCTTGCCGCCAAAGATGGTGTGTATCTTGACGATTTCCCTCTGCCATTCCAGCGCTTCCAGATAATGCGTCACCGCCAGCAGGTTCACCTCAGGGGGCAACCTGTAGGAGGGATTTCCCCAATAGCCATTGGCGAAAATGCCCAACTGGCCGGTCTCCACAAACGCCTTCAGCTTTTGCTGCACCGCGGCGAAGTACTTCGGCGAACTCTTCGGCCACGCCGAAATCGAGACCGCAATCTGGGCCGTTTTCTGCGGGTCGGCTGACAGTGCGCTGACCACGTCCACCCAGTCGAGGGCGTGCAGGTGATAGAAGTGCACGACGTGGTCCTGTACGTATTGCGTACAGAACATCAGGTTTCGGATCAGCTCCGCGTTCCTGGGAACGGATATCCCCAGCGCGTCTTCCACCGTGCGGACGCTGGCCAGAGCATGCACCGTGGTACACACTCCGCAGGCGCGTTCGGTGAAGGCCCAGGCGTCGCGGGGATCGCGCCCCTTCAGTATCTTTTCGAAGCCGCGCACCATGGTGCCGGCACTGTAGGCATCGGTGACGGTGCCGTTTTCCACCACGGCCTCAATCCGAAGGTGCCCTTCGATGCGGGTAATGGGATCAACCACCATCCTTGCCATGCGATCACCTCACTGTCGTCGTGCTGCTCTTAGTCGTTGCCTTGAGACTCTTCTTTGCTGCGACTGTCGTCTGTGGTCCCTTTACGCTCTTCTTCAATCAGTTTGCGTTTGCGGATGTTGGTGGTGACGGCATGCGCCCCCACGCCGATGAGCGCGCCGATTCCCAAGGTCGTGCCGATCTTGTCAGCGGTGCTTTCGATACCGAATCCTGGGAAAGAGGCCAGATGCTGGTAGAAGGGTTCGTTGTCCCAGAAGTGCGCTTCGCTACAGCCGATACAGCCGTGTCCTGATTGAATCGGATAGCTGACGCCGCCATTCCACTTGGTCACCGAGCAAGCGTTGTAGGTCACCGGACCGCGGCAACCCATCTTGTAAAGGCAGTAGCCTTTGCGCGCCTTCTCGTCGTCCCATGCCTCGACGAAGAGACCCGCATCGTAGTAGGGCCGCCGGTAGCAGGTGTCATGCACGCGCCGTCCGTAGAACTCTCGCGGACGTCCCTGATTGTCCAGTTCGGGTCCGCGACCGAGGACGAGAATGTGAGTGACCACCGCGGTCATTACATCGGCGATGGGTGGGCAGCCGGGGACGTTAATGACCGGTTTGCTGATGAGCTCATGAATGGGCGTGGCCCCGGTGGGATTGGGACTCGCTGCTTGAATGCAGCCGTTCGACGCGCAACTACCCCAGGCGATGACGGCGGCCGCATCCTTGGCCACTTCCTGCAGGATGTCTTCCGCCGTCCGCCCGGCGATGGTGCAATAGACCCCGTCGTTCTTGACCGGAACCGACCCTTCGACCAGCAGGATGTACTTGCCGGCGTAGTTCTTCATGGTGTCGTGCAGACACTTTTCCGCCTGAAAACCCGCCGCTGCCTGCAGCGTCTCGGTGTAATCGAGCGAGATCAGGTCCAGGAGCACGTCCGCGACGATGGGGTGCGAAGAGCGGATGAACGATTCGCTGCAGCAGGTGCATTCCTGAAAGTGCATCCAGAGCACCGGTGGCCGCGCTTTCTTCTCGAATGCTTGTGCCACGGCCTCGAGGTGCGATCCGGCGAGTCCCGAGACCATCGCCGCATACCCGCAGAACTGCAGGAAATCACGACGGGAGTACCCTTTCGACTGCATGACCTCCCAGATGGAGCGAGAAGAAGCTTTCATAAGGCCTCTTTCCTTCAAGCGATGAATTGCGGGTCCCACGTGCGAGGGCTATTCGAGTGTCCCGGGAGGGCGCGCGGAACCGGCGGAAACCGCCGAATAGCCTGCATGATTTGCTCTTGATATCAGGGCCTCTCACCTAAGTCTGTGATGCCAGTCATAGGGCGTTGTGACTACAACTAACGGGGTGTCTGCTTTCGGCCGGTTCAGCAGGACCGGCCGTTGCGGCTGGGAGAAGAAGCCGGAGGAGCTTGGACTTCAAGCAGTGCTATTGTAATTTGCGTGTATGCAGTATCCCTCCACAAGTCGAAACTCTGCCAATTTCCGCCGAGGATAAACGTCGCGTAGCGATGACCCTGAGTTGTCGCGACTGTGATTCCATCCCTAAGGTTGCTGGCGCTGGCGCCGTGATAGAGGAGAACTCATCGCGCTATCAGATCATGCATAACGGTATCCGGGTCCTGGAGGACTGCTACTACGGCCGCTGGATGACGGAGCTGATACGCCTGCTGCATGGACATCACGAACCGCAAGAAGAAAGAGTCTTTTATCAGCTGCTTAAACACATCGGGCCCGGTGCGACGATGGTGGAATTGGGCAGCTTCTGGTCTTACTACTCGTTGTGGTTCCAACAGGTGGTCCCGGGCGCAAAGACCTTCATGGTTGAGCCAGATCCGAATAACCTCGCCATCGGGCAGAAGAATTTCGCGATCAATGGCATGAGTGGCCGATTCGTCAATGCTTCGGTGGGGGAAAAATCCCTGCCTGGTGGACCTTTCGTTTGCGAGAGTGACGGTGCGACGCGCCAGATACCGTGTATTGCCATCGACGACTTGGTCGCAGATCAACGAATTGACAGAATCGAATTACTGCTGGCGGACACGCAGGGGGCCGAGCTGGCCTCCTTGGAAGGCGCTTCCAATACTATTGCTGCCGGCAACCTCCGGTTTGTAATCCTGTCTACGCATCATCACTCCATTTGCCACGATCCCATCATTCATCAGCGCTGCCTGCAGTTCTTACGGGCCCACGGCGCGCACATTCTTGCGGAGCACAGCGTGAGTGAGTCGTTCAGCGGTGACGGGCTGATCGCAGCTTCTTTCTATGAATCTGATCGCGTCATACCGGCCATCGAGATCAGCAGGAATTACGCGAGCAACAGTTTATTTCGGGAGAGTGAGTTTGATCTGGCTGAGGCCTACGAGAAAATCCAATCTCTGAAGGTGGACATGGCGGACTTGAACAAGGAACTGTCGGAGAGCGCGCCCAAGAACTCCTCGGCTGAGTTCGAGCTTGCGAAGATGAACAAAGAAGTCCAATCGCTGCGGGCCGAGTTGGCGATCTTGAATGGCAAAGCCACGCGGCAGGCCGTCGAAATTCAGCAACTGAACCAGCAAGTGTCTGAAAAAGAGGCGACGATTGCCTCAATTCTGGGTTCGAAGTCCTGGAGAGCCACCGCCATCCTGCGTAAAATATCCCAGGCGCTGAAGCCCTAGCACCTCCGGCAAACCTCTCCGCTGACGCAACCTGCCGCGGCGGCTGCCCACCCCCAAACCGGCATCCACCACAATTTTTTTGTTGCGTTCCGGCATTTCCGGGCTAGAATGCCTGTCCAAGAAGGAGACTTCCAATCAACCACGGCGGGTCCCTGCCGCCTGCGGACTCGAATGGCCGCCCGTTCCGGGACAGCCGACCACCGCCCCGCTAACAATAAATGTTGCTGAACTGTGCCTTCGCACGGCGAACACAGATAACAATAAGGAGAGAGGACAATGAAGCGAATACTGTTGATCACAATCTGCCTGCTACTGACCGGCGTGATGGGTATCGCGCAAGCGAAGAAATCGACCCCGTCACGGCCCAGAGCTCCCAAGTCCGGGGCACCCAAGTCCGGAGCGAAAAAATATGGCTCTACCGACTGCAACAACCCTAGCCAACTGCTTCAGGATGGCTTGGCACTGGGGTCTCCCGACTTTATTGCTGCAGGTGCCACACTCTACTATGGGGGCTACTTCCTGGCAGGACACTCTTACACTGCCGAAGTCTGGGACCCCTACGACGCGGATACTGGTATCTACCCAACGCTTGAATTGCTCAGCGGTTGCGCTACTGGCCCCGCGTTCACGGAATATTTCTTCGCCGATCCGGCACTGGAATTACACTTTCACCGACAGGATCTCCTGGATTTCGGCGACGACCGATTTCTACCAGGTCGAGCTTCCGAACTTTGACGGTATCAAACGGATATAGCTACTTCATTCGGATTACCGACACCACTTTGCACAACCCGCGTTGGAGCACTTTCTCGGGCTTCATTACGCAGTACGCGCTTGTGAACAATACAAATGATGACATAAGCGGGACGCTCACACTGACTGACAGTGGAGGCGCTCAGTTCATTGCTAATGTCACCATCCCCGCTGGGAGAGAAAGCTTCCAGACTACGGGCGGCCTTGGCGTCCCTGCCAATGACTTTGGGTTTGCTGATTTCGCTTTCATCGGCCCAGCCGGGGGCATCACCGCCGATGCGTATTTCATCAACTCCAATGCCACGGCGATCGTGCCGTCCACCTTTGCCCCAAGGAATTACCAGCACTAGCCATGAGTCGGCACCAAGCGCACGGAAACCGGGTGGATCGCCTTACCTGCCTGGTTTCTGTGTGCCTGTTCAGTTAAATCATGAAGGCTCCGTATCCCTGGATGTGCGGCGCGGCCGGACCACAACTCGAATGTAAACGTCGTCCTGCCAAACCTCTATCCCTTCCCCGCAGGCGCCTACCGCATCCGGCAAACCTCCGCAGACTGACACAACTCGCCGCGACGCCGGCCCGCCCGCAGCATCGCCCACCACAATTGGTTGTCGCGGTCCGGCTTTTCCGGGCTAGAATGCCTGTCCAAGAGGAGACCTCCAATCAACCAGGGCGGTCCCTGCCCCCTCCGGACTCGAATGGCCGCCCGTTCCGGGACAGCCGACCACCGCCCGCAAATAAATGTTGCTGAACTGCGCCTTCGCACGGCGAACCGAGATAAAGGAGAGAGGACAATGAAGCGAATACTGTTGACCACAATCTGCCTGCTACTGACCAGCGCAATCGGTGTTGCGCAGGGTCACCATCCAACCGCACCGAAATCCGGCGTCCGGATTAAGTCAACCAACATCTGCAGTCAGTCTCCGACGCTGGTCCCGGATGGGACGACGAGCGGATACGAGGATTACATCACAGCTAGCGGGACCGCCTACTATTACCAGAACTTCCAAGGCGGCCACTCCTACAGCGTCGACGTTTGGGACCCGTTCGATCTTTACCAGGGGTTCGCTCTTTCGCTATCACTGCTCAATCCCAACGACTGCAGCGCCGGCCCGACCTACACTGACGTGACCAAGATGAGTCCCAATATGTCTGGCACAGTTGCCGACCGAATATCCTTCATTCAGCCGACTGACGGTGCCCAACAGATCGGACTCACCAACCCGGACTCGGTCAACCCATATGACTTTTACATCAGGATAACCGAGACCACCCTGCTCAACCCGCGCTGGAGCACCTTCTCGGGCTTCATCACGCAGTACGCATTTGTGAACAACACAAGTTTCGACATAGTCGGGACGCTCACCTTGACTGACAGTTCAGGCACCCAGTTCACGGCGATCTCACGATCCCGGCTGGGGGATTGAGTTTCCAGACCACGGGCGGCCTTGGCGTCCCTGCCAATGACTTTGGGTTTGCCACCTTTGCTTTCATCGGCCCGCCAGGGGCGATTACTGCCGATGCGTATTTCATCAACTCCAATGCCACGGTGATCGTACCGTCCACCTTTGCCCCAAGGAACTACCAACACTAGCCATGAGTCTGCACCAAGCGCACGGAAACCGGATGGATCGCCTTACCCGCCCGGTTTCTGTGTGCTCGTTCAGTTGAGGCATCGAGGCTCCATCATCCCCGGATGGCTGGCGCGACTGACCCGAGCTCGAACGCAAACATCGTCCTGGCCAAACCTCACCCCTTACCTGCAAGCTCGGATAGGCGAAGAAAGCATCTCGGGTTTGCCGACCGGAAATTTCAATACTGTAAAAATTGAGGCGGCAACGCCCAACCTTCGATATACTGCTTTACATTCCACCTAAGCGGAATCAATCTATCTCATCTGATGCGACAGCCAAGGAGTGTTGTTGATGACTTGTCTACGGAACTTTATTGCCGGCTCGGCAATTGTATTTCTTGTTTTGGGAGTCTTGGGCGTTGCGCTACCATCCTTCGCCAGCACGGATTTCTCGGTGCCGCCGGGACGGGCATCCAACCCCATCGCCATGACCCTCGGACCGGACGGAAATCTATGGTTCGCCGAAAGCAGTAATCAGAAGATCGGCTATACCACTACTTCGGGCGCCATCACGGAATTCCCCATCCCGAATGCGCAATCCCTGTTCGGCGTAGCAAGGGACCCGATGGCAACATCTGGTTCACGGACCAGATGGCTGGTTTCATCGGCCGCATCAGCCCCACCGGAGGGAACCTCCAGACCTTTGCTCTACCCGCGGGCACCTACCCTCAGGGAATCACTGCCGGACCCGACGGTAATCTATGGTTCGTCGCGCAGCGGCAGAGCGGCTTCTTTGAGGTTGGGAAAATCACTATCGGCGGCCAGATCACCACCTACCAGGTCGGTTTGAACGCCGGACTCTACACAGCTTTGACCCTCAGCCCGGCCGTGATTGCGCCCGGGCCCGATGGCAACCTCTGGTTCACTAATCCGCAACTCGGTAATGTGGGGACTTACGTGGTGGGCAAGGTCACTACAGGCGGCGTCATCACCACCTATCCGACCAACGATCTGGCCTTTGCGATCACGGCTGGGCCGGACGGCAATCTGTGGGCTGTGGAAAGCAACCACGTCGCCAAGATCACGACCTTCCGGAATGGAGACGGAATATCAACTGACTATCGCGGGATTCCTGGGCAGCATAACGGTCGGCCCCGACAACAACCTCTGGTTCACCGTAAACAATCAGATCTGGACTGTTACGACGGCTGGCGTAGCCACGAAATTCAGGGGTCTGGCTCCCGAGTTTCTCGACCTTGAGGGAATCACCACCGGACCCGACGGGGCCTTGTGGTTCGTCGCATTCCAGACGAGCAATGTGGGCCGAATCACAACTACCAAACAGCTCGCCGACTACCCCTTGAACCCGGGTGGGCTGCCGGTCTGGATAACCCCGGGTCCCGATGGCAACCTGTGGTTTACGCAGAACGACACCGATCGAGTCAGCAAAATCACTCCTACTGGTACCGTCACCACCGTTTCAGTTAACGCAATATTCCTACCCCGCATGGGATCGTTTCCGGTTCGGACGGCAATCTGTGGTTCACCGAATCAGGCCTCTAACATGATCGGCCAGATGAGCCCAGCCGGAGTGCTTCTCAACGAATACGCAGCGGGTGGTGGTGGGCTCTTTTACATCACTTCCGGCGCTGACGGCAACCTCTGGTTTCCCATAGATAACGATAACGCCATTGGGCGAATGACAACTAGTGGCGTCTTGACTGAATTTCCCGTCCCCACCCAAGGCGCATCGCCAGCAGGCATTACCAAGGGACCGGATGGGAACGTCTGGTTCACCGAAAGTGCCGGGAACGTGGCGAAAATTGATCCCAGTGGCAACATTACTGAATATCCCATTCCCAATGGCGCCCAGAAGAACCTGGGGACGATTGCCGTCGGTCCCGACAAGAATCTCTGGATCATCGAAAACACTCCCACCAGTGCTTTAGCCAAGTTCTCGCCCTTGGGTGTACTTCTCGCTGAATATTCCGTACCGTTCCAGGGTTATCCCCAGGGGCTCAAGGCCGGTACCGATGGCGCCATGTGGGTCACGCAGGAATACCCGAACAATCTCATCCGGATGACCACCACCGGTGTCGTCAGCTACGTTGCGCTGAGCTCGGTCAATGCGCAGGGGAACGACCTAGCGTTCGGTCCGGATGGCAAGATCTGGGTGGCTGAGGCGCAAGCCGGCGCCATTGGCCGTCTGAGCGCCATTGGCGGCAAAGCAATAAATGTCTTCGTTCGCCGGGGTGTATTGGGCCAGGGCAACATCGCCACCTTCACCGACGGCACGCCTACGGCCCAGTTCAGCGACTTCACTGCGACGATCGACTGGGGCGATGGCAGCCGCAGCGCCGGTCAGCTTAGCGGTGTTACTGGCGGCCCCTTCAGCGTGTCCGGCAAGCATACCTATCGCCAATCTGGGTTGTACCGGCTGGAGGTCTATCTCCACGACAACGTGGACAACTCCACCTATCAATCGACTCCCGGCCAGGCGCGAGTCTTCTGACTGACATACGAGGGCCATGCTAATGTTTGCAGTTAGGTCCTGAGATCGCAATCCAAAACCTACTCGGAGAGGAAATACCAATGAAAAAGTTATTGCTCACCACACTCTGTCTGTTACTCCTCAGCTCGCTGGTCTTGGGCCAGGCAAAATCCAAACCAACCTCGAAAAAAGTTCAACGTTACGGTGGCATTAGTTGCGGCATGGATCCCATACTTCCCACCGATGGGTCGTATACTTCCGATTATGTAAGTTCAGCTGGCAGCCCGGGCAGTGCAAACTATTACCTCGTTCACCTGAAGGACGGCCACTCCTACAGCGCGGAGGCTTATGACTCCACAGACCTGACTGTCATTGCCGGGTCGGCGCAGTTGTCACTGATTGCGGCCGCTGACTGCAAAACCGTGTTGCCCACGACCGAGGTGGTCAGTCTCGATCCCGACCTCAGCGGCAGCTTTGCGGACAGGATCTCCTGGATCCAGACAGGTAATGTGGATGCCGTGCTGGTATTGAACAACTCGGACAACCTGAACTTCTACGCCTACAACATTCGCATCACCGATACCACCCTGCACAATCCGCGCTGGAGCACCTTCTCGGGCTTTATTACGCAGTACGCACTGGTGAACAACACCGGTACACGCCATCAGCGGGACCCTGACCCTGATTGATAGTACCGGCACCCAGTACGCTGCGCCTGTCACCGTTCCGGCTGGGGGAGAGAACTTTCAAACCACGGGCGGCCTTAGCGTTCCAGCCGACCACTTCGGGTTTGCCAACTTTGCGTTCGTCGGCCCGGCAGGCGGAATCACAGCAGACGCGTACTTCATAAACTCGAACGCCACGGTGATCGTGCCGTCGACGCTGGCCCCCGAAACTATCAACACTAGGGCGGGTGGAGACGGCTTGCGGTCCTGGAATGGCCGCAGACGACTGGTATCAGAAGCCGTCTTCCGTTCGTACGCTCCGATTGCAAGAAACGTCAGGCGGTAATGAACGTCGAGGCGGGCCTCTGCTACCCAGCATGGGCCCGCCTCGAGCGGCCGCTGATCGTTTCGTCCCCAGACTCGAGAATTTTCGATCCTTACTTCGAACATCGACTTCTCACCCTGAACGCGACGGAGCCAGATCCGTCGCGGTTCACAGATGGGCGCTCGCGGCGCCCTTTACCCTGAAATGCGCCAGTTTGAATTTCCGCACCGATTCGCCGGGGAATGATTCGGATCGCGCGTTCGATGTTATCTTGGTGGCGGCTGGCGACAAAAGGGCGGGGTGGTAAGCCGCTGGAATCCTATTCATGGACGTTCTAAAAGAACTGTTTGAGCGGCATTTCCACTCACCGGTTGAACGAGTGCAGCCGCTGCAGGGGCTGCTCGGCGGTTCGGGGCGTAACATCATCCGGCTCGCCAGCGACAAGTTCAGCGCGATTGGCATTCTGTACGGGGTGCGCGAAGAGAATGTCGCTTTCCTCGAGTTCTCCCGGCATTTTCGCCGCCATGGTCTGCCGGTACCGGAAGTCTATGCCGAAGACTTGGACCGCGGCGCTTATCTCGAAGCGGATTTGGGTGACACGACGCTCTTTGATTTTCTCTCGCAAAATCGGACCGGCGATGACATCGCTCCCAAGGTCGTTGAAGCCTATGGCAAAGTTGTGGCGGCCTTACCGCGCTTCCAGATCGAAGCCGGCCGCGACTTGAATTACAAAGTATGCTATCCGCGGGCTAGCTTCGATCGTCAGTCCATCGCCTGGGACCTGAATTACTTCAAGTACTACTTCCTTAGGCTCGCCGGCATTCCATTCAACGAGCAAGCGCTGGAAAACGACTTCGGCCGCTTGATGAAATTCCTGTTGAGCGCCAGCCGCGATTACTTTCTCTACCGCGATTTCCAATCGCGCAACGTGATGTGGCGTTACGGAAATCCGTTTTTCCTGGATTACCAGGGTGGCCGCAAAGGCGCGCTGCAATATGACATCGCGTCCCTGTTGTACGACGCCAAGGCCGATCTGCCCCCGGAGCTGCGCCAGCAACTGCTCGATCACTATCTCGATGAGCTTGCCGGTTTCATCCCGCTTGAGCGTGAAGTGTTCATGCAGCACTTCTATGCCTTTGTTTATGTGCGCATGATGCAAGCACTGGGTGCGTATGGCTTTCGCGGCTTTTATGAGCGCAAAGCGCATTTTCTGCAGAGTGTGCCGTATGCGCTGAAAAACCTGCGCTGGCTGCTGCACAACGTCGAGCTGCCCATCGCGCTACCGACGTTGATGGACTCGTTCCAAAGCATGCTGGGGTCGGACAAATTACAAAGCCTGGCTCCTGGGACCGGAAACATCGCGGTGCGGATTTTCAGCTTTTCCTTCCACCGCGGCGTTGTGAAGGACGAGACCGGGCACGGTGGCGGGTTCGTTTTCGATGCCCGCAGTCTCCCCAATCCCGGACGTGAAGAGCGCTTCAAGACTCTAACCGGCAAAGACGCGCCGGTGATCGAATATCTCAATCAGCAGGAGAGCGTGCACCAGTTCCTCTCCAACGTCATGTCGCTGGTGGATGCCAGCGTGAGCGAGTATCAGCGGCGCGGCTTCAAGAGCCTGATGGTATCGTTTGGCTGCACCGGCGGACAGCATCGCTCGGTGTATCTGGCGGAGCAACTGGCAAAACGCTTACGCGGCAGGAGTGGAGTGGAGGTGGTAGTGCGGCATCGTGAGTTGGAGAGCATGGGCCAATGAAAGCGATGATCCTGGCCGCCGGCCTCGGCACGCGATTGCGGCCCCTCACCGACGATCGCCCCAAGGCGCTGGTAGAAATCGCCGGCCGCACCATGTTGGAGATCACGCTCTCTCGGTTGCACACCTTTGGGATTCGCGAAGTGATTATCAACGTGCATCACTTTGCCGATATGATCATCGCGTATCTGAGGAGCAACGATAACTTCGGCATGAGCATTGAAGTTTCTCGCGAGGAAGTCCTGCTGGACACCGGCGGCGGCCTGAAGAAGGCCGCTCACTTTTTTCTCGAGGATTCCAGCGGCGCTGAAGAGCCGTTCATTTTGCACAATGTCGACATCCTCAGCACGATTGATCTCCGGCGCATGGTGCAATTCCACACTGAGCATCAGGCTCTCGCCACCTTGGCGGTGCAAGAGCGGGAGACTTCCCGATACCTCCTGTTCGACGAGCAGACTCCAGCTTTGCGGCCGGCGGTCCGGACTCGATCACACACCCGAACTTGTGCGATTTTCGCCGCACTTGCAGGCGCTGGCTTTTTCCGGCATCCACGTTATTTCTCCCCGTCTCTTGGCAATGATGCCGGAAGAAGAGATGTTCTCCATCATCACTTGCTATCTGCATCGGCTGCCCGCGAAGAGAAGATCCTCGCCTTTCGGGCCGATGAATATTATTGGCGTGACCTCGGCAGCCCGGCCAATCTGGCGCAAGCCGCCCAGGACCTGAAGCGGCTCTCCGCTCAGGCTGAAGCCCAGGGTCAGGCCGACCGTCCATCTGGTAATAGGCTGAAGGCGGAGCGCTGATGGCTGCTCCGGCCGTAGAACGGGGTCCTTAGCTTTCGAAGACCTTCTCCAGGCTCTCGTAGACAATCGGGATGGTGCAAAGGTCGGGCAGCTTTAACCAATACTGATGCACGTCGGGATCAACCTGGGCTTCGCTGCGCATCTCCGAGGAAGTCCAGCGGCGCAGATGCAGGAAGCGTTCCGGGCGCTCTGTATCCTGGCGCAGGGAATCGCGGGAATATCCTTTGGTGCGCATCAGGGTGTACAGTTCGCGCAGCAAGGCCAGCAATTCTTCGGCTTTGCCGGGCAGCGCTTCCAGGATCGCCATGGATTCGATTTCTTGAGCCATCAGTTATCTCACCTTCTTGGATTTCGTCGTGCCTTCACCGGCCATAGACTGTTTCGTGTTGCGGTTCATGCGGCGCATCTTATAGCGTGGGAACACGCTTGCGCTCAGAAGTGATTTCGGAGTGCGCTCCGAACAGAAATCGCGGATAGCGTTGCGCGTTAAACTCCGCGCCGATCAGCACCACCATGGAGACGATGTACAGCCAGATGAGCAGCGCAATGGCGGTCGCCACCGAGCCGTAAATGACGCCATAATTGGAAAAGTTGCGAAGATAAATCCCAAACACCACGGTGGAGATGAACCACATCACGGTGGCCAGCGCCGCGCCGGGAAGCACACGGTGCCACGGCTGAGTGCGCGGCACGCCGTGGTGGTAAATGAGGCCGATCACGGCAATGCTGGTGAGCGCGGCGATGATCCAGCGCAACGCAGTCCATAGTCCCAAAACGTACGGCCCGAGCTCGTGGCCCACGTGATACACAATCCAGGTCTCAATCTGGTTGCCGAAAACCAGCAGAAGCGAAGAAAAAGCCATCGGAACTCCGGCCAGGACGACCAGCAGGAAGGCGATCATCCTCTCTTTCAACAACCCCCAGACCTTCGGCATCTGGTAGGCGTTGCGGAAGCCTTCCATCCAGGAGATCATCACGCCCGATCCGGTCCAGAGCGTAGTGACTGCGATAGTGATGAGAAACCGGACACTGACGGGTTTGGTGCCGCTGAAGTATTGCAGGATAGACGCCCTGGTGCCTTCGCCTTCCGGGAGAATCCGTCCCAGAGCGTGACCGATCTCGCGAATGAAGGTCGAGGTGGTGTGCGACTCAGCGAGGACCGAGGCCACCAGCAGTGCCGCGGGGAACAAAGTAAAGATCGCCGAGAAGGCAGCGCCCTTGGCCACAGCGAAGGCGTCGTGCTCAAAGGCACGCCAGAAAGCGGTCCGGAGATGTTGAAAAAAACGCAACATAGAGACGAAACGGCGAATATCAGAGTGCAAGGGCAGTTTACACAGCTCAGAAAAAAGGGGCGACTGGAATCATCGCCCCCTTCGCTTGAGTTAGTTTCACCGGGCCCGCGGTTGTGCTGCGGCTTATTCGGCCGCCAGCTCTTCGGCTTCGTTCTCGCCTTCGTGGCGGAGCAGTTCCAGCGCGCGTTCTGCTTCTTCGTACGCGGCCGTGACCTCCTCCTGCACCTTGGCGGCAGCCTCCTCCATCTCCTGCGAGAGCCGGACATTGCGGTAGTACTCCATGCCGGTGCCCGCAGGGATGAGACGGCCCACGATGACGTTTTCCTTCAGACCGCGCAGGTGATCCACAGCGCCCTGGATGGAAGCCTCCGTGAGCACACGCGTGGTCTCCTGGAATGACGCCGCCGAGATAAACGAATCGGTCGAGAGCGAGGCTTTGGTGATGCCGAGCAGCAGCGGCCGGCCCGTTGCCGGCTTGCCGCCATTGGCAATCGCCTTCTCGTTCTCTTCGCGGAAGCGGAACTTGTCGATCTGCTGTTCCAGCAGGAATGACGTATCGCCCACGTCTTCCACTTTCACCCAGCGCATCATCTGGCGAACGATCACCTCGATGTGCTTGTCGCTGATGTTCACGCCCTGGAGACGGTAGACTTCCTGGATTTCGTTCACCAGGTAAGCCTGCAACTCCTTTTCACCCAGCACGGCGAGAATGTCGTGCGGGTTGAGCGGGCCATCCATCAGCGGCTCGCCAGCGCGAATGCGCTCGCCTTCCTGCACATTGATGTGAACGCCACGCGGCACCTGGTATTCCTTTTCGGTACCGTTGTCGGCGACCACGTAGATCTTGCGCTGCCCTTTGGCCACGTCGCCGAACTTCACCACGCCATCGATCTCGCTGATGACCGCGGTTTCGCGCGGCTTGCGGGCCTCGAACAATTCGACCACGCGCGGCAGACCGCCCGTGATGTCCTTGGTCTTGGTGGTTTCGCGCGGGATCTTCGCCAGCACGTCGCCCGGCGTCACCGTTTCGGCGTCCTGCACCATCAAGTGAGCGCGGGAAGGCATCAGGTAACGCTTGGTGCCTTTGGCACCCTTGATCACGATGGTCGGCTGGCGCTTCTCGTCAGGCGAATCGACAACCACGTGCCGTGACAGGCCCGTGACCTCGTCCACTTCCTCGTGCAGCGTCATGCCTTCCTGCAGGTCCTTGAACTGCACCGTCCCGCCGATCTCGGTCAGGATAGCGAAGGTGTACGGGTCCCATTCGACCAGCACATCGCCCAACGCGACATGCTGACCGTCTTCGACCTTTACCTTGGCGCCGTACACGACGGCGTACCGTTCCTTTTCGCGGCCCTTGTCATCCAGGATCGCGATGGAGCCGTTGCGGTTCATGACCACCAGGTGGCCTTCCTTGGCCCGCACGGTCACCAGGTTGATGAAGCGCACCGAGCCGTTGTTCTTGGCGTCGAGGCGCGACTGCTCGCTGACTCGCGAAGCCGTGCCGCCGATGTGGAAGGTGCGCATGGTGAGCTGGGTTCCGGGCTCGCCGATGGACTGCGCCGCAATCACGCCCGTTGCCTCACCCAACTCGACCAGACGGCCGGATGCCAGGTTGCGGCCGTAGCACATGACGCAGACGCCGCGCTTGGACTCGCAGGTAAGCACCGAGCGAATCTTGACCCGCTCGATACCTGCAGCCTGTACCGCGACTGCCAGGTCTTCGGTAATCTCCTGGTTGACGTCAACGATGACGTTGCCTTCGTAGTCCTTGATCTTCTCCAGCGAGACGCGGCCCACGATACGGTCACGCAACGGTTCGATGATCTCGCCCGACTCCACGATGGAGGTGACGTAGATGCCATCTACCGTCCCGCAATCGTATTCGCTGATGATCACGTCCTGCGCCACGTCCACCAGTCGCCGGGTCAGGTAGCCCGAGTCCGCCGTCTTGAGAGCGGTATCGGCCAGTCCCTTACGCGCACCGTGCGTGGAGACGAAGTATTCCAGCACCGTCAAACCTTCGCGGAAGTTCGCCGTGATCGGCGTTTCGATGATCTCGCCCGAAGGCTTGGCCATCAATCCGCGCATGCCCGACAGCTGGCGAATCTGCTGCTTCGAACCGCGAGCGCCGGAGTCGGCCATGATGTAGATCGGGTTGATCTCGCCGGCCTTGTCCATTTGCTGCATGTTGCCGAACATCTCGTCGGCCACCTTTTCGGTAATCGCCGACCAGATTTCGACCACTTTGTTGTAGCGCTCGCCGTTGGTGATGGCGCCGTCCAGATACTGCTGTTGCACCGCAATTACCTGCTTCTCGGCGTCGCGCACCAGCCCCTGCTTGCCCGGCGGAATGACCATGTCATCAATTCCGATGGACAGGCCCGCCTTGGTCGCGTACTGGAAGCCAAGCTGCTTGATGCCGTCCAGCATCCGCACCGTGGTCTCCAGGCCGAAGCGCAGGTAGCAGTAGTTCACCAGCTGGCCGACGCCCTTCTTCTTGAGCAGACCGTTGATGTACGGCATCTCGGCGGCGCCACGCTTGAGATGGTCATTCATGATGGCGCGGCCCACCGTCGTCGAGATGAACTGCCGCTCGAAGTTCGTGGGTTCGGTGTGGATCACGTCCTGATCGTCGTACGCCGTGGTGAGGTCCATGACCTCGCCGCTATAGCGCAGACGGATCGGCGTGAGTGTCTCCACCTCGCCCGCTTCTTTCGCCAGCAGCACTTCATCGATGTTGGCGAAAGCGCGGCCTTCGCCTTTGGCGCCCGGCTTGGCCTTGGTCAGGTAATAGATTCCCAGCACCATGTCCTGCGTAGGCACGGTGATCGGCTGGCCCGACGCCGGCGACAGAATGTTGTGCGAGGCCAGCATCAGTACGCTGGCTTCGACCTGCGCTTCCGGCGACAGCGGAATGTGTACCGCCATCTGGTCGCCGTCGAAGTCCGCGTTGAAGGCGGTGCAGACCAGCGGGTGAATCTTGATGGCCTTGCCTTCCACCAGCACCGGCTCGAAAGCCTGAATGCCGAGGCGGTGCAGAGTCGGGGCGCGGTTCAGCAGGACGGGATGGTCCTTAATCACCTCTTCCAGGATGTCCCAAACGATGGGCTCCTGTTGCTCCACCATTTCCTTCGCCTGCTTGATGGTGGTGCAGTGCCCGGTCTGTTCCAGCCGGTGATAGATGAACGGCTTGAACAGCTCCAGCGCCATCTTCTTGGGCAAGCCGCACTGGTGCAGCTTGAGATCGGGACCAACCACGATCACCGAACGGCCGGAGTAGTCCACGCGCTTACCCAGCAGGTTCTGGCGGAAGCGGCCCTGTTTGCCCTTCAGCGTGTCGGACAGCGACTTCAGCGGGCGATTGTTGGCTCCGCGCAAGACGCGGCCACGGCGCCCGTTATCGAACAGCGCGTCCACCGCTTCCTGCAACATGCGCTTTTCGTTGCGCACGATGACTTCCGGCGCGTGCAGGTCCATCAGCTTCTTCAAACGGTTATTGCGGTTGATGACGCGGCGATAGAGATCGTTCAAGTCCGACGTCGCGAAGCGGCCGCCATCGAGTGGAACGAGGGGACGCAGCTCCGGCGGAATCACCGGAATCACGTCCAGGATCATCCACTGCGGCTTGTTGCCGCTCTTGCGGAAGGCTTCGACAACTTTCAGGCGCTTGGCGTACTTCAGGCGCTTCTGCACCGAGGTTTCGGTGCGCATCTTTTCGCGCAGCTCGGCCGAGAGCGTCGTCCACCTCGACCCGCTTCAGCAGTTCCTTGATGGCCTCAGCGCCCATCATGGCCTTGAAGCCGCTGGCGCGATGCTCCTGGTCGAGTTCGCGATACTTGGTTTCGTCCTTGATGACTTCGTGGTCTTTCACCGGAGCATCGCCCGCTTCGACCACGACGTAGGCTTCGAAGTAGAGCACCGACTCCAGCTCGCGCAGCGAGATGTCGAGGATGTGCCCGATGCGGCTGGGCAATCCCTTGAAGAACCACACGTGCGAGCAGGGCGA
This sequence comes from uncultured Acidobacteriaceae bacterium, assembly GCA_963843005.1. Lineage (GTDB taxonomy): Bacteria > Acidobacteriota > Terriglobia > Terriglobales > Acidobacteriaceae > Bog-257. The sequence goes on along the minus strand of CAWJIW010000033.1, from coordinate 6,158 downwards.
AGCCAGCTCAATGTGACCGAGGCGCTCGCGGCGGACCTTGGAGAGGGTTACCTCCACGCCGCACTTGTCGCAGATCACGCCGCGGTGCTTCATGCGCTTGTACTTGCCGCAGAGACACTCCCAGTCGGTTACCGGCCCGAAGATGCGCGCGCAGAACAAGCCATCGCGCTCCGGCTTGAAGGTGCGGTAGTTGATCGTCTCCGGTTTGGTGACCTCGCCGTGAGACCAGCTGCGGATCTTTTCCGGCGAAGCCAGGCTGATGCGGATGGCGTCGAAGTCGGCGATGGGGTTTCCGAGATCAAATGGACTGGATCGGTACAAAATGTCCTCCTTCCCTGCTGGGCTTCCGCCGTGACCGAAGTCTGCAGGGACCTGCCGGCCCTTGCGCGGCCGCTGGCGGCTCCCGGTAGTTTCTCATCTCCCTGGGTGCTGCTGCCTCCTGCGGGAGCGATGGAGGCAGCTACCCCGATCTTCTGTGGCGACAACCGTGGCCTAGTCGGCGGCGACGGGGGCTGCTGACCACGCATCTTGCGTTCGTCAACCTTGATCAGCTCCACGTCGAGGCACAACGACTGCAATTCGCGAATGAGCACGTTGAACGATTCCGGCACGCCCGGCTCGATCGCCGCTTCGCCTTTGACGATGGCCTCGTAAATCTTGGTGCGGCCATAAACGTCATCGGACTTCGCAGTGAGCAGTTCCTGCAGGATGTAGGCTGCGCCGTAAGCTTCCAGCGCCCACACTTCCATTTCGCCGAAGCGCTGACCGCCGAACTGCGCCTTGCCGCCCAGCGGCTGCTGGGTGATCAGCGAGTACGGTCCGATCGAACGCGCGTGGATCTTGTCATCCACCAGATGCGACAGCTTGAGCATGTAGATATAGCCAACCGTTACCGGCTGCTCGAAGTGCTCACCCGTCATGCCGTCGTAAAGCGAGGTCTTGCCCGACTCAGGCAAGTTGCTTTGCGCCAGCAACGACTTGATCTCTCCACTCTTTGGAGCCGTCGAACACCGGCGAAGCGAAGTACACGCCCTCCTTCATGCCGTCGGCCACACGCTCCAGCGTTTCGTCGTCGAGGCCGACCAGTTCGTCCACGAACGGCGTGTCCTTGAACATGGCCTTGAGTTCCCGGCGCATATGCTCCGCCTTCGAGTTCTCCTTGATCAGTTCGCCAATCTTCTGTCCCAGCTCATACCCCGCCCAGCCGAGGTGCGTCTCCAGGATCTGGCCCACGTTCATACGGCTGGGCACGCCCAGCGGATTGAGCACGATCTCCACCGGCGTTCCGTCCTCGAGGTAAGGCATGTCCTCTTCCGGCAGGATGCGCGCGATGACGCCCTTGTTCCCGTGGCGTCCCGCCATCTTGTCGCCCACGCTCAGCTTGCGCTTCATGGCGATGTAAACCTTCACCAGCTTGATCACGCCCGGAGGAAGTTCATCGCCCTTCTGCAGCTTCTCGACTTTCTCGCGGACGATCTTGCGCAGAACGTCAATCTGGCGCGAGGTCATCTCCTCGATTTCGTCGATCTGCTCGTTGATGCGCGGGTCCTTGTCGGGGAACTTGATGCGCTTGAGGTTGCGCGTCGAAATCCGCTCGATGGTGTCGCGATCGAGGATCACGCCCTTGGTCAACAGACGCTTGTTGGTGCGCTCGTCGTGCAGGTCGGCGAGGACTTCCTTGCCGCCCAGCAGCGCTTCCAGGCGCTTCAAACGCTCATCGGTAAGGATTCGGATCTCGTCGGCCAGGTTCTTCTCCAGCTTTGCCACCTGCTCGCCTTCGATCGCCTTGGCGCGCTCGTCCTTCTCCTGCCCCTTGCGGGAGAAAATCTTCACGTCCACGACCGTGCCCTCGATACCCGGAGGACAGGTCAGGGAAGCGTCGCGAACGTCGCCGGCTTTCTCGCCGAAGATGGCCCGCAGCAGCTTCTCTTCCGGCGTCAGCTGGGTCTCGCCCTTAGGCGTGACTTTGCCCACCAGGATGTCGCCCGCCTTCACGGTCGCGCCGATGCGGATGATGCCGCTCTCGTCGAGATCGCGCAGGGCCGACTCGCTGACGTTGGGAATGTCGCGCGTGACTTCTTCCGGGCCCAGCTTGGTGTCGCGGGACTCGATCTCGAACTCCTCGATGTGGACGGAGGTGTAATAGTCCTCCTTCACCATCTTCTCGGAGACCAGGATCGCGTCTTCGAAGTTGTAGCCGCGCCACGGCATGAAGGCCACCAGCACGTTCCGGCCGAGCGCCAGCTCGCCCATGTCGGTGCAAGGACCGTCGGCAATGACCTGCCCCTTGGCTACGCGCTGCCCCTTCTTCACGATGGGGCGCTGGTTGATGCAGGTGTTCTGGTTGGAGCGCTTGAACTTGGTGAGCTGATAAATGTCGCTGCCCACCTCGCGCGAGAGCTGCATGGGGTGATGCTCACCCTCGACGCGCACGATGATGCGCTCGGAGTCGACGGAATCGATGATGCCACCGCGGCGTGCCAGCACCACCGCGCCGGAATCGCGGGCGGTGACGCCTTCCATTCCCGTGCCTACGTAGGGCGCTTGCGCGCGCAGCAACGGCACCGACTGACGCTGCATGTTCGCGCCCATCAGAGCGCGGTTAGCGTCGTCGTGTTCCAGGAACGGCACCAGCGAAGCGGCCACCGACACGAGTTGCTTCGGGCTCACGTCGATGTAGTCCACTTCGTCACGATTGACCAGCACGAAGTTGCCGGCCTTGCGAGCGTTGACGAGTTCCGCAACGATGCGGCCCTTGTCGTCGATCTCGGCGTTGGCCTGCGCGATCACGTGGCGGTCTTCCTCCCACGCTGACAGGTAGAACGAGAACGGCTCGAGATCGATCAGCTTCTTGCGCCGCTCCTTCAGATCGTGATTGGCCTTGATCGCCTCAGCCTTCTCCAGGTGGTCGCCCACGCGATAGTCGCTGTCGCCGGCATTGACCACGGTGACGAAATCGAGCACGCGGCCGTTCTTCACCTTGCGGTACGGCGACTCGATGAAGCCGTAGTCGTTGATGCGGGCATAGCAGCTCAGCGACGAGATCAGGCCGATGTTCGGACCTTCCGGCGTCTCAATCGGGCAGATGCGGCCGTAGTGTGTGGGGTGAACGTCGCGCACTTCGAATCCGGCGCGCTCACGCGACAGACCGCCCGGGCCAAGGGCCGACAGACGGCGCTTGTGCGTGATTTCCGACAGCGGGTTCGTCTGGTCCATGAACTGCGACAACTGCGACGAACCGAAGAACTCGCGGATTGCAGCCATCACGGGCTTGGCGTTCACCAGGTCATGCGGCATGGCCGTGGACATTTCCTGGTACACGCTCATCTTTTCCTTGATGGCGCGTTCCATGCGGACCAGGCCGATGCGGAACTGGTTCTCGAGCAACTCGCCCACCGCGCGAACGCGGCGATTGCCGAGGTGATCGATGTCATCCACCGAGCCGATGCTCTTGCGCAGCTTCAGCAGGTAGCGGATGGTTCCGTAGAAGTCATCCGGCTCCAGCGTGCGGTGGTCCAGGTTGGTGGCGTCTTCGCTCTCAAACAGCTTGATGTTGAACTTCAAGCGGCCCACGCGGGAGAAGTCATACTTCCGCGCATCGAAGAACATGCCGTGGAAGAGTGACGTCGCCGTGTCGAGCGTCGGCGGATCTCCCGGACGCAGCTTGCGGTAGATCTCAATCAACGCTTCCTGCGGGGTCTTCACCGAATCGCGGCGTAACGTCGCGCTGATCACCGTGCCCACGTCATCCCGCTCGGGGAAGAACACGTGCACTTCGGTCACGCCGGCGTCCATCATCTTCGACAGCTTTTCCGCCGTCAGCTCAGAGTTGGCTTCCAGCAGGATTTCGCCGGTGTTGGTGTCAATCACGTCGGCGGCAACGAACGCGCCTTCGAGGTCGGTGTGGTCGATCTCAATCTCCGAGATGCGGTGCTTCTGGATGTCCTTCAGTACCGCAGGTCGTGACCTTGCGCCCGGAGTGGACGATCTCTTCACCACCCTTGGTCGCCATGCGGTGCGCCAGCTTCATCCCGACCAGGTTGGTCGGCCGCTCGACGCCGGGCTCCAGCGTCCAGTACAGCTTCTTATCGTGCAGGGTAATGCGGTCGACGGTGTAGAAGGTGCGCAGGATGTCCTCATCCGAGCGCAGGCCCAACGCGCGCAGGAAGATGCTGCCCAGGAACTTGCGCTTGCGATCGATGCGCACGTACAGCACGTTCTTCTGGTCGTACTCGAACTCGACCCACGAGCCGCGGTACGGGATGATCTTGCCCAGGAAGTAGGTGCGGTTGTTCGCGGTCTCGAAAAACACGCCCGGCGAACGATGCAACTGGCTGACGATGACGCGCTCGGTGCCGTTGATGATGAACGTGCCGTTGGCGGTCATCAGCGGAATGTCGCCGAAGAAGACTTCCTGCTCCTTCATGTCGCGAATGGAGCGATTGCCGGTCTCCGGGTCCTTGTCGTAGATGGTCAGGCGCATCGTGACCTTCAGCGGCGCGGAGTAGGTCATGCCGCGCTCCTCGCATTCGGCCACGTCGTACTTCAGTTGCAAACCCACCGGATCGCCGCACTTGTTGCAGAAGTCGGGAGTATTGGCGTTGTAGGTGCCGCACTTGGTGCAGAGCACATCGCCGAGGTGGAACGGGTCGGTCTTCACCGTGGCGCCGCAATTACGGCAGGTGGTGCGCAGGTGATTCAGCCCCTTGAGGTGGCCGCACTTGCACTCCCAGTTGCCGATGGCGTACTCGACGAAGTCCAGTTGGGAAACGTTGCGGAAGTCGCTGATGGGGAAGACCGACTGAAAGACCGCCTGCAAGCCGGCATCATCGCGTTCGCTCGGCAACGCGTCCATCTGCAGAAAGCGGTCGTAGGAACGCTTCTGCACCTCGATCAGGTTCGGGATCTGGATGGTCGCCGGAATTTTTGAGAAATCAAATCGCTTTCGATTGGCAGTTTTCTGTTGCGCCATGTATAAGACTCCTAAGTCTGTGCCGGCCGAGTCCGCTCGCGCGGGGCCGTGCAAGCCGCCAGTGCGGAAATGCGACGGGGATGAGTGCCGCCGCACAGTGACAGGTCGTGCCTTGAAAGAAGTTGCCGGGCCGGGATTTCGCTGGAAAAAGCGAATGCACCTGCAGAGACAGAACTCCCCGCAAGCGCCAGTTGAGGCGTCGTGCAATCCCATGACCATTCGGTCCGGGAAATCGGCACATTTCGTGCCGCGATGTTGCTAGCTTCCCGCGCCAGTTTCTTCAGGCCTTGTCCTCGGCTAGCCGACCGTCGCGTCTGAGCTGACGTGATTCCGGTTGAGCTTGCCGCCTGCCACTACCTGTTTGATGTCCGGATCCCGCGATTGGATCCGTCCTCAACGATGCCCGGGAATTCCGCAGCCCCTGCTGAGGGGAACCGCTTGCTTCCTCGGCTTCATCGCGCCCCTTCACGGCCGCTCCAACGTGAAAGGGAACGTAGCCGCCACCCCGTTTTCCCGCAGGCGGCAGCAGCCATGACTCCGGTCAGCTTGCCCGGAGTGAGAGCCCCGCCCTGTCGCCAGAACGGGGCGGAACTTACTTAATCTCGACGGTAGCGCCAGCTTCCGTGAACTTCTTCTTGATGTTCTCGGACTCTTCCTTCGAGACGCCTTCCTTGACGGTCTTGGGAGCGCCATCCACCAGGTCCTTGGCTTCCTTCAGACCCAGGCTGGTGACCTCGCGGACCGCCTTGATCACGTTGATCTTGTTCGCGCCCACGGCGGTGAGGACGACCGAGAACTCGGTCTTCTCCTCGGCCGGGGCCGCGGCTGCACCGGCGCCCGCGCCGGCCGCGCCCGCCATCATGACGGGGGCCGCAGCCGCCGCCGAGACGCCAAGACGCTCTTCCAGTTTCTTTACCAGGGCCGCCGCATCCAGAAGCGACAGGCCTACGATTTGCTCTTCCAACTGCTGCAGATCCGCCATTGTTTCTCCACCTGTTCGTTATGCGTTGTGTTTGATTTCGTTATCGGTCTTCGAGGCTTCCAATGTGCCTGATCTTTCGATCGTCCCGCATGCCAGACTCACGCAGGAAGCACGCCTCACAACGGATAACGCAATCTCTCCGGGACCACTTTCGCGGTCCCAAATTTGTTTGCATCCCACTCCGTCGCACTCTGACGTTGTGAG
>CAWJIW010000032.1:0-106160 GCA_963843005.1 uncultured Acidobacteriaceae bacterium | reverse complement strand
ACCACCGGAAGCGAGCTGATTTGGCGCTTTCCCGCAGACGGATATTCAGCAACTGGAACGCAGTAGCAACGAACGCTATTCCGAATTGCTGCGCTTGACTCTGGCCGACCTCGAGACCCAACTCGCCGCGTGCCAGTAGACGACACTGCCTTTCCCCGGCTTTCATTCTCCGCGACCCTGAATCCGCCCTCTGCGAATCGATGGGAGCGCTAGGCAGGTTGATCAGTTCCCTTTTCCTGCCCAATCTCAAGCTCACATCCACATGTGATAGCCGTCACAGAAGCAGGTTCGACTCCGCCGCAGAATAGCGTCAGAGGTGCAGTATGCCAGTCCTCGTGATTGCAGTTGTGTTCTTTGCGATTTTCCTCGTCATGGGGATCATGGGCGTAACCGCTATGGTCTCCGAACACCGTGGCAAGCTTTTCAGTTGGAGGTGGAATGACGAGCCGAAGCCGGCGAAGCCGGCAGGTAAGCCGGTCGCCTAGATCGCATGGTTCGTCCGCGATGAGCGAGGGCACGCCGGCCGATAGGCCCCCTCTCTCTGCTGTACATTCCGTTGAAGCTATCCCCTCATCCGTCAACCGATGACTGTTCTCGTTCAGAATGATTAGTGACACTCGGATAGAGTGTCAGTATGCAAGTTCGCAAAGGGAAACCACCCGGTTCGGGCCAACTGGCCCGAACCGGGGTGGAGCTAAGCCGGGAGGTGCGGGTCGTTTGCACTGGAGGGATTTCTATCACCGCTGCCGCAACGTGGCCCGTACCTGCCGTCACTTCGGTATCAGCCGCCAGACCTTCTATCGCTGGCAACGCCGCTATGATCCTTACGATTTGACCTCGCTGGAAGCTGCCTCGCATTGCCCGCATCGCCGACGTCAGCCGACTTGGTCTTCGAGCTTAGAAAGAAAGGTTTTGCTTTTGCGGTTGCAGTTTCCTCGCTGGGGCAAGGACGAGCTGGCGGTGCTGCTGCGCCAGCCAACGCTGCTGGTGTCGACCTCCATGGTGGGTCGTATCCTCACCCATCTCAAACGCCAGGGCCGGCTGCTGGAGCCGCCGCGCGGTGGTGTGCCGGGATCGCGCCGGGCCCTGCGGCCTCGTCCCTATGCGGTGCGCAAACCCAAGCAATATGCGGTCTCCCAGCCCGGCGACCTGGTGCAAGTTGACACCCTCGATGTGCGGCCCCTACCTGGCGTGGTCTTCAAACAGTTCACCGCCCGCGATGTGGTCTCGCGCTGGGACGTGATTCAGGCCCATACCCGCGCCACCGCCCAATCGGCCACCCAGTTCCTCGACACCTTGCAGCACCGCATGCCCTTTCCCATCCGTGCTCTGCAGGTCGATGGTGGTTCCGAGTTCGCCGCCCAGTTCGAGCAAGCCTGCCAGCAGCGTGGCCTCCACCTGTTTGTCCTGCCGCCCCGCTCCCCAAAACTCAATGGCGCCGTGGAGCGCGCCAACGGCACCCATACCGAAGAGTTCTACCAAGTCACTCCCTGCTCGCTGGAGATGAGAAAACTCAACCGCGAACTACGTCAGTGGGAAAAGATCTACAACACCGTCCGGCCTCATCAGTCCCTGGGCTACCTCACCCCGCAGCAGTTCCTGCTGCGGGACTCATCTCAACGAAAGGAATGAAAGTGTCACCCACCTACTGGACGACTACACTTCGGGACACTAAATCTGCTTCGGGCCGGAGGATCATCATCGGTGCGACAGATGCTAAGTGATTGCGATTGCACGAAATCTGGCGGAGAGGGGGGATTCGAACCCCCGATACAGCTTTTGACCGTATAACGGTTTAGCAAATTCAACTCGCCCCGCTCCTGTTGCTTGGAATCAGTTGTTTAGCCTCAGCATAGGCCTTCCTGTTCGGGTTAGATTGTGCAGCTCGGCACAAATTTATGCACCTGAATGTGCACCTTTTGTCAGCAGAGTCAATACAGTGGTTTCTAGCGCCTGGCGAGGCTGGCGCGAGCGCCGACCGCCCTGTTTACCTGCCGAAATCTACTATCCGCTCCAGTGGAACGGAACCAGCAGACGACCGTGGCACACCGGTATCCTGCCCGGTGGACCAACTCCGGCCGCATCTGGTGATGAGCCGGGCGGAGGCCCGTAAGGTTGTCCGTTCTCCTGGGAACCTACGGCTGCATCGAGCATTGGGTGAGCTGGACTTGATCGATGTGTTGGAAGAACTTAACGAGGCGGCACGATTGAATGCTCAGTCCGCATCCGCGCCGATTCTCATCACGATGAACGGCACCATTCTCGCGGGCTTTGGCCGCTGGCCGTTAGCACTCTTGGAGGGTAGGCACGAAGTTTACTGCATCGAATATCCGATCAGCGAAGAAGAATCGCTACAGTTCATCCTTAACCGCCACAAGCCGCGGCGTGGATGGAATGCATTTGTCCGTATTCGGCTGGCGCTGACACTGGAGCCCGATCTTCAGCAGAGAGCGCTCGACAACATGCGAGCCGGAGGCAAATGCAAGGGTTTGGCAAATTTGCCGGAAGCTCAGCGTATGGATGTCCGGCAGCAGATTGCCGACGCTGCCGGGTTGGTACTCGTAACGTCAGCAACGTAAAGACGATCCTGAAGCAGGCACACCCGCGGCTGATCGCAGCCTTGCTAAACGACACGCTGTCGATCAACGCCGCGATACAGTTCTGCAGTTTGCCCAAGGCCGAGCAGTTAGAACACCTCATCCATCGCAGCGAAGAACGCGAAACCAACAAGGTGATCCGTCGATCTATCGCTCGATTCAATAAGGAAAAGACCAGCCCAGACGCTGCCGCGGTACCAGGACTGACCAGAGACTCGCAATATCGCCTCTGTTCATGTTGCCTTCCGCTCATCTCGACTGCGCCGGCGTCCTGATTGCCAGTTTTCGAAGCTCAATACCAAGCCCACCTATACGTCCTGTTTACGCTTTGCTGTACACCTCACGATGCATAACGCAAAACTCGGGGCCGAGCGGATCGCCATTCCTTTCTCGCAAGAATTTTGCATTCTCTGCTTCATGCCGGTTTATCCCGGCGCACCGAGATGGGGCCGTTCGCAACAAGTAATCCGCAATGATGATAAAAGCCGCTCCTTGGAGCGGCTTTTTGAGCGCAACGGCTAACAGGTTACGGGATGTAACTGCAGGCAGCGTCGAAACCGCAGCCCGCGTAGATATCGTGGAGGTTGTCCCGAAGGATGTGCGCCACGTCGTTGGCTTTGCGCGGGTCAATGGTCAGGTTTTTCGTGAGCGTCTTGACCTCAAACTTAAATCCGTCCGGCAGCTTTAACTTGCTGGCAAGGTTCGAGAGTTGGTCGAAGGAGAGGTCCTTGTCGACTTCGGTCGCGTAAGACTGCATCACCCATGTCTTTCCGTCCGGTGAGCGCAACAAGAAAACCCTGCTTCCTCTCGCGTACAGGTACTTGCTGTCACGATGGATTTCTCCGGGCACAAAGTCGCCCTCGAGACTCTTTTCATTAGCTCTGGCGACATCGAGGCCGCCCAAGTGGCCTGAACGCCATGAAAGTCCACGGACTCGCCAACTTTGAAGAACCAAAGTTCGTCCATAACCCAATGTTGTCGCGCCGTTTGTGGTGTCGGATTCATATACACAAACTCCGCTCCAAGCTCCGCCGCGAGCTTCTTCGGGTCAATGGCAGCCATCTCGTCCACTGGGCAACGGTCACCCGGACCGCTGCTGGTGTAGAACTGAGCCATTACATTCGGAGGCGTGCCCAACACGGGTGCGATTTCGCAATAGGCGAAGTCGCGAGCATTTGTTCTGTGAAACTCTTTCCCGGGAATCGCTCCCGGTTTGAGAGTGATTTGTTGAGCGGAAACGACCATCGTAAAAAAAACGGCGCAGACGATGATTGCGAAGCTAGCTACTGCTGTCTTTCGCGTCATAAGGTCTCCATGTTGCGAGGATGCATAATCATTTAATCAGCCGACGCACTGACTGCACAATGGTAAGAGTCTGAGGGCAAGCTGAAGGCTCGAGGCAAGCCCTTGGTCGGCAGGATTACTGTTGTGAATGCATGGTCCGCCGTCTGACTGCAAGGGAGAAGCTGGAGCAAAATACAGTCTGCGAAAATGTATCCGGCCTCTAGTTGGAGATTTTTCTCCGGGTCATAATGATCATCCGCACATGCTGGTCCTGATATATCGCTCGGTTACCTCTGTATTCAGATCGACATGTAGTTATTCTCCAGCAGGTGCCGCGACTATTGCATATCCTCTACCTGCTTCCGCCACTTACGGCGTTACTGCCGCCACACTCTGCGGCCATTCGTCGTTGGTCGGTTGCCAGGTCTTGTCCGGGTTGTACAGCTTCATCTCCTTCACGATCTTGAGAGAATCGGGCCCCAAGTCTTTCTGGTAAACGATTCCGTCATTGTTCACGATAAAAGTCTTTGCGCCAGTCACGCGGTATTCAGCGGGCACCGCGACCAGAGCGAAGCCACCAATCATGATGCCCTCGATGACGTAGTCCAGTTTGCCCATCGGCGCCGCCGGGCCCTGGCCGCTCAGGATCTTGAAGTAGTACCCATGAAATCCTGACTTGCCACTGGTGTATCCCTCTGCCAGCGCCTTGGCCACAGCCTCGCCAATCGGTCCTCCGGACGAGCCGTCAGCATTCTTCCAGTACAGGCCATCCTGCTTCCCGGGGGTGCTGAAGATCTTCTGCGCGTACTGATTTACTCCCGAGTCGTCGTGAATTTCCGATGCATATTCTTTCTGCGCCTCGACATAGCCACGACACACTGTAATGGCGTCCAATTCGTTGGCCCCGATGCGCCGGTAGAGGATTTCCTGTCGCCCTTCCTTGGCGTTGAAATACCACTTGCCGTTTTTCTTCACCATGGGAACCGGAAACGGCCACTCTTCGTCGCCAACAATGATGGTTGCCCGGTTCGGATTGGACTTTGCGACTTCTATCGAGTTCTTGGCAGCAGCTTCCTTCGCAAAAGCAATGCCGTTGTTCTTGTCCCGAACAGGATCCGCAGATTCGATAAAATCTTCACCGTCGGGTCCGAAGATCGCCATCAATTCCGGTACGTCATAATCTCCGGCCGCTTTGATGACAGCTTTGGCGGCTTGCTGGGGAGTGTCGAATGCCTTCGGCCCGGTTGCCGCCGGTTTCGCGGCGGGCTGGGACTGTGCCGCGGCGATGCCTGGCAGTGCGCACACGATCAGGATGAGGACGAAGGTAGCAATCGCTACGTTGGAACTAAATAATCTTGATTTCATATTTTCCTCACTCGTTATGATTCGCATGTCCTACCTCCTCCTCCCGCCACCACCGCCGCCGCCGCGGGCGCCGCCACCGCCACGCGAGCCTCCCATGCTGGACGCGCCGCGCGAGCTGCTGGCCCGAGCTCCGCTTCCGCTCATGCTGCTGCCGGCCCCGCCGAACGCGTTTCTGTTCGTAGAACTCGGGGTATTCCGGACTTGCTGGTTGCCCACGCGGTCGGCCCCACCTCCGCGGCTTCCCCCCATATCGCCCGCACCCCCACGGTTGGACACGTCGCGCGTGCCGGCACTGGGACCAGTTCCGCGGTTAGCTGTCTCCCGAGTACCCGCGCTGGGACCGGTGCCGCGATTCGACATATCGCGCCCTCCCGCAGGCTGCTGTCGGGCCTGGTTCTGCCGGGCGTTGGCCTGCCGGTTTTGCATGGAGTCGCCACGCGTGGTGCCACCAAATTTATTCGCCGTGTTTCTGTCGCCATAAGGCGCTCCCCCACGGTGCTGAGGATTGTGCTGCCAGTTGCTGTTGCCCCTGGCTGGCTGATTCGCTGGACGGTTGCCGCGGTTGGCGTTGTTGATGTTCTGCCGATTGCTGTTGTTGACGAAGTTGTTGTTGTTATTGATGGTGACGTTGTTGTTGTTCCACCCCATCCGCTGTTGTAACCCCATCCACCGCTCCACATCGCTCCCATCGCGACACCCACGCCAAACGAGATCGCCATGCCCGCGGCGTAATAGCCCGGCGGGGGATAAGCGATTGGGGGATAGGCATAAACGGGCGCTCCGTACACCACGGTTGGGTTGTAGCTCGGCACGTAAACAACTTCCGGGCTCGCCTGCTCAACCACGATCACCTGCTTGCTCTCGACCGTCTTGACTTCAACCTTTTGCTGCTCCGAAGACTTCAGGTTGCCGGCGTCCTGAGCCTTCTTGCGCATGCGCTGCACCGCGTCCATCACGTCATTCTGCTGCGCGAGGAACGCATTTCCCAGGTCCGTCGTCCACTTGATGTTCTCGGACAGGAGCTTGACGACATCGGGCAAGGCAGCCAGTCCCTGGATGCTTGGGTCCCAGTCCTGCTTCTTTACGGCGTCTGCCAGCTGTTTCTCATTCATCCCCTTGTTCTGGGCCAGCCACTGCTGCAACTGAATGACCTCGAGAGGATAGGTGGACGCCACTAGCGTCTGGCTGAGCATCGGGTCAGGGTAGAGCGCGATCGGCGCAACTAGTGAGTCAAGCTGCTCGGGAGGTAGTTTAGCCGCCTGGCTATCGGAGGCCGGTGGCTGCTCTTGGGTCACCGCCAGAGCCGTGCTCCCAGGCGCAAGCGCTGCCATGCAGATGATCGCGATGAGCTCGCGAAGAAGCTGGAGTAGACCACTGGGAAGAATCCATTTTGATTTCATATCGACAATTCCTCTGCTTTCACGCCCACTTCCTTTTCCGTGTCCGAGTTACCGCGGAGCCCGCGGATGGGCCGGACGAAAACATTCAACTTTGAGTTTAGCAGCGAAATACTCCCCTGGCGCCTTTGTACTGCCACATAGAGTGCGCGACAACTGGGGAAATCCCTAGTTGTGGCTGTGGCGGAGGTCAGGATTTTCAGCTAATAGCCGTGAAATTCACCCTTCCCTGATGTGTAGCCTTCCGCCAGCGGGACTACTTAGGTTCACCGGCGGCGCGCCGGTGCCCTGCATGTTCGTCGCCATCCACTGGCAAACTACGGCTGGTTGACCACCACATAGGACGTGTTCCCGCCGGAGAACTGTGGCTGATAGTAGGTGCCGCCGCACTGCTGGTATGTGACACCGTTGGCGACGATGGGAGTGCAGCTGGGCGGAAGCGTATTCACCATCGATCCGACCACAGCGGCAGTGACTGCCGCTGTCGCTGCAATCGCCGCGCCAGTCGCAACGGGGTGATAGCAGCAACCTCCGCCACCGTAGTAGTTGTTGTTGTACCCACCACCGTTGACATTAACGTTTCGGTTTACGTTGACGTTCGTGTTCTGGTTGACGTTGGTGTTGCGGTTTACGTTCGCGTTCTGGTTGACGTTGGTGTTCCGATTGGCATTGGCGTTGTTGGTGGTGTTGCGGTTGGAGGCAGTATTCCTTGTGGCACTCGGCTGATTGACACTGCTGTTCGAAGTCGAACGGACAGATCCGTTGTTTCTATTGCCACCACCGCCGCCACCGCCCCTTTGAGCGACGGATGGAACTGCCAAAAGCAGCGCGAACGAGAACGATAGAACGGGTCTAGTATTTAGTTTCATGGATAGCTCCTAGTTGCTGCCTGTGGCGGCTGCTTTCTGTTCGGCAAAAACGATCTTGTGGGCATCCGTCGGAGGATCGAAGACGAAGGCCGCATCGTTGTAGGACGGCGCCAGGTTCCAGGTCAGTACCGAAACGTGCTGCGGGCGAGCGTCGTCAGTGGTGGTGGTCAAAACCAATTTTCTGGGCAGAGGATGATCACCCAACTGGATCCAGACCTGCCAGTCGAGGCCGGGCTGCCGGAACGCGTAATGCTCGCAGGTGGTTCCTTCAACGTCGCCAGGACCAAAATCGGTGGCTTCAGTGATCTTGTTAGTGGAGGCATGCGGCCCGCCCCACAGAAAGAGATCCACGAGGGGAAGCTCCATGCCGTACTTGTCGCGAGCAATCTCGACCAATTCAGGGATAGTCGGGGGTGCATCCGCAGATGCGTAGTAACCCGAACGAGGGGCGAAGAGCGTGAATGTCTTCCCGTCATACAAGACCAGACGCGCCTTCTGATCTCCCTGGATATCGATGCGAAGCTTATTGGGCCGAACGGCAAGCATGTCCGTGGTTTGAGCGAACATCAACTTCTCTCCGTCCTCCATAACATCCTCCGACGTGGCATTAGCTTTCACCTGGAAATCCTTAAGGGAGCGAAGGTAGGCGCCCATCTGGTTCAAGGCATCCATCGCCGAGGAGTCGATCAGGTCCGACTTCTCGGGACTGGGCTGCTGAGCCGGCAACGGGGCGGCGGAAAGGCCCGTTGCCAGCGTGAGCAACGTGATTGCGTATCCAATGTTGCGTTTCATGACTTTGTTCTCCACTTCTGATCGTTCCGTAAGACAACTCGTCGCACGGTCGGCAGATCGCTACTGGTTCACTGTAATGAGAGCGAATCCCTTCGATGTTCAGTGCCTTTGTACTGCGGCATAGAGTGCGCGACAACTAGGGAAATCCCTAGTTGTGGCTGTGGCGGAGGGAAGATACAAAGCGCTGGCCCGATAATGCGGCGTTAATGGCAGGGATCAGATCAGCCTTCATCTGAGTCTTCAGCACAAATCCAAGTGCCCCTTCGGCCAGACATGCCTCCACAAACTCAGGATTCTCATGTATTGTCAGGAACACGATGGGAGCCTTAGCTCCCATTTCCCGAAGCCGATGGGCCGCTTCGATTCCGTCTAACTCCGGCATCGATATGTCGGCCACGATGATGTCCGGATTCAGCCGCATCGCCTCGTCGACCATTTCGAGCCCGTCGTGAGCCACGCCCACCACTTCGAAGGTCGACTGCAGAAGCACTGTCACTCGCTCTAGTACAAGTTGATGATCATCGGCCAGCAAAATGCGTGGACGGCTCATGGGCCCTCTTCTCTGGATGAATCCAGCCATTGCACGCTACGGAAAGTGAGAACATCGGCTAATCCTAGGTTTACGAGATCCGAAGGACACCGGTTGACCAGCTTCTTCGCCATTTCTTGAAGCGACGCTGTAGCAAGGCCTGATCATAGGCGGAGCCTCGAGAGTCCACAACTGGGGAAATTCCTAGTCTGAGGACGCAGAACGCAGCAATCTATGCCACAGACGGTTTGTTGGCGGTTCCATTCAGCCAAGCAAGAAACAATTTATAGCCCACCGACAAAACGATGGCGCCGACGAACAGGCCGATAATGCCCAGCGCCACGAATCCACCGATCGCGCCGAGAAAAACCACCGCGATGGGAACCGCGACGCCACGCCCCAGCAATATCGGCTTCAGTACGTTGTCCATCAAGGCGACGACGATGCACCAGATCAGAAAAATCACCGCCTTGGTGGTGCTGGCGGTCGCAAACACGTAGATCACAGCGGGAACTAACGCGACGACCCCGAACTGAAGCACGGCGGCGATCAGGAAAACTACAGCCCAAAGGCCCACCGCAGGAAGCCCCACCACCAGAAAACCGAGCGTGGCGCAAGCCGATTGGATGAGCGCCACACCGATGATGCCGAAAGTAACGCTGCGGATCGTGGATCCAACCAGTTCCTGAAACTCAGGTCCCCTCTCATCGAAAAGGCGGTTGGCCAGGGAGCGGGTCAGCTCATAAGCCGCCTGTGCGTTGGCTAGAAGCACACCCGCTACTACGATGGCGAGGAGCAATTGCAGCACCGTAGCCCCCAGTCCGGCGGTTGCAGAGAGTACCCCGGGTAGCGCGGCCTTAATTTGTGGACCGTACTCTGCGATCAATCCTGTTAGGTCGTTGGAAGCCAGCAGCCACACCTTTGTCAGGGGCGCGCCTATCAGAGGCCACCCGGCGATACTGGATGGTGGCGGAGGAATGATCGCGGCTCCCGACTTTACGTGCGCAGTCACGACTTGAGCGCCGTCGATCACGCTGCCTGCCAGCAAGAAGACCGGCAGAATCAAAACAGCCAGAAGCGCCAAGGTGAACAAGACGGCGGCCAGGACGCCACGCCCTCCCATGAGCTTCTCCAACTTCTCGAAAGTCGGGTAAGCAGCCACCGCAATGATGACCCCCCACGCCAGCAGTGGGATGAATGGGAGCAGAATAAACAGGCATGAAATAGTCAGCAGAATCGCCAGCCCAATATGAATGGACACTTCCAGGGCCTGATTTATCTGGGCTTTGTCGTACGCAAGTTGTTTGACAGTCACGGCCGAATCCTCCCGAGGATACCAGCCACCTTACGCTGGTACCTGAACGCAGTTGGTTTGGTCAACTTCTCCGCCCTTCATGAAGCGGTCCGGATCACGGCCCGATCATAGTTGCAGCTGTTAGGGGCTCACAACTAGGGAATTCCCTAGTGTGGCAGTGCGGGAAGTTCGAAGAAAGAAATGGCTTCAGGAAGACTTTTTTTTCTGCACAGGTCCAGAATCCAGCGAAATCAGACCCTGCTTCAAGGCGAAGAGTACCAAGTCCGCATTGCTCTTCAGGTGGAATGTTTCCATGATGTGATACTTGTGGAACTCGACCGTTTTCTCGCTTAGGTTCAGGTGTCCAGCGATCTCCTTGATCGAACGCCCTTCGGCAAACATCTGCACAATGTCACGCTGTCTTGGAGTTAAATGGCTGGAGTACTGGCGCGCCCGGGTCTCTTGCACAACCCAATCTTCCGGCCTTAGCTTAGAAGTGACATAGCACTTGCCATGCAGCACCTGTTCTATCGCCTTCACAAGCTCCGTTCCTGCCGAATGCTTGAGGACAAATCCGGCCGATCCCAACTCAAGCGCAGCGGCAGCCAGATTAGGGTTATCCTGCATAGTAAGGAATACGAGCTTCACTTTCGGAAGTTGTTCGCGCACTCGCTTGGCAGCGTCAAGTCCGTTCAAAAGAGGCATGCCGACATCTACAACGACCACGTCCGGCTTGAGCCTGCACGCTTCGGTGACGAGCGCGCGCCCGTCGGTAACGCTACCCACAACTGTATAGCGCTTCTCCAACAGCAGCCGCAGGCCATCAGCAAAGATGACGTGATCGTCCGCAATCAGGATTTGTGGCCTGGTTTCCATCGCAGCCTTCGCCAACTTTCAGCCTCGTCGCTGGTCGATACTAGGATACGTGTCGGGTCAATCGGCGCGCTGTCCTGAAGCAATCGGAGTTCTACCGATCCAACTCGTCCGCAGGTTCACTCCGCGCCACATCAAATTTCTTTTTCAGCGGCGCCCATACCTCGATCCGGGTCCCCTTTTGAATTTCCGAATGAATTTCGAATCGTCCACCTACCAGACGCACCCGCTCCCGCATGCTCCAGAGACCGAGCCCCTGGCGCCCCACGCCGTCTTTAACATCGAAGCCCGTACCATCATCGGAGATGGATAAATGAAGGGTGTCATCCATCGTCTCGATTCTCACCTGCGCATGAGCTGCTCCACTGTGTTTCTGGACATTCCTGAGTCCTTCCTGGACGATGCGAAACAGGCACAGCGAAATGTCAGGAGACACGGAGCGCGGCACGTCCTGGTGGGAGAATACAACCTGGATTCCTCGTTGAGCGGCGAATTCCTTGCAGAATGCCGCCACCCCCGCAGTAAGCCCAAGCCGCTCGAGAGTAGAGGAATGGAGGCGGTGTGACAGAGTATGAAGATCGGCGCCAAGCTCGCTGGCGGAGTTCATAAGCTCATGCAGTTGCCGATTTGCTTCCGCTGGGGACTCGGGAACAATTTCAGCAGCTGTTTCCAGTCCGAGCGACAGCATAGCTAGCCTCTGGCTGAAATCATCATGCAGTTCCGATGCCAGCCGCGCGCGCTCATCCTCTTGACCATTGATGAGCATGCCGCTAAGGCGCATCTGCTCGTTTCTTGCGGCATGGAGCTGCTTCCGCTCGACCAGTAGATAGATGGTCAGCAGGCTCAAACTCGCAAGGACCAGCAATCCAATGAGCAAGGTCCGCCCGTATTGTTCCCAGAGAGTCGGCTGGCGAAACAGAACGGTGCTTCCGGCGGGAAGCCTGCTTTCATCCAGTTTCCATCGCTGTAACTCGCGCCAGTCGAACAGGTAAAGACTAGGACCATGCACGACGGGAATGTCCTGCGGCGGCTTTCCCGCTAAGATCTCGAGGGCATCGCGCCCCGCGATCTTGCCCTGTTCTTCGAAGCTGACCACAAATCCCCCGACAACGCCATGGCCCAGATGCGTGTCGGATATGCCAAAGACCGGAGCATTCGCGGCGCCAGCGATCATGGGAAGAGCCTCGGCGATGTTGAGAAACTCCCGCCCCTGCGCGTCCTTGAAGAAGGAGAGATAAAGAACTATGGAGTGGTCAGGCAGATGCCTCAACCTTTCCTGCAGCTTGCTCATCGGCAGGTCGGTCAGGTAGGTGACGTCGAGCTTGTTCGCATAAGAAATGAGGTCCGTCTTTACGAGCGTGGTGAGACGTCGGTCATAATCGGATTGCCCTCCGACCACGAAGAGGTGGCGGGTTTCCGGTAGCAGACCCAGCGCAGCCTCCACCGTTTTCGCGGGCTCCAATTGAAACCACGATCCCGTTGATCGATGATCAATTTTCATCTGGTCGATCTGACCTGGAGCGGTGCAACAGAAGACCACCGGGACATTGGGGAATATCGTCTCCGGCTCTGTCAGGATCTGGATCAGCGTTCGGCCCCAGCAGCACAATCAGGTCCAGTTTGCGGTGGCGATACTGCTGGACGACGGAATCGAGCTGTTCCTGCCACTCTTCGGGGTGATAAACGGCATCCAGGTCCTCCCAGTAGAATTCGACCTGGAAACGCGGGTCTGAGTGCAGCGTGGATAGGATCAGATTGGTCACAACCATCGGACCAGGATGGGACTGTCCGACAATGTTGATCATGAGAACGTTTTTTCTGACCTGACCCTGGGAAGCGGGGGCGAAATAGACGAGCACGAGCGCAGCCAGAACAAGCGAGCTTCGGATGGATTGGCCTGAAGAGGCCAAGTGTCGAACCGAAGCGCTTCCTTGGACACATGCGGTGCATTGGGTGTAAGGTGTCCGGGCCTGGGAAATCACTGAAATTATGCGCCTTAGGATGAAGGGGAGGCAATGCCACTAATGGAGCATTGCCTCCGAACGACGTCTGCCGAACCCAGTAACTGCGTTGGTTGGTCAGAAAGGGCGGGCGCGTGAGCCCGCACATCGCTGAACTTGCAGGTTGGAATGTTCCCTCGGGCGCGCTGCTACGAGCTGTAGTTCAGAACTGCGCGGAGCTTCTCATGAGACGATCGATATCTACCGGCTATGTAGCTGAATCGGCCAGAAATCGCACGCGACCGGAGGCAATCTCGTAGACAGCTCCCGCCAGCTTGGCGCGGCCTTCTTCGAGGGCACGAGACCCTTCCAGAGAGTCCTGTAACTGCCGCATCGACCACCGAACGTTAGCTTCGACAGCTTGGGCAAGACGATCCTCATCTGCTGCACTTGCATCGAGGTCCCGCAGACCAGGCACGATGTTGTCCACGAGGATTTGGATCCGTGAACCATGCTGCACGTCGTAAAGCTTGCTCTCGAGGGCAGCTTTCACGGCGCCGCATCCCTCGTGACCCAGCACCAGGAACAATGGCGTATGCAGATGCTGCCCCGCGTACTGCAAGCTGCCCATTACTTCCGGTGAAACCACATTGCCGGCCACACGCAGAATGAACAGCTCGCCGAAGTTCGCGTCGAAGATCAGCTCCGGGGGCACGCGCGAATCGCTGCAACCGAGAATCGTGGCGTAGGGCTGCTGACCTCTGGCAAGATCGGCCAGAGTCTCCTTGCAGACGGTCGGGAAATGCGCCTGGCCTTGCCGGAATCGCTCGTTTCCGGCGATTAGCCTTTGTAATGCCTCGTCAGCCGAAATCGTGGATGGCTTGGTGTGATCGGATCCCATAGCGTTCTTCCCGGTCGGGTTAATAAGCTATCATGCTGCAGCCCGGCCCAACCCTTACGGTTCGATCACGTCACAGCGCCAGCGCACGGGCTGCCCAGAGCCGGAGCATGAACAGACGAGGGGCTCTGGTCGCAGGCTAGCCACCTCTCTCCCGCTCGACAACTAGGGAAATCCCTAGTCGCTTGAGATCGGCCGAGCGGTTAACGTTGCGAGACCACTTATCTCTGGCAGCGTGATACCGTCGATGAAGCCAAGTCCGCCCCATTGCTGAATCAGGGGGGAACGAGAGGTATGAGTTGCTACTAACAGGTTTGACGATCACATTTCTAAAGGAGTTCGGCGTAGGCGTTTGGCTGACCTCCCCTATGATTCTGAGTCTGGCGATAGGCATCACCATTCTGGGACAAATAGCCGGAAAGACGGAAGGCTGGCCGCGATTCGACAGCTTCTATTGGTCATTCGTCACCGCAACGACGGTAGGTTACGGCGACATCAAGCCCACCAAAATAGCGTCAAGAGTAATCGCGATCATTGTTGCGCTGCTGGGTCTGACACTGACCGGCATCATTATTGCAGTGGCCGTGCATGCCGGCGCATTGGCACTGGCGGCACATGATGTCGCAGAGAAGGTCCGGTAGTCCCTTTGTTCCCCGGTAATGGTCGCTGCGGAAAGGTTTAGTCACGAGCATCCGAGGATTCGCGAAAAACAAGGATCAACTGGATCGAGGGAGATTCCGCGACCGCTCTATAGCCTGAGGTCAGTCGGTATAGAGCCGGTATTTGCAGCCGCTTCGGATGAATCACTGATGCTTACCGATGGGGCCAGGAGTCTTCCGAAAGTTCATGTGTAGGAAATCGCCCTGGTTTTTGTTCGCCATCAGTGAGACGCTGTGGGCTGCACGGCAAAACACTATGGGGATAAACACCTCAATACGTTTAGGAGCGCGCCACTATGCGCCACAAAAAATACAGGCTTCATTTGAGTACCTGGGCAATCCCGGCGTTGTATGCCGCAGCCGCCCTTGCCGCGGGGCTGACATTTCCACGCTTTGAAAGCCGCATCTTTCCAGGACTCGTGCATCCAGCGAGCGTTTCAGTCGCGATTGCCCTCTACTCCTCAATCGCCTCCGGCATGCTTGCCCTGACCGCTATCGTCTTTTCGTTGACCTTCGTGATGGTGCAGTTCAGCGCCACGGCCTACTCGCCCCGCCTCGTGCTGTGGGTCGCTCGTGATCGGGTGATATCACACTCGTTAGGGGTCTTTACCGCCACCTTTCTCTATGCGCTCGCAGCGCTTGGAGGGGTGGCCCGGAGCGGGTCGGAAACGGTTCCTTTTATCAGTGCCTATGTGGTAGTCGGTCTCCTGCTGGCGAGCGTGGGTATGTTCATCGCCCTCGTTCATCGGATCACGTTGCTCCAGGTCAACCGCATGTTGATTTTCACGGGTGATCAAGGACGCAAGGTGATAGCGACAATTTATCCGTCAATGAAATCGGAAGTTACGGCCATTGTAACGGATGATTTTCGCGCACTACCTCAAACCCAGACGCTGATCCATCACGGACGGCCTCGCTCGGTACAAGCGGTCGATGTCGGGGCGTTGGTGAACCTGGCCAAAGCCTCCGGCGGAACCATCGAGATGGTCGTGGCGGTCGGCGATACGATCGTGGAATTGATGCCTGTGGTGCATGTCTTTGGAGCGCGTGAGCCGGTTGATGAACGGAAGTTGAGGGAGGCGAGTTGAGTTCGGTGGGGAGCGAACGTTCGAACAAGATCCCAAGTACGCGATCCGGCTTCTTGTGGACATAGCCATTAAGTCTTTGTCGCCGGCGATTAACGATCCGACAACGGCGGTGCAAGCGCTTGACCAGATTGAGGACCTGTTGCTGCGCCTCGGCCAACGCCACTTGGAAATTGGAAACTATCGCGACAGCGACGGCAAATTGCGACTCGTGATTCCATTTCCCACATGGGACGATCTTGTTCGGCTGGCTTTTGATGAGATCTGCTTTTATGGCGCTACCAGCGTGCAGGTCATGCGGCGCATGAACGCGCTCGTTGCTGATCTGACACAAGCCGTTCCAGAAGAACGCCGTGCAACCCTTAAATACTGGCGCGGGCGATTGCAGACCACCATCGCACGTTCGTTCGCCGACGGTGAAGAGAGATTGGACGCCTCGAAGGAAGACCGGCAAGGATTTGGCGTACCCCGCCAACATTCTTCGGCGTAACGGCGCCGCTCTCCGCAAGGGTTGCCGACAGCAGGATCGTTTCCGCAGTCTGCTGCTTGGCGCGACATCTCCAGCTGACCACTGGATTCGGTGTCGTTCGGCGACGTTGCGCCAACCTCTATTCCGCATCCTCGCGACTGTCATCACTGAACTCGGTCGCTCCGCCGACCTTGTCCTCCACCGCCGTTTCGGGCACCACTAGGGATTTCCCTAGTTGCCGCAGGGCAGGTACGCGTCTCAAAGTTCATACAACGTGAATGTTTCGATCTCTCACGAGGAGAGTCGAAGCATTTCTGATGGTGCAATCGCCCGGTCTCACAAGCTGGGGCTATTACTAACTGTTAAACAAACAAAGTTCTTCATTGGAGGGAAGCACATGTCGCTGACGAAGCGTGCCACTGCGGAATTCTTCGGAACATTTTGGTTGGTCTTTGGCGGCTGCGGGAGCGCCGTGCTGGCGGCGGCGTTTCCAAACCTGGGAATAGGTTTTTTGGGTGTCGCGTTCGCATTCGGCCTGACCTTGCTGACTATGGCCTTCACAATCGGCCCTATCTCCGGATGCCATATCAATCCCGCAGTTTCCGTAGGCTTGTTTGTAGGAAAGCGGTTTCCTGCCTCGGAGTTGCTGCCCTACATCGCTGCCCAAGTAGCAGGCGGTATCGCGGCGTCGGGTGTCCTCTATGTGATCGCGAGCGGGAAGGCGGAATTCACACTGGCTGCGGGATTTGCGGCCAACGGGTATGGGGAACACTCGCCTGGTGGGTATTCAATACTCGCCTGCCTAGTAGCCGAAGTGGTTCTCACGATGTTCTTCCTTTTGATCATTCTCGGCTCGACCGACGAACGAGCGCCGAAAGGCTTTGCCCCCATCGCGATTGGGCTGAGCCTCACCCTAATTCACCTCATTTCAATTCCGGTGACGAACACCTCTGTGAACCCCGCCCGTAGCACGGGGCCAGCGCTGTTTGTGGGGGGGTGGGCGCTGGGACAGTTGTGGCTGTTCTGGGTAGCCCCAATTGTTGGCGCCGCCCTGGCCGGCGTCATCTACCACGGGCTGTTCGCCGAGGGTCCGCAAGAAACAGTTCGCGCCGCTGAGCGCGCGCGCTGACCGCGAATTCATTGGCGTCATCAACCCAGGCGACCAGCTTTGAGGTGGAGTCGAGTGGAAAATGTTTTTAGAGGATCTCCCGGCCTTTTTGCGGTATGCGCGGTCACGGATGCCTCTGACTCGGAACTCAGACAATCCGAACACTTGCGGTTAGCGTTTCGGTTCGGCCTTTAAGCGAGGATCGACCGGCGTTGTTTGTCTCCAGGAGCGAGAGAAGAGGAGATGAAGCTGGAAGTGGATTGCTACTCCGGGCCGACGGCGGACGAAAGGCCAGTTCGATTTCGGCTTGAGGATTGCCAGTACATGGTCGAGGAAGTACTCGATCAGTGGTACGGTCCCTCAGATGTCTTTTACAAAGTCCGTGCGGACGATGGCAATCTCTATATCCTGCGCAGGGAAACCTCGATGGCTGACGGGTCTTGGCATCTCGTGTCGTTTCGGCAACTGCCAAGGAGCTGAAGGCTAGCAGCGTGCGACGAACCTACTCGGATTCATCCCTTTAGACCGACGGACTGCTCCAGTGCGGAGCCCTCGAACGGGCGTGCGAATGTTGAATTGGGCTTCGGGCCAGTCACCGCCTTTCAGAACGACACCTAGGGAAATCCCTAGTTGTCGATGATCGGTCCACGGGTTTAGTTTTTTGCCCATGATCAAGAACTTCCGTGCCGAGCAATGGCGGAACGCCACTTGCCAGGGATGCAGAGCGGAGGCTCGACACTCGCTGGGAAAGGTGGCTGAAATCGAGCGCGGCTTTGCTGTTGTCCGCTGGGAGAGGCACTTTATGGATCATTCCATCACGACCAAAAGACTTGTCTTCTTTTCAATTCTTCTGTTGCTTCTGGCTGTTTCGCCGGCAGTCTATGGACAAGCCGCTCCGACTGCGAGCGCTGAACAAATCCAGGCTCTGCAAAAGAAGCTGGACGCGTTACAGAGTCAGATGACGGAAGTCCAGGGCGAGCTACAACGGCTCTCCGGCGGCACTGCTCCGCCCACTCACGTGCCTGAGGACCTTCCAGCTGCTATCGCTGCCGAGCAACAAAACGAAAAGTCCCAGGTCGAGGCGGAACTGACCCCGAAGAAAATAGAACTCGGCAAGGCCACCGTGACCTACAGAATATTTTCGCAAGACCCATTCGCGGCGCCGCGTATCAACAACGAGCCGCTCGATCCCCGGTTTCCGGGATACTTTCGCCTGCCCGGTACAAGTACGCTCTTGCGCATCGGCGGGTACGCCAAGACAGACTTCATCTACGATTTGAAGCCCGCGGGAAATGTCGACAGCTTCATCCCGGCAACAATCCCCATCCCGTCAGTTACGGGCATTAACAACTCGACGATCTCGGTAAGGGCGACGCGCCTGAACCTGGACTTCCTCGTTCCCACGCGATCGGGCGACAGTTACAGGTTCTTCTTTGAAATGGACTTCTTCGGTACCAACGCAACCACGCCAAAGCTGCGTCATGCATACGGCCAGGCGAAGAACTTCCTGGTCGGCCAGACCTTCTCGAATTTCATGGATCCTGACGCCGGGGCGGATACCCTGGACTACCAGGGACCAAACGCCATGGTCTCTATCCGTAACCCGCAGTTCCGCTACAGCGTGCTTGTGGCAAAGAAGACCACCTTCAGCCTCTCGGCCGAGAAGCCGACTTCGGACGTACTTTTTATGACCCCGGAGTTTAGCGCAGAGCCGAACAGCCCTTCTCCTGACGGGACTCTGAAGTTGCGGCGGGAAATGGAACGAGGACATGTGCAACTGTCTGCTTTGCTCCGAAGCGTTGCGGCGTTTCTACCGGACGGCCGGCATGAGTCGGTGTTCGGCTGGGGCTTCAACTTCGCTGGTGCCACGCGTCTTTGGGGGAAAGATACCGTGGTGTACCAAGGTGCCTACGGGAACGGAATCGAGCGCTACATCAATGATACGTCCGGGCTCGGCATTGATGCCGCCGTCAGCAGCCTGCAGAACCCTCATATTCAAGCATTACCGGTGGTGGCGACGTACGGAGCATTCCAGCATTTCTGGGCTTCGCGGTTACGTTCCAGCGTCGTATACAGCTTCGCGCAGGTACAAGACACCCTAGCACAGCCTGGTTCCACGTACCATCAAGGGAATTACACAGGAGGCAACATTATCTGGAATCCTTTCGGTTCACTCACGGTGGGCGGTGAATTTCTGTATGGCTGGAGAGACAACAAAGACGGCTCAACCGGCAATGCACCCAGATTTCAGTTCAGCGCCAAGTATAACTTCGTGCGAACAGAGGGACAAGCCGGTGAATAAACAACTACGAAGAAATACTCGAATTCGGGCACAGCTGCGAAAGCAGTGAGAGGCACATTGCCTTGAGTAATATGAGAAACAAGCAAGGAGAATTTCAGTTGTACCCAGATAACCCGGCCCCAGGTAGCAGCAGAATAGACACTTCAACAAGAAGGAGGTACAAAGCTATGACAATCACAACAGGTAAAGGTACCGCGATTCTGAAGTTCATCTTCCTCACGCTGGCTTGCTCACTGGCGATTGTGGCGCACGCAGCCGACGACAAGAAAGCAGAGGAGCAGAAGGAGGTCCGGAAAATGGCCCACGATACCCTGCAACGTCTTTATAAGGCCGAGCCGAAAGCCAAAGGCGCAGTCGAGGGAGCGGCAGGGTATGCAGTGTTCAGCAATACGGGCATAAAGATCTTCATGTTTGGATCCGGCAAGGGCGAAGGCATCGCCGTGAACAACAAGAGCAAGGAGGAGACGTTCATGAAGGTGGTGGAGCTCCAGGCTGGCCTCGGATTTGGGGTGAAGAAATTTAGTGTGATCTTCGTCTTCGACAACGATACGGCGTTCGACAGCTTTGTCAACTCCGGCTGGGAATTCGGCGGACAAACCACAGCCGCGGCCACAACCGGGGAGAAGGGTGGAGCGCTGACCGGAGCGGCTTCGGTCTCGCCCGGTGTCTGGATGTATCAAATGACGGACAAGGGCGTGGCGCTCGAGATCACCGCCAAGGGCACCAAGTACTACAAAGACGACGACCTGAATTGAAATCTTGGCGCGCTGATTTCAATTAGAGCTTTCTCTCACGGCAAAAGGACTAGATCGCCGCCATGAGTCCCTGGGAAGGAGTCTGCTTTGCGGTTGAGAGCCGTCTGCATTGTTAACTGAAAGGAGAAATGGCAATGAACATAGCAGGTTGGAAGTGTGCATGGCCGGTAGTTGCAACGACCACGGCTTGCCTGGCCTTTACCCTGAGCCTGAGCGCGCAGGTGGAGACAAAAACTACGACAGCGACAGGACAACCTAATGTCGTCACCAAGGTCGACCGTGGTGAAGTCGTGACCGTCTCGGGCAACGACCTGGTAGTCAAGATGGCGGATGGCACTATCCGCAATTTTGAGAATGTGCCCGAGAGCGCCAGAGTAACGGTAGATGGTAAGCAGCTCGGCATTCACGATCTGAAGCCCGGCATGAAACTCCAGCGGACCATCACCACGACCTCAACTCCCATGACCATCACGACCGTACAGACGGTTAAGGGAAAGGTTTGGGCAATCCAGTCCGCCGCTGAGCATAATCCTGACCCTGGAAGACGGCAAGAACCAGCAGTTCAAGATTCCCGAGGACCAAAAATTTAACGTAGATGGACAGATGGTCGATGCCTGGGGCGTGCGCAAGGGGATGATCATCACCGCCACCAAGATCGTGGAGCAGCCCGCGGTTGAAGTCACGCAAGAGAAGACTGTGACGGGGACTGCGCCAGTTACGCCACCGCCCGCAGGTGCACCGATCCTGGTCGCGGTGGGGAGCGAAGAGGCGGTGCCGACTCCAGCAGCAGAACCAGCTACACCAGCCGCACGCCAGCAGCAGCGCCAGAGGCCGCGAGTGGCTTGCCGACGTGGCTGATCTGGTTGCTGGTTCTTCTAGTGTTGGCCGCCATCATCTGGTGGTATGTGACCCGGAAGAACCGCTCGCGTTCATGATCGTCGAACGCACTTGCATGGGCCCGTTTCGTGTTGGCGACTCCTCGGTCACGATCACTTCCAAACTGGTTTGATATGTCGGTTCGCCACCAACTGCTGCACAGGTCACTGATAACCCATCGCCGAAGGTGCAACAGTTACGCAGGAGCATAATTGCGCTGGAAAGGTGATTCAGCGAGGTTGGCTGCCTTGGTCGTCGATTTGAAAGATTCACCGGAGGGAATAATGAAGAAGTTAGCGATAGCCCTTGTTATGGGAACGTCACTCCTGTTGATCCAGAGTACGGCGTTCGCTCAGAAATCCGAAACGCCGGCAGCGGGGCCGACAGTTAGCGAGCAAGACATACAGCTGTTGCGATCCGACATACGCTCCGCGAAAAAACAAATCATTGCGGAAAACATGAAACTGACCGATGCCCAGGCCGAAAAGTTTTGGCCGGTCTACGATGCGTACACGCAAGAGACCACGAAGCTTGGTGACGCTCGTTACGCTCTCGTTAAGGAATACGCGCAGTCCTACGTGAACATGACGGACGCTGAAGCCGACAGCCTCGTCAAAAAAATGGCGGCGTTGGACGTGCAAACTGCGACCCTGCGCCAGCAGTGGATGCCGAAATTCCGGAATGTACTTACTGGAAAACAGACCGCGTTGTTCTTCCAATTGGACAAGCGCATCAATCTGCTGCTCGATCTGCAGTTTGCCGCAAACATTCCGATTGTCAAGTAGAGGTCCAATTCGTGGAGGGCGCTCTCTCATGAGATCCAAGACCAATAACTTCGTACGAACAGAACTGGCCGGCGAATAAACGACAGAGAAGAAATACTCGAATTCCGGAACAGCTTCGAAAGCAGGAAGGAAGTAACTGGATATGAGCAAGGCACCGAAACAACAACCACGAGTTGACCAATTCTTCACCGGAGCAGAAGCCAGGCATGACCGGTGGCGCACTCTCTTACGGCAATCGCGGCAGTGGGAGTCGTCAACCACCAAACAGGGGGCTGAGGCGAAGAGCTATCAGTCGCAAGTCCTGGATACCCTTGAGGAACTCCGCCAATGGGAAGACTATTTCGCGTATCCCGGGTTGAACCTGCTCGCCACGCTCAAAGACCGAATCACCTCAGGCGATGCCGTTGGAACTACCCGGCTGGCGCGGGCAATCAGTACTGCAATCGTGACCCATTCTTATCGCACCAGTCTTGACGAGTGGGAAAGGGAAGAAGACAGTGTGGGTAATCTGGCCGATCGTCTGCCGCTGAGCAGCGAGCAAAGAACAGCATATCGGCCGTATTTTGAAGTGCTGTTTGTCAGTCCCGCTCGTCAGTCGATGTGGGCGGATCTGGGGCACGAGCTGCGTAAACTCCGCAGGCCGCAAGACAAGTTCGCCTATGAGTCGGTGTTCGTCGGAAGTTTCGAAGACGCCATCCTCGCCGTGATCCTGAACGGCAGCTTCGAGGCGGTTGTCATTTACGACGACGTGCCGATTTGCCTCCGTCCACAACAATCCAGTCTTGCGGGAGTTCCTGACTTCGTATTTCAGCGCAAGCGGTATCGATGCAGAGTCCCTGCAACACGGCCTTACGCTGGCACAAGCGCTCAAACTCGTACGGCCGGAACTCGACATCTACCTGCTGTCAGATCGCGAAGTCGAGAAAGCCGCCGGCAGTCCTGAGGCAGCGTGTGTGCGGCGCATTTTCTACCAGGTCGAGGAGCCTCTGGAGTTGCACTTGAGTATTCTCGACGGTGTTTCCGACCGATACTCCAGTCCGTACTTCGACAACCTCCAGAAATACGCGCAGAGACCCATCGGAACATTCCATGCTCTGCCTGTTGCTCGCGGCAAATCGATCTTCAAGTCGAATTGGATTCGCGATATGGGCGAGTTCTACGGGCTCAACCTGTTCCTCGCCGAATCCTCAGCGACCACCGGCGGATTGGACAGCCTGCTGGAGCCAACCGGCAACATCAAAGTCGCACAGGAATACGCCGCCCGGGCATTCGGGGCGGACCATGTCTTCTTTGTAACGAACGGAACCTCAACCTCGAACAAGATGGTGGAACAGGCGTTGCTGGCACCCGGCGACATCATGCTGGTGGACCGCAACTGTCACAAGTCTCACCACTATGGCGCGGTGCTTTCGGGAGCCCTGCCGCTCTATGTCGAGGCATACCCCCTTACTCAATATTCAATGTATGGAGCGGTTCCTCTGCGCACCATCAAGAAAGCCCTGCTCGATCTTAAAGCCGAAGGGAAGCTCGATCGGGCGCGCATGCTCGTGCTCACAAATTGCACGTTCGACGGCCATATCTACAACGTCGAGCGAGTGATGGAAGAGTGCTTGGCGATCAAGCCCGATCTCATCTTCCTTTGGGATGAGGCATGGTTTGGATTCGCGCGCTTCACTCCTTTCTATCGCCGCCGCACCGCAATGGGTGCTGCTGCAACTCTCGAAAAGAGATTCCAGGACCCCGCATACCGCGCGGCTTACCAGGAGCAGGCAAAGAAACTCGGCAAAGATCCGAGCCAGAAGGCCCTTCTCGATACGCGGCTGCTTGCGAATCCGGACAAGGTCCATCTGCGGGTATACCAAACCAACTCAACCCACAAATCCATGTCCTGCTTGCGGCAGGGATCCATGGTGTTGGTGAAGGACCAGGATTACCACACGGTGGAAGAGCAGTTCCATGAAGCGGTCTTCACCCACGCCTCCACCTCTCCTAACCTTCAGATCATTGCCTCGATCGATGTGGCGCGTCGTCAGATGGAGCTTGAAGGGTACGAACTGGTGAACCGCGCAATCCAGTTGGCTCTGGACCTGCGGCGTGAAGTAAACACTCATCCGCTGGTCTCGAAGTATTTCCGGATTCTCGGAGCTGACGAGCTGATTCCGGCGGAGTTCAGGAACTCGGGGTTCGTTGACTATTTGACTCCCGGGGCTAATTGGGGCACGGCTATTCGGGCGCTACGCGAAGATGAATTCGCGCTGGATGTAACTCGCCTGACGCTCGTATGCGGCTCGGCCGGGTTCGACGGTACGCAATTCAAGAACCTGCTGGCGGCGGAGTACGACGTCCAACTTAACAAGACCTCACGTAACAGTGTCCTACTTCAGACCAACATCAACAACACGCGAAGTGATATCGCTCACCTGATGAAGGTGTTGGTTGAGATCTCGCAGAAGATCGAGAAGAGACTGGCGCAAGGCGGCAAACGGGAACAGGAGGCATTCGCTGCTCGCGTGAAGTCACTGATGCACGACGTGCCCGATCTCCCTGACTTCAGTTGCTTCTACAACAGCTTCCGCGAGGATGCCTCGAGTCATACCAGCGAAGGCGATATCCGCACCGCCTTTTTCGGCGCCTACCGCGAAGACCAGTGTGAGCACAT
The DNA here is from genome assembly GCA_963843005.1 of uncultured Acidobacteriaceae bacterium. Classification (GTDB taxonomy): domain Bacteria; phylum Acidobacteriota; class Terriglobia; order Terriglobales; family Acidobacteriaceae; genus Bog-257. The sequence goes on along the minus strand of CAWJIW010000032.1, from coordinate 81,624 downwards.
TAAGCTGACGAGCCCCGAGCTCGACAAGCGGCTTAAGAACGGCCCCGAGTTGGTATCGGCAAATTTCGTCATTCCGTATCCGCCGGGCTTCCCCATCATGGTTCCCGGCCAGGTCATCAACGCTGAGACGCTCGAATTCATGCGCAAGCTGGATGTGAAGGAGATCCATGGCTTCGATTCATCGCTCGGATTGAAGCTCCTGAAGCCATCGTTTGTCGAGTCGTTGAAGAAGGGTCCCTCAAACGCCAGGGGGAAGAAGGCGAAACCCGAACTAACGCACGCATGAGGGTCGCTGCTTGTGCGGCTAAGAAGCTATTACTCCAATTGACAGAGAGCGGAGAAGACAATGTTCACATGGTTCGCAGACACGCTCCGGCAGTACCCCGAGATCGCGATCTTTCTGGTGCTTGGTCTCGGCTACTATTTCGGCAAGTTCACTTTCCGCGGCATCGGACTGGGATCGGTCACCGCCACCCTGCTGGCCGGCGTCCTTGTCGGCCAGCTGGGTATCACGATCGGGACGCCCCTCAAGGCGACCGTATTTCTCATGTTCTTATTTGCTGTGGGCTATGGCGTTGGGCCGCAGTTCGTGCGAGGTGTGGCGAAAGACGGCCTGCCGCAGGCCATCTTTTCGGCAGTCCAATGCATTTTCTGTCTTGCCGTGCCTGTGGTGATCGCCAAGATGGCCGGGTATGACATGGGGTACGCCGCGGGTCTCTACTCCGGGTCACAGACAATATCCGCAGCCATGGGCCTCTCCACCGACGCTATCAATCGACTCGGGCTTCCGGCAGAAGAAGCCAAGCGCCTGCTCGACTCAATGCCGGTGGCCTACGCCGTGTCGTATATGTTCGGCACGGTTGGATCGGCGATTGTCATTGCGCTATTCGGGCCGGCATTGCTCCGCATGGATCTCGTCGCCGCCTGCAAGGACTATGAAGAGAAGCAAGGCGGTACCAAGGCACTCGGCGGGGCCGGTTCGGCGTGGCACCGCTGGGAAGTGCGCGCTTTCCAAGTGAAGCCCGGAAGCATGGTCAGTGGTCTTCGAGCCGTCGAGGTTGAGGCGCTGATCCCAGACGCGCGAATTTTTGTGCTGCGCTTGCGTCGCAACGGTGTGATTGAGGAGGCAACTGCCGATACCGTGCTGCGCGAAGGAGACGTGGTGGCCCTCGCCGGTGCTCGCGAGGTACTCGTCAACGCTCTTAGCAGGGCTAAGGCAGCAGCCGCAGGCGGCGATGTCCTGTCGAACCCCCGAAAGAAGTTGACGATCCCGAATTGCTGCATATGCCGATCGAAGGCATTGACATTTACGTCACCAATAAGGAAGTAGACGGCAAGACGCTTGCTGAACTGGCGCAGCTACCCGCTGCACGTGGCGTCTTCCTGAGGAAAATCACACGCGGCGCCGTTGCGACCTCCATTCCGATTCTCCCCAATACGAAGGTCTATCGCGGCGACATTCTCGACGTTGTCGGGCGCACGGAGGACACCGCTGCCGTGACCAAGCTGCTTGGCGTCCCGGATCGTCCAAGCGATGTTGCCGACGTCGCATTTATCGGTGCCAGCATCACGATCGGCGCACTGATCGGCGCGCTTGTATGGAAAGTGGCCGGAGTGCCGCTGACTCTGTCGACAGCTGGCGGTGCGCTCATCGCAGGGCTTGTCGCCGGGTGGTTGCGATCGGTGCACCCCAAGTTTGGCCGCATCCCAACATCGACCGTCTGGTTCATGAATTCGGTCGGACTCAACATTTTCATCGCTGTGGTCGGCATCTCTGCAGGTCCGGGTTTCGTGAACGGTTTGAAGACACAGGGCATCGGACTGTTCTTATGGGGAGCCCTGGCGACAACTGTGCCGCTTGTTCTCGGCATGCTCATCGCCAAGTACATCTTCCGCTTTCACGATGCCCTGACCCTCGGAATCGTTTCTGGTGCTCGCACCACGACAGCTTCGCTCGGGCTGGTTTGCGACCGCGCTAAGAGCCAGGTTCCTGCGCTCGGCTACACCGTAACCTATGCCGTTGGTAACACATTCCTTACGATCTGGGGCATGGTCATCATCATGCTTCTGAGTTAACTCTTTTACCGACTGAGGAGATACACCATGGACGTTATGAACCTTCAAAGCTTTGAGACGCTGAGCCCTTTCGAGATCAAGGATGAACTGATTAAGCTGGCTAAGAAAACGTCAAGGACTACACAGTCGGCCTTTCTTAATGCCGGCCGTGGGAACCCCAACTGGATCGCCACCACACCGCGCGAAGGCTACTTCCTCCTCGGCCAGTTTGCGATCTGCGAGAGCAAGCGTGTGATGGAGCATCCCGCAGGTCTCGGCGGAATGCCACAGGCGCAAGGTATCGCAGCGCGCCTGGAGGCGTGGCTCGCCAAGCACGCCGACATGCCCGGTGCATCCTTTCTGGCGGAGATGGTGCCCTTCGCGGTGAAGACATTCGGATTCGATCCGGACGCCTTCGTCCACGAACTTGTGGACTCCATCATCGGTGACAACTATCCCGTACCCGATCGCATGCTTGTCCATAACGAGCGCATCACGCACGAATATTTGATGTGGGCCATGTGCGGAGATCCCAAGCCCGCCGGCAAGTTCGACCTGTACGCAGTCGAAGGCGGAACGGCGGCCATGTGCTACATCTTCAAGTCGCTGAAAGCGAACCGGCTGCTCCATCCAGGCGACACCATTGCTCTGGGCACACCGATCTTCACGCCTTACATCGAGATGACGCATCTCGAAGATTACGCCCTGAACGTAGTCAACATCGCGGCGCCCCAGGAGAACCGGTTTCAGTTCACTGACGCCGAGCTCAAGAAGCTTGAAGATCCCAAGATCAAGGCATTCTTCGTGGTGAATCCCGGCAATCCGACGGGTATGGCGCTCAGCAAGGAGACGATCAGCAAGATCGCAAAGCTTGTAAAGACGAAGCGTCCCGACCTGATGCTACTGACTGACGATGTTTACGGAACCTTCGTGCCTGAGTTCCGGTCCTTGCTCGGCGAACTGCCGCACAACACCATCGGTGTGTACTCCTACTCGAAGTATTTCGGCGCGACCGGATGGCGGCTCGGCGTCATCGCGGTCCATGAAGACAATATTTACGACAAGATGATCGCGAAACTCCCAGGTGCGGATCTTAAGGCGCTCGATAAACGCTATGGCGCCTTGACACTCGAACCGCGCAAAGTTAAGTTCATCGATCGCATTGTCGCCGATAGCCGCGACGTCGCTCTGAACCACACGGCTGGGCTCTCGCTGCCGCAGCAGGTCATGATGAGCATGTTCTCTTTGGTCGAACTGATGGATGCCAAGAAACGCTACCAGGCTGCGTGCAAGGAAATCGTCTATCGCCGCATCCATGCTTTGCTCGAAGGACTTGGCTTGGAATTGCCCCCCAACCCGCTCTACGACGCCTACTACGGATTGATCGATTTCGAGTTCTGGGCGAACAAGAACATCGGCAAGGAAGCGGTGGAGTACTTAAAGAAACATGTTCATCCGCTTGATCTTGCCTTCCGCTTGGCTGAGGACCACGGAATAGTGCTTCTGAACGGTGGCGGCTTCGATGCACCGGATTGGTCGTTGCGCGTTTCCCTGGCGAATCTGGGCGACGATGCGTATGAGGAAATCGGGCGTGGAGTTCGGTCAATCGCACGCGGATATCGCGATGCGTACGAAGCACAAAAGCGCGCACAGGAAGCAAAGAAGCAGGAGAAGTCTGCAACTCCAGATCGTTAATGCGAAACAATATCGGAAGCAGTTCAGCAGCGGCCCAATGTTGCGAAGGCGGACATGGTGAAGACTGTCGGCCGCGCTTGACTCACTCCGGCGCAGAAAGCGGCTGGCGTCGGCAGTTCTTCGCTGAGGCGAGCATCACCGGGACCTGCTGTTTTGTCCCAAAGGAATTCGCGTGAATCCGAGGGATCTTCGACCCACCTACGAGTGCAGTCTAGCGACTCCGCGGCCGACCGGAGGCAAAAACCCCATTTTATATATTGCGAACTTCTATGCCCTCCGACCTTCTACGTTTCGGGCGATTGCACTGGCCACCCTACTGGTCATGACCGCCTGCAGTCACGCTCCGCATACGAGTCAGATCCGCTTCAGCCGGTGACGAATGGCACCAGTTCGTGGGAACTTGGACCGCTGCCGGCAACCGCAGCAGCATTCCGTTAGGCGATGGTCGCCGAGCCTCCATAGCGAAACTTGAAGGCTCCCTGATGCTGCTGGGACCCTCAAGACCAGCCGTCGGATTCCGAGCGGAGGCACTCGTCCTCAACGACAGCGCCACTGGGACTATTGGCCGCGCCGTCTGGACGGATGACCGCGGTGACCAAGTCTTCAGCGAACTGAAAGGCCAGGGCACAAGGACAGGTAGCCATATCGTGGGGACATTCGCCGGCGGTACGGGGCGCTACGCAGGAGCCTCGGGCAGTTACGAATTCTACTGGCTCTTTGTACTCCAGACCGAAGAGGGTGAGGTACAGGGCCAGTCGGAGGGTCTGAATGGAAAGATCCGCGTAACTTCGGCGCAAGCGACGCCCGATGCAGGAGTCCCACGATGAAGATCAGTTCCGGCTTGGTCATCAGGCGTGTATTGCCCTTCGCCATGGCACTCGGGATTTGGTTCACACCTGTACCCGCTGGTCTGACCGCCCCAGCCTGGCACCTTTTCGCTGTGTTCGTGTCTGCGATCGTGGCCGTGCTGGACGGCGCATTTCCGCTTGTTGACATCGACCATGATAGCCGTGGCTGCCGTGGTCCTGACCGGTACGATTACGCCGGCGCAAGCCTTCGACGGGTTTGCCAACACCAGCGTTTTGTTAGTAGTGATTGCGTTCCTGGTGGCGCAGGCCGTCGTTAAATCGGGCCTGGGCCGCCGCATCAGCCTGTTCATGGTCAGCCTCTTCGGCCGCTCATCGATTGGACTCGCGTACAGCATCGTGCTCACCGATGCGGTGATCGCACCGGCTTTCCCAAGCAACACTGCACGGGGTGGCGTGCTTTTTCCGATCGTGCTGTCAGTGGCAGAGGGATCGGGATCGAAGCCGGACGATCCTGAGGGGCGACGCCTTGGCGGCTATCTGATGTTCTGCACGATGGCGAGCCTGGCCGTGTCATCCGCGCTATGGATGACGGCTACGTCAGCGAACCCGATCGGGATACAACTGGCCCAGAAGTTTGGGATCCAAATCGGGTTCGGAAAATGGTTGGTTGCCTCGTGTGTGCCGGCGCTGATCGCGATCCTCGCTTTGCCCTGGGTGATTGCGCGAATGTTCCCGCCTCGCGTGGGCGAGACGCCGGAGGCTCCCGTCGCCGCGCGCAAAGCCCTTGCGACATTGGGGCCTCTGTCGCGCGACGAGGGAATCACTGCGGTTGCATTCGCGCTGATGGTGTCTGGCTGGATCTTTGCCGACAAGCTGGGACTGAATGTGACCAGCATAGCGTTCCTCGGTCTCGGCATCCTGTTGATGGCTGGTGTGCTCACCCTGGATGACATTGCCAACCAAGGCGATACGCTAACCACCTTTCTCTGGCTCGCCGTCCTGTTCGCCCTGAGCGGGGCACTTAATGAGTTAGGGTTCATGGGTTACGCAGGCCAGATTCTTGCGCGGCATATGGGGGGACTCTCCTGGCCGATGACGTATGTTGGGCTGATCCTGATCTACGTCGCGATCCACTACTTGTTCGTGAGCCAGTCGTCCCAGGTCCTTGCCCTCTTAGGCGTGTTTCTGGACGTCGGCATCCGCGGCGGAGTTCCCGCGCCGCTGATGGCATTTGGGCTGCTCTTCGCCAGCAGTTACTTCTCGGTGATCACGCCGCAGGGCGGAAGCCAGAATGTGATCTTCGTGGGCAGCGGCTATCTCACGCAACGCGAACTCTACAGGCTCGGGCTGCTGACGACCCTCTACTTTCTGGCAGTGTTCCTGGTGATCGGAACGCCGTGGTTGCTTTTCGTCACACGGTGACGCAGCGTTCAAGAGGGATCTGCGGGAACCCGTTCAACCATCTAATTGCGGAGGTATGGAATATTAAGCGCTCGGCACAACGCAGAGCCATGAACGGGAAATACGCAGCAGCTTTGCCCTGGGGAATGGCCGAAAGGCCGCCTGAGGAAACGCGGCATAAACATGGCCACAGGGCCGCTGGCCGAAGGTTTTGAGACGTCCAAAATGCCGTGTCCATCCCCTAACGTTCCTCCCGACCGAATTTGCTCGCTCCCTCCTTCCAGCGCATCGGACCAACGACGATGCGTTAGAAAAGAAACAACCGAATTTTGAAGAACCTCTCAGTAATCGGTTGGCTTCTCTGCGGCGCGCCGGTCGCAACGGCCCTCGCTGTTCCTGCGACCCAAGCAGATAAGAAGCAAGCTCAGATCGATGTACTGCACGTGCCGGAACTCGACGCCGGCTTTCACCTGCTTTGCGAGCTGCAGCCCGCGGAGACTGGCGCGCAGTTTGAAGTTTGGCAGAAGTCCCCACCCGGAAGACCCTCTCGTGAGGGCCTTGGAAGCGGCAGCTTACGTGATTGAGGAGCGCTACCGGCAAGGTGTCTTGACCTCCGGTAGGTGCTCAAGTGGCGACACTGTTAGCGTGTTGACCTCGCCCGATGGCATGGATGTTACTCGCCGATCCACGTGGAAGGCGGTTTTCGAAGCGCAAATCCTGTGGATCTATCAGCTTGAGTACACTAATGACTTGCGGATGAGCTTTAGCTTTCTCACCAACACCGAGAATGACCCGGCCAGCCCATGGAATGCCGTGGCCGTAATAGCCTACGTCGGCGCCCGGAGCAGGCGTACTAAAGTGCACTTTGCTCTTGGTGTTGACATCAAGCCATTCGACCGGAGTGTTCCTGGTGAAGCGGTTTGCTCTAGCCTGCAACTCATCTGTCTTTGAGAGCGGCCACAGGTTCGATAACGCGTTGTTCTTGGTGAACGGAAGATGGTAGCCCATGTCAAGTGTGCGGAATCTCACTAATGAAGGGATTTGTCCTTGCTTTGGCGCAAATGGCAGCAACAAGTTTTCATACATAGGATGAAAACGCATTTTAGCTTCTGGAACCGCCACAAACTGGCCAGCACGACTTGACAGTTGAGTTGGAGTATTGCTTGCAGAAGGTATTTCTTGCGTCCATGCTGAGCGCGCGGAAAACACCAAAAGGGTAAACGGCACAATGGCGAGAAGAAGCAACCGAGAGGGTCTCTGGCGAGCCATTGGATTCACCTACTTATCTGTCTCAATCTAAGAGTCAAAAAGGCGATGTCAGACCGCTCTGGGAAAAATCTGCCGAAGCTGCTTTCGGCAGCAAGACCTCTTTAGCAATCGAAGATGACCGACTGTCCGCGTCAAACTTGGGCGCAGTGGCCGGATGGAAATCGAGGAGAAGAATTCTGCTGTCGGAATGATAGGTCTCGCCGGATGCCGTCTGCGCCTGAAATACTGGCTCCGGGGAATGCAAATATTCCTGGCGACTGACCGACGAGGTGTCTGCCAGGTTGGCGCCGACAAAATCGCGCTCTATGTCGACCGCAGGGTCGATCCTGTGGTTGATCAAACGCCCTCGCTTGGCGATTTCAAGTGCAACGTCGTGCGTAGCGGCAGCTGCCCAGATGGACATTCCGTGCATCACGTACACGGTCTTCCAGATTCGAAGATGATGACGCCGCGACATGACGGCGCCCGGATCGGGCAAGGCATACGAGTAATCCTGCACTCTTCCGAACAGATAAAACCTGGCCATCGGCAACAGGGCGTCGTTGGTCCGGCGTCGCAACAGATGCCAGACAAATATCGGCTTCCATTTGTCAGTCTGGACCCACCCGGCGCGCTCAAAGGCATCCTGCAAATCTTTCTGGTGGGCGACAAAAACCAGGTTCACCATGTCGCCCTGGCGTCCCTCACCGTTGAAGACACGTGGCGGCAGATAATCCATCATCGCGCTCAGCTCGGGGTAACTTTCCCGCGAGCGCGGCAACCCTGCCGACAGGACCGGGGTAGCGCCGTCGATTTGCGCCGTGATTTCCGTACTCTTCAGCACCGTGCTTGCATGGCCACGGGTAAGCAGGAAGACCGGCGCCGCGGGCAGGAAGAACACGCCAGTGGCGATCATCCCTATCGCCATCAGCCTGGTGCGGGACTGTCCCTTAACGCGCATGCCGGCACGCAATCCGACCTGATCGCCGTTGACCAGCTCCACGGAATCGAGTTTCAGGGCCACGCTGCCTCCGATCCCCAGGACCCGCCTGCCCTTAACTCCTGTGACTGAACCGCGGGCCAGGCTTCCGGCCGGAATCACGGTGAAGCCTCCAACGTTCACATCCCGCACCACGACAAAATCCAGGCTGTCTCCCACGCGGGCGTGAGTCGAAGAAACGTTTTCCGCAAGTTGAAGCTTGATGGGAGTTCCGTCGGGAATCGTCAACGTGGCGGGAACCGCACTCATCTCCTGCGCCGACGCATCGGGCAGGAGAAACATCAGGAGAAGAAGGTAGGCCGGTATTTTGCGGAGACAAATAATGGACAAGGAATGCCGCCTTTACTAGAGGCCTAACAGCTGCTCCGGTTACCGCGTTAACCAGGAATTGAGGGTGAGACCTACGTGCCCATGGGCGTCAAGTTGTAGCACCGCGCAAGATCATTGATATTCGCGCGCAAAGCAGCCCAGTATCGTTCTGCCTGAGTGCCGTAATTTCCTTTAACCATCACCTGATTGACGCGGCGCGCGCTGTCCATGACCTGCTCCATTTGCACCTTTGTCTCCAGATAATTCGACGTTGAATCGAATTTTCGCCGAAGACGGTTCGTGGTGCGATCCAGATCGTCCATTGCGTTTTCGAGATCGTCTTTTGTTTGCTTGGCTTGGTTTCCCTGAGCTTGTGTGTTCCCTGAATCTGAACGCTGGCGGCGCGTCGTCGCTCCGCTGCTCGGGGCCGAGTCCGCCCGGCTCTTGGCGTCTTCTCCGCGGTTCTCGAGATACTTGCGGAATTGGTCCACGCCGTCTTCCACTTTGCGGATGCGGTCGGCAACCTGAGCCTTGGTAAACGAAGTCGTCTGGCCATGCGTAGTAATGGAAAAGCTAACAGCGGCGAAGATCGCCGCGCAGCACAATGCAATTCGCGTCCTGCAATTCATATCGGATCTCCCTGGTGAAAGACCTGCCCAGTGCCAGGCCCATTTCAGCACCAGGCTGACATCACGCCGCTTTGCGGTCGGGGGCAGCGGTAACTGGCCGAGGAGCGTTCGCACGCTGAGGCCGAACGACTTTCATTTCCTTCCAGTCGTAAGGAAATTCCTTCCCGCAATCCAGGCAGACCACGTAGGTTCCCGTGACTGAGGCGGCTTCAGTGCGCCGCAGTTTGTCTCGGACAGTGATGGGAAAACCACAATGTTTGTGCGTGCAACCGAACATCAGATCCAACAGACTCATAAAAGCCTCCTCCTGACTTCAGTCGGCGCGGGTAGCAACGATGGGGCCCCAATCCATCGGGTTTAACTTCCAGAGCTCGTGCCGCTCTTCTCCGAGACGTCAAGCCGGTATTTCAAGGAATGATTCCATTGCTAATCAAAATGCTTTCGAGGGCAGCCTTTGCCTCGATGTACCTCTTTGTACTCCCGGATGGAGCGCGCAACAACTAGGGAAATCCCTAGTCGTGGCGGAGAAGAAACAAAGCACCGTCCCGATAATGCGCGGGAGAACGGAGTTGTAGAGGTCACCGAGGCCTCCGGCGCCCAATGTTTCCTCTGAGCAGACTCTGGAGATGCATTCTTAGTGAATAAGGGCAAACTTGCGCTGGGAAATCTGCTTAAGAACTGCGGCGCTCTCATTCTTGCAGAAAGATATTCGGAAGAGCAGTTGTGAACGCAAATCTCGCCGTCGTATTTCGTTTTATGACTCTTCGTCGTGCCGAGCGGTTAGCATTCCATTTATACGCAACAAGCTATGGGTAGGTGCATGCTGATTATGGCGATGGTTCACGTTCTTATTTTCCTTCGTGCGTTGGGTCTGAGACCCTGGAGCTACGGAAGCTCTACCGCCCAGGCAATAACCTTCCATCCCGCTTGCTCTTTGGCCCACAACAGTAGAAGAGCGGGCGATTGTTCGTCCCCATAATTCAATCGACTGGCGGTCAAATAATATGTTCCGTATTTGGCATCAGCGGGATTCAACTCCGGAGAAGCTTCGGGCAGGTGACGATGTTGGCACAGAAAGCTATTGGCCTTCTGGTCCGGCACTGCCATCATCGCGAAAGCATTCGAGTTTTCCTGCTGAACTGGGCGCAGCAGGTCGTTTTGCGACTGCAGGCTCGACATCATCTCCGAGAGATTCGTGCCGGATGAGATTCTCGTGACCGGCTGTTCCAGCCCCGACTGGATTCTGGCGATGGGCGTCAATTTCTTCTGCTCTTCGGAGGGTGGCGGAAGACACTGGTAGGAGCGCTGTGACGCAAAGCGGGAGGCCTGGGTAACATCCCGTTTCACGATCCAAGTCTGGTAGAACTGCGTGATGTCTTTTACGGCGGCGGGATCACCGGCAATGCTCCGCGGTTCTTCCACCGAAGGCTCGGCCTGAGCTGCAGCATTCTTTGGGACGAGGTCTGCATCGCTACTGTCTTCGATGCGGATGGCAATGATTTTCCAGTAATCACCCTCTTCCGTCCACAGCAGGGACATAACCTTGTTCCGGCTATCTCCCTTTTTTCCGCGAAACGCAGTGGCAAAGTACTTCTCTTTTGGCCGTTTGCTCGAATCGTCCGCGGGTATGGCGACGCATTCCTCGTCCGCTGCCATGTCTGCCGGCAAGTTCACCAGCCGGAATTCCGATTCATACGCGTTCTTTGCCGGCTTCAATCCCTGCGACCATTTGTCGGCGGGCTCGAACACGTCGGCAACGGAATTCACCGAGCCTGTGCCGGCGCTGAATTTCTGCATTGCCATCAGGGTTCGCAGACGAACCATGCCTTGCGACACGGATTGCCTGCTGTTCTGCGGCATCGCCTCCAAACACGGATAACTGCGGGGTGAAAAATAGGCAACCGACTTATTCGGCTCTTTTCCCACTACCCAGCTCTGCAGGAAATCGTGCGCGCTCTTATCGACGCCCTGATCGGCTTTCACGCCGGGATTCAAGGGAATGAGCCCGAGGCCCTGGGTGGCGTTCTCCTTCGGCGGCGTCCCGCCAGCTCCGAGCTGCCCGAAGACGTTGCGCCACCAGCCATTGAGGCCCGACCAGCGGCCGTCATGGCGGTCCAGGTTGTTTCCCGCGCGGACGTCCGAGTTGGAAGCGGTCAGGTGCCCATTGACCAGCCCCTTAGGAAAGCCGGAAGAACGATAATCGACATCAATGTCGGACAATTTATGGTCGCGCGATATGGAGAACTGAATCGAGGGAGGTCCGTTCTTGAGCCTGTAGCAAATAGGGAAGCCCTTGTGATAAACGCTGTTGTCGCGATCGTGAAAGAACTCCTGGCTCTGGCTCAGGATGTCAACCGCATTGGGTTTCAGGTACACATACAGGCGGAACTGGCGGTCGCCGCCCACACCAGATTCCTCTCCCATCACTTCGTCAACGGCGTCCACCAAATCAATGGCGCTTCCCAGGCTTTTGCCCTTCGGGTCACTCATCTTAGCGTTCAACAGCGCATGGGTCACGGCGTCGAACGTGGTGCGGATGGACAGACGAGCGTTGTCGTAGGCCTGTTCGGGAACCAGCTGGCTTCCGGTGGTCGCGTTATAGCGGCGAACAAATTCATCTACAAGAAGCTTCTGCGCCGGTCGCAACGCAGCGTAGGATTTGCCCAGCTCCAAGGTTTCGCTTTTGGGCTTTGAGCCAGTGGCCGCCTTCTTCTGAGTCGGTTGCGTTTGAGCATTAACCAATTCCACCACGACGAGTGAGAAAAGGGTGAGGATGATCAGGCAGGCCATCCGTTTCATCGTGAGCCTCCATGGGAGAAGGCGAAACCAATCTACGCATTACTCCAACCTGACGGTACTGCTATGGGTTAGGCGGTACAACTAGGGATTTCCCTAGTGGCAAAGAGGCTGGAATCTTAAGCGAATGTCGTGGCTTCCATTCCTGTTAGCGACAGACAGAAAAGGCTAGCGCCACTCTTTTCGTAGCAAGTCTACTTCTATTATTGGTTTACCACTTGCCCTGACTCCGCTGATCTTACCGATGGTTGTAAAGGCCGCCGCCAACGCGACTCGTTTGTGGTTCAGTTCGAAATCGGAAGCCGCGATGGGAGTTACTCCGATTCACGGCGAGGGGACGAAGTTGTGCTATCGAGACCCTGACTTCTGACCGCCTGTAACTGGTGCTGCGTGTTTGCCAGCATCTCCTCCAGGACTTCAACTAGTTGAGCGGGGATGTCGGAGCGCGACAGCCAGCCTTCAATTACTTCCTTACGCGACTCAAGCTCCATCATCTGTCGCCAGGGAGGTTCGCCCGATATCGCAGGCTGCTTGAACATAGCCGTTTTTATTGAGTTCTTCGGACAATCACATTCGCGGATGGATTATCTTTATCGCACTGCGCCTCTTAGGTCCAGAAACAACGTGAACGCTGCCGCGGTGGCTCAAGGAATTGATATAGGACAAGTGCTAGGTTGGCGCCGCGGATTACCGAACGCCAACCTGCAATGCTAAGTCCAAAATACAGTACTGCCACAGCTAGTAATGCTGTTCTACGAGTTAACCTCCCTGACTTGTGGCGTTGCCAATGGAGGCAGTCTCTTCTGCTCACTGCCCGTGCCGAAGCGGCTCCTTTGAATCGGCCGCTGCTGGGCGGAATCCTAACCTCGCAGTCCCAGGCTCCTGCGGAGCAATGACATTCCGAGCGAAGTCGAAATTAATAAGAGCCCAAGGATTCCCACGAGAGGCAAACCTGTCGCTGTCTTCGGCAATTTACTGCCGGTTTCTCCACCAGTAGTACTGGATCCTCCGGCAGTCGTGGTGGTGGTTCCTGCACCACCCTTCCCACCTCCCTTCGCGATCAACACAGCCTCATCAGCCGACATTGTCCCGGTGACCTGCGTATGTTGGGACGTGAGACTCAGCGGGGTCTCCGTAATCCTCATCGCGGTCACTTTCATGCCCTTCTTCAGGCCCCAGGCATCCACTTGCTGGCCGTCCACCGTGAACTTCTGTCCGTCCGGGATCTTGAAAGACTGATTCTCGTTATTCTCCATGGTGAGGATGACGGACAGCGGTGGCGTTACGTGCCAGACTTTCCCGGTGACCGTTTCGATGGTTGTCACCACTTGCGGTGTGGTTGATGTGACCGTCGTGCGCTGCAGTTTCATGCCAGGCTTAAGCTGGTGAACACCAAGCTGCTGTCCGTCCACTGTGATTTTGGCGCTTTCAGGCACGTTGGGAAAGTCGCGAAGGGTACCGTCGGACATCTTGACGAAAAGACTGTTGCCTTCGACGGCAACGACCTCTCCGTTCTCGATTGTGACTTCCTTTGTGGTTTTCCCGGTTGTAGTGCTTGTTTGGGTCTGTACTTGTGCGCTAATCGAGGCTGCCAAAGCGAGACAAAGGGCCCCAACCGCCAGTACGAGACTCTTCCTGATCCAAAGGCCGCTTGACTTCATTTTCTTCTCCTTCATTTTGGGATTAGCCATCATTGGTCCAACTGCTCTAGTTCTGGATTGAAATTAGTTAGTGCGTCCGTCCATCGGGACTTTCGCTTCATCCCCATAGGCCAATGTCGCATGCACGATGTAGCGCGAAGGCGCACTACCAACGAAATAAAACGGATAACAGGTCACCAAGGTGAGGGAAGGTTCCGCTCGCGGCGCGAGAACGGACACCTCATCTGGTGAGACGATCTGGATCTCATCCACGACGTAGCGTGAACGCCCGTGCTGCGTGTACACATCAATCGTTTGCCCGACGCGAATATCCTTGAGTACACGAAAGAAACCGTCCCGGTGCCCGGCGATTCCAGCGTTTCCGTGTTCGCCAAGGGGTGCGGTGCCAGCAATGTGGCCGACCCCACGATCCAGCGTCAGGTCATCTGTTCCCTCCAAAATCGGCACGCGAAGCCGAAGGTCGGATATATCGAGAACTCCCAACGGCGGAGCTAAGTTCGCCGCGAGGCTCGCCTGGTAAGCTCTAATACGCTTCTCTGACCAAAGACGGAAGTCGGGTAGACCGCTACGCCGTTTCGATTGAATCTCGGCCAGCATTGGAGAAGATGTTTGATGCGCCCAGAAACTCTGCACGCTGGCTTGCGAGTACATTTCGCTGTAGGCCCGATTGCCGACATAGACAAAAACCAGTAATATCCCGAAGAACAGCAAGATTCTTTCGAGCCCGCTGCAACCTCTGATAGTACCGCTCGGTAGCACGCCGCTAAACCTCCCGAACACGTGCGCTGCTGTACCTCTGCTATGAGGTTCTTATAGCAACCAGCCATCTTGTGATCAACTAGGGAAATCCCTAGGTAGCGAATCGACAGGTTGGTCGCCAACAAAGGTCGTAGTACGGGGTCTCAGAATGACTGCAGCAGTTTGTTTTCAAGACCCAATCCGGAGAGCATCCATTTTCTGGGCCCAGCAGATCATTGAGCGGCTGCACGCTTGACATCATGTCCCAGGGATTCGCGCGAGACAAGCCAATGCGCCTGCCTCGCGGCAGAACCCAGTCGGTTCTTCGTGAGGCCAATGGCGGTCTGCGCGACAGGAGCGGCCCCGTCACTGCCGCCAGTAAAGCTGATAATCTGGTTTTCACTCTTGTTGATTGAGGAGGCGGCGAAGATCTCGGAGCCGTATACCTCCTTCGCATCCGTACTCACCGAATCAGACACGCTTATCACCCTCAACTACGACACCGTATGTGAACGATACGTGCTCACTCGATTTGACGGTTATGACTATGCTCTCGGCGAGCTAGGTGCGGTCCGAGCCAACCGTGAACCGGCCTACAACTGTGTCGAGATTTCCCCTCGTCCTGATCTCCCCGAGAGCGTGCGCAAGCCCGTTTATACCCTGCACTGTGAACTCAACCCTGGGCGGGAGAGTATCGGCGGGTCGAAGTCTGCCGTTAGGATGACACCTCGGGATGACACCGGCCAGCGCTGGAATCTAAGAACCCCCGCGCTTTCCATTCGGATTGCGGGTCACTTTCATGTCCACGTCCCACTGGTGGCCGTCGCTGCGTATGGCGTGGCCCTTGCCGGTCATGGTGCCGTCTTTAACCGTAAGCTCGACGGTCCAGTGCACCTGAATATCGCCATGCGACATCGTCGCAGTGAAGCTAACGTTATCGCCGTCCTGCGTGATCTGCTGAATCGGCGAGGCCGAGTTCTCGTCGCCTCCGATCACGCCGGTGAGCTGTGACTGTTGCTGGACGACTCGAAGATAGATCGGTGTACGTCCCGCGATGGTGCCGTCGGGCTTCTTTTCCTCCATCCGTCCTGTCCAGGTACCGGTGATGTTCTGCGCTGACGCGGAGTTGATGCGGCCGCCGGTGGGTGCAGCCCCGAAGCTCACGGCGACGAAGCATGAGGCCAGCACCACCAAAATCGAGAGTGTAAGGATGGCGCGACTGGCGCGCAGGTTGAGGCGAGGAGAAGTGTTTACGAGTCGCATGATGCGGACCTCCAGGTTTCCTTTACAGGGGCACGGAAAGGCGAGTTGCGAGGGTTCCGTTGGGAAGATTACGACGGTGATCAGATCCGAATCTCACGTTCGTATTGGAGAGGCCACGCACTGGAGCCGAAAACGAAGAAGAGCAAGGCACCGGTGCCGATCATTGCTCGGCTCGCCGAACGCCTGAACCTGCACCGTTTCCTTGTCGGGGAGTCCTGGGGCTGGCCTGATGTTTCCCAGCCCAGAAGGGAAGCCGATAAATTTGGATGCTTTGGCGCGTGACGTGATCCGTCCTGCGTTGGAGGCTCAAGGGCTGCGATGGTACGGCTGGCATGCCTTCCGGCGCGGGCTGGCGACAAACCTGCACCGGCTCCGCGTGCAAGACGAGATCATCCAGAGGATCTTGCGGGTGACGCAGGCATGCTATATCAAAACCGCAGATGAAGACGTGGTCGCAGCGATGCGCTCCCTTGAAAATGCACCTAGTATGCACCTTGAGAGCATGAAGAAGCAGCAGTTAATGTAAGAGGGCCAAGATACTCGAACGGTAAGTACCTATGCTGATGGAACTTAAAGGGTCTGGCGGAGAGGGGGGGATTCGGTCCCTGCCCCGTTCAACCGCTTCCATAACTTGTAGATTCTACGTTGCCACGTATGCCAAATTTGCCACGGTCGCCGCGCACCATTGCACGCCATTGCACGCTGGCCGTCCCCTGCTCTCAATCGCCTTGCTGCTTCCGGTAGTTCTCGAAACACTTCACGAGCAACTCATTCAACTTTAGATCATGGGCGGCGGCATAGGTTTTGAATTCCCGGCGAAACGCTGCGGACACGCGGAAGTTTAGCGGGTCTTGTCCCGTTGTCGCCTTGCCAACGTCGGCAACCCTTCCCGGCATGTCGTTCGCGGGCGCTGCCTGACCTTTTACTGCAACAAGTCCTGCGGAAAGCTCGGCGGGTTTCTTGCTCATGCTGTTTCCTCCTTTCGTGCTTTCTTGCTTCCGTGTAATCGTTCATGCACGAATTCCCATAACTCCCCTACTTCGGCTGCGCTCCGACTGTTCGGGTCAGTCTCTTGCACTGTCCGCCCGTCGATCATGGACGCGGCGTAGTCAATGCGATCATGGACAATCGCAGGCGCGACGGCACCATGCGCCGACAATGCGGCCATAGCCTGAACCGTTAGGCGGGTGTTCGGTTTCGCCTGGGTCACGACAAATGCGAACGGCTTACCCTGCTCCTGCACAAGCGCAACGGTGCTGCCAACGGCGCGAAGATCATGCGGACTTGGGCGGGTCGGGATCAATACAAGATCGGCCTGAGAAATCACGGCGCTGATTGCCTGGGCAATTGCGGGCGGCGTATCGACAAAAGCCAGCGAGTAACCAGCCGCTTCAAGGTCGTCCAATTTTCTCTCAAGCTCGGCAACGGTCGCAGAGGCGAAGGCGGGGGTTTCGGCTTTGCGGACGTTCCACCATGCGGCGAGTGAGCCTTGCGGATCGGTATCAATGAGGACTGCGGGGCCTTTCCCGGCAAGTTCGGCGGCGATTGCGAGATTTCCCGCAAGAGTGGTTTTCCCGCTTCCACCCTTCTGGCTGGCTAGAACGATAACGTCCATGAACGCTAACCCGGTTTCGTGTTTAGGAAGAAAGACAGATAGGCGGAAAGGCAGAAATGCAAAAAGCACGCAAGTGTGTTTGCTGCTTAACGGACTATACAGATAGCACAAAAGCTTGCAAGCCAATTTTCGTGCTCTCGGTCTATCGTGAACTTGGGCTGCCGCGAGATTCTGGTGTAGCGCACCATCTGGCATGTGGTGGCTCGGCGGGCCTCAAACCTATCGCGTTCCCCGGCCCCGGTGGATTGGGCCGAAGTCTCTTTTTTCCTACCGCCCTTGGTTTTAGACGGTGGAAGGAGCAGGGGGGAAACGGAACGTCTTTGCTTCGGCTGCGGTTTCGGCAAAAGATTTATATGAGGTGGGTACTCGTCGGTGCTTTTGACCGTTAGAGACAGCGATAGATGCGGCTATGCGGCGGATGCTCAAAAACGCAGCGAAAGCATAGCGGTTGCTGGTCCGCAGAACGCGCCATCCTTCCCGGACAAGCCCATGCGCCCACAGCAGCAGGCCGTTTTCACGCGCCCACTTCAAGGCACGTTGTACGGTGCTCACACCGCAACGCGCTTTAAGTGCAATCGCCTGGTGCGAGGGAAAACATTGGCCGGTGCGCGGATTGTAGAAGGCGAACAAAAGCACTTCGTATATCTTCAGCCAGCCATAAGGAACACCGCCGCGCCGGTCGATCTCAGCGTGAAGGTTCACGATGCAGGCGGTCTTGTCCCCGCGTTGCAGGGGAGGGCCGTAGTCGGTCCCGAACTGTTTCTCGATCATGGGTAGTCGCTCCTTTGGGTTGTGGACAACCGCCTGGGAGGGCCGGAAAATCAGCGCAAAATAACCCGTCAGCGAAAATGCGTTTTTTCGCTTGCATCGGATCGGGTTTTGGGGGAGAGTCGGTCTTGCTCAGAGATCGAAATTCCCCGGTTCACACCGGACTGTACGGCCCGCCACCTGGCGGGCTTTGCTGTTTGTGGGCTTCGCTATCTCCTAAGAGTGGAAAGGCGAGACACGGCAACCGAGCCGCGTAAACTCGGAGTGTGAATCCTTCCCTGATTCGTGTCGAGCCTAATTTTCAGGATGGCAGCCGGAAGCGAGGGCAGGGGGTACAGGCTATCTTGGTCTCCTTGAGCGACGGTGTGGTTGAGAAGCGGCGGCAACGAGAGGGGCTACAAGTCTCTCGTAAAGGCCGAAAAGATGCTCCGCGCGGTCACGGTCACCAGTGAAGGCAGCAGAACGATAGAGCCTGTCCACCGCACGATCAAGATCGTGGTGCGCCCTACGCAATTGCGGCGGCATAGCATCTACGTCGTAGAGGTCAGCAAGTGTAGAGTTCGGAAACTGAGCGCGGGCGTCGAGCACTACCTGAGCAAATTTCCTTATCCTTGCCCGCTGCTGGTCCGAAGCTTCAGGCCAGGGGAACGGGTTGTAAACAATCCCTATTGAATACCTGTAGCGGCTCTCAAGGCGTCCTCCGATCTGTCGCAACCATGCCATATGCATAGTGGACGTCAGAATGGCAAAGTGCCATAGGTCCGCATCTAGCAAAACACGCACCAAGTTGCTGGGGATGACGGGCGGTTGGAGCCAGCCAATAGGTACGTAGTCACGGCGTTCGGAACTGACCTCTGGAATGACAAGGAAAGGTCTATCCGGAACAACCGTCACGTGGAAGCGTGTGGGCGTTTCGGCAAGCTTTTGCGTACCGGGGCTTTTGCTTTTCTGCCGGAACTGCCGGACAGCGGCGATGCGCTCTTTCACCGCAGGCATAGTGCGAATGTCCCCCGGTGATGCTCCGTCTAGGTACAAAATCCATCTGCTCGAGACCATAGAGGAATTCATCGGTGCCGATGAATGGGTGCATGAATTTCTTGGCGCCTGGCTCCCTGCGCAGAAATTCCGTGCGTTCTTCGCCAGAGAAGATATAGTGCCCTTCATCGATTGGTTTCGAGCCGATGACAAGTTGGGGCACATCGCAAAGCGGGCGGCTGGTTTCTTCGACGACAAGATGACGGTTGACGACGGTGCCAGCGTCGAACAGATAGGGCGTGAGCGCCTGATGTTCGCTCTCGGTCGGATCACCATGAATGTCGCTGTAGCTGAACAATCGCTTGGTCGGGCGGTTCCTGGTCGCGGCGAGTCAGACCAATGATAACGACGTGAACGTGCGCCATTCCGCGAGCGTCGCTGCCCCAGGCGAATGTCCGGTGAGCGAAGCTGATTTCAAGCCCGTAGCGGTCAAAGAGAACGGGCCAAAGCTGGGCCACTTGCTCCCCTTGGGTGATTGAATTGGTGGCGACGAATCCGACGTGCGCTTGCGACTGCTGCAAATATCGTCCGGCGGTTATAAACCAGGCCGTCACATAGTCGAGTGTCCCGCCGCTGCCGCCGAGCTGGGCTATGCGGCGCACTTGCTCTCTCTGTTTATCGCTTTGGTACTTCGCGCCACCAAAGGGCGGATTGCCGAGAACGTAGGAGCAATGGGCAGGGGAGATCACGTCGGCCCAATCCGATTTCGAGCGCGTCAGCGTTGCGGATGTGGGGCGATTTCTTCAAGGGGATGCGGACATAGCTTTCGCCGAATTCCAGCGAGAGCTTGTTATTCATGATGTGGTCCATCATCCACAAGGCAACCTCCGCTATGCGGGCGGGGAATTCGCCAAGCTCGATGCCATAGAACTGGTCCACGTCGATCTGAGATAGGGCAGCTACATCGAGCTTTAACTGAGTGTCCTTGCGGAGGGCCTTGAGGATGTCGATTTCAAGAAGGCGGAGTTCACGGTAGGAAATGATCAGAAAGTTTCCGCAACCGCAAGCCGGGTCGAAGAAACGGAGTCCAGAAAGCTTTTTGTGGAACGCCTCGATTGCCTTTCGGCGTCCACTGTCGCGGCGCTCCGTGAGGCGTTTGAATTCGGCGCGGAGGTCGTCGAGGAAAAGCGGCTCTATCACCTTGAGGATGTTCTGTTCGGTCGTGTAGTGCGCGCCCTGGGAGCGGCGCTCTTGCTTATCCATGACGGATTGAAAGAGCGAGCCGAATATGGCCGGTGAAATCGCGTCCCAACTGAAATCCAGAGCATCGATAAGCAGCGAGCGCATGCGCGCGTCGAAAGCGGGAGGGGGAAGGCGTTCCTCGAACAAGTCGCCATTGACGTAGGGGAATTGCGCCAAGTCCTCGTCGAGATTGTGCTGCCGGTCGGCAACAGGCGTGTTCAGCACCTCGAAAAGCTGACTGAGCCACATTCCGGTGTCGCTGCCGTCCGGGTTGGTGCGCTGAGTAATCAGAGTCGAGAAGATGTCCCTTGGTTCGAAGATGCCGGTATCATCGGCGAAAAGGCAGAACACCAGACGGACAAGAAAGCGCTCCAGATTCGTGCCCCTCATAGCCGGATGCTTTCAGGGCGTCATGGAGCTTGCCCATCATCTCGGAGGCCTCGATGTTTACCGGGTCTTGATCGCGGAAAGTGCGCTTTTGGACGCCAAGAATGAAGCCGAATTCTTCTACGTGCTCGGGAAGCTGGCGGAGCGTGAATCTGACTTGTTGTGTTGTCTTCGAGGTCATACAGCTCGAAAGTCTGAAAATCGCTTACGAGAACGTATCGGGGAAGCTCGTATTCCTTGAGGCCGGGGAAATAATCGAGGGCTTGCTGCTTCGCGCGGATGAGATCGCGGCCCGCGCTCTTTTGTTCGACGAGGAGTACACCTTTCCAAAACAGGTCGATGAATCCGCGCTCGTCGCCGAGCTTCTTGACAGGCTCCTCGAAACTAGCAACGCGGCGGCGGGTGACGCCGAACACCTCGAAAAATTCGTTGTAGAAAGTCTGGCTCTCGCCCCGCTCATAGTGGGCGTTTTTCCATTCGTCGGCGAAACGTGCCGCGCGTGCCCTGATTTCGTTCCAGCTAAGGCGCATCTAATGACATCTCTTTGGGGAGCATTTTGGAGTCTATCAGTTCACAAAGCAATTTCATCCAATTCTTCCCTGCCGCCTTCAAGTGGACGGCGACGCCAGTCGGGGGCATTTCTACATCTTGTGTCAGGACCGGAGGAAGGCCAGACGCATAAGCCCCATTATGTAAAGGAAATTCAGGTATTCAGGAAATAAAGAAACACGGGCGGGGCAGGGGGAGCGGTTCGACTTCAAAACCCAAGTAATCAATCCGCCCGCGACGCCCGCGAATACTTGCCGGGAACACTGCCGGGGGCCAGCGCCAGGACACAAGATGTAGGAAGGCGGTCATGCGGACATGGACCGTGAGCGCCGGTACTTGCGGGGTAGGGGCGGGAGTTTTTTTCGGAACTGCTTTTCAATCCACTCGTCAATGTCCGGTGCGGGCAGGGGTTGCAGCGTGATTTTTCCGCGCGAGGCTTTTGCAAGTTTGTCTATGGCGCGGTTTGCGTTGCCCATACCGCGAGGGCTTCCCAAATAAATCTCCGCTGCCACAGGGTCACAGAGATAGTCATTCCGGCCATTGTTGGCGGCTGTCCAGAGTGCTTCGGCTTCTTTCGGGGTGAGTTCGACGACAATTTTGGTTCTGGCTGGCATGTGGTCCGCTCGTCTGGTTGATCGCGCAGAGGATAGCGGCAAGGCGCGGGACAGGAAAGATTGTTTTTAACCCCTCGCGGCAATCGCCCGGTAAATGGCGGCGCTGCCGCAATGCAGACTTTGGGCCGCAGACAGCACGGAGTCGCCCTGGCCGATCCGCCTCAATGCGCTTTCAACCTGATAGGGCTTCAAAAGGTCTGTGCGTCCCGGCCTGAGCTTGCGGCGCTTGGCCTCCTCGATCACTATGCGGATGCGTTGCTCAGACGTGCGGTGTTCCAGTTCGGCAAGATCGGCGGCGAGAGTTTGCAGGCGTCGATTTCGGTTCGGGGTTTTCATCCCCTGATTCTGAGACAGAGTTTTGCGACGTGCAAGCCATTGGCGAACAAGGGCCGCGTGTTGCATGGCTGCGTTTTGATCTTCTGTCGAAACTCGCGCATAGCCGTATTTCATTCGCCCTCTCGTTTCAGCCGCGCGTTATGACTGCCACACTTCGGGCAACACTCAAAGGCGGCGGGGTCTAGCCATTCCTCCCAAGGGGTGACGGCTCCGCAATCCAGACAAAGTAAAAGCGCCGGGGTGTTGTTGTCGGAATGAGGGTTCCGCGCGGGCTTTTCCATGGCTTCAATTGTGAGAGAGACTTTTGAGAACTTCAAGCCCAATGTTTACGGGCCTTCCGCGTTTTCGCAGAACTTACCCTTTTTGGAACATTAACTAGCGGTTGAACAGTTGGGAAAGGGCTAAGGCACGGTCAGATCGCCGACATGGTTGACGGGCCGCCCGTTTTCACTGCCAACGTTTTGCAATATACTGATACGTCGCGGGAGGTATTCTTGGGACCTTCTGATGAAATCGCAAAGATCGAAAAGGAAGGCATTGAAAAGACACGTGTCGGCGATTGGGCGGGGGCTCGTGTTCTGTTCGAGGAAGCGTTAACGTTCGAAATGCCTGCGCTACGAAGGGCCGAGATTCTAAGGAACGTGGCTGGAACGTACCTAAAAGAAGGAAATCGTTTCGGACTGCAGGAAACATCTCGGCGAGCGATTGAAGTTCTGGATACAGTTTTCGAGTTCAGGGCAGGGCATTCAGCCTGCGTTCAACGTCAGAGTATGCTTCAATCTGACAGGCAATTCCCCTCTCAAGGCTATTTTTTGCAGCAGAGCTGATTTGGGACCATAAAATTTACTGTTGGAGGATTACCAATGAACCCCAAAACCCATCATGGCACGGCAGCCAAGGTTGTCGGAGCAGTCAGCTTAGCCGCTTTGAGTTTGCTCACCCCTCACGTCGCCGATGCACAAAATCCGAAGTCTGCGCAGGCGGCTGTCAACAACAAAGGCAATATTGTCGACGGGTTGGAATTCCGCCAAACTTCCGCCACAGGCGTTTATATGGTTTACGACGTCAACAAACCCTCCCCCGTCGGAGCGGTTATGGATGTGCCAGGCATGCCGCTCACGGTTAACGCCCTCGCGGAGGGCTACCAATCAAGACTAGAGAGAGCCTACAACAATTTTGCCGCCGGCAAAGGCCAGGCGGCCCCCACAGGCGAAACCGTGAC
Organism: uncultured Acidobacteriaceae bacterium; assembly: GCA_963843005.1. Lineage (GTDB taxonomy): Bacteria > Acidobacteriota > Terriglobia > Terriglobales > Acidobacteriaceae > Bog-257. Next base: position 58,312 of record CAWJIW010000032.1, on the reverse strand, counting down.
CGTCGCCAACACAAACGCTCCGAACCAAAATCCCGGCGGCGGAGGCGTAGCGACGACGAGCCCGGCAAGCGGCTGGGACGAAGCGAGCAAGAGTGTCACGATGCCTGACGGTGCAACAGTTACCTTCCAGGGTAACGGTGACGACATCAAGGTAGCCAACTTTCATGGGCAGAGTTTCACCCTGCACCATAAGGGCGCCAGCCCCGGCGGCTTCTTTAGGAGCAGCGTCATCGATCCACAAAGAGGCAAGGTGGGCGGCAGCATCGGCGGCGGCGGCGTGGAAATCACGCAGGACGGCAGCGGCCGTAAAGTATACGACTCATCTCAAGGCACGGCTTACAGGGGAACACTCACGCTTGCCAAAGCAGTCGCGGCGGAAGTCTCTGACGCTATCGAGGCCGCCAGTCAGGCAGGTCATCCCAACATTGCCCCGAATATTGCCAAGGATCTGCCCGGCATTCTGCAACTATAATGAAATTCGCCAGGGACGTCTCAAGTTGGACCCTTTATGACAGCGAATGGAAGCTCTCTACACCCGTTATTATGATGAACCACGCCGTGACTTCTGAAGGGCGGCCCGTACGAAAACAGGTGGCCCAAGCAGCTTCTGAGATGCGGATGATCCTGCGAAATAATCTCTTTCGCCTTGCGGTGATTTTTCTGTGTCTGAAAATTGCCGTTGTGGCTCAGAATGCCGAGCCGAAGCTGGCAACCCTTGATCTTCCAACGTGGGACCGTATTACCAGCAAGGGCGGGTCATTGGTGCCCCAACTCGATCTGATTTTGCTGCGTTACGATACCTCTTTCTTGGACGACACCAACTTCATGAAATACTTCATCACTTTAAACAATTGCGGTGACAGGAACGTCGCAAAGGGCCTCAATAACGAGTTCGACTATCCTTCCATGGTGGCATTCTATAAACCGAGGGCGCAGGAAATCGTGAAGTTTGTCCCGAACACGTTCAGCATCAATATGGGTACAAGCTTCTACCTGGGCGAGTATGACATGACGCGAAAGGCGTTTCCTTTCGTTGATGGCTTGCGCAAGAGGCAGGTCATCGCGTTCAATAACGTCACGCCAGTCAATAGTCCCACGGGCATACCGCTGTGTCCCGGCACGAATCGAAGTTATCGTTTGACCGACACCTATTCGACAAAACCCGCGCCTTTTCCCGAGTACATGGTCACCTTCAACGAGATCAAATTCGCGGAGGTTGCGGTGGATGAAGCCACAGCAAGAAGTTTTGCCGCCCGTTTTCCCGGTGGGCTAAGACCCGTATCGATTATTCTCGATATCGAGGTTCTTCCCGACCCCCCGAAGATAGTGAGGAAGAAAATGGCTGGCACGGTGATAACTCTCACGTACGTGACGTTTGCAGGCGTGGTCAAAAAGGTCTCTGTTCTTACATCCTTGGGCCAACCGCTTGCCACTATCAATCCCTGAGCCATCAGAGGACTTGAACGGCGCGTCACCCTCCTGGAAAACGGGCAAAGAAAAGCCATAGCTGGCCGGTGCACTTGCAGTACCAGTAAAATTCGCCCTTGCTCATTGGGCCGGTTTCGCCGGGGCGCTGCGGCTGGTCCTGTAGCGGGTTGGTATGCGGCGGCGTGTGGTGAGGCGGGATAACGTCACGGGCCGCAATGTGAAAGACGGCGCGTTTCCCGCTCAGGCTCCTGCTGTAGTTCACCCCCGTGCGCTGCCTTGGTTCTTGCCGGAGGGTTCCGCCATTCCCCCGGCTCCTATCGCTCTCGCTCGCCTGGTCGCGCTGCCGTGCGGCCTCGCGCTGTTCCTCCTGCTGCCGCTCCTGGGCGCGTTCGGCAATGCTGTTGGAGACCTCAATCTGGTCGCGGCCTTCGGCCTGGCGCTCCCGCGCGGCTATCTCGCCCTCGCGTTTTTGCTCCGGCGTCAGTATCGGCGCGAAAAGTCCTTCTATCGCGTTACTCAAAAGCTCAGCCGGTTTCGCAATGACGTTAAGGGCCGCTAAGGGAGCCTTGGCGATAGCTGCGGGTCTTTTGAGAAGGTTGTCTTTCGCGTTACCCGTTCGCGTGCGTGGCGCGGGTTTTATATTGGTGGCTCTCTCAAGTTTGGCGGCGGCGATTTCGCTGCGGCGTTTTTGAGCGCGGTCGTCTAGCGTGCGCTTCGTCGCCTCGATGTCGCGCAAGGGCTTTCTGTCGAGCGGTGCCAGGAATTTCCCCACGGCGGCGCGGTCATGGCCGGTGGTGTACTCGTTCAACTGGTAAACGCGGCGTGGCTCGGTCGGCTGTCCGTTCTGCCGGTACGTCGGACCTGGCTCCCGGACAACGACGATTTCTCCCTCGCGGTAGCGCGGCGCGTAGTTCCCCATTTCCTTGGCGAAGGATGCCTGCCGGTGGCTGCGGTCGGCTTCCTCCTTCGTCACGACGGCAAGAGCCATCCGCTTTTCTTCAAGCGCGGCGGCGAAGGCTCGCGGGCTGTCGCTGCGCTGGTAGGCGTTGCGGATTTCGGCGGGTGCGCCTCGCGTGGGGACCGGGACCGGCTTCTGTGCTGCCTGCCGCTCCGCCTCGCGGCGCTGCTCTTTCCCTGCCGCCCCGCCGGTGTTCTCGCGTCCGGCGTGGGCGGCTATGAGCTTGTCGATCTGCTGTAGGTCGCGTTTCAGGTTGCGTAGTGTATCGCGGTTCAGGTCGTTGATCTGCTTTTCGACCTTCTGATTTTCAAGCTGCTCGCGGACGCGCTTGACCTGTTCGGGATCGACGGCGGCAATCACCCTATCAAGCTCGGCAAGTTCGCGTTTCAATGCGTGAAGCGTGGCGCGGTCCTCATTTCGTTGCAGGGTGTCGCGGTGGGCGTTTCCGATTTCGGTTTCGACGCCGCGCCGCTCCATTGCGGAGACGTGGGGGCCGAGATGTTTCGTCGGCTCGCGGTCGAGGGCCGCTGCCCATTCACGATCACCGCGTTTAAGCGCGTCCTCGCGCTGCTTCTCAAGCGTGAGGTGTCCGGCCTTGTAACGTTCGGCTTCAAGGGCGAAGCCCGCTTTTTCGAGATAGCGTGCGCCCAGCTCGGCCCACTTCTCCCGCCACTGCAAATTGAGTTCCTTGCTGTTCCACTCGCGCACCTTCTTGCCGAAACCTTCCGGGCCGATTTCGCGCAAGGTCAGAAGAATATGCGCGTGATAGTTTCGCTCGTCGCTCTGGCGGTCGGGGGCATGGATGGCAACATCGGCAATCATGCCCTTGCGGACAAACTGCTCGCGCACGAAATCCCGCACAAGCTGGCGGCGCTGCTCGGCGTTCAATTCGTGGGGCAGGTTGACTTCGATGCTGCGGGCAAGCTGCGCCTGGTCGGGGCGCGTGCTGCGGTCCTCGCGCTGCTCGACCGCATTCCAGAGGCGGGCGCGGTCGGTGGCCCATTCCGGCGCGTTCTTCGGGGCGAAGATGCCGGAAAATTCCAGACCCTTTTTCCGGCTGTAGTCCTTGAGTTCGCCGGTGCGCTCGTCGCGGATGGCTTCGCGGGCGTTATACGCGGCCTTCGCAATGATGCTCTTGCCGCCGCCACGGGAAACAATCGCCGGTGAAAAGCGATATTGCGCCATGACTGCACCTTCTTGCCTGCCGCATGGCAGGCCCCCGCTGGCTCTCCCTTCGCGGGAACGCGGTCCCCCGGTTCGCCGCATGGCGAAGTGAAGTGAGGGGCCGCGTCCGCCGCCCGCGAGGGCCGCACACATTGGCCGCGAAGCGGTCAATGTATTAGTGCGCCCTTCACTTCGTTCTGGGACTGCAACGCTCCGAACCGTTCAGTAACTCTCAATCAACTTGGATGCGTCCGCCAGTGATTCGTTACGCAAGAGAGAAACACGGGCGGGGCTGCGCGGTCACAGCGAATCGGGTTATGTATTTTCGGCTCGGGGAAAGTGCGTGTGGGGGCGGTAGAGAAAAGGGCGATAGAGAAAATTCATGGGCCTGATTCGAAGAATCAATCGGGCAGTAAATTTACGTGCCGCTTTTGGGGGCAACTCGCGGAGCTTTCGCAAGTTGCGGGAATTTCGTTTCGCTGCGGTATTTCCTTGTGCTTGTGAAACGCATGCGGGCTGGCAAAGTTGATGCTACGAAAAATCTGAATTTGCATCCCATTTGAACAGAGGGGTAACGCATGACGACACAAACGAGCGTGAACAGCGGCAACGACAGCCCGCGCAATCGCCGGGAAGCCCTGCGGCGACAGATAGCGAAGCTGGAAGCCAAACTCGCGCAGGAAAACCGCAGGGAACAGAGCAACGCCCGGAAGCGGGACACGCAATTGAAAATTCTGGCCGGGGCCATCCTGCTGGCCGATGTCGCGGCGGGAAACACGGGGCGGGGCCAGGTGGTCGAAATGTTCAAACGGGGCGCACGGCGGGAGCGGGATGTAAAGCTCCTGCAAGAGGAAGGCTGGCTTTGATTGTGTGCGGGCCGTGAAAGGACGGCCATCAATTTATGGAACTGCTGGCTATTGTTGTGGTGCTCATCATCGGTCTGGTGCTGGATTCCGGGCGCAAGGCCATCCTGAAACGGCGGAAGGAAGCCTATGAATTTGAGCCGGTCGCTTACGACAATCCCAACAGCGCGGCCTCGGCGCGGTGGGCCAGGACAAGCTGCTGAAAAAGGCGGGCCTGTTCAAGGGCAAGGGCTGGCGCATCGGCTATTCGCAATCGGGCAGCGTGCTGCGCTACGGCGGGCCGGGTCATCTGCTCTTGGTCGCTCCGGCGCGTTCGGGCAAGGCGGTTTCGGTGCTGGTCGCGGCGCTGCTGGAATGCTGCAAGGCGTCCCGCATCATCATTGACCCGAAGGGCGAGCTGTGCGCCATCACTCACGCAAGCGGGCCGCGCAATTCAGCAACGTCGGTGGCGATAGACCCGTTCGGGATTCTGAAAAAGCTCGGCGTCAGGGGCGTCAAGATCGTGGGCCTGAATCCCCTCGCCTCTCTCGACCCGAAATCGGTTTCCTTCGGCGGCGACGTTGCGAGCCTGGCGGATGCGATTGTCTGGGACGAAGAAGGGAGCGGCGGTGACGGCACTGGACCGACAGCGCCCGCCAGCTTGTCGCGGCCGTCATCCGGGTGCTGGTGAAGTACGGGCGGCAGGAAGAAAAAAATCTCGCTCAGCCGGTGCGGGACGTGAAAAATTGATCTGCGGCAATGTTTTCGAGTTTCGCCCGCGACGTGACGTCAATTGCGGGGATAGCGCCGTCCGGCAAGCCTTGGGCCGCTACGCGGCGAAAGGCGCGGAAGAAAGCCGCGAGCTGAACAGCGTCATTTCGACGGCGGTGGTGCAAACGGATTTCATCGCGCATGGAAGGGATCAGCGCCTCCCTGACGTGCTGGCGGGCTGCGCTTCGCGGACCTGAAACGCAAGCGGATGACGGTCTATATCATCCTGCCTCTCGACAAGCTGGCAAGCTGCGGCAAGTGGTTCCGGCTCTGCATCGCGGCGGCGCTCGGCGATTTGCTGAAAGCGGGTCCGGGCGGTCTGCCGGTGCTGTGCGTCATTGACGAGTTTTTCTCCATCGGTCCCCTGAAGGCGTTTCAGGCGGCCATGTCGCAAGCTGCCGGGGCGGCGGGCCTGCAACTGTGGCCGGTGCTGCAAGACCTGGCGCAACTGCAAACCATGTATCCGCAATCGAGGGCTGGCGCACCTTCCTGTCAACACTGCCGTGAAGATTTTCTTCGGCGGTCACGGCGACCGGGACACCGCGGAATACATTTCAAGCTCTGCGGCGAGCGGGAAATGGTCATGCCTCGCGAAGCGTGAGCGAGGACCGCAACCGGAGAGTCGGGCGGGCTTTATGACGTGGATGTGAACGATAGCGGCGGTCTGTCATGGCAAAGGCTTTTCCAGCCCCATGAGGTCGCGCCGGATGAACGACGCGGGAAATGATCGTGTTTTGCGAAAAGGTGCGGCGGGCCGATCTGGGCGAAGCGCAAGCCGTATTTCGAGGGATGGGAGTTTCGCGGGCAGTACGGGCGCAACCCCTATTACAACGGCGGCGGATGTGGCCAAAGCGATTTTCGGGAGGTGAATTATGGCAACGGTAAGAGCGGAAACTTTCGACGTGGAAATGTTCGGGAAAATGGTCGCGCTGTTCGACAGCAACAAGGCGGGCGAAGCGCGAGAACGCCTTTCGAAAGGCGGTGCTGATGTGCGCGAAAGCACGGGCTGCGCTTCTGTGACGCGGCGGGCATGGCCTTCGGGCAGGGTGACGGCGGCGAGGCTGCGGAGCTTGCAGGACGAGCTGCGGCGGCAAGAGGCGCGAACACGCGGACCAGTTAACCGAGGCTGCGGCGGAAATCGAACGACTGCGGGCGCAACTGGCGGCGCTGTCCGGCGACGACGGCCGGACGGGCGAGAGCACGTTATCGACTTGCCGGGGCGGTTGCGCCGTGCGTGGCGTTTCCCGCAATTCCGGCTGTTTGTGCTTACGGTGATGATCGGAGCGGGCGCCGTGTGTCGCGGAAGCGCGTCTGCACGGGCTGGCGCGGTGTCTCGGGCTGCTGTGCCTCTTTCTGTTCGGCGCGTGGAGCGTGGCGCAGTTCCGCAAGCGCGGCTTCGGGCAGATGTTCCTGAAGTGGCTGGTGTACGGCGCGGTCCTTCTGGCTGGGCGCGATGCGATGGACAATCGTGGACGCAGGACACACGTCCCGCCCGTGTTTCTTCTCGTCCTCGCCGTGGCGCTGGTGCTGACGCTCTCGAAGGTCAGCGAGTGGCTTGGCGAACAGATCCGCGTGCATGTGTGGGAGTCCGAGCCTGTGCATGTGGTGCGGGCATGGTTCTGACGCTATGACGGACAAGGAAAGAATTGACCGCGCATTGACGATCATCCGGGCGCAAGCGGAAAGCCGCGAAGTGGTGCGGCAAAACAGCGCAATCGAGTATGAGCGCAACCCTTCGCTGTCACCAGAAGCAGACGGAGCGCGAGGGCCGGAGCGAGTGGTCGCGGCGGATGCGATGGGCGGCGGCACATGGGGAGGGCGTTCGCGCGGTGAAAGGGAACAGCCATGGGGAAAGCGGTATGAAAAACAGCGAACTGCAAAAAACCGATTACGCGGAGCAGAATTGAGCGCGGCGATGGCGGTGATACGGCAAGGGCAGGGCCATCGGTCACGCCGTCCCCTGCCCCTGAAATCTTCGATCTCTATTGCTTCTGCGCGGTGAATGACAAGCCCTATACGCTGCGCTTTGAGCGGCAAGCCTCCGGGCTGCTGCGCTTCAAGGAAAGCATGAAGGGTAAGCCGGCCACCTCTGCCCGATAATGCCCGCGCGGGCGGCGTCGGCTGGACCATGCAGCTTGAAGTATTTTGAAACCGGGGCGACTCCCTGCGCATGGTGCGGTGACGGGAGTTTTCATCATTGCGCCTCGGATTGCGGCGCTCTGGTCTGCGGCGGTCGCATGAGGGGCAATACGTTCCACTGCCGGAAAAGCTGCGGCGCTTCGTGGGTGGGCGTGCCGTTGCGGGAAGTCAAAGGCACGGCAGAGGACAAACCGCGTTTGCCTTCCTGCCCTGCTGCCCGTGCGACCGTTGCAAGGCCCGTCAAGGAACCGCTGCGCCTCTCTGCCGGTGCGCTGGTGCGGAAATGAGGGTAAACCCGGCTGCGGGCCGGATTCCGGCTCTGAGACAAGAAAATTTCGCGTCAGGATGCGTCAGGATTCGTTCGCCGATGGTGGCCGGTAGGTCGGTGTCCTCCTTTCCGGGAATGCGGCTGGATTCGATTAGTGGGAGGATGTGGCGATTTTAGGGACTGGTTCAGACGGGGGTGTTTAGGTACGATCTGGCCCGCCTCGCAATCGCGGTGGGTGGGCAGTAGGGAAAAGAAGATGTTTGATACGGAGCTGGAAAGTTTCAAGAACGGCATTGATCTCCGCGCCTATGCGGCGGAGCAAGGCTACCAGCTCGACCGCAAGGAAAGCTGGCGCGGGTCAAGCCGTCATGCGTCACCCGAACGGCGACAAGATCGTTATCAAGCGCGGCGAGGATGGTCACTACGTCTATTTTTCGGTGCGGCAGGACAACGATAACGGCTCGATCATCGATTTCGTGCAGACACCGGCAACGCCTCAGCCTCGGCGCCGTCCGCAAGGAATTGCGGCCCTGGATCGGCATGCCCTCCTCGCAGCTTCCCGCCTTCGCTCCGCTTCCGAAAACCTCGCAAGGATCGCCTGCGGGTCGAAACCGAATACGCGAAGATGCAGGACGCTCCGCGCCATCCCTATCTTGAGAACGAACGCGCCCTGCCCGCTTCGCTGCTCGAAGCCGAGCGCTTCGCCGGTCGTGTTCGCATGGACGCGCGCGGTAACGCCGTGTTTCCGCATTTCGATCAGGAAGGGCTTTGCGGCTACGAGATCAAGAACAAAGGCTTCACTGGCTTCAGCTCGGGCGGAACGAAGGGCCTCTGGCTGTCAGCATGAGCGGCCCGATGATAACCGGCTCGTGTTCTGCGAAAGCGCGATTGATGCGCTGAGCCATGCGGCGCTGTTCCCTGATGATCGGGCGCGCTACGCCTCGATTGGCGGCAAGCCGAATCCGGTACAGCCGGAACTTATCCGGGCGGCGATTGCGCGCATGCCTGAGAAATCGAAAATCGTCTCGGCGATGGATGCCGATGCGGACGGCGGCAAGCTGGCGGAGGTCGTGCGCGAGGCCGTCCAGCTTACGGGCCGCGATGATCTGAGCTTCGTCTTTCAGGAGCCTTTCGGCTTTAAGGATTGGAACGATCAGCTACGCGCGAGGCCAATCCACTCTTTTCCTGCTGCCCGCCTATCGTCGCGGGATGTCGGGTAATGGTGCCGCCGTGCTGGTCGATAACGCCACTTTCGAGAAACACTACCGCATCGGGGAACTCGCGACGCATGTGGGGCCTGGGCCGCGAAACCGTGCGCAAGCTGGTGAAGGACGATCCCGGCGTTATCAAGATCAGGATGGGACGCAAGCACGCGCACACGATTTACAGCGTTCCTGAATCCGCAGCGCGCCGCATTCACACGCGCTTGCTGATGGGCTATTGAGCCTTTCTCACCCCTGCCCTTTTTTCGGCATGGCGATAACGTTGGGCTTCGGCTTCGTCTCGAACGCCGCTTTGAGCACGGCGGTCAACCGCTCCTGCCGTTCGGGTATCCACGCGGCGTAATGCTTCCTGACAATCTGCTCCGTGTTGCCGAGCAATTCCGCCACGTCGCGCACGGTCACGCCCGGGCGCTCAAGCAGGATGCGGGCGAAGGTGTGCCGGAAACGGTGCGGCGTTGGTAGCTCTTTCCACGGGCCGCATAGTGACCACAGTTTTTTCAGCCTGCGCCGCCATGTCTCGGTGATAACGTCGAGCGTCTTGGTCTGATGCTCGCCGAAAATATTGGGGCCGATCTCGCGGGCACGGATGCGTATGCGCTCCTGCAACCATTCGGGAACCCAGGTGCAAACATGCGTGCCCGCCTTCGTGGTTCTGAGCCGGATCGCGCCGTCCGCCTCCATGCGGTCGATGTGAAACAGGCACACGTCGGAGATACGCAGGCCGGTATAAACCGACACCGAAATAAAGTCGGCCACGTCCTGCCCTGTCCATACGTGGTTGTAGCGGACGTAGATAACATCCGTGCGCCGGTCGCCGGTTGTCGCGCGCTCCATGCAACATCCTGCTTGCCGTATTTGGTTTCGCAGGCGTCGTACATGCGGCGTAGTTCCGCGTCGGTGAACGGCAATTTCTGTTCGTTGCGAAGGTCGGCGGTATCGCGGCTGCGCGGGTTCTTGACCATGCGGGCCGGGTTGCGTCGGCGTCCATTCGTTCGACAGGCAGATACTCAAAGAACGCCTTGACCATGCTCATGCTTCGGGCGGCGGTGCGCGGGCTGACCGGCCATGACGATCTGAACTCGCGCACGTCGATGCGGGTTCCACTGGTCAATCGCGGCGTAGCCCTTCGCGTCCGAGAACGCCTGCAATCGCTTCAGCATGCGCCTGTATTTTTTTTGGGTGGCCGGTGCCGCGTATTCCTGAAACTCGGCTGTGAAAGTCTTGATCGCGCGGGCAACGGTGATGCGTTCGGGTCCGGGGTTGGCGGCAGGAAGGGAAACAGGTTCTTCGATCTTGTCCTGGCCGTCCCATGATCCGGCCTTCTCCCACAAGGCAACAAGCGCCTTGGCTTCGTCCCAATCGGCTTTGCCGGTTTGCTTGCGGCTGAATTTTCCGCCAAGCGTGCCGGATACATGGATCAGGCAACCGCACTTTTTCCAGCCGCGCCGTCCCTCTTCAAATTCGCCGGTGCGGGTATCCTCGGGGTGTGCGCCTTCGCATTCCTTGCGATGGCGGCGATACAGTTTGAGCGCCATACAAGGTTAGATGCACGTTGCACGCCATTGCACGCTGGAAAGAACGATCTCGCGGAAGTGATTGAAAAAGCTATGGCGGAGAGGGGGGGATTCGAACCCCCGATACAGCTTTTGACCGTATAACGGTTTAGCAAACCGCCGCCTTCAGCCACTCGGCCACCTCTCCGGTCTTGGCGGGTGCGCAAACGCGCCGCTCTTGGCGAGCTTCCCGATTATAACAGCACACTAACCATTCGTGGGCCAACCCCCAAAAGCCTCACAACGCGATGTATGCGGCGGACACTTTAAGCGAAAATATCCGTGATGCAAGACCACTGCGGCTCCCAGCGACCGCAGCCTCGATCTTCAACCGTGCCGCGCCTCTAGAACAGACCCAGTACTTTTTTCTTCTTCTGTTTGGTCGCGGCGCTGTTGCTGGCCGCTGTTGTATAAATCGGCTTGGTTTCATTGGGACTGGCGCCGGTATCGATGTAGCCCGCTTTGATGTCGATGTAGGCATTCTCGCGCAGCTTGGTGAGATAGTCGCGCAACGCGGGCTGCATCTTGGTCATATAAAGTTGTTCCTGGATCCGCCCCTCCACTTCCTTCAGCGGAGGCACACCGGCGACCTGATGCTCCGTGACCTTCAGGATGACGAATCCCTGGTTCGTCCGAATGGGCTCGGTGAAATCACCTGCCTTCATGGAAAAGACTTGCTGCTCCAATTCCTTCGAAAGCGTGCCGCGCTTAAAGTACTCAAGATCGCCGCCACTGGCGGAAGTCGGTCCATCCGAGTACTGCTTCGCCAGGTCAGTGAAGTTGCCGCCCTTCTTCAGCAGCGCATAAACCTGGTCGGCCTTGGCCTGGGCCTTGGCGACGGTCTCCGCGCTCGGCGTCTCCGGAGGCAGTGCCGGTTTGCCTTTCTCGGTTTTCACCACAGGCGGCTGCGTTGAGATCAGGATCTCGCTTAACCGCACCTGTTCCGGACGCTCCATTTCGGCCTTGTGCTGATCGTAGAATTGCTGGATCTCGGTCGGTAACACGGTGATGTGTCCGCCGACTTCCTGGCTGATCACGCGCTGGGTAATGATGTTGTTCTTCAGGTTCTGTTTGAACTCTTCAAACGACACGCCTTGCGCTTGCGCGGCTTTTTCCAGCTCTTCCATGGATTCGGCATGCATCTGCTTGCGCAGCTCATCGAGCTTCTTCACCACCTCGGTGTCGGCGTTGATGCCGAGTTCCTCGCCTTTCTGCAGCAGTAGTTGCTGGTCAATCAAGTCGCGCAACAGGTCTTTCTCGCGGTCTTTTTCCTCCTGGGCAGCGTTGTTGGGGTCCTGCTGGCGCGTTTCCGCAATCAACTGCTCGCGCGCCCGGCGGAGGTCGGCGCGGGTGACAATGCTGTTGTTGATGCGGGCGATAATCTCTTCGACTACGGTCTCCTCCTGGCCTAAGAGCAGGGGTGCAGCAACGAGAATCGCCAGTAGAAGGGCAGCGAATTGCTTCATCAAATACCTGATCAGGCGGGCCGGCTTGCGGAGTCTCACCTGCGATCTCTTGAGGTTGACGCTGGTGTCATTCTACCGCTTTCTGCATTGCTCTGCTTTCGCGGACCGGCAACTCGCAGCTCATCCTCAATTACGATTGACTCGCAAGTTGGGATGAACGTAAGCAACTGTGTTTCTGCGCTTTGCGATTTCTCGTTCCACGAAATTCATCCTCCACAACTGTGTACCCCCTCCCCCCTTCTCGTTTATCCTTAGAATCATGGCGTTAGGGGGAAATTTCCGGCAAAATCTTGAGCCCCAGCCACTTACACGTAAATTCTTTAAAACATGAGACTTAGCGGCTGTCATCAGCGGTTTCTCCGCCCCGACTTGGCTCTCCGTCGAACTGCCTTGGCACCGGACTCCTGCCGCACTTCGCCACCACCCGCCACTTTCAGCGGCGGCTTCTTAGCCACTGCCTCAGTTGTCTCTGGCTCCGGAACCACGGCCGTGGTTCCGGGCGCATCGCCGCGCGCTGCTTCCTCCGTTTGCTCGACCGCCTCCGGTTCCGGCGTCCCCGGCCCCAAGTTCTCCCTCTCCCAGCGGTGCAACTCGTCCCGCATGCGCTGGTCGGTTTCCGCGTTGCGTCGGGCGGCCTCCACCACGTAGTGGGCCCGCTGCAGTTGCTGGTCTTCCCGCCGGAAGCGCAAGGCCTTCTCGTGATCCAGTGCGTATAACCGCCGGTCGCGGGCCTTCCAACCCCTCTCTTTTTGCAGGTGTTCCAATTCGATGTCCACCGGCGTCACTTTGCGATACTTCCAGTCGCGCTCGATCTGCTTGACCACCTCGGGATCGAGTTCGACCTCAGGCGGAGGCGGCGACTGCGGGAAGGCCACCTCCGGTGGCTGTTCCAGGTCCAGGTCCGGCGGCAGACCGAACTCCTGCTCGAAGCCGGGATACTCCTCGACGCGGCCTTCCTGCCCCTCCTGCGCGGCGAAGGAGGTGGCGGCGATGGCGCTACGCAGATTGTTGGCAGCCTGCTGCAACCCGTAGAGCATGAGCCCGGCGACGCCCTTCTCGAGGTGGCCTGCTCCCAGCGCGGCCAGCACCTGCATGACCGAGACTTGGACGGCGTTCATGTCCTCCAGCGGAGGAAAGACCAGGCGATGCTCGCGCTGGCGCGCCTGCTCCTGCGCCATGCGCATGTTGCGGCCCAGGACGCGGAGATGGAAGTAACAGTGACGCCGCCCGCTCAGCGCAGGCGACTGGCAGAAGACGCCGTCCTCTTTGATGTGACGGCAATGATTGGTAGGCATAGACCCTCCTTTGATTTCGCGAGGGTCTGTAGTTAGTTGTCAGTTGCCAGTTTCAGTAGTCAGCACTAACTGGCAACTGGCAACCGACTACTGGCAACTGCTTCCTCCAGCCTATGCACAAGTCAAGGCTAAAGTCAGTGATATTCGAGCAACGCGGAGTTACGAAGGTAACCAGTCGCAGGAAGCTGAAAGGCCGTCAGCGGAACGCGCGCTTGCACTGGGCTCACATTAGCCCGCCGTCGCAGCGACTCTCGAATCGCGCGGAGCGAGCGCCGTGAGGCGCGAAAGAGCTTAGCCCAGCGCTTCAGCGCTGGGAAGGCTGCAAAAGGATTATTCAAGTGCCGTAGGCACGACAGAACCGGAGCGCAACCAACGTCGCTTCTGCCGTCCCTACGGGACTCGGTTTCCATTCAATCCATACCCAGCGATGAATCGCTGGGCTAAGCTCTGTCGTCCCGCAGGGCGGGACTCGGTCTTGGACAATTCCACCCGGCATTATCTTCTTGACTAGGAGATAAGCTGCTCGCACAATTGGCGCGATCCTGCTTTTTGTGCTTCGGTCATCTCCCGCCGTGCCACGTCGTCGGAATTGCCCGAGTCCTAAGCAGCAAGTTCCGCAGCTCTCGGCTTTGTCGGTTCTGTGGTCGAGCCAATTCCCGCGACCCCGGGACCTTGCTCCCTCTCGGGAATGAAGGGAGGTAAGCGGTTATGTCCAAGCGTGTGTCACTTGCGCTGATCCTCAGCGCCGTCTTCACCCTCACCTGCGCCTATGCGCAAGACAACTGGAAAGGCGGAACTGGCAATTGGAGCAACGGTTCGGACTGGAGCGCAGGTCTGCCCGATCCGGGAAGCGATGTCGTTATTTATAGCGGCGGCAACGACACTGTGACTCTAGACACGAGCCCCACGATCAACTCGCTGACGCTGGGCGGTGCCTCCAACGGATCCACATCAAACCTTACCGATGGAGGCGTTGCACAGACCCTCACCATCACCAATGGCCTGACCGTCGGCCAGACCGACCTCTTGACTCTCACTGGTGCCAGCTCAATGGCCGCCATGGGCAGCCTGACCAATTCTGGACTTGTGGATGTGGAGAATGGCAGCACACTCCAGGTCAATGGCGGCGTTAGCAACTCCGGGGATCTGTACACTGACCGTGGCGACTTGGGCGGCGGCAACACGCTTAACGTCAAAGGCGGCCTGACCAATTCTGCTTCTGGATCGATCTTTCTGTTGCGCGAATCGGCGCTCACAGTCACGGGCGATGTAAACAACTCTGGGACGATTTGCGCGGGCTGCGAGGACTTCGGTTTCTTTGGGAGCGGCAGCAACACCGTCACGATCAATGGCGCGCTGACCAACAAGGCGACCTTCTGGATAGACGCCGGAACGGCGACGATCGGGAGTGTGGACAACAGCGGATCTATCCGTGTGTCGTACGGATCGGAGTTCACAGTAAAGGGCGACGTAAACAACTCCTCGTTCATCTGCACGGGGTGCGGCTACTACCAACCGTCCGGCCTGAACACCCTCATGATCGCAGGCACGCTGACCAACACCTCAACCGGGAAGCTAGAGATGGACGGGATCGGGTATCCCGACACGGCAAGAATTGGGAGCGTGGACAACAGCGGATCGATCTATGTTTTCGGCGGGTCGAACGCTCACAGTTAAGGACTACATGGACAACTCCGGCGTAGTGGCCACGTCTAGCAACGCGACTCTTACCGTCAACGCCCTGCTGACCAATGAGGCAACCGGGCAGATATTACTGTACGGTCCCGGCGACTTGCTGCAGGCATTGGGTGGCCTGACCAACTACGGTTTGATTAATGCCAACAACGGATCTTCCATTGATCCGCCCTTTGTGAACAACGGTGGCACCATCAACATTGACTCCCTCTCGAAGATGATCGTGGGCACCGGCAACCCGGCTGGCTTGGGCTACATTCAACTGGCCAACGGGACACTAGGAGAGATGATCAACTACCCGACCAGCTACGGTACTATCACCGTCAACGGATCTGCGCTGCTAGCTGGTACGCTCGATATCCTGCTGAAACAGGGGTTCAATCCGGCGGTAGGCTCGACTTTTCAGTTTCTGCTATTCAATAAGGGGCAACTTAACGGTACGTTCGGCACCATCCTGAATGATTATTTCAATGGCGGAACCGAGAAGTGGCTGGTCAGCTACGATAACGCCGACGGCTATGTGGAACTGACAGCGGAAAACAATCCGGTTCCCGAACCGGCCACCTTGCTGGTGCTCATCCCAGGGTTGCTCGGCGTTGGCTACGCGTTGCGCCGGAAATAGCTGCTCGGGTAGCGCGAGCAATCAAGCAGATTGACGGCAAGCGGCTTGAATATCGGGAGTCAGTCGAGAATCCGCCGTATCTGCCGAAACCGAAAGAGCAACAATTGGTCGCACAGTTTGATGGGGAACGCCCTTGCTTTCCATGAGCTTTTGTTTTCAACTCAATTGCTGGAGACGGTAATGCCTGAAAATCATCTCAATTTCGTGTACCAACTGGAAGGAGACGTGCGCGAAGTTGATGTATTCAAGTTGGCCCCGACTCTTCTGGCTCTTGGCCAATTGATTCAGGATAGCAATCGGGAACTGTATCCAGATGGCAGGGAAATCGGGGTCAACGTTAAACCCTTTCGGGACGGGTCGTTCATCGTTGACTTGTCGGTGTTCCCCGACTCTAATCTTAAGCAACTGCTCGACTTTTTCACACCCCAGTCCCTAGAGCAACTCAAAACTCTTCTCGAAATCATTGGCTTGATCGCCGGAGGCACGGGAGCCACGGTCTTTGGGGCTGTAAAGGCCATGAAGTTCTTGCGTGGCCGTCCGAAATCGGTTGAGGAGATTCAGCCCGGAGAGTTTAGGCTTACGACCGTCGATGACAGAAGTATAACGATAGACCGCTCCACCAATACTCTGCTTCAGAATTCGTCAATCACAAACAACATCTTCAAAATCTACGTTGATCCCCTTGAGGCGCAGCCGAACATTGAGGATGTGAAAACATACCTCAAGGACGATGAAAGCACGGCGGTCAAGTTCGAGCGGAGTGAAGTTCCAAACCTGAAAGAGTTCGTTAATCCTTCCCCCTTCCAACAGACAACCCCAAAGAAACGGTCACAGAAACGTTCAGCATGGTGTTTTTCTTAATCCTAAACGCGGAGCTTTTGGCGACGATCCAAAAGATTGGTCGTTCTGGCGGGGGGACGAAATTATCACTGCAACGATTAAGGATAGAGAATTTCTTGACGAAGTTGCTAACGGCCAGAAGAGGCTGAATCAGTCTGATCTTCTGACGGTGGATTTGCTCGAACGGCAGAAGGTAAAGGGAACTGTCGTCCAGAAGCCGACATATGAAATCTTAAAAATAACTGGCTACATCAAGGGGGCGACCCAAGAACGGCTTGATGAGGGTGATGTTTCAACAAATACCTAGTCCCGATTGCTAATTGCCGGGTGCCCCGCCCTTTCGCCTGCCTTTGGGCGAAGGGCGGGAGCCAAATTATGTGTGGACCTCGCAGCGTCCGCTTTACGGAAGATGGTTTTGTGCCGTCCCCACGGGACTCGGCTTCCCATAAACCCTCTACCCAGCGATGAATCGCTGGGCTCTTATTTCGTCCTCCAGAGAGACGGCGTGAACGCTCACCTGTGTGCGACCTGAGATCGCACTTTCAACCCCGGAGAACCGGAGCTTGCAGGAGAGGTCAGTCAGTCCCTCCGCCACTCGATCTTGCAGAATAGCCTAAAAGCGCTATACTCATGACGGCTCCAACACCATAAAGAAGAATTACTTATCAAGTTTATGCCCATCCAAGCGCGCAACTTAGCGTAGCACTTTAGATGTATAAATGGAAAATCAGTAGTGCTTCGATGGCAAACGGTTGCACATTGTGAACAGTAGGCTGCAGATTCTTGTTGTGCTTTCAATATTTTAGCTTAGGAACTCAAATTGCATTTCGTCGTTTAGCGCGTTAGTCGGCGCGTCGTCAGATTGGAAAGCCAGCTAGGTGACTCTTTCAGTAGCCACCGTTCTTGCAGAAGAGGTGGGGTGATGAAAATGCGCTTTGCTGTGTTGTCTCTTGCTGCGTTGTTGTGCTTCGTCGCACCGGTGATGGCCGGTCCGATTCAGATAGGCACTCCTTTGGATGCCGGATCCACGACCGGCTCCGGCTTGGGGCTTCTCGGGCAAAACGTCCTTTCCTCGTTGCACAGCGCGCCCCTTGGCAACTCGAGTCTCTCGGGAAGCTTCGGTGACCCGCTCATAACCACCGGCGGGGGCTCGGACCATATCGTCTACCAGGGCGGTCCTCCGATACCGGCCCCAGTTCCAGAGCCTAGCGGCGTGATGGTGATGCTTGGCTCCGGGCTCCTCGGAGTGGGGGCGTTGGTGCGCCGAAAGCTGAGAGCGTAACTCGATTTCTGTATTGCGAGCGGTACGCAAAGCCGGAGCCACAAGCTCCGGCTTTTCTCTTCCCCAAGCCGCTAGTCCAGAGCTTTGTGGAAGCGGAAGACACTGATGGTCAGCAGGGCCACCCCAAGGACGGCCATAGCCAGCATCTGCGGGCGCAGGACGGAGAACCCCACGCCCTTCAGGTACACGCCGCGCAGCACGATCAGGAAGTAGCGCAGCGGGTCGAGGTAGGTCAGCCACTGCAGCCACTGCGGCATGGTGCTGATGGGAAATCCAAAGCCGGAGAAGGTAATGGCCGGCATGATGAAGAAGAACGCGGTCACCATGGCCTGCTGCTGGGTGGAGGACACGGTAGAGATGAACAGTCCCACGCCCAGCATGCATATCAGGAACAGCACCGTGCCCACCAGCAGCACGAATATCGAGCCGCGGAAGGGCACCTGAAACCACAGGGTCCCGATGGTGGCGATCAGTCCCACGTCCAGCAGTCCAATCAGGAAAAAGGGCAGCGTCTTGCCGAGGATGAATTCCCAGGGACGGATCGGGGTCACCATGATCTGCTCGAGGGTGCCGATCTCGCGCTCCCGCACCACGGCGAAGGCTGTAAGCGTGGTCACCAGCACCAGCGTGAGGCTGCCGATGACGCCCGGCACAAAGAACCAGCGGCTCTTCAGGTCCATGTTGTACCAGGGACGCTGCTGCAGTTCGACTTGAGGCACAATGTCAACCAGCATCGGTGACAATCGCTGCATGCGGTCGCGCTGATAATCCTGGGCGAAGTTCTGGGAAATCTGGCCGACGTATCCGGCGGCGATCAGCGCGGTATTGGAGTTGGTGCCGTCCACGACGGCCTGCACCGACGCCGTCTGCCCCTTGCGCAGGTTCTCGGCGAATTGCGGATTGACTTGCAGTGCAACCACCACCTCTCCGCGATCAATCAAATCCACAATCTGGCCGCGGTTCGTCAGTTGACGCTCCACCAGGAAGTACGGACTCGAAGAGAAGCGGGAGACCAGTTCGCGGCTCTCCTGGGTGTGATCGAGGTCCAGGATGGCGGTGGGCACGTTGCGTATTTCGTAAGTCGCCGCGTAGCCGAAGATCAGCATTTGAATGATGGGTGGGCCGAACAGCACGAAGCGGGTGCGCTTGTCCCGGAAGACCTGGATGAACTCCTTGATGAGCATCTGTTTCAAGCGCGCCAGCATTGCATTCTCCTAAGCCAGCCTTTTGTGGAATGAGCGCGTAGCTACCACCACCAGAACGACGGCAAACGCGCATAGCGGCAGCAAATCCGGGTAGAGCATTCCCGTGGGAGTGCCTTTGAGAAAGATCTTCTTCAGCGCCGAGACGTAGTAGCGCGCGGGGATCAACCGCGTGACGTACTGGATGAACACCGGCATCTGCTCAATGGCGAACAGAAACCCGGAGAGCAGAAATGCCGGAAGAAAAGTGGCGATAAGCGCGATCTGGCTGGCCGCCAACTGGTTTTTCGCGATGACCGAGATAAAGAACCCCAACGAGAGCACGACGATTAGGAACAGAGCCGAGCTGACGAATAGCGTGAGAAACTCTCCCCGGAACGGCACCTGGAACCAGTACAGCGCCAGAGCGGCGCACAAGCCGACATCCACCATGCCGATGGCGAAGTAAGGCAAGAGCTTTCCCAGCATGATCTCCAGCGCGCTGACGGGAGTCGAGATCAATTGCTCCATGGTGCCGCGCTCCCATTCGCGCGCGACGGTGAGCGAGGTGAGGAAGGCGCCGATCACGGACATCACCAGCGCCAGCACGCCGGGAATAATGAACGCGCTGCTTTCCAGGTCCTCGTTGTACCAGGTGCGGACTTCAACCGAGAGCGGCATTGGCTGCCGGGGAAGCCCTCTCCGCTCCCTCCATTCCACCTGGAGGTCGGAGGAATAACCCTGCAGCACGGATTGGGTATATCCGATGATCACGTTGGCCGAGTTGTCATCGGTCGCGTCGATCAGCGCCTGCACGTCAACCGGGCCGCCGGCGCGCAGCTTCTCGGTGAAATCATGCGGGATGATGAGACCCATGATGGCGCGGCTGCTGTCGATTGCCTGCACCAGTTCGGGGTACGAGTTAACTGCTTTCGCCACGTGGAAGTACTCGCTGGACTGAAAACGCTTCAGCAAGTCCTGGCTGCTCTGGCTGCTTTCGCGATCGAAAACGTAAATCGGCAGGTGCTTCAGATCGAGGTTCACGCCATAGCCGAAGAGCAGCACCAGGATGATCGGCATGGCGATGACGATGATCAGGCTGCGGACGTCCCTGCGGATCTGGATGATCTCCTTTGCTGCCACGGCCGCCAGGCGCTTGAGGTTCATGACTAGGCCGCACCCTTTCTGGAGAGGTCCTGTTCGGTGGTCAGGGAGACGAACACGTCTTCAAGGCTGGGCCGTATTTGCTCGACGTTCGTCACCTTGATGCTGCGGCTGCTCAGGTAGTTCGTAATCTCCGGGATCGCCGGTCCGGCAGCGGGAACCACGAGATGGAGAGCGTTGCCAAAGACGGCGGCGTCGAGCACGCCGGGCGCGGACTGCAGCGCTTCCACCGCTGGACCGAGCGGTTCGCATTCCACCAGCAACAGTTCGCCCTTCATGGATTTCTGCTTCAGTTCGGTAGGCGTACCCAGAGCGACCATCCGGCCGCGATAGATAAGCGCCAGCCGATTGCAGTACTCGGCCTCTTCCATGTAATGCGTGGTGACGAAAACCGTGACCCCTTCGCCCGCCATCTGGTGGATGAGGTCCCAGAACTGGCGGCGCGAGATGGGATCCACGCCGGAAGTAGGCTCGTCGAGAAAAATGATGGGCGGCCGGTGCAGCACGGCGCAGCCCAGCGCCAGCCGCTGCTTCCATCCTCCCGGCAGAGTGCCGGTGATGATCTTTTCCTGGCCGGTAAGATTGGCCATCTGCAGCGCCCAGGCGATGCGCTCGTTCACCAGCTTGCGCGGCACATTGTAAAGACCGGCGAAGAGCCGCAGGTTTTCAATCACCCTCAGGTCGTTGTACAGGGAAAACTTCTGCGACATGTAGCCGATGTTCTGGCGCACGGATTCCGGGTCGCGAGCGACGTCAAAGCCGGCGACGATGGCGCGTCCGGAGGTGGGAGTCAGCAGCCCGCAGAGCATGCGGATGGTGGTGGACTTGCCGGCGCCGTTAGGGCCGAGAAAGCCGAAGATCTCCCCGCTACGCGTTTCCAGGCTGACGTGGTCCACCGCCGTGAAATCGCCGAAGCGTTTCACCAGGTTTTCCACCACGACGGAGCGGCTATCGGTGTTCATCGGACCGCGTCTTCTCTGCCGCTGGTTACGGCGTCGACAAAAAGGTCTTCGATGGTGGGGATGACCTGGCGCATTTCATCGAAAGGAACCTGATGAGTGTTGAGGCTCGCAGTCAGCTCCGGGATGCGCCGCGCCGCGTCATCCACCACGATGTGCACGCCATCGCCGGTAAGAACGAGACTGGAAATGCCTTCGGCTTTCTCTAATTCCTCCTTCAATCGGCGAGGGTCGGACGAGGTGACGGCGAGCACCCCTTTTCCAAAACGCGATTTGAGACTGGTGGGGGTATCGAGGAAGAGCAGTTTGCCCTGGTGCATCAGTGCAACGCGGTGGCAGCGTTCGGCTTCGTCCAGGTACGCGGTGGAAGTGAGGATGGCGACGCCTTCGGCGGCCAGGTTGTAGAGGATGCGCCAGAAGTCGCGGCGCGACACGGGGTCCACGCCGGTGGTCGGCTCATCCAGCAGAATGACCTTGGGGTGATGAATGAGGGCGCAGACCAGACCCAGCTTCTGCTTCATCCCGCCGGAAAGTTTGCCGGCGAGCCGCTTGCGGAATTCGCTCATCCCCGCCGCTTCGAGGAGTTGGGCCGAACGCTCCCGCCGCTCGCTCTTGTTCACTCCAAACAGATCGCCATAGAAGCGGATGTTCTCGTCCACGGTCAGGTCTTCGTAGAGCCCGAAGCGCTGCGGCATGTAGCTGAGGTGGTGCTTTGCGCCCTCGGGATCGTGCACCACGTCGAAGCCCGCCACGGTGGCCGCGCCATCGTCGGGCGGCATGACGCCGGCCAGCATGCGCAGGGTGGTCGTCTTGCCTGCACCGTCGGGCCCCACCAGGCCGAAGATCTCACCGGCGCTCACGTCGAAGCTGACATGGTCAACCGCCCGGATGCCGGGAAAGCTTTTCGTCAGCCCGTTGGCGACGAGCGCGAATTGGGGTGTGTCGTTCATCGCTGAGTTGCAGCGCTGTTGCTGTTGGAGCTGAGTTGGATTTCCGCGTCCGCGGGCATGCCGGGCTTCAACTCGTGATTGGGATTTTCGACGTCGATTTTGATCCGGTACACGAGCGTGACCCGCTCCTTGAATGTCTGCACGCTCTTGGGCGTGAACTCGGCCTTGTCCGATATGAACGAGATGCGCCCGGGATAGGTCTTGCCGGGATAGGTGTCGATGCGGACGACCGCCGGCTGCCCGAAGCGAATGTGGCCGAGATCGGTCTCGCTGACATACGCGCGCACCCAAACATGATCGAGGTCGCCGAGGGTAACGACCGGAGTGTTGGGCGCGACAACTTCACCGAGTTCTGCCTGCCGAACCAGGACCACGCCCGACTTCGGAGCGAGCAGCGTGGTGTACTCCAGGCTGATGCGCGACAACTGAAGCTTCTGTTCGGCCTGCACCAGGTCGGCGCGCGTGACGGCAAGCTCTTCCTTGCGCGTGCCCTCGACCGCCTGGTCATAGTCCTGGGCCGCCCGGTCCACGGTGGCCTGCGCACGCACGAGATTGGTCTCCGCCTGGTCACGCGTGTCCTGAGGACCCACTCCCTTCACGATAGAGATAGTCGGCACGCTTGAAATCCAGCTTCTTCTGCGCCAGGTCGGCCTTCGCATCTTCCAGGGTCTTTTCAGCGACCTCTAACTGCTGGCGGCGGGTCCCGGCCAGTCCCAGCTCAAGTTGACGCCGCTGCACGCCGACGTTGGCTTCGTCCATGGCGACCTGCTGGCGGTAGTCGTCGGTGTCGAGCTGCGCCAGCAGCGCGCCCTGCTCAACCCATTGACCTTCCTCGACCGGCAACTTGGCGATTCTTCCCTGTACCTTGAAGCCGACAACACTCTCATGCGTCTCGATGTTGCCCGACACCTTCAGCACATTGGCATCAGCCGGCTTCTCCGCCCAACGGGGACGGAAGTAAAAGTAGTACGCGCCCGCCGCTACTCCCACGATCAGAAGGAGAATGAAAAATCCGCGTTTCATGGCCTGCTCTCCGTATGGTCTCTTCGCAACTGGGCTGATCCCCGACCAGTAAATTTCGAACGCCGTGTCAATGCGTTTTGCCAGGCTGGATGGCGGATTCAGGCTCCATAGCATGACCGCTCCGATCACGTTCTGCTGAAAGGTGCGTGCCATTGCTTCTAGGGGAAGGTCGCGGCGGACCTCGCCACGCTCCTGACCCAGCGCAAGGATTGCTTCCAGAGAATCCCGTCCGCGAGCCATTGTGTTGACCAGCAGCTCCCGGATCGCATCGTTGGTGAAGACGGTAGCCAGCAGCCCGCGGGCCAGCAGTTGGCTTCGTGCCGGCTCCTCGGCGATGCTGCGCATGAACTGCCGCAAGACCTCGCGAATCGGAAGCTTGCTGCTTCTCGCCGTGGCCTCGGCTTGCGCCACTTTACTGAGCTGCACTTCGTGCAGCATGCCGAGTACGTGCTCCTTGCTGGGGAAGTAGTTGAAGAAGGTCCCTTTGCCGACGTCGGCAGCTTCGGTGATCTCCTCCACCGTGGTTTCGAAGAAGCCCTGCTGCGCGAACAGCTCCAGGGCTGCGCGAAAGATGCGCTCGCGAGTTTCGGCCCGCTTGCGCTCGCGGCGTCCGGGGTTGGCGGGCGCGGGCATCTTGCCGGTAGACTGTAGACTAGTGGTCATATTCGACTCTCGGTCATATTATGACCCAGGCTGAACCGGCTTGTCAAGGCCGACCGGGGGCGCTTGACTTTGCGGAAGTGGAACCGCACAATCTGCGTCATCCTTTTTCCACGGGTCGTTGCTTAGCCGATTACAAGGAAATACGTGGCCACGAAACCAAAGATGGTGCGGGCAGTCGTGCGCGTGGTATCAGAAGGCGTTCTGGTCCACTTGTATCTGGCTTGTGGCCACCTGATCACCATGCATAAAGACGATTTCCACGGCAAGTTTCCGGCAGAGCTTGAGTGCTGGGCGTGCGCAGCAGGACAAGACTCCGGCGAAGTGAAAGAGAGAGCATCCAGGTTCATCCGTCACACCCTTCAGTGACGCACGATTGAGGCCCGGCGGAGCGCTCCATTTATCATAGTTAGGACAATGCACATCCAGGACCCAAACCAACGCATTGGCGTGATCAATGCGCTAAGGGCATTTGCCGCGCTTTTTGTAGCGTGGGGCCACTTCGTGGCCGGGCAGGGCAAATATCTCAGCCTGTCGGGAAAGTACGGCTACCTGGGCGTCCACATTTTCTTCGTTATTTCCGGGTTCGTCATTCCCTGGAGCCTGTATCGGGGAAAGTATGTCCTGCGCGATTACCCTCGTTTTTTGCTGAAGCGCTGCGTGCGTTTGTATCCGCCCTACCTGGCATCTATTGTCGTGACGATCCTGGCCACAAACTTCGTGCTGGCGCCGATGTTTCACCTTCCGGCGCTAACGGTCACCGGGCGAAGCCTGCTGCTGCATTTCGCGTACCTGAACGACCTGGCCGGTGTGCCCTGGTTCAGTGTTGTGTACTGGACGCTGGCCATTGAATTTCAATGGTACCTGCTGGCCGGGCTGATGCTTCCCCTATTGGCGAGTCGGAGCGCGGTGGCGCGGTTCACAGGAATCGCGGCCATGACAGCGCTCTACTTCGTGGTTCCTCAAACTCAATTGGTCTTTCACAGCGTTCCGATTTTCCTGGTGGGCGTTTTCGTGTTTCAGTACCGCGCGCGCTTGATTGGGCTGGGCGAGATGCTGGGACTGATTGCGGTGATGGCGTTTGCCATGCGCGGTCCGATTGCTGGGATCGTCGCGGGAGTCTCGGTGGCGACCGGACTGCTCATCGCGTTCTCCACTTTGGAACTGCGCGCCCTGAACCCCTTGGGCGATGCGAGCTATTCGGTGTATCTGCTGCATTTGCCTATCGGTGTCGCTGTGATTGGCTGTCTCTCGCATTGGCTGCCTTACTCCGGCAGCTATATCGGAGTATTGGATGTGGTCGGCGTGGTGGCTTCTGTGCTGGTGGCGTCATTGGTCTATCGCACCATCGAAAAACCCTCGCAGGACATGTCGTCGGCCATACGATTCGCCCATCATGACCGGCAACGGGCATCCCGCGCGCCCATCGCCGCAGCGACGGTCGAGCCTGTGGGAGTCCTCTCCTCCGAGTGACGCCCGTTGTTTCCCGCTGCCACCCAATCTGCCGTGGCGGCTACGGTACTTTCCATGATCGTGTAACAGCGGTGCTATCATACGCGGCAACCCCGTCTGTGGAGTGACGCAAGTGCCCGACAAATTCGATAGCCCTAGCGGGCAGCTGGTACGTAAGCTAGCGACCATTCTTTCGGCGGATGTTGCCGAATTCAGCCGTCTGATGGGCGAGGACGAGGAGCAGACTCTGCGGACCTTTCGCGGTCACAAGAAAGTGTTCGAGTCTCTGGTGATGGAGCACCGCGGACGCATTTTCAATACGGCCGGGGATGCGATCCTGGCAGAGTTCGGCAGCGCGGTGGAAGCGGTGCGGTGCGCGACCGACATCCAGGCGGCTCTGCGCACGCGCAACGATCAGTTGCCGCCCTCCCGCCAGGTGAGGTTCCGCATCGGGATCAACCTGGGTGACGTCATGGTCCAGGGCGAGGACCTTATGGGAGATGGCGTCAACGTCGCCGCGCGCTTGCAGACGGCGGCAGAGCCCGGGGGAATCTGTCATTTCCGGGAGCGTTCACGACCAGATACGCAACAAGCTGTCGCTCTCGTTCCAGTCGCTGGGCGAGAGGAGTTATAAGAACATCCAGCAACCGATCCGAACGTTCTCCATCACGGAAGCCGAGGGGCACGGCGCTCTTCCCTCGCCCAACCCTTCTGAGGCCAGGAGCGGTTCGGCGAAGTGGATCGCTGCTGGTTTGCTGCTGCTGTTGCTGGCAGGCGGCGGCTTTTGGGCCTATAGCGTCAATGAGCGGAGCAAAGCAGAGCGTGCCCGCGCGATGGCTGCAGCGGCCCCGGCAGAGGTGACACCGCGTGAAGCTGCGAAAGCGCGTCAGAGCCACAACGGAGCAGCCTCAACCGGCGGCGAGCGTGGCTCAGCCGGTCACCGGAAAGTCTGGCCCCGCCGCTCCCGCCGGCGCCACTCGGCCGGCCGGTGGGCCTGAGGCCATGGCAGCAGCCGCGCCCCACCCTGCTACCCCTCACGGGCCCACACCACACAACGCGGGTGGTGGAGCGGCGACATCCGCCGTAAGCGCAGGACCGTACGAGGGGGTTTATTCCGGGCCAATCTGTTACGCCCAGACGCCGAAATTGCCGGAGCGGTGCTATCACGCCGAAGGGACCATCCGCGGGGGCAAAATCGCCGGCCAGTGGCCGATGAGGAATGACGACGGGGTCACGATGTTCCTGGCGGGCGACGTGGGGACGTCCGGGGAGGTCAAGATTGAGATGCACAGCCAAAAGGCCGACGGCTCCCCACTGGCAACGATCGAACTCACAGGGACACTTCACGACGGGCTAATCAACGCCACCGGCAGTTTCCGCAATGGGCGCAAAGCAACCCTCGACTGGCGCAAGGATTCCGGGCGTGTCTCACGTGAGCAGCCCCGCGCTGTCCTTTGTCCCGATCCACGCAACGGCGCGGCGTGGGCGCTACTGTGTGACCCGGCTCACTGCAACGTAGTGCTCGACCGGGCGAGAATCGGGCATGATCTTCACTGCTGCACATATCAAACACGAAATAGCGAACTTTGCCGAACTCCGGCAGCGCGCTCAGCCGCTGGGTCCCAAGCGGGTTGCGGTCGTAGCGGCTGACGACGAGGTTGCCCTCACCGCAGCCGATGGCGCGCTGCGTCTCGGGATTGCCGTTCCGGTGCTGATTGGCAACGAGCGAAAAATCCGCGCCAAAGCGGAGGCGCTCGGGCTCTCTGGCTTGCTCGCCGGGGCAGAGTTTGTCAGCGCGGATGATGCCGCAGCCGTCGCCACCCAGATGGCGCGCGATGGCCACGTGGACCTCTTGCTGAAAGGTCATCTCCGCACCGATGAACTTCTGCGGGCCGTGCTCGACAAACAGGCAGGACTGCGGACGGGACGTCTGTTGAGCGACGTGCTCCTCTATGAGGACAGGCTCGCGGGTGGGGTCAGGCTGGTCGGTATCAGCGATGGCGGGCTGAATGTTTTGCCGAACCTGGAGCAGAAGAAGCAGATCGTGCAGAACGCCATCGAGGTCATGCGTTCCCTGGGACTGGCGCGTCCCAAGATCGCGCTCATGAGCGCCACCGAAGCGGTCAGCGAGTCGGTGCCATCGAGTGTGGATGCCCGAGAGCTCACCGCGATGGGCGAAGCCGGTCAGTTCGGTGACGTAGAGATCTTCGGCCCGCTTGCCCTCGATTGCGCACTTCTGGAGTCGGCGGCGCAGGCGAAGGGCATCGAGCATCCGGTGGCTGGTCACGCCGACTGCATGGTGGTCCCCAACATCGAGGCGGGCAACCTGCTGGGAAAATCGGTGAAGTACCTGGGCGGCTCGCAGTGCGCGCACGTGGTGGCCGGTGCGAGGGTCCCAATCCTGATTCCATCGCGGGTGGAGAGCGTGGATGACAAGGTAAACTCCATCGCCCTGGGGGTGATCTTTGCCGTCCGGTGAATTCAGGATTCTGGCGATCAACCCCGGCTCCACTTCCACGAAGATGGCTCTCTACGTGAACGAGCGCCCCGACTTCGTCAAGAACATCCGGCACTCCGACGCCGAGATGGCGCAGTTCCATGGACGTCCGGTTCTTGATCAGCAGCAATTTCGTTCTGCACAGATCGAAGCTGCACTTATCGAGGCGGGACACAACGTCCGCGAGCTTCATGCGGTGGTGGGACGTGGCGGCCTTCTGCCCGCTTTGGCCAGCGGCACCTACATTGTGAATGAGGAAATGCTGGAGGAGTTGCGACTGGCCAGGCGTGGTGAACATGCTGCCAACCTGGGCGCTTTCCTGGCCTACGACATCGCGCAAAAGGCCGGCATACCAGCCTACGTGGTTGATCCGGTCAGCGTGGACGAGTGGCCGGAGTTTGCGCGCCTGTCGGGATCGGCGCTGCTGGAGCGGCAATGTTTGTCCCATGCCTTGAATTCCAAGGCGGTGGCCAAGCGTTATGCTCGCGAGCGCGGCGAACGCTACGAGTCCCTGCGGCTGATTGTGGCGCACCTGGGCAGCGGGATTTCGGTTTCAGCGCACGAGAACGGCCTCATGGTGGACGTCACCAATTCGCGCGAAGAAGGAGCATTTTCCACGGAGCGAGCCGGCGGAGTTCCGGCAATGCAGTTGGTCGACCTGTGCTTCAGCGGCAAGTACACGCAGAAGCAAGTGGAAGGACTGCTCTTCCGCGACGGCGGACTGTACTCCTATCTTGGCACGAAAGACCTGATGGAGGTGGAGCGCCGCATTGCGAGTGGTGAGGCAAAGGCCAAAACCGTGTTCGATGCCATGGTCTACCAAATCGCGAAGGAGATTGGGGCGATGGCGGCCGTCCTGCACGGACGCGTGAACGCTGTGCTCTTCACCGGCGGCATGGCGCATTCCCAGCGTCTGGTCTCGGTGCTGAGTGAATACGTAAGTTGGATCGCCCCCATCGTCGTCTATCCGGGCGAAGACGAACTGCAGGCGCTGGTGGAGGGCGCATTGCGAGTGCTGCGCCATGAAGAGCAAGCAAGAACTCTGGCGCTAGGTTGCAGTGCCGTGATCGAGGTTTAAGGCGACGGCCTCAAATGTCCGAATCTTGGGCGTCCCATCAATCACCTTTGCCAGAATCTTTAGCACTTGTGGATACACGTTGGCGTCGTAGGCTTCTGCCTGGCTCTTGTTCTCCCACAGACTCATGGAAATCCGTTCCAGATTGCCGGGATTTGACAACGTGATTTCGCCCTTGAAACCTTCCTGCTTGCGAAGTAAGGAAGGACCTCGTTCTCGAGTGTCTGGGCGAACTCAGCCGCCATGTTGATGGACTTCACGCGGAAATGGGCATTACGTGCGTACATTTTCAACCTCTCTTCAAGGGGCGCAACCGGTGCTGCATATCCAACTTGCAGCGATTTGTAATCTTCGTGGGCATCGACGATGTTGTTCCAGTCCCATTGAATCACGTATCTAGCAAGCTACGTCACTCGTCTCAACACGTAAATCACCCACGGGGGGATCGTGGTTTCGTTCACCCACGCGTATGACTCGTCACCTCTTGCCAGCGGTTTCAAGACCTGGATGACGTCCAGACTCGCCTCCCGATACACCGCCCGATACGATTCGTCGGTCCAGAGGATGTCTTCGACCGGCCTTCCATCCTGGTGGTCTGTGACCACGATGCGCACGACATTCACCGCTTCGAGCCGAGGCGTTCTCCGGGAAATCCCTGGTCGAAAAGGAAGCCCATTCGTGTGTGTAAATTTCGGGCGATGAAATCAGGCTAACGATGGTCCCGTTCGACGTCAGCAGTTTTGCGAGATCGCAAAAAATTCTTACCTTGATCGCCCCCGGAATGTTGTCAAAGGTGAAAGCGGAGAGTACGAGGTCGAAGGTCCCGACCCCAAGTTCATCGAAATTGTCACCTGGCAGGAGGCGGTAGTCGCCGACAGGGTCCATGCCGCGCGCGATGCGCAGCATGTCCTCTGAGACATCGACTCCGGTCACTTCGAACCCGAGTGTCCGCAGAAACCTGGTTGACCTGCCGGCGCCGCAACCGAAGTCCAGCGCCCTGGTTCCGGTTACGTACTCAGCCAGAATCGCGGGCAGGTCACGGTACGCAAGGTAATAGGTGTTGGCGAACTCGAGCGTCGCGTATGCGTCCGCACGGTTAGCGTCCGCGTAACAGTTAACGAAGCCCATCTTCAGCCTCCCCCGCCTGTGGGCAGGCACCTACCGGTTTACAACTGTTTTATCCAGTCGCCTGTTTTCATGACGCGGCTGAATCGCATCTGCTGCGTTACTAAAATTGCCCGATGCAGCTCCTCGTCGGAGACCGCGCCCGCCTCGTTCTGGATTGCCAACGTGCCGGTTCCATCGGACAGAAACTCCACGCCAAAGCCGAGGTGCATGGCTTGTCGTGCAGTCGTGTCGCAGCACATCTGGGTCATGTAGCCGGAAATCGCAACCGTTTCCACGCCGCGCTCGCGCAGCCACGTCTCGAGCTCCGTGCCGGTAAAACTGCCGGGCAGCGACTTGTGGATGAGTGCATCATGCGGCCGCGCCGCCACTTCCGCATGCAGCTCCCATTCCTTGCTCCCTTTGCGGAAGACGGGCGCGTCAGCCTGCGGTGACGCGTGCTGAATCGCGACCACCAGCACCCCATGATCGCGCGCCGCATCCATGGCACTCAGCACGTTCGCCAGACTGCCGGCGGGATAGGTAATCGGCAGTTTGCCCGTGAAGTATTCATTCTGGACGTCAATAACCAACAGCGCGCGTTTTGGGTTCTCCGTCACAAAGCCATTGTAGGACAGCACGGGTCATTGGGGAGCATCGATACATTGACCGCACTCGGACCAGCTACCCCGCTAGACAGCTTGCAGCGCCCGCGCGAGGCAGTCTTCGCAGAAGCCGCTGTCCTTGATGTCAATCCATTCGACGGCGTGCGACGGCGCCATGGCACAGCGATAATCCTGGCAGTGGGTGAGGCGCACGGTGTGTCCCAGTTCGTGGACGGCCTCGATCAGCAGGCGGTTGGCAAGGATATCAACATCCGCAGGCAGTCCGTAGAATTCCTGCCGCAAGCGGTGATAGGAAACCACTGCGCTCGCCCCTCCCAACTGCGCCTCTCCGAAGACAAAAGTCAGAATCGGGATGTAGAGGTCGAGGTCGGTCACCGCCAGCAATCGCCAGGTGCTGCTGTTGATGTAACGCTGCACGCTGGCCAGAATTTCGGAGGAGTGATATTGCTGACGCTCGGCATGCAAGGCGAAGGATGGATCGAGCGCCGGCGAAAGGACCTCCGCCGGCACACGAAACTTGTCGTAGAGCTGCTGCCGCAACCATTCGAGCAGCCGAGCGTCCACAGTACCCACCGGCAGCAGTTGCAATTTCTTCATACAAGTAGCAAGCAGCAATTAGCAATTAGCAATACCAAGCTATCCCATAAATCCGTTTTGAAAGGGCACGGCTTCAGCCGTGCCGCTGTGGGCGCGATAAACGCCGGGCTTTAGCCCCTGAGGTAACGCCTTTCACCGATACTGGCATTTACAATGAGCCCTAGCTGCTAGCCGCTAACTCCTCTTTCTCTTTCCGGTTCCAGCCGTACTTCTTCAATTTATGGTGCAGCGTTACGCGGTCAATATCGAGCACTTCGGCAGCCCGCGTCTGGTTGCCGCCGCATTCCTCCAGAACGCGCAGGATGTGCGCGCGCTCCGCGTCTTCCAGGCTGCGAACATCGCCCAGGGCAGCGGCCGAGCCGTTCTTCACC
The DNA here is from genome assembly GCA_963843005.1 of uncultured Acidobacteriaceae bacterium. Lineage (GTDB taxonomy): Bacteria > Acidobacteriota > Terriglobia > Terriglobales > Acidobacteriaceae > Bog-257. The sequence continues at coordinate 27,107 of CAWJIW010000032.1, read as the reverse complement.
TTCAGCGTGAAATCCTGTTCGCGCAATTCCGGCTCCTGCGCGACCACCATGGCGCGCTCGACCGCATTCTCCAACTCGCGGACATTGCCCGGCCAGTTGTATTGCTGCAGGTTGTTCATGGCGGCGGGTGAAACCCGGGTGATCTTCTTGCTCATCTCGCGAGAGAACTTGCGCACGAAGTGGTCCACCAGTTGAGGAATGTCCTCCCGGCGTTCGCGCAGCGGCGGAATCTCGATATGAAAAACGTTCAGCCGGTAGAAAAGATCGGGCCGGAATTTCCCCTCCTCGATCAGTTGCTCCAGGTTCTTATTGGTGGCCGCCACGACGCGAAAATCAACCTTAATGGTCTGGTTCCCGCCGACCCGCGTAATCTCGCGCTCCTGCAGACACGCGCAGCAGGTCCGTCTGAGTTTTCAGGCTGATGTCCCCAATCTCGTCGAGAAATACCGTACCGCCTTCGGCGATCTCGAACTTGCCCTTCTTGCGATACTGCGCGCCGGTAAACGCGCCCTTCTCGTGGCCAAAGAGCTCGCTCTCCAGCAACGTTTCAGTGAGCGCGCCGCAGTGGATAACGACCAGGGGATGAAAGCGGCGCGAACTGCCGGCGTGGACGGCACGCGCGACCAACTCTTTCCCGGTGCCGCTTTCGCCCGTGACCAGTACCGTGGCATCGGTGGGCGCCACCGTTTCGATGGCGTCGAAAACCCTCTTCATGGCCGCACTCTGCCCGATGATGTCGGAGGGTGGGTGATCTCGGCGACCGTTTCTTTCAGCCGGACATTTTCCTGCTGAGTGCGGCGGTGCGACATCGCCTTGGCGATCAAGTGCGCGATCTCGTCGGGATCGAGCGGCTTGTTGACGTAGTCATAGGCGCCGTTCTTAAGTGCGGCGATCGCCGTCTCCACCGACGCGTAGCCTGTCATGATGATGACCAGCATGTCGGGATAGATTTCGTGCAGGCGGCGCTGTAGCTCAATGCCGTCGGTGCCGCGCATCTTGATGTCCACGAGCCCGACGTCGAAGGTCTGCTCGGCAACGCGCGTTAAGGCCTCGTTGGCGTTCTCCGCGGTAACCACCTCATATCCCTCTTCCGCGAACCACTTGGCCAGCGAGTCGCGCACGCTGAGTTCATCGTCAACGATTAGCAGTTTGCCTTGGTTCATCCTTCTACCTCACTTCAGCCGCCGCGCGGTCGGCTTCGCTTGCCACCGCGGGAAGTTGGCTGTCAATTGGCAACACAATCTTGAAAGTAGTTCCCTGTCCCACGACGGAGTTCAGTTCGATGTTCCCGCCGTGACGCTCCACAATGTTCTGGCTGATGGCCAGACCGAGGCCTGAACCACCCGACTCCTTGGTGGTGTAGAAAGGCTCGAAAATGTGGGGCAGGTGCTCGGGCGGAATTCCGATGCCGTCGTCACGAATGATGAGTTCGATCCAGGGCGCATTGATGCGCGTGCTGATCCATAGATTGCCTTCGTGCGGCATGGCGTCGATGGCGTTGATCACCATGGCCAGTACGACCTGCTCGATCAGCGCCGGGTCGCAATGTACCGGAGGCAGGTCGGACGCCAGATCCAGGTTGAGCTGAATGCCGGCCATTTCCATCTTGTGCTGCACCAGGCGAACGCAACGGTCAATAACCTGGCTGAGATCGCACCACTCCAGGTTCATCGGCGAGACCCGCGAGAAGCTCAGCAGGTTCTTCACCAGCTCACCACAACGCTTGCTTTCGCTGGCGATCAGGTCAAGCGAGCCCTGCATCTCCTCGTTTCGCGGCGCGCTGGCGGCTTGGTTCTGGATCCAGCGCTTCACTACCCGGGAGTAGGTCAGAATGCCGGAGAGCGGGTTATTGATTTCGTGGGCCACGACGGCGGCCATCTTGCCGATGGTGGCCATCTTCTCGACGTGCAGCATTCGCTGGTGTGCCTGCTTCAGTTCGCGCGTCTTCTCGTCAACGCGCTCTTCCAGCGTATGCGTCCAGGTCGTGATTTCCGCTTGCGCCAGCTGCAGCCGGCTGCTCATCGCGTTGAACGATTGCGCCAGTTCGCCAACTTCGTCCTGTGAGTGGACAGGGATCTGGTAGCCCAGCTTCCCGGTAGCGATACGCTCGGTGCCGGTCTTGAGCTCACGCAGCGGGTTATAGACGACGATCCACACGAACAGTCCGCTGAGGAACACGACTGCAATCAGGGCAAGCCCGGTTCCGGCAAGCATCTCTCGCTGCTCGCGGCGAAGATTTTCGTCCACTTTGGCCAGTGAAAGATTCGTGTCCAGCACGCCCAGAATTTGCGTGCTGGCAGGATGCGCGTGGCAGGCCGCATTCGAGCAGGCGGGCTGGTTCACGATCGGCGTGATCACTCCCAGGACGCGCGTATGGTCGGCGCGATAAACACGAAAACGGTCAGAGCGGTTCAGGCGCGTCAGCGGCTGCGATTGCGCATGGCAGCCGTAGCAGGCTTCGGCGCCTTTATCCACCATGTTGCCGACCTCGGAGGGGGCAGTGGAATAGCTGATCACCCCTTCCGGGTTCATGATGCGGACACGCACCACGCCCGGCTGGTCAGCCATGTTGAGCATCATTTCGTAGAGGCCGTTGCGGTCGTTGTTCAGCATGTAATGCGACGCGCTGCGGCGCAGGACTTCGCTCTGCTGCTCCGCACTGACCAGGGCCGCAGCCTCCAGGTGCTTGCGATGGAGTTGAATACTGAAGTATCCCAGCAGGGCGAAGATGATGAGCATGACCACGAAGATGGAGACCATCAGCTTGGCGCTGACGCTGCGTCCCATCCGTTGGAACCACCGCGGATGAAACACAAAAGCATCCTCGAGTGCTTTCGAGGGCCCTTTCGAGTTGTCAGTCTCCTGCATGGACGGGCACCGCGAGTTCTCTGGCACGAACTTCCGGTTCGCGGCGTGCCGGGATATGCGCCTTCTCCTCGGGGAAGATAGGCAGGTACTTTGCGACCACGCCAAAGATGGCGAACCCGAGCGCAACGAACATGGCGGTAATTACCACTTCCGTCCATTTGGGCGCGTAGCGTGCTCCTACCGCGCTTTCGACTCCGGTGATGGTGACGTTGAGACGATTGGTGACGAAGCCGAGTAGCGTCAGCACGGCAGCCAGGTAGAGCCCCTGGGCGCTCTCCCGTATTTTCGGAACCAGCAGCAGACCCAGCGGCGCAATCACCGAGAGGAAAATCTCCAGCAGGAAGAACCGCTGCTCGTATCCCGGCACGAACACCAGCCTGAGGACTCCACGGTGGTACAGGTCCTCGAGGCGGAGGATGCCGTAGAGCGCGAGCACCACCACCAGCGCGCGTCCCAGGTCGCACAAGATGGATAGCTCCAACTCGCGGCCAAAGTACTTTGAGCTCATGGAAGACTCGAAGATGGTCATCGCCAGCCCGACCGCGATTGCCGACAGGAAGAAGAAGACGGGCAACAGCGGGCTGTACCAGAACGGGTGCAGCTTGTTGGGCATGATCAGGTACAGCGTGCCCAGCGATGACTGGTGCAGGGTCGAGAGCAGCACTCCAAGGATGACGAAGACCACCATCACCCGGCGGATGATCCGCAACGGCTTTTGCAGGTTGAAGTGCTCCAGCACAATCGGGGAGAACTCCATCGCCAGCACTGCGGTGTAGAACATCACGCAGTAGGCGACCTCGAACATCACGGAATGCGGGTTGCGCATGATCAGCGGGTGCCAGATGTTCCACGGCAGCCCAAGGTCATACATCAGGGCGGCGCAAACCAGCAGATATCCCAGGAATGCGGTCAGAATGGTGGGCCGAACGATGGAATGCAGCCGCTTGATGTTGAAGATCTCGACGGCTGCCGTCAAGGTGAACCCGCCGGCCGCCAGCATGACCCCGCACATCACGTCAAAGCCGATCCACAGCCCCCAGGGGAACTGGTCACTGAGATTGGTGGAGGCGCCCAGTCCGCGGTAAAACCGCAGAACCGTGCAATAAACGCCGGCCGCCATGATGAGAAGGAAGACGAACTTCCAGAAGGTGAAGCGAATCCGTGGAACTGTCATCGCGCACCTCCGTTATGCTTCTGCTCGTTCGCTTCCGATTCGGCAACGTCCTGGCGGCGGTGGGTGATCCAGTAAATGCCGCCCAGTAAAGTCCCAAACAAGGGAACAAAGTCCGGAATGCGCGACAGCACCTGGTAGGTGTAAAGCGGCAGGGCGCGCTCCGTCAGGTCGGTCCGGAACCCGAAGATATTGAACGGGATCGAAGACAACAGCATGACCGAAGTGCCTCCCAACTTCCGTGTCTCCGAAGATGTGGGGCAGATAGTTGCCCGGATTGTCGTGGATGCGTTTCTTGGCTTCCTCGAGCAGCTCGTCGCGATCGCCGAACTTGGTCGCGCCCGTCGGGCAGATCTCCGCACAGGCGGTGGGCTTTCCGGCGGCCACCCGCTTGCTGCACATGACGCATTTGCGGATGCCCGGAACCGCCTTGTCCCATTCGTACTTGGGCACTCCAAACGGGCAGGCGGCCATGCAATAGCGGCATCCCATGCACCGGCTCTTGTCGTAGGTGACCGGGCCGAGGGCGGTCTTCTTGAGCGCGCCCACCGGGCAGACGGAGGCGCATGCCGGATCGTCACAATTCATGCACAACTTACGCATGAATTTGTCGTCTTTGGTCAGGACGGTGGTGTATTTCTGCGCCGAGGTTACCTCTTGCGCAGCGATGCGATCGTCATAGGGCAGGCCATTTTCGGTTGCGCAGGCCTGTTCGCACTGCTTGCAGCCGATGCACATGGTCGCATCGTAAAGAATTCCCTTGCTCATTGAGGTTCTCCACGTCGCCCAGGCGGCCCAGTCGGACCTCGGCAGGTAGGAAGCGGCGCCGCGGGACAGCGCCGTCAGGCGACAACGGTCAATCGGGGGAGGGCCCTACTCCCCACCGGCCCCAGCGGAGCCGGTCAGGAGCATGCACATCCATGAAAACGTGAAGCTACTTCAAAGTCTTCACGTAGGCAGCCAGTTTGGCAGCGTCGGCCGGGCTAACACCTTTGCCCGCAAACGCATGCGAAGCCTTCTTCTGGGGCCCGCCATCCTCAATAAAGTCGGCGAGTTCAGCATCAGAAGCCTTCTGCACCTTGTCGGACGAGAACTCGGGAGCTCCCATCTTCTTGCCAGCCGCAGTACCCTTACCATCCGGACCGTGGCAACCCGCACATTTCGCTTTGTAGATGTCTTGCTGCGCCCAAGCCAGGTTCGGAAGAACCAGGAACAGGCCTACTGCAATGACCAGAACAGCTAAGATGACTTTCTTCATTGCTACTCCGTAAAAGGACGATGAATTCGGGCCTGTGCGAACTGTCAGCCAGTACCCTGCACCCACATAGGTTCCATGAGTACGATTTCATTGTGGGGCTTGGGGTTAGATGGCGCTGTGACGGCGGTCACCCGCCGCAGTGATGTATTTCGCAACAAATCGGACGGTTGTTCGAACGGACCGAGGCAATTCGCCACAGAAAATCAAGGAAGAGCGCGAAGAAATGCAACAAGCTGATACCCGCTGGGCTTGGGTGGCGATGAGTTTCTCAGCGCCATGATTGTGCTGTAGCGATTTTCAGCTACGGGCGTCGTCGTGCTGATCGAGAGCTAAGAAGAGATTTCAACTGTAGTCGAGGCTGGCTCTGAGACAATTGCGCCCCTTCGCACGTATTAGGGATGCAGGAGGCTGCGCGATGAAACTCGGGGCACTCATTCTGGTTTTGCTGTTACTCGCGGTGTTGGCAGGCTGCGCTCCCGGACCCAACAATATGAAAGGCGCGCCGGGCGAGAAGGTCTCCGTCGCCGGGTTCTGGCTGGGGCTATGGCAGGGATTTATCGCGCCGTTTGTGTTCGTGATCTCGCTGTTCAAGAGCGATCTCAACATCTACGAGGTGCACAACACCGGCGCCTGGTACAACTTCGGATACCTGTTCGGGCTGGCCTGCTTTTTCGGTGGCAGCGGCAACCGGGCACGTCGCTGCAGCTGTAAGTAACACCCTCAGCTGAGCGGGTGTGCCGGATCAACGGTACCAGCTCGCCAAACGCCACTGATTGCTTCAGTCGCCGCTATGGGTATGGGCGAGGGCGGGCGCATGGGATGGCTCGCCCGCCGTCCGGCGGGGATTGAAGAAGTTCAGCACCCCGCAAATGACCCAGTAACCCATGGCGATGCCGAAGACAAACGCCGCAATTATGGTGAACAACAGCAGGAATGAGAGCAGAAACGTGTTCATAGAGTCCATTTCTTTCGATGCGGCGGACGACTTGCCGGATGCCTCTCCGGCGGATCGCGAAACTCCCCATCGGCACGGGCAATCCGCGCTTGAATCCAGCCCGCTGATCGGGCTATCTACCCTGCAGCTACCTTACTCCGTGCCCAAGGCGGGCGGTATTGCCAACACTGATGCCGGCAAATAAAATACGTAAGTAGAGTTGCGCTTCTCCTCTTTTGAACTTTCCAGAGCGGTCCACCACGCTGAATCCGCGGTTCGGGAGCTATTCGCCGGGGAAATCCTTCAGCTGTGGGGTCGATTTGACCGCCCGCTCAAAGTCGGCGCGGGCCTGCTCAGGATGACACGGTGGAAGGGGATCGCGGCCAAATTGTCCATGGGACTTACCAGCATCACCGTGCGCGGCGCGCGCCAGCATAATCTCAAGAACATTAACGTCGAGATTCCGCGCAACACCCTGACTGTGATCACCGGCCTCAGCGGTTCGGGCAAGTCGTCGCTGGCCTTCGACACCATTTATGCCGAAGGACAACGCCGTTACGTGGAGACGCTGTCGGCCTACGCTCGCCAGTTCCTCGACCAGATGGAGCGGCCGGATGTGGACAGTATCGACGGACTGAGCCCGTCCATCGCCATCGAGCAGAAGACTACCAGCCGCAGCCCCCGTTCCACGGTCGGGACCATCACCGAGATTTACGACTATCTGCGCCTGCTGTATTCGTCGGTGGGCATTCCCCATTGCCCCAACTGCGGTCGCGCCATATCGCGCCAGTCGGTTGAGCAGATTGTGCAGCAGGTCATCGAGATGAAACCCGAGGACCGGGTCATGGTGATGGCGCCGATCGTGCGCGGTCGCAAGGGCGAGTTCAAGAAGGAACTCGACAAGCTCGTGCAGCAGGGTTTTAATCGTGCGCGCATTGATGGCGAACTGCGCAACTTCGCCGATGAAGACATCGAACTCGATAAGCGCAAGAACCACACCATTGAGCTGGTCGTGGACCGCCTGCTGGTGAAGCCCGGGAGTGAACGCCGCCTGGCGGATTCGGTCGCGTTGGCCATGAAGTTGGGCAACGGACTGGTGCAGGTTGCTCTTATTGGCGGCGAGGAGCGGCTGTACTCGTCGAAGCTGGCGTGTCCCGACTGCGGCATCAACGTCCCGGTCTTGGAGCCTCGGTCGTTCTCCTTCAACAGCCTCTATGGCGCGTGTCCGGAGTGCAATGGGCTGGGCAGCAAGTACGACTTCGATCCGGCGAAGGTCATCAGCGACTGGTCAAAGCCGCTGCTGGACGGCGGCCTCGGTCCGGGATCGGCATCGCAGAACCTGATCCATATATTGCAACTTGGCGGCCGCGGCCTACGGCTTTGATCTGGCGACGCCCTTCGAGCAACTACCGCGCAAGATACAGAGCCTCATTCTCTACGGGCCAGAGCGGGACGAGAAAAAGAGGGGCGGCTTCCTCGGAGTATTTGCCTATCTGCGGCAAGCGATGGAGGAAAGCAGTTCGGAGACTTATCGCGATTGGTTGATGGACCACATGTCCGCGACCCGGTGTCCCGCGTGTCATGGCAAGCGATTGCGGCCAGAGAGCCTGGCGGTGCAAGTGAACGGTATGTCCATCGCTGACTTCACTTCGTTGCCGGTATCGCGGGCCGTAGAAGCCATAGCCCAGATCAAACTTTCCCCGCGCGAGGAACTCATCGCCGGACGCATTCGGAAAGAGATTGCCGAGCGGCTCGGGTTCCTGAACGCCGTCGGCTTGGGCTACATCTCGCTCGACCGGTCGGCGACCACGTCTGAGCGGCGGCGAGGGACAACGTATTCGACTGGCAACCCAGATCGGCTCGAAGCTGCGCGGTGTGCTGTATGTGCTCGACGAGCCGTCAATCGGGCTGCATCACCGCGACAATGATCGCCTGCTGCAATCCCTGGAGGCGCTGCGCGACCTCGGCAATACGGTGCTGGTGGTCGAGCATGATGAAGACACGATTCGCCGTGCCGATTACGTGATTGATCTTGGTCCGGGCGCAGGCCGCCACGGCGGCGAAGTAGTTGCCAGCGGCACGCCAGGCGAGATTGAGGCCGCACCGCTTTCGCTGACCGGACAATATATTTCCGGCGAGAAGCAGATTAGCTACCGCTACGCGCGGCGGCAGCCCAACGGCAAAGCCATAACCGTGCTGGGCGCGCGCGAGAACAATCTGAAGCAACTGGATGTCAGCGTGCCTTTAGGCGTCATGACCGTGGTGACGGGCGTATCGGGTTCCGGCAAGTCGACCCTGGTCAACGACATTCTGTACCGCGCGCTGGCCAAGGGACTGTACGGCTCGCGCGAGGAGCCGGGAGCGCACAAAGCTATTACAGGGACCGAGTTCATTGACAAGGTCATCCAGATTGACCAGTCGCCGATTGGCCGCACGCCTCGCTCGAATCCTGCGACCTACACCGGCGTGTTCACCCAGATACGCGATCTGTACGCCATGCTGCCGGAGTCACGCGAGCGCGGTTACAAGGCTGGGCGCTTCTCGTTCAACGTTGCGGGTGGACGGTGCGAGGCCTGCCAGGGCGAAGGCCAGCGGCGCATCGAGATGAATTTCCTGCCCGACGTCTATGTTCTATGTGAAGTCTGCGGCGGCAAACGCTACAATCACGAGACGCTGGCGGTGAAGTACAAAGGGTACTCGATCGCCGATCTGCTGGAATCGCCGGTGGCGGATGCGCTGCCGATACTGGAGAACTTTCCGCAGATCAAGCAGAAACTGCAGACCCTGGTGGATGTCGGACTCGGGTACATTCATCTGGGGCAGTCGGCGGTGACGCTGTCGGGCGGAGAGGCACAGCGCATCAAGCTGGCGCGCGAACTGAGCAAGCGGCAGACGGGAAAGACTCTGTACCTGCTGGATGAGCCGACCACCGGGCTGCACTTTGATGATGTAAGCAAGCTGCTGGAGGTGCTCCACCGGCTGACGGACCTGGGCAACAGCATCATTATTATCGAGCACAACATGGACGTGATTCGGAACGCGGACTGGATCATCGATCTTGGTCCGGAAGGCGGCGAAGAAGGCGGTCGCATCGTGGCGCAAGGCACTCCCGAGCAGGTCGCCCGGGTGAAGAAGTCCTACACTGGCCAGACGCTCGCGAAATTGCTGCCGCAGGCGTCCAATGCAAAGCTGAGCATGGAAGCGCTGGCCGTTGCGCGTCTGGAGAGCGACTAACAACCAGTCATGTCACTGCCATCCAACCTGATGCCGGAGCCGAGTGAGCCCCAGCCCGAGGCGCCGCAGAGCACGCCGGCGGTGTTTCGCCCGATCGAGCCCGGGTGGGTCACGCCGTTGGCGCCGGCCATCTCTCCTTCCGCGGAAGCCCGCTTCCCCTCGTGGTCGCTTTGGGATGTACTGGCTGTGCTGGCTTTCACTGTGTTCGCGGTGTTCGGGTTCAGCGTCATCGCGCTATTTATCGCGCGGAGCCTTCCGCAATATCGGCACGCGCCGATGTCAGAGCTGGCCACCAATGCGCTGATTGTGGTTGGAGCACAGGCGGCGGCCTACCCGATTGTTCTGCTCTTTATCTTTCTGATCGTGCGTAGCCGCTCCCGCGAGCAGTTCCGGAAGGCAATCCACTGGAACTGGCCGGGAATCTCAGCGCCCGCATTTTTTGTCCTGGGAATCGTCACGGCATTGGTCATCGAAGGCTTGTCACGTTTTTTGCCGATTCCAAAGTCGCTGCCCATGGACAAGTACTTCCACGATGCCGGAAGCGCATATCTGATGGCGATGTTCGGCATGACGCTGGCCCCATTGCTGGAGGAGTTGTTCTTCCGCGGATTGCTCTACCCGCTCCTGCAACGCGCATTCGGGCTTGGTTATTGCGGTGGTGCTGACGGCCGCGGCATTTGCCGGCATCCATGGGACACAATTGGGGTACGCCTGGGCGCCTATCCTGAGCATCTTCGTCGTGGGCGTTGTCTTTACTGTCACGCGCGTGCGCACGAACTCAGTTGCTGCCTCGTTCCTCATGCATTGCGGTTATAACTTTGCGCTGTTTGGGGCGCTTTGGCTGGCCAGCGATCACTATCGTCATCTGGAGAAGGTGACGGGCTGAAAATGGTATCGTGAAATGATGGCGAGCGCGCGCGAACAATTGTTGTCCCTGCTGGCGGAAAAGTCGTTTCGCCTCGGTGAATTCAAGCTTTCCAGCGGCGGTACCAGCGACTATTACATTGACTGCCGCCTGACCACGCTCGACGCCACCGGAGCACTCCTCACCGGACAAGCTGTGCTGCAGGAAATCCGTAATCGCGGCTGGCACGCCGATGCGATCGGCGGATTGACCATGGGCGCTGACCCCATCGTGGTGGCGACTGCTGTAATCAGCGCCCAACAGGGCAAACCGGTGCACGGCTTCCTGGTGCGAAAGGCGGAGAAGACGCACGGCACCGGCCAGCGCATCGAGGGCTTCCGCCACACCCCGGCGCGCGTGGTGATTGTGGACGACGTTTGCACCACGGGAGCCTCGACCATTCAGGCCATCGAGGCGGCGCGCGATTACGGATTCGAAATCTCGGGCGTATTGTGCCTGGTGGAGCGTCAGGAAGCGGGCGGACGCGCGAACGTGGAGAAGGCTGCCGCTCCAGCGCCGTTCGTCGCGATATTTACCGCTAACGATGTCCGTACCGAACACGTCAAGCGGGCTGCGCCTCCGATTTTCGCCGTCAGCGCCAAGTGTGACTTCTGTGATCGCCCGGCCGTGACTAATTCGCCGGGGAATCGCTGCGAAGTGCATCGGCCGTGAAAACAAATGATTAACCGCGGACTTCCGCAGATTCTCGCGGATATGTCTACGAGACAAGGTGGTAGCAAGGCGCGAATCGCGCTTCTTAGAAACGGATGATCCGCCTTCATCCGCGCAATCTGCGGTTGCCGTGGTTTTATAGGACATGATCAAGACACTCGAATGGACGGATGCCGGGGTACGCTTCATTGACCAGACGAAGCTGCCGACCGAAGAGACTTACGTCACCTGCAAAACTACGAAGAAGTTGCCGATGCGATCCGAACGATGATTGTGCGCGGCGCGCCGGCAATTGGTGTCGCGGCTGCCATGGGAATCGCGCTGGGAGTTCGTGACTCGCAAGCGCAGAATCATACTGGCCTGAAGCGCGATTTCGACCACATCTCCGAAGTCCTCGCCGCCACGCGACCGACCGCAGTCAATCTCTTCTGGGCCATTCGCCGCATGAAGGACAAGTTCGAACAGCTCGGCGAGATGTTCCACGTGGAACACAGCCCATCCCGCAGATCAAGCAGGAACTCATCACCGAAGCGCAGCGCATGCTGGTGGAAGATATCGCCGCCAATGAAGCCATGGGAAGACACGGCGCCGTGCTGCTTCCCGCCAGCGGAGGTGATCTTGACGCACTGCAATGCCGGAGCTTTGGCGACGTGCGGCTATGGCACCGCGCTGGGGGTCATTCGCGCGGCGATGGAGTCAGGGAAGCAGTTACAGGTTTTTGCCGGCGAGACCCGCCCTTTCCTTCAAGGATCGCGTCTGACAGCGTGGGAGCTGATGAAGGACAACATTCCCACCACGCTCATCTCCGACAACATGGCAGGGGCGATGATGCAGCAGGGAAAGATTGACGCGGTAATTGTAGGGGCAGACCGCATCGCCGCGAACGGCGACGTCGCCAACAAAATCGGCACCTACACTGTCGCCATATTGGCGAAGGAGCATGGGATCCCGTTTTATGTGGCGGCGCCGTTTTCGACGATTGACCTGGAAACTGCCGGATGGCAGCCGGATCCCGATCGAACAACGCTCTTCGCGGGAAGTGACGCATCTGGCGGGCAGGCAGATCGCGCCGGACGGCGTGAAGGTGGAAAATCCGGCGTTTGATGTTACGCCGCATCGCTATGTTACTGCGATTATCACTGAGCGTGGCGTCGCACGAGAGCCTTACTCCGACTCGCTGCGGGAGTTGTCGGAAGTCAGGATTACGGTTTAGCGGCTCTCTGCTCCACCGAACTACTGCTGTTGCGGCCGGTTGGCGGGATTCAGTTGCTGCTGGTATTCCTGCTGCTGTTGTTGCATCTGCTGTAACTCTTGCAGCAACTGGTCCGGAGTCTTTGCCCCGTTGTTTGAGTTGGTGTCAGCATTGTTGATATTGGGATTGGGCGGTTGTATCGCGCCCTCCGGCATGCGGCGGCCCATGGGGGTTTGTGGATGGAAGGCGGGAGGCGGCGGAGTTGGTTGGGGCTCTTCAATCGCCTGCTGTATCTCCTCCTCCTGGGGATCTTCTTCCTGGCGCTGATTTGGCACAGGATTGTTCTGCGCGGTGTTGACGGGGCCTGAAACTTGTTTCTGGGTCGTCAGAATGATCTTCTGCACAGCCCCGGGATTCCCACTCTCGCCCAGGATAATGTAGTTGAACTTTGAGCCGTTCAACAGGGCGTTAAGCACGTCAGTTGGGCGGCCCGGCCCCAACTGGGTCACAACGCGCTCGTTGGCGGCGCTGGACGGCAACTCGAGAGAAGAGCCCGTTCGCGCTTGCACCGCTCGCAACACCTGCCCCAACGTAGCATTCATGGCAGTGATCGTGAGTTGGCCGTTCTGGTAGCTGACCTGCGGCGGCGTTGGCGGCGACTGCTCCAGGGTTGGAGGTGGCGCAGGCGCTTGCGGCGCTTCCGGCTGAACCGCAGCTTTTTTGCGGGTGGAATGCGGCTTGCGTTGCGCGGCAGACGCCGGAGCCGGATTCTTAGGCGCTGCCGTTTGTGCCGCTAGCCCGGTCGTCAGGCAGAATCCAGCCAACAGCAATAATGCCAATCCCGATTTTCCGCTGAGGCGTACCATAAGTGTTGGACGAAAGCGGATGCCTATCGTTTTCGATTTACGCCGCTTTACGCATTCTAAACCCGGAAAGGCAGTCACTGTTGCTGTTTCGTGAACGGTATCTCAGCTACCGTTCGGCTGCGATACAGCGTTGGTTCGTCTAACTTAAGACCATGACTCGAATGTCACTCGTTTATCGCTCGATTCATCAGTGTTCTACTTCCTATTGCATTCTCGTTCGTGCTGGCCGTCGCCCTTGCCGCCTCCTGTGCTGCCCAGACTTGCTCGACCGGCCCTGATCTAGACGCTGCAACCCAAGGGGCCATCGAGGCTGCGGCGCATCAGTACTACGACATGTCGGCCCGCGGCGACGTCGCCGGACTGAAGGCCAACTCCATTCCTGCGATTACCGGAGATTTCAGCAGCATCGAGCAAGCGGAGATCACCAACAAGCCGTTCCTTGCGGAAGCGCAGCCAACGGTCAGCGGCACGTATCTGCTTGACGCCTCGCAGGCCAAGGCCAATCTGTCTCGCGCCGACTTCTATTGCGGCATCTACAACTCGGCGGACCGGCTCGCATTCTCCATTCCCAACTTGCCGCCCGGCCGTTACGCGATCGTGATTCAGAAGATCAACGGCAAAGACCCGATTACGCTCACGCTGATTCTGCAGAACATGGGCAACGCCTGGAAGCTGGCGGGATATTATCCCCGGCTGGACGCCATCGGGGTCACGACGGCCAGTGGTTTCTGAGCAAGGCGCGCGAGTACAAGTCGAGAGGGCAAGCACACAACGCCTGGCTCTATTACCTGACGGCGTGGGACCTCATGGCGCCGGTGAATTTCATGAGCACCCCGCAACTGGACAAGGTCGCCGACGAACTGCAGAGCGCGCGCCCCAGCGACCTGCCCAGCAATGACACGCCGATGAACCTGTCTGCGGCCGGCAAGGTCTTCAAGGTGACGGAGATTACCGCTGTGCCGGTGGACAACAAGCTCGATCTGCGGGTGCTTCACTCCACCCCCGACGCGGCCAATCCCGGGCTCGCTACGCAGGACAACATGGCCGTCATCAAAGCCATCGTCGCTAAGTATCCCGAGGTGCGGGAGGCGTTCTTCGCCGTGGTCGCGCGCGCCGTGGACAACAACGGCCACGATTTCGGCTCTGTGCTGCCCATGACGGACATCAAGTAAGAGAGTCGCAGGCGCGAAACGATATTGACACGAAGTTAGTGTCACACTATATTCGTGTTATGAAATCCCGTCTACGGAATATCACTGTGACCCTCGACGAGTCCGTTGCCCGCTGGGCGCGCCTTGAGGCTGCCCGGAAGGAGACGAGCGTCTCCCGACTTCTCGGGGAGATACTGAAAGAGCGCATGCTCCAAAAAGATGGCTACGAGGGCGCAATGCGGCGGTCCCTCGCGCGCAAGCCCTTCTTGAAGACCGACGGCCGATACCTGTCGCGCGAGGAGGTCCATGACCGCGACCATCTTCGTTGACACCAACGTTCTCATCTACGCTGTCGACGAGGCGGACTTGGCGAAGCAACGGGCAGCCAGGATTTGGCGCGCGGAGTTATGGGAGAGTCGCCGCGGGCGCATCAGCTTTCAGGTTTTGCAGGAGTTCTATGTAAAAGTGACCAAGAAGTGGCCGCACGCGCGTGACGAGGCCCGGGCCGAAGTTCGCGACCTGCTGCTGTGGCGCCCCATTGCCATGGACGCTGGAGTGCTTGAGCGAAGCTGGAAGATTCAGGATCGATATGGGCTCTCGTTCTGGGATGCGGCGATCGTCGCGGCGGCGAAAACCGCCTCCTGTCGCTACCTGCTAACGGAAGACTTGCAGGCGGACCAGGATCTCGATGGCGTGGTAGTAGTGAACCCTTTCGTGCGCGACCCTGCTTCACTCTCTCGTCCGCAGTGAAACGACAAACGGCGCACCTTCCACCTTCTTCACCAACCCGATGTCGAGAACGTGGCGCTTTTATGCGTGCACACCCGCAATTCGGCTCGTCCAATAAAACTCATAGCTCTCTAACGGGTTTCAATTTGATTGGGTAGCGGAGCCACCTCAGGTCTCGGCTCCTTGCTTGCTAGGCACGAGATCGTGGCTCCGGCAAGGAGTTGAAAATGAAGAAAGCGGTTTTGTTGCTATCGTCATTGCTGCTGGCTGCGACCATGGCCACGGCGCAAGCAGCGCCTCATTCGCAGTTCGCAGCGACTCCCGCAAATCAGAATTCGGCGATGGCAGGCCAGTCTGCGTCGGCGCCGAGCGACACGCTTCGGGGATGCCTGAGCGGTACGAAGGGCAATTACACGCTCACTGATCATCAAGGGAAACAACACAAGGTGGTCGGCGATAATCACGCGCTCTGGGACGAGGTCGATCACGAGGTCCTGTTGAACGGAAAACCGGGCTCCAGTGCCGCTTCGAACCCGTTCCAGGAGTCGGAAATCACGGACATCGCCATGCGTTGTTGGAATTACACACTGAACTAGGAAGACCGGACAGCTTTCCCCGATTCGGCCTTCCTGACTTCGCTCACGGCGCTGGCGGCGCGTTCTATCCTGCACTCTGCCGGCTTCTTGTCGAAGCGAAGTCCCTGAAAGACAGGTGCGCGCATTTTCACCCCGCCGCTTTGTCCTTCGTGCGTCCACTCGGAGAACTTGATCTCGGCCACCAGTTCGGGCTTCACATAATGGACGGGCCGATCACTGTCCACCTCTCCGGTGAAGGGACTGCGCTTGGTTTCGAGCGCGTGCAGCCGCTTCCACAGGGCAGCGTGTGACTCCGCAGTAAAGCCGCTGCCCGCCTGCCCTACGGGGATGAGATGGCCCTTGTCGTCGTACAGGCCGAGCACCACCGAGCCGAAGTTTTCGCGCGCGCCGCGCGGATCGGTGTAGCCGCCGATGACGCACTCCTGCTGGCGCACGATCTTGATCTTCAGCCAATCGCGGCTGCGCTTTTGCAAGTAATGGCTGCGCCGGAGCTTTGCGATGATGCCTTCCAAGCCGTGCTGCTTCGCCGCCTCGAACAACGCAGTGCCGTTGCCAACGTAGTGATCGGAGAGGCGGAAAACATCGCTCGTCGTCAGCACCGAGGCTAAGAGCGCCTTGCGGTCTTCGAGAGCCGTCTGCATCAGGTTGTAGCCGTCGAGGTACAGCAGATCGAAAACGTAGTACACGACGGGAATATCGTCACGCGTACGCTGGATGCGGCGGGCGCCCTTTCCAACGCCGGTGCGCTGTTGCATCAGGCTGAACGAGGAGCGTCCCTGCTCATCGAGGGCGACGACTTCGCCGTCGAGAATCGCGCTGCGGGCTTTCACAGAGTCGGCGATCGAGTGCAGCTCGGGATAGGCTGCGGTCAAGTCATTCTGATTGCGCGAGACCAGACGCACATGACCGCCGTCGAGAAAGGCGATGGCGCGATAACCATCCCACTTGACCTCGTAGAGCCATTGCTGGTCGTCGAAAGGCTTATCCACCAGCGTGGCCAGCATGGGATGGATGACGGCGGGCATCGGCCCCTTGCGACCGATATCGCGCCGCCTCGGAACTTACGCTCGCGCTTTGCGTTTCACCGCGGGCGGAGTTTTTTTTTACCGCGCTTGAAGCGGACGGTCCGGCGAGATGCTTTGCTGGGCGCGCGGGTCTTGGTGAGACGAGGTCGATTTCTTCGCTGCCTTCGCCGGAGCTACCTGCGTTTTCCTGGCGTCGGCTTTAGCGATGGATGCGGCGAGCCAGGCATTCTTCGCACTGGCGGGAGCCGTAACCTTACGGCTGCTTTTCCATTCCGCCGAGCCTGCATCTCCGGCAATCTCGTCCATGGAGCGGTGGGTCAGCACGGAGCCATCGTGCTGGTCGATGTCGTAGCCTTCCTGCACATAGGCATCGCGATGCTTGATGAGCAGCCACTCGTTGCCTTTGCTTCCCGGGCGGCGCGAGCGGATGTGGACCAGCGCGAAATCGCCTTTCAGCTTTTTGCCATCCAGGCGAAACTTCAGGTCGCCCTTTTGCAGCATGGCCCGGGCATCGCCCTGCGGCTCCCAGGTGCCCACGTCCCACACCATGACGGTGCCGGCCCCGTAATTTCCGGCAGGAATGGTGCCCTCGAAATCAAAGTACGAAACGGGATGATCTTCCACCTGCATGGCCAGGCGCTTGTCGGCGGGATCGAGCGACGGGCCCTTGGGGACGGCCCACGACTTCAGCACTCCTTCCATCTCGAGGCGGAAATCGTAATGCAGTTGGGTGGCGCGGTGTTTTTGCACCACGAAGCGGTGCCGCTCGCCTTTGCCAACTTTCGGCGGGGGCTCGGGCGTCTGCTTGAAGTCCCGTTTCCGTTTGTACTCCTCAAGCGCCATAGGAATCTTTAGATGAAAGCATGGGGAGGGCGGGCGCGGCAAACTGCGGTTCGCGATTACCAAGGACACCGTAACGGAGACGGCGCTCGACAGCCAATACGAAGCCTGTTACCTCCAGTTCGACGAACGGCGTTGGTACGGCAACACACCCGTTCCGGAGATTTGGCGCTACGGGCCGGCCTCAGCACGGAACGTTCTTCGGCAACTATGATCGCAAGTTCCTGTTCGACTTCCTGTTCTAAAGAAGTTTTCATTAGTATTGCCATGGATAATCCTGTTGCTTCTTGAGGAGGAGGAGTCATGAAAATCTTGGTGGGAATTGACGATTCGAATTTCTCCGCTGATGTCTTGCGGGCCATTGTCACGCAGTTTCGGACTGAGAATACAGAAGTCCGGGTCCTGCATGTCCTGGAGCCGAGCGCGCCGGCTCCCCCGCAAATGGCTTCAGGCTATGCTCCTGAGTTGGAAGATCAGAAGAAGCCAGCCCGGGAGTTAGTCGAGCGACTTGCGAAGGAGCTGCGCGCTGCAGGGTTCAAGGCGAACACCGCCGTCGAGGTAGGTGACATCAGAGAGAGCATCATCGATTCCGCAGCAGAGTGGAGTGCCGATCTGATCGTCGTCGGTTCGCATGGGCAAAGAGGCATCCAGCGCTTCTTGCTTGGCAGCGTGGCGGAGTTCGTTGCTCGGCATGCCAAGTGTTCCGTAGAAATCGTTCGCACGCCAGTCGGACACACAGGTACGTAAGGGGCGGCGACCCCAATATAGCCGCTGTCCTTCAGACCCCCAAAAGGCATTTGCGGCTCATCCTGGCCGTTTCGGTGGCAAAGCAGGAATCGATGAATTCACCGAATTACGCTGGCTGACAATCGCTACGCAACCGCAACAGTACCCCTTCTAGCGAGTTGAAGGAGTCGAATACAATCGACCAGCGACTCGTGCTCACAACCCTTTCGTACGCCACACTTGAGGGGTAGGTCATCTGGCTAGAAGCGTTAGGTCACCTGCTTTGCTGCAGTCCACCTCCGGGATGCGCTATATTTCTCGCACCATTCCGCATCCAGAGGACTCCGATGAAACGAATCGCCCTCGCCGTTTTTCTGGCTGTTTCCATCCAGTTGGCCTCTCAGACGAGCTCTCCGCCGCCTGCTTCACCCAATCCCAAGGTCCGGGCCATCACTGGATTCATACGCCTGGAAAGACCGATATACCAGAAGCAGATCGCCGATGCTCTCGTCGTCTTGCGAAGGGTAAAGGCCGAGTTCGAATCCAATGGCTACGAAGTGGAGAGTCTTCGACTGACGACTCAACCGCTGGCGGAACTCGTCGCCGGCATGTCAGAGGAGCAGGCGTTAACCTTCCTCGCGCAGCTTGACGAGCTTTCCGTAAAAGAGAACTTCCTGCCGAACGTTGGACCGGCAATGCTGCACGATAGCGACGATCCCGCTACCATGCACCTCCTCGAGAGGGTGCTCTCGTCCATGCCAAATATCGAGGCCAGCGCGATTATCGCCGATGAAACCGGAATTCATTGGAAAACGATTCGTCGCACCACTGAACTCGTGAAGTACGTCACCGAGCACAGTCCGCACAGCCAGGGAAATTTCAACTTTACCGCCACTGCCATGCTGAAGCCGCTGGCGCCGTTTTTTCCTGGTTCATATCACACCGGCGCTGGCAAACAGTTTGCTATTGGCTTCGAAGGCGCCAACGTCGTTGGTGACGTTTTCGCCAAAGACAAAGGAAATGCCGAAGCTGCTATTGCCGACCTCACTGCTGCGCTGACAAAGCATGCGTCTGTGGCCACCGCAGTAGGCAAGAAGGTCGCTTCTGATAGTGGCTGGACCTACGTGGGGTTGGATCCCACCCCCGCGCCTCTGGGGGACGTATCCATCGGAGCTGCCATCGAAGCGTTCACCGGTGCCAAGTTCGGCTCCAGCGGGACGCTCACTGCCGCACGCATCATCACCACTGCCGTAAAGGCGGTACCAGTGAACCAGGTCGGCTACTCCGGGCTAATGGTGCCGGTGATGGAGGACAAACTCTTGGCGCAACGATGGGCCGAGTCCACCTACAACATCGACTCGCTACTCGCATACTCAGCGGTCTGCGGCACCGGCCTGGATACGATTCCGCTACCAGGCGCCATCAGCGCCGAGCAACTGGAACGTATCTTCAGCGATGTGGCTTCACTCGCGGTGAAATGGAACAAACCTCTGTCAGCAAGACTGCAGCCTGTACGGGGCAAGAAGCCAGGCGATCAGACTGACTTCCAGGATCCGTATCTGTTCAACACCACGGTGCGCCCTTTGCCGTAGTCGCTGAGCGGTAGGGCCACTCCTTGCTTCTTAATTATTTCGCGAATCACGGGCAAGACGCAGATTGACCGGCACGGGCGGTTACATCCGTGAAACGGTGCCAAGAGGGAGCTTTAAAAACCAGGTGTTTCTGGAAAGCCGAGCGTGCCCGAGAAACATGCAGAAGAATTAGCGCTTGCGCGGGCTATTCCGCGAAGGTTTTTGGAAAGACGTGCTTCCGATGCCGGTCTGTACCCGGCAGAATCGGATGATAGGTTACGACTGGCCTGTTCACACTAACTATCCACATGTCCAACTTCCAAGTCGCCTTTCCGCGAACTTTCGTCCTCTCCTCTGGACGGATGTTACGCTGGCAAGGGCTGCGTCTTGACTGCTGGACGAATTGAGACGTAAAGAGGTCAATGAACAGCCGCAGAGTCCGGAGGTCACCTGCTGCTCGTAGCCGCCGAATCGGAGGCTCTTCTCCAGCTTCGGTTCCGGTCGCTAGGCTGTTAGGTAGCCATATTTGACACTCACGAGGGTCCGTGGTCAGCCCGAGCCGGGCACACAACGCGGACCGAAGGGCACTCGATTCTCTCGGTTCGAACTATCGTTCCGACCGGCTTCCTTCACAATCCGAGTATCGCGTGCGTGACCGCCTGCCACCAGGCGGGATTGGCGCGCCACAGATACACGGTAATGCTCTGGCCGACGACCAGCACGGGCAGCGCATAGAGATACACCTTGTGAATGCGGCCATCTACCACCAGATCGCGCACTACTCCGAGCACGATCAGAAGGTCCAGGCCGACATAGAAGATGCTGTGGTTGAACCAGAAATCGAATCGGCCAATGGCCGCGTCCATGAGTTCGCAAGTCGCAACGAACACGAGGCGCCGATGGTATTCCGGCTTCTTCCTCCACAGAATCGCCAGAGCGATGCACGTGCCGAACACGAGCATGTCCCAGAATGGAATCGATAGAAAAGAATCTACGTCGCGCTGATGGAGCACCACCATATCGAAGCGGGTCATGACCACCGCGATCGTAAGGCCCAGCACCACCATGACCGTGGCTAGCCCAGCTCCAAACCAGCCGAGCGTGCGATGAACGCTCACCTTGCGCACCCGTATCAGGGTCGACTGCGCGATGAAGAACAGCACCCAGGTTGAGAATGCGGCGCCGTGCATCCAGAGGAGCAACGGCCTCGCCGGTTTGGCATGGAACAGACTGGCATCGACCGTGCGGCTGAAGCCCCACACCACCAGTCCGGCCATCACCAGCGACATGCACAGATAGAAGTAGCGGCTCAAGAACCTTTTGAGCTGCGTCATCGCGCTGGTCTCTTTTGCAAGACGAGCAGCGAACCCCACGTTGCCAACGGCCATGAACTTTCACCTCGAATCACCCACGCATGCGATCCCGCAGCGCAAGGATTTCCTGTCAGCGGCACTCACACGGAAACACTCTTTGGAAACCCTGGGAGGGCAGTTGCAATACCTTAGCCGCACTTGCTCCGGCAATGCAACCTAAAAACTTCCCCTCTGCCCCCGAGGGTAGGTTGATTACAAGCCTAAACTATACGACAGAAATTTGCTTGCCCGGCGAGCCGCTCAACCCAAACTGAGCATAGCTGATCAGCTACGGTCACTCGTGATCCGTACCGAAGACCCTCGTTGTGGTCGGCGGAACCGAGTGCGTAGCTGCTTAGGCGCTTGCCCAATGTCCACGAAGGAAAGACAGTGCGGTTTTAACGAAATGCGGTGCCTCCTCGCGAAAGATGGGGGCGTGCCCTCCGTTCGGCACTACCCATAGATAAGACTTTGAAATGGCACGGTAAAGCTCGGTCGCGAGCGACACTGGGTACGGCGGGTCGCGGTCACCGAACACGATCAACGTTTCAAGAGACGGCTTACGCCAAGCGTGGATCACCGTCAACGACCAGTATCACTAGCGACTGTTCGAGAGACACGGTTTGCTCGTTACTCTGGCGAAATCTACGATTCCTTTTTGCCAACGGCCTAGAATAGTGGTTAAGGTGAGGAGGGAGCTTCTTCCCCTGCTATGCATACAAGCGCGCGCAACCTCACTCTCATTGGCCTGGCGGCGTTGTTGATCGCGGCGCTGATTGGATTTGCGCTCACGCGACAGACGGCAAGCCCCGTTCCCACCAAACAAACCGCTGGTAAGACTGAGCCGGAGCCAGCCAAACTGGTAGACCAGAGCCCGCTGGAGACGGCCCACAATCTCGCCAACATTGCGAGTACGGCCGAAGAGCAGAAGCTCGCCGCCGAAGCCGTCCGCATCGCCGATCACGAAGTGGACATCGCTTTTGCTTCGGCGCTGCAGCAGGCGCGGCTCCACCCTCCTGCTGAAAACAGCACGACCAAAGAGCTGAATACGCGAATCCGCTTCCTTGAAAGCCGGCTTCAGTCAGTGCAGGAAGAAGCCAGCCGGCTTACGAAGCTGGCCGCTAATCCAGGCAAGAATGACGCCCACGCCATCCAACAGCAATTGGAGATAGCACAGGCGCGGGCCGCGTTGCTGCAGGACGGATTGGACGACGCCAAGGAAGACTTGACCCGCGCTGGCGGTGATCCCCAAGCCCAGATCAAGCAGGAACTGGAGGAGCACGAAGCTCTGCAGCATGGCGGTGGCAGCACGTCGCCGGGTTCGTCATCCAAGCCGGTATCCTTCGACGTTGAGGGAGATTTGGTGTCCCAGCTGCGCACTTGGCAGCGGCTGCGCAACAACCAGGCGCGGCTGCTTGAGGCAAAGCAGCAGGCAGACACCTACGCTGCCACTCTGGCGCGAAAACATGCGGACCTTGAGAAGGGATTGACGGAAACGCTTGGTGCTGGCGACACAGGCGCAGAAGAAAATGGCGCGAGGGCCACCACAGCTACGGACCAAACTCAGCACGCCGCAAAGATGGCCAAACTTCACAGCCTGTCGCAGAAC
Organism: uncultured Acidobacteriaceae bacterium; assembly: GCA_963843005.1. Lineage (GTDB taxonomy): Bacteria > Acidobacteriota > Terriglobia > Terriglobales > Acidobacteriaceae > Bog-257. The sequence goes on along the minus strand of CAWJIW010000032.1, from coordinate 4,409 downwards.
ACCAAGGTGCTGGCCGGGTATGACAAGCGCATTCAAGCCGAGCAACAGCTTGCGACATTGTATGGGCAATGGGACGGCATTCTCGCCGTTCAACGTCGCGTCGCGCTGCACGCCATCTTGCGTTCGCTGCTTTGGATACTGCTGGCGCTGATTGGACTCGTCTTGGCGGAAGGGTTAGTCGAGCGCTTCTATATGAGCCGGTGGCGCCGATCGCCGCCGCCTGGGAACCATGCGCCTGGTGCTGCGATTCGTCTCGCAGCTCATAGGAGTGCTGGTCATTCTGCTGGTCTGTTCGGGCCTCCCAGCCAGTTTCCACGGTGCTGGCTTTGGCGGCGCGGGACTCACCGTGGCGCTGAAAGATTTCATCGTGGCTTTTTTCGGCTGGTTTGTGCTGATGGGCCGCCATGGTATTCGAGCAGGCGATTGGGTTGAGATCAACGGAATTGGTGGCGAGGTGGTTGAGGTTGGGTTGCTGCGCACCATTCTGTTGGAAACCGGAAACTGGAATGATGCAGGGCATCCAACGGGACGCAAGGTGTCCTGTGTCAACAGCTTCGCCGTCGAAGGTCACTACTTCAACTTTACGACTGCAGGACAGTGGCTGTGGGACGAGTTGGATATCCTGATTCCGGCGGGCGAAGACCCGTATCACCTGACGAATTCCGTCTTTAAGCTGGTAAGCGAGCAAACCCAAGCGGATGCGGCTCTAGCAGAACAGGAATGGCGGCGGGTAACGCCGCGTTCCGCGATACAGACTTTTTCGGCCGCACCTGCAATCAATGTGCGGCCGACGAACCTTGGCGTCAATCTGGTGGTGCGCTACGTGGTCAACGCACACAGCCGGTATGAAGTTCGGACGCGGCTGTACCGGGCCATCGTGGAACTCCTGCACAGTGATAGACCAGGGCAAGCAGGTGACAAGGCGGTTCCTGCCAATGCGTAGAGACGAACTTCTGTTTCACCAACCGAGTGGAGCGCGCAGGGAGGATCCCTGTCGGCAGTGATAGTTTATGCAATTAAAGGATGCTCACGGTAGCGCGACTCCGATAGCCGACCAGCTATCAGGGCTTTGCAATGCTGGGCCGTCAGACAAGGGAGAAGGTGCTCCACCCAAGAAATGACTTTGTAGGCGATTGAACATAATCGCCGGGCGAGTCGTAATCCGTGAGACCCAAAAAAGCGCTTATTCGGTACGAACAGCACTTTGCCAAGCGAGTCTGCGAGGATTTAGGCAACAATCCAGAAAAAGGGGGAATCCGCCACTGCTCATCCTGCTAGCAAGCTGCCCACAGCGACGATATGCAGCACGAGCGCGATGCCGACCAGTTGCCATGCCGTCCGCGTTCCAATCCACTGCTCCTTGGCTGCCCTTCGTAGCACGTAAACACCGAACGGCAGGTTGATCAACACCGCGGTGACGACTCCGGGAGCGTAGCCGCCCCTGATCAAGGAAGCGAGTATGTGCCAGCCTGCGTTCACCAGCAGGATGGACTCCAGCAAGAGCACCAATACTAGTAGGGCTTTGCGTGGACGCAGGATTGCCCAAACGATTACGGCCAGAGGCAGCACCGTCGCCATCACCAGGGCGACATGCAGGTCCTGCGAGTGGAGCAAGAGCCTGGGTGGAGGCAGCCATCGTGGCAATCCGCTAGGAGACGACAAGAAGTTCGGGAAGGTCAAATACTCCTCGGCAGTGTGCAGCACAAGCGTTACCCCGATCAGGGCCAGCACTGCGTTGCGTGAAAGAGAGTGCATGGGAATGGATCATCTTATTCGCATTCTCGCCTTTCACCCATCCTGCTATCTCTTGCGCACTGCCTTCTCGACCAGAGGAGATATTGTGATTTATGTCGATCCGGTACCTGTGTCTTCAGATCCTCGTCTTCCCATTGTGTGGTACCGATTGTCTTGATCCCCCGCGCCGTGAACTAACTCTGGCGGAAGCGTATCGCGCTCACCTGTGTTTCTGAACGCTCTCGAATGCCTTTTCAAATTGCGTGACCAGCGGAGTTTCGCCGGCCTGGAGACCATTGCGTCCCATAACGCGCCAGAGAAAATTGCCGCTGGGCCATAGGTCCGCATCGTATACGGCCATTAGATCCTCAGAAGGCCGGCTCGTCACTAGGATGATGATGTCGGCTTCTGACGGCCGATATACCAGCGTCAGTTTGCTCCACTCCTGTATGGCGTTCTGCACAGCGACGATCGCGTCCCGATCTTCGGGAAGGAGGTTCAAATCAAACTGATCTCCGTCATAGGAGGCAACGTAGACATAGCGTGCATTCGCCAGAGTGCCCGGAAACGCTGGCACTTTCGCGGTACTCGGATTGGGTGCAGCCGGGGCGGAAATCACCGCCAGCACAATCAAACTGACTGCTACGAACAACAATCGCTTCATAAAAACGCCTCTAGTTTTTAGATGCCTTCGGAGAGGGTGGAGTTGCTGACGCTCACGAATCAGCTTGGGGGCTCGGCTTGATCTCTTCTCCGCGCAGACGGATAGCGGCAATGATGTAGGCAGCGATTAATACCGCACCTCGTTCCCGATCTTCCGCCATAAAATGCATGAAGGGCGAATAAATAGCGAAACGTTCAAACACGTGTGGCTGTGCATCGTGACTCAGACCATCACCCTAGGTACGAAGGAAGGTGAGGGGAACTCCTCCAGCTACCAGGAAGACCAGTGCAGGATTGGCTAATGGGATACCGGACCGCAAGTCTTGGCAATCCCGGATCCGCGCCGAGCTATACTCCTGCACGCATGGATCGGCGGTCCGTACTGAAGGCGCTTGGTATGCTCGCGAGCGCAGCCGCGCTGGAAGGCTGTGCGGCCAAACACGTGACCTTGGCTGCCACTCCACCGCCAGTTCCTGCTGCTGGGTCCGCACTTCTCAAGCTACCCAAAGTGAATGTCCAGCCAGACCGCGAAATTCGCACCGTGGTTGGGCTGCGGCCGTTCCGGCCATCGGGGTTCGTGGTCGGCGGACAGAAGCTCGACGACAAGCTTGTCGTCCATAACTACGGCCATGGCGGCGGGGGCGTCACCCTGTCATGGGGAACAGGCGAGCTGGCGTGCCGTGAAGTGGACAGCACGGGCGAGAAAAATATTGCTGTGTTGGGATGCGGCGCCGTCGGCCTGGCCACTGCTCGACTGCTGCAGGAGCGCGGCTGCACCGTCACCATCTATGCCAAAGATTTCCGCCCAAGACCACCTCCAACATCGCTGGCGCACAGTGGTTTCCGTTCTTCGTTTTCCAGCGAGGCCATGAGTCGGCCGACTTCATGCCGCGCATGATTGAAGCCGCTCATCTGAATGAACTCATTTTGTTGGCTAGTGTGTTGGTCTTCATTGGTTCCGCAGGCCTCGGGTGGACTCTTGTGGGCTGGGTGCAGCAGACACGGAGCAGCCACACCAGCCATGATCGCTATACAACTGGATGGCCGGCGGCGAGGCCGTCATAAGCGGCTAGAGATGGCTCGTGCCCGCTTAGGTGCGGACGACTGGCCGGGCTAAATCGAATCACATGTACGCGCTGCTGGCAGTAGGCGTCTACTACGGCAATCAGGCGCTCGGCGAGTACTCGGCTGGGGCGTTATCCCCGAAGCCCTCACAGAAAAGCGCCAGGAGATGAACATGTGCTGGGTCTACGACCTGCCGAACTGGCTGTTCGGCACATCGACGATTGCCGTTTTCATGGCGGTTGGACTGGGAGGCGACTTTGGGTCCAGGAAATGGGTGCGCTCGCTGCACGGTGGAATTTTGCCTGCAACGACATCGTTGGCTTTACTTTGGAGCCATGACAGTTTTGTATGGGATTACGCTAGGTCTGCTGATGGTAGGTGTCTGGTCGAACTTCACGGATACGGATCAGAGAGTGAAGTCGGGAAGCGGCCACCTTGTCAGCGCTGTATCACGACGTCAGTCACTACCCGGAGCCTGATTCGCACAGAACTCCAGAGAGGTTTGGCGGAGTACTGCAGGGACGTAATCAATATCGCGTGGCCGCAGCAAAGGAAAGGAATTATCCCCACCAGTGGCAGGTTGATCTTAAGAAAGGTGGAGGACCAACTCGCCGGCTTTGAGCCAGCCACTCAAGGTCAGATGGCGCTGCACACTGAAGCGCTCCGCCAATTCAATCAGCTCCGTGAAGAGCGGCGCACGAGGTTGGACAGCGTCAAGATGGGACTTTCCAGCAACCTGTGGGCGTTGGTGCTTATCGGTGCGGCCATTAACACTGCGGTTACGTGGTTCTTTTACGTGAAGGCCCCGAACATTCACTCTGGATGACGATGCTGCTCTCCTCTCGTTGGGGCTAATGATTTTCCTGCTGGCCGTCATGGACTACCCTAATTTCGGTAAGCTCAGCGTGGTTTGATGCGTTTCAGGTTGTCTACGACCAAACCATACA
>CAWJIW010000031.1:0-14301 GCA_963843005.1 uncultured Acidobacteriaceae bacterium | reverse complement strand
TAGTGCTGGGAACTGATTTTTTCTTAATCTCTTCGCAACTTGTCGCTTACGTCCTTCGGGATCGGTCGTCTCTCTTGATCCAGGCAACAGGACAGGACACCAGACAACTCGTTCGATTTATGTTGTGCAAGACTGCTGCCATTTGCCCTTCAGGGAAAGATCCTTTAACCAATTGATAATAAACACGTTAATTTGCTTCAACACCAGGCGAGGAAGGGTGGGTACCAGTTTTCACAGATTCACAGCCGGTAAATATCCTGTTTTTTGGATATTGTGCCGAGCAATCTTCTCGGCTGCGCCCGGTCATGGCGGGCCGTGATCGGCGTCAGAGGGTGAAGTGGAACCTACTTCGCAGGCATGGTGTAGTAGCCAGTACGGTGGCGCACCTGCAGTTCCGATGGGTTCGGGGTAGTCATTCGTAGAGGGGTTAATCTTAATGTCGATGCGGCGGAATTCAGAGTCGGCAAGGCGGGTACCTGGGTAGTAGGCGATCAGGTATTGGGTGCGCAGTTCATCGCTGATTTTGCGGAACGCGGCGTCCAGCTGCTCAAGTCCGCTGGCGTAAAAGTACTTCCCCCCGGTGTCGCGCGAGAACTGGATCAGGGCATGTTCTCCGCCTATGTCCCGCCCCGCGCTGTTCTCGATGGGAACGATGATGATGCTGTACAGAATGACCTCGGCTTCCTGGGCCGCGCGGACCGCTTCCTGATAGTTGGTCTTGCTGACCGTGTCACCGCCATCGGTGATAACCACCATGACCTTGCGGCCGCGCCGTGCCAGCAGAGCATCGGAGCCTAAGATAGAGCGTGTCGTATAACGCTGTCGCCGCACCCGAATGAACTTGGTTGATGGCCCGATCGATCGCTTGCACGTCGGCGGTAAATGGCGTCACCTGATCCACGATCTCGCTGAACTGAAACAGGGACAGGCCATCAATCGGCCGCAGGATGGCGTGCGCGAAGCGGCGCGCCGATTCAACTCCAGCTTCTGGTCTCCGCGCGTGCTCAGGCTGGTGTCGATCGCCACCACGATAGATAACGGCAACTCCGATTCGCGATGGAACACGGCAATCTTCTGCGGCCGATCGTCTTCGAACACCTGGAAATCGTCCTGCTTTAACGTCGAGACGGGGGTGCCGCTCGCATCCGTCACCGTCGTGAACACGTTCACCAGCTTCACGTTCACCTTGAATGTGGTGTTGGGCTGATCGTCGGTAGTCGGCTGGTCTTGCTGGCTTTGCTTCTCGGGAGGGCGCGGGACCGGGCTGGGCGTCTGCTGCGTCTGCTGCTTCTGCGCGTCCGGCGGGCGTGGGACGCTACTTTGTGCCGCTTGCGTCTGCGCCAACAGTGATGTCGCGCCGCAGGCGCAGCTAGGACGAGCCCGAACGCGAGCGTGCGGACATAGGGCGGGCAGGATGAAAGCATTCGCTTCAGTAAACCCCAGTTCTGCTACTTTGACTCGTCATGGCCGGCAAGAGGAATTTCCGGGGGAAATGGTTCGCCATCCGCCCAAACTGCCCCATCCTCAAAATATTCCCGCTTCCAGATGGGCACGGTCTTCTTTAATGTATCAATCAGCCAGCGGCACGCGTCGAAAGCTGCCGTGCGGTGGGCAGCCGCCACCACAATATAGACGCTGCTTTCGCCGATGTGTAACCTGCCCAGGCGATGCACGATGCGCACGTCGCGAACGGCATAGGTCGCGAGTGCCTGCCGGGCCAGTTGCTCCATCTGGCGCAGCGCCATGGGCTCGTAGCCGGTGTAGTCCAGATAGAGTGTTCGGCGTCCGCGCGACTGGTTGCGCACGATCCCGTCGAAGATCGCCACGGCCCCGTCTTCGGGGCGCTTGATCGCATCCGCAATCGCAGCCGTCTGGATCGCTTCGCCCACAATGCTGGCGTGCTCGGAGATCAGGGGCAACGGCGTTTCGGTGGTGGACGGCTCGTCCGGCGCGCCTCCGCTCACCGGCGGAATCAGCGCAACCTCGTCGTTGTCGTGCAGTTCGGCTGCCAGGTCGGAGTACTCCAAGTTCAACGCAATTGCCAGCGAGTTACGAAATCCCTCCAATTTGGGGAAGCGCTGTTCCAGTAGCGCATGGAGATCGCGCAAGTGCGCGCCGCCGGGGAGCTCGACAACCTCCGTGCTTCGGCCGGCGATTTCGCGCAGCATCCCCAGATAGAGCACCTTCACCTGCATGGTTCAAGCATAACCCACGCAAAAGGATTCAACGTTCTTACCGATGAATCGCAAAAGTGTTACCCTGATAGCAAGGCGATGGAGTCCGCCTTCAAACCGCCCTAAGGCTGATGACTCCTGCCAGTCCAATGGTAGGAGTATGCGATGCCACCTTTTCTGTGGATTTCACTGGGCGCCATCGTCGGCGCCAACCTTCGTTATTTTATTGCCTCCGCGGTCGCGAAAATGTCGGTTTCCCTGTTCCCGTACAGCACGTTGCTGATTAACATCTCGGGAAGTTTCCTGCTGGGCGCATTCATGGTCTGGTCAACCGAACGGGCCATCGTCAATCCCCGCTACCGGCTGCTGTTCGCGATCGGGTTCTGTGGTTCCTACACCACGTTTTCCAGTTATGCATTCGAGACATTTGCTTTGCTGGAGCGAGGACAGTGGGGCGGATTCACACTCAACATCATTCTCAGCAATCTACTGTGCCTGGCCGCGGTTGTTGGCGGCGCTGTGCTGGTCAGAAGCGTGTGAGGGAGAGGGAAACGATGAACACAGCAGTGCAAGTCACGGTTTATCTGAATGAGGCTGACACATGGCATCACGCCCCTTTGTACCTCGAATTGTTGCGGATGCTGCGGGAGGAAAGCGTCGCGGGAGCGGTAGCCCTCCATGCCGTGGCGGGATTTCTGGGGCGCGACGCGGTCCACCAGGCGCACCTCGTCGATGCCGCCCGAAATCTGCCGGTGGTGGTCATCTTTGTTGACTTGGGCGAGCACGTGGAACGGGTCATGCCACGAGTGCTTGAGATGGCGGCCGGCCGGCTGGTGGTTCGCGAAAATGTCGTGGTGGAACATGCCGGCACGTTGGCGTAACTGTGGTTCCGACGATGCTGCAAAGGCTCACGCGCGACCGCAAGGTTGTTGACAATGGCGCGTTCGATCAAATCGATGGGAACAGCGAGAATTGCACGAGCACCACACCAACTTGAATCCGAGCCAGCGCCACCGCTTGTTGGTCACGTGTAAACACATCGACAAGCCGTGTCGTGGATCCCCTCGGCCACCACCAGGAGATTGGCCGACAGATCCGATGGGCGACTGTCGCAGATTTACACTGGCAAGCGCGCTTTTCCGTCAGGGAGTGAGTTTTTGGTGGCACCCGGCGATGGTGAGTCTTGCGAGCGCGTCGCCGATATTGCGGACGGGCGAAAGACGACCGGGAGCTCGCGCGCTCTCTACGGAAAAATCAAGAAACTGTCGAAGGAGTCTGCTCATGTTCGTAAGATTTTCATAGGACGTTTCGTTGTTAAATTGGGGTCGAAGGGAGCGGATGATGCGTGTCTTTGTGGCAGGAGCGAGCGGGGCAATCGGCGAACCGCTAGTAACGGAGTTGTTGAAGCAGGGGCACTCTGTGGTAGGTGTGACAAGCAGCGAGGCGCGGGCAAAGAACCTGGAGCGCCAGGGAGTCGAGGCAGCGATCGTGAACGCCTTCGATGCGGCGGGGGTTGAGGCGGCGCTGCGGCGGTCAAAGGCGGAAGTGGTCATCGATGAGCTGACGTCGCTGCCGAAGGAACAAAGCGATATGCCGAAGTATGCGGCCGGCGATCGGAAGCTGAGGATTGAGGGCGGAGGAAATCTGTTCCGCGCGGCAATTGCAAGCGGTGTCCGGCGGTATCTACAGCAATCGAGCGGATTCTTTCTGAAAGCAGCGGAAGGAACGCTGGCGGATGAATCATCTCCCTTGGATGTAAATGCGAGCCCGGGTATCGCGGCCAGTGCGCGGACATATACGGAACTAGAGGCGCGGCTGTTCAGTTCCAATGCAATTGAGGGCGTGGCATTGAGATATGGATTTTTTACGGGCCGAAGACGTGGTATCACCCCGGCGAGGCGGCGGCAAACATGGTAATGCGGCAACAGAATCCGGTGGTCGGCATGGGCCAGGGAGTGTCGTCGTTTGTGCACATTGACGATGCGGCGACTGCAACCGTAGCGTTGCTAACGGCGGAGCCGGGCGTGTACAACCTGGTGGATGACGACCCATCGCCGCAGGCCGTCTGGCTGCCGGCATTTGCGAAGTTTGTGGGCGCTCCCGAGCCCGCGCATATGAGTGAGGCGGAAGTGGCAGCGATTGCAGGGGAAGATGCAGTGTATTACGCCACGAAGCTGAGTGGGGCCTCGAACGCGAAGGCGACGCGGGTTCTCGGCTGGAAACCTCGACGATTGGAGTGGCTCGGGCCGTAAGGTCATCGTGCTTCTTCCCGGGGAGACCGGGATTTCACCTGGACGATAAGTCGGCGACTCGTACACTGGCCAAAACGGGCTGTGGGAGCTGTGAATTAGATTTCCTGCCGTGTCGTCGGGGACACGGAAACGTCCTGTCGTTGTCCTCCTGAGCAATGGGGTTGCAGCTGCAGCCGAGCTTACGTCGCGCCAGTTCGGGAACGGGCTCCGCGATGAATTCTTGAATGACAGAATCAGCTCGCGCACCCGAGCGCGGCGCTCCAGCAATTTGGTCAGCAACCGATCAAGTTCGTCCACGGCAGAGTCGTACCATTCGGGGGGAATCTGATCTACGAGCGGCCAGAGCGAGCTCTCCGAAAAGCTTTCGATCTTGCTCAGCCACGGCTCGGAGCTGTCCCATCCAGACGACGCTCGACCTCTACCCCCAGGGCGATGGCGATGAAACACGGGCCGCGCAGGGCGCATTCCTGAAGGAATTGGGACTGGCCTCGGAGATGTTTCAATGAAGGCCTGTGTGGACTGGTTTGTGGATTGGCCTTTCGGGCAGATTCCCCGTAAGCCCTTGGAAAATATGGTGGGCGCTACAGGATTCGAACCTGTGACTTCCACCGTGTGAAGATGGCACTCTACCGCTGAGTTAAGCGCCCAGTCCCTGTGGGACAATCAATTGCAGACCAGCCAAAACACCCACCAAACCAAAGCGTACCAAATTTTTTGATTTCACGATACCGCCACCAGCTTCGGCCACGGCGTCAACTCCGAGTAAATCGCACCCAGCGCCTGCTTCACACTCTCCTCGATCCTTACGGACTCTCAAACATCGGTCTCTCAATTCCGGAGGCGCTTACGCCCGACGGGGTGCCGCCGATGTCCGATAGGGCTGAAAGACGTCACAAAAACGGCCGCGGAGATCAGCGGTCCGGCCGTTTGTCTGATCGCCGGTGATCATTTTTCAGGTTCTGCGGTTCGGTCATAGACCTGTATGGTTTGGTCGTAGACAACCTGAAACGCATCTGGACCCACACTAAGCTTGCCAAGAAAGGGATGGTCCATAGCGGCCAGCAGGAAAATCATTAGCCCCAACAGAGAGGAGAGCAGCATCGTCATCCAGAAGTGAATGTTCGGGGCCTTCACGTAAAAGAACCACGTAACCGCAGTGTTAATGGCCGCACCGATAAGCACCAACGCCCACAGGTTGCTGGAAAGTCCCATTCTGACGCTGTCCAACCTCGTGCGCCGCTCTTCACGGAGCTGATTGAATTGGCGGAGCGCTTCAGTGTGCAGCGCCATCTGACCTTGAGTGGCTGGCTCAAAGCCGGCGAGTTGGTCCTCCACCTTTCTTAAGATCAACCTGCCACTGGTGGGGATAATTCCTTTCCTTTGCTGCGGCCACGCGATATTGATTACGTCCCTGCAGTACTCCGCCAAACCTCTCTGGAGTTCTGTGCGAATCGGCTCCGGGTAGTGACTGACGTCGTGATACAGCGCTGACAAGGTGGCCGCTTCCCGACTCACTCTCTGATCCGTATCCGTGAAGTTCGACCAGACACCTACCATCAGCAGACCTAGCGTAATCCCATACAAAACTGTCAGGGCTCCAAAGTAGAAGCCAACGATGTCGTTGCAGGCAAAATTCTCAGAGTGCAGCGAGCGCACCCATTTCCTGGACCCAAAGTAGCCTCCCAGTCCAACCGCCATGAAAACGGCAATCGTCAATGTGCCGAACAGCCAGTTCGGCAGGTCGTAGACCCAGCACATGTTCATCTCCTGGCCTTTTTCTGTGAGGGCTTCGGGGATAACGCCCCAGCCGAGTACTCGCCGAGCGCCTGATTGCCGTAGTAGACGCCTACTGCCAGCAGCGCGTACATGTGATTCGATTTAGCCCAGCCAGCTCGTCCGCACCTAAGCGTGGCACGAGCCATCTCTAGCCGCTTATGACGGCCTCGCCGCCGGCCATCGAGTTGTATAGCGATCATGGCTGGTGTCGGCTGTTCCGTGTCTGCTGCACCCAGCCCACAAGAGTCCACCCGAGGCCTGCGGAACCAATGAAGACCAACACACTAGCCAACAAAATGAGTTCATTCAGATGAGCGGCTTCAATCATGCGCGGCATGAAGTCGGCCGACTCATGGCCTCGCTGGAAAACGAAGAACGGAAACCACTGTGCGCCAGCGATGTTGGAGGTGGTCTTGGGCGGAATATCTTTGGCATAGATGGTGACGGTGCAGCCGCGCTCCTGCAGCAGTCGAGCAGTGGCCAGGCCGACGGCGCCGCATCCCAACACAGCAATATTTTTCTCGCCCGTGCTGTCCACTTCACGGCACGCCAGCTCGCCTGTTCCCCATGACAGGGTGACGCCCCCGCCGCCATGGCCGTAGTTATGGACGACAAGCTTGTCGTCGAGCTTCTGTCCGCCGACCACGAACCCCGATGGCCGGAACGGCCGCAGCCCAACCACGGTGCGAATTTCGCGGTCTGGCTGGACATTCACTTTGGGTAGCTTGAGAAGTGCGGACCCAGCAGCAGGAACTGGCGGTGGAGTGGCAGCCAAGGTCACGTGTTTGGCCGCACAGCCTTCCAGCGCGGCTGCGCTCGCGAGCATACCAAGCGCCTTCAGTACGGACCGCCGATCCATGCGTGCAGGGTATAGCTCGGCGCGGATCCGGGATTGCCAAGACTTGCGGTCCGGTATCCCATTAGCCAATCCTGCACTGGTCTTCCTGGTAGCTGGAGGAGTTCCCCTCACCTTCCTTCGTACCTAGGGTGATGGTCTGAGTCACGATGCACAGCCACACGTGTTTGAACGTTTCGCTATTTATTCGCCCTTTCATGCATTCTATGGCAGAAGATCGGGAACGAGGTGCGGTATTAATCGCTGCCTACATCATTGCCGCTATCCGTCTGCGCGGAGAAGAGATCAAGCCGAGCCCCCAAGCTGATTCGTGAGCGTCAGCAACTCCGCCCTCTCCGAAGGCATCTAAAAACTAGAGGCGTTTTTATGAAGCGATTGTTGTTCGTAGCAGTCAGTTTGATTGTGCTGGCGGCGATTTCCGCACCGGCTGCACCTAATCCGAGTACCGCGAAAGTGCCAGCGTTTCCGGGCATTCTGGCGAATGCACGCTATGTCTATGTTGCCTCCTATGACGGAGATCAGTTCGATCCGAACCTGCTTCCCGAAGATCGGAACGCGATCGGCGCCGTGCAGAACGCCATTCAGGAGTGGGGCAAACTGACGATCGTGTACCGGCCGTCCGAAGCCGACATCATCATCCTAGTGACGAGCCGGCCTTCTGAAGATGTGATGGCCGTGTACGATGCGGACCTATGGCCGAGCGGCAATTTTCTCTGGCGCGTTATGGGACGCGATGGTCTCCAGTCCGGCGAAACTCCGCTGGTCACGCAATTTGAAAAGGGATTCGAGAGCGTTCAGAAACACAGGTGAGCGCGATACGCTTCCGCCAGAGTTAGTTCACGGCGCGGGGGATAAAGACAATCGGTACCACACAATGGGAAGACGAGGATCTGAAGACACAGGTACCGGATCGACATAAATCACAATATCTCCTCTGGTCGAGAAGGCAGTGCGCAAGAGATAGCAGGATGGGTGAAAGGCGAGAATGCGAATAAGATGATCCATTGCCCATGCACTCTCTTTCACGCAACGCAGTGCTGGCCCTGATTGGGGTAACGCTTGTGCTGCACACTGCCGAGGAGTATTTGACCTTCCCGAACTTCTTGTCGTCTCCTAGCGGATTGCCACGATGGCTGCCTCCACCCAGGCTCTTGCTCCACTCGCAGGACCTGCATGTCGCCCTGGTGATGGCGACGGTGCTGCCTCTGGCCGTAATCGTTTGGGCAATCCTGCGCTCACGCAAAGCCCTACTAGTATTGGTGCTCTTGCTGGAGTCCATCCTGTTGGTGAACGCAGGCTGGCACATACTCGTCTTGATCAGGGGCGGCTGCTCCCGGAGTCGTCACCGCGGTGTTGATCAACCTGCCGTTTGGTGTTTACGTGCTACGAAGGGCAGCCAAGGAGCAGTGGATTGGAACGCGGACGGCATGGCAACTGGTCGGCATCGCGCTCGTGCTGCATATCGTCGCTGTGGGCAGCTTGCTAGCAGGATGAGCAGTGGCGGATTCCCCCTTTTTCTGGATTGTTGCCTAAATCCTCGCAGACTCGCTTGGCAAAGTGCTGTTCGTACCGAATAAGCGCTTTTTTGGTCTCACGGATTACGACTCGCCCGGCGATTATGTTCAATCGCCTACAAAGTCATTTCTTGGGTGGAGCACCTTCTCCGTCTGACGGCCCAGCATTGCAAAGCCCTGATAGCTGGTCGGCTATCGGAGTCGCGCTACCGTGAGCATCCTTTAATTGCATAAACTATCACTGCCGACAGGGATCCTCCCTGCGCGCTCCACTCGGTTGGTGAAACAGAAGTTCGTCTCTACGCATTGGCAGGAACCGCCTTGTCACCTGCTTGCCCTGGTCTATCACTGTGCAGGAGTTCCACGATGGCCCGGTACAGCCGCGTCCGAACTTCATACCGGCTTGAGCGTTGACCACGTACGCACCACCAGATTGACGCCAAGGTTCGTCGGCCGCACATTGATTGCAGGTGCGGCCGAAAAGTCTGTATCGCGGAACGCGGCGTTACCCGCCGCCATTCCTGTTCTGCTAGAGCCGCATCCGCTTGGGTTTGCTCGCTTACCAGCTTAAAGACGGAATTCGTTAGGTGATACGGGTCTTCGCCCGCCGGAATCAGGATGTCCAGCTCGTCCCACAGCCACTGTCCTGCAGTCGTAAAGTTGAAGTAATGACCTTCGACGGCGAAGCTGTTGACACAGGACACCTTGCGTCCCGTTGGATGCCCTGCGTCATTCCAGTTTCCCGTTCCAACAGAATGGTGCGCAGCAACCCAACCTCAACCACCTCGCCACCAATTCCGTTGATCTCGACCCAATCGCCTGCTCGAATGCCATGGCGGCCCATCAGCACAAACCAGCCGAAAAAAGCCACGATGAAATCTTTGAGCGCCACGGTGAGTCCCGCCGCCGCTAAAGCCAACACCGTCGACAACTGGCTGGGAGGCCCGAACAGCACCAGCAAAATGACCAGCACGCCTATGAGCTCGGAGACGAATCGCAGCACCAGGCGCATCGTTCCCAGGCGGCGGCGATCAGGCCCCCGGCTCATGTAGAAGCGCTCGATTACCCCTTCCGCCAAGACCAGTCCAATCAGCGCCAGCAGGATCCAAAGCAACGAACGCAAGATGGCGTGCAGCGCGACGCGACGTTGAACGGCGAGAATGCCGTCCCATTGCCCATACAATGTCGCAAGCTGTTGCTCGGCTTGAATGCGCTTGTCATACCCGGCCAGCACCTTGGTGTTCTGCGACAGGCTGTGAAGTTTGGCCATCTTTGCGGCGTGCTGAGTTTGGTCCGTAGCTGTGGTGGCCCTCGCGCCATTTTCTTCTGCGCCTGTGTCGCCAGCACCAAGCGTTTCCGTCAATCCCTTCTCAAGGTCCGCATGTTTTCGCGCCAGAGTGGCAGCGTAGGTGTCTGCCTGCTGCTTTGCCTCAAGCAGCCGCGCCTGGTTGTTGCGCCCGCTGCCAAGTGCGCAGCTGGGACACCAAATCTCCTCAACGTCGAAGGATACCGGCTTGGATGACGAACCCGGCGACGTGCTGCCACCGCCATGCTGCAGAGCTTCGTGCTCCTCCAGTTCCTGCTTGATCTGGGCTTGGGGATCACCGCCAGCGCGGGTCAAGTCTTCCTTGGCGTCGTCCAATCCGTCCTGCAGCAACGCGGCCCGCGCCTGCGCTATCTCCAATTGCTGTTGGATGGCGTGGGCGTCATTCTTGCCTGATTAGCGGCCAGCTTCGTAAGCCGGCTGGCTTCTTCCTGCACTGACTGAAGCCGGCTTTCAAGGAAGCGGATTCGCGTATTCAGCTCTTTGGTTGTGCTGTTTTCAGCAGGAGGGTGGAGCCGCGCCTGCTGCAGCGCCGAAGCAAAAGCGATGTCCACTTCGTGATCGGCGATGCGGACGGCTTCGGCGGCGAGCTTCTGCTCTTCGGCCGTACTCGCAATGTTGGCGAGATTGTGGGCCGTCTCCAGCGGGCTCTGGTCTACCAGTTTGGCTGGCTCCGGCTCAGTCTTACCAGCGGTTTGTTTGGTGGGAACGGGGCTTGCCGTCTGTCGCGTGAGCGCAAATCCAATCAGCGCCGCGATCAACAACGCCGCCAGGCCAATGAGAGTGAGGTTGCGCGCGCTTGTATGCATAGCAGGGGAAGAAGCTCCCTCCTCACCTTAACCACTATTCTAGGCCGTTGGCAAAAAGGAATCGGTAGATTTCGCCAGAGTAACGAGCAAACCGTGTCTCTCGAACAGTCGCTAGTGATACTGGTCGTTGACGGTGATCCACGCTTGGCGTAAGCCGTCTCTTGAAACGTTGATCGTGTTCGGTGACCGCGACCCGCCGTACCGAGTGTCGCTCGCGACCGAGCTTTACCGTGCCATTTCAAAGTCTTATCTATGGGTAGTGCCGAACGGAGGGCACGCCCCCATTTTTCGCGAGGAGGCACCGCATTTCGTTAAAACCGCACTGTCTTTCCTTCGTGGACATTGGGCAAGCGCCTAAGCAGCTACCACTCGGTTCCGCCGACCACAACGAGGGTCTTCGGTACGGATCACGAGTGACCGTAGCTGATCAGCTCTGCTCAGCTTGGGTTGAGCGGCTCACCGGGCAAGCAGATTTCTGTCGTATAGTTTAGGCATTGTCAACCTACCCTCGGGGGCAGAGGGGAAGTTTTTAGGTTGCATTGCCGGAGCGAGTGCGGCTAAGGTATTGCAACTGCCCTCCCCGGGTGTCCAAAGAGTGTTTCCGTATGAGTGCCGCTGACAGGGAAATCCTTGCGCTGCGGGATCGCATGCGTGGGTGATTCGAGGTGAAAGTTCATGGCCGTTGGCAACGTGGGGTTCGCTGCTCGTCTTGCAAAAGAGACCAGCGCGATGACGCAGCTCAAAAGGTTCTTGAGCCGCTACTTCTATCTGTGCATGTCGCTGGTGATGGCCGGTCTGGTGGTGTGGGGCTTCAGCCGCACGGTCGATGCCAGTCTGTTCCATGCCAAACCGGCGAGGCCGTTGCTCCTCTGGATGCACGGCGCCGCATTCTCAACCTGGGTGCTGTTCTTCATCGCGCAGTCGACCCTGATACGGGTGCGCAAGGTGAGCGTTCATCGCACGCTCGGCTGGTTTGGAGCTGGGCTAGCCACGGTCATGGTGGTGCTGGGCCTTCGATCGCGGTGGTCATGACCCGCTTCGATATGGTGGTGCTCCATCAGCGCGACGTAGATTCTTTTCTCTCGATTCCATTCTGGGACATGCTCGTGTTCGGCACGTGCATCGCTCTGGCGATTCTGTGGAGGAAGAAGCCGGAATACCATCGGCGCCTCGTGTTCGTTGCGACTTGCGAACTCATGGACGCGGCCATTGGCCGATTCGATTTCTGGTTCAACCACAGCATCTTCTATGTCGGTCTGGACCTTCTGATCGTGCTCGGAGTAATGCGCGATCTGGTGGTAGATGGCCGCATTCACAAGGTGTATCTCTATGCGCTGCCCGTGCTGGTCGTCGGCCAGAGCATTACCGTGTATCTGTGGCGCGCCAATCCCGCCTGGTGGCAGGCGGTCACGCACGCGATACTCGGATTGTGAAGGAAGCCGGTGGAACGATAGTTCGAACCGAGAGAATCGAGTGCCCTTCGGTCCGCGTTGTGTGCCCGGCTCGGGCTGACCACGGACCCTCGTGAGTGTCAAATATGGCTACCTAACAGCCTAGCGACCGGAACCGAAGCTGGAGAAGAGCCTCCGATTCGGCGGCTACGAGCAGCAGGTGACCTCGGACTCTGCGGCTGTTGATTGACCTCTTTACGTCTCAATTCGTCCAGCAGTCAAGACGCAGCCCTTGCCAGCGTAACATCCGTCCAGAGGAGAGGACGAAAGTTCGCGGAAAGGCGACTTGGAAGTTGGACATGTGGATAGTTAGTGTGAACAGGCCAGTCGTAACCTATCATCCGATTCTGCCGGGTACAGACGGCATCGGAAGCACGTCTTTCCAAAAACCTTCGCGGAATAGCCCGCGCAAGCGCTAATTCTTCTGCATGTTTCTCGGGCACGCTCGGCTTTCGAGAAACACCTGGTTTTTAAAGCTCCCTCTTGGCACCGTTTCACGGATGTAACCGCCCGTGCCGGTCAATCTGCGTCTTGCCCGTGATTCGCGAAATAATTAAAAGCAAGGAGTGGCCCTACCGCTCAGCGACTACGGCAAAGGGCGCACCGTGGTGTTGAACAGATACGGATCCTGGAAGTCAGTCTGATCACCCGCCTTCTTGCCCCGTACAGGCTGCAGTCTTGCTGACAGAGGTTTGTTCCATTTCACCGCGAGTGAAGCCACATCGCTGAAGATACGTTCCAGTTGCTCGGCACTGATCGCCTGGTAGCGGAATCGTATCCAGGCCGGTGCCGCAGACCGCTGAGTATGCGAGTAGCGAGTCGATGTTGTAGGTGGACTGGCCCATCGTTGCGCCAAGAGTTTGTCCTCCATCACCGGCACCATTAGCCCGGAGTAGCCGACCTGGTTCACTGGTACCGCCTTTACGGCAGTGGTGATGATGCGTGCGGCAGTCAGCGTCCCGCTGGAGCCGAACTTGGCACCGGTGAACGCTTCGATGGCAGCTCCGATGGATACGTCCCCCAGAGGCGCGGGGGTGGGATCCAACCCCACGTAGGTCCAGCCACTATCAGCAGCGACCTTCTTGCCTACTGCGGCGGCCACAGACGCATGCTTTGCCAGCGCAGCAGTGAGGTCGGCAATAGCAGCTTCGGCATTTCCTTTGTCTTTGGCGAAAACTTCACCAACGAGCGTTGGCGCCTTCGAAGCCAATGGCAAACTGTTTGCCAGCGCCGAGGTGATACGACCCAGGAAAAAATGGCGCAAATGGTTTCAGCATGGCAGTGGCGGTGAAGTTGAAATTTCCCTGGCTGCGCGGACTGTGCTCGGTGACATACCTCACGAGTTCGGCAGGGGGATGAATTGTTTTCCAATGAATTCCGGTTTCATCGGCAATGATCGCGCTGGCCTCGATATTTGGCAGGGTCGAGAGCACCCTCTCCAGGAGGTGCATGGTAGCGGGATCATCGCTATCGTGCAGCATCGCTGGTCCAACATTCGGCAGGAAATTTGTCACTTACGGAAAGCTCGTCGAGCTGCTTTAGGAAAGCCAACGCCTGGTCCTCTGGCATGCCTGCGACGAGTTCCGTGAGCGGTTGGGTCGTCAGTCGAACACTCTCCACTTCGTAACCCGCGACTTCGAACTCGGCCTTTACTCGGCGCAAAACATCGAGAGCATCGGCGATCTGCTTCTGGTACGTCGCCCTGTCCAGACGTACGAATCCGGTGATGGCCCGGACCTTGGGATTGGGCGAGGCAGACGGCGCGGGAGCTCGTCTGGGCGGCCAGTTGGATCGAAACAGCTAGAAAAACGGCAAGGGCGATTCGCTTCATTTAGAGGCCTCTTGGATGCAGAATAGTTCGAGCAATATAGCGCATCCTGGAGATGGACTGCAGCAAAGCGGGTGACCTAACGCTTCTAGCCAGATGACCTACCCCTCAAGTGTGGCGTACGAAAGGGTTGTGAGCACGAGTCGCTGGTCGATTGTATTCGACTCCTTCAACTCGCTAGAAGGGGTACTGTTGCGGTTGCGTAGCGATTGTCAGCCAGCGTAATTCGGTGAATTCATCGATTCCTGCTTTGCCACCGAAACGGCCAGGATGCAGCCGCAAATGCCTTTTGGGGGTCTGAAGGACAGCGGCTATAT
>CAWJIW010000030.1:0-374790 GCA_963843005.1 uncultured Acidobacteriaceae bacterium | reverse complement strand
CGGGATTTGAACCCGTGTTACCGCCGTGAAAGGGCGATGTCCTAGGCCGGGCTAGACGACGGGGACGCTTGCTTGGAGGGAACTTCGCTCAAACCATCGATACTAACAGCCGCTTGGAAACGGTGTCAAAAGACGGAAGCGCGCAGTTAGCAATTTGGCGAGTGGGCACGAGCAATTCGTCGAGCCGCCTGAAATGACCGGCTGGAGTAAAAAAATCAGCGGCCAGCTGACTGATTGAGTGCAAGGTTGAGTTCGAGAACATTGACACGTGGCTCGCCCAGAAAGCCGAACTGGCGTTTCTCCGTGTGCTGACTTATCAGGGCGCGCACGGCATCCACGCTCATGTTTCTTTCGCGTGCGATGCGCGGAACCTGGAACTCCGCGGCCGCTGGTGTTATATCGGGATCGAGGCCCGAAGCTGAGGTAGTAACCAGATCTATGGGCACTGGCTCGCCGGGATTCTCTGCTTGTATGCGTGGCGCGTCTTGCTTCACGCGATCAATCAGCTTCTGGTTTGTCGGTGCCAGATTCGATCCGCCTGAATTGGCAGCGTCATACCCATTTCCCGCGACAGAAGGGCGTGAATGGAAATAGCCGGGCCCGTTAAACGGTTGCCCAATGATCCTGGACCCCACCAACTGCCCTTTGGCACTGATGAGTTGGCCATTCGCCTTATCGCGAAACAGCATCTGCGCGAGACCGGTCACGATCAGGGGATAGAAGATGCCCAACAGGATGGTTGTGGCGATCGTCATCAGAATTGCGGTTACAAGATTTCTCTTCATGATGGCCGTCCTGTCCTATGCAAGGCCCACGCTGGTGATGAGCATGTCAATGAGCTTGATACCAATGAAAGGCACGATAATGCCGCCCACACCATAGATCAACAGGTTGCGCCGCAACAGCGAGGCCGCGCCCATGGGGCGATACTTGATTCCTCGCAACGCCAGCGGGATGAGCACAACGATGATGAGCGCGTTGAAGATAACCGCGGACAATACAGCCGATTGCGGGGTCTTCAATCGCATAATGTTAAGCGCGGTCAAGACCGGGAAAGTCGCGGCAAACATCGCGGGGATAATGGCAAAGTATTTGGCCACGTCGTTGGCGATGGAGAACGTGGTCAGCGCGCCTCGGGTCATCAGCAACTGCTTGCCGATCTCCACCACCTCAATGAGCTTGGTCGGATTCGAGTCAAGGTCAACCATGTTGCCGGCTTCCTTGGCCGCTTGCGTCCCCGTGTTCATGGCTACGCCGACATCGGCTTGCGCCAGCGCGGGCGCATCGTTGGTCCCGTCGCCCGTCATGGCCACGAGTTTGCCCTCCGACTGTTCCTTGCGAATCAGGTCCATCTTGTCCTTCGGAGTAGCCTGTGCCAGGAAATCGTCCACACCTGCCTCGCGAGCAATGGCGGCTGCGGTGAGCGGGTTATCACCGGTGATCATTACTGTCCGGATTCCCATGGCGCGCAGTTGATCGAAGCGATCGCGCATTCCGCCCTTTACGATGTCCTTGAGTTCAATGACGCCCAGAGCGCCTCGGCTGCGTTCGGCCACTACCAGCGGAGTCCCGCCCGAACGGGCAATCTGTTCAACGACGGCCTTGACCTCCACAGGCAGGGATCCGGCATTTTGGGCCAGGTAGTTTTCGATTGCATCCACCGCGCCCTTGCGGATCTCGAAGCCGTTCAAGTTAACGCCCGACATGCGGGTTTGCGCAGTGAAAGGGACGAACTCTGCCTGATGAGAGCGCAGCTCCCGGCCGCGGAGGTTGTACTTCTCCTTCGCGAGCACCACGATGGAGCGCCCTTCGGGAGTTTCGTCAGCCAACGAAGAGAGCTGCGCTGCGTCAGCCAGTTCAGTTTCCGTTACACCAGGTGCTGTAACGAAGCGCGATGCCTGGCGGTTGCCGAGGGTGATGGTGCCAGTTTTATCGAGCAACAGAGTGTTGACGTCACCGGCGGCCTCGACGGCGCGTCCCGACATGGCGAGCACGTTGTGTTGCACCAGGCGATCCATGCCTGCAATACCAATGGCGGAAAGCAGGCCACCGATCGTGGTCGGAATGAGGCAGACCAGCAGCGAGACCAGCACGAAGATCGTCTGTGGCGATCCCGAGTAGATGGCGAACGGTTGCAGGGTGACGACTGCCAGCAGAAAAACGATAGTCAGTCCGGCGAGTAGAATGTTCAGCGCGATCTCGTTGGGAGTCTTCTGGCGCTCGGCCCCTTCGACCAGCGCGATCATGCGGTCCAGGAAGGTCTCGCCGGGATTCGATGTTATTTTCACCTTGATCTGGTCTGACAGGACGCGCGTGCCACCGGTCACAGCGGAACGGTCTCCGCCTGACTCGCGGATTACGGGAGCAGATTCGCCCGTAATCGCCGACTCATCCACCGATGCAACTCCGTCAATGATTTCGCCGTCACCCGGAATAAACTCTCCGGCGGACACAAGCACGACATCCCCAGCCCGCAGCTTCGCACTAGCAACCTGCTCAACCTTCTCAGTCACATCGCCGGCCACCAGCCGGTTCGCCATGGTCTCGGAACGTGCCTTCCTCAGGGTGTCGGCCTGGGCCTTGCCCCGACCTTCTGCCATGGCCTCGGCGAAGTTGGCAAACAGTACGGTAAACCAGAGCCACAAAGTTATCTGGAGGTTGAAAGCGAAGGCGGTATGGGGATCGCGGAGGAGCAGGATCGTCGTGACTACGCTGCCTACCTCAACTACGAACATGACGGGGTTGCCCATCATCTTGCGCGGGCTGAGCTTGATGATGGCGTCCAGCGACGCCCGCCGCATGATCTTAGGATCCCAAATTGACCTGCGTTGTGTATGTCTGCTCGCCATAAGACCTCAGAAAGCCTTTCCTGCCTGCATGAACAGGTGCTCAAGGATGGGGCCCAGGCTTAGTGCCGGGAAGAAGGTCAATGCGCCCAGAATGAGAATCACGCCGATCAGCAGAACGCTGAAGAGAGGGGTGGTTACAGGGAAAGTTCCGAGTGAAGGCGGAACGTATTTCTTGCGCGCCAGATTGCCGGCAATCGCCAGCATCGGGATGATCATGAGAAATCGGCCGGCGAGGGTCGTAACACCGGTTGTGACGTTGTACCAAAGCGTATTTGCGTTTAGTCCTGCGAAGGCGGAGCCATTATTGCCAGCTGCGGACGTAAAGGCGTACAGAACTTCGGACAACCCATGCGGGCCCGGATTCAAGATGCTGGAAGTACCGAACGGCTTCACCGAAGAAATTGCAGTAAGACTCAAGATGACGAGGGGGAAAACCAGCGCTACCAGCATCGCCATCTTTACGTCATAGGCTTCAATCTTCTTGCCGAGATACTCCGGCGTGCGCCCCACCATCAGCCCGGCAATGAACACGGCCAGGACGACATAAATAAGAACGCCATACAACCCGGCGCCGACACCGCCGAAGATGACCTCGCTCAGCATAATGTTGACGAGAGGCACCATGCCGCCCAGTGGAGTGAACGAGTCATGCCAGCCGTTGATCGCACCGCAACTCGCATCCGTGGTCACGGTCGCAAACAGGGCGGAGTTGGCAATGCCAAAGCGGATCTCCTTGCCTTCCATGTTGCCGCCTGCCTGCATGGCGGTGACCTGCTGGTTCACGCCCGGGAGAAGTGGATTACCCCGCGATTCGGCCCAGTACGCGACCATAACTCCCGCCAGAAACAGGACGGCCATCGCCGACCACACCGCCCATCCATGGCGTTGTGAGCCCGTCATACGGCCCAGTGTGTAAGTCAGTCCGGCGGAGATAGCAAAAATCGAGAACATCTCAATGAGGTTCGTGAACGGAGTCGGATTCTCAAAAGGATGCGAACTATTGGCGTTGAAGAAGCCGCCTCCGTTTGTGCCCCACTCCTTGATGATTTCCTGCGAAGCGACAGGACCTTGCGCAATGGTTTGAGTTGTCACCGTGTCCATCGCCGGTTTGCCGTCGGGCCCAAACACTGGCTTGCCATCGGCGCTAGTCTTCTGCACCTGTTGCGGTTCAAGAAGCTTCACCGTGTCATAGGGGCGGAAGTTCTGTACTACGCCTTGTGAAACCAGGACCAAGGCACCCACAACACAAAAGGGCAGCAGCACCCAGAGGGCGCTACGTACCAGATCAACCCAGAAGTTGCCGATCGTCTCCATCTGGCGGCGGGCGATTCCACGGATGAAGGCGATTGCGAGGGCTATGCCGGTCGCGGCCGAGGCGAAGTTGTGATAGGCGAGGCCGGCCATCTGGGTGAAGTAGCTCATGGTCGTTTCGCCCGAATATGCTTGCCAGTTCGTGTTCGTAGTGAACGACGCCGCGGTATTGAAGGCCAGATCTGCGGGAGTAACGGCACCGAACTTCTGTGGGTTTAACGGCAAGAACCCCTGCACGCGCTGCATCACATACAGCAGCAGCATCGAGACCGCGCTGAACAACAGCATGGAGAAGGCGTATTCCGTCCAGCGCATGTCGTGCTCTTCGTTAACCCATGTCAGGCGATAGAGCAGACGCTCAATCGGCCGCAACAGGGGATCGAGGAAGGTTCGCTCGCGGCTGAAAACGCGCGCCATATAGACGCCGAGAGGCTTGGTGACCGCCAGAATCAGCCCGAGGAAAAGCAGTATCTGGAACCATCCGTTGGCAGTCATGGTCAGAACTTCTCTGGGCGCAAAAGCGCGTAAGTCAGGTAAACGAACAGAAAAACGCAAACGACCAGAATCGAAATTGTCTCGGTGTGCATAGGACCTAGCGGAGCTTTTCGCAGCCCCAGACGTAAGCGAGCATCAATACAAACAACCCGATGGTGAAAGTGACGTAGAACGCGTCGGCCATAATCAATCGGACCTCTGGACCATCTCGCACGGTAGCAGATTTATCAGAACAATCAGGGAATAAGGCTGGGGTAAGGTCAACATAAAGAGTTCGTAAGTTCAGTCGCCTGGTTCGAACCGGTAACCCACCCAGCGTTCAGTTAACAAGTAGCGCGGCTCGGCCGCGTTAGCCTCAATTTTCTTGCGAAGTTGCCCCATAAACACGCGCAGGTACTCGGGTTGCTCAGTGCTGGCTCCGCCCCAAACCGCGGCCAGGAGAGCGCGATGAGGAATCACCCGATGGGGGTGCTGCGCCAGGTATAAGAGAAGATCAAACTCCTTTGGCGTGAGCTTGACGTCGTTTGCTTTGACGGTCACGGTTCGGGTAGCGAAGTCAATATGGAAATCGCCGATCTCAATGCGCTCGGGCACGGATTCCGGGACGGGAGCTCGCCTGAGATTGGCGCGGACCCTGGCCAGCAGTTCGTTCATGCTGAATGGTTTGGTGACATAGTCATCGGCACCGGCATCCAGCGCTTCGATCTTGGGCTGTTCCTGGCCGCGGACTGACAGTACGATGATGGGCACATCGGACACGCTGCGGACCCGCCGGCAAAGTTCAATCCCACTCAGGTTCGGCATCGCCAGGTCGGTAATAATGAGGTTGGGAGACCAGTCCTTCATGATCTCCAGCGCCATCTCCCCATCGTTGGCAACGCGGATATCGTATCCCTGGGCGGACAAGGCCGTGCGCAGGACGCGAGTGATCTGGGTTTCGTCGTCCACTACCAGAATGTGTGGATATTCCATGTCATCTCATCTCCTGGGTAATGATGTGGACATCCACCGCTGGAGCCTCGCGCAGGAATCGCTGGATGGCGGAAAGGTAGAGGTATTTCTGCCAGCCGGTCCGCGCCGAACGGCCGAATATGACCTGCGTGATGTGGTTTTCGCGGACGAATTTGGCCATGTCTGTGGCAATGCGGGACCCTTTCAAGCGCGAAACGTGGGCGCCAAGGTTCTCGGCGAAACGGATGTTCTCCGCCAATGTGCGTTGATTCTCGGGAGCGGAGTCATGGCCGGTATCGATGTAGACGACGTACAGTTCGCCTCCGATTCCCTGGGCCATGCGTGAGCCGCGCGCGATCAGGTATTGCGCAGCTGGGTTTGAGCTGATGCCCACGACGATGCGTTCGCGAACCGTCGGCGATTGCGGGACCTCCTCCTTCGCGAGGTAGGCGTCCAAGCTTCGGTCCACCACCTCGGTCACCTGGCGCAGGGCAAGCTCCCGCAAAGCGATCAAATTGCCCGGCCGGAAAAAGTGCCCTAAGGCGCGCTCGGCGCGCTCCACCGGATAGATGTCGCCGCGCATCATGCGCTTCTGCAAGGCTTGTGGCGTCACGTCGGCAAGAACAATTTCGTCTACCCGCAACATTACCCAATCCGGCACGGTTTCGCGGACTTGCACGCCCGTGATCTGTGCGATAACGGGGCCCAGGCTCTCAATATGCTGCACATTCATTGTGGAGAGCACGTCAATCTTGTTGTCCAGCAACTCGATCACATCTTCATAGCGCTTGGCGTGTTTACTTCCGACAATGTTGGTATGGGCCAGTTCGTCAATGAGAACGACTTGTGGTTTACGAGCGAGAATGGCGTCTACATCCATTTCATCGAACAGCGTGCCTTTGTATTCGAGCTTGCACTTGGGGATGGTGTCCAGTTTGGCGGCAAGTTCGACCACCGCCTTGCGGCCGTGAGTCTCAACGACTCCTATGAGCACATCTTCGCCCCGGCTGGCGCGGCGAAGGGCCTCACTAAGCATGGCGTAGGTTTTGCCGACGCCGGGCGCATATCCCAGGAATAGCTTGAACGTTCCCCGGGGTTTTGTAGATTCGACCTCCTCCAGCCACTGGTCGGGAGTCTTGGGCATCGCGCTTATTGTATGCGCTGGTATCCCCTTTCCGCAGCGGCGTACAATTCCGCTGTGCCATCCAGGTTGCGCACCGTCGCCATCCGATGTGTCATCGCGTTCGCGACAATTGCGCTCACCACGGTCTTCTACTCGCGAGTTTTTCACGCAAATCCAACCACCGTTGCCCTCAGCTTTCTTATCGTGGTCCTGCTGGTTTCAGCCTATTGGGGGTTTCGGTTGGCCGCCGTGCTGGCCTTGTTCGCGACCGCCGCGTTCAACTTCTACTTCCTTCCGCCGATTGGCACGTTCACCATCGCCGACCCGCAGAACTGGGTGGCGCTTTTCGCGTTCCTGGTAACCGCATTGGTCGCCGGCGATCTGGCAGAGCGGGCCCGCCGGGAGGCACGCCAGGCCACGCAGCGGCGGCATGAAGTGGAACGCCTCTACGCGTTCAGCCAGCAACTGCTCACGGTTGATAACCCGCTGTCGTTGTTGAATAAGATCCCCGCCATCATCATGGACACATTCGGGGGGGCGGGCGCTGCCTTGTGGGGCGCCTCGAGGGAAACCATCTACCGGTCTCGCCCCGACCTGGCCTTCGATGTCGACGAATTGCACAAGACAGTTGCTCGCGGCGAGCTCTCAACCGTGGGCGACACGTCCTACGTCCCGATTCGCAGCGGCATCCGCAGCATTGGGGCTGTGGCCGTGGTTTCGCATTCACTTTCCCGGGAAACCCTGGAGGCAATCGGCAGCCTCATTGGGATTGCGGTTGAACGCTCCCGTGCCTTGGAAGAATTGTCGAACACGAAGGCGTCGCAAGAAAGCGAGCGCCTGCGCTCAGCCTTGCTGGATTCGGTCACCCACGAGTTTCGAACGCCGCTCACCGGAATCAAGGCCAGCGTCACCAGCCTCATGGCAGGCTACGACTTGAATGAAGACCAGAAGAAGGAGTTGCTGACGGTCATCTCCGAGGAAACCGACCGCCTGAACCGGCTTGTGGGTGAGGCGGCGGAGATGGCACAGCTCGATGCCCGCCTGTTCACGCTCGACAAGAAACCATGTTCGGTGAAGGACGTGGTCGAGGCTGCGCTCGACGGGGCGCGCAACGCCCTCCAGCACCACGCACTGGATATCCAAATTCCCGGGGACCTGCCGGTGGTTGCCATGGACTTCGAGCGCATCCGTGAAGTCCTCATGCACTTGCTGGAGAATGCCGCCAAATACTCCGAAGCGGGAACACCTATCCGCATTAGTGTGGAACGGAAGGGGGATGCTGTAGCGGTCAGCGTATCGGATCGCGGACCGGGAATCGACGGCTTCGAGCAATCGTTGATTTTCGATAAGTTCTACCGTGGCCGAAACCAGAGGTACGCCGCTTCCGGCACCGGGATGGGGCTTGCGATCTCGAAAGTGATCGTCGAAGCTCACGGAGGCTCAATCGGCGTAGTTAGCCAACTCGGCAGCGGATCTGTGTTTACCTTCACTCTTCCGATCCGGTAGCTTCCCTTACGCTATTTACCAATTTCATGCGCTTTCGAGTCGCCAACGCGATGACCAGCGCGAACGACGAGGTGTGCGGGCGTTGAAGCCTGAGAATTTCACTGGTGGAAATCTCAAAACCGCTGGTATCTTTAAGTGTGTTATTTATAGTTGTCCATAACGCGCACCACGAGACGGGCATCGAATGATCTCTCGGAGTGGGCCACAGGAGTGTGGGCAGTGGAACTCAGACATGGAACGGAAGAGCGCGACGTGCCAATAAACAGTGCAAATGTGTGCAAAGATTCGGATTTGCCGTGCCGACAAGTGCATCATGGCAGGGCCAGCATAGGTCTCCTGGTGATGGTGCTGCTCCTGCTCGTCGGCTGCGAGAAGAAAGAAGAAAAGCCCAAGGCCAGTCCGCCCGAGGTTCTGGTTTCCGAAGTCGTTGCAGCAGAACGTGCCCATCTACACCGAGTGGGTGGCGCAACTGAATGGCCCAGTGAATGCCGAGATCACGCCCAAGGTGCAGGGCTACCTGCTGAAGCAGGATTACCAGAACGGCTTCTTCGTCAAGAAGGGCCAGCTCTTGTTTGAGCTTGATCCCCGGCAGTATCAGGCTGCGGTGGAACAGGCCCAAGCGCAGGTAGCGGTGGCTCTGGCCAAGCTTGCCGAGGCGACCACGAATGTTAATCGTGACACTCCCCTGGCCGCGCAAAACGCCATCCCGGAAAAGCAGCTCGACACCGACCTTTCCAACCAGGCCGCGTTCAAGGCGGAAGTTCTCGCCCAACAGGCTAACCTGCAGAATGCCGAGTTGAACCTCGCCTGGACCAAGGTCTATTCGCCCATCGATGGCATCGCCGGCGTATCCAATTCGCAGATCGGCGATCTGGTCGGAACCAGTACGAAAATGGCGACCGTCTCCCAGGTCAATCCCATCTGGGCCTACTTCAACGTTAGCGAGAAACTTTTTCTCGCCTTCGCTCCCAAGGTTACGCGACTCATCACCGGCAACGTCAGCCGGAGCGCACTGCAGCAAATGCCGGTCGAATTCATCCAGTCAAACGACGAACCTTACCCATCCGAAGGGCTACGTCATTTATGTGAATCGCCAGGTCGGCACCCAGACCGGCACCATCCAGGTGGCCGCCGAATTTCCCAATCCGGATGCAGTGCTTCGTCCCGGTGGTTTCGGACGGGTCCGCTTCCAGACAGCCGATAACCAGAATGCCCTGCTGGTGCCGCAGCCTGCAGTCATCGAGATACAGGGGCAGTATCAGCTCATCGTGCTCACGTCCGGACAGCAAAGCCATGTTTCGCCCGGTCAAGATGGGAGAGCGGGTCGGTACGAACTGGATCGTCACCGAGGGCCTGAAGCCGGGCGAGAAGGTTGTGGTGGAAGGCATCCAGAAAGTCCAGCAGTTTGCGGCGGCGGTCCCCGAAATGGCCAAGGAAGGCGTTCCCGTCGTTGCCAAGCCGTATGTGCCACCCGCGCAGACGGCAGGGAGCAACTGACCATGTCGAAATTCTTCATTAACCGGCCCATCGTCGCCATCGTAATCGCCATTCTGATGGTCCTGGCTGGTGTGGTTGCCATGCTCGAGCTGCCTACCGCACAGTTTCCCAACATCGCCGACCCCATGATCCAGGTGAAGGCAACCTATCCCGGTGCGGACGCTACGACCATTGCCGAATCGGTGGCCACTCCTATTGAGCAGCAGATGTCGGGCGTCAGTGGCATGAACTACATGTACTCGTTGAGCGCCAGCTCGGGCGGTGGCATGACGTTGTACGTCGATTTCCAGCTCGGGACCGACATCAACACCGACCAGATTCTGGCCCAGATGCGGAGCGGGCAGGCCAATTCGCAACTGCCCGCCGAGGTGAACCAGCAGGGAGTGATCGTGCAGCCGGGCACGACGGCCCCCTTCATGCTGCTCGACCTCTACTCTCCCAGCGGCGCGTACGACAACGTCTTCCTGGCTAACTACGCCATTATCAATTTGCAGTACGCGCTGACGCGCATTTCCGGCGTTGGACAAGTGCAGATATTCGGCGCCGGACCTTATGCCATGCGCATTTGGGTGAATCCTGACCGGCTGGCCAGCCTGGGGGTGACGGTTTCCGACATCACCAACGCGGTCAAGGCCCAGAACAAGGTCAATCCTGCAGGCCAAGTCGGAGGCCAACCCGTTCCGGAAGGGCAACAGTTCACCTATAACGTTCGCGCACCCGGACGCCTGCCGACACCGGAGGAGTTCAATGAGATTGTCGTCCGTGCCCAGCCGGATGGCTCCATCCTGCGCCTGAAAGATGTGGCGCGGGTGGAAATGGGATCGCAATACTATTCCTATCTGGCGCGGCTGGGAACGGCGCCGGAGGAGGGGAAGCCAGCTAAACCCGCCCAGCCAGCGGCACTCATCGCGCTGTACCTGACTCCCGGCAGCAATGCTCTGCAGACCCGCGCCAACGTCCTCAAATTTATGGACGAGGCGAAAGGAAGGTTCCCGCAGGGACTGGAGTACATCACTGCGCTCGACACCACCCTCGCAGTCAGCGAAGGAATCCACGAAATTTACAAGACCCTCGGCGAAGCCATGGTTCTGGTCATTCTCGTGGTTTACATCTTCCTTCAGGGGTGGAGGGCCACGCTGATCCCGCTGCTCGCGGTTCCGGTCTCGCTGATCGCGACCTTCATGGTCTTTCCCATGCTTGGGTTCTCCATCAACACCCTTTCGTTGTTGGGACTGGTGCTGGCTATTGGCTTGGTGGTGGACGATGCCATTGTGGTGGTGGAGGCCGTGGAACATCATATCGAGCACGGCCTGTCCCCTCACGACGCCAGTATCAAAGCGATGGAGGAAGTCTCTGGGCCGGTGATTGCCATCGGCCTCATCCTGGCAGCGGTGTTTGTTCCCACCGCCTTCATTCCCGGCATCACCGGACAGCTTTACAAACAGTTCGCCATCACCATCGCGATTTCGGTTCTCTTCTCCGCGTTCAACGCGCTTACACTCAGCCCTGCCCTCTCCGCCATGCTGCTGCGCCCCCGAAAGCCCACCCGGGGACCTTTGGGTGCTTTCTTCCGCGGGTTCAATAACGTCTTCGGCAAGGCCACGGACGGATATGTCGGCGCTTGTCATCATTTAATCCGCAAGGCGGGCATCGCTTTTCTGCTGCTTGGTTTGCTGACCGTGGCTGCCGGTTATTACGGCAAGCGCCTGCCGAAAAGCTTTCTCCCTGACGAAGATCAGGGCTACCTTTATGGCGGCTTGCAACTGCCCGACGCGTCCTCACTGCAGCGCTCTTCCGAGGCCTCCCGGGAAGTCGAAAAGATCATCATGGAAACTCCCGGCGTGCAGTACGTGAGCTCGGTCAATGGGCTACAGCATGTTGAGCGGGGTGAACGCTACCTATAGTTCCTTCTTCTTTATCTCCTTGAAGCCCTGGGAAGAACGCAAGACTCCGGAGACCAGCTACGACGGCGTCAAGGCCCACCTGGCGCAAGCCCTCGCCAAAGTGCCGGCGGGAATTGCTTTCTCCTTCCCGCCGCCTGCGATTCCGGGCGTGGGAACTTCGGGAGGCGCCACCTTCATTCTGGAAGACCGCTCGGGCAGCGGCATTGATTTTCTGGCCAAGAACACGCAAATCTTCATGGCCGAGGCCCGCAAACGTCCGGAGCTGCAAGGCACCATGACCACCGCTTTGTTCGGCGTTCCCCAGGTCGGTGTGAACGTGGACAACGCCAAGGCCATGACCCAGCAGATTCAACTGAGCGGCCTCTACGACACCGTTCAGACGTTCATGGGCGGCTCGCTCATTAATTTCTTCAATCGCTTCGGTTTGCAATGGCAGGTGTACGTGCAGGCCGATGGCGACTTCCGCACCAAGGCGGAAAACCTGGGGAAGTTCTACGTCAGGAACGCGGCCAACGAGATGGTCCCGCTGAGTACCTTGACCAGCACCTATCCGCGCGCCGGCGCCGAGTTCGTCATGCGCTACAACCTGTTCAACTGCGTGCAGATCAATACCTCGGCTGCGCCCGGCTACAGCTCCGGTCAGGCCATGGCCGCTCTGGAAGACGTCTTCCGCAAAACCATGCCCCCGCAGATGGGCTTCGACTACAGCGGCATGTCGTACCAGGAGCAGAAGGCGGCGCAAGGCGTTTCGCCCGGCGTCATTTTCGGCCTGGCGTTCTTTATCGTCTTCCTCATCATGGCGGCGCAGTACGAGAGCTGGACGCTCCCCTTCAGCGTGCTGCTGGGAGTCCCGATCGCTGTCTTCGGGGCCTTCATTACCCTCTTTTACCGGCATCTTGACAATAACGTTTACGCGCAGATCGGGCTGGTCATGCTCATCGGCCTGTCAGCCAAGAACGCCATTCTGATCGTTGAGTTCGCCAAACTGGAATACGACAAAGGCAAGCCACTGGTCGACGCCGCTCTGACCGGCGCAAGGTTGAGACTGCGCCCCATCCTGATGACCGCATTTGCCTTCATTCTGGGCTGCGTGCCGCTGTGGACGGCCTCCGGCGCCGGCGGCATTTCGCGCCAGGTGCTGGGCACCTGTGTGATTGGCGGCATGATGGCCGCGACGCTGCTGGCCGTGTTCTTCATTCCCGTCAGTTTCGACGTGGTGGAACGCTTTGGACTATGGATATCGGGAAAGAAACATGAGCCACAAAAAGAGGGAATCGGGCCGGTCCCGGAGGGAGCTGGTGATGACTAACATGAAAACATCGGCGGTTTTTGTGTTGCTGCTCGCGCTATGTGCCTGCAAAGTCGGTCCCAACTACAAGCGGCCTGCTTTGAACGTTCCCGACCAATATCGCGAAGCGCCAAGTTTGACGACACAGCAACCTGCCGGCGACCAGTTCGGCGAGATGAAGTGGTGGGCTGTCTTCCAGGACGAGACGCTGCAAGCGCTTATCAAGGAAGCGCTCGCTAATAACTATGATCTGAGGATTGCCGCCACGCGTGTCTTGCAGGCCAACGCCAACCTGGGGATCACGCGCGCCAACCAGTTCCCTCAGGTGAACGGAAGCTTCGGCATTACTAACGAGCGCAACAGTTTCTTCCTCAACAATCCCACCTTTGATATCGCCACCTTGTCGCTCTCCTACATCGTGGATTTCTGGGGGCAATACCGGCGCGCCACCGAATCGGCGCGCGCCACGCTTCTGGCCACGCAGTATGGACAGCAGGTCGTACAGACCACGTTGATCTCGTCGGTGGCCAGCAATTACTTTCTCCTGCGCCAATATGACGCGCAGCTCGTGTACTCGCGGGACACGGTCAAGGCCGACCAGGAAATTCTGAAGCTCAACGAAATCAAGTTCCACGGCGGTGAGTCCGCGATTACCGATGTGTACCAGGCGCAAACCCTGGTGGAACAGGCGGAGGCGGAAGTCATCACCCTGCAACAGGGATCGCGCAGACCGAGAACAACATCAGTATCCTGCTGGGCCGGAACCCGGGTGACATCGCGCGCGGGCTCAGCCTGGTCGACCAGCCGCACCTTCCCGAGGTGCCGCCCGGACTGCCTTCGGCACTTCTGCAACGCCGGCCGGATGTCCGCCGCGCCGAAGAAAACCTGGTCGCCGCCAATGCTAACGTGGGCGTGGCCAAGGCTGCCTTCTTTCCGCAGATCTCTCTCACCGGCATCTTCGGCGCGCAAAGCACCGCCATAACCAGCTTCCTGCAAGGCCCCGCGACGATCTGGTCGCTGGGCGGGCAAGCCGTCCAACCTATCTTCCAGGGGGGCAGGATCAGGTCGAATTATCGTCTGGCGTGGACACAACGCGACGAATCGGAATTGATCTACAAGCAAACCGTGTTGCAAGCTTTTGGAGACGTTTCGAACAGTCTTGTGGGCTACAGCCAGTCGCGCCAGTTCCGCATGAAGATTGAGGAGCAGACGCACACCTACAAGCAAATGGCCGACCTTGCCGAGGTGCGTTTCAAGGGAGGCGTCACCAGTTTTCTCGAGGTGCAGTACTACCAACAGCAGTACTTTACTTCGGCGCTGAACCTGGCCCAGGCGTGGTACACAGAGCTGCAAAACTACGTGCAACTCTACCAGTCGCTTGGTGGGGGATGGGAGCAACAGTAATCACGGGTTCCCGTGTCCAGTCACCAGAGGTGCAGGGCATTCTCTCATGCCGAAGCTCGACAACTGACAAGTGCTTTGTTAATGTTGCGTGAACTGCTCCGGCCGGACGGCGTCCGAAATGTCGAATCTTTCCTTGAATTATGATCAGAAACAGCTAGCAGATTTCCCGTTTGTGGGCTACTCTCTCGGCTGCGAGTTTCGCGGCAATCGAATCCTGAGGTGACATCATGAAAGCGACTCAACTACTTCACGAATTGGGACAGAGTTTGTGGCTGGACAACATCACACGCGACCTGCTCGACACCGGTACGCTTAAACGCTACATCAGCGAGTTGTCGGTGACCGGGCTTACGTCAAATCCGACGATCTTCGATCACGCCATCAAGAATAGTGCTGCCTATGATGGCGCGATCCGTGATGGGCTCAGTCAGGGTAAATCGGGGGAGGCGCTGTTCTTCGATCTTGCGCTGTCCGACCTCACCCGGGCGGCCGACCTGTTCCGGCCAATTCATGAACAATCGAAGGGTGTAGATGGATGGGTGTCTCTGGAAGTGTCGCCCCTATTGGCGTACGACACGAGCAGTACCCTGGCTGCGGCCAAAGATCTGCACGCTCGCGGCGCGCGTCCGAACCTGTTCATCAAGATACCAGGCACCAACGAAGGGCTGCCCGCGATTGAGGAAGCGATCTTCGCCGGTGTGTCGGTCAACGTGACGTTGTTGTTCTCGCGGGAGCACTACCTGGCGGCCGCCGAGGCCTACCTCCGCGGCATTGAACGACGCATCGCGGCCGGGCTCGGAACCAATGTGAGTTCGGTAGCTTCGGTGTTCATCAGCCGGTGGGACTCCGCCGTCATGGGCAAGGTGCCCGATGACCTCCGCGATGAGCTGGGGATCGCGATTGCCAAACGCATTTACAAAGCCTATCGCGAGCTGCTGCTCACGCCGCGCTGGCAGAACATTATCAAAGCGGGCTACAACCCGCAGCGGCTGTTGTGGGCCAGCACGGGGACCAAGGACCCCAAGGCTTCTGACGTGCTTTACATCAAGGCGCTGGCGGCGCCGGTGACGGTGAACACCATGCCGGAGGCAACCTTGAAAGCTCTGGCCGATCACGGCGAACTGGGAGCGGTGATGCCGGTGGACGGAGGCAACTGCGAGGCTGTGTTGGCGCAGTTCGCCAAAGCCGGGGTTGACGTGGATGCGCTGGCAGCGCGGCTCCAGCAGGAGGGCGCAAAGTCCTTCGTCGATTCCTGGAACGAACTTATGTCGGTCATAACGTCCAAGAGCGCGGTCCTCCAGGCGACGGCTTAAACACGTTTTTCCGACTAATCTCACGGCGGCCACTTGCAAGCGGCGCGGGGAGAGCATGCGGATTGGAATCGCGACCGATCACGGCGGATTCGGGTTGAAGCAGGAGTTTGTGGAACAGCTGCGCTCTGCCGGGCACGAGGTGGTCGATTTCGGCGCTCACAGCCTGAATCCGGGCGACGATTATCCCGACTTCGTTGTCCCGCTGGCTCAGGCGGTTGCCGCGGAGAGGGTAGAACGCGGAGTGGCGATTTGCGGCAGCGGCGTCGGCGCCTCCGTTTGCGCCAATAAAGTCCTGGGCATCCGCGCCGCCCTCATCCACGACCACTTCTCCGCGAAGCAGGGGGTTGAAGACGACCACATGAACATCATCTGCATGGGTGGCCGCACCGTTGGGCCCTCTGTCGCCTGGGACCTCGTGCAAACCTTCCTGGCAGCCGAATTCAGCAAAGAAGAGCGGCACCTGCGCCGGCTGGGTAAAGTGGCGGCGCTGGAAGCCTCAAACCAGGCGGTGGGAACCGCACCAGCCAGGAGTTAATGCCAACCGCTTAGAATTTGGTGGAGATGGGGCAGTGGCAAAGAAGGACAAGGAAAAGAAGAGTAACAAAGACAAGAACGAGGTCGAAAAGCGTCCCGAAAGCGAAGCTTCGGCTGGCGGGGCGACCTACAGTGATGGCCATCCCCAGGATCGAGTCCAGTATCTGGAAGCGAAGCTCATTCTGAAGCCCGACCGTTTCGTATCGGTGGAGAGCTTCCGCGATTTCGGCAAGCTGGTACAACGCACGGCGAAGAAACTCGGAGTCGGCTTCCTCACCGACCCCAAGGTCGGTCGCAGGCCGGATGTCCGGGAAATCATTTTCTTCGACACACCCGACTTCAGGCTCTACAACAACGCCTTCATTCTGCGGCGGCGCACCGCCTACCTTGACGGCTTCCCCGTGGGCGATCCGGAAATGGTCTTCAAGTTCCGTCACCCGGATGAGCAGAAAGCCGCGGCGATGGACGTGCGCCCGAACATCGCCGGGGCCTATGCGATCAAGTTCAAAGCCGAGGCCCTGCCCCTGAAGGATGAAATTGGTGGATACCGCGTCCTGTACTCGCACAACTGCGTCTTCGGTCTAAGCCAGATGCATGATGCGGACAAGAACTCGATGGGAACGCTGGCCCACGTGTTTCCGGCGCTCGCCGCCCTGAAGCAATCGGATGACGAAAAGGTCAGCCTGGTAAACGAAGGGATCGTCGAGGAGGTGCTGCTGGAGCTTGGAGAACTCGACTTCGGCAAGGGTGTACTGGCCAAGTGCAACGTCGCGCTGTGGCGAACTCGAGGTGAACACATGCCATTGGTGGGGGAGTTTGCCTACCAGCTTAAGTTCGATCGCGAAGAGAGTGTCCACGAGAAGGTGAAGAAACTGAATGAGCAGTTCTACATCTCGCTTCAGCAGGATGTGCAAGACTGGATCTCGCTCGGCACAACCAAGACGGGGATGGTTTACCGCCTGAAAGGCAACCCGCCCCAGGGCCATGAATGATGCTGCGGCAGTCTACGTCCAATTAGGCATTCCCACCCGTCGCCGTCGAGAGTAGAATTTCTTTTCCGTTCAGCATTGCACTGCTGACGAGTGCATCTGGCGCCCACACTCGACATCCAGAATGCCGCGGAGGTCGGAGCCTGCCACCATGAACGCAAACTCACCAAATCCAGACCTGAATTCCTTCCTTGCGGCGCGGGATTTTTTCCTGCAGAACCGCACGGACTACCAAATTGCCCGTGATCGTTTCCGCTGGCCGCAGATGACCCATTTCAACTGGGCGCTCGACTACTTCGACGGCTATGCTCGCGGCAACCATAAACCTGCGCTGTGGATCGTGGACGAGAATGGCTCGGAGCTGAAACTCAGCTATGACGAGATGTCCCGCCGCTCGAATCAAGTGGCGAATTTCCTGATGAAGCAGGGCGTGCGCCGGGGCGACCGCATCATTGTCATGCTGCCCAACCTGATCGCGATGTGGGAAGTTATGCTCGCCGCCATGAAGTTGGGAGCCGTGGTAATTCCTGCGGCCACTCTGCTGACTCCCGACGATCTGAAGGACCGTCTCACGCGAGGACAGGGGCGCCACGTGATCACCCTCGCAGCCTTCACCGGGCGGTTTACCAGCCTCGCGGGCGATTACACGCGCATTGTGGTCGACGAAGCAGTGCCCGGCTGGATCTCATATTCGGACGCGTATCTGGAAGATGCGGCTTTTGTTCCTGACGCGCCAACCAAGGCCGCTGATCCTGTTCTGCTCTACTTTACTTCGGGTACTACAGCCCAGCCCAAGCTCGTCTTACATACGCATCAAAGCTATCCTGTTGGACATCTTGCCACCATGTATTGGATCGGGCTCCGGCCCGACGACATTCACCTCAACATCAGCTCTCCGGGCTGGGCCAAGCACGCCTGGAGCAGTTTCTTCTCACCCTGGAACGCCGGCGCGACCATCTTTGTTTACAACTACGGGCGATTTGATGCCAAGAAAACTCTGGAGGTGATTGCCCGCTGTGGAGTCACGACGCTGTGCGCGCCCCCCACCGTTTGGCGCATGCTCGTGCTCGAGGACTTGCCGGCCTATCCGGTCAAGCTGAAGGACGTGGTTGGGGCCGGAGAACCGCTCAACCCCGAAATCATTGAGAAGGTCAGGAAAGCGTGGGGCTTGACCATCCGGGATGGTTTCGGTCAGACCGAAACCGTGCTCGTCATTGGGAACTATCCTGGACAAACCGTTAAACCCGGCTCGGCTGGCGTTGCGGCGCCGGGACATCACATCGTGTTGCTCGATGCCGAGGGCCACGAATCTGCCGATGGTGAGATCTGCATTCGGCTAGACCCGGCGCCCATCAGCTTGATGGCCGGTTACGTGGACGATCCGGAAAAGACCGCGAGCGTCATGCAAGGCGGCTACTATCGCACCGGCGACATAGCGAGCCGCGATGCCGATGGATACTACACTTACGTCGGTCGCTCAGATGACGTGTTCAAGTCGTCGGATTATCGCCTGAGTCCCTTCGAACTGGAGAGCGCTCTGATTGAACACCCGTCGGTCGCAGAAGCGGCGGTAGTGCCGGCGCCGGACGCAATTCGCTGGAACGTTCCCAAGGCCTACATCACCTTGAAGCCCGGCTTAATCCCGTCGAAGGCTTTGGCGCAAGAGATTTTTGAGTTTGTCCGCCAGCGATTGGGACCGTATAAACGAATCCGCCGCATTGAGTTCTCGGAGTTGCCGAAGACAATCTCCGGGAAGATCCGTCGAACTCAATTGCGAACCGTGGAGAAGGACCAAAGGCCGGTTGAGGCAAGGCGCGAATTCGAGTTTTGGGAAGAGGATTTTGCGGAGCTGAAGAAGTAGTTGGATCGTAATAGTTAGAGCATTTCCAGGCTGAGTGTGTTCTGCGGCTAGGACATTCCCATTGGCAAGACTGCGGTAATCGGAATGCTCGAGACCGCCATGTCTAAAGCCTCCGGCCTGTCACGGCAATCCACAAGACGGCACAAATCGTGAGCCAAGCATGTAGTCACCGGTGGTAAGTCCAGTCTTTACAGTTCTTAACTTGACAATTCAGGTTTCGGGCCTACCCTCAGTGCAGGGGCTGTCCGTCGCGGTTGGCGCCCTCACCCGTCCCAGGGCGGGGTGGATCGCTCCTTGAAAACTGAAAGCGAAAGGGCCGGTTCCGATGCTTCTCTCCAAGCAGAAAGGTAACCTTTGATTCTGGCTGGCAGACAGGCGATAGTGCAGCGTGGATATAATGTAAGTGGTTTTTTTGTAGGACTTTGCTTATAACTCGAATGTTTGCAGGACTTTGCGGGAGTAGTTCCAAATTGCTGAAAACATTAGAGTTAGATATTTAACTAAGTCGAATGTTTTGAGGACTTTGGGGCTAAAGTACTAAAAACGAGGACTTTAGAGAAAGCAATAATTTTTGTTGGGTCGGTTCAGCAAGGCCACTCAGACGCTAAAATAACCACTAAAGTGTTGTTACTATTTTCTCTCGGAGAAGTGGGCGGGATTGCGGTTGAGGGCTACCCTGCAAGTCCGAGCCGGCCAAGACAGCTCGCACACAAGCTTCTGGTATGGCCAGACGGCGAGAACATTTTTTTTGACTACCGCGAACGCCGTGTGAGCGCTGGCGTGGATTGTCAGCTCCAGCGGAACCAGCGCAGGGCTAAGAAGAAAGAAACTCCGCCCCAAACCGCCAGCACGGCGATCCTGCTCCACTGTGAGTTCAGGGAAGCTCCTTGCAGGATGATGGCTCGCAGCGCGTCGTTGAGGGCAGTCAGCGGCAGGGCCTTGATCGCTGGTTGGGCAATCTTCGGAAAGCGCTCGTAGGAGAAAAACACCCCGGAGAAGATCCACATCGGCATCATGACGAGGTTAATCAGGCCGCTGGCGCTCTCGATTTTCTGTGCACGGCTGGCGGTCAAGAGTCCGATACCGCCAAACGTAATTGCGCCGATTGCGCCGACTAACAGGATGGCGAGCAGCGCACCTTCGACCCGCATATGAAACACCAGCACTCCGAAGCCAAGCAGTAGAGCGACCTCGATCAGCATGAGCATCAGCCGGCTGCTGGCCAGGGCCATGAGGAAGTCCGCGCGGCGCATAGGCGTGGCAATGAAGCGCTTCAACAACTTGCGTTGACGCATATCCACCACCGCGAACCCAATTCCCCACATACCCGAATTCATCAGGTTCATCCCGAGTAGACCTGGAATCAGGAAGTCGATATATCGCGCTCCCGGCTCGCTCGATACGGTCGAGGTGGTATTGATCGGATCTGTGCGGCCCGAGGCGCCTTGCAGCGCGTGGTCGACTTGAGTGCGAGCCAATACACTCTCCGGCCGCGCCGGATCATAGCGATACTCGATGCCCTTATCCTCCGCGCTGACGACTAGAGCATAGGCGCCCAAGCGAAAGCGATCGAATGCGACCGGTGCGCTGAGAACATCGGCGTGGATGCTGCCGTGCTCCGGAGAACTCTGCAGAAGGTTGAGCAGATGCCGGCCATTCGGCCCGTCCACGATGGCAATGGACGTGACGTCCGCCGGCCTATCGCGAAACGCGATTCCCAGCCCCAAGGCCAGGAGCAAGGGAAAAACGAAGACCCAGAATATGACCTCCGGCTCGCGCCAGAGCTCCTTCATGCGGGCTTGCAAGAGGTGAAAATATCCTGCCCAACGGCTGTTCGTAACTACCGGTGTTTCCGGGATTGGAGCTATCGGTCGCGGATCGGTTCCAGTCATTACTCCTCCCGAAGATGCCGGCCAGTAAGGTGAACGAAAACGTCTTCGAGGCTGGCTTGTCGCGTGGTCAGGTGCATCAGACGTGCGCCCTGCTTCTGCACCTGGGACAGCAGTGCCGGGATGGTTTCGTGCGGTTCATCGACTTGCAACGAAAACAGCCCATCCTCCGTGCGAACCGCCTGCACCCCGGGCAAGGCGCTCCAAACGTGGTCGTCCGCCGCAGCGCCCCCTGACACGGCGAATTCGACCACGTGATGCCCAGTGAGGCGAGCGATCAATCCTGCCGGCGTGCCTTCAGCGATGATCTGGCCGTGATCGATGATAGCGAGCCGGTCGCACAGACGCTCCGCCTCGTCCATGTAGTGCGTGGTCAGCAGGACGGTGCCACCGCGATCTTGAAACTGACGAATGATGTCCCACAATTGCCTGCGGCTCTGCGGGTCAAGCCCGGTCGTTGGCTCATCCAGGAAGAGAATCTTGGGATGGGCAACCAGCGCCGTTGCCACGGCCAGCCGCTGCTTCTGGCCTCCCGAAAGCTTACCAACCCACGAGTCCGCTTTTTCGACTAAGGACAGTTCTTCGAGTACGCCGTCCACGGAAGCTGGATGGTGATAGAAGC
This sequence comes from uncultured Acidobacteriaceae bacterium, assembly GCA_963843005.1. Lineage (GTDB taxonomy): Bacteria > Acidobacteriota > Terriglobia > Terriglobales > Acidobacteriaceae > Bog-257. The sequence continues at coordinate 353,254 of CAWJIW010000030.1, read as the reverse complement.
TGGCAAAGAGTTCGAGGGTTTCCCTGACCGTAAGCTTTTCGGAGAGACGCGTCTCCTGCAGCGAGATGCCCAGCCATTCGCGCAGCTCGCGCTCGTGATTTCCCCAGGTTTTGCCCAGAACTTCGACCTCGCCCGACGTCGGCGCCAGCAGGCCTTCCAGGATCTCGATTGTGGTGGTTTTCCCTGCGCCGTTCGGGCCGAGAAGCCCAAAACATTCTCCTGCGTTAATCGTGAGGTCAAGACCGCGCACGGCTTCGACCTTCTGGTCGTAGGTCTTGCGCAGGCCGCTGCAGCGAATCGCGACTTCCATAGGGAGGAACAATTCCGGACAGGTTCATATCAGAGTAGCATCGAAGCGGGTCGGGTGCAGGCGGGTCGGCAGCCGAAGATTCGACGCATCGCTCAAAACTGCCAGTTCCCGTTTTGAATCTCTCGGAGGCGCAGAACTACGCTGTTGAGCTATTATTCTTTTGCGTTCGAGTCCGGACACTGCTATTGTCCGCACGCAACAGGCAGCCCTCGGGTGCTTGAGTCAAGCACTGCCTTACTCAACCGGGAAGCGGGGTAGCCCGGTGGTTACAAGTCAGGAGGTCGTTATGGCATTTTGTTCAGCTTGTGGCACGCAAATGGCCGACAATGCGGCGTTCTGTCCTAAGTGCGGGAAGGCCTCGGCGAGCGCCGCGGGTCCCTCCGCCGCTCCTCCTACGCCGCCGCCTAACTACGGCACGGCTACAACTCCCGCGGCGCCCATCGCCGAAAACGTGGCTGGGATGCTTGCCTACTTCACCATCATTCCGGCGATTATTTTTCTGTTGATCGAACCTTACAATCGCAACCGCTTTGTGCGCTTTCATTCGTTCCAGTGCCTGTTCACGGCAGGCGCTCTTGTCGTGCTTCACTTCGGATTGTCCATCGTGGGCTACGCTCTGCCGTTTCTCATGCTCGCTGTATATAGCCTGCTGGGGCTTGCAGAACTTGCGCTTTGGCTGCTGCTGGTCATTAAGGCGTATCAGCACGAGATGTTCAAACTGCCTATCGTCGGTGACCTCGCCGAGAAGCAGGCCAACGCCTAGTTCGGAGTAGCGCTATGAATTCAGCGGGGCTGGCGAGCCCCGCTTTTTCCTGCTCGATCTCCTCGCGCTTCACAGGCGGGCCCCGAAATGTTGGCCGCATTTCCTTTTTGTTTTGTATTCGCGGTATCCTGATTAACTCTCTTTGACAAAGAAGCTCGCCATATTGGGAAAGGGACTGTGAGGATACGGGTCTTTTATCACGATAAGTGTTTCGACGGCGCCTGCTCGGCCTCGCTGTTCACGCGCTTTTACCGCGAGCGCATCCGCGAGCATGCTGAATTCGAGTACATGGGACTGGTTCACCGCGCCGGCGCCCTGTTCAATGAAGAAGACTTCACCGGTGATGAAAACGCGATTGTGGACTTCAAATACTCGTCATCGCCGAACATCACCTGGTGGTTTGACCATCACCAGAGCGCGTTTCTCACTCCCGAAGACGCATCTCATTTTGAGCAGGAACAGAGCAACAACAAATTCTACGATCCCGATTTCCGCTCCTGCACCAAGTTCATTGCTGCGGTGACCGAGCAACGGTTCGGCTTCAATCCCGCACCGGTGGCGGAGTTAGTGGAGTGGGCCGACATCATCGACGGCGCGCTCTATGACGACCCGCAGTCGGCGGTTGAGATGAAAGCGCCGGCGATGAAGCTGACCATGGTGATTGAGGCGAACCAGGATCCAGGCTTCATTCCTGCCTTGATTCCGATGCTTGCCTACAAGCCGCTGGCCGAGATTGTTGCCGACCCTATAGTCGGCGAACGCATACCGCCGCTGATGGAACGGCACCGTCGCTCCATCGAGATCATGCGTGAGCGCACCCACTGCAAGGACGGCACTGTCTTCTTCGACGTGAGCGATTACGCACTCGAAGGCTATAACAAATTTATTCCCTATTATCTAAACCCCGATTGCGTATACAGCGTAGGGCTCAGCAAGAGCAGCTTTCGGACGAAGGTGTCGGTGGGCTCCAACCCGTGGACCCAGGCGAATTACATGGAAAATCTGGCCAAGATTTGCGAGCGTTACGGCGGAGGCGGACACGCGCGGGTTGGTGCGATCTCATTTGCGCCAGACAAGATCGAAGAGGCGCGCCGGGTAGCCGACGAAATCGTCGCCGAATTGCGCACCAGCTACCTCGCGCACGCCGGGAAATAGCTTCGATTGGTGAGGCTGATTCTTCTGTGTGTCCTTGCCGATAAAAAGGCCACTCTTGAATCGATGAGCGCGATCCCGACATCCATTTCGGGCTAGCAGTGCCCATCCGTTCACCAAACGGGAGTGAGGATGACGCCAGAAAGCAGCCCTGAAAGCGCCGGCGACCGGGACTTCCTTCCCGCGTTGCCGTTCGACAGTTGGAAGGATACCGTTGCCACGTTACACATGTGGTCTCAGGTTGTTGGAAAAGTACGCCTGCGCTTGTGCCCGCTGGTGAATCACTGGTGGAATGTGCCATGTTACCTCACGGCCCGAGGCATGACGACTTCGGCAATGCCTTACGATCATGGCGTCGTGGAAATCCGCTTTGATTTCATCGACCACAAACTTTTGTTCGAAACCAGCAGTGGCAGCGTTCGATCTCTCGCGTTAAAGCCAAAGACGGTTGCCGAATTCTACCGGGAATGCATGGCTGCTCTGGGGGAGTTGGGCGTCCCAGTCAAGATCTGGCCAATGCCTGTCGAGATCCCCGATCCAGTCCGATTTGAACAGGACCACGTACATGCAGCCTATGATGCGGAGGCTGCGCATCGGTTCTGGCGCATCCTGGTTTGGGTGGATGATGTCTTTAAGGAGTTCAGGGCTGGCTTTGTGGGCAAGGTCAGCCCGGTCCACTTTTTCTGGGGAAGTTTTGACCTTGCCGTAACTCGATTTTCGGGTCGACGCGCGCCGGAGCGACCCGGCGCCGACCTGATCACGCGCGAGGCCTATTCGCATGAAGTGAGCAGTGCTGGATTCTGGCCGGGTGGAAACGGAATCGACGGTCCGGCCTTTTATTCTTATGCCGCACCCGAACCGCCGGGTTTTGCGAAACAGAGCGTGCGACCCGACGCCGCCTTATTATCATCCGCAGCTCAAAGAGTTTCTCCTGATGTACGACGACGTGCGCAAGGCCGATCTCCCAAGAGCCGCACTGTTGGACTTTCTGCAGAGCACTTACGAGGCCGCTGCGATCCTGGGCAGGTGGGACAGAACAGCCCTGGAACGCTGAAGTTCGCGAGAGTCGGTTGTCGCCGCTTGGGTACAATCTAGGCATCGGCGGGGTACGAGCAGCTGGCCGCTCTTAACCCGATCGATTCTTGCATGCATATTCCTGACGGATACCTGAGCCCCACCACATGCGCGACGCTCTACGCGGGCGCAATCACCGGATGGTATGCCGCCCTGAAGCGCGTTAAACGCGTGGTGCTTACCCGCGTCGTGCCCCTCATTTCGGTCTTTGCTGCGTTCTCCTTCGTGGTGATGATGTTCAATCTCCCGCTTCCAGGCGGCACCACGGGCCACGCGCTGGGCGTTACTATCGCGGCGATCGTACTGGGGCCGTCGGGCGCGATCCTGGCAATCTCGATTGCGCTTGCCATCCAGGCGCTGTTCTTCGGCGACGGCGGTATCAGTACTTTGGGAGCAAACTGCTTCAACATGGCGATTGTGGGCTCGCTGGTCGCCTATACCAGCTACAGGCTGATTGCCGCCGGCTCGAACATCGCATCTAAACGGAGGGTTGTCTCAGCGGCAATTGCCGGATATCTGGCGATCAATGCGGCTGCGTTCCTCGCCGCGCTCGAATTCGGAATTCAGCCCGTGCTTTTCCACAATGCGCAGGGAACACCTTTATACGCGCCGTATCCGCTGAGTGTCGCACTGCCGGCCATGATGATCGGGCACTTGACCTTTGCCGGGTTTGCCGAAGCCGCCATTTCTGCCGGTCTGGTTGCATACCTGCAAGTTGCCGATCCGGCCTTGCTGCAAGGTATAAGGACAGGGTTTGGCACCCCGGGTGCGGTAGTCACAACCCGCGGCGTGCGCGGCTCGCTGCGGCAACTTTGGATTGCGGTCGCCGTTCTTATGCTGCTTACACCCCTGGGCATCTTGGCGGCAGGTACAGCCTGGGGCGAATGGTCTCCGTCCACGTGGGCCAAGGCCGCATCTCCGTGGCAGGCGGCGACGGCGACCAGCCCATCTTCGGCAACGACACTTCCTGCGGGCGTGCAGCGTCTCTCGAATCTCTGGACGGCGCCATTTCCCGCCTACGCGCCGGGCTTCGTCAAGAGCACAGGGTTTGGCTATCTTCTTTCTGCGATGTTTGGAGTCGGTTTTCTGCTTGCGATCTCGCTGGTTGTGCAAGGATATGTGGAGCGGCGGCAGCCGACGAGATACCCCTGATGAATCGTGGCGGATTCCTGGAATCGACGGTAGTCGGCTTTACCCGCACTCTCAGTCGCGCTCTTACTTCCGAGGACATTGCCCGAAAACGAGGGTTTCTGCAATCTCTCGATCCTCGCGTCCGCGTGGTGGGACTATTTTCTCTGGTGCTCGCGGTCACCCTGTCGCGCAAAGTATCGGTCGTGATCGTTCTGTTTTGCCTGTCACTGGTGATTGCCCTTTCCTCCTCTGTCAGCATCACCACTCTTGCCAAACGTGTGTGGCTGGTCGTGTTTGCCTTCACCGGAGTGATTGCGCTGCCGACTGTTTTCATCACTCCGGGTGATACGGTCGCGACCTTTGCGGGAGGCGCCGTCCGTATCACTGCACAGGGCGTCGCAACTGCCGAGCTGCTGATTGCGAGAGTGGAAACGGCGGTCACTCTTACGACATTGCTTATTCTCTGTACCCCGTGGACGCATGTCCTGAAGGCATTGCGGTCGTTCCACCTGCCGCAGCAGGCAGTGGCGATGCTGGCGATGACCCATCGTTACATTTTTCTGCTGATGGAGACGGCGGGCCAGATGTTTGAATCGCGCCGCAGCCGAACGGTTGGTGTTCTGAGCGGCATCGCGCAGCGACGCGTGACGGCCAGGACCGCAGGCGTTCTCCTCAGCAAGAGCATTGAGCTCAGCAACGAGGTCTATCTCGCCATGCAATCGCGAGGATTTCAGGGTGAGGTGCACATTCTTACCGATTTCCGCATGCAAGCCTGGGACTACATTGGGCTGTTTGTATTTCTCCTTGCCGCCGCAATCGCGGTCTGGATGGGGAGGTAAGCCGGCTTTGGCTGCCATCTTCGAGATAAATGACGTGTGCTTCGAGTACGACCGCATCGCGGCCCTGCGCGGCCTGTCGCTGCAAATTGCCGAGGGCGAGGGCGTCGCCTTGCTGGGAGCGAACGGTTCGGGGAAATCTACTCTGCTGCGAATTCTCGACGCACTTTGTTTCCCCTCGCAAGGATCGATCAATTTTTGCGGCCAAAGACTCACGCCCGGTCTCTTCCAGCAGGACGGCTTTGCCCTCGGGTTCCGGAGACGAGTGGCGCTCGTCTTCCAGAACCCCGACGTGCAGTTGTTCAATCCCACCGTATTTGACGAAGTGGCTTTCGGGCCTCTGCAACTGGAGTGGCCGAGGGAGCAGGTACTGGAGAAGGTTGCGGAGACGCTGGAACTGATGGGTATCGCTCATCTTCGCGATCGCCCGCCGTATCGCCTGTCTGGCGGAGAGAAAAAGCGAGTGGCGCTGGCTTCGGTCATCGTCCTCAATCCCGACGTCCTGCTGCTGGACGAACCTACGTCGACGCTCGATCCGCGCAGTCAGAGCCAGATCATTGATCTAATCCAGGAATGGAAGAGCTCATCAAAGACGGTGATCGCAGCCACCCATCAACTGGAGATCGTAGACGACATCGCTGACCGCGTGATTGTGCTGGAGGAAGGCAAGGTAGGAGCCAGCGGCAGTCCGGCGGAGATCCTCTCCAACTACGAACTACTGCTGCGAGCCAATCTGGTGCATGCGCACCGCCACTCCCACGGGACGTACACACATTCCCACCCCCATCTTCACTCGCACGCGAAACATGAGCACTAGCGCAATTCGGCGTCGGGCCCGTGGTACGCATTCTGTCAGTGATCGCTGGTCATGATGAACAAGGGCTTCATCTCAAAGCTCGTGTAGTGGGGCCGCAACCGCTCGGTGTTGTAATGCTCTTTTACGTTCACGACCTTCTTGGTGGCCACAATCGCGTCGATCGGCATGTCGTCGTAGCGGCCATTCTTCAGCACCACTAGCCGTCCATGGATCCGGTTCAGTAGCAGGTCCAAGGCCAGATTTCCATAGGCCATGGGAACGATCGAGTCAATCGCGTCCGGATCGCCGCATCGGACCAGATAGCCCAGCTTCTGGTTCATGATATCCACGGTCTTGCCATTGTTGAATTTCGGGGAAAGTTCCTTCAGCTTGTGGGACACGAGATCGCCGATCCCGCCCAATTTTTTGTGCCCATAGGCGTCGGCAGTGTCCGTTTCGAAGATCATCTCTCCGCCTTCGAACATCGCTCCTTCGGAAATGAGCACGACGGAATATTTGCTAGGGTTCTTGCGGCGATCGGCAATGAGCAACTCCGCCAGTTGCTCGATGTTGAACTTGTGCTCCGGAATAACGCAACGATTTGCCGCGCCGGCCATTGTGGGCAGCATCGCTGTAAAGCCTGCATAGCGTCCGAACACTTCCAACACCAGCAAGCGCTCGTGAGAACCGGCCGAGGTCCGCAGACGGTTTGTCATCTCGATGGTCCGGGTCACGCATGTACTGAAGCCGATGCAGTAGTCGGTCCCAGGGACATCGTTGTCCATGGTCTTGGGAATGGCAACCACCTTAACGCCTTCCTTGTACATCCGGACGCCGTAACTCAGGGTGTCGTCGCCACCGATCGGAATCAGCGACTCGATGCCGAGCCATTCCAGGTTCTTCAGCACTTCCGCAGTCAGATCGTTTTTCTCGGCGTTGTAGCTGTCTTGCAGGTGCAGTGGGACGCTGGCCTTTTTTACCTTGCCGGGATTGGTCCGCGAGGTGTGCAGAAACGTTCCTCCGGTGCGACCGGCCCGGTTCACCAGTTCTTCCGACAGGCTCTGGAAGTTATCGCTATTGTCGTAGTCCTTATCGCGAACCATGTCCACGAGGCTGGCCCACCCTCGCCTCAGTCCGATGACCTGATACCCCTCGCGAAGCGCCCTGATGGTGACCGCGCGGATGGCGGGATTCAACCCCGGTACATCGCCTCCTCCTGTCAGGATTCCGATGACGCCTTTTTTCCCGTTTCCGATTGCCATGATGATTGCCCCTAATAAGAACGGTTACGCCAACACAATAGTGTAATCGGACTGGGAGCAACTGGGAGAAGTGACGCCTTTGGCGGTGCAGGATACCTGGGTAGCCGCAGTTATGCGTTCTTAGTGCGCCATCTCGTCCATCCCAACCAAATCAGAGCCAGTAACGTGAGCACTGCAATGATGGCCTGCGAGATTACACAGTACAGGCACCAGACACCCAGAACACTTGCCTCGATGTGGGTGAGATACAAAGCGAATGCGAAGCCAATCAGTACCGCGACCAGCAGCCAGCCCGGGCGGCGCAGGAATCCCAGTGCGCCGATAAGTAGATACCCGGCGATGCCGACCGCGGCGACGGGCACTCCATGAATTTCAGCGTAAGGACTGTGGTTCACGACACCACAGTCCCACTTGTCATTCAAGCGGCACGGCTCCGAACCAGTATCGTAATGGACTTTCAGCCCCAGGCCGGAAACTACAATGCCGGCAAGGGCGAGAAGCACAATCAGGTAGCGCACAAGATTTCTCCATTGCTGCGATTGTAACGTGCACCCCCGATTGCAAATGACCCTCCGCAGTGATGTAGTACACTCGATATTCGCATGCGCCGGATTTCCGCCAGTTTGCTGCTCATGCTGTTGCTATGCGGACTCTCTCTGCCATCGCTACAGGCGCGATCGAGCGCTACGCCCGCATGCTGCAGGCGCGGAGGCAAGCACCAATGCGCAATGTCCCCGGGTGCAGACGGCTTCCGAACCAGCGGTGCCAATTGCCCTTACCGGCATATGAGCGTGCTGACTTCGGTTTCGCCAGCCCTGAAAGTCTCGTCGAGCCTCACCAGCATCGGCGCTCATGGAAAGCTCCGGGTTGGATTCACAAGGCCTCTTATCGCACTGTGCTCCCGTGACAACACCCGCAAGCGCGGCCCTCCACTTTCGTAACCTTCCTAATCGCCGTGTCATGAGTCAGGCCTGATTACGGTCCGCCGAAGCGGACTGAGAAAGGTCTGGGCGTCCATCTTTTAGCCTGGGAGTTGTTGTCGGTGCTTATAAAAATAAGGCGCAGCTCCGTCTTCCGTCCGGCAAGCGGGGCTCCCTTCCTGCCGGCGAAGGCCGTACTTGCTGTGCTGATGACCGCATGCGGTGTCATGCTGGGTCCGCCAGCGTCTGCCACAGTGTTCGGCAACGTGCGTGGCGTTGTCCACGATCCTCAACACCAGCCCATTAATGCCGCCCATGCAACGTTGCAGGCCAGCGATTCAGACTACAAACTAACGACTGATACGGCTGCCGACGGCGAATTCCACTTCGACGCGGTCCCGCTCGGCAAGTACAGTGTCACCGTTGAAGCTACTGGATTCGCGCCGCAATCCCAGGTCCTCGTGGTGGTTTCCGGTTCTGCTCCTGTGCTGCATTACCAGCTTGCCATTGCTGCCACGCCAGAGAAGGTCACGGTGACCGCGTCCCTTGAGGACGTGAACCCCAATTCGCCGCGCCGGGATATTCTCGTGAGCCAGCAGCAGATCGCGCGCTATGCAGGTGTGGACTCCAGCAACAGCTTCAAGATCATCACCGAGTTCGTTCCCGGTTCGTACATGGTGCACGACCAGTTGCACGTTCGCGGTGGCCACCAGGTAACCTGGGCAATCGACGGCGTTCCAGTTCCCAACACCAACATAGCCTCCAACGTTGGGCCGCAGTTCAATCCGAAGGACGTTTCCTACCTGCAGGCTGAGACAGGCAGCTATGCCGCGGAATATGGTGACCGCATCTATGGCGTCTTCAACGTCGCGCCAAACACTGGCTTCGAACGCAATCGCCAGGCCGAACTCATAGCCAGCTACGGTAACTACAACCAGACTGACGACCTGCTGAGCTTCGGCGACCACACCGCGAAGTTCGCCTATTATTTCAGCCTCAGCGGCAACAACACCGACTGGGGACTGGAGCCGCCGACCAGCGTCAATCTACACAACCAGGCATCAGGTGGCGGCGGATTTACTTCGCTGATCTACAATCCCAGTCCCAAGGACCAGATCCGTTTCGACGCCGGCCTCCGCCTCGACTACTACCAGGTGCCTAACGATCCCGACATGCAGGCAGCGGGAGTTAATGACCGCGAGCGCGAGCAGGACATCTTTGGGACCGGCACCTGGGTTCATACCTATTCGCCGGGCCTCATGCTCATCGTGTCGCCGTTCTACCACTTCAACCGCGCCGCATATGAAGGCGGCCCCAACGATGTTCCCATCACCACCGATAATCGCGCGTCCAACTACGAAGGTGGCCAGCTCACGCTTTCGGCCCTGAACAACCGGAACAACGCCCGCATCGGCATCTATGCGTTTGCTCAGCAGGACAATACGTTTTTTTCCGTGGTTGCCAATGACGGTTCAGGCGACCAATTCAGCCAGCGCGTCTACCCAAAGGGCAGCCTCGTGGCGGTGTTTCTCGAGGACCAGTTCAAAGCCACATCGTGGTTGACGCTCACCGGCGGAATCCGGCTCACGCACTTCGCCGGTGGGGTCAATGAGAACGCGGCCGACCCGCGTTTGGGTGCCGCCATTCTCATTCCCAAACTCAACTGGGTACTGCGCGGGGCTTATTCGTACTACTATCAGCCACCTCCGCTGGATACCGTTTCCGGACCGCTTCTCCAGTACGCCGCTAGCCAGGGCGTTACGTTTCTTCCCCTGCAAGGTGAGCGCGACATTCAGCAGGAGTACGGCATCACCATTCCTGTGCGCAACTGGGTTTCCAGCGTCACCTACTTCCGCACCGGAGTGAAGAACTTCTTCGATCACGATGTACTGGGAAACTCCAATATTTTCTTGCCGCTTACCATCGATTCGGCGCGCATCCGTGGCGTTGAAGCAGCAGTGCGTTCACCCCTGATTCTCAGCCACTATCACGCCCATCTCGTGTATTCACACCAGCAGGCCCAAGGCTTCGGTGGTGTCACCGGCGGACTTACGGATTTCTCTCCTCCGCCGCAAAGTGGCTTCTATCTGGATCACGACCAGCGCAACACGCTCTCGGCCGGCATCGAAGGCGATCTGCCGTGGCGTAGCTTTGCGGCCTTCACCTTGAACTACGGCTCCGGCTTTCTGAACGGCGATGGCCCCGATCACCTGCCCGCCTACGCCACCTTCGATCTCTCAGTTGGAAAGACGTTCGGCGAGAACTTCACTGTTCGTCTCTCCGGGACGAACATCTCCAACGCGCGGTATCAACTAGACAACAGCAACACGTTCGGCGGCTCCCATTGGGGCGACCCGGGCATGGTTTCGCTTCAGATACGGTACAGATTTCACTATTGAGCATGGGTGTTGCGGACATCGTGCCTGGAGCGGCCCTTCGCGGGGAGCGAGCCTAACCGCAGCATCGCCTCTTTGAGTGGCTCATGCTTTTGCGTGAGCCGCAAGTAGTTTGCCTCATTCGCCGAGACTTTGGCGCGGATGATCTCTATTAGCGCCTGCTTCTGATGTTCTGGCCAGCGCGCCAGCTCAGGCACCAGCGACAATACAAGCGCAAACTCTTCAAATGCTGACTGCTCGATGGGTCCCATTTTCCCCGGGTCTACTCGGAGCATTCGCGACAGGGAAGCGGTCGTTGCCCGGCGCATACGCTCAGGATCGCCGTCGAACTTCCCTGCCATGTGCCGCTGTACCGCCAACCCAATTCTTCGAACTGAGAAACTGTCCCACAATCCGCGCGGTCCATCGCCGAATTCGAAGAACACATGTCCGTCAGCGAGCTTGCGGAGAATGTCGCGCGGAGGTACGGTGCGACGGGTCGCGGGCCATCCTGGCTTCTTCTCTCTCCGTGATCGCCCGCAATTCGGCCCGGCCGGGGCGAAACCCCAGCTTCCGGTAAAACCAGAACGCACCTGACTTGATCGCCTCTTCGTTCTCCTGGCCGAGCTGGTATGGGTAAACCGAGATGCAGCTTACGTTCGTGATCTGATGCAGAAGGTGCAGCACCTTGGAATAGATCCAGGCGGTTTCGCCATCCCGGAATGCATAAAACGTGTTGAACCCCACCTCCATCCATTCGAACAGGGAAATGCCTTCGATGTAGTTGATGGGCACGCCGTTTTTCAGCGTGATGCCGGCGTGGTAGGCGCGCAGCGGCAACCGCCGATCCGCCGGCAGCCCCCAAAGGTAAATATGCACGCCCCGGCCGACATCTGCCTCGACCACGTAATCGGGGTCGCCACGAGTGGTGCCATACAATTCGCGGTAACGGACCGTAAGCGCGTCGCGGACAAAATTCAGGACGTCTTCACCGTCGCGGTGTCCGAGTTTGCGAACCGTCAATGGCGACGATTTCATCTCGCTCAGCAGCGAGACTTCGCTGCGGCGGATGAGTGGCTTCCGGTGGTAATACATCTGAGGCGGATTTGCGGCGCGCACGGGTGCGACTTGCTGGTGACTCGTCGAGGTCCCAGAAGACGCTGACCTTTAACGAGTCGTAGGCGGCAGTTTTTTGCAGGATCGACAGTGGTGCGTCTTCGAAGCGCTGCAGCAGCCATGGCAGTATTCGGTTTGCACCTCCGGCCGCGCTTGCCATCCAGTCCAGGAATGGCGTGTCAGCTTCCACCAGCGAATCATCCGCCAGCAATGGGAGGAAGCGAGGCAGGCTAACCGCCATCTGCCTGCCCTGCTCGTCGAGATTCCATTCGACGCCGATCTGCCCTGAGTGGCGTTGTGCAAGCCACCGCGCGACCTCGTAAGTGAAGCTGTCGTTGATGACCGTGCCCGCAATGCCGGAAACCTGCTCCGGATCGAATACGTCCATGTCGGCGCCAGCCTGGCGGAGCCTCGCGACTTGCTCTCCGATACCGGCCAGCAGTTTCTCAGCTAGCTGTGCGGTTTTGCGACTCTGCGGGAACGCGCGCAGGAACAGAAGCAGATCATGGAATTGGATGAGCAACGCGGCATCGCTAAACTCAGCGCTGCGCAGCGAACCCAGCAGCTTCTCAATTTGCGCATCACAGCCGGGCCCGTAGCGCAGCTTCGACGATTCCAGTTCCAACAGGCGGGAAGCCGTGCCTCTCTTCATTAATTTCCTTGCTCCTCAACTCCATATTGCGGGTTGAGAGAAGGTACATCAGCCACGGGTGTCTTTACTTCCATCGCAAGCGGCTTCTCTTCTGCAGCCTTGGCGTCGGTGGCGGTGTTAGCCGACCTCACTGAACCCCATACCACGAACAAGTTAGTGGCCAGCACGACGGTGAATGCCATAGCGGGGAGAAAGGCGAACACTGTTCCTCGCGCCTCAACGATCTCCAAGGCTAGAACCGCCGTGACCAGACCGCGCGGCAGCATCCAGAACAAAAGCTCCGTTTCCCTTCGGGATACGTCTCTGACTGCCCATCGGCTGCCCTGCACGGCAAGGAGGCGTGCCAGGACCAGGGCCGCGAGGATGCCAAGGATGGGGATAATGTACCGCCGGTTGACAAATTGCGCGACGATTCCCAACAGGACAAAGAAGAACGAACGCACCAGGAAACTGAGCTCGGCATGAAACGCCAGCATCCGCGCTCCCAGGCGCGTCATGTGCGGTGTCCGGGGCAAGTTCGCGAGCGTAACTCCGAACACCAACTCGGCCAGGAGGCCGCTGCCGCCTAAGTAACGGCCCACCGCGTAAACTCCAAGGACGACTCCGAGGTTCAGGATATTGCAGTAGGCTTGACCGGCCATCAGCGGCCAGATCTTTGACCAAATGGCCCCGGCAACCACTCCCACAAGAATTGCTAACCCAATATGCTCCGAGAAATCGGCGGCCAATCCGCTCAATAACAAGGACCCGTTCTGTGTAAGGCCAATCAGTGCCCCAACCACCAGCACCGCAACGATTTCGCCTAATGAGGACTCCACTGTGAGCGTAATCTTGACGGGATCAGGTGCGGTAATTTGCTGCAGTGCAGGGATAACGATCGTTCCACTGGTGCATCCCAGTGCCGCTCCCATCAGCAGGCAATCCGACCATTGCAGGTGCAAAAGCGCTCTGCCGATGAGGGCGATGAGTCCCAGGCTCAGACCATAGGCCAGCACCACGAGCAGCAATCCGGCGGGAAAATAGCGCAATGCCTCACGCAGTCTGAGTTCCAGCCCGCCCTCGAAGAGTATGAGAATCAGGGCCAGCATCCCCACCACATGGACGACGCCCTTGAAGATCGTCGGATTGACCCAGTGAAGTATCGGGCCCAGCGTTACTCCGATCAGCAGCAGCACAATCAAATCGGGTATGCGGGTCAGCTTGGAAAGCCGGTTAGCAATGAACGCCACTATCAGCAGGGCGGCGAGCGAACCGAAGATGTGAACCATGTTCCATGTGAGCTTCACGAATTCAGCGGTGGAGGCCTATCAAAATCCAATGGCAAGGCTGAAGGAAATGACAATAATATACAGAACCCATCCCTCTCGACAGCGTATTCGACGTACCGCCCACTCGCGGGGCCTGGACAGGGGAAATCAGGCATGCGAGCTAAGTGCTGCCACCAGCGTCGTCGGAATAAAAGGCGCCAGTGCCAAGAACTTTCCGGAGTCGGCAAAGCACCCATCCTGTCGCCACCAGACCCGCCCCCCAGAGCGCAAGTGCCACGCTTACCACCCAGTGGGGAGCTTCGCCGACCCTGCGCAGGACAAACGGGAGAAAATTCCAGGTGGTGATGTGCACATAGTCCCATGGATCCTGTGTCATAGGGACATTGTTGAGCCCCCACTGGTCCATCTTGCCGAGCGCAAACGCGGCTATGTTCTTGAACCGCAAACCAATCACGAAGGTGGGGTGGCCCATGGTTTCCATCTGGTAGATCTCCAGTGGCAACCAGAAGGCAAGCGAAGCAATTTGGATCATTGCGCTGACCGCGACTAAGACGATGCCCAGCATCCACAGTGTTTTCCCCAACTCCTTGCGATAACGGAACAACAACGGCACCGAGATGAAGGCCACCAACTCCGCCGTCGTGGAAACGTAGCGGTCTCCCCAGGCGAAGTCGCCGCTCCACACGGTGTATCTCGCATAGAAGCTGATGTAGGCGAGGAGCAGAAGGCACCCGGCGATAAGGTAGGCCTTCACGTCTTGGGAAAAATGCTTCCAGGCTAGGGCGGCAACAAGAACCGTGAGGATCAGCAGAGGATCGAAGAGGAAGATGGACTTCTCGGGCGTGATCAGAGGGCCAAGAAAACCAACATGGAATGGCACTTCCCACGGATAGGCTGAAGGCAGCGAGGGGTTTAGTTGCTTCTCCTCCACCGCGAAGATGGAGACATAGGTGTTGAAGAACGATCCGAAGCGGTAATACTGATACAAACGGTCAATCAGGAGGAAGAAAGCGTAGACCGGTGCCGCCGTCTTGATATAAGTGACGAGGCGATCCCATAGTGCGCGGCCGCGAACATTCTCGAACCAAAACACCAGCAACAAGAAGGCTCCTCCCGCCAACAAGTCCAGGCTGGTGGTCAGCCGAGTCAGCAAGTTAAGCCCGAACGCTGCCGAGCCGATGAACAGAGCACGACGGTTCCCCGTGCGCGCCCATTCGTATTGATATGCCAGCCCGGTCAGGGTCAGAAGCAGGATGTAGTTGTTCTCCATCATGTTCTGGGTGTAGTGAAGGTGGGTTGTGCAGAACAAGAGAGCGAGCACTCCGGCGACCGCCTCACGGGTGGTGAATCGCAACCAGCGCAGGAACCGGAAGCAGACCAGAGCTATAAGGACGTTGATCAGGACGTTCGTGCTGTAGCTGACCACGATGTCGCGCACGGTCGGGTCAGTGTCGCCATAGGCCGTGAATAGGGGAAGCCTTTCCAGGAATGTCCCCACTAGATCGGCCGGCAGCATCAGCAGCGATTGTCCTATGCCGTACCAGCCGTAAAGCTTTCCACCGCGTCCGTGTATTCCGAACTCGGGATACTCATTGGGGAAGACGGCGGGTTCTGCGGTCCAGAACGAATGCGTTGCCTGCAGCCGGTGCATCGTGTCGGAAGTGCCGAGTTCGCCCGATTGCACGACGAATGCTGAAAGCCCCGCCGCCAAGGCTAAGAGGAACAAGGGATTACTGATCCAGCGATGAGCCCTTGCGGTCATTGCAGGCGATGGTAACACCGAGGCTTTGGCCAAAAGGCTTTCTGACAAGGTCTTGCTGGAGCAAATTCCTCAGAGAAAATCTCTAAAGATCGGGGATTGTCGAAGTTGGGAGTTTCGGGCGGCGAGGCAGCGAAATCCGGCCGTTTTTCTCTAATTTGGAGCGGTCGCGCTGTTGGATGCCGCCGAACCGCCAAGGCATGCGTTCAACCAACCATAGTGTAATTATTACATATCGACGTAAGCCTATTAAATATCTATTGATACGAGAAGGTGCGCAGTGAAAAGCTCCTTTCCCAGCCCCTTCTGGTTCCGGTTTTCGGAATGTGCTGACATAACCCTGCTTTGAATTGCCCGTCGTCACTGCAAAACGGCCCAAAATCAGAGACAATTAATTTAGGTAGTGGCGGAAAGGGTATATGCCTTACTTCTGGGACGAGTGCGAGATTCCTGAGGACAATGAATACGACCTGTTCACGCGCGACACCGAACTCGAGCGTCGGCGCCGCGGGGTCTCCGGAACCGGGGAAAGCCCCCTGTCTCCACGCAGGTCGGGAGACGAAAGAACCTTTACGGCGGCTTGATAACAAGAAAGGCAGGGCGCGAATCAATACGCGAGCAAAATTCTCAAATCGCGAACATTGTTGCCAGTGGGTCCGGTCATGATCGCGTCGCCGATTGCTTCGAAGAGCGGATACGCATCGAACTGCGCCAGCGCGGTTGCTGCCTCGAAGCCGCCCAGTCTGGCTCGTCCAATGGTGGTTCCGTCGGCGACGGCGCCGGCGGCCGGGCTGTTTCCATCAATTCCGTCGGTTCCGGCGCTCAGGACGGTAATGTTTTCACCTGCGATCTTCTGGGCGCAATACAGCGCGAACTGCTGATTGCGTCCCCCAACGCCCGAATTTGCCCCCACCTTCACTGTGACCTCGCCGCCGGAGATGAGGCAGGCGCGCGAGACGCCTCGGCGTAATTCGCGCAACCGTCCCAGCAGGTGGTCGGCGGCCTGCACGTAGTCCCAGTCATCGCAACCGTTGTCCACTTCCACAGCGAAGCCGCCCGTCACCGCGCGCTCGACGGCCGCCTTGGCTGCGGTCGCGTTCGACAGGACTGTGGTGAAGATCGAGTGCTCGAAGGCGGGATCGCCCGCCTTGGGGGTTTCCTCCAGCAGGTTGCGCTCGAATAACGCTCGCACAGTGGCAGGAAAACGTTCCTGGAGCTTGTACCGCTCCGCAATCGCGCGACAGTCCGCAACCGTGGTCGTGTCGGGCATGGTAGGACCGGATGCTAGCGCGTCCAGTGAGTTTTCGGGCACATCCGAGACCAGGACTGAAGCCTGACGAGAGGGTGCCGCTGCGCAAGCCATGCGCCCGCCCTTCAGGGCCGAAAGATGCTTGCGAATGGCGTTGATCTGGGCAATTGGTGCACCCGAATGCACGAGCGCCTTGTAGGTCTCGACCACATCGGCTAGCGTGATCTCTTCGCGAATGGGCTTCTCGGCGATCGCAGAAGCCCCGCCGCTGATGAGATAAACGACCAACGTTTGCGCTGACCCTTCCTTCAGCAGTTCGAGAATGGCGCCACCAGCGCGCAGCGAATCCTCATTGGGCAGGGGATGGCCACCGGTGAAGTAGCGGAACCCAGGGAGCTCTGCGGGCGGCGCATTGGGACAAGCGATGACTCCCGTCAGTTCCGTATCCACCGTACTTGCCAGGGCTTCGGCCATGGTGTGCCCGCTTTACCGATGGAGACCGCCAGCACGCGCGAAAACGCGCCCAGATCGTATCGACTGCTCCCGATAACGCAAGCAGCCGCCTTCACACGTCACATCGCGCGAGAATGCCCGTGGAATGCTGCACTCGGCGAGGGCGTGGTCGAACATGTCACGGACGCAGAGCGCGCATTTCGCGTACCGCGGCTTCCGCGGCGGGATTCGTTGGTTGCAGGGATGGAGTCATTCGCAACAATTATAGGCGTTGCTGAGTGGAAGGTACTCACTGAATGTCGCGTGCTAATGCCTTCCCGTTTGCACTCTCTCCTGCTGCCGCACTAACATCGTGCTGTCATGCCAGTCGCAATCGATTCGCCTAATACTACCTACACTCCCGTCAAAGCGCCACGCGGCAACCAGCTCTCCTGCAAAGGTTGGGGGCAGGAAGCCGCCATGCGCATGCTTATGAACAACCTCGATCCCGAGGTCGCCGAGCGGCCGCAGGACCTGGTAGTATACGGCGGCACCGGGCGCGCTGCGCGCAGTTGGGAGTGCTACCACGCCATCGTCAACTCGCTGAAGTCGCTCGAAAACGACGAGACGCTGCTGGTGCAGTCGGGCAAGCCGGTCGGCATCTTCCAAACCCACGAATACGCGCCGCGCGTGCTCATCTGCAACTCCAACCTGGTCGGGCACTGGTCGAATTGGGAGAAGTTCAACGAGTTGGAGAAACTTGGCCTCATCATGTACGGCCAGATGACCGCCGGCTCGTGGATATATATCGGCTCGCAGGGAATCATCCAGGGGACTTTTGAGACGTTCTCCGCTGCCGGGCAGAAGCATCTCGGCGGCGACCTGGAAGGCAAGCTGATCGTCTCTGGCGGCATGGGGGGAATGAGCGGCGCGCAGCCACTGGCGGCGACCATGACCGGCGCGTGCTATCTCGGCATTGAGGTCGATCCCGAGCGCATCAAGAAGCGCCTGCGCACCGGCTATTGTGACTTCATGGTCAACTCGCTCGATGAGGCGCTGCGCATCCTGAAGAACGCCGTGCGCAAGAAGGAGAACATCTCCGTCGGGTTGGTCGGCAACTGCGGCGACATCATTCCCGAACTTGCCGCGCGCGGTGTGGTGCCGGACATTCTGACCGATCAGACTTCGGCGCACGATCCGCTCAATGGCTACGTGCCCAGCGGCATGTCGCTTGAAAACGCCTTGGAACTGCGTAAGAGTGATCCGAAGGCATACCTCGAGCGCTCGCTTGATACTATGGCGCGCCACGTCGAAGGCATGTTGAAGCTTCAGAAGCTGGGTTCGGTTACCTTCGATTACGGCAACAACATCCGCACCTTCGCGTTCGAGCACGGCGTGAAGAACGCCTACGATTTTCCCGGATTTGTGCCGGCCTACATTCGTCCCCTGTTCTGCGAAGGCCGCGGACCGTTCCGCTGGGCGGCACTTTCCGGCGATCCGGCGGACATCCACACGACTGACGAGCTTGTGCTGGAGATGTTTCCCGAGAACAAGATTCTCAGCCGCTGGATTGACCTGGCGCGCAAGCGCATCAAGTTCCAGGGATTGCCGTCGCGTATATGCTGGCTTGGTTATGGCGAGCGCGCGCAGTTCGGGTTGGCCATCAATGAGATGGTCAAGAAGGGCAAGCTGAAAGCGCCGGTCGTCATGGGTCGCGACCATCTTGATTGCGGCTCGGTGGCGTCGCCCTTCCGTGAGACCGAGGCCATGAAGGACGGCAGCGACGCCATCGCCGACTGGCCGTTGCTGAATGCGTTGCTTAACACGGCGAGTGGCGCGTCGTGGGTTTCCATCCACAACGGCGGAGGCGTTGGCATCGGCTACTCGCAGCACGCCGGTCAGGTGACGGTCGCGGATGGCAGCGACGAAATGGCCAAGCGTATTGAGCGCGTGCTGACCAACGATCCCGGAATTGGCGTCGCGCGACACGTGGACGCGGGCTATGACGAGGCGAAGAGCTTCGCGCGGGCGAACGGAATTAAGGTGCCGATGGAAGGAAGCAACTAGCTGCTGCCTACAAATAACGAAAGAGATTCTGTGCCCTCCGCCAATCAACCCTCTCCCGTAACCCTGCTGGTGCATGCGGGGCAACTGCTGACCATGCGCAGTCCATCCCGCGATACGGGTCCGCGTCGCGGTCCGCAGATGGGCGACCTCGGCATCATCGAGGACGGCGCCGTGTTGCTCGAGGGCGGCAAGATCATCGCGGTCGGCACGACCGAGGAGGTCGCGCGAAACGACCGTCTGGTTCCTGGATTCTTCGAGGAAGTTGACTGCGGCGGCAAGGTCGTGATGCCGGGCTTTGTTGATTCGCACACCCATCCGGTTTTCACCGCGCCGAGATTGATTGACTTCGAGAGGCGCATCGCCGGCGCCAGCTACGAAGAGATTGCCGAAGCGGGCGGTGGAATTCGCGCCAGTCTGCGCGGCGTCCGCGACGCATCGATGGAGCAGCTCGCAGACCACATGCGAAAAGCGCTTGATGAAATGGCAGCGCAGGGCACGACGACCGTCGAAGCAAAGTCCGGCTACGGCTTGAGCTTTGCCGCCGAGATGAAGTCGCTGGAAGCAATTCGCGAGGCATCGCACCAATGGCCGGGAACGGTGGTCGCCACGCTGCTGGGCGCACACGTCGTCGCTCCCGAGCATCGCGACAATCCCGAGGAATACGTCCGCATCATCTGCGAGGACATGATTCCAACGGCTGCGAAGCTGAAGCTGGCATCGTTCGTTGACGTATTCTGCGAGCGGGGCGCGTTCAGCATGGAGCAGTCACAACGGATCTTGCGCACTGCTGTGGAGCACAATCTCGGAGTGCGCGTCCACGTTTGCCAGTTGACTCCGGCGCAATTGGCGCCGCTGGTGCCGTTCCGTCCTGCCTCGCTCGATCATATGGACTTTGTCAGCGACGAAGACATCTCTGTTCTGGCGAAACTCGATACCGTGGCGACACTGCTTCCCGCTGCCAATTACTTCCTCGGCTTGGACAAATTTCCGCCAACGCGGAAGTTGCTCGACTCCGGCGTGGCGGTTGCCCTCGCGACCGACTACAACCCCGGCACGTCGCCAACCACCTCCATGCCGTTCGTGCTCTCGGTCGCCTGCACGCATATGAAGATGTCGCCCGCGGAGGCCATCGTTGCCGCGACCTACAACGGCGCCTGCGCGCTGCGTCTGCAAGGCAGGAAGGGAAGCCTCGAACCCGGCAAAGACGCCGACATCGCCATCTTCGACGCCTCCGATTACCGTGAACTTGCCTACTGGTTTGCCGTCAACCGCTGCCGCGAGACCTATCTAAACGGCGTGCAGCAGAAGATGGCCCAATTCAGCCAGTAATCCGGCTGCTCACCCATTTTTGCCGCATTCGTCTAATATTTCATTACGGTGACGGAACTGCCGTCAGGTTCCGCTCGTACTTCCTTTCGTGGTTTTTTGGGGCATCTTCAAACCTTTCCTGTGAGCGTGATGTGATATGAAACGAATTCTGCTCCTGCTGGCAGCCTTTCTGCTTGCCTGTTCTCCGTCTTTTGCGCAACGCCTTCCTGGCGGCGCCTCGCCCGAACATTACGGGCTTACCATCAACATCAATTTCCCGAACAACACGTATGAGGGCGACGAGACCATTGATCTCAAGCTCGACAAGGCCAGCAACACCATCACCCTCAATGCCGTGGAAATCGATTTCCATGAGGTGACCGTGACCGCTGGTGGCCAGGCCCAGACCGCGAAGGTCTCCACCGACGAAAAGAACGAGATGGCGACGTTCACGGTGGACAAGCAGCTTCCCGCGGGTCCAGCTACCCTGCACATCAAGTACACCGGTCATCTCAACGACAAGCTGCGCGGCTTCTATCTGAGCACCTACAACGGCCGGAAGTACGAAGTGTCGCAGATGGAGTCCACCGACGCGCGCGTGGCTTTCCCCTGCTTCGACGAGCCGGCCTACAAGGCGACCTTTGATATCACGGCGATTGTGGACAAGGGCGACACCGCCATTTCCAACGGCAAGATCGTCTCCGACACTGCTGGCCCCGGCGACAAGCACACCATCAAGTTTTCCACTTCGCCGAAGATGTCCAGCTACCTGGTTGCGTTGACGGTTGGCGATTGGAAGTGCGCCTCCGACCAGGTGGACGGCATCCAGTTGAATGTCTGCACCGTTCCGGGCAAGGAAAACCTGACGCGCTTCCCGTTGGACGCGACCAAGGCAATTCTCCACTACTACAACAACTACTACGGCATTAAGTACCCGCTGCCAAAGCTCGACCAGATTGCCGTGCCCGATTTCCAGGCCGGTGCCATGGAGAACTGGGGCGCCATCATTTACCGCGAGACGGCGCTGCTCATCGATGAAAAGACTTCTTCCGTGGGTGCGAGGAAGGGCGTTGCCGATACCATCGCGCACGAAGTCGCCCACCAATGGTTCGGCGACTTGGTCACCATGAAGTGGTGGGATGACATCTGGCTCAACGAAGGCTTCGCCACCTGGATGACGCCACACCCGGTGGCGCAATGGAAGCCCGATTGGATGGTGAGCCAGAGCGTAGTGGGGAATACCAACCAGTCGCTGAATGGTGACTCCGTGAAAAACACCCGGCCCATTCATCAGGAGGCCGAAACTCGTGGGGAAATTGAGACCCTGTTCGACGGCATCGCCTACGGCAAAACCGCTGCGGTCCTGCACATGCTGGAATCGTACCTGGGCCCGGAAGCCTTCCGTGCAGGCGTAAATCTCTACCTGAAGGAACACGCGTATGGCAACGCCACCGCTGCAGATTTCTGGAACGCCATGACCCGCAGCACCGGCAAGCCGGTCGATCAGATCATGCCGACCTTTGTTATGCAGCCGGGTGTCCCATTCGTAGGCGTCGAGGCGAAATGCGAAGGCGGCAACACCACGCTGAATCTTTCGCAGAAGCGCTACCTGAACACCCCGGATGGATTTGCCGAACCCAACGATCAGATCTGGCAGATTCCGGTGTGCGCCAAGGGGATCAACGAAACTTCGGCCGGGACCCAGCAGTGCTTCCTGCTGACTGAACGCCAGCAGAAATTCACCCTGAAGGGCTGTTCCAAGTTTGTCTTTCCGGATTCCAATGCGCTCGGGTATTACCGCTTTGACTATGACGCCACCGCGCTGCATCAACTCGGTAATGCGGTGGACAACGTGCTCACTCCTGACGAGCGCATCATCATGGTCGGCAACGAGTGGGCCCTGATGCGAATCGGCAGGCACGGTGTCGGCGACTATCTCGCGCTCGGCGCCCAGTTTAAGGACACGCCGGGAGCCGAGCTGCTGGATGCCTTCGGAGATCATCTCGAGTACATCAACGACAACCTTGTGACCGATGCCGACCGTCCGGAATTCCAGACATGGCTGCGCAAGACGTTTTCCCCCATGCTGC
The DNA here is from genome assembly GCA_963843005.1 of uncultured Acidobacteriaceae bacterium. GTDB lineage: Bacteria > Acidobacteriota > Terriglobia > Terriglobales > Acidobacteriaceae > Bog-257. Next base: position 330,694 of record CAWJIW010000030.1, on the reverse strand, counting down.
AACAGTTGGGCTACAACGGACGTCCCAGCGACACGCCCGAACAAAAGCAGAAGCGAGCGATTCTGTTCGAAGGCTTAGGCAATCAAGCGGATGATCCCGAGGTCATTCAACAGGCGCGCATTCTGGTGCAGCAGTATATGAAGGACCCGACGTCGGTGGACTCGACCCTGGCCGGAGCAGTGGTAGTGGTTGCCGCGCGCCATGGCGACGCTGCACTCTACAACCAGTACAAGGCGCAACTGAAGAAGGAGAACCCGCCTCATGTGTACTACCGGTTCTTCTATGCGCTGGCCGAATTTCCGCAGCAAGCTCTGATCAAGGAGACCCTTGACTCGACTCTGACCTCGGACGTCCGAGGCCAGGACCTGTTCATTCTGATTAACCTGCTCGGCAACCCAGCCAGCCAGAACGCCACGTGGGACTTTATGCGGTCGCACTTTGACGAGCTCCACAAGAAGACCGGCGGGGGACTTGGGCGGCGTCGGAGTGTTTCTGTACGGCGCGGAGAGTTTCTGCGACACGCAGAAGGCCAAAGAGGTGGAGCAGTTCTTCCAGCAACATCCTTTTCCAGGCACCGAACGCAACCAGAAGCAAGCCGTGGAATCGATCAACAGCTGCGTCGAGCTGCGCGATCAACAGCAGAGCAAGCTGGCTGCATGGTTGAAGGAGAACGGCAACAGCAACGCGTCTAACGGCGGCGGTGGCGCGAGCGTAGCTGCTGTGCAGTAGGCTTTTGTCGCTTTGAAAAATCGGGCGTCCTGCGGGACGCCCTTTTCATTGGTGTGATCAACCGGAGCTAGTGGAGAGGCTCGCCAGGCCGATGCTGAAGGCGGCGCAAGCGACGATCCAGTTCGCCGGATTTCGCCCGTATCCAGGATGCATCCGGGTCGTTCGGTGTACCGCAGCTGCAGGCCGGAGAAGTAACTTCCTGATCTGCTTCTGCACTGACATGCAGGGCGTCCTCCATGGCGCCGATCATCCCTTCGATGGATCGCAACTCCTCCGCGACCGTGGCGACGTAAACTGCGTCGCGGGCGTGTTTCTCGGTCATCAACTTGGCTTCCACCAGCGCGGGCCGGATAACGTGGAGCGGCAGGGCGGGCAGGTGATTGGCTTTCGCGGTCGCCATGTTCTATCTCCAAAAAATCATTCTGATGTGCGCCACGGAGCACAGCTCCTAAGCGCCGACAGCCATCTGGACGCAGGCGTCAGGCTTGCCCGGAGCGAAACCGAAGGGGCTTGCGCCATCCAGCATCGCACCGCCAATAACAGCTCGTTCAGCATCCCCACTCCGCTTCACCGGGCTTGGCAAAATAGCGCCGCGAGTCAGCTTCCATGCGCGCATCGGTTGCCAGCTCCAGAATCGCCAGGCGGGCGGCGGCCACCAACCGGTTGCGCTCGTCGGATGGAATCGAGCTCCACGACCCAAGCTGCCTTTCCGTACGTCCTGCCTCGGGCGACAGCGCCTCGCGGTAGTGATGGAAAAGTTTGGCAAACTGCTCGACAAAAACTTCCTGCGTTGACATGTTGTTTTCGAGACCTCCCTGCGCATCACGCGCCAATTGATTGGACATCGCGCGCCGTAAGCCTCGAATAAATCATGTGTAAAGAGTTTGTAAGGGGCCGGACAGGCCCCGCAAAGCTCGCCCGGGACCGTCAGGCTTCTCCGCACAAAAACTGCGAGTGTATACTGCATCCCTTCACGTAAGCCGATCCCAGGAGCGCCCCTATGCCCGAACCGATCGTGAACTACGACGGGAGCATCACCACCTCTCCTCAACAGCTCGTTTACCCCGAAACCGTCGAAGAAATCCAAGCCGTCCTGCGCGACACCGCGCGCTACCCGAGCCCGGTCCGCGCCATGGGAAGCTACCACTCGCTGACGCCGTGCGCTTCCTCGGATGGCACCATCGTCAACATGTCCCGCATGGTTCGGATCATCAACATCGACAGCGCGAATTTGACCTTCACCGCCCAGGCTGGTCTGCAGATCATCGAGGCCTCCAAGGCCCTGCGCGCTCAGGACCTGCAGCTCATGACGAACATCGAAATCGGCAACATGACGCTCGGCTCCGCCGCCTGTTGCCACAGCAAGGACGCGCTCGACGGTATCGAATTCGGCCAAGTCAGTTCCTACGTCAGCAGGATCAAGTGGGTGACGCCGGCCGGTGACCTCGCCGAAGCCTCCGAGGCCGACAGCCCCGACTTGTTGCGCAAGATGAGATCGAGCTACGGCCTCTGCGGCATCGTCTATGAGGTCACCCTCCGCATAAAGCCCGTTGAGACCCTTCATTTCACCTACCTGCCGCGCCCGGTGGACGAACTCACTCAGGAGGAAGTGGACAAGATCATCGACGCCTCCGAAGGCCTGATTTGCTGGACGCTGGGTAGGACCGCGATCTTCCAGAGCCGGCACCGCGTTGCCGAGCCTGGAGTCCTTAGCTCGCTCCTGGCCTCGGCTCGCCGCACGCTGTGGAACTATGAGGGAGCCCATGCCGCCAGGTTCATCGACCTTTTCCTCGCCGACAAGAGCCTCCGCGACGCCGCTGAGCAGGGCTTGTTCGACGCCGAAAAGTTCCTCTACGAAACCCTTCATCTTTTTGGCGGCATGACCTTGCTCGCCCCCGACAAGACCGTCGACTATCACACCACGCCGGACTCGGCGAAATATGCTTTCACGTTCTGGGCCTTTCCTCGCCCGCAATGGCTGAGCACTCTTCGCGCCTACCTCGACTTCGCCGATCAGCACTTCAAGGCCACCGGCTTCCGCTGCAACATGCCGCTGGGCGCTTATCGCATTCGCCGCGATACCAACTCGCTGTTGTCCTATTCGTACGATCAGGAAGTCTTCTCCATCGACCCGATTCACGCCAGCACGGACAACACCGCCTGGCACTACTTCCTGCAGCAGTTCAACGAATTTGCGTATCTTCACGGCGGCATTCCGCTGCTGAACCAGAGTCCGTTCATTGAGCGCAAGCACGTCGAGGCGGCCTATGGACAGCGCTGGCTCGACTTCTCGCAATGGGTCCGGACCATGGATCCAACCGGCCGAATGCTGAACCCTTTCTTCGCCGCGCTCCTGTCGCCGAAGGCCGGGTAGGACGCTGGCGGCGACGGTGGCGGACTGCCTGAAAATGCTCTTTTCCGCATGACTACTCACAACTGCCTTCTGGCAACTGACAACTGGCTACTGGCTACCCCTCTGTCATCCCGACCAAGGGCCTTAGTCCGCACTGACTACCGCCCTGTCATCCCGGCAAAGGACTTTAGTCCGCGAGGAGGGATCTGCGGCTGTGCCCCCTCCCCTCGTACTCTTTGTTTTCAGCAATTTAAGGTAGTGTTTCATTTGCACGGTCCTGATTCCAAAGCGTTTGCCTGTAAACAATAGAGCCAAAGCCACTTATCTATCCGCCTTTTCCGCATGACTCCCGACAATTGCCTTTTGGCAACTGACATCTGGCAACTGACAAGGTACCCCCCTCCCCCTCCGATAGTTCTTTAGAATCAGCGCTTTAGGGGGAAATTTCCGGCAAAATATTGAGGCCGTGCGAGTTATGGGTAAAATCTTCAATAATAGGGACTTACGACGAGGGGAACGGGTTGGTCTTACTGGAAGCTGACGACTGGCGGCAACCGACAGCTGCCCTTGCGGTCTTACTGGCAACTGGTCACTGAGAACTGACAACTGCCTTTTGGCCACTGGCAACTGATTTCTCGAGGATGTTCTGGGAATCGCTCGGGCGCAACCCCTCCACATCCTTCGCGACCAGTGTACGCGCCGCCGGTGCCACGACCAAGGCGTTTAATCACCGTTCAACGTGATGAGCCCGCAATCCCAAGCAGGGGAAGGCCAACCCCTCTGATGCGCTCGGAGGGACTCGGTGTCGTGATGAACGTTTGATCCGTGCGGCTCCCAGCTTCGGCAGGAACTTCCTTCACACTCTCCTTGACAGCCTAGGAGAGTCTTACTATGCTTCTCCTAGACGCGCAAGGAGAGACGGTGGGGAAACAGGTTGATCTGCTGCAAGGCACTCTAGACATGCTCATCCTGAAGGCCGTATCGCTCGGCCCGTTGCATGGCTACGGCATTTTGCTACGCATTCAGCAGATCTCCGACGAACAGTTGGAGATCCAGCAGGGATCGCTGTACCCGGCACTTTACCGGCTTGAGCACCAGGGCTGGATCGCCAGCGAGTGGGGTGAATCCGACAACAAGCGCAAAGCAAATTCTACCGGCTGACCGTCGCGGGCCGGCGCCAGCTACACGCGGAAACCGAAAAGTGGAAGCGCATGGCGTCGCTCATCGCTGGCGTGCTGCGCACGACTCCAGAGGAAATATGAGCATGGCGGTGCGACTGCGTTCCTGGTTGAAGTGGATGCTGAAGCGTCTGCGTCTCGAAGACGAAATGGAGACGGAGATGCACTTTCACATCGAGAGCTTTGCCGAGGACTTAGTCCGTAGCGGCGTTCCGCGGCAGGAAGCGATGCGGCGTGCGCGGATCGACTTCGGCGGCATCGAGTCCCACAAAGATGCGGTGCGCGCGTCGCTAGGCCTGCGCTGGTGGGACGAGTTCTCGACCGATCTTCGCTATGCTCTGCGGATGATGCGCCGTAGTCCTGGTTTTACCACCGTTGCCGTACTGTCGCTGGCCCTGGGAATCGGTGCCAACACCGCGATCTTCAGCCTGATCTATACCGTGATGCTGCGCACATTGCCGGTGCAAGATCCGGGGCAACTGGTGGAGCTGCTGCACAGATATCCGGGCGAGCCACATTTCAATGGCTTCTCCTGGCCGGCCTATCAACTCATGCGTGACCACAACCATGTATTCACCGGTGTTATCGCCGCTGATTACCAGTCTTTCCACGTGCGCGGCGAGGGCCTGCAATCCCAGATTGTGCAGGGCGGATATGTGGACGGAAGCTTCTTCCCAGTGCTGGGAATCAAGCCCGCGCTCGGCCGATTGATTGCTCCGGATGACGACAGCGTTGGCAATCCTTCTTCCGTGGCCGTGGTGAGTTGGTCCTACTGGAAGAGCAGGTTCGTTCAGGATCCCGCAATTATCGGGAAGCAGATGATTGTGGAAGATGTGCCGGTGACGGTCATCGGAGTAACGCCGCGTCAGTTTTCCGGATTGCGGCTGGAGTCTAACCAGGACATCTGGCTGCCGCTGTCGATGGAATCGAGCGCGGCTCGATCCGGGCGGGGTTCAGTGTGGCTGGTGGGACGTCTGAGGCCCGGTGTGTCACCGGAGCAGGCGCAGGCGGAATTGGCGGTGCTGTACGAGTCAACCCTCGAGGAGCAGGCGAAGGTCACGAATAATCCCTTCCTTCGCAAGATGAAGCTGGAAGTAGAGCCTGCGGGCGCCGGACTCTCGCGCCTGCGTGAGGAATGGGCAAAGCCACTACTGCTGCTCATGGCCCTGGTCGCTGTGCTGTTGCTGATCGCATGCATCAACCTCGCCAGTATGCTGCTGGCGCGTGGTGCAGCGCGAGAGCACGAGATGGCATTGCGCGTCTCCCTCGGCGCCGGCCGCTTGCGCCTGGCGCGACAGGTCTTGACTGAGTCACTGCTGCTCTCCGCCATCGGTAGCCTCCTTGGAGTCGTCGTGGCATATTTCGGCGCTAGCGCGTTGGTACGGATCATCACCTTGGAACGACGGCCGGGGCCACCGATCGAGCTGCATGTCCGGCCCGACTTGCACGTGCTGCTTTTCACTGCCGGCGTGTCACTGTTCGCGGGATTACTGTTTGGATTGGTTCCCGCCCTACGCGCCGTGAGGACAGCCCCGGCAACTTCGCTGCGGCAAATAGGAAGCTCAGGTGAGACCAGGGCGCGGCGATTATTTGGCAAGACCCTGGTGGTCGCGCAGGTTGCCTTGTCGCTGGTGCTGTTAAGCGCTGCCGGATGGTTTGTCAGGCATCTGTGGAATCTCAAGCAACTCAATCTGGGCTTTCAGCGCGATCACGTTTTGCTAATGACCCTTGATCCGGCGGGCAGCGGATATGACGATCAGCAATTATCCCGCGCGTACCAGGAATTGCTGGGCCGGCTGGAAGCCGTTCCAGATGTGCTCTCCGCCACAATCTGCGCTGCTTCTCCGATTTCAGGCGCAGGGGCAAATCGTGGCGTCATCGTGGAGGGCTATCAAGCCAAGCCGGGAGAAATCCGCAATGTCATGGAGAACTGGGTTGGCGCCGAAGTACTTCGAGACGCTCGGTACGCCGCTACTGGCAGGGCGCGACTTCAGCTTTCAGGACCAGGGTCATCCGCGCGTGGCAATCATCAATCAGACGATGGCCCGCTACTATTTTGGCAAACGCAACCCCATCGGAATGCATGTCACCTTCGACGGTGACGATGAGCCCTACGAGATTGTGGGAGTGGTGGGCGATGCGAAGTACCTCGACATAAGGGAAGACACCTACCGCACCATCTACCTGAATGCCTTCCAGGAGAAACGGGTACCCTCACGCTTTGCGATTCGGACCCGCATTGAACCGGAAGCTGTCGTTCCCGATGTTCGGCAGACCGTTGGCGCCGTCCTGAAAAACGTGTCCGTGGGGCGAATAATCACGCTGGCCGATCAAGTTGACGGGGCGATCGTCCCAGAGCGGCTTACCGCGCTGCTTTCCGGGCTGTTCGGCGTGCTGGCTCCGCTGCTGACAGCTATCGGCCTCTACGGGTTGCTGGCGTACACGGTGGCGCGCCGCATCAATGAAATCGGGGTGCGCATGGCGCTGGGCGCAAGTCGTGGCGATGTAGCCCGGATGGTGCTCGGCGATGCTCTCACCATGGTCCTGGCCGGCTTGCTGATTGGAGCGCCTATCGCGTTCTGGGGCAGGACTTTCGCTGCCAGTCTGGTCCCGGGCCTGGCAGCGAACAGCGCTGTCCCCATCGCCGTCGGTGTCGTGGCAATGATTGCGGTTGCGCTGATTGCGGCGTATGTTCCGGCCCGCCGCGCGACCCGCGTCGATCCGATGGAGGCTTTGCGATACGAGTAAGACGGGTGGGCCGTAAGACCGGCCCCGACGTCCAAGATTTCCGGCGACAAGACAGTTCTCCTGGAGCCTGTTGCTTCATCGGCTGCGATAGCCACCTGGCTGGGAGGAAGGCTCTGGTTGGGTATCGCCCCCGCCGCTCAATGTAGGACGGTTCGGCCGCCCCTTCACCCCATCGAGCGCAGGTCGGCGATTTTATTTTGTGAGCTCCTCTTGGGGACGACAAAAATCGGGCAAAAACGTAATGCGGATTTCATCCTGCGCGCTCCAACGACGTCGCTAGCCCGAAGGGCGAAACTGATTAGCCCACAGCGGAAGCTGTGGGAAAGCGGCCCCCGATGATCCCCGAGCCCCTTTCAAGGGGCGGCACAATCAGGCGAAAACGTGATCTGCCTTGAATTCGATACTTGCCGCCTGCGACATAGCCACAAACTCTCTGTGGGACGAAGTGTCACCCCTGAAGGGGTTTCCGAAAACAAACCACTGTTTACCCACAGCCTCCGCTATGGGCTAACCAGTTTCGTCCCGCAGAGCGGGGCCGGAAATTGGTACCTTCACTGCCGGGTATTGCTTAATGCCCCAGCCTATTTCTTATGAGAGCTACCGTCAGGGTCGGACAGCCCAGGCCAGGCCATCGGGTTGACCGCCAGCCTGAATGTGGCCGGCAACTTCGAGCGAATGGAGATCGATGACGGCGACATAGTTGTCGGGAGTGCAGGCGACGAACGCACGCGAACCGTCGGGCTGCATAACGATGCCGGCTGCGCCGTGACCGATGGGAACGCGTTTGATTTCCTTGCGCGTGCCGGCATCGAGAATGACAAGGTCCGGCCCACCAAGAGTGGAGACGAGGATTCGCTTGCCGTCAGGGGTGAACTTGAGGCGGTTCGCGCTGGGAACGTTGGCGGGGAGGGTCTGAACGACTTTCTTGGCGGGAAGATCGATGACGGAGATGGTTCCGTCCTGCGCATTCGCGACCCAGACTTCTTTCTCATCGGGGGAAACGTCAAACCCCTCGGAACCATTGCCGACGCGGACGACGGTTTCATCCCAGTCAGTACGTGGTGGTGGCGAACCGGCTCCTCCAGGCGGCGGGGTCGTTCCGGGCGGCGGACTGGGCACGCGGACGGGCTTTTGCTCGATGATGCTTACCGTGCCGGAGCTCACATTGGTGGTAATAATGCGCTGCCCGTCATCGGAGACGTAGATCATGTGGGTGCGATTCTGGCCGGTGCCGAGAATCCAGTCCACTTTTTGCGTGGCGGGGTCGTAGCGTCCGATGGCCTTGGCGGCTTCGGCGGTGAACCAGGTTTTACCTCCTACGAAGGTGAGGCCATGCGGGCCGCGAAGAGCGCCCAGGTCGATAGAGGGCAGCGCTTTCTGCGCAACCAGGTCGATGACGGCGAGGGTGTTATAGGCGCCGAAGCCGTAGTTTGAAACGTAAGCCGTGGCACCGTCAGCCGAGGCAATAACTTCGTGCGGGTCGTTGCCGGCGGGTGCCTTGGCGATGACCTGAAGGCTGGAAGGATCGACGATGGCGAGAGTGTGGTCCTGCTTGGAGAGAATGAGTAGCGATGCTGAAGGCTTGCTCTGCGCAAGGAGAGCGGCGGGAAGGCAGAGACTGACGAGAAGGGCGACGGCGTAGAAGGGGACTTTCATGGATTGAGGTTCCTCCAAATCGGAGTCTGAGTTCCAATCACTGTCGGATGCTCGCCGCGTCTGTAGGGAACAGATAACTCGCCAGCATGCGCTTCATCTCGGCGATAACGCGATCGCGCTCTTCGCGCGTGGGTTGCTCGTAGGCGTAGGCGATGAGCCGCTCGCCGGCCTCGCTTACGATGCGCAGCATCAAGTCGAGCTCTGGCGTGTTGGGAATGCCCAGCCGCTCCAGCATGAAATTCTTCAGTAGCGCAGGCAGCCCAACATTCGGCGATGCCTGGCGCTCTTTGGTGGCCGCGCTGATATAACGGCCGAACGAGATCGTGCGGAAGTCGGGATGCGCGTCGAGATAAACGATGTAGGCATCCACGACGCTGTCGAGGACCGCGCCGGGTCGAAGGTCTCCAGGTTGGCGAACTCGCGCTCGATCGTCTTCATCACCGTGTCTTCCAGCGAGGCGCGGAACTGCTCGACGTGGCGCACGGCGATGGCGTCGATGATGGTCTGCTTGTCGGGGAAGAAGCGGTAGAGCGCGCCGATCGACAGCCCAGCTTCGGCGGCAATGCGCGTCGTGGTGACGTCCTCCAGCGGCATCTGCTCGAGCAGGGAACTGGCGGCGTCGAGCACGCGCTGCACCGTCTGGTGGCTGCGACCTTGGACGGGGATGCGGCGGGGCGAAGGTGAGAGTTCACCCCCGACCTGCGGCGTATCGAGTTGATTCTTAAGGTCATCGTATCTTGAAGGCGGCAAGACCAACACCTGCATTGACATAATCCCACAAATCCTGTAAAAACGAAAGAGAGTTCGCGTTCTTGTTCTGGCTGAGGCACTGAGGCAGAATAGGGGTCCTTCGACTCCTCGCTTCGCTCGTCGCTCAGGATGACAAACCTGAAAGGATGGCTGCTCAGGATGACAGCCGAAATCTCAGCGACTCCGAAGCGAAGAGCGAACAGCTAAAAGCGAACTGAGAAGAGCTGATAGCTGACGGCTCACAACTTCCAACGAGGTGTTTCACCGCATGGGTGTTCCGGTTTCGCAGATGTGGACGGTCGCCACGTACGTCCTGAAGCAGAAGCTCAAGGGCCGCAAGCGCTATCCGCTGGTGCTGATGCTGGAGCCGCTCTTCCGCTGCAACCTGGCTTGCGCCGGCTGCGGCAAGATCCAGTATCCCGCGCACGTGCTCAAGCAGAACCTCTCGCCCGAAGAGTGCTTCCGCGCGGTCGACGAATGCGGCGCGCCGATGGTGTCCATCCCCGGCGGCGAGCCGCTGCTGCATCCGCAGATCGCCGAGATCGTCGACGGCCTGGTCGCGCGCAAGAAGTACATCTACCTGTGCACCAACGCGCTGCTGCTCAAGGAGAAGATCGACCTGTTCAAGCCCAGCAAGTACCTGACGTTCTCCGTCCACGTGGACGGCGAGCGCGAGCACCACGACTTCTCCGTCTGCCGCGAAGGCGGATACGACATGGCGCTCGACGGCATGAGGGAAGCGGTGCAGCGCGGCTTCCGCGTGACCACCAACACCACGCTCTTCGATGGCGCCGACCCCAACAGCGTGCGCGCCTTCTTCGACGAGATGATGGACCTCGGCGTCGAGGGCATGATGCTCTCGCCCGGCTACTCCTACGACAAGGCGCCCGACCAGAAGCACTTCCTCGGACGCGCCCGCACGCGGCGCCTGTTCCGCGCCATGCTGTCGAACCGCAAAGCGAAGTGGGTGTTCAACCAGTCGCCGCTGTTCCTCGAATTCCTGATGGGCAAGCGCGACTACCCGTGCACGCCGTGGGGCATGCCGACCTTCAACCTCTTCGGCTGGCAGAAGCCGTGTTACCTGCTGCAGGACGGCTACGCCGACACCTTCGAAGAGCTGATGCGCGAGACCGAGTGGCACAAGTACGGCACCGAGTCGGGCAATCCGAAGTGCGCCAATTGCATGGTGCACAGCGGATACGAAGCCTCGGCGGTGAACGACACCTTCGGCTCGCTGCGCGGATTTCTCGGCACCGTACGCGCGACGTTCTCCAGCAAGTACAAAGATGACGAAGCGCTGGCGATGCTGAAGGAAACGACGCGTCCGGTGCACGCCTACAATCCGCTGGTGCAGATCGGCGACGTCGAGACTCGTAAGCCAGAGACAGTGCGTTGTTCACCACAGATGGCACAGAGTATCACAGCAGGATTGAGACTGATTATGCTTTCTCTGCAGACCTCCGTGCCTCAGTGGTGAATAGCTTTGTTGGCGAAGAGCGAAAGGCGAAAAGCGAAATCATGAGCGAACCGCAACACAATCTCACCGTTGACCATCTTGAAGTCGTCGATGGCTCGGGACGCACGAACAAGATCGAAGGCTGGATTCCCGAGCTGGCGACCGAGGCCGAGCTGCGCGACGCGCTGGAGAAAGCCTTCGACTATCGCGGCGACGTGACCATCACGCGCAAAGACGGCTCGCGCGTGGAAGGCTACATCTTCGACCGCCGCAACGGCCCGACGCTCGACGACCTCGGTCGTGCGCCTCATTCCGCAGAATTCGCACGCAGAAGATTTCCATTCCTTATTCCGACATCGCCGCCCTGGCCTTCACCGGACGCGACACCGCCGCCGGCAAAAGCTGGGAAGCCTGGGTCCGCAAGTACTGGGAGAAGAAAGCCGCCGGCGAGAAGGGCATCGCGCTGGAGCCGGAGAAGCTGGAGTAGTTCTCTCTCTCTTGCCCGCTGGGCTCGAAAGTACAGGAATCCTTCTCCGACTCTCTTGTCCGGCTTCAACGCCCACAGCGTTAAGTATCTGATCGTGGGTGACCTTGCCGACGTTGAGGAAATTCGGGAGGGCCCACGGAGAGAGCAAGTCCAGCGATCAATAAAAAAAGGGCCGCCCCATGGCGGCCCGGAGGATGGAACTCGGAATCTGCTACAGAGTGGACTCGATCTCAAATCCCCACGCCTCAAGCAGGCCCTCGGGGATGTACTTCGAGTTCTTGTTCTTGCGCGCCCACTCGCGCAGGCGGGTGGAACGAATGTACTGATCGGGCTGGAGCTTGAACTCCTTCACCACCTGCTCGAACTCAGTGATGGTAGGAACCACCGGTCCGATCGGTTCCGGTTTGCCCCAGTTAGGATTGCCGCGTCGCTTTGCCATGTTAGCGTGTTGTCCTGCTTTCGGAGAGATGTCGTCTGGAAGACGTATTGCGTCCCAGTGCTGCCTTAATGGACGGTCCTATCTACTTGGATTCGTTACACTTCACTAACGATTCACGGGCGCAGAATCGGGTGCTTTCCCAAGGGCCCAAACACGGGGGAGAAGGGTTCCTAAAGAGCCGGAAACCAACTCAATATACCCCGGTTTTTGCCCAATTTCAAGCAAATTCGACTTGCCTCTTTCCAATTCAAGGATCGCCAACTGTGACAGCTAACCTCTTCTAAATCAGACGAGTAACTGCACAAAATGTGAGCGTGGAAGAGGGCATCTGAGCTAACTCGCTAAGAAATAAGGAGCGCCAAGTCTGGCGCTCCTCTAGCTGCGTTCTGGTCCGGAATTAGTTCGGCATCAAGACACCCGACGGGAAAGGCAAATCAGGATAAAAATTCGAGAAGCTTTTTGCGCGAACGGTCGTAGGGCTACGCCCTTACTGAATCTGTGTCATGACTGTGCCGCGCAGCACGGTGGATAGGCATCAACCACCGCGTTTGTTCCACCTCTGGTTGCGAGCTACGACTTCTTTATTGCACCGTGAGATCGCGGTTACCAGGCCGCTGCTGCTGACGGTCGCGACCGCCGTGTTGCTGGAAGTCCAAGCTGCCATTTCGTTTCTCTGACAAGGGGCGTTCTGGCAGATTCATTTCAAGTCGGCAAGGGAACGCTGTCTGATATTCTCCACTGGCTTCACCCGCTGCTAAGCTGATTACGGCCAAACCCAAATGGCATCTGCTCCTCCTTCGCGCCTGCAACTTTCCGACCCGTATCAGCAGAAATCTTCGCCGGGGTTGCTACGGCAAGTCGGGCTGTTCGACGCCACCATGATCGTCATGGGAGGAATTGTCGGCGCCGGCATCTTCATCAATCCCTATGTCGTCGCGCAGCAGTTGCACACCCCCGTGCTGATCCTGGGCGTATGGATCGCGGGCGGAATCGTGGCCATGCTGGGTGCGTTCATCTACGCGGAGTTGGCGGCACGCATGCCGCAAGTCGGAGGCCAGTATGCCTACTTGCGCGAAGCGTTTCATCCCGCCATCGGATTTCTCTACGGATGGGTGTTGTTGCTGGTGATCCAAACCGGAGGCATGGCGGCGGTCACCATGACCTTCGCGCGCTATCTGCTGGAACTGACCGGATGGCCGGTGTCGGAGAAATGGATTGTGGTTCTCACGCTGGCGGTGCTGACGACTATCAACTGTCTCGGCGTTAAATTAGGCAGCCGGGTGCAAAGCGTCCTGATGCTGCTGAAGATTGTCGCGATCGCCGGACTGATCGGCGCCGGCATTTTCCTGGTGCGGGCGCCGCATCCGCTGTTGCATCCCGTACTGGATCGCAGGCCGTCGTTCGATCTGCTTACCGCCATTGGTGCGGGGATGGTTCCGGTGCTCTTCGCCTTCGGAGGATGGCAAACGGCGAACTTCATCGCCGCTGAAGTGAAAGAACCCACAAAGAACATGCCCCGCGCGCTGGTGATGGGAGTTGCAGGAGTCATCGCGCTGTATGTTGGCGTGAACTTTGTTTGCGTTCGCGCGCTGGGGCCGCAAGGGCTGGCGGCAACCAGCGTACCGGCAAGTTCGGTGATGCGCATCGCAATGGGTGAGGCTGGCGCGCGGCTGATTGCCTTGGGCATCGCGGTTTCGACACTGGGATTTCTCAGCCAGTCCATCCTGACCGGGCCAAGGGTGTACTTCGCGATGGCCCGGGATAAGCTATTCTTTCGCAGCGTGGCCAGAGTGACTGAACACACCCACGTTCCCGTGGTCGCCATCATCTTGCAGAGCGCCTGTACGCTGGTCGTTGCTCTTTCCGGCCGCTATGAGCAGATCCTTAATTACGTGGTCGCGATGGATTTCCTGTTCTTTGGGCTCACCGGGGCGACTGTGTTCGTCTTTCGCGAGCGAGAACGCATGCGAGATGATGCAGTGAAGGACGGCTACCGGGTCCCGGGGCATCCTTTCACCACCGGCATCTTCGTAGCTGTCTGCTGGCTGGTTGTGGCCAACACGATTTACAAGTACCCGCTGAATACTTTGGGCGGCATGGTGATTCTGGTCCTGGGTCTGCCGGTGTACTGGTTCTGGGCGTCGCGACCGGGCGCCGCAAAGGGAGAGTCTTGATGTCATCGCGCACGCAGAGCGGTTCGCCGTATATGCAGTTTGCCAAGCTGCGCTCCGACGCCAAGTACAATCTCGCGACCAGCGGCTTGATGAGCTATCCCTTGTCGGAACTGCCGGTGAAGCTCGAAGACCTCGAGATCAACGGCACCGACGCGTACGGGTACGCTCCGCTACTCGAACGCCTGGCGCGGCTGAATGGTGTGCCGCCGGAATGCGTGATGGCAGCAGCCGGGACCTCGATGGCGAACCATCTGGCGATGGCCGCGACCGTGGAACCGGGCGACGAAGTGCTGGTGGAACACCCGACGTACGAGCTGCTGGTGAGTACCTTGCGGTATCTGGGCGCGACGGTCCGCTACTTCGAACGGCGGATGGAAGAAGGATTCCGTATCAATCCCGAAGAAGTCGAGAAAAACATCACGCCGCACACCCGGCTGATCGTCATCACCAACCTGCATAATCCCAGCGGCGCTTTTGCGGATGAGGCGACGCTTCGCGCCGTAGGCGACCTGGCGCGGAAGCACGGCGCGCGCGTGCTGGTGGACGAGGTTTATCTGGAAATGCTGTTTGAGCGGCGGCCGCGTCCCGCGTTTCACCTGGGTGAGCACTTCCTGGTAACCAGCAGCTTAACCAAGGCATACGGGTTGAGTGGGTTGCGCTGCGGATGGGTACTTGCGGCTCCGGAACTGACCGAGCGCATGTGGCACATCAACGATCTTTACGGGGTGAATGCTGCCCATCCGGCGGAACGCCTGAGCGTAATCGCGCTCGACAATCTTGATCGCGTGGCGGCGCGCGCCAGGAGGATATTGCAGAGCAACCGCCCGGTCCTGAACACTTTTCTCAAATTCCGAAGCGACCTGGAGTACTACCTACCCGAGTATGGCGCCATCGTCTGTCCCAGGTTGCGCTCCGGGAAAGTCGATCAGCTCTATCGATTGCTGAGGGAAAAATATGAGACCAGCGTTGTTCCGGGGAGGTATTTTGACCTGCCGCAGCATTTTCGCCTGGGAATCGGCGGCGATCCGAAAATGACGACAGAGGCGCTGCATCGCCTCGGACTTGCCTTGGATGAACTGGGCACGGGATGAGGAGCCGTCCACCAAGAGCAACCCAACCTAGATGATTCAGGAAGATCTTGCGCTTTGAAGGGCACGGTTTCACAGGCTGCGAAAAAACTCGAATCCCGGGTAGAGCGGGCCTTCAGGCCAGCGTTAAGAGTAATTCATGAAAGCCGGCTTTAGCCGCTGAGGTACCTGGACTCAAACGCCCCGAAAACACGCGCGTCCTAGCGACATCGCGGCATGTTCCTCCAGGTCTAAAGGCCGTTTTGTAATTAGCTCATGGACGCGGCGCTGAAGCGCCGCACTACCCGAAACTTCCCTTCAAAGGACTTTCTCAGCAGCCTGTTCAGCCGTGGCGTAAGCTGCTGACATTCATACTGGCTTTAGCCACCGGAGGACTTCGGTTTTGAAACGAAGCGCGAGTTGCCTCAGGGGCTGAAGCCCAACTCTCCACGCACACGTAACGGCACGGCTGAAGCCGTGCCCTTTCAAAACCTGCCGACGAAAAACAGGTGAATAATCAAACCTAACTGCCTAGCACTTCGTGCAGCCAGCTCTCGACCGTCAAGCGCATTTCGGCGAGGTGACCTTCGAAGAAGTGATCGCCGGGCACGAACACCAGCTCTTTCGGATCGGCGCCTTCAGTTACGACGCTCTCCAGCGCCTCGTGCGGGCCGAACTGGTCGTGGTCCCCGCTGACGAAGAGCTTGGGCTTGCTGCAATCGCGCAGGAAGGAGTAGAAGTACGAGCGGCCCTCGGCTTCGACCGGAGTGCCCAGCGAAATCAGCGCGCGCACATCAGGATCGGGACAGCAGGCGCGCAGGCCTGTCGCGGCCCCGAAGGAAAATCCGGCGAAGATGATGGGCAACGCGAATTCGCGCTTCAGCCAGGCCAGCGCAGCTTGCACGTCACCGACTTCGCCGCGGCCCTGGTCATGCTCGCCTGCGCTTAGTCCGGTTCCGCGAAAGTTGAAACGCAACACGGGGAAGCCGAACGAGTGCAGGGCCTTCATGGCGTGGAAGACGACCTTGTTGTGCATCGTCCCACCGAACATCGGATGCGGATGACAGACCAATCCAGCGTGGGTCGCGGTGGGCGAACCTACATTCAAGAGCGCCTCGAGCCGGCCGGCCGGGCCGTCGAGAAAAAATGATCGGATTGCCTGGTGCGAGATGGCCAAGGTTGCCCGCCCGAAAAATACTGCAATCGAAACATAATAAACACAAGCTATCGCATAGATTCGTTTTGAAAGGGCACGGCTTCAGAGGCTGCGGAAGTCGAATCCCGGGTAGAGCTGGCCTTCAGGTCTATCATACATCCTTTACACCTTTATCAGGACATCCTTTACAGTTTGGTTGGTCCACCGGCACCGTGGTGCATCGTTGGGCGACGACATCAATCTCCTTGAGCAGGGAGTTGCAGTAGTACACCAGGATGCGGTCGGCGATGCGGCGCCGCACCCCTGCCCCGCCAGCGCCTGGCTGATTTCCCAGCGGGCGCCCTCCAGCTTCAGCTGACCCTGCGTGCCCAGTCGCTTGACCTCGGATCCCTGGGGATATTCCCAAGCCGGGGGCTGCGGATCGTAGCGCCGCGCACTGGCCCACCAGCGGCTGGCCGGCACCTGCATCCCTAATGCCTCGTGGGGACGGATGTAGTTGTACTCATGGCGAAACTCATCCAACCACGCCTGTTCCATCTCCGCTTGCAGCAGGCCCCGCCGCCGCCGCGCCATCTCCAGCGCCAGATGAAAGCGCTCCACTTGCCCTGCGTCTGGGGATGGCGGATGCCGCTAAACAGGCACTGGATGCCTTGCTTC
The DNA here is from genome assembly GCA_963843005.1 of uncultured Acidobacteriaceae bacterium. Lineage (GTDB taxonomy): Bacteria > Acidobacteriota > Terriglobia > Terriglobales > Acidobacteriaceae > Bog-257. Next base: position 313,844 of record CAWJIW010000030.1, on the reverse strand, counting down.
ATCAGCCACACCTGCAACTGGGCCGCCACTGGTGCCTGCGGGTTCCACCACGGAGTGCCATGTCCATCGCATGCGTCGGGCACACCGCAATCGAGAAAAGCGGCCTGCAGTCGTTCCCGCACCGCTTCCGTGCGGGTCGTTCCCGTGCGCTGCAGCGCAATCACGTAGCGGCTGTGATCGTCGATCACCGACAACGGCCCGACCGCATCGGTACCGCCCTTGGACTCTTGAAGTCCATCTGCCAGAGTTGGTTGGGAGCCTCCCGCTGGAAGCGTGCCAAGCCTGGGGCCGCCGGTCGCCGAGCACCAGCCCCCGCAGCAGCACGCGATGTACGGTGATGACGGGCAGTTCGATGCCTTCGCCCTGCAGCAGCCGTTGCAGCTGCGCGCTCCCCAGTCCGGCGCTGCTGCCGCAACTGGGCGATGCGCCGGGCAATAACTTCTCCCGTCCAGTTGGGCGAGCCGACGCCGACTGTGCTCCTCGATGCCGGCCACGCCCTGTTCGCAGTAGCGCCGCAGCCATAGTAGCCGGTGGGCCGCAATCCCGAACTCGGCACACAGGCTGCTCAAACTCTGCCCGTCTTTTGCCCGTATCACAAACTCCACTCGCTGATCCCGCACTGCGGTGTCCTCCACGCCATGCCGCCCGCCCTTCCGTCGCGGCTCGCCTTTACCCTGCCGGACTCGCTCCGCTCGTCCGCAGGTAAAGAGTCGTGATAACAACCGTAAAGCAGTCATGAAACGGACACTTCACCAGCGTTAAGAGTAATTCGTGAAGACCGGCTTTAGCCGCTGAGGTACCTCGACTCAAACGCCGCGAAAACACGCGCGTCCTAGCGAGATCGCGGCATGTTCCTCCGGGCCTAAAAGACCGTTTTATGATGAACTCATGGACGCGGCGCTTCAAGCGCCGCACTACCCGAAACTTCCCTTTCAAAGGACTTTTTCAGCAGCTTCTTCAGCCGTGCCGCTGCGGGTGCGATAAACACCGGGCGTTAGCCCCTGAGGTAACTCTTTAGCCGGCAGGTTCGTTAGCGCATCCAAGTAACAACGCACTAAAATTAGGGCGTAATGGTTCGTTTCGGCATTGTCGGATTCGGGCTGCACGCGGTGAAGCGGATGATGCCGGGGTTTGCACGCTCCCAGAGGTGTCGAGTGGTCGCGTTGTCGCGCCGTGAGCTGCGGCAGGCAGAGGTGTCGGCCCGCCAGTTTCAGATCGAGCACGCGTTTGCTTCCACTGCAGATCTCTGCGCCTGTCCCGACGTGGATGCGGTGTTCGTCGCCAGTCCGGACGCGCTGCATTGCGCCGATGTGTTGGAGGCCGTGCGCCACGGCAAACCGGTGCTCTGTGAGAAGCCGATGGCGTTGAATTCCCGCGAGGCGCACACGATGGCAGAAGCGGCGCGGGCTGCCGGGGTGTTGCTGGGCATTGCGCACGTCATGCGGTTCGAGGAGAGCGTCAGGTTCTTCCGCGAGCAGATCGCCGTCGGCGCAATCGGACGCCCGCGGGTGGCGCGTGCCGACTTCTTTGCGCCGATGCTGACCAGCGCGCGGACGTGGGTCAACGATCCCAAGCTGGCGACGGGAGGTCCGCTGGCCGACATCGGTGTGCATTGCATTGATACCCTGCGCTTCGTGCTGGACGACGAAGCGCGCGCCGTTTCGGCACGGGCGCACTACGACTCGCATAGTGTCCTGGAGGCTTCGGCGGCGACGGTCCTGGAATTCGCAAGCGGAACGCTGGCCACGGTTTCGGTTTCGGCACGCAGTCCTTACCAGACATTTCTGGAAGTAACTGGCGAAACTGGAGTTTTGTCGGCGCTGAACGTGCTCACTATCGAGCGTCCCGTAACCGTGGAATTGCGGCGCGGCTTCGAGGTGATGGAGAGAAGGGAAGTTTCCAATGCCAACGCCTACACTGCGCAGGTGGACGCGTTCGCGGCAGCGATGGAAGACGGCCGCGAGTTTGACATCACCGGCGAAGAGGGCCTGCGGAACCAGTTGATTCTGGATGCCGCGTTTCGCAGCATCAAGAGTGGCAGGGTGGAAATTGTGTAGTTGAGAGTGACTGCAATGAACGAGCCAGTCGGTGTGCATCAGACCGGTCGACCCGTGGCTGCCGGAGCAGCCGTACCTCACACCGCACACGACCGTCCTCTCGTGACGCCGTTCGAGCGTTGGCCGTTTCTGCGGCGACTGGTACTCCTGGTGGTGGTCTTCTTCTGCTTCAAGGCGGCAACCCGGGAAAACAATGCCCGGCGGCAATATGCGGAGTCGCAAGCGTGGCCCTTAACCGAGGCGGTGGTGGTTTCGGCCGACGTTGACTGCGTGCGTTACTCCTATGCGACCTTAGGCTGCGGCCGCTACTGTCCTCAACTGGGCTACAACTATTCCGTGGGCGGCGAGTCTTATTCCGCCACCAACCAGGTCTTCGATTTCAAATGTGTCAACGTGGCGGACTTTGTTAGCCAGCACCCGCCCGGGAAAACGTTCCGCATTTCCTATCACCCACAAAATCCCGGGACAAGCCTCATACCTGAGGTGGTCCGTGATCCGGGATTTCCTGTGTACGACGTGGCCCTCGGCCTGCTGTTTCTCTTTATTTTCGTGGCTGACTTGGCGATATCGTGGCACAGCGAGGAGCAGACAGCCGAGACAGCGAATTAGTACATCGGGCTTGCCGGGATTGGATGATGCGGCAACGCCTCCGACATTTCTGAGACATTCCACGCCCAGGCTGCAATCAGGGCAGCTCCCTGGTTGATCTCGTCTGGAATCACCTTGTCGAAGGTGTCGGTCTGGCTGTGGTGTGCCTCGCGGTAGTGCGCCGGAAGTTGAACGCAGAAGTACGCCGGCACACCCTTAGCGAGGAACTCCACATGGTCGGAGCCGCTGAAGTAGCGTGTGCTCAGTGGTTGCAGCTCAAAGACCTCGCGCAGCGGCTCATAGATTTCCTGCATCAAGGGCCCGGTTTCCCAAAGGTTTTCGAGCGCAATACTGAAGACCTTGCCGGTGCCGGTGTCGTGAATCAGCACGGCATCAATTTTGGGGAGCTCGGCTTCATGGTTCTTGACGAAGGTTTCGGCGCCGATGCCGCCCTGCTCTTCGCCAGTGAACAATACGAAGGTGATGGTGCGCTTCGGTTTCCAGCCCAGCGCCTTCAAAGCCCGTGCCGCTTCCAGGGTGGCCATCGCGCCCGTGCCGTTGTCCAGCGCGCCCTGGCCGAGGTCCCACGAGTCGAGGTGCCCGCCGATGATGACGCGCTCCTCCGGATGCTCGGTGCCTTTGATCTCGGCGACGGTGATGGAAGCCGGAACCGGCTTGTCGCTGAAGATTTCCGGAAGATCCGCCTTCATGGTGACGGGCCCGGCCTGGAGCAGCCGGTAGATGAGGTCGTAATCTTCGTGAGTCAGGAAAGCCATCGGGACATCACTCGGCGAATAAGCGTTAAAGCCACCGGTCATGTTGTAGAGGCTGTCGGTCTTGGCGCTGTCCATCAGCACCATGGCAGCCTGTTCCCCGCCGAGCTTATTGAGTAGTTGCATGCGGGCGCGGAAGCCCGGGTTGGCCTTCGGCACGCCCCGGGACGGAGGTATGACGGCATCGTAAGCGTTCTCGGGGTTGAGGTCTTCCTTGGACAGGTCAACCGGCTTGCGCATCATGACGATGGCGCCCTTCAGTTTTCCTTTGTACTTGTCGAGGTCTTCGGTCTTCTGGATGTCGACGTAAACCACGTTGCCGGTAATCTCGCCGTCAGTTGCCTTGCTCCAACCAAAGGCATGAATGCCGATACGCCGCTGGATGGGGCTGGCGATCTCGGCGGTCTCGACACCGCGCGTCCAGCCGTGCGCGATTTGCGCAGTCTCCAGGTGCGCGTCCACGCCGTAGTCCTGGAAGCGCTTCAGGGTCCAGTCGCTGGCGGCTTGCATCTGTGGTGATCCGGTAAGGCGCGGCCCGATCTGGGTGGTGAGATACTCCAGGTTCTTGATCAGCTCGGAGTGGGTCTTCACTTCGTCGGCAATCTTCTGGTCGGCCTCTTCCATGGCCTTGCGATAGGCGCTGCGCTGTTCAGTTGTGCGCTGGGGAACGGCTTGGGTGGGCTGCGGAGTCTGGGCCAGCAATAGACCGCTGACCAGCAGTACGGCTAAATGCGCCAACAACGGGCGGCGAATTCGAATCATGGACCTTCCTCAGAGAGAACAGCAGGAATTTGATCATACTGGGTCGCGTTCGTTTGTGCGACCCTGGACCAATTATGAACATCGCGTGAATCCCGCTTTGCAGATTCGTTTGGCTTGAAACTAGCTGCTGCTCCGGTGGTAAACTACCGCACATAAGAATGGAACTATTGCTCAATCTGGTCTGGATTGGCCTAGCGCTAGTCGCGATCGTCGGCTTCGCGCGAGGCCGTGGGACGACGCCCGCTCCATATCGCAAGCCGCTAATCGCGCTGGGATGCGCGCTGCTTTTGCTTTTCCCGATTGTCTCGGCTAGCGACGACCTGCATCCCACGCAGGCCGTCATGGAAGAGGCCTCCAAGAGAGTCCAACTCGTGGTCGCCCCTCTTCATCTGCTGCGGACGACCCCTCCACTCCCCATGTTGCCTGCAATGCTGGCGCTCTCTCTGATGTGCGCACTCGTCATCTTGCTGCCATGGCGTCCGCTGGCTTTAGCGAAACTCGCGCTTGATGGCATGGCGCTTCCCTCCGCCGGACGCGCTCCTCCCTTCTGCCGACTCTAACTCGGCGCACGTGCCCGACTAAAGGCACAAGCATTCTCACAAATTCCTTATTACAGATCTGGTGCTCACGGTAGCGGTGGAATGCCGCTTCTCCAGACTGGTCAAACCAAGAGTCGGTGGAATGAAGAAACTCATGATTCAGCGCAGGGGAGCGCTGTCACGTGCCGGTGCATTGCTCCCATTGCTGCTCGTCGTTGCGATGTTCTCGGCCTGTTCGAAAACCAAGGTCGACCCCTCCGCGGGGTCAGTCCTGGAAACCAATACCGACCCCAACGTGTTCACCATGCAGAACCCGGAGCAGTTTCCGCTGACCACGGTGGAAATCCGCAAGGTGAGCGACGAGCTCCACGTCAACGGAGTGATCGCTCCGGACGTGAACCGCTCCGTTCCTGTAGTGTCGCTGGGTGGCGGCCGCGTGGTCGAGATCAAGGCCAAGCTCGGCGACTACGTGCAAAAAGGCCAGGTTCTATTGCTCATTAACAGTCCCGATCTCTCGGGAGCGTTTTCCGATTATCAGAAGTTCAAAGCCGATGAGCAACTGTCCGAAAAGCAACTGGCGCGTTCCAAGTTGCTCTACGACAAAGGCGCCATAGCCCTGGCCGATCTGGAAACCGCGGAAGATGCCCACGCCAAAGCCACCGCCGACCTTAACGCCGCTGTCCAGCGCATCCACGTGCTCGGGGGCGACGTAAACAATCCGTCTCCGCTGCTGCCTTTGCACGCGCCCATCTCTGGAGTAATCGTCGATCAGCAAATCACTGGCGGGACGGGAGTGCGCTCGCTCGACAATCAAGGGTCCCTGTTCACCATCGCCGACCTGTCAGTGGTATGGGTGCTCTGCGACGTGTACCAGGACATGTTGTCGCGTGTGCATGTGGGGGACGTCGCCGATATTACGCTGAACGGCTTTCCCGATGCCAAGTATCCGGGAACGGTGATCAACATCAGCCAGGTTCTGGATCCGAACACGCGAGCAGCCAAGGTTCGGATTGAGTTGCCGAATCCCAAGGGCTTGATGCGGGCGGGCATGTTCGTGACCGCCACGTTCCGCACCCGCAGTCCGGTGGATCATGTCGTGGTTCCGGCCTCGGCAGTCGTTCACTTGCATGACAAAGACTGGGTATATCTGCCCGCGGGAGGAAAGCAGTTTCGTCGGGTGGCCGTACAGCTTGGGCCGCAACTCAAGGACGGGTATCTGCCGGTGCTCAGCGGATTAAAAGCGGGCGATCAGGTCGTGACCAATGCGCTGCAGTTTTCCAGCGCGGCGGAGGAATAGAGCGGCATGATCCGGTATCTGGTTGACTTTGCGCTGCGCAATCGCATGCTCATGCTGGCGATGGGCGTGCTCCTGTTCATCTGGGGAATCATTTCCTTCCACAACCTGCCCATCGAAGCTTACCCCGACGTAGCCGACAAGTATGTCTGGGTAATCACACAGTGGCCGGGACGCGCGGCAGAGGAGGTGGAGCAGCAGGTCACGATTCCGATCGAGACGCAGTTGAATGGCGTGGGACACCTCACCCACCTGCGTTCAACTTCGCTGGCGGGACTTTCCTTCATTACCGTCCTCTTTGACGACGAGTCCGACAACCTGCAGAACCGGCAGCAGGTCCTGGAAAAGCTCACGCTGGTGAATCTGCCGCCAGGCTTGAGTCCGCAGATCGGTCCCGACTTCAGTCCCGCCGGCCAGATCTACTTCTATACGCTGCAAAGCACGAACCCTCAGTACGACATCATGGACTTGAAGGCGCTGCAAGACTGGGTCGTCTTCAAGCACCTGATGTCGGTGCCCAACGTTGCGTCGGTTTCCATTTTTGGCGGTGAGACCCGCGAATACCAGGTGCAGGTCGATCCTGACAAGCTGGTTTCGTATGGGCTCTCGATGGCGCAGGTGGAGCAGGCGCTGGCGGCGAACAATCTCAATGGCGGCGGCAGTTTCATTGAGAAAGGGAACGCAGGCCTACAACGTTCGCGCGATTGGCCTGATGCAGAACACCGACGACATCGGGCGCGACTGTGCTAAAGGCCCAGAACGGCTCGCCGGTGCGCGTGCGCGATATTGCTATCGTGACCCAGGGGCCGAAGATTCGCCTGGGTAAGCTGGGAAAAGCCATTCGTCACGCCGACGGCAAAGTCATTGACAACGATGACGTGGTCGAAGGCATCGTGCAGATGCGCAAGGGCGCCGAGGCCGAAGCGGTGCTCCGCGACATTGACATCAAAGTGGACTTCCTCAACAAGCACGTACTGCCCCCCGGCGTGAAAATTGTTCCCCACATTGACCGTGACGATCTGGTCCACCTGACCACGCACACGGTGCTGCATAATCTCACGGAAGGTATCCTGCTGGTTGTCCTGGTGCTGTTCTTTTTCCTGGGAAATGTTCGCTCGGCCCTGATTGTTGCCATCACTATTCCGTTTTCGCTATTCTTCGCAGCCATCCTGCTGGACCTGCGCCACATTCCCGCCAACTTGCTGTCCCTGGGCGCGCTTGACTTCGGCATGATTGTGGAAGGCGCGGCAGTCATGGTGGAGAACATTCAGCGCCGGCTGGAGAACCGGACAGAATCGAGCGCGACCATAGACGAAAACATCCGGTCGGCCGCACATGAAGTGCAGCGCCCGGTCTTCTACGCCATCGCCATCATCATCATTACCTACTTGCCAATCTTCACGCTGCAGAGGGTGGAAGGCCGGTTGTTCAAGCCCATGGCGTGGACGGTGGCCTTCGCCCTTCTGGGCGCACTCGTCTTTTCCATTCTGCTTGCGCCGGTGCTATCCAGCCTGCTTTTCCGCAAGGGATGAAAGAGTGGGAAAACCCGGTCGTGGAGTCGATCACGGTGCGCTATGACCAGACGCTGAAGTGGATCCTGGCGCGACGCATGGTCGCCCTGGGGCGGCTCTCTTCGTGTTCTCGCATTGACGGCCTATCTCAGCTTCGGCGGGGTGATTGGCTCGGAGTTTCTGCCGCACCTCGATGAAGGCTCGATCTGGGCGCGCGGAACGTTGTCTCCCAGCACCGGGCCGACCGAAGGCCAGCGGATCATGGACCAGGCGCGGCTGATCTTTGCCAGCTTTCCCGAGGTGACACAGGTCGTTTCGCAGGTAGGACGCTCGGATGATGGCACTGACGCGACCGGCTTCTTCAACACCGAGTACTTCGTTGACCTGAAGCCGCGTGACCAATGGCGAGCGCAATTTCACGGCCGGAAAGAGCTGCTGATCGATGCCATGGACAAGGAAGTCGGTAAAATCCCCGGGGTCGAGTGGGGATTTTCGCAGCCCATCGCCGACAACATGGAGGAAGCGGTCAGCGGCGTGAAAGGCGAGCTCGCAGTTAAAATCTTTGGCTCCGATCTGCACGACCTGGAACAGAAGGGGGAAGAGATCATGGCCGCGATGAAGAGCGTGCCCGGCGTTGCCGATCTTGGGCTCTTCCGCGTGCTGGGCCAACCAAATGTTGACATCAAGGTCAATCGCGCCAAGGCCGACCGCTACGGCATCAACGTCGCGGACGTGCAGGATGCAATACAGACTGCGGTCGGAGGAAATCCGGTGAGCCAGATCCTGATTGGGGAGCAGCGCTTCGATCTGGTCCCGCGTTACCAGGAGCAGTTTCGCAAGAGCGTCGACGATCTGGCCAACATTCGCATCCTGGCTCCCACCGGTGAACGTGTCTCGCTGGCCGAGTTGTGCGACATCTCGGTGGACAATGGCGCGTCCATGATCTATCGCGAAGGCAACCAGCGCTATATCGCCATCAAGTACAGCGTGCGGGGCCGCGATTTAGGAAGTACGGTCGAAGAAGCCATGGCGAAGGTGAATCGCGAGGTGAAGCTGCCGCAGGGATACACTTTGGACTGGGCGGGCGAGTATGAAAGCCAGAAGCGAGCCAATCACCGGCTCGCCATCGTGGTGCCGGTTACCATCCTGGTCATCATGCTGGTGCTGTATTCCATGTTCAGGTCATTCAAGTGGGGCTTCCTGGTGCTGTTGAACCTGGGCCTCGCACCCATCGGCGGCCTGCTGGCGCTGTTGATTACCGGCACGCACTTCAGTGTGTCGACAGGCGTCGGATTACTGGCTCTGTTCGGAGTTTCAGTGCAGACGGGCGTCATCATGATCGAGTACATCAACCAGCTGCGCGGACGCGGGCACAGCGTGCAGGAAGCCGTGCTGCTCGGCGCCACCCGCCGTCTGCGGCCCATCATGATGACCATGCTGGTGGCGTACGTTGGGGCTGCTTCCGGCCGCGATGTCACATGGCATTGGCTCGGACTCGCAGCGTCCCTTCGCCATCGTTATCGTGGGTGGATTCCTGACCGAACTGGCCTTGAGCCTGCTGCTGCTGCCCGCCTTCTACGCATGGATGGCCGGACCGAAGGACGTGCTGCCTGAAGAAGAAGAGGCGGTCACCGAATGAGAACCTTCTTCTCGCGCAGCCTCCATCGCATTCCGATTGTGTTGGCCGGTGTGCTGGCGCTATCGATTGTTGTGCCGGGACAGGTATCGGGTCCCCCGCAACTACCGCCGCAAGCGCCAAGCTCGACGCAGCCTCCAGCGCCACAGCCGGCCGTGGTCATCACCATCGAACAGGCGATCGAGTTGGCGAAGAAGAACAATCCTTCCCTGCAAGCTACCAGAATGGGGATCCTGCAGAACAAGGCCCAGGAAGTCACCGCGAACTTGCGGCCGAATCCGGTGCTCTCGCTGGATGCGCAATATCTTCCGCTGTTCAGCCCCGACCAATTCTCCGGCACCTACGTTGATGAAACGGCGCAATTCGATGCCGGAGTGGGCTATCTGTTTGAGCGGGGCAAGAAGCGACAGCACCGGTTACAAGCGGCCAAAGACATGACATCGGTGACGGAGTCGGAGGTAGCGGACGCAGAACGTACCCTGGTCGCGAATGTCGCATCGCAGTTTGTGGCGGCTCTGCTGGCGAAGTCGAACTTCGAGTTCGCGTTGCAGTTGCTGCAGAGCTATCAGAATACGGTGAAAATCAGCGAGGACCAGCACTCGGCCGGAGCCATCAGCAAGGCCGACTTGATGAAGATCCAATTGCAGACGCTGCAGTTTCAGACTGACCTGAGCACAGCCCGGATTGCCAGGGTGCAGGCGTTGGCCTTGCTGCGGCTATATCTGGGATTCGATTCCGTCCCCGCAGATTTTGACGTGACAGGCAAACTAGCCTACGAGCCTGTATCGCTGCGATTGGAAGACTTTCAGGCCCGGGCGCTCAGCTTACGCCCAGACCTGCAGGCGTCGCAACGCGGCATCACTGCTGCCAACAGCCAGGTCACGTTAGCCAAAGCCAATGGCAAACAGGACTTCAACCTAAGCTTTGACTATACCCATCTAAGCTCCTCAAATCTTGCAGCTTTCTACTTCAATATTCCTCTGCCCGTCTTCAACCGAAATCAAGGTGAAATTGCGCGTACGCAATACGCCATGACGCAAGCGCAGTTCCTGGAGAAGGCTGCCGAGCAGCAGGTACTGACCGAGGTGAAGAATGCTTATGAGGCGGTGCGCAGCAGCGAGGAAATAGTCCAACTTTATGACAAGGGCTACCTACAACAGGCGCAACAGTCCCTCGACATCACCCAGTTTTCCTACCAGCATGGAGCCGCCTCGCTATTGGACTTTCTGGATGCCCAGCGCAGTTATCGCTCGACCGAGTTGAGCTATCGCCAGGCACTCGCCACCTATATGGATAACGTGGAGCAGTTGCGGCTGGCCGTAGGCACACGCGAGCTGCAGTGACCGCCCTGGCGAACCGTCCGGATTCGCGGTAATGTGTTTCGCGAAGAGGAAGGCGGATGTTCTGCACGACGTGCGGCCAGAAGATCGAACCCGAAGATAAGTTTTGCGCGCGCTGCGGCGCGCGGGTCGCGCCCGACACGATTGGAGTAGTGCTGGCCGGAGAATCGTCGTCCGGCATGGCTGATGCCTATCCTGCCGGCCAGCCGCCGGTTAGTCGCGACTCCGGAGCCGCAGTGGAGATAGCGACGGTTTCTCTCACTCCCAGCCCTTTCTATCCCGCCGAACCCGCTCCCCGGAAATCGGGCATGCCCGCGCTGCTGGTGTTGCTTGCGATTTTGATGATCGCGGGCGCCGGGGCGGCTTACTGGATGCTGCGCTCCTCGTTGTCTGGTAGCGGTACGGCTGCGCGCACCAATGTTGACGTCGCGATTCGTCCTATGACGGCTCAAGTCGTCGCCGGAGGATGCCTTTGACTTCGCGGCCAGCGTCAGCGGAGCCGACAATCTGGATGTGACCTGGTCGATCCAGGAGGGCGAGGCCGGAGGGCGGGTAGTGCCTCGCGGAGCGCAAGCGATCGGCGGCAAGGTCTCGCTGCTGGCGGTTTACATCGCGCCAAAAGCTCCGGGGACTTATCACGTGCTAGTGACCAGTAAAGCCGATCCTAAGAAGTCTGCTGCAGCCGAGATCACAGTCACGTTGCCCTGACTGCGCCCACGTTAGGCCGAGAGCTGAAGACTCACAGCAATCTCGGGTCAGTGCCCGGTGCTCCCGCCCTGTGCCGGGGGAAAGGGCGATCCACCCTGTGCCGGTTTAATCGGGATCGGATTGCCATGGGAATCAGGAAACGGCAAAAATTCCCCGGACGGCGGCTTGGACGGGATTGGTTTTCCGTCGCTATCCGGGAAGGGCAGGTACTCCGAGGGCGTGACCTGGGTCGCGTAGCCGCCGGCATACATCAATTCCGCCGCGTGTTGCGCCTGCGTGCGTGCCTCCGACGATTGCGACCCGCTAGCCTCGCCTCGGTTGCCGGCTACGGTTGGCTGGGATGTCGTGGGGCTTGCGACGGAATCGGCCGGAGCTATCGCTGACCCAACGTACTCGCTTGGCGGCTGGTTCCCCGGCGCCTGGTCGGAAGACCCACTTAACCCGCTCTGCACCGTAGTTCCTGCCGGTGCATGTCCCAGCAGAACCAGCTTGGAGGGCACGCCGGCCGGGCTGCGGGTGATCTCGAAGTTGATTCCCGTGCCCTCGAGCAAGTGCTTTACCACCGCCTGCAAGGAGCCCTCGACCACCATTTGCGGCAGACGTTCGCGGGCGACCAACTCGGTCCCACTGCATTCCAGCTTCTGCTCTTTACAAAGCGCGCTCAACCCGGTGTTCAGGGTTGTAGCGGTTTGGACCTGCAACCGAAGGGATCCGCCCGCCGATGTCACTTGCACCGCGGAGGCCGCTGGCCCCGTGGACTGCGATTGACCTACCGCCACAGGGGCGCTTGCCAGGATAGCTGTGAGCACCCACGCGCCTACCAGACTTCTTGATTGCTTCATAAGCACGTCCCGTCGCCTCGATTCTAGTCCTGACTCTTCGCCACTTCAATCTTTTCGAAGTTCTGCCCCAACATGGGCCAGCATTCGCTGATATGCCACTCGGGAGTGGCTCCCAGCCTGCTGGCCACCAGCGCGCCCACGGTATTGGCAAACATGCCTGCGTGCCGGGCGCCCCAGCCCTGCTCGATGCCGTGCAAGAAGGCAGCCGCGAAGGCATCGCCGGCGCCGACGGTGTCACCTACTTCTATTTTGTGGCCGGGGATCTCACAATACCGGCTGTCGTGGAAGATGGCACAGCCGCGTTCTCCGCAGGTGACGCATATTGTGTCGCAATGGTATTGCTCGCTCCAGCGGCGGCAGAAGTTTTCGGCCGATCCGCTTTCGTTTTCCGCGTTGACGGACCCGTCGAGGAACTCGGTTTCGCCATCGCTAAGCTTGATTACACTGGCTTGTAACGACAACTGCTCAACTACGCTCAAGCTCCAGTGCCCTTCGCGCAAGTTGACGTCATAGAAACGCCGGGCCGAGGGCACGGCCTTCAGCAGCTTCAAGGTCGAGGCCAGCGCCTGCCCCGTCATGTGATAGAGCGTGCCGAAATAAATCCAATCCGGCTGCAAGTCGGCAATGTGCTTGATTTGTTCAGGGTCCAAGTCCACGAAGTCATAGGCAGCAGGGTGCACAATGCGAAACTCGGGTTTGCCCTCGCTATCAAGCTCAACCTCGGCTGTGCCAGTCTTCTGGCCCGCCGGCACCTGCACCAATTCCGTCGAGATCCCAAACCGGCACAGGCCGTCCAGCGCGCGACGCCCCCGATCATCGTTGCCCACCGCGCTGAGCAGAAAAACCTCGTGCCCGAGCCGCCGTGCGTGGGCGGCGAAATTCAATGGCGCTCCGCCGAGGTATTCGTTCTCCCCAATCACGTCCCACAGGATCTCTCCTATGCTCAAAATGCGCACGGCCTTGCCTCCTGGACCTCGGCTATCATAACCCGCCGAATGGATTTTTCGGAGACGTTTGCAATTGCCGGAATTTCGGCTATGATGGCGAATCCCCTATGAAGCTGCCTTTCCTTCAGCGCGGACGTGAAGTGGCGCCGTCGGTTGCAAGCCACGCCGATTTCCCGCCTTTATCCGGAGCTGACATTGCGGGAATGATCTACGGACAACGAGTTGGCGGGGACTTCTACCGCTTTCTCCGCGCCAATCGTTGCCGCGTTGTTTTCGGACTGCTGGACATCGCCGGAAGCCATGACGAGAACCACGCCATCGTCTCCGCCGCTCGCCAGACGTTTGACGAGATAGGGAACGCGAGTTTCGCCAGCGAAGAGATCAACGAAGCCGACGCCATGATGGAGTTCTGTCTGGAGATGAACCTGAGCATTCGCCGGGCTGCCTCCGGAGTTCGTTCCTGCTCCGCTTTCATGGGTTGCTACAACGAGGAACTCGGCACCATCTGCTACACCAATGCCGGACATACACCCGGACTGTTGCGCGATCCATCCGGTGTAACCGAGCTGCCGGCTACCGGCCTTCCTCTGGGATTATTCTCGGCTTCCACCTATGAGGCGCCAACCGTGGCGCTGCAGCCGGGGGCCTCGCTGCTGCTGGTGTCTCGCGGGGTGGTGGAAGCGGCCTATAAGCGGGAAGAGTTTGGCCTGCCTCGGGTCAAGCAGCAATTTGAGCGCGCTCCTCTGCATTAGCGCCAGAGATGTTGCCGCTCTCATCCTCGAGGGCGTGCAGCAGTTTACGCGCGCCCCTGCTCCTCTCAATGACGTGACCGCGCTCGCCTTGGTCCGCGCGGCCCAGGGCAGGACCGCCGCCGCCAGCGCGTAGGCGCGTCCCGGACTGCCTGGTATTCGAATACGCGGAAAGTCTGAGCGACGCCGATGGTTCGATCCCGCTTTGCGGGACGCAATCGAAAGCCCACAGGCTCAACCGTGGGTGGATCTGTGCGCCGCGCGGCGCTATTTCCCCGCTTGCGCCAGTCCGTTTCATTGGATCGCTGCTTCGCCACCACCTTGGCGATTTCGGATAGGAACTCGGGTGGCTTCATGCACTTGATCAGAAGCAGGTCCACCAGTTCGGTTCCGGCGGGAGGATCCACCGAGTTGGTCAACAGCACGATGGCAATGTACGGCTTGAGCCGCCTGATCTCGGAAACGATTTGCGCCCCGGGAAGATCGGGCAGAAAGCAGTCGGTGATGACCAGGTCTACGTGGTTGCGGCGCAGGATTCTGAGGGCGATATCGCCACTGCCGGCAGTCAGGACGTCATAGCCGGCAATCGACAGAAGGAGCCGGCGCACCATTAGTCCCTTGGGTTCATCATCTACACACAAAATAACAGTTGGACTCGACAACGAATTTCACTCCATATCTCACGAAGGTCAATCTTGCGGCCGGCCGTGAACCCGATCCGCAAAGTAGGCGATGGCTCTTAGGTCTCGTCCAGAAATGCCGGGCGCTGCAAGCCCCAGAGTGCGGCTGACAAACCGCCGGCCTGCAAGAACGGCTCGCACAGCAGGCAGGAGTTCGGTGGCGGCATCCGACTTCAACAGGTAGCCGAACGCGCCAGTGCCCAAGGCCGCCCGCGCCAGCTCTTGACAACAGTTTTCGGTAACGAACAGGATTTTCGACCGCGGAGAAATTTTGCCGATCTGGCGCGCGCTTCGAGGCCGTCGAGGTTGGGGAGTCCGATGTCTAACAAGACCAGGTCGGGTTGCAGCGCTGCACTTCTCTCAACGGCTTCCAGCCCATCCGCCGCCTGGCAGATGATCTGCAAATCCGGATCTTGCTGGAGCAGCCCGGCAGCGCACTGCCGCCACGACGCGAAGTCGTCCACAATCAAAATACGAACGACGCCACCTTGCCAAACACCTCCCGCCAGTTAATCGTTCAAACCTCAACGCCTCTGACGGGCGGTGGCTGAACCGATTGCATCAAGCATTCCATGTCAGGCAGGGTCTGCGTCGTTGCGCTGGAGCAATCTTCTCAGGAGTCCATAAACCGAAGTGATTGCTGACGTTAGAGGCGCGAGGCTGGATCGCAAGCCCGAAGAAGCAGGGCCGCCAAGGAGAGAAGCGGCCCTTACTTACGTATCGCCTTCGCCAAACCATCAACACGGAGTTCGATCAGCCTGCTCAGGATCTCATGCCAGATCTGGTTGCGTCGTTGCGCTTGAGCAAAGAGGGACGGGAACAGCAGTTGTCTGCGGTGAAGATGCCGGAACGCCGGCCCATCAGATTTCGTGCAGCAGGAGCCGTTCGGGAGAGCGGAGCAGGACCTTGCCGCGACTTTTAACCACCACTCCACGGCGATGCCATGCGCTCAACAGGCGGCTCGCTGTGAAGGGCGTCACGTTGGCTGCGTTCGCCAGTTCTTCATTCCTGACATCCAGCTCGATGCCTTCCGGGAGCCTTGTGCCCCATTCCGATGGCAAGGTTAGCCAGCACCTGCGCCACTCGCTGTCCCGCGGTGTCACAAACCAGAGACAGATGGTGGGCACGATAGGCAATCATGTGGTCGAACGAGATCAACAACAAATTGTCCATCAGCCTGGAATAGCGAAAGACCAGGCGGCGAATGGTGGCGCGGTCCCACTCCAGCACCAAGCTGTTTTTCACCGTTTCCGTGCCCAGCAGGTAATTGGCTGGGTTCAACAGCATTGCCGCCGCGCCAAAGGTCTCGCCAGGTGGAATCCACAGGAGAACAATTTTCCTGCCGTCGGGTGTAGAGCAGAAGTAGCGGGCGCGTCCCTGGACCACCATATACATGTGCTCGGCAGGATATCCCTCATGGGCGACAACGGAATCCGCCGGGAATCGTCGCGGGGTTGCGGCCGCGACAATCGCTTGGGCGTCAGCGGCAGCCAAGCCCTCCAGAAAGCGTGGATTGAAGTCTCGTGGCAAGGAGGTGACCGACGAAGCAGGCATGGTGTATTGTTCCTCTCAGAACGCAGCAGCGGCTAAGACATCAGACCTAGGAGTGAGCCGTGTGTACCTATTGTATGGGAGATGGCCTAACTAGCGCCGGCTGAGAGATGGTTGCTTCCGATGGGCGGAGCAAACCGGGTCCTCTGCACGAGCGTCTATTTTGCGCTCGGGAGTGGAACCGGCGATCATGCCGTCACAGCGACTGCGCAATGCTCCAGTTCGTGCGCGACTGCGATGGACAGACGACGGATGCCCTCGCGTATCTGCTCCGGCGGCGCGTTGGAGAAATTCAGGCGCATGTGCGAACCGCTGTCGCCGCTTGGATAAAACGGATCGCCGGGCACGAAGGCCACGTCCTGGCGCAACGCGGTGTCCAGCAGTTTCATCGTGTCGATTCCGGTGGGAAGAGTGACCCAGAGGAACAGCCCGCCGTGGGGATGCGTCCACGAAACCTCGGGCGGGAAGTAATCTTGCAAAGCTTGCAGCATGGCGTCGCGCCGCTCCTTGTAAACGCGGCGTATGAGTTTCACGTGCTCATCGAGGAATCCGTCGCGCGCCACCTCGTAGGCGATCATCTGCGCGAACGTGCTGGTATGCAGGTCGGTGCTCTGTTTCAGTTGCACCAGTTTGCTGATTACGTCAGGCGGCGCCACGATCCAGCCCAGTCGCAGTCCCGGCGCCAGCACCTTGGAGAAGGTGCTGAGATAAATCACGTTGCCCAGCAGGTAGCCGTTATCGCGCAGCAGGTTGATGCGGTCGAGCACCACCAGCGGTGTAGATGTGCTCGCCTTCATAGCGCAGTTGCCCGTAGGGATCGTCTTCGATGATGGGGATGCCGTACTTGTCGGAGAGCGCTACCAGTTCATCGCGCCGCTCACGCGAAAGGGTCACCCCGCCCGGGTTCTGAAAGTTCGGCAGGATGTACATGAACTTCGGTCCGGAGCGCAGCGCCTGCTCCATCCCGCTGGTTTGCAGTCCGTCGTCGTCGATGGGGATGGTGACATACTCGGCGCCCATCAGGTCGAAGGCTTGCAGCGCTCCGAGGTAGGTTGGGCACTCGGTCAGAATGCGATCGCCGCGGTTGATCAGCAATTTGGCGATCAGGTCCAGCGCCTGCTGGGAACCGGAGGTGATCATCACATTCTCGACGGTAGCGATGATCCCGTAGCGCGCCATTTGCGCCACAATCAGTTCGCGCAAAGGACGGTAGCCTTCGGTGGGGCCGTACTGCAGGGCGGTGGAAGCCTGGGTCTGCAAGACCCGCTGGCAGGCCTCGCGAAAGCGCTCGACCGGAAAGACCTCGGGTGCGGGCAGGCCGCCGGCAAACGAGATGACCTCAGGACGTTGGGTGAGCTTGAGGAGTTCGCGAATGATCGAACTCTTGGCAGTCTTGGTGCGCTGCGCGTAACGATGGGCCCAGGGCGCGGCCATACCACACCTCCGCTGTTACCCTCCACGTTAGCGCAGGTCTGGGACCAATGTCTGTGACGGCGGACACTTGCGCGTGGGTTGGCCGTACCAGCGCCGGCGCCGCGATGCAAGAGAAGCCTCAGCTCTTCCTCGACGTCACCGCATAAAACTCGACTGCCGCCTGCTCCACCTTATTGCTGTCACACTTCGGGCAGGTGATCTCCTGAGTCTCGTGTTCCTTCAGAGTGAGGATCACTTCGAACGAGGCCTGACAGTCATGGCACACGTAGTCATATACCGGCATAACCACCTCCTGGGGAGACCGCTTCCACCCGGAATTCCTGGGAGCTTGTTATCTACTATCAACGAACTCCCGCGTGAATTTCCTCCTCTTCCCGCTTCGGCAGGTGCACCCTCTCGGGCACCTCGATGTCGGAGATTTCCTGGGTCCGATGCAGGAAGAAATACGCTGCCAGCAAAGTCACCATCAGCAGGCCCACGAGGACCATGAGGATGGCGAAGTAGGTGATGGTCCGGACCGGGGCCAGGGCTTCGCGCTCACTCTGGCTGACCATCACGAACCAACGCAGATTGGAATAGCTCTCGGTCAACCCGGTATCGGCGAATCCCACGATCCGGTTGCCCTCGCGCATGCCCGCGATGACGTAGCCGGCTTCCCGGCCCTGCAAGGTGCCGAGCGCGTCCCGTACCGCGCCATACTCCTCCGACTTCATTTGCATGGAGGGCGCGACACTGGGCGCGGTGATGACGGTACCGTCAGCCTTGACCAGCGCCGTGGCCGTAGTCAGTCCGGTTTGTTCGCGGTTCAGCAACGCGAACAGTCCAGACACGTCCACCAGCGCGTGAACGGCACCGATGAACCGGCGCGAGCTTTCGTCGAGCACGGGAAATCCGATGCCGATGTAGTTGGCTTTTCCTTGCCCATCGTAAAGCACTTCCGTGACGTACACTGCGCCCTTGCCCTGGGCGGAAACGCCTTGCCAGAACACTTCGTCAAGCGGAGCGTAATGCGCAGGCTTGTCGGTAGCCGCCACGGGCACCCCATTGGCGTCCAGCACGATCAGCTTGAGAAAACGCGGATCCAGCTGGCGCTGGCGGCGCAGCGAGATGGAAGCGCGGGAGTCCAACACGCCGCTGACCAGCGAGTCGGAGGCCGCCGTGTCCCACTGCTTTTCGAGATCGGCGATCTTGGCGGTCCGGGCCGCCTCGCTCATCTGAGCGGTAGCGCGGTTGGCGGCGACGATAGCGTCCACAACTGCAGGTTGGGTGGCAATCGCGCCCACGTCGGTAACGCGATCGTCAATGAAGGCACGGGTCGCGATGGCCTCGCTGTGCGCGATGTCGCGGAAGAGCGTGCCGACCTTCTGCTCGACCGCGGTGTGGGCGTCCATGGTCAGGTACAGGCCGATGAAGTTCAGTGGAACCAGAATGACAATCAGAACGATCAGCAATTTTTCCAGGGAAACTCGAATTTCGAATCGATCGAGCGGCATAACGCCTCCATGCGGAAAACTTTCCGCCTAACGATGCTCGAGATGACGGACTATGGTGAAGTGAGTTGAAGCTTTAGCCGGAAACGAAGGCGCGACGATGAACCGGAAATGCTTCGGCTGGGCGTGCGCGACCGAAGCTGAAGCACAAATGAGCCCTGAGCCTGGCCCGGTCGGGACGCCGGTTCCAGACACCACTCGCCTGATAGGAAGCAACCCGGGACTAGTGGCCATGCACACCTCCTGGCCAGCGATTAGTCCAAGTGTGAGCCTACGCCTCGCCAGACCGCTCGTCAGTGATTTCGGTCACGTGTACGACGGACAAAAGGAGAGGCCAATTCTCACCCGAACAGCCTCATCTGCTCTTCTTCCTGCGATGTAGGATGGACGCTCTGGCTGCGCGAGCTGAACTCGCGGCTGATGCCGTGCCTCTTGCGGAGGGTCGCCATCAGTTCCGCGATACGCTTGCTGTAGGCCTTGCTGACGAAGGCGCGCTCTCTGAATCGCCGGCGATAGTCCGCGGCCAGTCGCGGGAACTCCTTCTCCAGAAACGGAAGGAACACGCTCGCCGAGCACGGCTTCAGGAACAACGGATTGGCGTAGATATATTTCCCGCCCGCCTCTTTGGTTGCTTGCACCAGCGCGTCGAGCGCGGCCGGCGAATCGGTGATACCCGGCAGCACCGGCGCGCAGATGACACCAGCGTTGACGCCGGCGGCGTTCAGCCCGCGCACCGCATCCAGCCGCAGGTCCGGACGGGGCGCCCGCGGCTCCAGAATTCGTGCCAGCCTGGCGTCAAGTGTGGTGATGGTCAGGTTCACGAACAGGGAGTTGTGCTCCGCAACCCGCAGCAGCAGGTCAACATCGCGCAGCACGAGATCCGACTTGGTGACCATGCCGATCTCCAGGCCGTGATGCAGTGCCAACTCTTCCAGAATGCCGCGTGTGACTTCGAAGCGTTTCTCCGCCGGCTGGTAAGGGTCGGTCGCAGTGCCGATGGCTATCTGCTCGCCGGGTTTCACCTTCCGCAGGTCGCGCCGCAGCAGCCAGGCCGCCTGTTGCTTGACGTAGATCTTGCGCTCGAAGTCCACGCCGTCGCGCATCTCCATGAACTCATGGGTATAGCGCGCATAACAATACTTGCAGGCAAACTCGCAGCCACGGTAGGGATTGATGGTCCAGGCAAAGGGAACTCGTTTCGAAACGCAGCGGCACAACAGCGACCGCGACGCAAGCGTGAAGTATTCAACCAGATGTCCCTGACGGATGGACTCGCCCTGAGCCGCGAGTTTGGCAATGCCGACCAGCGACGGCGACGAGTCGTTGTCTTCGATCTGAAGCAGGGAAGGATCCATCGGATAGCGAAATCAGTTTCGCTCTTTTGTTCGCTTTTTGAGAATATCGTGCAGGCGGGTGCTAGTCAAGTTCTTTCGTCGTTCGCCGGTGTCCTAATTTGACGCGTGGGCGGTCTTGTTGCATATAAGGAGAAGCAAAGGAGAGCCCTGTGGCCGCAGAAGCGAAAATGAACTCGATTGGCCAGCCAGTGCCGGAGTTGCCGGTCGCCGATGTCGAGCGCGCACAACAGCATTACAGAGATGCACTCGGCTTTGAGATTGGATGGCTTTACCCAGGCAAAGAGATTGGGGCCGTGTCACGCGGTAATGTGGCGATATTCTTTCGGAAGAGGAAGCCGCCGTTCGAACCTGCCGTTCACTGGGTGTTCGCTGAGGATATCGATGCGTCGTACCAGGAACTGAAGTCGTTAGGTGCGAACATCGTGGATCCTCTGGAAATAAAGCCTTGGGGATTACGGCAGTTCACCGTACAGGATCTGGACGGGAACCTCTTCTATTTCCACCATGACTAACTAAACGTCGCATTCAAATTAGGACACTACCCGTCGTTCGCTAAAGCTCTGGGTGATGGACCGCAGATCCCTCCACTCGGACGGAAGTTCCTCGGTCGGGGCGACAATTTCGGGGTTATTGTCGGCGGTTAGTGCGGAGAGCTAATCGTCGCTACTCCGTCCCCAACGAATTCCACATTGGGCTTTTGCGGAATGATGCCGGCAGCATAGCCCATGTCGAGCAGTTTGACGATGGCTTCGCGGCCATCTTTGCCGTAGTCGAGGGTGCGCTCGTTCACGTACATGCCGACAAACTTGTCGGCCATTTGCTGGTCGAGGTCGCGAGCGAATTGCATCGCGTATTGCAGAGCTTCGTCGCGGTTGTCGAGCGCGTACTGGATGCTGTCGCGCAGGGCGGTGCAGCAGGCGCCGATCAGTTCCGGGCCGAGTTCGCGGCGAATGGCGTTGCCGCCCAGCGGCAAGGGAAGTCCAGTCTGGTCCCGCCACCATTTACCCATGTCCACGATCTTGTGCAGCCCCGACTTGTTGAAGGTGAGCTGCCCTTCGTGAATGATGAGTCCTGCCTCGTACTTGCCCTGCAGGACCCTGGGGATGATGTCGTCGAAGGGAACGACCTCGGTCGCAATTTCCGGCGCCAGCAGTTTGAGCGTGAGATACGCCGTTGTCATGGTCCCGGGCACGGCGATCTTGCCGCGCAGGATCTCTTCGAGCGGCAGGTTGCGGGCTGCCACGATCATGGGACCGTAGCCATCCCCAACGCTTCCGCCGCTGGGCATGATCGCGTACTTGTCCTGGATGTACGGATAGGCATGGAACGAGATCGCTGTGATGTCGTAGAAGCCTTCCAGAGCTTTGCGGTTTAGGGTCTCGATGTCGCAAAGCGTGTGGGTGAACTTCACCCCGGGGATACGGATTTTGTTGGTCGCCATGCCATAAAACATGAAGGCATCGTCGGAGTCGGGGCTATGAGCGACGGTGATTTCGCGGTCTTTTTTGGCAGGGGTACGGGTCATATCAAACAGTATTCCGGGGCCTCGTTCCGGACGAGGCAAATCTAATTCTCGGCAGTTCGGCCAGAAGATGACAACCGGGTCGCGCCCAATCAGAAACTGCGGCGCAGGCGAAGCCCAATTCCGGCGGCCAGCATCACCTTGATGACTTCAGCAAAGAAGAACGGATACAGCCCGAAGAAAGCGGCGCGCTGCCAGCTGTGTGTCATCACCGCCAGCCAGCTTAAACCGCCGGCAAACAGTGCCAGTTCAGCCATGGCCCCAGCCACCAGGTTGCGGGTGAAGCTGGAGGGGCCGCGTTCCGCGATCCATCCGGCCAGAAACGCGACTACTGGGTACGCCAACAGATATCCGCCGGTGGGACCGAACAACTGGGCGATGCCTCCGGGACCGGCCGGGCTAAATACCGGCAGTCCCATGGCGCCCCAGGCGAGATACAGGGTTGCGGCGGCGAATCCGCGACGGCTTCCCACCGCCAGGCCGACCAGCAGTACAGCGAAGTTGCCCAGCGTCAATGGAACCGGCGTGAAGGGCAGTGGAAACACCAGGCGCGAGCACACCGCAATTATGGCGCTGGCGCCGATCACGATACCCGCCTGCTTGATCAGGGTCGACGACTGCAGGCCCACATTTGCGTCGGTATGTAGGGCAGCTTTTATCATAAGGAACCTCCCGAGCTACGTCTTTTTTTCCGGGACGGTGCTTTCCGCAGCCTCGTCGATTACGGAGCGAACCTGAGCGTCGATCTGTTCCTGGCGCAGGTGCCGCTTGACGCGGAAATGAATCGCCAGGCAGACCACTACGATAGCTGCGGTGCACAGCACCAAAAGGGTAAAAAAAACTTTAATCACCACAGACCATCAGCATAACAGATGGCGAATCCTAAACGCCCACCGGAAACGGCTTGGTGCTGTGCTCTTCGGCGCGCTCGCCTACCAGGCTGTCGAAACGGCCCTGGAGCAACGACATCAGCCCGGTATACCAGTATCCGAAAACGAACAGGAACAGGAAAGGTATGGTGATGTAGTTCTCGTTGGCGACGGCGTACCAGATGGTGAGGGCGAAGTATCCGCCGATGAGCATCTCGGCGTAGGGGATCCAGCCCAGGCGCTTGCGGTATTTCTTGGCGGCGACGGCCCTGTCCTGTTTGCTGAGCACGCGATATTTCGGAGTGCGGGCAAACGCGCTCTGCTTGCCCACCAGCGCCTCCATCACGGCGATGCTGTTGGTGATGGTCAGGCCGATTCCCAGCGCCATCAGGGCGGGCAGAAACCAGAACGTGCGATACCACTTTCCCGGGAACAGTTCTTTCTGCGACACCAGGTAGAAGCTGGAAATGGAGAACGTGGATGCCAGGAAAAGCGGCACGTCAACGTACAACATCTGGAACCAGCCCTGGTAGAAGCGAATGATCAACGCCGGAAGCAGCAGCGTGCTGAGCACGATCATCAACGGATAGCTCAGGTTCGCGGTCAGGTGATACCAGGCTTCGAGCTTCTCGCGGCGGGAGACGGGTGCACGCAAGACTTTCGGTAGGTCCTTCTTGGCGCACTGAATGAGACCCTTCGCCCAGCGCGCCTGCTGCGTCTTGAACGCAGTCATCTCGATGGGCAGTTCCGCCGGACACTCCACGTCCTGCAGGTAGCGGAACCTCCAGCCCTTCAGTTGCGAACGGTAGCTGAGATCGGTGTCCTCGGTGAGGGTGTCGTGCTCCCATCCGCCGGCATCGTCGATGGCCTGGCGCCGCCACATCCCCGCCGTTCCGTTGAAGTTGAAGAACACTCCGGCGCGCGAACGGCCCCCGTGCTCGAGTACGAAGTGGCCGTCCAGCAGGATGGCCTCGACTTCGGTGAGGAACGAGTAATTGCGATTGAGGTGGGTCCAGCGCGTTTGCACCATGCCGATGCCCGGGTCGGCGAAGTGATGGATCACTTTCATCACCCAATCCGGCCGGGGCGTGAAGTCGGCGTCGAAAATGGCCACGAACTCGCTGGTCGAAACCTTCAACCCGGCGTCCAGCGCGCCCGCCTTGAAGCCTTCGCGGTTGGTGCGATGGTGATAACTGATGTTGTGGCCCAGCGCCGCGTGGCGCTCGACGACGGCCCGCGCTACCTCAACCGTTTCGTCGGTCGAGTCGTCGAGTACCTGGATTTCCAGCTTGTCGGGCGGGTATTCCAGCCGGCAGACGCACTCCACCAGCCGATCCACGACGTACTGCTCATTGAAGATCGGCAATTGGATGGTGACCCGCGGCAACTCCGCAAAGCGCGACGTAGGTTCCGTGACCTTGTTCTTGTGGTGCTTGTAATAGAGGTAAACCAGCTGGTAGCGATGCATGCCGTAAAACGCCAGCAGCACCAGCACGATGAAGTAGGGAATCAATAACGCCAGATCGAATCCGTTGGCGTGATACAGCCCCTTGAATGTGGTATCCAGGAAATGGGTGCGCAGGTAGTGGCGCAAGCCGCGCGGTTCCAACAGCAGACTGCCAACCAGGTTGAGAACAGGGTTCAGAGGTGTCTCCGGTAAGACTGTGCCAGAGCGGCGTCTATTCTGAATCGACGAGCGCCCAACGGGTGATTGTACCCGACAGGGCGCAGAGAGACAGAACGGCACCAGGATTGGTTGTTGCATTGACTCTTTTCCTCTGACGGCGAACAATAGCTAAGGCGTACGCGAGATGCGATGAAGTTTTCGGGAATCTGTTCCGCACTCCTCTGTTCTGTTCTAAGCTGCCCGTGTTTACTGAGCGGGCAGACGCCCGTGCCAACATCGGTACCTGCGGCGACCGACCAGCTTTATCCCGATCAGGGCTACGTCTCTTCGACGCGCTACGTGAACCGCTACTTCGGGTTTGCCTTCGACCTGCCGCCCGACGCGCGCTTGCGTCCGGTCCCGAGGCCGGTTGCGGGTGACGGGCGGATCCAGTTGCTGGAACTGGCCGGCCCGGCGCCCGTGGACGCCCTGGTTTCCATCAGCGCATTTCCCTTGAGACCGCAGAGCGCACTGGACGCGAAAGCCATTCTGCGAAGGTTGCTCGACCAGGAGCTATACACCGGGGTCGAAGAGTTGCACGGCCTGACTAAGAGCACATTCGGTGGCCATCAGTTCTATCTCTACGAAACCCGCCGCGGAATCGAACAACACATGCTGCTGGCGACCAACTTCGATGGCTATGTGTTGCAGGTGCTGCTTGCCGGTCACAACGAAAGTGTCTTGAAGGCAATGGAGTCGTCGTTCCAGCACCTGGTGTTCTTTCCCCCTTCCGAGGCTCGGCATCAAGCCGGCGCGGACGCGCAGGAGTATGAAGGTCCGGCAATCTCAGCTCACCGGCTGGCCATGTTGCAAGCCGACCCGCCGGCGAAACACATTGATCCTGGACAGGTTGAAGGAGACGTTTACAGCAACCAAGGATTAGGTTTCACCTATCGGATACCGTTGGGATGGATACGGGAAGCGGAAGGAGCTCTTCAACCTGCCCTTGAGCGTTCGCAACCGGCGGGCGACACGGTGGAGTCATTTTTCGACGGTACCGATCCGAACTCGGGAAGGGTGGAACGCCAGTTGATGAAAGCCTGCCGCCGCACGCTGTTCTCCGCGTGGGCCAAGCGTCCCCGCCCGGACGGGCAGATCTCCTACGACGACTTTGGCGAGATCACCATCTCGGCGGCGGCGATGGCGTGTTTCCCCGGTGTCAGCTTTCCCGCCGATGCGACCGATCAGCTCGGGTTCAGGAACTTTCTCATGCAATTCCGTTTGACGAATCCCATCCTGCGCGACATGCGCGATGCCAAGATCGTCAGCTCGAATGGCACCGTGGTCCTGTACTTGCACGGAACCGTGGCTTTCCAACCCGACGATGACAAACTTTCGCGGCGGCTGTCGGTGGCGATGGCGGTGACGGCGCGCCGGGGTTATCTGCTGTCATGGTTTTTTGCGGCGCCACACGACAGCGAGTTACGGTCGTTGCTGGAGCAGAGAGTCGCCTTCGATCCTGAGCCGCTGACCAGGGAAGCGTCTGCCAAGCCATCGAATCAAGGAGTTCAGCCTGCGGCCAGCCTTCAGCTTGTGCCGGGAACTACGGCGCAGAGCGCCGCACCACCGGCCGATGCGGCGAGCGCGAGTATTCCCGGCGGTGGTTCCGGCGCCTCTCCCGGCGCGGCAAATACGCAGGAGGCAGCACCAACACCTGCCCCCGCGACCGATTCATCATCCCGACCGACGCTCTTGCGCCCGGGCGAAACCATGCAGGACCAGCAGGGCAAAGGCCAGCCAATCCCAAAGCACTAGGTAGAACGGGCACAGCGGGCACGGCTCCGTCTGGACCTTGGATTTGCCGGCCGCTGGCATTTTTCACAGTATCCAGAATGACCCAGTTAAGGCGGGCGAATAATACTGACGGACCAGCAAAGATTTACAGATTCTGGGTTGTTTAGCTACAGGACGGGTGTAGAATGCTGCCCAACGGTGGAAAGTGGGGCTTCCTTCAGCAAACCTCGGCTCGCGATCCGCCATCTTCTGAGGTCTTCTGCCTGGGACTTCAGGTCGGCAAGTTCTTCAACCCGACGCTCGTGAGGTTCCACTCGGGGTGGCAACCTCCGGGAGGCAACTATGCAGTATCAACGTTGGCTCACTCCCGTTTTCTTTTCCTTCCTCATCACTTGTGCGCAGGCCCAGTTGGGAAGGAGTAGTCCCGGTATGTCTGTGGGAAATGTGCACGTGCGGGTTGTTTTCGACAATGACCGCAACGCGGGATCAAACCTGCTGGTTCGCCTGATGGAAGGTTCCAGCAGTATGCCCGTTGCCACGAGCTGGACGAACGATGTCGGCCAGGCGGAGTTCCGCGCCGTCGTCGTGGGTAACTACCATGTCGAGGTGAGCGGAGATGGAATCCAAACCACCGAGAGCGATGTGTTCGAGGTGGATCAGCGCAAGGGGACTCAGTCGCAATACGTCACTGTGCATCGCATCGAAGACTACGGCCCGAAGCCCGTGGATTCGAAGTCGCCGCTGGTGTCCACGGCCGACTTGAATGTCCCCCCGAAGGCGCGTAAGGAACTGGATAAGGCCAACGAGCCGATGCTTTTGCACGATTATAAGAAGGCGCTGGAGCATCTCAACAAGGCGATTGCGATTTATCCTCAGTATGCGACTGCGTATAACAACCTGGGGGTGCTGTATGCCCGGATGAACGATGTTCCTCACGAGCAGGAAGCACTGGAGAAGGCGGTCAGCCTGGACGGCCACTTTGCCATGGCGCTGGTGAACCTGGCCAAGCTCAGCCTTCGAGAGAAGAACTTTCCCAAAGCGGAAGGTCTGCTGGACAAAGCAGTGGGTGCGAGCCCAAACAATGCCGAGAGCCTTATGCTACTGGCAGATGCCGAGTACATGGACCAGCACTACGATGCGGCGATCACCAGCGCCCGCCAGGCGCACGCGGCATCGCATGAGCATCCGTCATTCGTGCACTACATTGCGGCTCGCGCCTACCAGAATGAAAACCGGCAACAGGATGCACTCGCGGAATTCCAGATTTTCCTGAAGGAAGAGCCCCATGGGCCGCGGGCGGATCACGTTCGCGGCGACATCGCCAAAATCCAGCGCGCCGCGCAATGAGTGGCTGTCAGAAAGTCGTCAATCGCCGGGCTTGCGCTTCATGACGCTCTTGTTGGCCTCCAGGAACTCGCGCATCTGGTCCACGTGCTCGAGCAACCGGGTCCATTGCTCGTAGTAGAGGGTGACGGGGAACCGTCCCAGACCATAGACGCTCATCCCGCCTTTTTCGCTCACCTTGAAATCGAGCGCGCCGGGCTTGCGCCCCTGCACCTGTTTTTCCAATTCCGCCAACTTGGCTTTTAGCTCTTCATAACTCGGTTCGGTCATTGTCTCTCACCTCGTCGGAATGCCCACCCATTTCAGAACCAGCCGCGGAAACCGTCAGCCGTCGGCAAGAATCCGGCGGCCAGCCCGCAAGCGTCCACTCATGGTATCTGGTTTCCGGCTTGCCTGAATGTGAGCTACGACACAGGACATGGGGCATTTGTGACGCCAAGGTCCTTCCGTGGGGAATGCCCTAGCTGAGGAGGGGACGAGTCGCCAGGGCGAGGTGGACGGAATGGGAAAGCTCAGCCACGCTGAAAGGTTTTTGCAGGAAGGCGCTGCCCTGCAGCAGGATGTCGCGACGGGCGGCGCTATCCTCGGTGTAGCCTGACATGAAGAGCATCCGCACAGAGGGATAGCGGCGGACAAGTTCGGCTGCCAACTGATGCCCGCCCATCCCGGGCATTACGAGGTCGGTGAGCACCAGATCGATCTTGCCGGCCTGCTCGTCGCAGACCCGCAACGCAGCCTCCGCGCTTTCAGCCTCCAGGACGCAGTATCCCAGTTGCTGCAGACACTCGCGGACGTTGCTCCGAATCAGGGCCTCGTCCTCGACCACGAGCATGGTCTCCCCACCGGGCTCATGGAGCGGAGGGCCATGCACGGCCGGAACTTCCGGCACTCCAGTCGTTACCGGGAAGTACAACTTAAAAGTGGTGCCATGGGCGGGTTCGCTGTAGACCCAGATGTAGCCGCCGCACTGTTTAACGATGCCGTACACGATGGAAAGTCCCAGCCCTGTGCCCTTGCCAACTTCTTTGGTAGTGAAGAAAGGGTCGAAGATCCGGGGCAGAATCGACTTGTCGATCCCCGACCCGGTATCAGTCACCGCCAGCATTACATAGTGTCCGGGTTGCGCGGGGACATGGGTCCTGGAGTAGGCCTCATCCAGATGCACGTCAGCGGTCTCCAGGTGCAGTGTGCCTCCCTCCGGCATGGCATCACGCGCGTTGACTGCGAGATTGAGAATCACTTGCGTCAACTGATCGGGATCCAGCCGGCAATTTTCCACCTCTGGTGAAAGCTTGGTGACCAGTTGAATGTCTTCTCCGATGAGCGGGCGCATCATGTGGGAAGTTTCGCTGACCACCGAGTTCAAATTGATTGTGCGCACTTGCATGATTTGCTGGCGGCCGAAAGCCAGCATCTGCCGGGTCAGCGCGGCGGCGCGATCAGCCGCGCCCGACACCTGCAACATTTGCCGGCTCAGCGGATTGTCCGGAGTGATCTGACTGAGCATCAATTCCGTGGAGAGCTTGATGACGACCAGAATGTTGTTGAAGTCGTGGGCCATGCCGCCCGCCAGCCTGCCCACCGCCTCCAGTTTCTGGGCCTGCCGGACTTGTTGCTCGAGCGTGCTTTGCTGGGTCATGTCTTCGACATAGCCCTCGTACAGCTCAGCGTCACTCGGCGCGTTCCGCGTAATGGAGCCTGAGAGGCGTACTCGGATGGTGCTGCCGTCACGCCGCCGGAAAGTCGTTTCGTATCCCTGGATTTTGTTGTTTCGCCGCAATATCTCGATCATGCGGCCGCGGTCCTTGGGGTCAGCGAACACTTCGGTGGAAATTCTTAACTGCAGCGCTTCTTCCAAGCTGTAGCCACCAAGTATTTCGCGCAGGGGCAGATTCAGAGTTTCGTAGCGGTCACCCTCAATGAAACTGTGAAAGATTCCGAAAGGGGCATTGTCCACCAAAGACTGAAGCGAAATATGCGACTGTCCAGGTGCATCGGCGCAAGAAGGCAACACTTCGCTCGGAGATGACGGTTTGATTTGCAGGAGGTCACGCCTCGTTGCAACGCGGCGGATGAGCAGGCAGAGGACTATCCCGAGCGACAGCACCAACCCAAGCATCGCGAAGAGCGGCATCCGGCCAGACCCCGCACAAGCAATGATACGGCTCCCTGATCCTTGACTGGGGAGCATCCCTTCCGGCGCCGATTCGAATAATGCCGTACTCGACCCGCGCCGGTGGCTACCGCGTACTTAACAATCTCCAGGGCTAGTGTTGCATTTATTCAGCATTACAGACTTCGCACGCCACACAATCTCTTGGCGAACGCACCACGTGGGAGGGGCGCAATAATTATACTAATAGTAGCAGTTGTGCTAGGAAGGTGCAGTGACTAACGTCACAGAGGAACTAGCCTAGAAGTGCCATAGCTAACGCCTCGTGATTTTGGCGGACTTAGGCTTGCGGACCAGTGGTCTAGGAAATGGCTAGGCTAAGGAGCTCTCGCGGTTAGCTCCAGCTTCGAAGCTATGAACTATCATCAGGCCGCATTGCAACCGGTAGCATCGGGCCGAGCGGGCAGGTTCCACACTTCGGTTGCTGCTTGTGACAATAGTGCTTGCCCACTTGCACCAGCAGTCCGTGCATCTCGTTGTACACCTGCGCCAGCTGAGGACGACGGGCCGAGCTCATCGCGGATGGTAGATGAGCTTGCGGCCGTTGGTTCCGGGAACGCGGTTCGAAGTTCGGCGGCGGTGGCGTTTCGCGCTGTAGCGCGGTTTCGACAAGGTTGCGAATCTCGTCATACCTGGCTGATTCACTGATTGCATCGTGCCGCTCCAGAATGCGGCGGGTGTAGGCGTCAACCACGAAAGCTGAGTGGTTGCCGGCATAAAGCAGAATCGAATCGGCTGTCTCAGGCCCGATACCGTTCAGGTTGAGCAGTTCAGCGCGCAGCTCTTCGGTGCGAGCCTTGAACATGCCCCGCAGCGAACCGTCATAGCGCGAGTCGAGAAAGGCCACGAAATTCTTCAGCCGCTGCGCCTTCTGGCGAAAATAGCCCGAGGAGCGGACCAACTCTTCCAGTTTCGCCAGGGGCACATCACGAATGCCCTCCACGCTCAGCTTTCCTGCGTCGCGCAGGCTGGCTAGTGCGCGCTCTACGTTCGTCCACGAAGTGTTCTGGGTGAGGATAGCGCCAACGATGACCTCGAACGGAGTTTCCGCTGGCCACCAGTGCTGGCGTCCCCAAGTGCGCGACAGCTTGCGATAGATCGCGCGGACCGTGGCTTCGGGTTTCCTGATTCTTGCGGGCTTCACAGCGACGACGACTTGCCGGCTTTGAGTTGTTGCTTCCAGCCCAGGATGCGCGCCCGGTTGGCCTCGGCCTCGGCTTCCGGAACCATGCCTTTGCGCTGATACAGAATCGAGAGGCTGGTGTGGCCCAGAACATCATCGGGATCGAGTTCGGTGATGCGGTGGGCGACGGCGATTGCCTTATCAAACTGCCCGGTGTCCTGGTACACGCGCGCCAGTCCATGCATGGCGTCGAGGAACGAGGGGTCGGCCGCGATCGCCGCTTCGTAGTGACCGATCGCTTCCTCGTGATGCCCTTCGGCATAGAGATCCAGGGCCGCGTAATAATGATCTTCGGCGGCTCGTCGTTGCTGCTGGTCGGACATGGTTTGGAAAGCGGCTCCGGGCTGAGTTTAGCATGTACGCGGAAGCGCCTCGGCGCAGCCGCTATACTCCAATCAGTCATGCGCTACATCCTGCGCTTCCTGTGGAACTCCACCCGCGGTCATCGTCTCACGCCGTGGCGCAGCCCGTATTTGCGCTGGAGAATTGAAACCTACACCGGCATCAAAATGCACAGCATCGGTTTCCTGGAGTTCTGGGGATTCATGTGGCGCGAGCGCATGGAACTATTTCGCTTCCTGAAGTGGACGGGTGAGATGGAACGCTACACCCGGGTTAAACCCAAGAACCCGTGAACGGATGGCTGTCACGGTTATCAGCTTATTCAATATGTCCGCGCTCTTTCGTAAGTCGAGCAAGCCGGCGGGAGCTTTCAGCGACGCCCGCTTCCACATTGACTGACGCGTAAAGTTCTCTCGCTTCCTCCCAAAGTAACATCGCCGCTTCGGCTTCATCAGCATCGTCTTTAAGAATCGCCAAGCCACGAATGGAGTTTGCCAAATCCAGCGGTGGGGTCTGCTCATGGCCGCGATAAAGATCCAGCGCTTCGCGATAGCAAGGCTCGGCTAGATCCGGACGTCCTTCCTCCCGGTGAATGTCCCCCAGATGCCGAACTGTGTGAGCAATCCTAAGCACATCGGTCTCGGCACGATAGATAGCGGCGGCTTCCTCGTAACTCTCGCGGGCGGCCTCGCTGTGATGCAGGTCCCTCTCGATCCGGCCCAGACCGGTGAGCGCCTCCGCCAAATCAACTCCGACGCCAGTCTTGCGAAAAATGTCGACGGCCTCGACGAGATCCCGTTTGGCATCGGCAAGGCGATGCTCTCTTCGCGCCTGCAAGGCTTGTTGTACGAGTTTGTCGGATGCCTCTGACATAGCCTTCCTAAGATAGCTCACACGCCGTTCAGACTTGAATGACCAAGTCCACGGGCGTTCCCACTCCGGCCGCCAGCTTCTCTGCGGCCGCCGCCTGCCGGGCCGCGATCTCCAAGTATCCGGAGCTGCCGATGATCGCGAAGATCTCGCCTTCCTCGCCCTCAGCATAGGAGTGGCGCAGAGGGGTAATCGTTTCGCAAATCAGGATGCTGACCGCCGGGGGCGACGTCACGAATAGCGCTGGCGCCTCCTGTTCACTGATGTTGGTGATGAGGTTGCCGAACTTGTCTACCTTGAGCACCTCGCCGCGGAGGTGGTTATCTCCGATGCGCTCAACCGCAGGCAACACTAGCCGGACATGGTCAGAGACCTCCGGCCCAAACTCGGCGGGAGCGACGCCTTTGCTCAGCCAACCCGCTACCGGCGCGAAGATGTCGCGCCCGTGAAAGGTCTGGCTCACAGGCTGAAGGAAATATCGGTCTGCAGTGATGTGGCGCACCGTGAACTTGGGTTCGCGCGCCTCCACCAGCGTGAGCACTCCGTTATCGGGGGCGACGAAGATGTAATCGTCAGTCTCGACGATGATGGGCCGGCGCGCGCTACCGACACCTGGATCTACCACCAGCACGTGCACCGTACGCGGCGGGAAGAAGCGGTAGGCCTGCGCAATCGTCCACGCGCCTTCCAGCACATCGTAAGAAGTGACCGCATGACAGATGTCAACGACGGCAGTTTCCGGATGGATGTTCAGCACCACGCCATGCATGATGCCGACGAACGGATCGCTGAGGCCGAAATCCGAGGTGAAGGTAACGATGCGAGTCTCAGACATGCACTGGCAAACTATAGCCAGCGGGAAGGAGAGTCAAGAGCAACCGGCTCTTCCGGGCTTGCCCTGGACCTCATGGGACCGTCGAAGATGCGCCCTGCGCCAAATCGCAACCCCAGCCTGGCACCACGATCCACGTTCGTCTGCCTCTCAATTGGTGAAGCGATGCAATATTGCGGCAGGTGAGGAGCACCGAACTCACCGGGCCGACTCGAGTGGGAACAAACGGTCGAGTGTTCTGCACAGATTTTCTCGTAGATGTGGCTTTCCTGTTCACGCTGAAAGCTTTCCAACACATACCCGCACAGAATGTCCACGTCGCAGGTCTTGGCTATCTGGTCCCAGAGGTGCTCGAGCTGAATCGCCGCATCCGCCTTACCTTGCGCCCACAAGATAGGTGCCCCTTCACCACAAGCGGCAACCCGGGGATGCTCCCCCTTCGCCGCTTTAGCCGCCGTTGCGAGTAGATGGCCCGTTAATTCCAGGAATCGAAGCGGGTCAGGTAGATCATTCACCATGATCGTCGCCAGCGTCTCGGCAACATCCAAAGGGATATAGCGCCCCTGTTCAACGGCAGCCTCAGTATCCACACCATGTGCCTGCAATCTCTGAAAAAGGCTGTTCCGGTGTGACTCGGTCGCGACCACGATAACCGCATTTCCTTCGTTTAAGGCGGCCTCGATAAAGCGAGTCATGCCAGTAAGGAAAGACGCATCATCCGAATAGAATTGGGCCTCGTGGCGGCGAGCGATCTCCCCTTTTCTCGGTGCGACGTATGGGGGAACCTCCTCTGGGCGAAGATCGGGAACCCGTGCGCCCGCAGCGTCGTTGAAGTTGTAACCCGACAATCCTCTACTGACAAACTGCCTGCCCTGGCAGACCGCTTCCACAGCAACTAGCAGTTCGCTGACGGCATGTTCCTTAACAACGTAGCCCAACGCCCCCAGGCGGAAAGCTTCTCGCGCACGGGTGGGTTCCTGGCTCACAAAGAGGATTTTGCATTCGGGTGCAAGCTTGCGGATTCGCCGGGCGGCTTCGATTCCATCCAGTGTTGGAAGCCCGATGTCGAGCACAATCAAGTCCGGTTGCAGCGCTTCGACCTTTTGAACCGCCTCCAATCCGTCTGAAGCCTCGCCGATGAGCTGCAATTCCGGTCTCTTTGCCAACATCGAACAGACGAATTGACGAAACGGCTCGTAATCATCGACTACGAGAACCCGGACGAATGTGGTCATCATGGCTCCCTGCTTAGCGCGTTGCGGTCTCATTTTGCAAGGAACCGTCAACCCCTACTGCCGCGGCGGAAAAATGCTGGAAGAGACTCTTCGAGACTACGCTTCTTTGCCATTTTACGCTGGAAGTAATCTTTGCTGCCCTGGGACTCCTCTGAATGTCGGAAATTGGTCGGAGATAGACTCGCTATCGGTCACCATTTTCAGCAGTATTACCTCCCGGAAGTGGGCGTTGTCAAACTGCGATGGCGAGTGCATATTCATAGGGTTGCGTTAAGGCTCTTGTTTTATCGCCATTACCTGCTCGCAGCCCTTGCGGTAGGTGACGGCAGAGGCACGGCAGTGCGGGGGACTAACAGACAGGTCGCAGTCGACAAGCCGAATGCTGGTCGCGCATTCCACTGGAATGTTCACATTGGGTAGGAATGACTTGGGTCTGGACCGTGCGGCGCAGCCAGTCAGGATGGCTATTAGCAGCATACTGGTCAAGGCTTGGCTCAAGTTCTGGCGAGAACCTGCGGGAATGACGCAACCATGCATTACGGCAGGAGGCAGCGGCGGCTTCTCCTTTGAGAAGGCACAGCCTTTGATGACGTCGTTGCCACAGGTAGAACCGATCAGCGGACCGATGCGCGCAGAATCGCCTCGCAACGAGTGTGTGTAGTTGAACAAGGCAAGAAGGCTCATCTCTCTGCTCCGGTCTCCGACTGCAATCGCCGGTTAGTTCCAGAACACCGCGGACTAACCATCCGAGAGCCGTCGGTGGCCGCCGACCGCCCCAGCATCCGCGGTGTTCACTGGATACGCGAGGAGTACCAAGTCATGAGGGTCGTTGTGCTTGTGCTGACCGCGTGTCTGAACTATCGCTGACAGAGCCGATTTCGAAAAGCCGCAAAATCCACACACCTAGCACAGAAAAACTACGTCATATAGCTGAGCAGCTGTGGGCATGGGACCTAGTGTGGGGTTTTGGCGGTGAATCGCCGAGATTACCGCGATTGCTCCTGGAGAGCGTAATGCACTTCTGAACTTATCCTTCTCTCCCCCGGCGAGCGTCAGCCGGGAACTGGTGCGCGGGTTGAATATCGGTAGCTACCGGCGAGCCCGGCAGCCTGCCTCAAGTGGAATCGCTCTGGCTTCCCAGTCTCCTACAGTTGCGGTGCTTTGCGCGGCCGGGCCCACGGTGCGCCGCACTCAAGAACTACCTCGCACTGATCCGGCGACTTGCCTTAACATGTTGGGCGTGGAGCACGGTTCCCCACAGCAATCTGCACACAATCGTTTTCTGGGCCGAGGGAATGACCGGAGAGGTTTCGATGAGAGTTAGCCAAACCGCATTCACCTTCCTCGTTATCAGCCCAGTGAGTTGGAGTGCCGACTGGGCATGGGGATTGCCGTTGATTGTGGTGACTGTTGTGATCCATGTCTTAGGCCTCGGGTTCATAAGGCAGGGAGCCGCCAGCGTTTCCAGCGACACGCATTGAGCGTCGTCACCCCACGGCCGTGTTTGTGGCGGTCATGGGTGCCACGACCCTGTTGGCTACCAGCCTGCACGCCATGGAGGCAGGCATCTGGGCTGCCGCCTACCGGCTTCTCGGCGCTTTACCTGACAACAAGTCCGCGATGCTTTATTCGCTGAACGCGATAACCAGCTACGGGCACACGAATCTGAATCT
Organism: uncultured Acidobacteriaceae bacterium; assembly: GCA_963843005.1. Lineage (GTDB taxonomy): Bacteria > Acidobacteriota > Terriglobia > Terriglobales > Acidobacteriaceae > Bog-257. Next base: position 278,145 of record CAWJIW010000030.1, on the reverse strand, counting down.
GGAAAACCACTGGCACCTCATGGGGGCGCTGGAGGCGCTGAACGGATGGCTGCTGTTTGGGCTGACCACCGCTTTTCTGTTCGGCATGATTGAGAGAATCTGGTTGCTAGACAGCAAGGCAAGGCATCGGTAGCCTTGTGCACCATTTCCGGTTGCCAAACCTCAGTATCCGAGTCGTAGGCTACGCGGAAACTGCCCCACTGCACGCACTCACCACGTTCCCATGCGCAGCACCAGACCAGCCGTGAACTGCAAACCATTCTGATAGTTGGTGCCGTTGAGATCGTTGGTCCACGATTTCGAATACTGCAGGTTTGCCACCCGGAGCGCCAGCGCGTTGTTCAGTTTATAGTCCACGCCAGTTCCGGCCGCGATGGCAAAGCCGTTGGTCTCCCAACCCTTGGTGTAGAGCGGATGCAGTTCAACCGCGGTCTCCGAGGGTGTCTTTGCCGCTAAGACCGCGGCCTTCTCGTCGGGATACAGCCGCTCCTGAGTGAGCTTGGCGCCGCCAAATAGCAGTTGCGCGTGGGCGCTCCAGCGGCCGGTGGTTTGCAGAGTCCAGCGAGGTCCGACCATGTAACTCAGCGAATCGCCGCTGAGGTTGGTGGGAAGGTCGAGCAGCTTGCAACCATTGACGTCAATGACGATCTGCCATTCCGCCGCAATTCGAAACGCCAGCGAACTTCCGCCGCCGGCGCACGAGCCCTTGGCGTTGGTCCCAAAGTACTGGCGAAAGTTCGGTCCGACGGTGAATTCCAGCGGAGCAACTCCGGGAGGTGGATGCACCGGAGTCGTGGTGGTCGCTTGCTCCATGAAGCTTTTCACCGCCGCTGCCTCTGGGTAAGGAGAGAAGACGCCGGGGCGGTCATCCCGGTGCCAGGGGAGCTCAGCATTCATCACGTTCGCCATGGAACGCGAGGGATTCAGCCCGGAGCGGACCAGCAGCCGCACGTAGGGATTGGCGGTGTGCGCCTCGACGAGGCGTACGACGTAACGGTCCAGCGCATCTTCGGCAAGGGTCCATCCCAAGCCGACGCTGGGAGTGACAATCATGGTCAACGAACCCTTGTTGCGCGAAATATTCCTGGATGTGGCCCAGCGAGGCTTCGCTGAGGGCACCGATCTCAAACTGAACGCTGTAGAGGTACGAAAAGGCGGCCGCGCGAAGCTTTCCCTTCCAGTAGCGCCGGTTCTTGCCGAACTCCACGTCCCGGAAGGCGCGATCATTGTGTTGCCAAATGAAGCCGGCCACCGCGCCTTGCATGGGATGACCGACGTAGTTGACCAGGAACGGGTCGCCATCGGCCCAGCCGTGCAGGTTGCCAACCGATTTCAGATAGCCGGGGAAGAAGGGCGTGTCGAAAGCGTCACGGGTCCCTTGCTCGGTGGCAATCCGGAAGCCATGCTCGACGGTCAGGAAAGCGAGGGATCCCATCGCCAGATGGCCCCAGTCGATCCCATGTGGCTGCTGCGGCGCAGGTGAAACCACCAGAAAGTTGGAACTGGAGATCTTGGAGCTTGAGATACTAGAGCTAGAGATCGCGGGATCGAACCGCGGGGAGTCGGGATAGGACGACGGGTCAGCTCCTCCGCCGGGAGACTCGACCCGAGTTTGTGCGCTCGCCGGCAGGGCGGGGAAACACAAAGCAACAACTACGCAAATGACGAGGACGACTCGCGTGCGAATTAACATCGTCTTCCCGCCAAATGAATGCAGCCTTTCAGAACCTACTGATAAGAATGCACGATGCTGGAGCCCTTTAGGAACCCGTAAAACTACTAGGCACAGGCTAGAGTATCCCTGCGCGGCCTGTCTGTGACGCAGCGCACGCGGCTTGTGGCACCTAGCCACGACCGCAGCCGAGATGTCAGGTGGAGCTGAGGTTATTCCAGAATTTACAGTAGGTTACCACAAAAAAAAACCGCTCCGGAGAGCGGCTTGAAACCAGCGAATTTGGGCGATTTACTTGATTTCCACATCCCCTGAACCGGTGGAGACTTCCACCTCAGGTCCGCCGCCGCGGACGGTGCCCTTCAGTTCGCGTTTGCCCATCGAGCCTTGCACGGTGATCGGAAGATCGGAGTGAATCGAGCCGGAGCTGGTGTGCACATCCAGGTTGAACCCACCGCTGGAACCCACGGCCAGGCGAATGCCACCGGAGCCAGAGTGCAACTGCCACGGACCGGTCACGCTGCCATCAGCACTGATATCGCCACTGCCCGTCCGCGCGCGCAATCCGCCCTTGAGTCCTCTCAGGTGAACGCCGCCCGAGCCGGTCTGGATGTCAACGTCGCCCGATCCGGTCAGCTGCGCATCAATGTCGCCACTGCCGGTGTGGGCATAGAACGGGGCTGCGACATCCTGGGCCCGGATGCCACCGCTTCCGGTTTGCGCGTGGCCCCGGCTTCCCAGGTCGCGCAGCCGAATGTCACCCGAGCCGGTTTGCACCTGTACCTCGGAGCGCACTCCCTCAACGCCGATTTCGCCGGAGCCCGAGTGGACCTGCACGAACGAGTCGGCGGGGAGGGTCACCTGGTAGCTGATCGAAACGTGGCGCTTGGCGTCTTCGGGAAGGTTGTAGCCGATCCTTATGTTGTTGCCATTCTGCTCGATTGGGGGATTGGATTCGACGCTGTGCACGGCGCTTTCCTCATTCCCGCCGAACCATCCACTGTTGCTGTGTACGGTGGCGTGGATCACCACCTCGTTTGAATCGCCAGACTTGATGGCGACATCGCCGGAGCCGGTGGTGAGGTCGAGGTGGACGGTCCCGGCAACCTGGAGCGTACGGTCGAAATGCCCTTCCACACGGGCATGCAGCAAGACCGGAACCAGGAGAATGCTGAGCAGAAGTGCGGTGCAATGTGTCTTCATAACGCCTCGCAGGGAATGGAGGTTCGTGTTCCAGAAAACGGGCTGCCCTGAACGCAGAGGAATCTAGAATTCATCTCATAAATACCAAATAGCGGTCGAAGGCGTTGCCGCAGGGGCTAAAGCCCGCTATTTATAGCGGTCGCAGCGGCACGGCTGAAGCCGTGCCCTTTCAAAACGGATTTATGAGATAGCCCTAGTTACTGCTGCAATACGACCTGATCGCCTTCCTTCAGGCCCGACACAATTTCGGTCTTGGCGCCGTTGGAGAGGCCGATCGTGATGGCCACCTTGCGCTTGCCCTCTTTACCCTTGGGATCAGGCACCTCGGTGGATGCCTTCTTGTCTTTGTCGTAGATGATGGAGCCTTCAGGGATCATCAGCACGTTCTTGTGCTCGTCCAGAATAATCTCGGCATTGGCCGTCATTTCCGCCTTCAATTCGCCGCCAGGATTGTTGATGGAGACGCGTACCTCGAAGGTGGTCACGTTGTCCTTCTCCACGCCCATGGGCGAGATCCTGGTCACATGGCCGGTGAAGGTCTTGTCTTTGAAGGTCTCCACGCGGATGCGGGCAGGCTGTCCGAGATAGACCTTCCCAATGTCGCTCTCATCCACCTTGCCCTTGACGTAAACTTCGCTGGTATCACCCAGCGTCATCACCAGGGTGGCTCCGGAACCGAGCACCAGGATGGAGCTGACCGCGTCGCCGACCTCCACGTCGCGCGACAGCACAACCCCGTCAATCGGGGCGATAATCGTCGTATAGCTGAGCTGCTCCTCGAACTGCTTCAGGCTGGCTTCGTCTTTCTTCACCTGGGCCTGGGCCTGCGCGATCTTCGCCTTATTCACCGACAGCTGGGCGCGCGCCATATCGCGCTTATTGACGGCGAGGATGTAGTTCCTTTGCGCGTCGTCGAGGGTGCTCTGCGAAACCACGCCGTCCTTGAACATCTCCTGCGCGCGCTCGTAGGCGCGCTGCAAAGTGGGAATTTCCACGCCCTGAGCGTCCACCTCAGCCCGCTTTTCATCGGCCTCGGCGCTCTTAAGGTTGGCTTCGGAGGAAAGCAATTGCGCGCGGGCCGAATTCACCTGCGCCTCGATCTCCACCCGGTCGAGCTCCGCCAGGACCTGGCCTTGTTTCACCGTAGCGCCGGCTTCTACGTAGAGCTTAGTGACGATGCCGCTGGCCTTTGACTTGATCTCGACCTTGGTGATGGGCGTGATTTTGCCGGTGGCGACAACACTCTTGGCGAGGTCGCCTTTTTCCACCTTCGCCAGCTTGGTGGGATCAATCTTGGTGCCGCCCCGGGTCGCCGCCACGGCAACGATTACCAGTGCCACAACCCCGACCGAAACGGCCGAGATGATAATCCAGCGCTTCTTCTTATTTTTGCCGTTTTTGCCGTTTGCCACTGCTGCCTCCCCGGATGGGTAGGATTCGGTTCTGCTATTTGGTACGTGCGAGGGTGGGGTTTTGTTCCACGTGGAACAGGGAAAAACCGGACAGGACCGCCCCTGTCACCTTATATTAGACCGCTTTGCGGGGAGAATTGGTAGCAGAGCAGCCGGATAAAGTGAATGCTAGGGCCGATACGGGAAAAGGCGCGACGCGAGATGGATCTTTAGCAGCCGCTATCGGTCGCGATTGACGACGTACAGCACCATTTCCAGGATGAACCGCTTGTGTTCTGAGTCGGGCGCCATGCGAAACGCCTGCAGGCCCTCGATCAAGGCCGCGCCCGCCAATTGGCGTGCCGCCCGCCGGGCAAAGTCGATACTTCCGTGCCGCAACATCAGTTCATACAGCCACGCGACCTCCGGGCTGCTGTGTCCGGCCCGCGGCACTGCCAGAAACTGGCGAACCGCGCGCCGCTCCTTCGCCGAACAATGCTGCAGCAGATGGATCAGCATCAACGTGCGCTTACCCTCCCACAGGTCGCCGCGAATCTCTTTGCCGTACTTGCGGTAGCTGCCGGTTATGTTCAGGAGATCATCCTGAATCTGGAAGGCCGCTCCCATAAACCACCCAAAACGCCCGAACTGGTCCTCGGCGAGGCGGCCGCGGTTGGCGATCAAAGCGCCCACCCGCATGGGATAAATGAACGAGTACCAGGAAGTTTTCTTGAGGCACATGTGCAGGTAATCGCGGACCGCCAACCGGCAAACATTGTCGCGAATCCACGCCAACTCGATGGCCTGTCCTTCGAGGGAATGCCGCATCATGCGCTCGGTTTCCTCGAACACCTGCCAGCTGATCTTCGGACCCAGAATGCCACGGTTCTCCATGACCCGCCGCAGCGCCAGCAGATTGGTTGCGTTCCCCACGTTGACCGCGATGGGAATGCCGTAGCCGGAGTGCAGCGTAGGTGCGCCGCGGCGCTGTTCGCTGCCGTCCTGCACGTCATCGTGGATGAGAAATGCGTTGTGGAACAGTTCGATGGCCACCGCGCTGTTGAGGGCCAGACGCTGGCTGCCGCTGAACGCGGCACAGGTGGCAAAGCATAAGGCAGCGCGCAGCCCTTTGCCCAAACGGCTGGGATACGCCGGGACGAGATCGTAGAGATAAGGCGGGCCTTCGGCCGGAATCAAGTCCAGAAGCGCCTGCTGGGTGAGATCGCGGTAAGCAGCCAGTTGTTGCTGAAAAAAATCCTTCGCCCTGGGCGCTCGTCGTCGGCGAGGAGCCGGATCAGCGGCTGCGTTTGCCACGGGAGTCCAGGTTACCCTTCTTCAGCGTTGCCTGGGCCAACTGGCCCGCGATCTCCGCTCCCATGTTGACCATTTCGACTGCCAGGTCCACCACGTCGTGGGTGTTGGAGACCAGGCGCTTAATCAACTCAGAGTTTTCTTTGGAGCGAAGCTGGTCGAACTGCGTGGTCAGCATGCCGACCACTTCGTGGGCATCACCCTGGAACTTGTGCAGGGCTTCCTGGAAGTCGGCGGAGTCGATGCGCCGCTCCTTCTGGAATCGCTGCTGCACTTTTCTGGCTGCGACGATGCCCGCCGCAACCTCCTCATCGAGCAACGCAGCCGCGTCCTTCACAATCTGTGAAGTGCTCTGGCTGATCTGGTGGAACCGTTCCGAGTCCTTGCCTGAGCGAGCGCTCCTCTTCTTGTCGCCTTTGCCTTTTGCCATCGCTATCGCCTCCACCAGCCAGAGATCCGAGTGCTGACGTTCTCGACCGTGCACTGGGTCTGTGCAGAATAACCTAACTGCCAGCCCTGTCAAGCGGCGCAAGCTGAATCGCGGCTATTTTGCCGCGTGTGGTATGTGCTGGAAGAGCGCGAACACCGCACCCTGCGGGTCCGCCACCACGGCCATGCGGCCAACATTCTCTATGGTCATCGGCGGCACGTAAACTTGCCCACCCAACTGCTTTTGCTTTGTCTGCCGCGGCATCACAGTTGGAGGTGAGGAAATACACCAGCCAGTGAGGCGGAGCATTCGGATTGCGGTCCCGCGCCGGCGGAATGCCTCCGATAAAGTGCTCCCCGTTCTTGATGTGCAGATAGTCGTGCTCGGGGTCTTCGTCATCAGCCAGCATCTGCCAACCGAAAAGGTCGCCGTAGAACTTGCCGGCGCGCTGCGGATCGGGTGTGCTCAGGTCGGCCCAGCACAGCGTGCCATCAACGTGGCCGATGCCGATGCCCTGGCTCTTCTTCGGTTCCCATACGGTAAAGAAAGCGCCTGTGGGGTCCTGCAACACGGCCATCCTGCCCGCATCGAAGACATCGAAGGCGTCCACGATTACCGTTCCGCCCAACTCCTTCGCGCGCTTGGCTGAGGCATCGGCACTCGCCACCATGATGTAGAGCATCCAGTTTGGTGGCACTCCCTGCGCGCGCTGGTCGGGACGCAAGGTGTAGCCAGCCGCGGCGTCGCGGCCTTCGAGCTGAAAGATGGTGTAGAAATCGTCCGGTCCCATCGGCATGTCCGATGGCGTCCAGCCGAACAACGATCCGTAAAAGGACTTGGCAGCGGGCTGGTCGGTGGTGCCCAACTCGATCCAGCAAAATGAGCCTGGCGGGTGCGAATCAATGTGTGACATGGCCGGAGAATATACACCGCTGGCAGCGGCGGTCAACCGCGACGAGGGACCTGCTTTTCTTCAAGCGCATTTCCCCTTGACCGAGCAGCCGATTCCTCGGTCCCTGAAGCCATCTCGCAATGACAATTTCCGGTAGTGATGCTGTTTGCCAAAACTGCATCACTAGGGCGGGTGGCCCAGGCAACCATCCTGAGGGTGCCCCGACTCAAGCTTCTTTTGCTTGAGTGGGGATTCTCGGTCCAAATCACAGCGCTCGATCCAGGTTTAGGTGTACGCTTCGCTCATGCCCTGGGGACTGAAGCGCTACCAACAGGCTCGTGACCTGCACTTCATCACCTTCAGTTGCTACCGCCGTCAGCCGCTGCTGGCCGGTGCGCACGCTAAACAGTTGTTGGAACTCGCGCTGGAACGAGCGCGTCGGGGCTACGGCTTTTATGTCACCGGATACGTGATCATGCCGGAGCATGTGCATCGGCTGGTCAGCGAGCCGGAGCGCAGCACACTGGCGAGGGCGTTGCAGGCCCTGAAGCAGTCTGTGGCCCGGAAACTGATCGGCGGACGGGAGCACTTCTGGCAAGCGCGTTATTACGACTTCAATGTCTGGACGTCGAAGAAACGCAAAGAAAAGCTGTGCTATATGCATCGCAATCCGGTCAAACGCGGGCTGGTGGAGAAACCGGAAGATTGGCCGTGGAGCAGCTTTCGTCACTATTTCACCGGCGCCGAAGGCGTGGTGGAGATCGAGTCGGAGTGGACTGGGCGCAGGCGGGAACGGATGGGAATGCCGTTGCGCGCCGAAGATTACAGGACTATCCCACCCAAGCAAAAGCAGCTTGGGTGGGGCACCCCCCAGTTCCCGGCGAGTTGATGATGGAATTACATGTCGAGCAGTCGTTAGGGGTGGTTCCGCAATGAAGCTGACGGTTGGGAGGTCATTCCTATTCGGGGCCGTGCTCGGCGAGTTCTTTGCGATTGTCGTTGGCGTAATTCTGCTGCTGCCGTTCCCGTTCTCGCACGGTTTGCACATAGATTTAATAACCATAGGCGCTTGGCTGTGCCCGTTCTATATGCTGATGTTCATGACCGTGGTCCACAGCATCGGCGCAGTGGTGGCAATCAGCCTCATTGGGAACGCGATTCTGTTTGGATTGATTGGGGTACTGGTACGACTTGTCTGTAAGCTTGTGCAGATCGGTCTCGCGCGGGCGGGTGGCCCACTCTAAGACGAAGCGGGTGCCCCACACATTCGCGCTTTTTGCGAATGTGTGGGAGATCAGAACTCTACGAAGAATGGGCGACCGAGCATGACGAGATTAGGCTATCCCACCCAACCAAAAGAAGGTTGGGTGGGGAACCCTGCGTGACGGCGATGTTTACTGCTCGAACAGTTCTAGCAAAACACCTCGCCGGCCATGGCCGAAAGGGTGCGCGAGGGGAGAGTGCTGCGTAGAGGACGATCGCTTACGACAGCCTCCGCACCATTCAACTGCTTGCGCACGATCTTCAATTTCAGCGCCCGCTCGATGGCGCGAAGCTCGCCCACCTCGGCGCCTGCCACCAGCGTGGAAGCGCGTCCGGGTAGTCCGGCCCGTCCTGTGCGCCCGACACGATGGATGAAGTCCTCGGGGATCGCGGGCAAATCGAAGTTGATGACGTGGGCCACATTCTCGACGTGAATGCCACGCGATGCCACATCCGTGGCCACCAGCACTTTGAATCGCCCCTGGTCGAAGCCGGCCAGCGCGCCTGAGCGCTGGGCCTGCGAGCGATCGCCGTGGATCATCGCGGCCGCGAAGCCGTCACGCACCAGGCCTTTGGCCAGCCGTTCGGTGCCGCGCTTGGTGCGGGCGAAAACCAGGGTCCGTCCCTTCTCCGCATAAAGCAACTGGCGAAGGACATCGGATTTTTGCGCAGCGGACACCTCGAATGCATGCAGCTCGACGGTGTCTGCCGGTTTCGAACTCGAACCCACTGCGATACGCACCGGATTACGCATGTAGTCGTTGACCAATGCGGCGACCGATGCTTCCAGCGTCGCCGAGAAGCAGAGCGTCTGGCGCGTGCGCGGCAACACCGCGACGATGCGCCGAATCGCGGGCAGAAAGCCCATGTCCAGCATACGGTCGGACTCGTCCAGCACCAGCATGTTGACCTTCTCCAGGCGCACCAGTCTGCGGCGCAGGAAATCTTCCAGGCGTCCGGGGGTTGCGACAACCACCCTGGTCCCGGCACGAAGCGCCTGAATCTGCGCTTTCTCGGAGAGACCGCCAATAACCAGGGCAGCCGCCGGCAGGTTCCGGGCGCGCAACTTCTCGTATTGTTCATGGACCTGCATCGCCAGTTCGCGCGTGGGCACCAGGATGAGGGCCTCCACGTCGCGTGAAGTCGTCGGCAGAAGGCGCTCGATCAATGGGATCAAGAACGCCAGCGTTTTGCCGGTCCCGGTCTGGGCGGTGGCCAGAATGTCTTTGCCCGCAAGTGCGTGCGGGATCGCTTCCGCCTGAATGGCGGTGGGAGTGGTGAAATGGGCAATGGCCAACTTCTGCTGGAGATCAGCAGAAAGTGGAAAATCTGAAAACTGTGTCAATCGAATCTTACTTTCTGGAGGGGCGTCTCGCGAGGTGCAAGCAACTGCGATTCGCGAAGATACTTCGGATGCCGCTCGGTAGTTTTTATTGGCGCTGAGAACGAACGGGAAGCAGGAAAGGCGGGAAACAGATCACGATCGAATCGGACTGTCGCACCACAAGCGAACCGTGGCTAAAAGCGTCTGACAACACTATACCACAGAAGGGAGGCGCAATTCAGAACTTAGCGTTCAAGCTGCCCGCCAGCCCCATTTAGTAGGACGCGAAAGCCTCACCCAATTCGGCGCTACCTGCTACTTAAAATCGTGAAAATCAAAGCCTTGCGGCTGGCCATCCTCGTCGTGGGTAACCACCAGCTCGGCAACGGGCTCACCTGAAGGCGTAGGGCCTTGCTGCTTACGTTCAGCCTTCTTCTGCGCTTTCTCAATTTGTCTTTCCTGGCGTGCACGTTCTTTCTGGCGCTTGGTAAAAGAAGGACGAGAGTTGGCCATAAGCGCTCCTTTCAAAGATCGGATCAGTGTTATGAACAATCATACATGCTTCACTCATTTGACGCGGCGGGCACCGTTCCGATTCAAAGTCACGATGGGTGAACCTCTCCAGCACACATCGCAAGAATTGCCGCTTTCGGCCGGGCATGCCGCTAAGTTATTTGTTTCCACCGCCATTTGCGCGAGTAGAGCAGATTCAGAGTTGCTGTGTCTCGGTAGAGCAGGCCTTCAGGCCTGCGCTGCGCGCTCGCTACTTGACCCGTGGCTTCAGCCCGTGGGCACGGGCTGAAGACACGGAATCCATTGGGGTGCGTCTGGACGCGGCGCTGAAGCGCCGCTCTACCCAAGCGGCCCAGAGATCCAGCAATTGCGGAACTGCTTTAGCTCTCGCGTTCGGCGCGAATCACGAACCGCTCGTCCCGGGCGTCGAACCTCACCACCAACAAGTTAGGCTGGCAGCAAACCTGGCAGTCTTCCACATAACTTTGCGGCGAGCCGGCTGATTCGTCCACCTCGGCCTGGTTCCACTGGCCGCAATAGCTGCATTGAAATCCGGATTGCACGCCTCCATGTTAATCCTGTTTGCCCGCGGAGTATTGCCGAAACGGAACGTCAAATCGGGAATTCTCCCGATCTGGATCAAGCTAAGCCATCGCTCAACTTTCGCTTTTATTTCGTATGTGCTTGCAGCCGCCGTACTTCTTCCGCCCACGCCTTTCCGTGGGCAATTGGCAGGGGTTTTGCCTTTGTCAGGGTGTGGTTTGCATGCCGGCAAGGGCGGTGAATCCGATGAGCATACCCTGCGCAAAACCGATTACGTCATACGGCTCTGCAAGAGTAACCAAAACTATCATCCTCCTGGTGGAGGACGAGTCCATCGTTCGCGAAGTTACGCGGGAAGTGCTCGAACGGGCGGGCTACTACGTCCTGGAATCCGATGGCCCGCAAGAGGCCCTGCGGCTGGCGACTGAGCACCAAGGGCGTATCCAGCTGCTGCTGTCGGACGTGGTTATGCCGGGAATGAATGGTCCCGACCTGGCCCGCCATCTGCAAGAGCTCCAGCCCGGCCTGACCACGGTCTTCATGTCCGGTTATGCCAACCGTGACGTGTTGCAAAATGTGATGGGGCACTCGTCGGGCATCTATGTGCAGAAGCCGTTTTCCGTTGACATTCTGCTGGCGCGGGTGGCCGAAGCGCTGCGGACGAAAGCCGGCACCGCCGACGCTCCGAAGCTATCCGGTCTGCCCGCCTGACGCGCGGGTTCGCCGTAGTTTGGTGGACGGCTGCAGTACTTCGCTGTCAGTTGAGAACCAGTGGAGCGGGCACCGCACGACCAAGTATGTCCGCTGGTGGACAAACCAAGTCTGAATTCGGACGTAAACAGAATCTGGTCGAATCGCCGTACTGCGCAACGCTCATGCTTCATAAGCTTACAGGACACTCCGAAATGGCAACCTACGTGTATATCCAAGGTGTCATGACGGTAAATAATCGGCAGAAAAAAATCCTAACGATCCTGCCGGTTTCACGTCTGTAGGGGCATGGGGAGGCAGTATGGAGCGCAGATACCTGATAGCGACCCTGGCGATCATAGCGACCTTCACGGTATTTTCCCGTGGCTTCCGATCGCTGCAACATGTTTCGCTGCTGCATGCTCAGCAACTGGGAGCGATTGCGGGCGAGAAATGCAACTCGGATTTATCTGCCTTCTCGCAATGGGCGGCTAAGAGCGCAGGAGCGTCTGCGTCCCGGCCGTGCGGAAGAGGCGCAAATGCTGGCCGAGTTGAACATCCCGATCGCGGCGGTGCAGGCAAGAGTTGCTGAACAAGCAGCGAGGCAGAGCATGGCAGCGACCCGGTGCGCTCGTGAGATGGCAATGCGCGAAGCTGAGCGCGCACAGCGCGAAGCCATGAGATCGCGTGCGAAGATGGCCCGCGGCTCATCGCAACCAATTTCCTTCGCGCCCAGCCTGCCGGATGATTTCGCGCAGAGGATGCAGTTCCAGACTGCGGCTCTGGCTGATCGCCTTGCCGCGCGCACCGTAAGTGTTCAACTCGCGGCCGATAAATTCGAGGAAGTTTCGCAGCAGGCCGATGCTGCCGACTTGGCCGATTTCGCTGTGGACGCGGAGCACGATGCTGCCAACTCGGGTTCGCAGCTCGTTGCCGCGGTGGCCAATCGTGGCAGGAGCGGGCAGAGCGTGCCGTGCGAGAGGCCGGCCGCAACGTCCTTCAGGAAGTTGAGCACGTCTGGCAGTCGATGTAACAGGTTTTCCGAAACGAGGTGCTTCCGAGCGGTGCAGCTGCGGTGACTGCACCGTTTTTTCTTGCGCTAACCAGCCCTGAACTTGACCGATGTTGCCCGAAAAGTAGAAATTATCAGGGATGAAACATCGCGACGCTCCCAACTGCCCCAGGTGCGACAGCAACGAAGACGTGAAGAAGATCGCGTACGGGGAACTGCCGACGGACACGACCCTGGAGCTGAATCAGGAGGGATATGTTCTGGGCGGGCGCTGCATCCGTCCCGACAGTCCTGAGTGGTACTGCGACGCGTGCGAAGAGACCTTCGGAGCATGGCGCGAATCCTGGGGCGACCCGCTGACCGATAGGATTCAGTAGCAACTCCTTCTGCGGTCGCTCTACATGGAAGCAAGCTTGGCCAGGCGTTGCCGGCGTTGTTGCCATTCCTCCGTCGCGAAGATCCGCGGTCCAACCTCGATCAATCGGGGCAACATCTGAAACACCGATACCGGTGTCCACTTCGTGCCTTGGCGAGTCCGGTAGCCCCTGCGATTGAGTTCATCGGAGATTGCCGAATAGGGTCCGTCCTGGATCGTCAGTTCCATGATCAGGTAGAGAATCTCTCGCTCTGTCGGGTTTTCTTCCAGGCGTGGCGGAGGCTCCGTAGCCACTTGCAGGCCGAAAGGGACTTCCGCGGGGACACTTGGTTCGGTCGCCTCTTCGGGCAACTCGCGTTGCCACTCGACGGCCACCAGCTTCCATCCTTTTTCCGATTGCTGTCTGATGTCGTCGGCCCCGAAGGAAGCTGAGACATCCTGGCGAACCCGCTCAATCTTTGCCATCGTCCTCACCTCACAGTGAACGATTTTCAAGCCAACTCTGCGAATTGTGCCGCCGCTACGCGGCTACCTCGTATTCTCGGAACTTGACTCGGAGCTTGCGCCGCAGGCTCACTTCACCGCCGCCGCCGCGCGGCTCATGCGCTCCGCCGAAGAAACTTCTCCTGTGCTTGAACTACACGTCTAAGGCCACACTTTTCGGCGAGCAAGTATCAGGAAACGTGGAGGATACGGTGCTCCGGTCCGACGTAAACAGGTGGTACTGCGTCCGGATTCACAATCTCTTGTTCGGAAGCGGACAGCCCGGTCTGAGGCATCGACTCACTTCTTGCGCGGCTGAATCGGGTGTTCGTGATCCAGGTCGTAGAACTTTCTGGGCTCGTGGTCCGAATTTCGCGTGACGGCTGATTCGGCTTTCATCACGGCTCGGAACGACCGATTGTCGGCGGCGAGAGTCGCATTCGTGGTGGTGTAGATCGCCTCGTCAAATACGGTTCCGGAGTTCGCCCTGGCCACGGCGAACACGCCGTAGGCATGACCGTTTGAAAACGCGATCGCGACGTAGTCGCCCACCATCATTCCCGACGATGTATTCGGGAGCCAGCTCAGTAACATCGGTCCCGCAAGCGTGGTTGAGCCAGTCCAGGTATTGCCTCCATCTTGTGAGGAAACGAAACCAACGTTGAGTTGACAAGTCGAAATCAGGCATTGCGCGGTAGGGTAGAAGTAGTAAATCAGGGCGAGCCGTGCCGAGCCGCCGCTGGTGGCAGGATCGATCGCCAGCGCAGGGATGAAGTGATCGACCGTGCTACTGACCGGGTCTATGGGGATGCCGACCGGGGCAGTCCAGTTGCTCCCGTCAGGCGAGGTGCTCATGACGATGTCGTTGGACGAGCAGTTCGCCCGGAAGCGGCAGTCCTGCCAGACGACGTAAACCCTGCCGCTCGTGTCCATCGCGGCGGAGGGCAGCGATGATGTGCGCAGATTGCCGGCGACGACGTGATCGGTGATGGTCGAGATGGTGACTGCAGCGTTCCAGGTGGCTCCGCCATCGGTGGAAGTGAAAGCCAGCATCTGCGTTCCGATCGCATTTTCGATGGGAACGACGACTGTACCGCCGGGCTGCACCATCGGCTGGCCGCCCAGGCCAGTGGCGAGATCGGCGGTGTTCACCGCGGCACTCCAGGTCAGGCCGCCGTCGGTCGAAGTGCTCATCCAGATGAGGCCGTTCGCCGGCTTGCTGGGGTCGTCCCACTCCATGTAGCAGTGACCGTAATAAGGGCTGCTGGAAGTGTTGTCGCAAGTGATCCATTGCTTGTCGGAGTCGTTGGTCGCACTCACGATGATGGGATTTCCCCAGTTCATCGCATCGGCCGAGCGGCTGACCACCACCTGGTCGGTTCCCGCAGCCACCGCGAGTGAGGTGATAATCCAGACGCCATGCGCCCGGTCGAAGACGACCGACAGGATCGCTCGCCGCAAGTAGCTACCGCTGGCAGAAGTGGTGATACCTGGAAGAAACCCACTGGTCCAACTGGCCGCCTGCATTGGTTGACGTCGCGAACCCAATATCGGATGCTCCACCATTGAATCTGCGGCCCACCTGAAAGGCCGTAACCATGGTTGAACCAGAAGCCAACATCCCCGGCTCGACCTCGGTGGCGTGCTGGCTGTCAGAGTTGGTGAACGTGTCCGTGCTGAGTCGGGTAAGAGCAACTTGCGGCTGGCTGGGCTGATTTGGCTCGGAAGCCGACTGGCCACCACCGCAGGCGAGGGTCAACAGGATGGCTGCCACCGGGGCGGAAACAAACCACCTGCGGCCGCTCGCGCCGGAGGACGGCTGGTTATGGTCTGCTGTCGACAAAATATTCGACCTTTGGGATTACATGCTCCGCCGAATCTGCTGCGAAGCATCCTGTTATGTTCCGGAGAAGGTGTCAATGGGAATGGGACAGAATTCGGCAGCGCTGATGATGCTATTCAGCCGGTTGCCGCGTTTCTTCCACCGCTGATAGACTCAAGAGTTTGCTCAACGCTTCGCGTTAATTCCTATACCAATCATGTCGAACACTACGGATATTGCCATCGTTAACGGCGCTCGTACACCGATGGGGCGCTACTGCGGAAAGCTGCGCGACTTCACCGCCATGGACCTGGGCGCTATCGCGGCCACGGAAGCCATGAAGCGCTCAGGCGTCGAGCCGGGCGAGATTGACCACTGCATCATGGGTAACGCGCAGCAGACCTCGTCAGATTCCATCTACGGGGCGCGGCACGTCGCGCTCAAGGCTGGGGTGCCGATCGAGACCCCGGCGCTCACCGTCAACCGTTTGTGCGGCTCGGGAATGCAGTCCATCGTGACCGCTGCGCAGATGATCCAGCTCGGCGAGTCGAAGATCGCGCTGGCCGGTGGCATGGAGTCCATGTCGCAGGCTCCGCACGTAATCCGCGGCATGCGCTGGGGCGTAGGCTTCGGCGAAGGCAAGTTGGAAGACTCGCTGATGGTGATGCTGCTCGACACTTATTGCGGCCTGTACATGGCCAACACTGCCGAGCTTTATGCGGAGCAGCAGGGCATCACGCGCGAGATGCAGGACGAGTTCGCGCTGCGCTCCCAGAAGTGCGCCGACGATGCCAGCAAGGCGGGGCGCCTCCAGGAAGAGATAGCGCCGGTGCCTCTGCGCAATCGCAAGGGCGAGCCTACGGGCGAGATGTTCACTGAGGATGACAACCGGCGTCCCGAGACGACGATGGAGAGCCTGAAAAAACTGAAACCGGCATTTGGCAAGAACGGCAGCGTGACTGCCGGCAATGCCAGCGGAATCGTGGATGCTGGCGCAGCGGTCGTCGTGATGCCACTCGCCGAAGCTGAAAAACGCAATCTCAAGCCGATGGGTCGCATCGTGAGTTGGGGAATCGCAGGCGTGGATCCCAAGATCATGGGCTCGGGGCCGGTCCCGGCTACCCGGATCGCGCTGAAGAAAGCCGGATTGAAGCTCGATGACATTGACCTGATCGAGGTGAACGAGGCCTTCGCGGCGCAGTATCTGGCGGTCGAGAAGGAGCTTGGGCTGGATCGCAACAAGGTGAACGTGAACGGCGGAGCGATTGCGCTAGGACATCCGCTGGGCGCAACTGGAACGCGGCTGGTGATCACGTTGCTCAACGAGTTGCGTCGCCGCAAAGGCAAGTACGGAGTTTCGACGGCGTGCATCGGCGGCGGGCAGGGAATTGCGGTGATCGTCGAAAATTTGCAGCGGCAGTAAGGAGAGAGATTATGGCGAACGACGAACAGATCCTGCGCCAGATTGTCGAGGAGCTAGAGACGGCTTGGAACAACGGTGATAGCGCCGCGTTTGCGGCGCCGTTTGCTGACGATGCCGACTTTGTCCACATTCTCGGCGGACACTTCGTCGGCCGCACCAGTATCGAGCGAGGCCACCGCGCCATCTTCGACACGATCTACAAGGGAAGCACGGTGAAGTTCGAGGTGGAGAAAACTCGCTTTGCCGGTCCCGATGTGGCCATCGTATTCATCTTTTCAACGCTCAAGACCTCGGCGCCGGGGCTGCCGCCGCAAATCAATGCGCGGCCAACGATGGTACTACAGCGTCAAGATGGTGCCTGGAAGATCGTGACGTTTCAGAACACCATGGTCACTCCGGAGGGTGCGCCAGCCGGCAAAGATCCAATCGCTGATCAGCATCCCATCAAGGGGCAGGCCAAGGCTATTGGACAGTAGCTTCACAGAGACATGAGCATGACTAACGACGAAAAGTCTCTGCACGAAATGGTGTACCAGCTCGAGGCGGCGTGGAATGCTGCCGACGGCGACAGTTTTGCCGAGGCCTTTGCGGAGAACGCTGATTTCATTCACATCCTGGGCGGGTATTACACCGGGCGTGCCGCGATCGCCACCGGACACCGGATGATCTTCGGCACCATCTACAAGGGCAGCAGCGTTCGCTACAGCGTGGAGAAGATTCGGTTCCTTCGTCCCGATGTCGCTATCGTTTCCCTCAGGCAGTATTTGCAATTTTTCGAAGGCGGAGCTCCGTCAGAACTTGAGGCGCGGCCGACCATCGTTGCCGAACGACGCGACGGAAAATGGCAGATTGTAAATTTGCAGAACACCAGGATCACGGAAGTGGGAGCGCCGGCAAAGTAAGATAGCACTCGGAAGCAACATCCTAGATTCGTCGCAACGGCATCATCGCAGCGGTTTAATTCTCGATTCATTCAAAAGGAAGACGCAGACATGGACATCAAACAAGTTGGAGTATTGGGTTGCGGATTGATGGGCTCCGGGATCGCGCAAGCTGCGGCCACCGCGGGATTCCCAGTAATTGTCCTCGAACAGGAGCAGAAGTTCCTGGACAAAGGTTTTGCCGGCGTGGAGAAGTCGTTGAGTCGCATGGTCTCCAAGGGCGGCGTCACCGCCCAGCAGAAGGCCGAGGCGCAAGCTCGGCTGAATGGGACCACCAGCATGGCTGATCTTGCCGATTGCGACATCGTCATCGAAGCCATCATCGAGAACGTTGCCGAGAAGCGGAAGACCTATGCGCAACTGGATTCGATCGTCAAGAAAGACGCAATCTTCGCCACCAACACGTCTTCGATTTCAGTCACCGAGCTGATGACGGCGACCAAGCGGCCCGAGCGCTTCATCGGACTGCACTTTTTCAATCCGGTGCCGATGATGCAACTGGTCGAAGTGGCGAAGACCATTGCCACGGCAGACGATGTTTACGAGACGGCGATCGAGTTCGCCAGGGCTCTGGGCAAGGTGCCCGTGCGCACCAGCGACAAGACCGGCTTCATCGTGAATCGTCTACTGGTGCCGTACCTGCTGGATGCGATTCGCGCGTACGAGGAGGGTGTGGGCTCCATTACCGACATTGATGAAGCGATGAAGCTGGGCTGCGGTTATCCGATGGGTCCGTTCATGCTGCTGGACTTCGTCGGGCTGGACACCACTTACTACATCACGCACGTCATGTACGAAGAATTCAAAGAGCGCCGGTTCGCTGCGCCTCCGCTGCTGAAGCGCCTGGTGCTGGCGGGCTGGTATGGTCGCAAGTCGGGCAAGGGATTTTACGATTACAGCGACCCGAAGAACCCCGTACCGGGAAAGTTTCTGTGATGAGGAATCATCGAGCGGGTTGCAGGACGTAAAGGTTTGACGCGGCGACGATCAAGTCTCACGCAGTGGGATAAGCTCGGCGTAGCCCGAGTAGATGTTGCAGAGCGGTAGGTGAAGACGGCAGGTTTTGAAGGGGCACGGCTTCAGCCGTGCCGTTACGTGGGAGTGGAGAGTGGGGCTTCAGCCCCTGAGGGAACTCGCACTTCGTCTCGAAACCGAAGTCCCTCGGTGGCTAAAGCCAATATAAATGTCAGCATTTTTACGGCACGGCTGAAGCCGTGCCCCTTCAAAGCGCAAGATCCGAGAGGGACATCGATGACCGACTTCCAAAACCTTAAGTTCGAAAAGAAAAACCAGATCGCCTACGTCACCATTGACCGGCCAAAGGTCCTCAACGCGCTGAACATGGCCACCATGCAGGAGTTGAAGACGCTCTTCGCCAACCTGAAAGATGATGCCGAGGTTCGCGTCGTTATCCTCACCGGCGCGGGCGAGAAGGCTTTCGTTGCGGGCGCCGACATCAACGAGCTGGCGGAGCAAACGCCGGTGTCGGCCAAGGAATACACCCATCGCGGGCAAGCCATTGTCGATTCCATCGAGAACCTGGGCAAGCCGGTGATTGCCTGCATCAACGGCTTCGCGCTGGGCGGAGGTTGCGAGCTGGCGATGGCCTGCACCATGCGCCTGGCCAGCGAGAATGCCAAACTCGGCCAGCCCGAGGTGAAGCTCGGACTTCTTCCCGGTTACGGCGGCACACAACGGCTGTCGCGGCTGGTGGGCAAGGGCCTGGCGATGCAGCAGATCCTGACCGGCGAGATGATCACGGCGCAGGAGGCATATCGCATCGGCCTGGTTAACGAAGTCCTTCCGCAAAGCGAGCTGATTCCTCGCGCCGAGGCGATCGCGTCCAAGATCATCGCCAACGCACCGCTCGCCATCCAGTACTCGATGGAAGCGGTGAACCGTGGCTTCGATATGACGCTGGCTGATGGCTTGTTCCTGGAAGCCACGCTGTTTGGCGTGTGCTGCGCCACCGAGGACAAGAACGAAGGCACGCGTGCATTCCTGGAGAAGCGCCCGGCGCAGTTCAAGGGCAAGTAGTCAGAAGCCAGTTGTCAGTTGTCGAACGACTGGTCGCTGGCAACTGAAAACTGGCCACTGACAACTGATTCTTATGATTCGCTCCATTGTTTTTCCTCGCGTGTTGGGCCGGTCGCTGGATGATCTCCAGCCTGGGCTCGAACTATTTCGCGCGCTGGGGTTCGCGCCCGGCAACGAGTGGCACGAAGGCGGGAACCACGGCATCGAGATGCTGGCTCCGAGCGGCGGCATCGAACTCATCGCTGCGCCCGATGCTCCCAGTGTCGATGCCATGGTGGAAGTCTCCGACGCTGATCGGGCCTGGGAGATCGTGAAGAAGTTTTCTCCCACCCTGTCGCCAAAGGACGGCGACAACCACCCCAACGAGTGCAAAGACGGCACTCGTCGGGGACCCCGGTCGAGTGGGGCACCCGCGCCAGGTCAATCCGTAAAGAGATTGGCGACACACCTTACGGCGCGCGCTTGTTTGAAGTGGAAGTGAGCGGTTTGCGGATTGGTTTCGTGACGTATGCCAAGAAGCCGGGCGAGAGTCGGGGCATCGAAGCTTCGCTGGATGCTACGGGCAAGCGCTTCGCCATTGTGGTCAGCCGCTTCAACTCCTTCATTACCGAGCGATTGCTGGAGGGCGCGCTGCAAGCGTTGCGGCAGTGCGGCGCCAAACCGGACGACGTCACGATCGTGCATGTGCCCGGGTCATTCGAAATTCCCTCGGCGGCGAGGCAACTTGCGGAGACCAAACGCTACCACGCAATCGTTTGCATCGGATGCCTGCTGCGTGGCGGCACGCTGCATTATGAGGTGATTGCCAACGAGGTGACCCGTGGCGTCGGTCAGTCAGCACAGGAGACCGGAGTGCCGCATGCTTTTGGCGTTCTCACGTGCGACACCCTGGAGCAGGCCATCGATCGCGCCGGGCTGAAGTCGGGCAACAAGGGATTTGAAGCGGGCCTGACGGCGGTGGAGATGGCATCGCTGCGCGAACTGGTGGCAAGCCGCACGACAAGCGCGCCGGATGGCACGCGATGAGCAAAGCAGGCACCCGCCGGAAGTCGCGCGAACTGGCGCTCCAGATGCTGTTTCAGTTGGAAATGGGAAAGCAAAACCCCGATGAGGTCCGCCGCACATTCTGGAGCGAACGCAAAGATCTCGACGAGAAAGTTCGTGGCTTTGCGGACGACCTCTTCCGCACAGCCTCCGAACGCGCCGAAGAAGTTGACCAGTTGATCGAGCGCAATGCAGAGCATTGGCGCATGGATCGTATGGCGGCCGTGGACCGCAATCTACTGCGCACCGGCGTGGCTGAGCTTCTTGGCTTTCCGGGCACGCCGGCTCCGGTGGTCATCAACGAAGCGCTGGAGATCGCGCGCCGTTTTTCCACGCCGGAGTCAGTGCAGTTCATCAATGGAGTGCTGGATAGCGTGGCCCGTGAATTGGGCGAAGCCCACACCAAAGACGCAGCGTCACCGCGGAAACCCTAGTTTCCAGCAGCCGGTTCTGGGTTCCCGCTCTTAGTGCGGCAGCACATACACCAGGTTCGGCGCCACGAAGTTTCCGTTGACATCCTTCAAGGGCACAGAGATCTGTTGCACGTCGGCAGCGTTGGCTACCGCAATGCGATGAACATTGCCCTCGCTGGCCCCCACGTAGATCTGGCTGCTATCCATCGTAATGCCGCCGCTGAGCCCCATGACATTGCCGGTATAGGGAATGATCAAGGGAGTGCTTCCGTAAATTGTGAAACCCAGCAACTCCGGCAGGTCGCTGGGGATGATCCAGGCGTGCGAGCTGTCACTGCTCATGAACATCTGTTGCGCCTTAAAAGGGCCCACGCCCAAATCAACGGGCGCCAGGAGGCTGGGCGTCGTAATGGGACAGCCCGGACCCAGAAGCCCGGTCAAGATCACATCGACGGCTGGCGAGTCGGCTGCCACGGCGCCGAGACCGTTGGGAATGGCCTTGATGAGCGTGGGGTTATTCGCGGGCAGCACCTGAACCTCACTTTGGTCGCAGGTGGAGCGCACATCAATTTCATGGCCACTGCTGCTGGTAATGTACGTCAGCCCACCCTGGGCGATGAAGTCCATGGCGTTGGTCGTGTAGGGCAGAGGGGTCGCGCTCACAAACGCTGTCGGATATGCAGCCAGCAGCTGGTTGGTACTTATCCAGGAATCGAAGTTGCTGTCTGGCGTATAGGCGCCAGAGGTGGTCGTGATCCCCGGATTGGTGAAGGGAAGACCTTGGGTACTGATGACGAAGTTGTACACCACGTTCCCAATGTTGTCGGACAACAGCAGGTAGCCGCCGTTGGGCGAAATCGCGATGACGGTCCCGTTCACCGCAGTAGGTGGTCACAGTACTTGACGCCACGTTCACCACCATCAGGCCGGAACTGGAGCCCAGATAAAGGTTCGTGCCGGTGGAATCACTGATCATCGAATTCGGCAGATAAGGCAGAGTGATAGCTGTGCCGACTAGGTTGGTGGAAGTGCTGATGGGAAAGAGCGACAGTGAGTTGGTGCTTCCCGCGAAGACCGTGGTGGTGTTTGAACCGGTAACGTTCGCGGTGACAACACCCTCGCTGTACCGGGCGGGAACACCGTTGTTGCAGACAGGATAGCCGCAGGTCGCTGTGATCGAGGCGGTGCCTGGGGCGGCAGCCGTAATGGTCGCCGTGGTACTGCCTCCGCTAGTCACGGTGACGGCAGCGTTGGCCGACGAGGCCCAGGTGAGCTGGGGCGCGATGGAGTTGCCCATACTGTCGGTCACGTAAGCAATGAGTGGCTGCGTCCCCCCTGTGGCGAGGGTGAAATAGGTGGTTGAATCGGTGGCACTCTGGACCGCAATCTGGACCACGGGACAAGTCATGTAGGGTACGCCGACGCTGTTGACTCCCGAGACGCTGCCAAAGATCGTGGTCGCACCCGGACCTTCCGCCGTGAAAACTCCAGAGCTACTTAGTGCGGTAATGACCGTCGCCGTACCGCTACAGGTCGCTGTGCCATTGCTCAGCGTGGCTGTCGTTGGTGGGGTAGTGGCGCCGTACCCTTGCGACGTGACGTTCAGATGCGTTCCGCTGGCAATCGTATTCTTCCCCGTCAAAGTAACGGTTGCTTTGGCGTCAATGACACCAAGACCAGACCCGCCAGTAGTCAGGGCTGTAATGACGGTTGCCGTGCCGCTACACGTAGCTGTGCCATTGCCCAAGGTAGCGGTGGTTGGTGGTGTAGTCGCGCCGTACCCGGAGGCCGTCACGGTCAGAACGGCACCGCTGACAATCGTATTGGCGCCGGTCAAAGTAACGGTGGCCGTGGCGCCAGTGACACCGTTAAAGTTGGATAAGCTGCAGGTTTGTCCCGCTGAACCACTAATCGTTCCGCCCGAAGTGTACGTTGGGCTGTTCGTAACCGGGTTAAAAGTCGGGTCTATCCCGGCCGTGCTGGGAGTGGTGAAATTCGATAGGTTGCAGGTTTGGCCAGAGGAACCGGTAATCGTTCCGCCCGAAGTATAGGTCGGGCTATTCGTAGTCGGAGAGAAAGTCGGTTCTATCCCGGCTGAGTTCGCGACAACAGTCAAGTCGTTTGAACCAAGGGTAATGGGCCCCACAGTGGAAGTGATGTCACATGGCGAAGCTTGCGAGCACCCCGGCGCGGAGGTACTAAAGGCGTAGGTGGACGCGGTCACCAGGTTCCCCATGCTGGTGCAACCGCTGGGAGGGATGACCTCAACCCGGTCCACTTGTTCGTGCACGTAGACGGTCATGTTGGCCGTGGCTGTCCCAGACGTCGCGGTAATGGTCACCTGACCGACTCCCGCCTGCCCCTTCGTTGCATTGCAGTTGACGAAGGTGGCGTCCCATACGCCGCCGCAGATCAGGCCGCCGGTGGAAACGCTCGCAATAGCGGGGTTGCTGCTGGTGAACGTGATGTCGGCCGCGATAAAGGTGCCGGCAGCATTTGTAGCGCTGGCGGAGATCGAGCCCACTCCCGCCTTCGTTTAGCGAAAGGGTGGTCGGGGTGAGAATGATGCTGGCGACCACTGGGGTCTGGGTAGTGCTTCCGCCGCATGCCGCAAGAAGAACAAGAGAAATGACCGCTAAAAGCGTGCCCACGACAGGAACCACCGAAAACCGCTGCATGTACCCTCCCCGCCGAACCGTAGTGCCGGCGGACGTGTGAAGCAAAATCATCAAGATAGATAAATGGATGCCGGAAAACCCTCAGTGTAGAGTCTACTCACAGTTTCGGCAAGCCGCCCCGCCGCTCTGAGAATCGGCTCCTTCTCAACCCAACTCTGAAACCCCGGCGGCCGGTTTGAGTTGCCGTTGCGCCCGCAGATCTCTTTTGCGCGGGGGCATGCCTGCTTTTCGTTGACGTCGGGCGCGAGAGTTGTTATATTAAAAAGGTTCTGCGAGTCATCCTTGGCCTGCCTGTAGTTGTCGGCTGTGCTGTATAGATTCCTATCCTGTAGAATTTTGTTGCAGGATATTCCTCGCTGAAACGTGCCTGCGCTTCCACCGAAGCTTTTCGGTGGGTATGCAGGCCGAGGCAACGATACGGAGTGCCCTCGTTCTTGAAGTCCGCTCCAGCGTTTTCGCTGGCTCGCGGAACGATCACGGCGCCACCGTCGTTCGCTTAACCTGATTGGAAACCAAGACTCCCCGAGCTTGTGGGTAAACGGGGAAGTATGGGCAGAGCGGCCCGGTGGGCCATGCAAGATTGCTGCCCAGTCCCTGCTTGGGAGATTTACACGCGCCGCGGAAGGCGCGCGCAGAATTTGCGTCCCGCCGCCATGAGTTGTGCGGCCATGGGTCGAAAGCTGTGCCGGTCGAGAGCCGGCCGGAAGAACGTAAGGAGCGGCAAAGAGTGCCTACATTTAATCAACTGGTGCGCAAGGGTCGGACGGCTCCAAAGTACAAGACGGCGAGTCCGGCGCTGCAGTCCTGTCCGCAGAAGCGCGGCGTCTGCACCCGCGTGTACACCCAGACGCCGAAGAAGCCCAATTCCGCGCTGCGCAAAGTCGCGCGCGTGCGGCTGACCAACGGCATCGAGGTCACGACTTACATTCCCGGTGTCGGCCACAACCTGCAGGAGCACTCGATCGTGCTGATCCGCGGTGGCCGTGTGAAAGACCTGCCGGGCGTTCGTTATCACGTGGTTCGCGGCACGCTGGACGCAGTCGGTGTCGCCAATCGCAAACAGGGCCGCTCCAAGTATGGGGCCAAGAGGCCGAAGGCTTAGTCGAGGTTCTATGCCGAGAAAAGGACATATCGCGAAGCGTGAACCGCTGGCAGACCCGGTCTACCAGTCCACGCTGGTCAACAAGTTTGTTAACTCCATGATGTGGGACGGCAAGAAGAGCACCGCCCAGTCCATCTTCTACACCGCCATGAAGAAGCTCGAAGAGAAGGGCGGCGACGAGGCCATCAAGTTGTTCAAGAAGGCGGTGGAGAACGCCAAGCCGGTACTGGAAGTGAAGACCCGCCGCGTCGGCGGCGCCAACTACCAGGTGCCGGTGGAAGTCAACGCCGATCGCCGGACTTCGCTCGCCATCCGCTGGATTTTGACCTATAGCCGTGGACGCGGCGAAAAGGGCATGGTGGACAAACTGGCGAATGAGTTGCTCGACGCGGCCAACAACCGCGGCGCCGCCATCAAGAAGAAGGAAGACGTGCACCGCATGGCCGAGGCCAACAAAGCCTTCGCCCATTACCGCTGGTAGGAGATGCAGGCTGCCGTCCCGGGCGGCATCACCAAAGAGTTAAGGCCGGCGCAGGTGCTGGCAGCAGGAAACGAGAAAATTGTGGCACGACAGGTCCCATTAGAACATTGCAGGAATATCGGCATCATGGCCCACATCGATGCCGGTAAGACCACCACCACGGAGCGCATCCTGTTCTACACAGGACGCACGCACCGCATTGGTGAGGTCCACGAAGGCACGGCGACGATGGATTGGATGGCGCAGGAGCAGGAGCGCGGCATCACCATCACGTCGGCCGCGACCACCTGCGTTTGGAAAGACATTCGGATCAATATTATTGATACGCCCGGCCACGTGGATTTCACGGCCGAAGTGGAGCGCTCGCTGCGCGTGCTCGACGGCGCCTGCGCCGTCTTTGACGCCGTGCACGGAGTCGAGCCGCAATCGGAAACCGTGTGGCGCCAGGCCGATAAGTACGGGGTCCCACGCATTTGCTTCATCAACAAGATGGACAAGATGGGCGCGGATTTCGAGCACGCCATCGACACCATTCGCAAGCGCCTGAACGCCCGCCCGGTTGCGATTCAACTTACCTATCGGCCAGGAAGAAAAATTCAAAGGCGTCATTGATCTTCTTGCCATGAAGGCGATCCTGTGGAACGACGAAAGCATGGGCGCCGAGTACGTGGTCGAAGAAATTCCGGCAGAGCTCAAGAAAAAAGCACAGGCCTACCACCAGATTCTCGTCGAGACGGTCGTTGAAAACGACGATCAGGACGAGTTGATGCACAAGTACATCGAAGGCGAGACCATTGGCGAGGACGAGCTGAAAGCTGCGCTGCGCCGCGCGACCCTCAAGATGAAGGTGTTTCCGGTGATTTGCGGGACCGCTTTCAAGAACAAGGGTGTTCAGCCGTTGCTCGACGCGGTGATCGACTACCTGCCATCGCCGCTGGATGTGCCTCCGGTCAAGGGCAAGGACCCCGACACCGGGAAAGAGGTTGAGCGTGCAGCCGACGACGCCGCTCCGTTCTCCGCCTTGGCATTCAAGATCATGACCGACCCCTTCGTCGGGCAGCTTACCTTCATCCGCGTCTACTCCGGTCACCTCAAGCAGGGCGACAGCGTGGCCATCAGTGGACGTTCGCGGACGGAGCGTATCGGTCGCCTGCTGAAGATGCACGCCAACAAGCGTGAAGACATTACCGAGATCTATGCGGGCGATATTTGCGCCTGCGTGGGCTTGAGGAACATCACCACGGGCGACACCATCTGCGACGAGAGCCACCCCGTCATCCTGGAATCCATTGAGTTCCCGGCGCCGGTAATCGCCGTGGCGGTTGAGCCCAAGACCAAAAGCGACCAGGAGAAAATGGGCATCGCGCTGGGCAAGCTGGCGCAGGAAGATCCCACCTTCAAGGTCAATACCGACCCCGACAGCGGCCAGACCATCATCGCCGGCATGGGCGAGCTTCACCTGGAGATTCTGGTCGATCGCATGATGCGTGAGTTCAACGTGCAGGCCAATGTCGGCAAGCCGCAAGTCGCCTATCGCGAGACCATCCGCAAGCAGGCGCAGGCGGAAGGCAAGTACATCCGCCAGACCGGCGGCAGCGGCCAATACGGACATGTGAAGATCCGCCTCGAGCCGAACGAGCCGGGCAAAGGTTATGAATTCGTCAATGAAGTGGTGGGCGGAGTAATTCCGAAGGAGTTCATCAAGCCGGTGGACCAGGGCATCAAGGAAGCCATGGAAGGCGGCGTACTCGCCGGCTACGAAATGGTGGACGTGAAGGCCACGCTCTACGACGGCAGCTATCACGATGTGGACTCCAACGAAATGGCCTTCAAGATTGCCGGTTCGATGGCGTTCAAGGAAGCGGCGCGCAAAGCCAGCCCGGTACTGCTGGAGCCGGTGATGTCGGTGGAAGTGGTTGTGCCCGAGGAGTACATGGGCACCATCATCGGCGATCTGAGCAGCCGTCGCGGCCGCATTGAAGGCATCGAACATCGCGCCGGATCGCAGGTGATCAAGGCCATGGTTCCGCTGGCCGAGATGTTCGGCTACGCCACCAACATGCGCTCCAGTACGCAGGGGCGCGCGACGTTCTCGATGCACTTCTCGCGCTACGAAGAAGCGCCGCGGGCCGTGGCGGAAGAAATCGTGGCCAAGGTGCAGGGCAGAAGTCCGGCAGGGACGAAATAATGAGTATGCAAACGCAGGGCCGGGAGTTTGAGGTTCAAGTTCGCAGTAACTCAAGCACCGCCGAGGAGTGGAAGCGCGCCATGGAAGCCCCTGCGAGCGACCTGCCTCCGCTTGATGAAGAGCAGAAAGAAATGGCGAAACGATTTGGCATCGCCGAAGAGGAGTATGCGCGCGGAGAGCTTGCGAGAATTTACGGCCAGCAGGGACTTAGAGAGCGCGGAACACGGCTGGGTAGCATCGTGCAGCGGATTCTCTCCGCTGGGGAGTCCGGTTATCGATTGACTGCGGTGCTGTATGAAGGTTTGAAATCGCGCTGGATTGTCCAGTTTGAAGCCCCTGGTGGAATCCGCAGTGTAAGCATTTCTAGCGATCTGGCAGACGATGTGGTCGATTATGAATTATCCGAATCGCTTCAGCAGCTCAAGCAGAGTCTAACGGAAGCAGTGACTGAACAGTAGGAGATCGTCTTGGATTCTTTTTCGGTCGGCAAGTTGGAACTGTTGCTAGCTAAGAAAGACGTTTCGATTTGGTTGTCGCCGGAAGGACGAAATGCGATCAAGGACGTCTTCAAGAAGGATTCGTTTACAGCTCGCGTTGAAGCTGTGGATGAGGTTGGGTTGTGGTTGCGCCTCCCGAGGCAGCCCGGTTCTGCCAAGGTCGGTCATACGCTGCTCTTGCTTAAGTGGATTTATTTGGCGGTCGCACAGCTCGAGGCAGAGGGAAGCGAGACCAGGCAGCACGGAAAAGCAAGCATTCAGTAAGGTTGGTCATAACAGCTATTAGAGGACACTATGGCGAAAGAGAAATTTGACCGCAGCAAGCCGCACGTAAACGTAGGCACGATCGGGCACATCGATCATGGCAAGACGACGTTGACGGCGGCCATCACCAAGGTATTGGGCAAGCACAACCCGAAGATCCAGTTCCGTTCGTTCGACTCCATCGACAACGCGCCGGAAGAGCGCGAGCGCGGCATCACCATCGCCACGGCGCACGTGGAGTACGAGACCCCGAACCGGCACTACGCGCACGTGGATTGTCCGGGACACGCCGACTACATCAAGAACATGATCACCGGGGCGGCGCAGATGGATGGCGCGATCCTGGTGGTGGCGGCCACCGACGGACCGATGCCGCAGACCAAGGAGCACGTGCTGCTGGCGCGCCAGGTCGGGGTGCCGTATGTGGTGGTGTTCCTGAACAAGTGCGACGCGGTGGAAGACGCCGAGCTGATTGACCTGGTGGAGATGGAAGTCCGCGAGCTGCTGAACAAGTACGGGTTCCCGGGCGACGATCTGCCGGTGGTGCGCGGCAGCGCGCTGGGCGCGCTCAACGGCGAGGCGCAGTGGGAAGCGAAGGTCGAAGAGCTGATGGAAGCGGTGGACAAGAACGTGCCGCTGCCGGCGCGCGACATCGACAAGCCGTTTCTGATGCCGATCGAAGACATCTTCTCGATCCAAGGGCGGGGCACGGTGGTGACGGGCCGCATCGAGCGCGGCAAGGTGAAGGTGGGCGAGGACGTTGAGATCGTGGGCTTCCGCGAGACCCGCAAGACGGTGGTGACGGGCGTGGAGATGTTCAAGAAGCAGCTGGACGAAGGCCTGGCGGGAGACAATGCCGGACTGCTGCTGCGGGGCACGGCGAAGGAAGACGTGGAGCGCGGCATGGTGCTGGCGAAGCCGGGCTCGATCACGCCGCACACCAAGTTCAAAGGCGAGGTGTACGTGCTGTCGAAGGACGAAGGCGGGCGGCACACGCCGTTCTTCAAGGGCTATCGGCCGCAGTTTTACTTCCGCACGACGGACGTGACGGGAGTGGCGACGTTGCCGGCAGGGACGGAGATGGTGATGCCGGGCGACAACGTGGCGCTGGAGATCGAGCTGATCACGCCGGTGGCGATGGAGAAGGGCTTGCGGTTCGCGATTCGCGAAGGCGGACGCACCGTGGGCGCCGGCACCATCACGGAAATTATTCAGTAGTTTTTGCGGGTGTGGCGCTGGTCGTCACACCTATTCATAAATCGGCGGCACACGCCGCAGGGCAGAGCGCGGAAACGCAGGTGAGCCCCAGCCATGATCTTTGAGAGATTAGAGAGAAACTAACGTGATTGGCAAAGAACGAATTCGGATCCGACTGAAAGCATATGACTATCGCGTGCTCGACCAGTCCACCAGCGAGATCGTGGACACGGCCAAGCGCACCGGGGCGCAAATCGCGGGACCGATTCCGCTACCCACGGTGAAGAACAAGTACTGCGTGCTGCGTTCGCCGCACGTGGACAAGAAGTCGCGCGAGCAGTTTGAGATTCGCACGCATAAGCGCCTGCTCGACATTCTCGAGCCCGACGCAGCAGACGGTGGACGCATTGATGAAGCTGGAGCTTCCCGCCGGTGTGGACGTCGAGATTAAGGCGTTCGGCAAGGAACATAAGTAGCTAAGTAGCTATCAGCCGTTAGCTTTCAGCTCTGAGCTAAACCAGAGATGGCGTAAAAGCTGACGCCGGATAGCTGACGGCTTCAGAAAACAAAGCTTCCGCGGCGCGAGCCCCCGGTGCAAACACCTCCGGAAATAGGAAGCGGAGTTGAGGAAAAGAAAATGGCAGTCAACGGAATTCTGGGCAAAAAAGTTGGAATGACGCAGCTCTTCGATGACAAGGGTGATGTTCACCCGGTCACGGTGCTGCAGGCCGGCCCGTGCTTTGTGACCCAGCGCAAAACGGTCACCAAGGATGGTTACGATGCTGCGCAGATCGGCCTGGTTGAGTTCGTAAAGGAGTCGCGCCTGACGAAAGCCATGAAGGGCCACTTCGGCAAGCATGATTTGCCGCCGATGCGCTTCCTGCGCGAGCTGCCGATCGTGATTGACGGCGAGGCGCCCGAAGACGGCACCAAGGTCGGCGACAAAGTCCTGGTGGACATGTTCGAAGGCGAGAAGTTCGTGGATGTGATTGGAACCAGCAAGGGCCGCGGATTCGCGGGCGTAGTGAAGCGCCACCATTTCGGCGGCGGCGCTGGCTCGCACGGCTCCATGTTCCAGATCCCCGGCTCGATCGGCTCCTCGGCTTTCCCCTCGCGCGTGTTCAAAGGCATGCGCATGTCGGGACACATGGGCGTGGAGCAGGTCACCATGCGCAACCTGCGCGTGCTGGGTGTGGACAAGGACGAGAACCTGCTGGTCGTCGAGGGCGCGGTCCCCGGGCCAAAGGACGGTTACGTGGTGATCAGCCGGGCCAAGAAGCCACCGAGAGAGCGTCGCGGATTCAGCGGGGCCGGCACGGTCGATCCGTTGAAGGCTTCGAAGCGTCAGGTAGCGAAGAAGAGTAAGTAGCAGAGTAGCCAGTTGCAGTTCGAAGAAGTGCGACTGGCAACTGACAACTGTGACTGACAACTGGAAGAAACTATGGCAACGATTGATGTAGTGAATTTGGGCGGCGAGAAGGTCGGCTCCCTCGAACTGGCTGAAGAAGTTTTCGGCGCGGTGAACGAGGACCTGCTCTGGGAAGCGGTGAAGCATTACCGCGCCGGGCAGCGGGCCGGAACCCATGCCACCAAGAACCGCAAGCTGGTAAGCGGCGCGGGCAAGAAGCTGTGGAAGCAGAAGGGAACCGGACGCGCGCGCGTAGGGTCCATTCGCTCTCCTCTGTGGCGGCACGGCGGCACGGTGCACGGCCCCCAGCCCCGCTCCTACGATTACGCGTTCCCGCGTAAGAAGCTGCTGGGCGCGCTGCGCTCGGCGCTGGCGGCGAAGTTTGCCGATGGCAAGCTGGTGGTGGTGGAGAGCTTCGAGCTTCCGGAAGTCAAGACCAAAGGGTTCCGCAAGACGCTCGATGGGCTGAAGGCCAAGGGCACGACCTTGCTCGTGGCAAAGTACATCGGCGAGACCGAAAAGAACCTTCACTTGAGCTCGCGCAACCTGCACGGCGTGGAACTGCTGGCCGGCAATCAGGTGCATCCGTATCACCTGCTGCGGTATGAAACCACGGTGTTCTCGCGTCCGGCGCTGGAGAAATTGCAGGAGTCGCTGAAGACATCTGCGCCCAAGCGCAGTCATGCGGAGGTGGCCTAATGAAATCGGCTTATCAGATCCTGCGCCGCCCGGTAATCACCGAAAAGGGCCTGGGTGTAAAGGAAACGGAAGCGACGCTGGTCTTCGAAGTTGCCTCCAAGGCGACCAAGACGGAGATCAAGAAAGCAGTGCAGAGCGTTTTCAAGGTGAAGGTGGACTCGGTGCGCACCGCCAACTTTGTGGGCAAGGAGCGCCGCCGCGGCAAATTCACGGGCTATCGTCCCGACTGGAAGAAAGCCTACGTGCGGTTGAAGGCGGGCGAGAAGATGCCCGAATACGCCGAGAACATCTAACGCCAGGGATTCGGATGTGAGCGCGCTCCGATTGTGGTCGTGCAGTGAGAAACGAGTAGACACATGGCTATCAAGACTTACAGACCGGTTACTCCGACGCGACGGTTTACGACGACGACGGTCAACGACGACCTGACGACGAACCGTCCGCACAAGCCGCTGACGGAGCCCAAGCAGCGCACGGGCGGACGCCGCAATTCTGGTGACCTGACGATCTGGCATCGGGGCGGCGGACATAAGCGCAAGCTGCGCATCATCGACTTCAAGCGCGACAAGTTCGGCATCCCCGCGACCGTCGCCTCCATCGAGTACGATCCCAACCGCTCAGCTCGCATCGCGCTGCTGAACTACGCCGATGGCGAGAAGCGGTACATCGTGTATCCGGTGGGATTGAAGGTGGGCGCGAAGATCCTCAGCGGGCCCGAAGCCGATATTCTTGTGGGGAACGCTCTGCCGCTGCGCAACATTCCGCCCGGCACCACGGTGCACAACATCGAGTTGAAGCCGGGCAAGGGCGCACAGATGGCGCGCTCGGCCGGCGCTCAGGCGCAGTTGGTCGCCAAAGAAGGTGACTACGCGCTGTTGAAGCTGCCTTCCGGCGAAACCCGCAAAGTGCTGGTGGATTGCATGGCGACGGTGGGCCAGGTCGGCAACCTCGATCACGAAAACATTTCCATCGGCAAAGCCGGACGCACCCGCTGGCTGGGACGCCGCCCGGTGAACCGCGGCGTAGCCATGAACCCGGTGGATCATCCGCACGGCGGCGGTGAAGGCAAGACCAGTGGCGGACGTCATCCGGTAACTCCGTGGGGCCAGCCGACGCGCGGCTACAAGACACGCAATAACAAGCGGACCGACAAATTCATCGTGAACCGCAGACAGAAGTAGGACTGAGACAATATGGCACGTTCAACCAAAAAAGGGGCGTTCATCGATTCGCACCTGCAGGCCAAGATCGATGGCATGAACCAGCGCAACGAGAAGAAAGTGGTGCGCACCTGGTCGCGCCGCTCGACCGTGATCCCGGAAATGGTGGGACACACCCTGGCAGTGCACAACGGCAAGAAGTTCATCCCGGTGTACGTCACCGAAAACATGGTGGGCCACAAGCTGGGCGAGTTCAGCATGACCCGCACCTTCAAGGGGCACTCGGTGCGGGCTGCGACCGAAACCGCCGCCCGGCCGGCGCCGGCGAGATAAGGAAAACGACATGGAATTCATTGCCAAACTGAATTACGTGCGCGTCTCGCCGCAGAAAGCGCGCCTGGTGCTGGGCCTGATCAAAGGCCGCCGGGTGGAAGAGGCGCTGGACACGCTGCTGTATGCCCGGCAGGGCATCGCTCCGAAGGTGTACAAGTTGCTGCGTTCAGCGGTGGAGAACGCCAACTACGTGAGCGCCGAGAAGGGCCTTGAGGTGGATGTCGATCGGCTGTACGTGAAGCGCGCAATCGCCAATGACGGCCCGCGCCTGAAGCGTATCCGTCCGGCACCGATGGGCCGCGCCTATCACTACCAGCGTCGCATCTCGCACATCGAGCTGGCTCTGGAGGAGAAAGCGGGACAGAACGGCCACGCTGATCTGGCAACGACGGTGACCGACGGCAAGGCAGCGGCTCCGGCGAAGAAGGCAGTAAAGAAACCGGCCGCGAAGAAGCCGGCGGCCAAGAAGAAGGTTGCAGCGAAAAAAGGGCCGGCCAAGAAAGCCAGCCAAGAAGAAGTAAAGTTTATCGCCCGGCGCATGAGCGCCAGGGCAGAAGCGGCGCTGCCGGAGCGCGGTCGTCGCGGAGAAGAAGAGAGACTATGGGACAGAAAGTCCATCCATACGGATTCCGCCTCGGCATTACCAAGCCGTGGAGGTCGCGCTGGTTCGTGGAGCGCGATTACGACAAAC
Source organism: uncultured Acidobacteriaceae bacterium (assembly GCA_963843005.1). Classification (GTDB taxonomy): domain Bacteria; phylum Acidobacteriota; class Terriglobia; order Terriglobales; family Acidobacteriaceae; genus Bog-257. The sequence continues at coordinate 244,664 of CAWJIW010000030.1, read as the reverse complement.
TGCTGCTGGAAGACATCAAGCTGAAGGCCGAACTGAAAGAGAAGCTCAAGTCGGCTGGCGTCAGCTCGATCGATATCGAGCGTCCCGGCAACAAGCTGCGCATCATCATCCGCACCGCGCGTCCGGGCATCATCATCGGCCGCAAAGGCACGGAGATCGACAAGCTGAAGCAGGAAATCCAGAAGCGCACCAATCGCGATGTCTTTGTGGACATCCAGGAAGTGCACAAGCCGGAACTGGACGCGCAGTTGGTGGCGGAGAACATCGCGCTGCAACTGGAAAAACGAGTGGGCTTCCGTCGCGCCATGCGCAAGGCCGTGGATTCGGCGCTGCGCTTCGGCTGCAAAGGCATCAAGGTGCGCGTCAGCGGCCGCCTGAACGGCAATGAAATCGCGCGTTCCGAATGGTACCTGCAGGGGCGTTTGCCGCTGCACACCCTGCGCGCCGACATTGACTATGGTTTCGCCGAGGCGAATACCACCTACGGCAAGATTGGCGTGAAGTGCTGGGTGTACAAGGGCGAGATCTTTAAGGAACGCCGCCGCGAACCGCAGGGTGTGCAGAGCGGAGCGTTTTGAGAGCAGTGGTTAGTGGATAGTGGCTAGTGGATAGAAAGAAAAGCGCCTAGCAACTAGTAGCTAGCAACTGGCGGATAACGAATTGGAGACAAGCTGGCGGTAAATGGTCAAAGCAAGCTAGAACAAAGTTTTCTAGCCACTGACCACTATCCACTAGCCACTAGAAAATTATGTTGATGCCAAAGAAAGTGAAGTACCGCAAGCAGCAGCGCGGCCGGATGACCGGCAAGGCCTGGCGCGGCGGTGAGTTGTCGTTCGGCGATTTCGGCTTGAAAGTCATGGAGCCGGGTTGGATCACCGACCGCCAGATAGAAGCCAGCCGCGTCGCCATGACCCGCTTCATCAAGCGCGGCGGCAAGATCTGGATTCGCCTGTTCCCGGACAAGCCGGTGACCAAGAAGCCGGCTGAAACCCGTATGGGCAAAGGCAAGGGAGCGCCGGACCACTGGGTGGCCGTGGTGCGCCCGGGCAAGATCCTGTTCGAGATGGAAGGGGTCTCGTCCACCGACGCCGCCGAGGCGATGCGCCTGGCCTCGCACAAGCTGCCATTGCGCACCAAGTTCGTGCAGCGCGAGGGCCGGCACTAAAAAGCCCGAGAAGGATTTTTACGATGAATGTTGAGAAGATTCGCAATTTAACCGATGCCGAACTGGACCATCAGCAGCGCGACCTGGCTGACCAGCTCTTCAAGATGAAGTTTCAATTGAAGATGGGACAGACCGAGAGCCTGAAGAAGATCCGCGAGATGAAGAAAGACATCGCCCGCATCCAGACCGTTAAGCGGCAGAAACAGTTGGCCGGCGGCAACGGAGCATCCGCGCCCAAGACGCCGTCGGCAGCGGCGACCGGCGCATCGGTGAAAACCAAGAAGGCGGCCGCTAAGGCCGCGACGGAGAAGAAGTAAGCCATGGCCGAAACCACAGCAACCAGCAACGCAACCCCGGCCGGCCGCCGCAAGACGCTGATCGGCGAAGTGGTCTCCACCAAGATGGCCAAGACCATCGTGGTCGAAGTGCGGCGCCAGAAGGCGCACCCGTTCTACAAGCGCGTAGTGGCGCGCAGCAAGAAGTTTTACGCGCACGACGAGGAGGGCACGGCGCACCTCGGCGATTTCGTGAAGATTGAAGAGACGCGTCCGCTCTCGAAACTGAAGCGCTGGAAGTTGAAAGAGATTGTGCGGCGCGCGGCCCAGGTGGCGCCGGTTGATGCGGTAGTGGGCTAAACCCGCCCTTTCGCCAAAAGCGGGCGAAAGGATGGGGCACCCGCCGGGCACGGCATAGCAAGGAGAAAGAATTATGGCAGTGATGATGAGGTCCATGCTCGATGTCGCCGACAACTCCGGCGCGCGCAAGCTGCAGATGATTCTGCCGCTGGGAGGTTCCACCGGTCTCGTCGCCCATCTGGGTGACGTGATAACGGCCTCAGTGAAGGAAGCCTCTCCCGACGGTACCGCCAAGAAAGGCACCGTGGTGAAGGCCGTGATCGTGCGCACGCGCAAGGAGCATCGCCGCCGTGACGGCACCTACATTCGCTTTGACCAGAATGCGGCGGTGCTGATCAACGATGTGCATGAGCCGATCGGGACCCGTGTCTTCGGTCCGGTGGCCCGTGAACTGCGCGAGAAAAAGTTCTTGAAGATTGTTTCGCTGGCGCCGGAAGTTTATAGCAACAGCAGCTGTCATTGCAACTAGTTTTCGATTGGCGACCAGGGTACGACGCGATCCGAGATCGGCTGACGAGGAGTAAGAGCTAAAAGCTAGTGGCTAATTGCTGGTCGCTAGTTGCTGAGGAGAGAGATGCAAAAGAGTGTAGATATCCGCCGCAACGATCAGGTGCGGGTGATTACCGGACGCGACAAGGGCAAAGTAGGCCGCGTGTTGCGCGTCATGCCCGATGGAGGCAAGGTGTTGGTGGAGCACGTGATGATGGTGAAGAAGAACGTGCGCCCCAATCCGCAGAAGAACATCAAGGGCGGCATTGCCGAGCAGGAGAGCCCGATTTCCATCAGCAACGTGATGCTGATGTGCGCTTCCTGTAACCGGCCCGTCCGGGTGGGACATGAGCATCGTGGCGACCGCCCCGTGCGGGTGTGCAAGAGTTGCGGGAATACGCTGGAGAAATGAGTTGTCAGTAGTCAGTTGCCAGATGCCAGTGACCAACGGCAGCAACTGAAAACTGATAACTGACAACTAGCTCACGAACCGGTGCGAAGCCGAAACCGTGAGAAAGGTAGAAACAAAGAATGGCGAAGGACGAAAAACAGAAAGACGAAAAGCAGAAGGGCCAGGCTCCTGCCCAGGCTAAGCCACAGGGCAAGAAGGCCAAGGCTGACCAGGCAGAAGCCGAGGGGGAGCAGCCCTCCGGCAAGCCGGCACGGCCCAAGGCGACGAATCGCGCCACCGCGCGCATGCGCGACAAGTATTACAAGGAAGTACGGCCGGCGCTGATGAAAGAGTTCAACCTGGAGAACGCCATGGCGGCCCCGAGGCTGGACAAGATTGTGGTCAACATGGGCGTGGGCGATGCGACGCAGAATGCGAAGCTGATCGATCCGGCGGTGACCGAAATCAGCCAGATCACGGGCCAGAAGCCGGTGGTCACCAAGGCGCGCAAGTCCATCGCGGCCTTCAAAGTGCGCGAGGGAATGCCCATCGGCGTGATGGTGACCCTGCGCGGCGACCGCATGTACGAGTTTTTCGATCGCCTGGTCAACGTGGCGCTGCCGCGTGTGCGTGACTTCCGCGGCGTGCCAACGAAATCGTTCGATGGACGCGGCAATTTCACCCTGGGTGTGCGCGACCAATTGATCTTCCCGGAGATTGATTACGCCAAGGTCGAGAAGCTGAAGGGCATGAACATTACGATCGTGACCTCGGCCGGCAGCGACGACCAGGCGCGGGCGCTGCTGAAGCACATGGGAATGCCGTTCCGCCAGTAAAGATAGTGGTCAGTGGTTAGTGGATAGTGGCTAGTTAGAGAGTAACGAGCCAAAAGCGAATAGCGAAAAGCGCAAAGGAAACGATGGCCAGAACATCACATATCGCCAAGTCGAACAAGAAACCCAAGTTCCCGACCCGGCAGCATAACCGCTGCAAGATCTGCGGACGCCCGCGCGCTTACCTGCGCAAGTTCGGGCTCTGCCGTCTGTGCTTCCGCGGCCTGGCGCTGCGCGGCGAGATCCCTGGGGTTGCAAAGTCTTCCTGGTAAGGCAGTAGATCGGCTGATTGCCGGTTGCTAGTGGTTAGTGCTAGGTAAGTCCGTCGCGGCTGGTTCTTACATTTTCCCCAAACGAGCGCCAAGGCGGCGCCGGATGGGGGCCCCGGAAGTTGATGTAAGGGGTCGTAAGCTAACGGGCGACGATTTGAGGAGAAGCAAAGCATGAGTTTGACCGATCCGGTCGCAGATTTTATAACCCGCGTTCGCAACGCCATTAAGGCGCGCCAACAGAAGACGGTTGTCCCGTTTTCCAAGCTCAAGGTGGAGATTGCCCGCATTCTGAAGGAAGAGGGCTATATCGCCAATTTCAAGGCGAGCGAAGAAGAGGGCCGCAAAGTCCTGCACGTGTACTTGAAGTACAGCGCTGACAATGCGTCCCCCATCTCCGACCTGAAGCGCGTCTCGCGTCCCGGCTGCCGCGTGTACGTTGGGCATACCGAGATTCCGCGCGTGCTCGGAGGATTGGGGATCAACATCCTGACCACGCCCAAAGGCGTGATGACGGGACGGCAGGCGCGTAAAGAAGGCGTCGGCGGCGAGGTCCTCTGCGAGATTTACTAAGTGGCTGTCAGCCGTCAGCTATCAGCCGTCAGTAAGAGCTGACAGCGTAGTGAGGCCGATGCCCGAACACAAACAGCAAGCTGATGGCCGATAGCTGAGAGCCGACAGCCGAAATTGAGAGCGAACTATGTCGAGAATTGGAAAGAAACCGATCCCGCTGCCCAAGGGCGTGACCTACGCCGTCGAGGGCAACACGGTTCGGGTCAAAGGTCCCAAGGGCGAAGTCACCACGCACATGCCGGCGGGCGTGAAGCTGGAAACCAACGATGGCCAACTCATGGTTGTCCGCGACGACGACTCCAAAGCCGCGGTGCACGGACTGGTCCGCGCCCTGGTCAACAACTCGGTGGAAGGTGTCACCAAAGGCTGGACCAAGGAACTGGATATCGTCGGCATCGGCTATCGCGCCGAATTGAAGGGCAAGCACACGGTGGTGTTCACGCTGGGCTATTCGCACCTGATCGAATACCCGCTGCCGGCCGGGATCGAAGTAACTGTCGATCCCAAGCTGACGCATCTAACGGTCAGCGGGATTGACCGTCAGAAGGTCGGTTTCGTCGCCGCCGAAATGCGCTCACTGCGTCCGCCCGACCCGTACAAGAACAAGGGCGTGCGTTACAGCAACGAGCGGCTGAAGAAGAAGGTTGGTAAGACCGGCGCGAAGTAAGGGCCAGGTTTTAGGGGCCAGGGGCTAGTTAACGCGACAAGAACAGAAAGCCAAGAGCTAAAGGCTAAGAGCTAAGAGCCGTTAGCGAACAGCGAAGAGCGAGAAATGATTACCAAGAGTTCAAAAGATCAGACGCGGCAGAAGGTCCACACCCGGATCCGTAAGAAAATTCTGGGCACGTCGGAGCGTCCGCGGCTTAACGTTTATCGTTCGACGAACCACATCTACGTTCAGGTGATTGACGATGCGCAGGGCGTCACCCTGGTTTCGGCCACGTCGGTGGAAAAGGGCAAAGGCATCAAGGGCGAGAAGCGCCCCACCGGCGGAAACCTGAGCGCCGCCAAGGAAGTCGGCAAGTTGATCGCCGAGCGTGCCAAGCAGAAGGGCATCAACAAGGTGGTCTTCGACCGCGGCGGATACCTTTACCACGGGCGGGTGAAGGCCCTGGCCGACGCAGCCCGCGCAGCCGGACTGGAATTCTAGAAGCAGGGGCCAGGGATTAGGGGCTAGGGGATTAGTAGCAAATAGCCCTGACACCCGGCAACTGGCGAATAGCGAATAGCGAAAAGCGAAGGGCGAAAACGTAATGCCAACAGTAAAGAAGAAGCTTGACGCCGGCCATTACCAGCTCAAGGACCAGGTGGTCTCCATCAACCGCGTCACCAAGGTAGTCAAGGGCGGCAAGAACCTGTCGTTCGCGGCACTGGTGGTGGTAGGCGATCCGTCCGCGGCGGTTGTGGGTTACGGTTCCGGTAAGGCGAAGGAAGTTCCGCAGGCCATCCGCAAAGGCATCGAAGCAGCCAAGAAGAACCTGCTGCGGGTCAACCTCACGCAGACATCGATTCCGCACCAGGTGCTCGGCCGTTACGGCGCGGGCATGGTCATGCTGAAGCCGGCCCCGGAAGGCACGGGCGTCATCGCGGGCGGAGCGGTCCGCGCGGTGATGACCTCGGCTGGAGTGCAGAATGTGCTGACGAAGTCCATCGGCACCACCAACCCGCACAACGTGATTAAAGCCACGTTCAACGCTCTGGGCAGGCTGCGCGACCGCAAAGAAGTCGCCAGCTCGCGTGGCAAATCGGTCGAGGAGTTGTAATCATGGCGCGCAATCGGAAGAAGAAGGAAGCGGCAGAGATCAAGGCGGGCGCAAAGATGCACCTCAAGTGGGTACGTTCGGCTATCGCCGCGCCCGTGAAGCACAAGCTGGTGGTCAAAGGGCTCGGCTTCACTCGCTTGAACCAGGTGATTGAGCGCGAAGATACGCCGTCGATCCGTGGCATGGTGGCCAAGGTCCCGCACCTGGTCGAGATCGTGAAATAAGTTGTCAGTTGGCGGTACAACGGATTGCCGACCATTGGCATCTAAGACAGGTACATACGAATGAATCTCAGTAATTTACGTGCACCCCGGAAAGCAACGGAAAAGCGCAAGCGCGTGGGCCGTGGTATGGGCTCGGGCATGGGCAAGACCTCGACTCGCGGCCACAAAGGCCAGCGGTCGCGCAGCGGTTCGCGCATCATGCGCGGTTTTGAAGGCGGTCAGATGCCGCTGCACCGCCGGCTTCCCAAGCGCGGTTTCACTAACATCTTCAAGACCGAGTATGAGGTCGTGAACCTGGGGCGGCTGGCGGATTTGGACCAGAGCGAGATCACGCCCGAGTCGCTGCGCAAAGCCGGCGTCGTCACTTCCAAGACGTCGAAGGTAAAAGTGCTGGGCCAGGGCGAGCTGTCAAAGGCCATCACCGTGCATGCGCACAAGTTTTCCAAGTCGGCGCAGGAGAAGATCGAAAAGGCCGGCGGCAAAGTAGAAGTTGTCAGTAGCCAGTTGTCAGCTAAACCCTGACCCGCTGCGACTGACAACTGATCACTAGCAACTGGTTTTTTGAGGTTTCAGTTCATGCTTGAGAAGTTGGCCAACGTATTCCGCGTTCCTGACCTGCGCAAGCGGGTCCTGTTCACGCTGGGGCTGCTGTTTGTGTACCGTCTGGGCGGTCACATTCCCACGCCCGGTATCAACGCTGATCTGTTGCAGCAATTCTTCGATCAGAACCGCGGCACCTTCCTCGGCTTCGTGGACCTGTTCAGCGGCGGTCAGTTGCGCCGTTTGACCATCTTCGCACTCGGCATCATGCCGTATATTACGGCGTCGATCATCCTGCAGTTGATGACCGTGGTCTATGAGCCGCTGGCGAAGCTGCAGAAGGAAGGCGAACTGGGTCGCAAGAAGATTACCCAGTGGACGCGCTACCTCACCCTGCTGCTGAGCGCCGTGCAGTCGCTGGGAATCGCCTTTACTCTGGAACGCCAGACCATGTCCGGCGGAGTGGCCTTCGTCAATAACCCAGGCATAGGTTTCGTGCTGATGACCATGCTCACGCTCACCACGGGCAGCGTCTTCATCATGTGGCTGGGCGAGCAGATTACCGAGCGCGGCGTTGGCAATGGCATGTCGTTGCTGATCTTCGCCGGCATCGTAGTCGGCCTGCCGCGCGGCGTCATAGATTTGTTCGAGAAGGCGCAGTCGCAGGCGTGGGGCGCGTTCACGGTTCCTGCCATGCTGCTGCTGGTCGTCTTGATGATCGCCGTGGTCGCGTTCATCGTCTTCGTGGAACGCAGTGAGCGCCGTATTCCGGTGCAGTATGCCAAGCGAGTAGTCGGCCGCAAGATCATGGGCGGACAATCGACCCACCTGCCGCTGCGCGTGAATTCGGGTGGCGTTATGCCGGTCATCTTCGCCTCCTCAGTCCTGACGTTGCCGCAGACCGCAGGGGCGCTCTTCAAGGACAACCGGTATTTCGGGCCGATGCTGCGCGCGTTGTCGTGGGGCGAACCGCTGTACACCTTGCTTTACGCGGTGGGAATCATCTTCTTTGCGTACTTCTACGTGTCCATCGTGTTCAACCCCACTGAGGTTGCGGACAACATGCGGAAGTACGGCGGATTCATTCCGGGTATCCGGCCGGGCGCGCGGACGGCGAACTACATTAACGATATCCTGACGCGCATCACCCTGGTGGGCGCGCTGTATCTGATTCTGATCTCCTTCATTCCGGAATGGATGATCACCGGCATTCACCTCAATCACCTGTATGGCCCCATCGGAGCGTTCTTCGAACGCTTGCCGGCATGGATGACCAACGGTTTGGGAGTGAACTTCTACTTCGGTGGCACGTCGCTGCTGATCGTGGTCGGTGTGGCGATGGACACGGTCAATCAGGTCGAATCGCAGTTGGTGATGCGTCACTATGAAGGTTTCACCCCGCGCAGCGGACGCATCCGCGGGCGCAGGGCGACTTGGTAAGGCAGACAGGTGTTAGTGGATTAGGTGCGATAGGGGCTAGAGATTCGAACGGGGATTGGCACTGGCCCCCGACCCCTAAACCCTATCCCCTGAAGTACGGAGCCACCGGGAAGCTCCGGCCCGTCGCAGCGGGCAGAACGAGCCTGATGCTGGGCTCTCGGGGTGGGAAGCATGGAAGCGCAGACTTCCTCGGCAGTGGACGTAAAGACGAAGCAACGCGTGGCTGGTCCTATTATCATGCTGGGGCCGCCGGGCGCAGGTAAGGGAACGCAAGCCAAGCTGCTCGCCGAGACCTTGGGTATCCCGCAGATCTCCACCGGAGACATTCTGCGGGACAACGTGGCCCGGAAGACGGAATTGGGCCTCAAGGCCAAGGACATCATGGGGCGCGGCGACCTGGTTCCCGATGAACTGGTTTGCGACATGGTGGCGGACCGGCTGCTGCAAGCGGATTGCGCTCGCGGCTTCATTCTGGACGGTTTTCCGCGCACCGTACGGCAGGCTGAGTGGCTGGACGCGCAGTTGGGAAAAATGCGGGTTGGGAAGGACGAGGAGGGGCAGAAGGCATGCGCAGAGCCGGTTGTGATCGCCCTGGTGGTAGAGTATAATCATCTACTGCAACGGCTTACCGGACGTCGTTCTTGTCCCACCTGCGGGCTGATTTACAACGTCTATTACCAGCCTCCCAAAGTCCCGGGCATCTGTGATGTTGACGGCACGACCTTGGTCGCGCGCCCGGACGATGCGGAAGAAGTTATCGCGGAACGCCTCAAGGCTTACGAGCGGCTGACTTTGCCCCTGGTTGCCTATTACGGCGACCGTGGCCGTTTGATCGAGGTGAATGGCGATCAGCCCGTGGAAGCGGTGACGGCACAGATGTTTCGTGCATTAGAGAATGTCAATCGTATGTAAGTCGGGCTCGGAGATTCAAAAGATGCGTCGCAGTGGACGCATCGTGCGCCAGGTTCTGGAAGCGGCAAGAGACGTTGTTGCTCCCGGGGTCACCACCATGGATCTGGAGCGGGTGGCCGAGCGCAAGATCCGGGAACTGGGTGCGAAGCCCGCGTTTAAGGGGTATTACGACTATCCCTGCGTGCTCTGTACTTCGGTGAACGATGAAATCGTCCACGGCATCCCGTCGGAAAAGCGGGTGCTGAGGGCGGGAGACATCGTTTCCATCGATTGCGGCGTGGTGCTGGACGGCTACTACGGCGACGCCGCCATTACGGTTCCGGTAGGCGACATCATTTCTCCCGAGCTGCAAAAGCTGCTCGACGTAACTCGCGAGTCGCTGGTGCTGGGCATTGAAGCAGCGCGCGCGGGGAACACGGTGGGTGATGTTGGCGCGGCTGTGCAGCAACTGGTTGAGGCCAACGGCTTCAGCGTGGTGCGCGAGTTTGTGGGTCACGGTATCGGCACGCGGCTGCACGAAGACCCGCAGGTCCCGAATTACGGAACTCCGGGGCACGGGCCAAAGTTGCGCGACGGAATGGTCCTCGCCATCGAGCCCATGGTGAATGTAGGCAAGCCGGGGACGCGGCTGCTGGACGATAAGTGGACGGCGGTGACCGAGGACGGCAGTTACAGCGCCCACTTCGAGCACTGCATAGCGGTGACCAGGAACGGGCCGATGATTTTGACGGAGTAGTCGCCAGCGACCCGTTTTGAAGTTGTTAGAAACATTGGGTCACTGGCAATTGACTAGCGGCAACTGATAACTATCCAGGAGTTGAATGAGTAAGGAAGACGCGATTGAAGTGATGGCAGTGGTGATCGAACCCCTGCCTAATGCCATGTTTCGGGTGGAACTGGAAAACAAGCATCGGGTGCTGGCGCATGTTTCTGGAAAGATGCGCAAGAACTTCATTCGCATACTTCCCGGCGACCGGGTAGCGGTGGAACTATCGCCTTACGATTTGACCCGTGGCCGGATCGTGTATCGATACAAGTAGCGGCGTTTGTCAGGCGTCTGAGCCTGACACCGCTATCCTGAGCGAAGCGAAGGATCTGGGCTTGCCGGGCGTCTGAGTTTGAAAGGGAATTGAAGTCATCATGAAGGTACGGGCATCGGTTAAGAAGATTTGTGACAAGTGCAAGGTGATTCGCCGCCACGGTGTGGTGCGCGTAATCTGCGAAAACGCCAAGCACAAGCAACGGCAAGGGTAAACGAGGGGTTAGTGGCTAGGGACTAGGTGTTAAAGAACCTGAAACTACCTGGTTGACTACATCGGAGAGCGGACTAGCCCCTAGTCCCTGACCCCAGCCACTGGTTTTAGGAGCAACTATGGCACGTATTGCAGGCATCGATCTTCCGCGCAACAAGCACATCAGCATTGCGCTGACATACATTTTCGGCATCGGGAATTCGCGCGCAATGAGCATTCTCGGTTCGGCCAATGTGGAAGCCAACAAGAAAGTGAGCGACCTCAATGAAGAAGAGGTCAACCGCATTCGCCAGGTCATCGAAGATGGGGGCAACGTCGAGGGCGATCTCCGCAAAGACGTTTCCATGCACATCAAGCGGCTCATTGAGATCGGTTCCTACCGTGGGTATCGTCACCGCCGCAGCCTACCCGTCCGCGGACAGCGCACCCACACCAACGCCCGCACCCGCAAGGGTCCGCGTAAAGGCACGGTAGCGAACAAGAAAAAAGCAGCAGGGAAGACATAATCCATGGCTAAACCAGCAGGCTCCGCCGCCGCGGACAAAAAAGGCAAGACCAAGAAGTTCAAGAAGAAGGAACGCAAGCACGTTCCCCACGGACTGGTGCACATCCAGGCGTCCTTCAACAACACCATCGTCACCATCTCCGATCCGACGGGGAACACGGTGTCGTGGAAGAGTTCGGGTTCGCTGGGTTTCCGCGGTTCGCGCAAGGGGACCCCGTTTGCCGCCCAGCAGGCCGCGATGAACGCCGCCAACCAGGCGCGCGATCACGGCATGCGCAGCGTGGAAGTGCGAGTCAGCGGCCCGGGATCGGGACGCGAGTCGGCCGTGCGGGCGCTTTCCGCCGCCGGACTGGACGTGCGCACGATCAAGGACGTAACGCCGGTTCCGCATAATGGCTGCCGTCCGCCCAAGCGCCGTCGCGTGTAAAGGCAGTGGCTAGGGGTTAGTGGATAGTGGATAGAAGGAACCACCGACCGCTGAACCGGAGCCGCAGAGCAGGGATTCGAAAGTGGGTTTTTGGAATCGGCAGCAGTAACTAGCCACTGACCACTATCCACTGACCACTAAGTTTTGATCGGGACGAAGGGCCGCCAAGCGCCTGTAAACCGATCGCTAACCGGATGCACAGGCTGCATCCCAAGGAGAATGTAACTTGGCAAGGTACAAAGACGCAGTATGCCGCCTTTGTCGCCGCGAGGGCATGAAGTTGTTCCTCAAAGGCGCAAAGTGCTTCACCGACAAGTGCCCGATCGAAAAACGCAACTTTGCTCCCGGCCAGCACGGTAAGGACCGCAAGGCCAAAATCGTGGGCTACGGATTGCAACTTCGCGAGAAGCAGAAAGCGAAGCGCATCTATTTCACCCAGGAAGGCCAATTCCGCAATTACTTCGAACGCGCCGCCCGCACCAAGGGCGTCACCGGCGAGATGCTTCTCCAGCAACTGGAGCGGCGGCTCGACAACGTGGTGTACCGGCTCGGATTTGCCGTGGCGCGCCGTCAGTCCCGCCAGCTTGTCCGCCACGGTCACGTGCTGGTGAACGGCAAGAAGGTCAATATTCCGTCCTACCAGGTGAGTGTCGGAGACGAGATCGCGGTGCGCGAGAAGAGCAACAAACTCCTCGTGGTCGAGACCGCGAAGGAATTTGCCAGCCATCAGCCGCCGCCGGCCTGGCTGGAAGTGGACCGCGACGCCTACAAGGGCCGCGTGCTTTCGCTGCCCACACGCAGCGACATCAACCAGCCCATTAATGAGCAGTTGATCGTGGAGCTTTACAGCAAGTAGTGGACGAGCGGCGCGAGAGCATCCGCGTCGCGTTTTCCCGCAACCTTCGCGCCAGATCAGCCGGCGTGGCTTCTTCGGAATCTCACCCGCGCAGCATGGCCGAACTGAAAGACAGGAGTCACGAATGCTTTGGAAAGGTTTTCAAAAACCGAAACGACTGGCCACCGACACCGAGACCTTGACCGACAAGTACGGTCATTTCTGGGCCCAGCCGTTCGAACGAGGTTTCGGTACCACCATCGGCAACGCGTTGCGCCGCGTGTTGTTGTCCTCGATTGAGGGCGCTGCCGTCACGGCGGTCAAGATTGAAGGCGTGTTGCATGAGTTTCAATCCATTCCCGGCGTGGTGGAGGATGCCACCGACATCATCCTCAACCTGAAGCAGATTCCGTTCCGGCTGAATGGCGATGCGCCCAAAGCGATTTATCTGCGAACCGACCAGACCGGCGTGATCACCTCAGGCATGATCGAGGCCGACGCCGATGTCGAGGTCCTCGACAAGGACGTTTACATCGCCACCATCAGCGAGGGTGGCAAGCTCGACATGGAAATGCGGTTGAAGAAGGGCCGCGGCTATGTCTCCGCGGACAAGAATTTCGACGAAGACCTCGGACTCGGGTTCATCCCGATTGATTCCGTGCACTCGCCCGTCCGCAAGTGCAACTATTCGGTGGAAGCTGCCCGTCTGGGACAGATCACCGATTACGACAAGCTGGCCATCGAGATCTGGACGAATGGTTCGGTCACTCCCGCCGACGCCCTCGGACTCGCCGCCAAGTTGCTGAAGGACCACATGACCATCTTCATCAACTTCGAGGAGGAGCTGGAGGCGCAGGAACGCGGCCTGAGTGACAAGCCGGAGCGCATCAACGAGAACCTGAACCGGTCGGTGGAAGAGTTGGAGCTCTCGGTCCGCAGCTATAACTGCCTGAAGAACGCCAATATCCAAACCATCGGCGAATTGGTGCAGAAGTCTGAAGCCGAGATGCTGAAGACCAAGAACTTCGGCCGCAAGTCGTTGAACGAGATCAAGGAAATCCTTGGCTCCATGGGTTTGGGCCTGGGCATGAAGATTGACGAGCAGGGAAACGCCGTGCCCGGGAGTTCGACCACCATGGCACATGGCGTATCGCTGCCGAGCTACGGTTCGGAACCAAACTTTTAGGGACTGAGTTGTCAGTGGGCAGTTGCCAGTTTCCTGACTGGGCGCTGCCTCTGGCAACTTATAACTGATTCTTAAGGAATTACGGACATGCGTCATCGTAGAGCAGGATGGAAACTGGGACGGAACACCGAGCACCGGCGTGCGCTGCTGCGCAATCTGGTGACCTCGCTGATCGTGGAAGAGCGCATCGAAACCACCCTTACCAAGGCCAAGGCCATGCGCCCTCACGTCGAGAAGATGATCACCCTCGGCAAGCGCGGGGATGTGGCCGCGCGCCGGCTGGCCGCGTCCTACCTGATGACGCGCGACGCCGTGGACAAGCTGTTTGACACCATCTCGCCGCGCTTCGGCGACCGCGAGGGCGGCTACGTGCGCATCATTCACGGCGGATTCCGCCAGGGTGATGGCGGCGACATAGCCTTCGTCGAACTGCTCGGCAGCGAGAAGACGCTGGACGAGAAGCGCCAGAAGCGCGCCGAACTCCGCGCCAAGCGGGCCGAAGAGAACCGCAAGGCCATGGAAGCAGCCGAGGCCGAGAACAAGCAGATGGCCGAAGAAGCCGCCGCCGGCGAAGAGAAGAAAGAGTAGCCGCAGCTTTAACCGGCCTCGATACCTCGCCCCACTCTGGCAACCGCCAGGGTGGGGCTTTTCATTGTGCACACAGAACACTCTGACATCGTCGCGCCGAGGCGCGGCCGCTCACTCTAGTGCTGATAGTTTCGAGGAGCCAGTGTCGACGGCACGATTACGGTTGCGTTCGCGTTTATGAAATAGGCGTCTGCCGTAATTCCGCCGGCCGGGCCGACGAAAGTAAAATTGGCAAATCCGAAGTGGTTGCCTGGAACGCTAAGGCCGCTCGTTGTCTGAAAATTCTCTCCCCCGGCTGGAACGGTGACATTCGCAAAATACTGGGCACCGGTACTATCAATCAGGGTAAGGGTTCCGCTGATGGGTGTATTGGTATTGTTCACCAGCGCGTACTGCGTAATGAAGCCCGAGAAGGTGCTCCAGCGTGGATTGTGCAGGGTGGTGTCCACTATGCGAATGGTGTAGCTGTAAAAATTGCTGGAGTCATTGTTGGTCAAGATCAGCACGGCGTCCACATTGCCGGTTTGGATCCAGGAGATCCGGTCCGCGAAGTCGTTGCTGAGGTCGGGATCGAGGCTGACCACGTCGGTCGTGGGCAGGGAGGTTTGGCAGTCAGTCGCAATCAGCGACAACTGCGCCGTGCCGCTGATAGTCGGGTCCGTCGAGTCATAAGCCTCCGCGCTATAGGAGTGCCCGTCCTTCAGATGAACAAGGTAATAGTTTGCACCGCCGGGAGCGCCTCCCAGACCCACGTAATCGTAGGTAGCCGCCCCATCGGTGGGAAGTATGGGATCACTACCGCAACTAAGACCTCCGTAACGGTGCACCTTCTTTGAGGTCGTCCTGGATTTTGCCTGGCCCAGGGCCATCGAACTGACAAGTAACAGACAAACGGTGGTGAGCAAAAGCTTCTTCATGACATTTTCCTCTCCAAATAGATTTTGGATTCCGATTTATGGCCAAACTGCAAAGCAAGCCATTCTGCCTCTTGCAATTAACGGCAGTGCAAACACTCAAGTGGCCTCTCTGGCTCTGCTCGCGCATGGGCAGCACTGGGAATGTTACTGCTCATAAACATCCACCTGGGCGGTCCCGCTTGTCGGCAGCACAATAAACTTGGTGGGCGAGATCGCGTAGACGACGCTTCCGTCCGGGAGTGTGCCCCTGCCATTGGGAGCGATGTTGTACACAACTGGGTCACCTATGGTTTGGTTCAGGCCTTTGGGACCACTAAAATCCCCACTGCTGTATCCGCCGCCAGCTCCATCCACAGTCACCGAGTTTACTCCGTTGTTCAAATTGGCATCGATGGGCGCCAGGTTCCCTCCGGCAAAGGCGCCGACGAAGGACGCGTTAGAGAATGGCCCGCCCAATTGCGGCTCGAAATATCCGAATTCGACCTTCGAGTCCTGGCCAACGAAGAATGCCTGGTTCTGGTTCACCAGGTAGAAGATCGGACCCTGGCCTCCCAGTGTCGCTCGTCCGTTTGACGACACGGAGTATTGTCCCTGGTCTGAGCCTTGGCTTATAACACCGCCTTTATTCTGGTCGTAGGTATATGTCCAGTTGCCGGCCCCGTTTGCGGTGAAAAATGCCACCTGAGCTTCCGCTATGCCGCCATTGGGATTCAGGTCCTGGTCGTGCACAACGCTAATTCCGTTCAGCGAGCCGTTGTTGAAGGAGCCGGCGCCGGTTTGCCGTAGCTGCGTACCGCTGAACAGAGGAATTCCCGTGTTTTTCACCGAATCGGTCGCGATGTACAAAAACTCAGTACTGGTGACAACATAAATAGCTGCGTCGGACGGCCCCAGGGAGCTGTTGATTTTAAGTGCGACGCGTCCGCTGTTCGGGTCCATGTTGGACAGCGTACCCGTGAAGGTGACGCTGGTCATGGTTCCGTTGTCGTTGATGTCAGCCAATCCATTGGTCACGTTCCCGGCCCCGTCGGTAAAGAACTCTCCGGCCGTGGCGATTCGCTTGCCCCCCTGGTCGGCTCCGACCAGGCCATAGGCGTAAGTGCCCGTCATCTTGCTGAGGGAGAACGCACTCGTATCCTGCTTGCGAATTACGCCCGAGCCCCGGTTGCCCTGGCCGTTGGTGTCGTCGTACTCGATGATTCGGCCGCTGCCACTCGATGAGAGGTCAAACGCCAGGGTGAGTTGCGGCGCGCCAGAGATGTTGAGGATGATGGTGCCGATGCCGGTCGATGCCATCGAGTATGTGCCGGTTAAAGTGCTGTTGAAAGGCCCTCCAGTGACCCCGTTGAAGTCCACCACGCCGCTGGTAATGTTGCCGTTCCCATCGGCGACGAAGCTACCCAGGTAAGCCGCCTGCCCGGCCGTTTGGGTGAAGACATTCAATAGGAAGGCGTAAGTACCTTGGAGGAGCGCAGTATTCCCCGAGGCATTGATAGTGATGCTCAGTGGCTGAGTGACCTTAACCGGTGGCTGCTCCGAATCGGCCACTTGGACGGTGAACTGGTACTTCCCCTGAGTCGTGGGCGTTCCGGATATCACACCGTCGGGGGACAGTGGATTCATACCCGGTGGCAAGCTACCTGCCGTAATGCTCCATGAATAGGGTGGAACGCCGCCGGTGGCAGCCAGGACCGCATAGTAGGCCTGTCCCTGTGGCCCGGCGGGCAGAGAAGTAGTGGTGATCTGCAATACCGGGACTGGCAGGATGTTGATGCTGAGCTGCGCGCTCACCTGGTGCATCTGGCTGTCCGTCACCTGCACGATGAAGTTGGCGAGGCCGGATGCGGTGGGTATGCCCGTGATTTCACCGGTGGCGCTCAGCGTCAGACCAGGGGGCAAGTTGCCAGCGACAATCTTCCAAGTGTAGGGAGGAACGCCGCCGGAAGCGGCCAAAGACGCACTGTAGGCAAAGTACTGTGTGCCCGAAGGCAGCGACGCAGTCGTGACCTGAAGCTGCGCGGGATTGATGGCGACCGGGCTGACCGTTACTTGATAGGGGAACCGGAAGGCCCCGATGTTAGTAATCAACGGATTCTGTCCGCTGACCAGTTTGTTGGCGTCGAGCACCGCGAGCATATCGAATGTAGGTACGTAGATCACCTCGCCATCCGGGGACACGCCGAGATAGTTGCCCAGGTTGCTAGGGCTGTCCAGAAAGCGCGCCGCCAATTGACTGAAATTGGATTTACTGCGGTCGAAATTGAAGGCCGCTATGGCGCCGGTGTAATACGCATCCAGCGCGAACAGGCGATTGCCGACAACTTGCCAACTGACGAAATAAAACGCCCCCGCGCCGCCCACATGCCCGGGGGGTGTTCCCGTGATGGTGGTGACCAAAGCTGGGAGCTTCGGGTTGGTTGCGATGTCCAGCACGGCGATAGGCCCGGCGGCAGGATTGGGGCTATAGCCGGTCATTAGCAGCGATTGGCCGTCGGGCGCGACAGTCATATGAGTACTGTATACCTTGCGAAACGCCGAGTGCCTTCCGGGCCGATCGTGGTCGCCGTGCCTTGCACGACATCGAAGATCGCGATGGAGTACTGGCCCGGTGCCAGTGTTCAAGTAGCTCGACATAAACGTATTTGCCGTCGGGCGTAGCAGCCCCGGCATAAACTCCCAGATTGCTCGCGCTATTCAAGCCGACGGGAATTGTTTGTAGGACTTGATTGAAAGTTGGCGAGGATGAGTCAGTGTCCACCATTTCCAACGCCACGTCAAATCTTCCGCTGGAAGCGAGTACCTCACCGGCACGAACACCACGGCGTTGCCGGTGGCCGGATTGACGCTGGCTGCAATGACACTTGCACTGCCGAAGTTAGCCAGCAGCTACGCGCACCGGGAAATAGAACTGCTGCTTCGACGCTATCGTTCGCCGGGTTCCACGCCACCGCTGCCGGGGTGTTGACAAATCCGCGCTGTAAAGTACTCGCGCCGTAAATTTCGGCCCCGTCGCCGTTGAAGGTGATTCCGAACGGAACCCAAGCGTTGGGGACATTGATCATCGTGCCCTGGGACGGCTCGTACACCGAAACCGACCGATCGGCAAGTCAAGAGCGGCAAACTGATACAGCGGTTGGAAAGCAGGATTGACGTTGATCGTCAAGCCTCCCGTCAGCAACCCGCTTTGAAATTGCTGCGATTGTGGGGCGCCGGGGTTCGGGTTCGTAACTATGACGTCCAGGTTGGCCTGGGCGGGCGCATTTTGTGGCACCGTCACTTGCAGACTTGTGGAACTGTTCACCGTCGCGGGAAGTGGCGGCGTGGTTCCGATGCGAACCAGGGCGCCGGCTGCGAAATTCGTGCCCGTAACGGTAATCGTGTTGGGGACGTTGTTGGTAATGGGCCCGCTCACGTTGGTCACCGTCGGCGCCGTCAGTGGCGGCGTGGTCATCACCGATGCAACGGTGATTCCGAATGGGATGCGTACCTCCGGCAACGGTAGCTTGTCCCACAATAGCGTGGGTGGGATCAGTGAACATTTTGCCGGTGTCAATCACCAGCACATTCGGATTGGGGGAGTTTTCCCGGCTTTGTATCCGCCAACGGCCAGCCTGGTCCCCTCGGCATTGATGCCTGCAGCAGTTTGACCACCACTGAAGAATGACTGGAACACAACTTCCGTTGCAGGAAGGAGTTGACCGAAGGTCGGAGAGAGAGGGTTCAGGTCGAGAACGATAGCCGAAAGCCCGGAGTTACCGAATCCCAACACGTATCCATATACACTGCCGGACTGGTTTACCGGGGTGACCAGCAGGCCGGTCGGATCGTTGGTTATGGGAAAGTCGTGAACGACCTGGTTCGTCTTCGTGCTGATGAGGAGTACGTGCGATGTGAAATCGGAGTTGTAGTCTTCCACCATCACGACGTATTGCCCGTCGGGAGTGGCTGCCGCGTTAGGAGAGGTATACCCGTAGAAGTCGAAATAACCGGCCTGAATCTTGATAGGTCTCACCACGAAGGTTTTGAGGTCAACCACGGCGATGGCGGGACGGTTCGGATCCGTCTGAATGTTGTCGCGACATAGGCCTTCGTGCCGACCACGACAATCGAGCCCAGGTGGCTGTTCGCCGCGCCAGCACCCATGGTGGGCGCGAGGTTCACTTTGCGGACCAGCCTCAGCCCCACGGCATCAATGACGTCCAGGGTGTAGGTGGAGTTGTCAGCCAACAGCAGAAACTTGCCATCGGGGGTGAAGGCCGAGTAACCCAGTCCGTACACTCCACCAATGCGCTTGACCTCACGCCCAATCGTAAGATCCATGACGGTGATGGAGCCGTTAGTTCCGACAAAAGCCAGCCTCGGGTTCGGACCCACAGCGACCGACCAATTGTTCAGGCCCGCGTTGATGAGTTCGGTGAGATTCTGGGATGCGAGATCCAACACGCTCAGGCTGCTGAACTGGGTGTCGACGAGAATACTCTCCTGCCCCAGCGCTGCATTTGTGCTGTTAAAGAGAAAGAGGATGGCGAAGCAAATCGCAAGAATGATTCTGCTGCGAGCAGAAGCGCGAAGGGTCGGCGGATACATTCCGTACCTCCAGCTATCTAGATTTTCGAGAGGACTTACGTAGTGGCCGAAGCATCCGGCGAACAATCCGGTGGGTGAGTCGGCCAGAATTTGGAGCCCGAAACTCTCTAGGGGATTAGGGCGCTGATCCCAGAAAACCCGTGCAGGACTTTTGGAACATTAACGACCAGGCACGGAGACATAGAAGAAGTAGCATTGTCCCAGACTGGGTTGAAAGTCAAGAACTTTTCTGGGCTTTCTTATTCGCAAGGGTCAAAATGGCACAGACGCTACCTAAGTGCCTGGCTCTGCCAGCGCGACATCGTCCTTTTTGTCATGGCTCAATTTTGTGTCAAGCAAATAATCATCTTTCTCATGGTTACCTTCGTAAGTTGAGCATGTGGTTTCTTGCTGACTTTCATCTTGCCATGTGTCTAGGCTGAAGTTGGGTACGCCCAGCCTAGCTGAGATGGCAGTTCTTCGGCAGCCGTCGGCCTGGAGGTTTTATGGATTATGCTTTCACGATTAACTTCGCCAAATGGACAGACGGAGCCGCGCCTGATTATCCGCACCTGCAAACACATCCTGGACAGAGGCGTTTTCTGCCGCGCGCCCGCGATGAACAAACGCGACTACTGCCATGCTCATCTTCGTCTGCGCCAGTGCCGCTGGAGAATGGCGCGTGCCGGTCGCCGCCTGGCGTGTCTCAAGCTTCCTCCGGCGGTTGACATGCAGGCGGTGCGGACCACGACGGTACGGGTGCGGGCAGCGCTGGCGGGCGGGCACATCGAGCCCAGCTGGGCCCGGCTCATGTTCTGGGCCATGCAACTGGCCACGGCGAACCTCCGCTACATGGAACGTCGGCCGCCTTCGCAGAGGCAATTTCGCTCTCCGCCGGGCGAGAGGGCTGGGCCCGGCCGCAGCCGACTGGCCGCAAAAAGGCAGTTGGGGCGGATAGCTAAGTGCCTATGGCTCTATTGCTTGCGTGTAAGTGTCTTAGAATCACGAGGTTGTATATGAACGCACTATGTAACTTACGGCAAACAAAGGTAGGGAGGGGGGTGGGGGGGTACCAAGCAAGGAATCTCAGTCCGCTGCTGCCAGAGATGGCCCGTGATGGCAGACAGTTGACTCGGTTGCTTACTTTTTCTCGATCAGGCGAGCGGTGAACACGACGCCATTGCGGTCATCGTGCAACTTGATGGGGAAGATCAGTAGGTTCCAGTGCCAGTGCGCGCTCTTGACGGGCAGGTGCGATTCGCCACGCAGGCCGCGGCGATCAATATAGGTCTCGCGCGTATCGGCTACGGTGCGCAGCAGTTCGCGCCAGTCGTCGCCGAGTTGGGGGAATTGCTCGAACAGATTCTTGCCGACAAACCATGCGCGCTTGTGCCGCTTCATGGCGGCGAAGTAATCGTTGACGTACTGCCAGACGCCGTCACGATCCAGGACCTCCAGAACAATGTCCTCGCCCATGGCCATCGAGATCCGGGAATAGTAGAAGTCCCGCGCATCCACCACGACGGGACGCCCGCGCTTCTTCCCTTCGAACGATTGCAGGGCAGCGACCAGGTCGTCCACCGAACTGTAGCCCTTGAGCAGGTGCATGTCAGCGATGCCGCCAAACTTGCGCTCCAAAGTGGCCGACAAAATGATGATGGGGACATGCGGACGCTTGCGGCGCAGCGTCTCGGCAACATCGGTTCCAAACTTGCCGGCGCCCAAATGGTAATCGAGCACGGCGATGTCGATGTCGTGCAGTTTGGCTTCCGCTTCTTCGATGGAACTCGAGGTAACCACCGCGTAGCCCTTTTGGCGCAGGATAGCTGAGCGCAGCACGAGGTTGTCCTCGCGGTCATCGAGCAGCAACACGCGTATGGGAGCGGCGGCCACGGCTTGTGGCCCCAAAGGGCGCGGCGGTTCCGAGTCGGAGGTATCTGCGCTCATCCCTATCCCTTACACGCCGCTTGGGTTGCTCCGGAAACGAGACACCGCATTTGCCAAGCCGCAAGTTCCAGACGAAGGCGCGCGATGCGGAGACTACGGCTTGTTCTTCCCAACACCGGCACGGTTTGGCTGGCGGGCCATGAGCGATCGGAGCATTCTTGCAAGCTCTGGAAGTTTATTGAAGATAGTTACGGCGCGCAACCATTGTTTGTGATCGAAGGCTGGGGAGCCGCTCACCATCGCGCCGGCCGGAATGTCGCCGTGGGTGCCACTTTGCGCCGTCACGACGACGCCGTCGCCGATGTTGCAATGTCCGGCGACGCCGACCTGACCGGCGAGAACCACGTTCTTGCCGATGACCGTCGATCCCGCCAGGCCGACCTGCGAGCAGAGAAGGGTGTGCTCGCCGACGGCCGAGCCGTGTCCGACCTGCACCAGATTGTCGATCTTTACCCCACGCGCGATGCGGGTTTCCCCAACGCTGGCCCGATCCACACAGGAGTTGGCCTGGACTTCGACGTCACTCTCCAGCACGGTAGGACCGGACTGCGTGATCTTTTCCCAGTGGTCATCGTCGCGGGCAAATCCAAACCCGTCACAGCCGACGATAGCGCCATTCTGCAGGATCACATTGTCGCCGAGCGTGCAATGCTCGCGTACCACGGCGTGCGCGTGCGCGAAGAAGTTGTTCCCGATGCGGGCGCCGCGGTAGATGACCACATGGGGCAGGAGCACGGCGTTGTCCCCGATTTCGACGTCGTCCGCGATCACCACATAGGCCGCAACGTGGGCATTTTTGCCGAGCTTCGCGCTGGCGGCAATCACAGCCGTCGGGTGCACTCCCGCGCCGTAGTTCGGAGCTTTGTAGAACAGGTCGATCGCCCGGGCGAAGGCCAGGTAGGGATTCTTGCTGCGCAACATGCTGGTTGGTATGGCAGGGAAATCCTCGGCGACGATGACGGCCGTAGCAGAGGTGGACTTGGCGGCGGCGGCATACTTGGGGTTGGCAACGAAGGTGATCGTCCCCGCCGTGGCCTCTTCGATGCCGGCCACGCCGGAGATTTCGGCATCAGGATCGCCATTTTCCAGTCTGGCGCCCAGCACGGATGCGATCTCAGCCAATTTCATATTCGCAATAACTCGACCAACCTGGAATTCGCACTCACTGAGAGCGGACACCCTAGGTGAACATGGGCACCTGGCGCGTGTCTTCAGGACGGCGTCCTCGCGACTTCTTTTCGCCGATCACGCCGATAACGGTCATTTCCGCCAGGGCCGAACGCGGAACGAAAATGCGTTGGGTATTGTTGCGGGTGTCAGGCGGAATGATGGAAAAGCCCTCCACCCCTTCCTGCAGCAGGTCGTTCGGAATCATGCCTTCGATGGTTTCATTATCGCGGAAGCGCAGACGGACCCACAGCCCTTCCATGCGCGGCCGGGAAGTAAATGTCTTGCGAAGGAGCGATTCGGTATCTCCCAAGTCGCGGACGAAGTACACACCTTTCACGTCCTTGAGTTCGATGGACACGACATTGCCCGCGGTGTTCAGCACCTCGACTTTGCCGTCGGAAATGAACGAAGCGCTGACGTACCCGGTCACGCTATCGCGATCCATCTTACGGACAATGACTTTCTTGTGCGTCGTGGCCATAGCCGAGGAAAATCGTTCCTTCAGCCCCGATTGTCGCACTTTTGGTGAAAATGCGCCCTTAAGAAGCTACTCTGTAGCCAAAACGTAAACCTTTATGTTATTGTTCACAATGCAGCGTCCTAGGTGCAGAAACCGTTTAAGTTCTGTAGTAAGAGCAAGTTGCAGATTTCAGGGACCGAGGCGGCGCTTTCGTCTCACGGTGGAACAGCGGCAATGGATTCAGTAGTTTAGCGACACAGGATCCCTCGTCTGAATCCTTCCATCGGCAGATTTCGCCTTTAGAAACATATATTTAGATGGCAGACTACATCTATAGCATGGAGACCCGGCTCACACCGGACCAACAAAGTGGTGTGAACCTGGTGCAGGAAATTGCCCGGCACGCGGGTCTAAACCTCTATCTTACCGGCGGCACCATCCGAGACCTGATCACCGGGTTTCCCATCCGCGACATTGACCTCAGCATCCAAGGTAATCCGCTCAAGCTCCAGAGAGAACTGGAGAAGGCGGGTATTTCGGTGCAAGGTGTGGATGAGGACCTCCGGACGCTGCACTTGCTGATGCCCGGCAATGTTCGGGCTGAGCTGAACATGACGCGCGCCGAGGTTTACGACAAACCCGGCAAGCCGCCTACGATCACCCCCGCCACCATTAACGAAGACCTCCGCCGGCGCGACTTCACCGTGAACGCCATGGGGCTTTCGTTGAATCTGGGCTCTCGCGGATTGCTGTTGGATCCATTCAACGGCGTTGCCGATATCGAAAGCAAAGTCCTTCGCGTCTTGCATAACTACGCCTTTCTGGAAGAGCCGGTCCGGCTGATCAGGGCGACGCGGCTGAGCTGCGCGTTTCCACTGGCCGCTCGAAGAGCGCACGCAGGCCCGCTACGCCTCAGCCAAAGAGAACGACTACATCGAGTACATCAGCAAGCAGGCAGTCGGTTACGAACTGGAGCAACTGGCGCATGAAGATGATCCGCTGCATATCATGCGCGCTCTGGAAAAAGAGGGCTGGCTGAAGGTGCTGCATCCGCACTGGAGCATGGCCAAAGTCGATGCCAGTGAGCTGAGTTCTATCGTGAAGATGCGGCAAACCATGAGCGACCTCGGCTACTCGGTGGAAACCGGGCCGATTGTCATGTACTTTCTGACCCGCCGTATGGGTGACAAAGATATTTCGGAGATTCAGCGGATGATTCCGCGGCGCGATTTCGTCGACAAGTGGAAACACTTGGAGCACGGCGCCCACGACCTGACGAAGAAACTGACCGGCAAAGACGCTGGCACACCCTCGGGGGCGTGGAAGACCCTTTTGCAGGCCGTGCCTGAGAACATTCTGTTTCTTAGCTTAACGACCAGGCAGCAGGCGGTGGATCAGAAGCTGAAAAACTTCTTCGGAAAGTGGCGGCAGGTGAAGGAGAAGTTGCCCTTCCCGGAAATGGCTGAGATGCGAATCACGCCCCAGCTCCCGGAATATCAGAAGGTCATGGACCAGGCGTTTCTGCTGCTGCTCGATGGAAAGCTGAGATCGCATACTGAGGTTGTGAATTTTCTGAAGCCGTATGAACCGCCTCCACCGCCCCCGCCGCCTCCGGCTCGGCGTGGACGCGGGAAAGCGGCTGCGGCTCCAGGCGCCCCGGTCCCGGGTGGCGAGGCACCTGTTCCGGCGAAACGGGGACGCAAAGCCAAGGGAACTGCACCGCCCACCTGCGGCTGCGGTACCCGGGCCAGCCCCAGCTCAGGAAGCAAAGCCAGCACCTGCGGGCAAGAAGGCTACTGTCGCTGCTCCGGAGCCAAAGAAGGCCGTTGTGCCAGTTGCCGCCACCAAGGCTGCAGCGAAAAAACTTGCGACCGCTAAGCCGGCCAAGCCTGCCAAGCCCGCAGCCCGAAGAAGGATGCTCTCTGGCAAGGAAGGTTACGCAGAAGAAGACGCTGTGGTTAAAAAGACCCCAGCCAAGAAGATTGTCGCAAAGAAGGCTCCGAAGAAGAAAGTGGCCGCGAAAAAGGCCCCTGTCAAGAAGGCGGTCCCCAAGAAAGCCCCGGCCAAAAAAGCACCGGCGAAGAAACCGGCGAAGAAGAAGAGGTAGTCGGCGCGGCCTGAACTCGCCAGACGCCAGTCCCGCTGGCGGGAGGGAAGATGATAGCCCAGCGTCTTCGCTGGATTATCTCAAGAGGAACAGACGGTTATTAGGCTGTCATCCCGAGCCGAGGGATCTGCGGCGCGCGTTGCCGTTGAAACGAGGATGGCTTGGCTTACTACGACCTGAGGGAATGGATCTCCGCCTTGGACAAGGCAGGAGAACTGAAGCGCATCAAAGCGGAAGCCGATCCGGTGCTGGAGATCGCCGAGATCACCGACCGGATCTCAAAGTGGGGCCCACGCGGCAAACAAGGGCCCGGCGGCCCGGCGTTGCTGTTCGAAAACATCAAGGGCCAGCCGGGCGCCAAGGTGCTGATCAACCAGTTTGGCTCGGAGCGCCGCATGCGGCTGGCGCTCGACGTGGATTCGCTGGACGAGATCTCCGACCGCATCAAGTTCTTCATGGATGTGAAGTCGCCTCAAGGCCTGCTCGACAAAATCAAGATGTTGCCCATGCTGGCCGAGATGGGCAAGTTCTTCCCCAAGGAAGTCTCCACCGGCCCGTGCAAGGAAGTGATCAAGCACGATAATTTTTCGTTGCTCGACTTTCCTGTTTTGCAGTGCTGGCCGCAGGACGGCGGACGGTTCATTACGCTTCCCTCGGTCATAACCAAAGATCCGAAAACCGGCAAGCGCAACGTCGGCACTTATCGCATGCACGTTTACGACAACTGCACCGCCGGAATGCACTGGCAGCGCCAGAAGCACGGGGCCGAGCATTACCGCGAACTGATGCGCAAAGCCGCCGCTGCCGGGGAGGCGAATCCCGTGACCGCCGGTATGGACATGATGGCGCGCTCGGGCGGTGGCTCGCGCGTGGCGGAAGGGAAGGCAGGTTGCTGGACGCATGGACGTCGCGGTCGCGATCGGCACCGAACCGGCCGTGATGTTCTCGTCCATTGTTCCGGCGCCACCAGATATCGAGGAATACATGATCGCCGGCTTCCTTCGCCAGAAACCGGTGGAGTTAGTGAAGTGCGAGACCGTGGACCTGGAAGTGCCGGCGACTTCGGAGATCGTCCTCGAAGGCTACGTGCAGCTCGACGAGCTGCGCATGGAAGGCCCCTTTGGCGACCACACAGGCTTCTACACTCCGGAAGACCTTTACCCGGTGTTCCACGTGACTTGCATTACGCACCGCAAGGACCCGATTTACTCGACCACCATCGTCGGCAAGCCGCCCATGGAAGACGCCTGGATGGGCAAAGCGGTGGAGCGGATCTTTCTGCCGCTGATGCGACTGACCATTCCGGAGATCGTGGATGTCAATCTGCCGATCGAGGGCGTCTTCCACAACCTGATGATCGTTTCCATTAAGAAGTCGTATCCCGGGCAGGCGCGCAAGGTGATGAACGGCATCTGGTCGCTGGGGCAGGCGATGTCCACCAAGTGCATTCTGGTCGTGGATGAAGACGTGAATGTGCAGGACCTCGGCGAGGTCACGCTGAAGGTGCTGAACAACATCGATCCCGAGCGCGACATCCAGTTCACGTCTGGGGCCGGTGGACTCGCTGGACCATGCCTCGCGGCTGCCCGATTTCGGCTCCAAGATGGGCGTGGATGCCACACGCAAATGGCCAACCGAGGGCTTCACGCGTCCCTGGCCCGACGAGATCAAGATGGACGAAAAGACCAGGGAGCAGGTGACCAAGCGGTGGAAGGAGTTTGGGCTGGAGTAGCGGTGACTTCAGTGTTCAGCATGTGAACCGCGATGCCCGGGCTAGTTCTGGAGTTCCCGAGGATGACAAGGCCCGTATTGATCGTGATCGATATGCTCAACGACTTCCTCGACCAATGGACGCCCGCTTCAAGACAGCGTCTGGTCAAGTCGATTGGGGAACTCGTGAACACAATGCGGAGTTTCGGTCATCCCGTGATCTGGGTGCGGCAGGAATTTGAGCCAGACCTGCAGGACGCTTTCCCGGAAATGCGGACCAAGCAAATTCGCATCACGATAAAAGGGACGGCGGGCTGTCAGATCGTCACAGAACTGGACGTCGACCCAGAGCGACACGGTCGTGATCAAGAAACGGTACAGCGCGTTCTACGGCACGGACCTTGACCAGTTGCTCGCCAGACTCCGTCCCGACGCGATCATTCTGGCCGGTATTAACACCCATGCCTGTATTCGCATGACAGCCATTGATGCCTATCAGCGGGATTGGCCGGTTGTCCTGGCAACGGACTGCATTGGATCTCATGACCAGGAACACCATGCAGTTTCGCTGCGATACATGAAAGATAAGATTGCGTCCCTTATGACCAACGCGCAGATTCACACGGCACTACAACCGCGGCCTTAACCCGAAGCGGAGGCTGGATACTCGACCGTTACATTTGCGGCCGCACCCCACTTTATGGCAAAGTCTTACCGCTATGCTGAGTCGTCCTGACAGCTCCGAATACGCCGAGTTCTACAAGAACTACATTTCCCGAGTTCCCGAAGGCCCGGTCCTCGAGTTTATGAATAGGCAGATCGGGGATTACCGCCAATCCTTGCGTGGCATGTCCGAGGAAGCGGCTGGCGCTGCCCCTGCGCCCGGCAAGTGGAGTGTGAAGCAAGTGCTGGGGCACCTCTGCGATACCGAACGCGTTATGGCGTACCGAGCGCTGCGCTTTGCCCGTGGCGATCAGAAAGAGCTGCAAGGCTTCGAACAGGACGACTACGTGCGCGCAGCGCACTCCAACTCGCGCAGCGTGGAAGACCTCATGGCCGAGCTTGAAGGCATACGTAAAGCGACCGTCGCTCTCTTCAGTTCCTTGCCGCCGGAAGCCGAGTGCCGCGCCGGAGTGGCCAACGGTAACCCGGTCACCGTCCGGGCTCTGGCCTATATCGTGGCAGGTCACGCGCAGCACCATTACGAGTTGCTGAAGGCGCGGGCATAGCGCGACGCTGTTGTTATACTGAGTAAGATCATGGGTATCGTTAAGAACATTGCCGCCATCGCTAAAGGGATGAGCGTTACCTTCCGGGAGATGTTCGCTCCCACCGAGGTCGAGAACTACCCCGATGGCCCCGGTCCGACTCGCGGCGCGATGTTCCAGGAGCGCTTTCGCGGGATGCATGTTTTACAGCGCGATGAGAACGGGCTGGAGAAATGCGTCGCCTGCTTTCTCTGCGCGGCGGCATGTCCTTCCAATTGCATCTACATTGAGGCCGCCGAAAACACCGCTGAAAAGCGCGTGAGTGGCGCGGAGCGCTACGCCAAGGTTTACAACATCGACTACAATCGCTGCATTTTCTGCGGCTACTGTGTGGAAGCCTGTCCCACGGACGCCATTACCCACGGTCATGGCTTCGAGCTGGCCACCTACAATGCCAGCAATCTGGTCTATCGCAAGGAACAACTCCTCGCCGGAACGCCGGCGCATATCGGCGCCAATGCTGTGTTCAGCGAAGGCACCAACGTGCGCCTGACCCGCAAGCCGTAGCTGGGCCTATCGCCGCTTTGCTGGTTGATTCCTCAATGCAGTAAATCCCAGGAAAAAGGGCAGGATCCGTGCTCGCCGGCGGGTCTCGCAATCCTTGCCGCCTCGCGCCCGAAATAATTCGCCAAGAGAATTGACATTTTATTTCTTGTGTATCTATATTCACATGGCTGTATAATAATAATACCATGTCGAAACTTTCACGTCATGCCGTAATTCGCGACCTGATCCAAGGCCGCGAAGTATCGAGTCAGGAGGAGCTCCGGAGACTCCTGTACCGGCGCGGGCACCGGGTGACGCAAGCCACGCTGTCGCGCGACATCCACGAGCTCCGGCTGGTGAAGACTGCCGGAAGGCTACAAGGCCCCGCACGGCGAAGAAGCGGAGATCCACCTGCCTTCGATCGAGAGATTGATTCAGGAGTTCGTGTACGACGTGAAGACGGCGCAAAACCTGGTGGTGG
Source organism: uncultured Acidobacteriaceae bacterium (assembly GCA_963843005.1). GTDB lineage: Bacteria > Acidobacteriota > Terriglobia > Terriglobales > Acidobacteriaceae > Bog-257. The sequence continues at coordinate 215,524 of CAWJIW010000030.1, read as the reverse complement.
TCAAGACCAGTGCCGGCAGCGCGCAGCCGGTGTCGGCTGCCATCGACGCGGAAGACTGGGACGACGTGGTGGGCACCATCGGCGGTGATGACACGATTCTGGCGATCGCGCCACACGCCAAGGCGGCCGAACAGCTCGCCGAGCGCATACGCGGATATTTTGCATAGAAATGAATACCTGTATACAACCCGCGGTCTTCGGCGCAACTGGCTACTCAGGTTTCGAGTTGGTGCGCCTGCTCGCCCGCCACCCCGGAGCGAAGAAGCCCTTGCTGCTGCGGCGCAACGGCGAGAGCGGCGGGTGCGGCGATCTGGCCGAGGCCTATCCACAATTATCAGGGAACGGTGGCTTCCCGCTGGAGAGCTTCTCGTGGGAGCGCATGAAACGTGCCGGGGTGGACGTCGCATTCTTCGCGACACCACATGAGTTCTCGCGTGAACTGGTCCCGCAGGCCATCGCAGAGGGATTTCGCGTTATTGACCTGAGCGGCGCCTGGCGATTGAAAGAACCAGCCAACCGTAAGGTGTATGGATTTGACGAAGCAAAGGAGCGAAAGCGGAGCACAATTCGATGAGGCTGCAGTTTACGGACTGCCGGAGTTGCACGCGAATGCGATCAAAGGCGCTGCACTGCTGGCGAATCCCGGCTGTTATCCGACCTCGATCATCCTTGCGCTCGCGCCCTGGATCCGCGCTGGCTTTGTAGATTTGCAGACATGGCATCATTTGCGACTCGAAGTCAGGTGTTTCGGGAGCAGGGAAGCAGCCCTCATCGAAAACGCACTTCGTCGAAGTGGACGGCGACTTCTGCGCCTACAACGTTTTTGGACATCGGCACACCGGCGAGATGCTCGAGCAGCTTGGAATTGAAAGTGGGTCACTACAATTTACGCCGCACTTGCTGCCGATTCCACGCGGGATCCTTTCCACCATCTACGTAAAGCTGTCGAAGTCCGCGACGGCTGAGGAATTGGAGAAATCCCTGAGCGAGTTCTATGCCGGAAAGCCGTGGGTGCGCGTCTTCGGAGTTGCGCGTCTGCCGCAAATCAAGTTCTCGGCTAATACCAACTATTGCGATATCGGCTTCTCGCTTTCGCCCGATGGCAAGCGGGCCGTGCTGGTGTCATGTCTCGACAATCTATTGAAGGGCGCCGCCGGACAAGCGGTGCAGAACATGAACCTGATGTTCGGTTTTGATGAGAAAGAGGGCCTGACGTGAAATTAGTAGTGAAAATCGGCGGGGCAGCCCTCGACGACAAAGAGCTTGTCAGCAAGTTCGCCAAAACCATCCCGGACTTGTGCCGCGAAGGGCACCAACTCGTCGTCGTTCATGGCGGCGGCGCGGCGTTGACCCGGACTCTCAAACAAATGGGATGCGAGACCACCTTTATTGATGGCCTGCGGGTGACAGACTCGGCGACCCGGGACGTTGCCATGATGGTCCTGGCTGGGCAGCTCAATAAGCAATTGGTGGCGGCCATTGGTGCCGCTGGGCAGCCGGTCATCGGCATCTGCGGCGGCGACCTGCGCCTGTTCCGCGCTGTCAAGAAGAAGCACCCTGACCTCGGCTACGTGGGCGAGATCTGTGCGGTTGACTCGCAGTGGATTGAGCGCTTGTGGAGCGCCGGGGTAGTTCCGGTCATTGCCAGCCTTGCTTTGGGATTCGACGGCGAGTACTACAACGTGAATGCCGACCAGATGGCATCGGCCTGCGCGGTGGCTTGCGGAGCGGATGCGCTCGTCTATCTCACCGATGTGGCGGGAGTCAAGGACGCGGAAGGCTCCGTCATTCGCTGGCTGGAAGTAAATTCCATCGCCCTGATGGTGGAGCAGGCAACGGTCAGCGGTGGCATGTTGCCGAAGTTGGCTGCCTGCACCTCTGCTCTGAAGAAGGGTGTTACGCGGGTGCGCATCTTGCCCGCCGCCCGCTCCGAAGTTCTGCCGGGATTCTTCACCCATCCCATCGATTGCGGCACGGAGGTGATCGCCTCATGATCGCCACTGAGTTCGACCGCGCCCTCGAGCGACGTTTCTGAACGTCGCCAACCAACAATTGGCGTTCTGAATTTGTTTTTTACGACTGGGTCGACCCAAGGAGGTACGACGTGATTGCAACAACTATTCCCCCTGGCGTGAGTCTGGGTTCCTACACGCAGCGCGGCGTTACTGGCCGCGACCTGATTTCGATCCAGGACTTCACGCCGGAGGAGCTCGGTTGCACGCTCGAGTTGGCCACCGCCATAAAGGCGACGCCTGCGAATTTCCGAGGCACTCTGGTCGGCAAGCAGATCGTGTTGTTCTTCGAAAAGCCGTCTTTGCGGACCCGACTGACGTTTGAAGCGGGGATCGGCGGCCTTGGCGGCACATCGTTCTTTGTGGACCAGACGCAGTCACGGCTGGGCGCCCGCGAAGATCTCAGCGACGTGGCACGCAACCTAGAGCGCTGGGTGGATGGGGTGGTGTTGCGCACCTTCTCCCACGAGACCGTCACTACCATGGCACAGCATGCGTCCATCCCGGTCATCAATGCTCTGAGCGAGTTGGAACACCCCTGCCAGGCCCTGGCCGACATGCTCACCTTGCAGGAGCAGTTTGGAGATTTGCATAATGTGCATCTTGCCTATGTCGGTGACGGGAACAATGTTGCGCATTCGCTGATGCTGGCGGCTGCGAGCCTGGGAGCGTCCATCTCCGTCGCCACGCCGGATGGGTACGGGCCGGACGCCGCGATCACCCGTGCAGCGTGTAAACTTGCAGCCGCAACGGGAGCGACCGTGAACGTGATCCATGACCCTGTGGAGGCAGTCGACGGCGCCGATGCGGTGTACACCGACGTGTGGGCCAGCATGGGGCAGGAGTCTGAGACCGATGAACGCCGCGAGATCTTCGCCCCGTATCAGGTGAATCAGAAGCTGTTCTCGCGGGCCGCCAAGCACGCCGTCTTCATGCATTGCCTGCCGGCCCATCGTGGCGACGAGGTTTCCGCCACCGTCATCGATTCACCACGTTCCGTTATTTTCGACCAGGCTGAGAACCGCCTGCACATACAGAAAGCTATTCTTATTTTGCTGCTGGAAGGCGGTGTTCACCGCTTCCCGCCGAGGAGTTCCCATGCGTGAGAAAGTCGTACTTGCATACTCTGGAGGACTCGATACCTCCATCATTATTCCGTGGCTGAAAGAAAACTACGACTGCGAGGTCATCGCCTTTGTAGCCGATGTAGGTCAGGGCGACGATATGGAAGCCGTCGTCCAAAAGGCGTACGCCACCGGAGCGAGCAAAGTCATCGTGGAAGACTTGCGTCAGGAGTTTCTGACCGACTATGTCTTTCCGGCAATCCAGGCGGGTGCGGTTTATGAGCACAAGTATCTGCTGGGCACGTCACTGGCGCGGCCGATCATCGCCAAGTACCAGGTCGAGGTGGCGCAGCGGGAGGCCGCAACCGCCGTAGCTCATGGCTGTACCGGAAAAGGCAACGACCAGGTGCGCTTCGAGCATGCCTATCAGGCGCTGGCGCCCGAGCTGAAGGTGATCGTGCCCTGGCGCGAGTGGACTCTGCAATCGCGGGAAGACTGCCTCGACTACGCCGAGCAGCATGGAATTCCCGTCGCGCAAAGCCGCGAGAAGATTCACAGCCGCGACCGCAACCTGCTGCACGTGAGCAGCGAGGGCGGCGAACTGGAAGACCCCAACAACGCGCCGCTCCCGACGACGTGGACGTGGACGAAGTCCCCGCAAGACGCGCCCGATGCTGTCGAAACAGTGACGATCGAGTTTGAGCATGGTCTGCCCACCAGGGCGAATGGTGTAACGCTCGACCCCGTGGCGCTGGTCGAGGTGCTCAACGAGATTGGTGCGCGCAATGCCATCGGCCGCGTGGACCTGGTCGAAAACCGTTTCGTGGGTATGAAGTCGCGCGGCTGCTATGAGACTCCGGGTGGAACCCTGTTGCTCACGGCGCATCGCGAACTCGAGTCCCTCTGCCTGGACCGTGACTTGATGCACTTCAAGCAGCATATCGGACTTAAATACGCGGAGGTCGTGTACTTCGGGCTGTGGTTCACCCCGCTGCGCGAGTCGCTGCAAGCCTTCGTTAGCAGTTCGCAGGCCGATGTGACCGGCAAGATCACGCTGGCTCTGTACAAAGGTAACGTTGATGTGGTCGGCCGGAAGTCGGAGACCTCGCTGCATAGTTCGGACATCGCGAGCTTCACCATGGGCGCCAGCTACAACCAGAAGGATGCGGAGGGTTTCATCCGCATTCTGGGCCTGCCGGCACGCTCGCGCGCAATCATCCACGCGGAGGCAGCCAAATGAAGATGTGGTCTGGTCGTTTTAGCCAGACTCCCAACGCCGGGTTCGAACTGTGGCAGCGCTCGTTCCCCTTCGATCGCGTGTTGCTGCAGCACGAAGTGGCCGCCAGCCAGGCACATGCCGTGGCGCTGGCCAACACCGGTGTGTTGAATGGAGAGGAGCTTTCCAGAACGATTCTCGCGCTGGAGCAGATTGCGCGCGAGGAGATGCCGCAGGCCGACGATCCTGCCATCGAAGACGTTCACCACTACGTCGAGTTACGTCTGGTGGAACTCGCCGGCGAGGTGGGCTACAAGCTGCACTCGGGACGCAGCCGTAACGAGCAGATCGCTACCGACCTTCGCCTTTACGTCCGCGAACAGATCGATGGAGTTTGTCGGTTACTGTCCGAGCTTGCAGGTGAATTCGTGAAGCAAGCATATGCCGCGGGCGAGAACGCAATGCCCGCCTATACCCACCTGCAACGGGCGGAGCCAGTGCTGGTGGCGCATTGGCTGCTGGCGTACGCAGAAATGTTCTTGCGCGACATCAGCCGTCTCGGCGACTGCCGCAGGCGCCTGAATGAGTGTCCGCTCGGTTCGGGTGCGGTTGCGGGCACGATCCTTCCACTGGATCGCCATTCGATGGCGAAGCAGTTGGACTTCGACATGCCGACGGCAAATAGCATGGACGCGACCAGCGACCGCGATTTCGCCATTGAGTTTGTTCAGGCGCTGTCGTTCGTGGCCTTGCACCTGAGCCGCTGGGCCGAGGAGTTGATCCTCTACTCGACCACAGAGTTTGGATTCGTGAAGTTGCCTGAGCAGTTCTCAACCGGTAGCAGTGCCATGCCGCAAAAGAAGAACCCTGACGCCTTAGAGTTGATTCGTGGCAAGGCCGGTACCGTGTGGGGACAGGCGACTGCCCTGTTCATGGGCATGAAAGGACTGCCCCTGGCCTACAACAAGGACCTGCAAGAGACGCAGCAGCCGGTTTTTTCGGCTGCCGCCCAAGTGACCAGCATGCTTCACGTCGCGACCGGGTTTATGGCAAGCGTTGAGTTTGACTATAAGCGCATGCATCGCGCTGCAAGTCGCGGCTTTATGAACGCGCAGGCGGCAGCCGCCTATCTTGTTCACCAGGGCGTGCCGTTCCGCCGCGCCCACGAACTGGTCGGCAAAGCCGTGCGCTTGTGCCTGGAGAACAGTTGCGAGCTGGAGCAATTGGCCCCGCAAGACTACGGGCTCATCGGAATCGAAGCGGATGAGCAGTTTTATGCCGCGCTAACACTTGACAACGTCTTGGCGGTCCACGATGTGCCCGGAGGTACGGCCCCGGCGCGAGTTCGGGAGGCGCTACAAGCAACAAAGGCAAAACTATCCATTTACGCAGGAGTCGCCCATGCATGCACGTAGCGCCAGACTTCCGGACGCCATGGCCATCGAGCAGTTAATCCAGGTCCACGTCGGAGACGGGACTCTGCTGCCCCGTTCGCTGCGGGACATCTGCGAGAACATTCGCGACTTCATCGTGGTGGAGAATGACGGCGAAATCGTCGGCTGCGGTGCGCTGCATCTTTATGGAATGCATCTGGCCGAGATCCGTTCCATCACCGTGACCTCAGACTCCAAAGGGAAAGGCGCGGGACGCGTGCTGGTGGATGCTCTGATGAAGGAAGCGGAGCGCCAGAGCGTTACCTGTGTCTGCCTGTTCACGCGTATTCCCGATTTCTTCGGGCGCATGGGCTTTCGCGTTGTAGCCAAGGAAGCGCTGCCCGACAAGACCCTCAAAGACTGCCTGCTGTGCCCTCGTCAGCATGCCTGCGACGAAATCGCGATGTACAGAGGCACGTTGCCGGAAGCAACGGATGGTTTGGATCGTCCACATGCGGCGCAGGATTACGTCCAGATCGCCTTCGATCAGGCGTAGGGTGAGTGCCGCGGACATTCTATTTCAGGTAAGGCAGAAGCTCCTTGAATTGCGGTGTTCCGGAACACCGCAACAATTCGTACATCATCATCTCGGTGGACGAGATTACCGCGCCGGCCGCGCGCATGCGATCGAGTCCGATCCGCCAGTTAGACTCGGCCCGCGAGCCGATAGCATCGGAGGCGACGTGCACCAGGTATCCCTCGTTGAGCGCGCCCAGCGCCGTCTGCATGACGCAGATATGCGCTTCCATTCCGCACAGCAGAACAGTATTGCGATGGCCGGGTAACGACTTAAGTCCCGAGCGGAATGCGTCGCTCCCGAAACAACCAAACTCCATTTTGTCGATGGATTGCACGTCAGGGAGCAGCGAGGCAATCTCCGGAACTGTGCCGCCCAGTCCCTTGACGTATTGCGTGGTTAGCATGATCGGGATAGACAGGATCTTTGCCAGCCGTATCAGTAGTTGCGAATTCTTCACCATGGTTTCCTTGTTGAAGATCGGCGGCAGCAGCTTTTCCTGGATGTCCACCACGACCAGCGCGCACTGTTCGACCTCAAGTGGCCGACGCGCAACTTCAGTCGAGTCTGTCGAGAATGCGAGGGTTCCCATCAGCGATGACATAAATTTTCTCCCATGGCGTAGGTTGCTTTGTCATTCTATCGCGCCCGTTGCCGGAGCAGTTCTGACTGGTTACAAAAACGGATCGCGCGTCGAATGCGGCGTTACTGCACGTGGAGTCCGATCTTCACACTGAGAGAGCGCGAATGGCGCGGTTGACGCTCTGTTGGCGCAGCCAATACAATCGTGAGGAACGCTCTCAGCGCGGCCGCCAAACACGTGGCTTGACTGCCCCCTCGTTCAACGGCAGGACAGCTGACTCTGGATCAGCATATCGGGGTTCGAATCCCTGGGGGGCAGCCAAATCTTGTCTGCAACTTCCCGTAGATTAAGGTTGGATTCAATATCGCCTGCTTGCGCCTGCTTGCCTCCTGCATAAAATTTGCGACGTATCGAAGACAAAACCGAATAAGGTAGTGATGGCAGGAATTCACGCGACTACGCAGCCGGAGAGAAGAACTGCATGAAACCACAATCTCCTAAGGCAGGTCCAGAGACCGCAGCTCCAATTAAGACAAAGCTCTCAGGTTACGACCTGCTTAATAATCCCCGGCTCAACAAGGGCACGGCCTTTACAGATGAGGAAAGAGATGTTTTCAGGCTACATGGGCTGCTTCCTCCCCATTTGGGAACCCTGGAAGATCAGATGCAGCGCCGCAAGAAAGCTTTACAGATCGAGACTGCTGCTTTCGGTAAGTACAGCTATATGCGGGACTTGCAGGACACAAATGAGACGCTTTTTTATGCGTTGCTCGCAAACAACGTCGAAGAGATGATGCCCATCGTTTACACGCCCACGGTTGGCGAAGGATGCCAGCGATTTAGCGAGATCTGGCGTAAGCCTCGAGGCCTCTTCATCAGTTATCCGAACCGAGAGCGAATCGATCAGATGCTGTCGGATCCTCGCTACGACAAGGTGAAATGCATCGTTGTCAGTGACGGCGAACGTATCCTGGGGCTGGGCGACCAGGGCGCTGGAGGAATGGGGATTCCGATTGGCAAAATGGCGTTGTACACGGCGCTTGGCGGCATTCATCCTGACGGTTGTCTGCCTGTGCTGCTTGACGTGGGCACCGACAATGAAGAGCGGCTCCATGACCCCATTTATATCGGTTGGCGGCACGAAAGGGTACGCGGACAAGAGTATGACGACTTCATTGAAGCTTTCGTCTCATCGGTAAAACGTCGCTGGCCACATATTCTTCTGCAATGGGAAGATTTCGCAGGTTCTAATGCTGCGCGCCTGCTGGAGCGATACCGCGACCAACTATGCACGTTCAACGATGACATCCAAGGCACGGCAGCGGTTGCCACGGCGACTCTGCTCGCGGCTATCAACGTTACTGGCGTACCGCTGAAAGACCAACGGATTGCGGTGCTCGGATTTGGGTCAGCCGGAATCGGTATCGCGAACTTGCTGTGCAACGCGATGAAAGCTGACGGACTCAGCGAGGAAGAGGCCCGGCGGTGCTTCTTCGCAATCGATCAGCACGGCCTCCTCGTCGAGGGGGTGAAAGATATTCGTCCTGCTCAGCTTGCCTTTGTGCGGAAGAAATCGGATATCCAGGCGTGGAAGCTTTCAGGGAAGGCGGAGACTAGCTTGGGAGATGTGGTGCATAACGCCAAACCAACGGTCTTGATTGGTGTCTCGGGGCAGCAAGGAGCATTTACAGAGGACGCTGTGCGCGAGATGGCAAAATTCACAGATCGGCCTGTCATTTTTCCACTGTCCAATCCGACCTCGCGCTGCGAAGCAACACCTCAGCAACTACTCGACTGGACCAGTGGCAGGGCACTAATTGGTACCGGCAGTCCTTTTGCTCCAGTCGAGGTCAATGGCAGTTTGGTCCGCATTGACCAAACTAACAACTCGTATATCTTTCCTGGACTTGCCCTTGGCATTATCGCGTCACGCGCAGAGCGCGTTTCCGACAACATGATCATGGCGGCTGCGAAGGCGTTGGCGGGGATGTCTCCCACGTTGGAGAACAAGGAGGCGAATCTGCTGCCTCCGCTAGCCAAGGCTCGAGACGTCAGCCGGGTGGTGGCAGAGGCTGTCGGCAAGCAGGCGATCGAAGATGGGCTTGCTGCCATTGCTGATGAAAATGTCTTCAGGAGCGAACTGGAAGCCAACTTCTGGGAGCCGGCCTATGCTCGCTATGAACCGGCGGATTGATCTCCCAATTCGCAATTGTAGGCGGTCCACATCGGCACTGATGGTTTCCGGCCAGAGGTTTTCATGCCGGAGATGCGTTTGCCTAATACAATTGAAGAAACCCACATGATCGGCCAAATCGTCTCCCATTATCGAATCTTGGAACGGCTGGGCAGAGGCGGGATGGGCGTCGTCTATAAGGCCGAAGATACGGCGCTTGGGCGGACGGTCGCCATCAAGTTCCTTCCCCAAGGCATTGCCAGCGATCCTGTTGCGCTAGAACGGTTTCGCCGTGAAGCTCGGGCGGCTTCAGCGCTGAACCATCCCAATATTGTCACCGTGCATGAAGTAGGGGAATGCGAAGCAGGCTCCTTTCTGGTGATGGAGTTTGTGCAGGGGGAGACCTTCCGGGGACGCATGAAGCGAAACCTGGACCTCGCTGCTTTGGTGGAATACGGAATCCAAATCGCCCGTGCATTGAAGGCCGCTCATCAGGCTGGAATCGTGCACCGTGACATCAAGCCTGAGAACATCATGGTGCGGTCTGACGGCTACCTGAAGCTGGTGGACTTCGGCCTTGCCCGGGTGGACATTACGCCGGATGGCGAGACGCAGTCGCTGGGTATCACCAAGGAGGGCAGTTGGTTAGGCACGATCGAATACTGCTCTCCCGAGCAAGCCCGTGCCGAGACGCTGGAGTGGGGTACCGATATATTCTCCCTGGGAATCGTGCTCTACGAAGCGGCCACCGGAGTGCACCCGTTTCACTCCGCGTCACCCCTTGCTACGGCGAACGGAATTCTGTCGCAGGATCCAATACCACCTACCCGTATCAACCCGGGAATCCCTCCAGCCCTGGAGCGGCTTCTGCTCTCCATGCTGCAAAAGGATGCGCGCCTGCGGCCCACGTCCGCTGAGGTGGAGCAGGCGCTGAACGGACTCGGTACATCAGCAGCGGGCGCTGACAATGTCTTCTTGAAAACACCGGACCGGCACACGGTGGGCCGCAGCGAGCCATTGCAAGAACTGCACACCGCGATGGGTTGGGTCACCGCCGGGCGAGGCGCCATGGTCTGCGTATCGGGTGAGTCCGGAATCGGGAAAAGCACACTCTTAGAAGAATTCATTGCCTCCTTGAATATCAACGGACACACCTGTGGTGTCGCCCGCGGCCGTTGCTCAGAGCGCCTTCAGGAAGGCGAAGCATATTTGCCGATCATTGAAGCTCTGGACAGCTTGCTGCATTCAGGTAGCGCTGATACCGTCAGCCGGATCATGAGGACGCTGTCCCCGAGCTGGTTTCTGGAGTTGGCGCCGGTTCAGCAGCCAGACTCAGCGATGATTCGGCTGGCTGATGCGAAGGCGACCTCTCAGGAGCGTTTGAAACGAGAGTTTCTCGCGTTCCTGCAAGAGCTTTGCCGGCATCGTCCGCTACTTCTATTTCTCGAGGATGTCCACTGGATCGACACATCAACAGTGGACTTGCTCGCGTATGTTGCGGCGCACTTTGGCTCTCTGCCCTTGCTGGTAGTGCTCACCTATCGAGCCGGCGAAATGCTGGAACGTAAGAATCCACTTCTGCAGCTCAAGCTGGACCTGGAAGTGCGCGGTTTTTGCCGGGAACTGAACCTGCGATTCCTTGAGAAAGAAGATGTCGCGGCGTACTTGGCGCTGGAGTTCCCACAGCACCGTTTGCCGCACAGGTTCGCCGAATTCCTGTGGCAGCGCACCGATGGGAACCCCCTGTTCATGGTGGATTTGGTGCGGGACCTGCGGGACCGCAAGCTCATTGTTCTCGAGCAAGGCCGCTGGATCCTTGCGCAGCCCATCGACGAGATAGGCAGTGAGGTTCCCGCTTCGGTCCGCAGCATGATCCAGAGGAAAATCGAAAGCCTGAGCGAGCAGGACCGCAAGCTGCTACAGGCGGCCAGTGTCGAAGGCGCCCAGTTCCATTCTTCAGTGTTAGCCGACGTCGTCTCCGCCGATCCAGCCGACGTGGAGGAGCGCCTCGAGAGGATCGAGCAGATCCACTTCTTCGTCCAGGCGATCGGGGAGAAGGAGTTTCCAGACGGCACCCTCACTCTGCATCTCCGCTTCGTGCACGCGCTCTACCAGAATGCCTTATACGCCATGCTGACTCCCACGCGACGTACCAGTCTGAGCGCGGCGACGGCGAAATCGTTGCTGCAGTTCCACCCCGGCTCCCAAGCCAGTGTCGCCCACGAACTGGCGCTGTTATTTGAGGCAGCTCGTGAGTTTTCCAAGGCTGCGGAGTTCTTCCAGATCGCTGCCGAGCGCGCGGCAAGAGTATTCGCGAACGAGGAGGCGGCAGTCTTGGCCCGAAAGGGGCTGGAGATGCTCTCCAAGCTACCTCAGTCGGTGGAGAAGACACAGAAAGAGCTTGCACTTCAGGTCACGCTGGGGCCGGTATTGGTCTCGACTAGAGGCTTCGCGAATGTAGAGGTGGAACAGGTCTACACGCGAGCGCGGAAGCTATGTGCGGAACTGGGACAGAGTCCTCACTTGTTTCCTGTCTTGTGGGGGTTGTGGAACTTCTACGAGGTGAAGGGACAGCTCGATACGGCCTTGCAATTAGCTCAGCAGATGCTTCAACTTGCAGAGGAGTCGAAGGACGATGCACTCCTGCTCGAGGCCCACTATGCGATAGGCGATACTCTGTTTTGGGCCGGGGAGTTCGAGGAGTCGCTGCAACATGTAGAGCAGTCCTTAAAGCTTTACCATCGCCCTAAGCACCACTCGCTGGCATTCGTTTATGGGGGCTACGATCCAGCCGTGGCCTGCCTGGCTTATTCGGCCTGGGACCTATGGATGCTCGGGCACCCTGAACAGGCGGTGGCAAGAAGCAAAGAGAGTCTAGCGTTGGCAGACGCCCTGCACCACCCTTTCAGTCAAGCCATCGCACTTTCGTTTGCGGCCATGCTGCACCACGCAAGGCACGACCCCGCAGTGACGCGCCAATTCGCGGAGCAGACCATCGCTCTGTGTACCGAGCACGGGATCGCCATTTTTCTGGAGATGGGAAAAATCATGCTGGGATGGGCGAACAATCAGGAAAAGGAGGGCGCGGAGGGGATCGAGCTGATTAGGGAGGCGATCTCGGATTGGCGGGCTTCGGGTGCCGAGCTGGTGATTCCCCAATTTCAGCAAGTGTTGGCTGCCGCTCTTGCGGAATGCGGTTCGTACGACGAAGCTCTGTTGGCGGTTGAAGAGGCGCTCTCTGTGATTTCGAATACGGGAGATCGTTCCTTCGAGGCGGATTGCTGGCGCTGGAAAGGCGAACTGTTGTGGCGAAGGCGGGAAGGAGCCGATTCGATCCACAGCGAGGCCGAAGCCTGTTTGCACAAAGCAATAGCGATTGCGCGCCAGCAGAAAGCGGTCTCGTTGGAACTGAGGGCGCACCTTCGGCTCACTCCGTTGCTGGCGGCGAGAGGCGAAGTCGAAATGGCCCACCAGTCACTGGCTGAGGTCCATGGCAAGTTCAAAGAGGGTTTCGATAACCACGATCTAAAGCATGCGAAGCGCATTTTAGAAGAACTTCGGCCTCAGGTACACTCCGTTGGAGATACTTCGGGATGAGGCGACTGCGGGTCCTGGTTTGTGGGACGAACTATGGCCGGGCCTACCTCGCAGCTCTCGCGCGCAGCCCTCATAAGTATGAGCTCGTTGGGATACTAGCCCAGGGCAGCGCTCGTTCGCGCGATCTGGCTACCGCGAAAGGGGTTCCGCTGTACGGCTCGGCGGAGGAATTGCCGGACAACATTGATCTTGCGTGCGCAGCCATGAGCTCTGCAGCGTGGCCGGTGGTCCTGCTACTCATACGGCACGGAGTGCACATTCTGTGCGAGCATCCACAACGCCCAGAGACGCTTAAGAAGGCGATCGCCGCGGCGCGGAAGCGCAACCTGCAGTTCCACCTGAACGGACACTTCGGGAATCTGCCGTCCGCCAGAGCCTTTGCGCGAGCGTGCGAGCGGGCCGGCAAGCTGACCCGACCAGAGTTTATCGAGGTGCTGGCAACCGAACGGTCACTGTACGCGACACTGGACATCTTAAGAATGGCTCTTGGGAAACTGCGCCCGCTCCGCGTGCGTAGGTTGGCCCAGCGAACTCCATTTGTGCTGCTGGAGGGATCTCTGGGGAAAGTGCCAATCCAATTCAAAGTACAAGTATCGGGCGAAAGGGGCACAGGCCAGTTGGCTGATGGAAGTCCCGACTACGTCCTCGACCAGCGGGTTACAGTCGGTTTCCCCAGCGGATTGCTGACCCTGCTCTCGATCGGCGGCCCGGTCGTATGGAACGCCAATTCTGCACATGCCATTGAGAACGGCACTTCGTTATGGAGCATTCTCTGCGAGCAGGAAACCAAGACGGTGGACGATCTACGGGAGCAGAGAATCCAGGCGAACCTGGACGCGCTGAACTCCATTCGACAATCTATCTTGGGGCATGGCACTCCGCAGGCGCAGCAGCCTCAGCACATCCTGGAAGTGAGTGGAGCGTGGGAGTCGATCAGCCGCCAGCTTTATTCCGCTTGACCCGACTTTGCCCGGAGCGCCTCCAGTAACGCGGTTCCTCGCGGCGTTCCCAACCCCACTTTTGGGACCCACGCAGCGCCTGAAGCACCTACAGAGCGCACTCCGCTGCGGCAACGCTGGTCGTAAAGCAGAGGGGTGATATGTCCGACCGAAGTCTTCAATTCTTCGTTGAGTAAGGCAGCCAGGCTTGCCCACAGTGGGGCGGCCGCGCTTGTTCCGCACCCCGGAACATGGATGCCGCCGACGATCAGATCATAGCCCGTTTCCACATCGGCTTTGCCAGCCACGTCGGGAACAACTCTTCCACCTTTCTGACTCGCTGACCCAACGCCAGATTGCCAACTGGCGGCGTGGAAGATAGAACTCTCACCATATCCGCTCTCTGCGGTATGCCCCGCGATCCTCTCGCGCCATACAGTTTCGGTTGCGTGTTCGGCGTGAGGCCGCGGCATCGTACCACCGCAAGCCAGCACGTGCGGACTGCAAGCAGGGAAGTTCGCCTGCGGCTCGCCGGCGTCATCGGCCCCATCACCCTGATCGCCGGAAGAGCAGCAGATGGTAATCCCCATCAACGCCGCCGCTTGAAACTGTCGGTCCATTTCCTCGACGAGCACTCGCGAGATCATTTTCTCCGGGGCGCCCCAACTGCAGGAGATCACGCTCGGCTTGTGAACTTCATCGTGGAGAGCAGTATTGAATGCTTCGTACTTACCGCGCGGGTTGTTGTGGGTAAAGTACACAACGATATGCGCCTGGTTCGCCCACGTGCCGACTAACTCCACATCCATCGTGATCTCGAGCGTGGCCTCAATATTCTTGGCCGAATTTCTCCTGAGATGCGGGGAAGGATGGCACTTACCTCGGGTTCGATGCAGGCCGGCGATGCCGTTCTGGACGCAGAACTCACGGATCGCTTCGGAATCAGCAGGATTATTTTTCTGGTCACCCACTTCGACTACCGTGATCTTAGGTTTGGGAAGGCCCAGGTGCTGGAAGTAGGCATCGAGGTCCGATTCGTGGAAACCGCCACCCAATGAGATGATGCCGACGGTCTGGCCCTTTCCAGCGCAGTGGCTGGGAAACTCATACGCCTTCGCCACCCTACGTGGATCGGTCAGTTTCCCTCGGGCGTGAAGAACGGATGCGGTCGCCGGGTGGGCATAGTGGGAGCGCGTACTGAATCCCAACACGGCTTGGACCACATGCTCAAGATCGGCTGGGATCTTTACCGCTCCGCGGTGGGAACGGTACACCCCATGGTCTTCGCTATGCAGATGGATGAATGTCACGCTGAATGCCTGCTCCAGGTCAGCCAACCTCCCATGCAAAACCAGGCGGCGCCGGGCGTGGCTGATCTCTTCGACCTCGAGCATGTTCTCGCCGGCGAAAGCAGCAACCACCGCCAGGTCTTCTTCCGTTGCCCCATAGTGATGAGCAAATTCTTTGCGGGTAAAGTACTTCCGGGAGTTGGGCAATTGCGAAGCCATGCGCCCGATATGTTCGCGCATGGTGTGGTGAGGAGTGCGCGGACGTAGCACGAGAGTCACTCGGGCCCGTTCGTCCGGGTCAACCGGCAAATCTATCGGCTTGCCGTAAGCGAAGTGATCAATCTCCGCCACCGGGATAGAGTGTTTCGAGTCCATCAGACACCTACACCTTCCGCATTTTCCAGAGTCGATAAGAGTAGTCGCCGAGTGCCAAACCAGCTTGAAGGGCTTCCGTGCTTCTGATTATACGGGCGATCAAGGACCTGTTTTTCGCATCAGCAAGGGCGTCCAGCTGCTCACAGATGTTTCCCGGCTGAGCGATCGCCCGAAAAACCTGTTCGCTGATGTCCTCTTCTTCAATGATTTCCATCTGAGAATGGTTCAGCGCCTGACGTCTTGCTTGCCAATCCAGATCCAACGCATCGACATCCCACAAGTCAGCGAAGCAGAATATGCCTCGGCTCTTGAGCACCCGCGCGGTCTCAGCCACGAATTTGCCGAAATCGCTATAGCAATGGGCCGACTCAAGATTCAGGACGATATCAAAGAACCCGCTGGCAAATGGTAGTTGCTGCGCATCGCCAGCGATAAATTCGGCGTGCTCCAAAGCAGGATTTAGCCGCGCTGAAACCAGATTGAGAGCACAGAGATCCAAGCCAATAATCTGCCCGGCATCGGTGTAACGCGAGAGATAGTAGCAATTGCCGCCCCGTCCGCACCCGATTTCCAGCACAGACTTGCCGCAGAGATCCACTCCTGCCAGCAAATGTCTTATCAGGTTGAGATGGAGACGGAACGGTGCGTCGGGAGCATGGATCCAGGAATCCTCAAGATCTGGACTCGAGAACCCGTAATTCATGAACAAAAGACTTGGTTGCGGGATACTCTCCGCAACCGTTTCATAAATTGCATTCATTGACGGTGTTTGATGGACGGTCTCAAAAACCAGGTGCTTCCGAAAATGGATGGAGGCAAGCGTCCTTATCGTCATCGGGCTTGGACCAATGTTCCTTGAGAACGGCCCTGAGTTCTTTGCGGCTGAATTTGAGTTTATGGACTTTCGCCAGCTTGATCACCTCTTGCGACGCTTTCGTTACCTCCGCGGCAAAGGTTTTATCCGCCTTGAGTTTTTTTAGGAATTTCTCCGCGTCTTTTTTTGACATGGCGCTCCTCTCAACATCTGCAATTGGAAGGTCCCAGTTGAGCGGACCTGGCCAGACTCGCGGCTGGCCACCTCAAAACCCGGGCGCCTCCGAAAATGGAAAGAAATCTTCGTCTTCTTTCCTTGCCCAACGCTCCTTGAGTTCGGTTTTGATGTCTTCACGGGTGACGTCGTATCCGTGCTCTTTCGCTACTTTGATGATGTGCTCCGACGCACTTTTCACTTTCTCGTGGAGTACCTCATCCTTCTTAACGTGATCGATGAACTTCTTTGCGTGTTCTTTCGACATAGCGCTCCTAACGAAGGATTATTTTGGGTAAAACGATCACAGCAAGCCTATACGGCCAGTACTCAGAAAACAAGTCAAACGATCAGGTGATCGGGGTTAAGCTCGGACTCGCTCTTCGCGTGGGAAAGCCAGCCCATCTGGACGGGCAGCGTATAGAGGCGGCCAGGGGCGAATCTTGCCCACCACGAGCGCATGCCGGGAACCACGACCTTCGCTACAGGCAAGCCCACATCGGCACGCGTTTGATCGAGAACCAGCAGTTCCGAACCCCACGACCGTACCATGTTCATGCAGGTCTGGACATCCTCGCTTGAGTTCTGAGTGATCGGTACAGGGAAGTCCCGGCAGGTCGTGGCGACGGTTGTCCCACTTGGTATCAGGAAGGAGTCGTCGGTCTGTTCTTTGGTGGAGCTCACAAAACAAGGGACGTTCTTGTTCGAGAGAACGTCGGGCAGAGCCTGGTTCATTTCCGTGAGCGCCCTCAGCAGGGCGACTCTCGCGTCAAAGTGCGCCCCGAAACCGAACATGTAATCTTTTCCAGGCGGGTCTTCCGAGCGAGACAACGCGACGAAGGTCGGAACATTTCGGTGGACGGTGACGTCCAGCACTTCCACCGACCGCCCGATCATCAGATAAAAACTGCGGAGAGCCGCGGTGTAGGGTAATCCAAAGGTCTCCAACTCCACGCCCGGCCGCCGCAGCCGGTTGTACCACCAGATCGAAACACACTCTCGCTCAACCAATTCCAGGAAGCCCCGGACAACGGCGTCGTCCAGTTCACTACCCGCGGCGTTGCCATTGGAGTCTGGCCGGCAGAAGTCATGTGTGCGGTCGAAGTGATATCCGAAGTAGCAGTAAGCTGCTGGTAAATACCTCGTCCGCTGGTGTGTGAGGCTGAAAACCGGCGTCCACTCGATGCTGCGCATTTCATCGAATCTTTCCGGTACCCAGTTATGCCGTCCCTCACGCCGATTCCACTCGTCCCGGTCGATGTACTGTGACTCGCTAAACAGGGTCAACGCATTCGGGTGAATGGCTTCACTAGCGACTTCCCGATAGCATGCCGTCCGCCGTGGCTCGTCGCCTCGAAATATGCCGGAGTGCCTTTCCAGCGCTTCGCAGAGTGCGCTAACCTTGGCGTCTAATGCGCTCGTTCCTTTTCCACAAACGACCGGCGAAATGGCTCGTTGTGCGCCATCTGCCCCGATACAAAAATCCAGTTTTAGATCGCCGTGGCACAGATGAACTGGACCATCCCAGGGAAGCTCATATTCGCGGAAATCTGCGAAGATCCCGGATTGTTCGTGCAAGAATCGTGCGTACTTTTCAAGAGTCTCTCGGAGAAGAATCCTGGTGTCCCTAGTCTGTTTCGTAAGAAGACCCCTGTGAAGTCAGCTGGAATGAAGCGCAATTTATTGTAATGCGGGGAGTCGATACTGCCTGACGGATGATGTTTGGCGGGGACGCCAAGACACCTACAGCCTCCTGCCATTAGACTAATGCCAGCGAGGATGGAAATGGCTGTCACGCAGGAAGACGTCATCTCGGCACTCAAAGAGTGCTACGACCCCGAAATTCCGGTCAACATTGTTGATCTCGGATTGATTTATGAAGTTCACGTGAAACCCACCGAAATCCCCAATCTCCAGGGCGAAGATGTGGAAGTGGAAATGACGCTCACAGCGCCAGGCTGCCCGTCGCACGGCTACATCACGGAGCAGGTCCAGCAGCGCTTGCTTCGCATGCCTGGGGTCAGCAATGCGACCGTGAATATCGTTTGGTATCCGCAATGGACACCGGAGCGCCTCAGTCCGGAGGCACGGAAACAGTTGGGAATTGAATAAGCAAACACGTGCGCCGTGACCTACGGCTGCGCCAACCGGCAAGAGCGCCGAGAGCTAACTGCCGTACTCCGACCGCATCTCGCGCCAGGCGTGGACGCTGCGCTTCTCCGCTTCCTCGGCGAAACCTTCCCCCAACTTCTGCAGGGTGGAGAAAATCTGCATACCCTTCTGAAGGTAATCGGGAGCGTTTTCCCATACCGCTTCGAACTTTTCGGGGTACTCCGAAGCCAGCACAGCGAGACCCGCGGCAGCAAACGCCATTCCAAGCGGACGACGGCCACCGACGATGAGCATCGCCCCTGTCCCGACCGCTCCAACGACGACCGCTTTTTTCCAGTTTTGCATCTACTTCACCTCCTAAATAGGAGTCGCGCGCGAGCCGCGAATACGTTAGAGTTCTTCGGCGTCCTGTTACCGTATGCTGGCAGTGCCGATTGCGCAAGTCCTAATTCTAAGGGAGAGAGAGGGGCCTGTCCTGAACCCGACGGATTCTCGTCCAGCCCGTGTATAATTTTTGGCAGCGCGCCCGTAGCTCAGCTGGATAGAGCGATTGCCTCCGGAGCAATAGGTCGGGAGTTCGAATCTCTCCGGGCGCGCCAGATTTTTTCTTTCCCGTCAGCAAGTTGCGGCGGCTTTGATGGCCCCGCCAATTTCCTCAGTTTTCAGAATGTGCCCAATTGTGCTCACCCAGCCGAGTAGCCGGCTATTCTCCGTCGACGGCCGTTCTTGTTGCCAGGCGCGCTGCCAAGTGATCCCGGCCACTTTTCACAAAGCCCAGGAATCGGCGGGCCAACTCGCCAATCCGGTCCACCTGGCGAAGCCGTATCGCTTCCGTGGGAATCAATTCACGGCCTACGCCGAGTGCCAAAGCCCCAGCGAGAATGAACTTGGACGCGTTCTGTTGATTCACGCCACCAGAGGCGATGAGTGGAATGTTCGGGAACATCCTGTGAAGGGATCCAATGTAGGTTTCACCTCCGATCTGGGCGCACGGCACGACCTTGACGAAATCTACACCCTCTTCCCACGCGGCGATAACCTCCGTAGGAGTCAGTGCTCCCGGGAACACGACGACGTCTTCTTTCACTGCAAACTCGATTAGCTTCGGATGCAGTCCATCGCTAGTGAAAAACTGTGCTCCCGCGTCAAGACACTGACGAGCAGCGACCGCATTCGTGACACCGCCTGCCCCCACCACGATATGAGGAAGGCTCTTCGCGAGGTGCGAGATGATCTCGGTGGCCCGTGGTACGGTTAGGGTGATTTCCACTACAGGAATTCCGTGACCAGCGACCGTCTCGGCGGCAAAGAGGGCATCCTCCGCTGAGTAGACGCGAACAGCGGCGATGACGCCTGTCTCCTCGATCCAGCCCCGCACCTCGTATTTCTTCACCTAGTCGTCTCCTTCGCATGCACCGGTCGGCCGGATAAATGCTCAGTCACGCGCTCTCAGCGGCGCCCTTCTCGCAGTGCCTCTCCGATGAGCAATCTGTTTGGCCTTCTAGTGTTCTTCGGTACGTCCTCCAAGGCATTGTACTGAGCTCCCGCAACACCATACCCCTACCCAACACGTTTCCTAAGCACGCACTTCCGGCGACTCTGTCGGTGCCTCGGCCCTGCTGGGATGATTCATTTAGCCAGGCATCGGGGCTACGGAAGGCTCCTCGTGCCCACCGCTTGCCGCAATTGCTCCTCAGCGAGAAGGCCGGAAGCAATAGCCTGGCGATAGCCGAGTTGCGTGGCGCGATAGCTGCGCTCGGCATCCAGAAAATCGAGCAAGCTGACCGCACCCCGCTGGTACGCGTATTCGCTGATGTCGCGGTCTTTCTTCGCCCGTTCGAGATATCCCGAACGGTAGAGTTGCACGATCCGGTCGCTCGTCTGCAGGCCTTCGTAAGCATCTCGGACATCGGTCAAGACTTGATTGTTCGCCGCTTGCTCCTGCTCCTGAGACTGCGCAATGGCGTAATGGGTGCGGGCGATCTCGCCCTGGTTACGATTATTAATAGCGAGCGGGACACTCACCAGGAACGTCGCGGCATTGATAGCGTTTACGTGGGAGTAGTTGGCCGAAACGGTGACGTCCTGCTTTCCATTCGCCTTGGCCAACAGGTACTGACTGTTTGCACCTGTGACCCCCTGTTGCGCCGCGCGATAATCCGGGCGGTTTTGCAGGGCTTTTGCCTGAAAATCCTCAAGTTTGCCTCGCACGGGGGTGTAGTCGAATACCCCGGCGACATCGTAGCCGGCGGACACAGATTCGTACCCAAGCAGATTTCGCAGGTCCGAAAGAGCCTGAACCGTCGCGAGTTCCGCCTGGGCCACGTCATTCTGGAACTGGAGCAGCTGCAGGTCGATCTTCAGGTAGTCATCTTCGCTTATAGCGCCCTTCTTGTAGCGCAATTCGCTGAGGGCGACGGTATTCTGATAACTTTTCAGATCTTCCTGGGCCAGTTCCAACGTCGATTCGGCGAGCTGCACATTGATGAACAGAGAAGCGACCTGAAAGGTCAGCGTGCGCTCGTTGTCGGCTACCAGCGAGCGCGTTACGGCTGTCACGTCCTTCGCAGCCTGAAAACGGCGCTGCCGCTTCTTGCCGCGCTCAAACAGGTAACTAAGGCCTGCGTCCGCCTCCGTCGAGTCGTTGAGGTAGGTGGTACTCCAGGCGCTGGGCGTGAAGAGCGGCAGGTATTCCCAGTCGGCGAAGAACACAGGATTCGGGCGCAAATTCGCCGTAACCTCCTGGGCCTCGCTCTGCTGGATGGTCGTCCGTGCGGCGAGGAGGTTGTGGTTATGCTGAAGCGCGAGTCGAATGGCGTCGTCCAAGGTGATCTTGACAGGGCCTTGGCCGAACGCCGTGCCCGACATCATGGCGAAAGACACGCAACCCAGCACAAAGCAACATGCCTTCCGTACACGGAAACTCATAGGTTTATGTCTCAAGCGATTTCTCCGGCTCCGGGAGGGTATCTGAGTCTTTCGCGACCCAAACATACAACGTCGGCAGGATGAAGATGCTCATAGCGAGAGCAACAATCAGGCCTCCGACAATGACGATGGCAAAGGGCCTCTGAGAATCCGACCCGATAGCGTGTGACATCGCTGCCGGGCAATAGTCCGAAAGTTGCCACGAGCATCGTCATCATGATGGGACGGAGCCTGAGGACTGCTCCCTCAATCGCAGATTCAACGATGGTATAGCCGCGAGTACGCAGTTGATTGATGTACTCCAACATGATGACACCGGTCTGGACTGATACACCGAATAAGGCCAGGAAACCCACGCCGGAGGACACGCTGAAATGCGTCCCTGTGAGGAGAAGCGCGACTAGACCACCGAGCGGGGCAATGGCTACCACGGCAAGAATAAGTAGCGCCCACTTTGCGGAACGAAACATACCGTACAGAATGATGAAAATGACGAGGATCGTGATCGGGACGATGATTGCCAGCCGCTTGTTGGCACGCTGCTGGCTTTCGTATTCGCCCGCCCATTCAATGTGGTAGCCCGGCGGAAGTTGCACTTTCTGATGAATCTGCCTTATGGCTTCTTCGACGGTGGATCCCAAGTCTCGGTCTCGGACGTTGAATCTCACGGCTACATAACGAGTATTTTTTTCCCGGTAGATGTCATACGCACCATCGCGGACCTCCACCTTAGTTAACTGCGCAAGAGAAACCCGCTCGCCTGAGGGAGAGAGCAGGCGAATGTTTGCAATCGCCTCTGGGGTCTTGCGAAAAGGCTCCTGATAACGCACCACCACGTCGTATCGCGCCTCCCCCTGGAGCACCTGGCTCACCGCTTTTCCGCCCACTGCGGTCTCGACGGCGTCCTGTATGTCGGCCACATTGATTCCAAAGCGAGCTGCTTGCCTGCGGTCGATGCTGAAATTGAGATTCGGTTGACCGAGCTCGCGAAAAAGACCGAGATCCTTGACCCCGGGGATGCGGGCCATAATGGCGGTGATTTGTTCACCCTTCTCCTCGAGAACCTTGAGGTCACTACCGAAAATCTTGGCTGCAAGGCCGCCTTTTGTGCCGGTGACCGTTTCATTGACGTTGTCTTCGATCGGCTGCGAAAAATTCCAGAAAGCGCCCGGGAGCTTGGAGACTTCGCGATTCATGGCGGCTATCAGTTCGTCCTTGTCCTGATGAAAGACCGGCCTCCATTGCTCCTTCGGCTTCAAGTCCACGAAATACTCGGTGTTCCCGAATCCCCCGGTGTCCGTTCCGTCGTCGGGCCGCCCGACTTCCGACACGACATTGGTCACCTCAGGGAATGACGCAAGAATGTGGCGTGCCTGGGTCGTGAAACGCGCGCCTTCCGTGAGACTGGTACTAGGCGCGAGCGAGCCCCGGGCCCAGATGGCGCCCTCATCGAGATGAGGGAGAAACTCACCGCCAATGAGAGGCCCAAAGGCTAGAAACAGAGCGACACACAAACCGGCGAGTCCCACTCCAACCGTCAGCGAGCGATGTTCAATCGCCCAGCGCACACCGTGGCGATACCGGTCGGTGAGGAAGGTCATCACCGGGTTGTGCCGTTCTTGAACTCCCCCTCGGAAAGCCATGGAGCATAGGACGGGAGCAACCAAAATCGAGAAAGTCAGGGCACCGAGAAGGGCGAAGGCAACCGTCCAGGCCATGGGTCTGAATAGCCGGCCCTCGACACGCTGCAGCGTAAAGATCGGCATATAGGCCGTAATGATGATGGCGATGGCGTAGAACACCGGTCGCTGGACTTCATGCGCCGCATCGCGGATGCGCTCCATCGCTGTTTTCGACCCATTGGACCCTTTTGCGTGGCTCATGTGCCGAACAATGTTTTCGACCATGACCACTGCGCCGTCCACGACCATTCCGAAATCCAGTGCGCCAAGAGAGAGAAGGTTCGCGGGAATCTTGCTCAGATCGAGCCATATGGAAGCAAAGAGCAAAGAGAACGGAATGGTGCAGGCGACGATGAGAGCGGCACGCGCGTTGAAGAGAAAGAGGAAAAGGATGATGGTCACCAGGATCATCCCTTCTACCAGGTTGTGCATCACCGTGTGCAAGGTGTAATGGAGGAGATCGCTGCGGTCCAACATGGGAACGACCTTCACACCCGGAGGCAGGATGCCGTTGTTGAGTTCTTTTACCTTAGCGTGAATGGCTTCGAGCGTCGGCCCTGCGTCCGCGCCCCTGCGTAACAGCACGACGCCTTGGATGACATCGTCTTCATCGACGATACGTCCGTCGGTCCGATGGATTGCCCTCGCCATGTGTCCCAACCGAATCTTTGGACCTTGAGCTACCTCCGCTATGTCCTTTACTCGAAGTGCCGTTCCGGCTTGCGTCTTCAAGACCGTCTGCTCAATGTCTTGTACGTTTCCGAAGAGTCCGAGCGTGCGGACGTTCATCTGTTGCAAGCCCGCCTCCACGAAGCTCCCACCGGCGTTTACGTTGTTACTGGCCAGTTGCTGTTCCACCTGGCCGATACTCAGTCCGTACGCCACGAGTTTGTTTGGGTCGACGCGCACTTGATACTCGCGCACCGCTCCACCAAAATCGGAAACGTCAACGACATTTGGAACGGACTTGAATTCCTTAAGTAGCGTCCAGTCTTCGATGGACCTTAACTCCATCAGGTCATACTTCGGGTTTGTACTTCTCAGCGTGTACCAATAGATCTGGCCAACCAGGCCCCAGTCTGTGCCCATTTGCGGCTGAAGGCCCTCGGGTAGCGAGACCTGCGAGAGTCTTTCCAAAACCTTTTGCCGGTTCCAGTCGTTGTCGGATTGGTTGTCGAAGATAAGCAACACAAAGGAGAGGCCGAAGATTGATTCGGACCGGAGATGTGTGAGATGAGGAATCCCATTCATCTGAATCTCAACTGGAATCGTAACCTGTTGTTCCACCTCCTCTGCTGCGCGGCCCGGCCACTGCGTAATAACCGTCACGTAGTTGTCCGAAATTTCGGGATAAGCCTCGACCGGCAGGTTGTGAAAGGAAACTGCTCCCCAAGCGGCCAACAAGAGCGCAACCGCCAGCACGACAAAACGGTTGTTCAGCGCAAAATCTACGAGGGTCCGGATCATTCTCTATCGCGACTCTTGTGTGGAAGTCCCGCGTCCTCAAACATCACTGATTGTCGAGCGTGTTCTGCAAGACAACCGCATTCGTCACCACCTGCTGTCCGGGTTGGAGCCCGGACACAATCTCTTGCAACTGGTTTGGCAACATTGCTCCACTGACGACTTCCAGGCGGCGAAACTTCTTATCTGGCGTTGGCACGAAGATCCAGTCGCGATCATGGAGATGTAACACAGCACTGGCTGGAACCACCATGTGAGTTTCCTTTTTCTGGCCCCGGAAGGTAGCGGTCACAAACATCCCGAGGCGTATCATTCCGGGATTGTGAACTTCGATGCGAATTTTCGCCGTGCGAATACTGGGATCGAGAATCGCGCCGATGTTGCTGATCGTGCCCGTCAAGACCTGGCCGGGATAGGCGTTCAGCCTGATTTCAGCGGTGTCCCCGAGACGTACATTGGCGAGATCGTTTTCGTACACGTCGCAGACAACCCAGACGGTGGACAAGTCGGAAATTGTGAAAGGGTTCGCACCCAGTGCCTGTACGCCGGCCGCATTCGTGACCTGTTGGTCGGTGATCACCCCCGTGACTGGTGCGTAGATGTCTACGAACGCTTTCGCCCGGTTGGGATCGTTGCCGAGCAATCGGAGATGCTCGGCCGTCGTTTCGAGGTCGACTTTGGCCTTGTTTTCGGTGCCCTCTGCGACTTCGAGATCGGCCTTCGCCATCGCGCCATGTTCGTATAGGTCTTTATCGCGTTCGAGCTGGCCGCGCGCAAGGGCCTCATCGGCGACAGCCTTCCGGTAATCGGAAAAACCTCCGGTGACATCGTCACTTCGAACGCGCAGCAGCAACTGCCCCTTTTGCACGGTATCGCCCAGCCGCGCATAAATCCCCACCACGCGCCCGGATGCCAGCGAAATGACTGGAACATTTCTTGAGACATCGGGATTTACCGTGCCGGTGACGACTAACTCGGAGACTGAGGCTCGCTCAACTGCTGTGACAATCGGATACTGCTCGGGATGGTCCACCGTCAAGAGGCTGACGTCCACGCCGGGTACGACGTCAGCGGGAGGCGGCGCCTCTGCCGCAGGATCTCCATGCGCTCGGCTACAGCCGGCGAGAGCCAGCACCGAAGGGATAGAGACGATAAGAAGAAGGCCAATTTCCAAACCTTTGTTTTTCATAAGAAAGTCCAAGCGGCCCAGGGCGGTCGTTCAGCACTTCCAACCTCCGAGTTCCAGATGTCGTAAGGACGGCAAGCCGAGGTCAGCCGGTGCGTGCTTAGTCCTCGGCTTGCGACGATTGACTTTGCACGACTTGCGATGAGCGCGAAACCGGCTCTACTTCCCCGCAGTTGTAAAGTGGCTTACGCGCAATTTCGATTGTCCTAGGTCCTTGGCGTCCAGATCCCCGCTCTTGTCTTTATCCAGTCTGTCGAACTCCGCTTCCATAAACTTCATCCACTCTTGTTTGGAGATCTTGCCGTTCTTGTCGGTATCTATAAGGAGCAGCAATTGCTTGACCTCGGCCTCTCCGAGCGCCAGCTTATCCTGGGGCTTCGGAGTTGTTGCCTTTTGTGCGACCGCCGTTCCTGGCATGGCCCGCATTGCGACCAACGCTGCCATGACCACAATGACCAACACGATATTCGTTCGCCTCAACATAATTGACTCCTATGAGGTTATATATTGACTCTTGCTTGAAGGTTCGTTGCCCTCCTTTGTCCCGACATTGTTCGAGATGAACCTTTGGGAGGCCTGATTATCCCCATTTGCGTACGTCGGTTATGCAGAACTAGAACATGACCATGATGGCAAATCTCAGGCTAGGTTCATCCCTCCGCAGGTCGGGGCACCAGCCTGTCGCTCCTGCCACACAGGTGTAGCCGGGTGTAGCTGACAAAAACGGGCCTGGCACAAACGTCGTTCCCGGCACCACCTGGCCAGGGCTGCCGCTATTCCCACCCGCGAAGACACTGGGAGAGCCAGTGTTTCCGCCCGGAGGTGTTATTCCCCCTGCACCGCTCCAATACGGCACGTTCGAGTGCCGATAACCAAACTCCGTGCGGAAGGTGATGTACTGTTTTGGCATGTAATCAAAGGTGATGCTGGTGTCCCAGGCTTTGTACGGATCCCCGGGGTTCTGCGTGAAGTAGGGTGACCCGGAAATCGCATCCGCTGCATCGATGGGTGGGAGCAGCACCAGATAGCGCCCCGGATTGTCCATCACGCCGCCGCCGAGCGTAAGGCCATACAAGTCCTTCTTGAACCAGAAGCGGTTGTAGACCATCCAACCCGCGAAGGTCTGCTTGTAGCTTTTTACACTGCCATCGGGATTGTATTTATTGTGGAAGCAATTCACTCCCTGGACGACGCTGTTGGTATTGCCATATTCACATCCCAGATCGCCTGTCAGGGAGAATGCCATCTTGTCGAGGAGCTTATTGGGGTTGTCGTAGTATTTGATCTCGATACTGTCGTCGGTGTGTATGCGCGAGCGGCCAGAGTGACCATACCCGTTGCCCAGCGTATCTTCGCCCGTACCGTAGTTGTTGAAGACTAGCGAAACCCACGGTTTCGGGCGCCACAGAATCTGTCCACCTAGGCCGGGCTTGCTGCCAAGCCTGCCATAAGACTGCCATCCGTTGATGATCCAAGGTTCAATCTTCAGTTTCTCGGTGGGGAACCACTGTATGCGCACGCCATTGAAGAACCATGGTGTGTTTGACGACACGTACGATGGCTGGTAGGTCCAGTTATCGAAGTTGTAGTAACTGAATAGGCCGATATAGGAGACGAAGATTCCAGCGTCGACATTCAAGCCGTAGTTCACATTCCAGTGGTACCCGCCCCATGCTTCCGACACGTAGCGGTACGCGCCGCGAAGAGACCATTGGCCGCGACCAGCGCTGGCATCATTTCGTGGCGTCGTGACACCGAACAGTCCATTCATGGTCAAAATGCGCGCACGGACGTCGTCCCAGTGGAAGTCGCCTCCAAAGCTGATCTGGTCCATCTGGATTTCGTTGGAGCGGAAGATCTCGGTCGATCCGCCAAGGGTGTCGTCTTGCGGATGGTTGAAACTCTCTATAAATGATGTGTCGACTCTGATTTCCGGGGTAAAGAATTTCGAATCAAAGGGCAGATCCTTCACGCGGGATGTGCCGTTGAGCCAGGTCCAGTCGGCGTACGAGAATGGTTCGGGTTTGCCCTTCACTTCGGGCGCAGAGGCCTGCAGTGCGTTCACGCCAGCCGGCGCCTGCGCGCCCGAAGCTTGCTCAACAAAGGAATGCGCAGGCACCGAACCATACGCGACGTCCGCGCTCGGCTGTCCTTGGGCATTCCTACTGTTCAGTTGGGACTCCAGCTGCTCAATACGCTTTTGCATGGCCTCGTTGCTCTTTTGCATCGCGTCAAGCTGCTTTTGAACCGCAGGCGATATTTGCTGGTCGGGGTCGCTCGTTGGCGGAGCCAACGGTTGCCCCCTAGGCCCCTGGGCGGCGATAGGAATTGAAATCAAAAGTATCCCAATCAACGACATGGCAGCCGCGCGACGATGTGCTGAAAGGGATTCCGCTAGGAACGCTGCAGCGCAACACAGTATGGACATCTGGGACCTCCAACGATGCGGATCTGTTGTACAGGGTTATGGAGTTGTGTTTGCGGAGAATAGAGGACGCAACGTAAATAATCTATAAAGACCCTTATGAATAATTTGATTAGCCGCAATAAAGGTTTTCAATCGTCACCGGACTAATGTCTAGGTTCAACCCAGTTCGTGACCCTCACACATTGACCCACGTCGGTGCGAACCACTGCTTTATGAATTACTTATCGCTAACTGTATTGTTGATGATTGGAATCTAGGTGTTCGGATTGCATCGTTTGAAGCGCTGCCTGGAAGCACTCAAAACCGTGCGGTGCGAGACAAACTCTGCCATCTGTTTTTCGAGATGTACCAGGAACCGTCGCCCCGCTGTAGAATCTACCACCTCGGAAGCGGCAAGTTCGTGCACGATTGACGTCCTTCTCGAGGGTCGCCGGGGCTGCGAACATTCAATGAGGAATACTGTGTAGAACACGACGGCTGTGCCGCAGACGATCAGGAATAGAGTGCTCAACATTCCCCCGCCCCTCCCGTGTACCCCGGGTGGCTACACAAGTAGGATTGGAGCACCCTAGCCGTGAGCCTCGCCTAAAGAATTCGTAAATTGTTTGTAAAGACCCAGAACGGGAAAGTGATGAGCGATTCCCTCGGGTGGGGGCAAGGTTAGGTGCAGACTGAAAAGAGCGCGAGTCGACGGGCTATCGAAGTAGCCACAACTTAGGCTGCGATTGTGCTCGGGGTAGCTATTTAGCTGTACAGGACTACAGCCACAGCAAAATAGAGAAGAAGGAAGCATGCATGCTGGGCCGTACGCTCAGGTTCCGGCAGTCCGCAGTGATCCCAGGTCGTACACCCGCCATAAACTGAGAGTAGGCGCTTACACTCTTTGCCCGGTAGCTAATTCAAGAAGAACTTCGTGTATAGCGTGTCCCGCTGTGCGGGGCGGAAGCCAGCGTCACGGATAATGCGACGGAGTTCTTCCTCGGTGGTGCAGTTACGGACGCCAGCAGCGCGCACTACGTTCTCCTCGATCATTACCGAGCCGACGTCGTTGCCGCCGAAGCGCAGGCCGGTCTGGCAGACCTTCAGGCCTTGCGTCACCCAACTCGACTGCACATTCTTGAAGTTAGTGAGGAACAGCCGCGCAATGGCCAGTGTCTTCAGGTATTCGACTGCGGTGGCCTCGTCCCACCCACGCCCGCCGAGCGCGGTGTTCTGCGGCTGGAAAGACCACGGGATGAACGCGGTGAAACCGCCAGTCTCCTCCTGCAAGTCGTAGATGCGCTGAAAGTGATTGATGCGGTGCTCGTAGTCCTCGCCAACGCCAAACATCATGGTCGCGGTGGTGCGCATGCCCAGCTTGTGCGCGGTGCGGTGCACGTTGATCCAGTCTTCGGTAAGGCACTTCAGGCGCGCGATCTTGTACCTCACTTCGTCGTCAAGGATCTCGGCGCCACCGCCGGGGATGGAATCGAGCCCGGCATCACGCAGCCGCCTGATCGTATCTTCGATGCTCAGATTGCTGACCTCGGCGATGCAGATGATCTCCGACGCCGAGAAGCAATGCAGGTGCACCTGCGGGAAGCGCTGTTTAAGGCCACGCAGCAAAGCTTCATACCACTCAATCTTCAGGTCGGGATGCAGCCCCCCCTGCAACAGCACGCCCGTACCTCCTAACTCCACCGTCTCGCGCACCTTGTCGTAGATGGTATCGAAGTCCAGGATGTAGCCTTCCGCCGCCAGTTTGCCTTTGAGCGGGCGATAGAAGGCGCAGAAGGTGCAGTATTCCGTGCAGAAGTTGGTGTAGTTGATGTTACGGTCAATGATGTACGTGACCACGCCCTCAGGATGCAGCTTGCGGCGCACCGCATCGGCCTCCATGCCGATGCCGATCAGGTTGTCGGAGCGATACATCTCGAGTGCGTGAGCTTTGGACAGGGACATAGCAAATCACAACCCTATGTGACATTTTACCCTAGTGTTCGTGAGCGCCATGAAAGTTACAGACATGCAGCCGTGCGGTGCGAAACAATGACTCCGGGGCAGAGTTTATACAAAAAGCAGTTCTGCGGCCCGGCTCTGATCTGCTGGCTATCACGCGACCGCGTTGATGCATCCGTTCAGCCGGGGACCGTTGAAGAAGGGCAGAAACGATGACACTCTTAAAGTTGGGGCATGATTCTGCAATGCGCGTGCGAGTCTTGCTTGCGTTTCTCCTGATGGCAATGCCCACATGGGCGGCGCTGGGTGATACCGCGGCATCGGTTCTAGCTGACCAGGCCCGCATGAAAGGCAGCTTGCGCAGCGTGGATGCGAAAACCTACGTGATGCATGAGATAACCGCTTCGGACGGAACTGTAGTACGCGAGTTCGTGTCGCCCGGGGGAGCGGTCTTCGGCGTCGCCTGGGAAGGGCAGTTTCCGCCCGACCTTGAGCAGTTACTGGGTCCATATTACGAGCAGGCGAAGCAAGCAGTGCAAGGACAGCAGCGCCACGGGCGCGCTCCTATTGCAATCGAAACGCCAGGGCTGGTCGTTTACCAAACCGGTCACATGCGAAGCTTCCACGGGCAGGCCTACATTCCACGGCTAGTGCCACAAGGCGTCCAGGCCAGCGAAATCCACTAAGGAGAAACGATAACGTGCGCACATTTGGGATGTTGCTCGCAGTGGCGAGCGTGATTGCAATGGCAGCCTGTGGTGGTGGCGGCGGCGGTGGCGGAACTACCGCATCGACGATCACGTCAGTGACGGCAACGTGTTCGCCGTCAACCATTCAGTACGGCCAGACCAGTCAATGCTCGGCGACAGTGATGGGCACAGGGAGTTTCAGTTCCGCGGTCACATGGACCGCTAGCGCCGGGTCGATCTCGTCATCGGGCCTATTCACCGCGCCAAGCGGCGGAAATGCGTCGCTGTTGGTCACGGTCACGGCGACCTCATCACAGGACCCATCCAAGTCGGGGGCGACAACTGTGACGGTGAATCCGGTTCAGCAGGCAAACAATGTCCAGCCTATTGTCGTGGATGCCGGGCCTCCCACGGTCGGAGCCGTGGATGAGCCGTTTACCAGCGTCACGGTTTGCGTACCGAACACCACCACTTGTCAGACGATTGACCATATCCTCGTGGACACCGGCTCTTCGGGTCTGCGCCTGTTATCGTCTACGGGTGGCGGCGAGCTAACCATCCCGCTCCCCGTTCAAAACGACTCCAGCGGAAATCCCTGGCCGAGTGCCTTGTCTTTCTTGATGGCTTCACCTGGGGAAATGTCGCAGCGGCAGACATAACGATGGCAGGTGAACAAGCGTCGTCCGTTCGCGTGCAGGTGATCATCCCCTCAAGCAGTTCGCCGGCGGTGGGGCCAAAAATTGCTCCAGCCAGACCACTGGCCCGAATGAGGGCGACAGCGTGAGCGCCCTGGGCGCCAACGGTATTCTTGGAGTGGGGCTGTTCCAGCAGGATTGCGGCCAGGCGTGCGTAACTAACTCTGGCCCTCCGTACTAATACTATGATTGTCCTTCTTCGGCATGTATCCCACCACGGCTGCTCTGGCGCAGCAAGTATCGAACCCGGTGATCGTTGTTCGCCATCCGACAATAACGGCGTGCTGATCTCCTTGCCGACCGTGCCCAATGGGGGCTCGCCGACTGTGAACGGCTCGCTGATTTTTGGGATCGGTACGCAATCCAATAATGGATTGGGAATGGCCACCGTTTATGCCGTACCAGATACTGGCAACAATGCCGGCAACTTCATCACGACATTTGATGGCAATAGCTATCCGCAAAGCTTCATTGACAGCGGCTCTAACGGATTTTTCTTCCCCAACGCGAAAGGGATACCTCGTGTGCCCGAGCCCCAACAACGTTTGGTATTGCCCAACACCTTCGCCAGATAACCTGTCGGCGACGAACCAAGGCCAGGATTCGAACGGCAAACCCGTCGGCACCCAGGGCACGGTCAATTTCAGCATCGAGAATGCGAACACGTTATTTAGTAACAACGGCGGCAACAATACCGCGTTTAGCACTCTGGGCGGACCGGCCGGCAGCGGAGCAGCTTCCAGCTTCGATTGGGGGCTGTCTTTCTTCTTCGGCCGGAACGTGTTTACGGCCATCGAGAACAAAAATGCTTCCGGAGCCACGGGCCCGTACTTCGCGTATTGATAGAGCCGGGTACTACTTTGTGGACTTTTGGGTTTTTGCCCGGCGCGCGGCCGCCCAGCCTTCTTTCGTGACCTGATGAGCACGGCCGAGAGCCAGCGCGTCGGCGGGAACGTCTTTGGTGATACATGAGCCTGCGCCGACGTACGCGCCCCGTCCAATGCGAACGGGAGCCACCAGAGTCGCATCACTGCCGATGAAGGCCTCGTCGTCAATCAT
Source organism: uncultured Acidobacteriaceae bacterium (assembly GCA_963843005.1). Lineage (GTDB taxonomy): Bacteria > Acidobacteriota > Terriglobia > Terriglobales > Acidobacteriaceae > Bog-257. Next base: position 183,119 of record CAWJIW010000030.1, on the reverse strand, counting down.
CGTCTTGTATTTGTTTACGCCGTCGTAGTTGCAGGTAATGGTGCCGGCGCCGACGTTCACGTTGTCACCGATCTCCGCGTCGCCCAGATAGGTTAGGTGGTTGGCCTTGGAGCCCTTACCCAGCCGCGTCTTCTTGGTCTCGACGAAGTTCCCGACATGGGCCCCCTCGCCGATTTCGCTGCCGGGACGCAGATGAGAGTACGGCCCGAGCTGCGCGCCACTGGCGACACTGGAATCCTCCATAATGCACCCGGGGCGAATCAAAACCTTGTCGCCGATGTCGCAATTGGTGATCACCGAGTACGACCGGATGCGGCAATCGGCGCCAATCTTCGTATTCCCGATGAGCTGCACGAACGGCTCAATCACGGTGTCCTCGCCGATCTCAACGTCGGCGTCAATGTCGCAGGTCTCAGGCCGGAAGATGGTTGTGCCGGCCAGCATCAGCTCGCGGGCTTTCTTGTCGCGCAGTCTGGCATCAAGCTCGGCAAGTTCGATTCGGGTGTTAACGCCCAGCACCTCGCTGGAGTCGGGCGCGCGCAAAGCCGTCACTTTCTCGCCGCTTCGGTTCAATAAAGCGGCCATGTCGGTGAGATAGAACTCCTGGTGGGCGTTGTCGGTGGTCAACTTCCCGATGTGCGCATACAGAGGCCGGGTCGCGAAAGCATAGATCCCGGAGTTAACTTCGCGCTCCTCTGCTTCCTTGCCGCGCAGCGATTTCTGTTCAACAATTCGCTCGACTTCGATCTGTCTGTTTCCCTTTCCGCTTTTTTCGAAAGACGCGGCCATAGCCCGTCGGATCGGGTGGCTCAGCGGTGAGCATGGTCATGGCAGCGCCATGCGCAATATGGAAATCGCGAACGCGGGTGATGGTTTCAGGGGTGATTAAGGGAACATCGCCTGAGAGCACGAGAACGTGCCTGAAACTCGCCAGGGCACTTTGCGCTTCCATCATGGCGTGACCGGTACCGAGCTGCTTGCTCTGTAGCACGAAGTTGATGCCGCTGGACGCCAGGGCCTCGCGCACGCGCTCCGCTTCGTGACCCACGATGGCGAAGATACTCTGCGGGGGAACGACCTTCGACGCTGCCGCTACCACATGCGCCAGCAGCGGTTTGCCGGCAATCTCGTGCAGCACCTTGGGGTGGCGAGACTTCAGCCGCGTTCCTTTGCCGGCGGCGAGAATCGCGATGGCAAACTGCGCTCGGCCGCTGTTGCCGGCCTTCGCCGAAATAGATTTTCGTTTGGGCATCTTCATATCAGGATAGCAGCGGGGACTTACAATTCCCGCGGGAGTGCGGCCACCGGGGACTCGTGCCGCTCCATCATGAGCCGTAGCAGGTCATGGGCGACGTGGTGGGTGTCGTGGCGGGCGACCGGGCCCTCCTTGGGGTGCAACTCTTCGGTCAGGTAGTCGCCGAGGATCGTCTTTACGCCGAGAGCCTCGATTTGGTCAACGTCAGCCTCGATTTGCGACTGCTGTTGCTCGGCATACTTAAGCGCCAGTGCAGGCGAAGCCGGAGTTTGATTCACCAGGGCGTAGTCGAAGAACTCATGGCGCGCGTGCTTATATAGGGCGCGAATGTGATCGGAGGCGGTAAGCCCCAGGCTCTCGTTGGCCTGCGTCATCAAGTTACAGACGAACACCTTCACGGCGCGAGAATTGGCGATTGCCTTCGCGACCCCCCGCACCAGCAGATTCGGCACCAGGCTGGTGAACAGCGATCCTGGGCCGATAGTGATCAGATCAGCGCCCTCAATAGCTGCCAACGACACCGGCACAGGCTTGGCGTTGGCCGGCGCCATGCGCAGCTCGACAATGCGGCGCTGGCTGGCCGTGATGTTGGTTTCGCCGCGCACCACCGATCCGTCATCCATGATGGCGTAAAGTTGCGCATTGCTGGTGGTCGCCGGATAGATGTGCCCGCGGGTAGCGAGAATCGCAGAAGAATGTTTCACCGCCTGGCCGAAGTCTCCGGTAATCGCAGTCAGCGCGGAAAGGAAGAGGTTGCCGAAGCTGTGCCCTACGAGTCCCTCGCCGGCGGGAAAGCGGTATTGGAAGAGCCGCGACAGCAGCGCCTCCTCTTCCGAAAGCGCCACGATGCAGTTGCGCACGTCGCCGGGAGCGGGGACGTTCAGTTCTTTGCGCAAGCCGCCCGCTCGAGCCTCCGTCGTCGCTGACGGTGACGATGGCCGATAGATCGGCGATGGCGGGCAAGAGGCCGCTGCGCGGCTCTTCTCCCGGCGTCAAAACGTACAGCTTCAGACCGTGGAGCAGAGTGGAGAGACCGGTGCCCCCTCCCATGGCCACAACCTTAACGGCCCGCAGTTTCGGATGTAGGGTGGCTCTGCATATTCTCGAAGAAACCGGCGCCTGGCTAGAAGTGCCACTTCTCCGGTTCAGGCGGAGTTTCGGCGCTGGTATCAGGATAAAGCAGTTCGGTGAATCGTGGGTCGTCAGCCAGGTTCTTGAAATCGGAGTCATTGCGAGCCTGGTAGCGGTTAGCGGGGTTCAGGCGGATGGCTTCGACCAAGGTGGACAGAGCTTCCGGGAAATGGCCGGTAAGGCAATTCAACGTCGCCATGCCATACCAGACGTAGTCGAGCTTGGGAGAATTTTTCGCCAGCACCTCGAAGTTCTCGCGGGCACCGACATAGTCTCCCATGTTCATCAGCGAGACTGCGTAGTCGAATTGCTCCTCGGGCGTCTTAAAGGAATTGGAGCCCCGGCTTATCTGCTGGTTACAGGTGCTCAGGTGGACGGACGCACGATCTGCCAGCTCCGGGCTCGATCCCACGACCTTCTCGAAGCAGGCTTTGGCCTTATCGTACTTATGGGCCTGCAGTGCCTTCAGGCCAGCTTCATAGTTTTGCACAGCCTGTGCAAAACGAGGATCTTCCGCCAGCTTCAGGGGCTTGGTTGCCCGAAACCGGTTTTCCGAACCCGCCGCAGACGAGTTTAAGCCATTATTTTTCTTTATCTTGGAAGCGACCCCCCTAGGCTTCTCTGCAGCTTTTTTCTTCATCCATTCGCTTCCTTGGGCTTTTCGCGACCGGAACCCGCCTGAGGCTGTGGAAAAGTCCCAAATCTCATGCAGGCTGATTGTGCTGATTTATACCCGCAACTTGGAACCGCGTCAACTCGCCTTTCGAAGTTGGCAACGACTAGTTATTTTTCGTTGACTGACTCCAGATCGATGGACTTCCATTCGCCCTTAATAATCCCCGCGCGAATCTGGGCTATCGTCTTTTTCTGCTTCGTCTGCTCGTACGCGTAGTACACCTCTTTCATGCAGATACCGCAGTGCGCTCCGTGGGTGCTCTCGAAGCAGGTATGCAGGCTATTGTGCCCGATGCGCTCGCAATAGCAATAGCAGGGAAGCTGATACAACACGCTGGAAATCTTTGCCGCCATCTCGTAGGACTGCACCTGGTAGGGATACTTGAAAGCCTCTCCCCAAAGCTGGTCCTTGGGCAGGATGGGCAAAGTATCTCCCGGGTTTGGCGGATGATCATTGTAGGCGGGAACGTGGTCTCCCTGCGCAAAGGAGACGACCGCCAAAAGAGCGATGAATACGAGAAGGGCGGGCTTCTTCATGGTTGATTCCTTACGATCGGTGCTGAGGTATTGTAGCCGAGGGTTGCAATACGTGTCTTTGCGGTCTAGACTTACCCACCCAAATCCACGTGCTCGACGTGGTCCACCTGGCGGCCCAGGAAGCGCGTGGCGAGGCGTTTGAACTTTTCAACCGAGTCGGTCACGTGGAAGCGGAAGGTGCGATGTTCGCCGCGTGCCGGTTCGGGGACGATATGGAGTCCGCGACTCGCTTCACGAGAGCGCGAAGTTTGCTCCGGGTGTGAACTCGGATCCCCGTCGTGGATGATGCTCCGCACCACGCGCGCGGTGGATTCGGCGGAGTCCACGATCTCCATGCTGGGAGGGACAATGCGGCGCAGCAACGGAGCAATCAGCGGATAATGAGTGCAGGCGAGCACAAGCACGTCCGCTTGATCCGGTGCCTGCGCCATGGCCTCGCCGAGATAGATGCGCGCGACCTGCTCGGTCACAGGATGCTCGATCCATCCTTCCTCAACCAGCGGAACGAACAGGGGACATGCTTTTTCGTAGGCCGCCAATCCGTATTGTTGCAGCGCGTCGCGATAGGCATGGCTGCTGACCGTGGCTTCGGTGGCGATGACGATGGCGGCGTGGTTCCGGCTCACTTCGGCTGCCATTTTCGCTCCAGGCTCAACCACTCCCACCACGGGCACACGCGCCGCTGCCTTGATGTGTGGCAGCGCCAGCGCCGTCGCTGTGTTGCAGGCGATCACCAGCAGATCGATGTTCTGGGTTTCCAGGAAGCGCGCGGCCCCGATGGCATAGCGAGCCACGGTTTCCGCTGACTTGGTGCCGTAGGGCAGGCGGGCGGTATCTCCGAAATATAGATAGTGCGCGGGCAGTTGCTCCGCGATGGCCTTCAGCACGGTGAGGCCGCCAACACCGGAGTCAAAGATGCCAATGCGTGGTAGCGTCACTGCAAATCCTTTGCCACCTGGCCGAGGTTGCTGGCCAGATAGAATCGGCGCAAGTCGGCATGGCCGGCGAGCGTTTCGCGCTCCTGCCCGTTCACCAGTATCTTCACCCGTTGAATTTTATTGTCGTTGGCATTCAGTGTGACGACGAGGGACGCGACCGTCAATTCCTCGGCGAGCACTCCTGAAGGATGCGCATCCGCGAACGCGGCATTGGTGTCTACTACCGCAGTATCGTCGGCGAGGAGGTAGACGTCCCTTATGTCGGCGCCGGCGCCAATGGGATGCGGCGAGGAAGTCTGCAGGTATTGGCCGAAGAGAGCGCGTAGCACGGCGCGGGCGCGCTCCGTGCGCTCGCTGGGCAGGACGACGTTGGCCTGCGTCCGGCGGAGGGTGCCTTCGCTGTCGGACGCGACGTACAGCGTAACCGCCGTGGGTGGTCCGTTGACCGGTGGCGGCATCGCCAATTGCTGTTGGGCTGCCAGTTGTTCGTCGCGCGCTACCCTGCGTTTCAGCTGCAGTGCGTAGAAAGCCAGCCCAAGGGCAACCAGTAGCAGCACAGCGAAGATCAGCAGGATGCGTCGCGTCATGGGCGCACCTGCGGCAGTTTACCCCGAACCGCTGCGATGCCGGCCGCGATCGATTGCGCCACCTGCTCCTGGTACGCCGGACTGGCGATTTCGTCGACCTTCTCCCCTGGAGGCGCGATTTCGACGGCAAACGCGGGCGCGGCGATGTTGTTCATGGGACGCAAGGGCGCAACCAACGTGGCATTCGGGAGCTTGCGGGCTTCGAGTTCGGCCGCAACCGAGCCAGCGGCCGCCCCACTCAGGTCAAGGAACGCTGCCTGTGCCGTTTCCCAGGGCAGGAACCCCTGTGGCGAAACATTCTCCGCGGGCAGCAGCGACGTGAACACATGCACGCCTCTGCCGGTGTTGGCGGCGTGCAGCGCAATGTATAGCGCCGGACGGGCAGCATTGGCTGAGACGGCGCGCTGATCCAGAGAGATAGCGATATCGGAATTGCGCATCAGGCCGGCTGCAATTCCGCGGCTGTTGAGTTCGCGTTGCACGCGCCGCGCCAGTGCCAGTACAACCTCTTTTTCGGGTAGCGAGGGCGTAATGGCTGCGCCAATGTCGTTGCCGCCGTGAGCCGGATCGATCAGTACCAGGAACCGCGGCACAGCAGGCTGCCGCGCCTGTGGAGGCGAGGGCTGCGTTTGCGCAGGAAGCCTGTGGAGCTGGGGCTTCTTGGGCCACGGGTGGGGGCGGTGGCGGAGCAGCGGCGACGATGATGGTTTTGCCGCCGTCCGCAAAGCTGGCCATCAAGGGCGCCGTACCCACCACGTCGAGTTCAGCCAAGCCATCGTGTTCGGAGAACGTCGCTCCCGTGATCAGCGGATCATCGAACTTCACGTTATCAAGGCCAGGCGAGACAATCGGCTCGTGACGAAAGGTAAAGCGCACGTGTCCTGGCTCCGTGGCGATGGACGGGTTGACCGCGGAAGGGAAGCCGATGAACAACCGTGAAGCATTGTCCTTGAATATTCCCAGCGTAAAGCGTTCAGGGACATTGCCAATGAACAGGCGCCTCGCCGCCGGATGAAACTGAGTTTCCTGCGTCGTGAGACGCGAAAGCACGTCGCTGATGGCGGCAATTGGAACGTATCCGCGGCCGTTCTGAAGCGCAAAATTTCCCGGCAGCTTAAAGTCCTTTCCACGGATTTTGGCCTTCTCCTTGCCATCAGCGAACTGGGCTTCCTGCGGACGATCTCCAGGAGGCGTGAACCGCAACTTGTATTTTTTCCCGTCAGCTCGCGCGTCAACCGAGCCCAGGGGCTCCAGCAATTCGACGAGTCCGAAATATTGCTGGCCCTTTATCTCAACCAGAGGAACGGAATACGTGGTCTGCGGAGAATATACGGTGAGCTGGTTCTGCGGCGCCGATTGCGCTTGCACCGCGGAGAGTCGCAGCAAGAGAGCTATGACCAGCGCGGTCGTGACGGCAGCGAAGCTGACTGAGAAACAGCCGCGACATGCGGCGGGAAAGCGGCAAACTAGTGCCCTCCTGACGCCGAGCCTGTGCGCGGCCTCCTCCAGCGAATAGACGGTCAAACCGCTCAGCAGCTTGGGATAGAAGTCGGTGGATTTCTGGGGCAGCACCTCGCCGGCAAACGCGATGTCGCGCACTTGCGCCATGCGAACCGGGTTCATCAGGAACGCGACGTTGGCGCCCCTGCGCACCTCGTCCACGGCTTCGTGCGCCTCCCGCACGTATTTCAAATGTTTTTGATCGCGAATGTCGGATTCCGACATCCCCAGTGTCCCTTCAAGGACGAGCTTGTGAAGTTGGACGACATCGAGAGCGCGCTGGCGCTCAGAAAAATCCCCCATGCGGTTCGCCGGCACGCCCGGTCGCGAACGCAGTAGAAAACCGCCATGACTCGTTATCGCGAGCAGTGCGGTCCGGGCGTTGCCCGCTTCACGCAAGCGCTCCAAGTCCCTTTCAATGTCAGACACGGCACCGATCTCCTCGATGTCGAAGTATTCCCGCAGCTTCGTAAGCATATCGAAGATCGAGAAGTTATCGATCCCAAAAACAACGCGGTGCGTAGGTAGGATAACCAGGCCCGGCGAATCCATGTTGACGCAGGTCATCATCACGCGCTCATGCGGCGAGTGCGGATCGCCGCCGTACCTCTGGCGCATTTCGTTGCGATAATTCAGCGCCGTCTCGTAACGATGGTGGCCGTCGGCGATGATCAGTTTCTTGTCGGACATCCCAGTCTGCACGGCTTGAATGAGGGACGGTTCAGAGATCTTCCACATCCGGTGTAACACGTCGTACTCGTCCCGAAGTTCGACTGTAGGCGGGGCGGCCTGCCGCAGGGCGCCGTCGATCTCTGCCGCCGGATCGCTGTAGAGCATAAAAATCTGGCCGAAGTGCGCCCGCGTCGCCCGTAAGAGGTTGAGGCGGTCCGCCTTGGGTTTGCTCAGCGTCTGCTCGTGGCGAAAGACCACCTTCCGGTCATAATCTTCCAGCTGCCCGAGCGCGATGAACCCGCGGCGTTCGACCGTGGCTCCGGACCGGTCCCCGGGAACTTTGAAAGCCTGGGTGTAAAGGTAGATGCTGGGCTCGATGTCCCGGACTAGCACGCCTTCCCGGCACCATTGCTGCAAATAGCCAGCAGCGCGGGTGTAGACATTATTCTGCTCGCTGTCGCCGGGCTCCGCCTTACCCAGGATGATCCGCACGAGGTTGTAGGCGCTGGAGTCGTAGTACCGCGCTTGCATCGACGGACTAATCTTGTCGTAGGGTTGGGTGATGACCTCGGCGGGAGACACTTTGGAAGGGTCGTAGCGCAGGGCCCGAAAAGGGAAGACGTCAGCCATGGAGTTCGACCTCGGCACGCAAATGGCAGAACCGATCCGCTCGCGGGAGGAAGCACGATTGTAGCAGTTCAACGATTTAACAAAAGGAAACCAGAACAGCGGCAGTTACATCCATTAGCTGTAGATATTGGGCGCACAAGCGCCATGGGGTGGTCACAAATGGGTTATCTAACTACCGCACACCTGTGATACGATCACCCCACACTCCAAGGGGATTCTATGACCCGCGGTTGCAGTACGGGGTTCGGGTCAAGCGGCTCGACGATTCAGCGTCCTTCCCACCGTCGGTGGCGTTTTTGCGGTTCGTACGTCCAATGCTCGATGGGTGTCCGCAGGAGCTTCGTTCTGTTGTTGACATTGGCTTGCCTGGTGGTATGGCTGGCAGTTGCCGGGGTCGCGCAGACGGAGGATGTTCACGTCGTCCCTCGCGAAACCAAGAAGGCCGACGCTACGCCGCCACCCAATGCGGCAGCACTGGGCCTTGATCCCAGCCTGAAAACCTACACGAAACCGCTTCGTAAAGATGTAGACCTGGTGCTGGTTCCGGTGACCATCACCGACCCCATGAACCGCCTGGTGACCGGCTTGGAGAAGGAAAATTTCGAGCTCACGGATAATGGCAAGCCGCAGATGATCCGGCACTTCTCCAGTGAAGATGCGCCGATTTCGCTGGGCGTGATCTTCGACATCAGCGGCTCGATGGCCGACAAGATCGACAAGTCGCGCGAGGCGGTGGTGGAATTCTTCCGCACGGCCAACCCGCAGGACGAGTTCTTCCTGATCACGTTTTCGGAAAAGCCCGAACTGCTGGCCGACTTCACGTCGTCGGTTGAGGACATCCAAAGCAAGCTGGTGTATACCGTTCCCAAAGGCCGTACGGCGTTACTGGATGCGATTTATCTGGGCATGAACCGCATGCGCAAAGCCCACTACGAAAGAAAGGCGCTGCTGATCATTTCCGATGGCGGTGACAACCACAGTCGATACACGGAGAGCGAAATCAAGTCGGAGGTGCGGGAGGCTGACGTGCAGATTTACGGCATTGGCCTGTTCGACACTTACTTCAAGACTCCGGAAGAGCGCGAAGGCCCTGCCCTGCTGGCAGACATCACCGAAGTTACTGGTGGACGCACGTTTGTCATCAATTCGCCAAACGAATTGGCGGACGTGGCCACTAAGATTGGAATTGAGCTGCGCAACCAGTATGTACTCGGCTACCGTCCAACCAATCCCGCGCGCGATGGCAAATGGCGGAAGATCAAAGTGAGGCTGAATCCGCCCAAGGGCTTGCCCCCTCTGCACGTGTACTCCAAAACGGGATACTATGCACCCACGGAATAAGCGAAGCTATGTTCTGCTGATCGCGCTGTTTCTGCTGGGGACCTGGTTGGCAGTCCGGACTTCGCCTGCTCTCGCGCAATCGGCCACAGGCGCTCCCGCTCCCTCGCAAAATCCTCCCACGCAATCTCAGTCCGGCCAGCAGCAGCCGTCTACGCCGCCGAAAGCGCCGAACCAGCCCAGTGGCACGATACAAGCTCCGGCTTCCGAGGGAGAGGCCCCCGAGACGCAGCAAGGGGATGTCTTCGTTTTCAAGAAGGAAGTGGACGAAGTCACATTGCACGCTACCGTGGTGGACGACCACAATCGGCTGGTCACGAACCTGGACCGCAATAATTTCGCCGTTTTTGAAGACGGCAAGCCGCAAAAAATCACTTCTTTCCGTCGCGAGGACATCCCGGTAGCCATAGGCATCGTCATCGACAACTCGGGGTCGATGCGCGACAAGCGGCCCGCGGTGAATGCGGCCGCCATCAACCTGGTCCAGTCCAGTAATCCACAGGACAAGGTGTTCGTCGTAAATTTTAACGAAGAGTATTTCCTCGATCAGGATTACACGGCGAGTGTCCCTAAGCTCAAAGATGCGCTGGAGCGCATCGAGGCGCGCGGTGGTACTGCGCTTTACGACGCGGTTGTGGCGTCGGCGGGACACTTGAAGAAGAGTGGCGAACTGGAAAAGAAGGTGCTTCTGGTTGTCACTGACGGTGAGGACAACGCCAGCCGGGAGTCGTTGGAGCAGACCGTGCGCCGGTTGCAGGAACAGAATGGTCCGACGGTGTACACCATTGGCCTGCTGGGCGACGAACATTCCAAGCGCGCGCGGCGGGCGCTGCGCGAGATGGCGGAGCAGACTGGCGGCGTGGCCTTCTTTCCCAAGGACCTGGGCGAAGTCAATGCGATCACGTCGCAGATTGCCCACGACATTCGCAATCAGTACACCATTCAGTACAAGCCCAGCACGCCACAGAGTGTCGGCGGATACCGTGCGGTGAAGGTGGAAGCGCAGGCCCACGGCTACAAGAAGCTCCAGGTGCGGACGCGCAGCGGCTATTACGCCGGCCAACAGCGGGCTTCGGCATCGGGATCGAGCGGGCAGTAGGTCGTCGACGGAAGGTACTTGCTAGCGCCCATTGGGGCGCACAATCTCCTCAAGAACCATAGCCGTTTTCGGTCCTTGGTGCTCGTCCAACGATAAACCCTTGCTATTCGCCAGTTGTTGCAGGTCCGCCAATGCCGATGGCCCGGCATCGGCTCCGACTTTACCGGATAGTTCCAGCACGTTTCCCCTTGGCCATTTCCACAGCTCCAGCACGAGCTTCCTGAAGTTTGGCTGGCTCTTGATTTGCCAGGTTGTTGACTGGATGTCGGCGATTCTCCTTACCTGCGTCCAATCGATCGCGGCGTGAGCTTGTTCCAGAAACTGTTTCTGGCCCGGGCTGAATAGAGCAAGAAGCTCGCTCCCGGTTGAGGGCAGCAGCTGCGAGGAGTACGCAGTTTGAATGGAGTACGAGCGAACCTCACTCTTCCCAGTCACATCAACTTCGCACTTATAGCGCTCGCGCCCAGCTGAGGGGTCGGGGAAGGTTCTTCCCTTTGGCGGACGCAGTTTCACGGTCAGGTCGTTCACCGGGCCTTGCCGCAAGCGCACGATCACCCCTTGCGATAGCAAATCGAGTTGGTTGGTGTCGAAGAAATAGACGCGACCCACGGCTTCCCCCCGAGCTTTGAGGGCCCGGACCGCTGTCTGGTTCTCCTCGGGCGAAAGCAGAAGCTTGACTTCAGCATCACATTTTTCTTGTGCGGCCAAAAAAGAACCAAGCAATGGCAGAAGGCATACGCAGAAAACGCCCAACAGCCCGTAGTGTTTCCACCGCCACATAAATTCCGCTGAAAGCTAGTCCGCGCTGCTTGCGGCCTCGCTCATGGATGTTTCCACCGGCACGGTAACCCGGATCTCCGTGCCAAAATCCGGCTTGGACCGGACTGCCATAGTCCCATTCACGGAGTGAACACGTTCCCGCATACTGATAAGGCCTAGTCCCTTGGCCCTCTGGGCGGTCTTGACGTCGAAACCAGAGCCCGTATCACTAACCGCGAGATGCACGTTTCCCGAATCGCCCCACAACTGTACCTCGATGCTGGTTGAGCCGCTGTGCTTCACGGCATTGGTCAGGGTCTCCTGCAGCACGCGAAACAGACACAGCGAAACTGCCTGCGGCACAGGCGCCGGGACGTCATGATGGACAAAGTCAATTTCCACGTGTTGTTGCGCCGCGAACTCGGTGCACAAGCCCTCCGCGGCGGACACCAAGCCCAGGTAGTCCAGCTGCGATGAGTGCAGCTGGTGGGAAATGGAGTGGACGCCATTTCCGATGTCAGTGGTTCGCTCACTCAGTTCCTGCAGGTGCTGCAAGAGCTGCTCACGAGACCCGGGAGGATTGCGCTTCAAACTACCGATTTTGACACCCAGCAGGGCCAGTCGCTGGTTGATATCGTCGTGGAGATCGCGCGCGATCCGGCGTCGCTCCTGTTCCTGCGCATCGATCAGCCGGCGACTCAGATTGCTGAGCATCTCCTCCGCGAGCCGGTGCTCCGTGACATCGATACATGAGCCGATATAGCCGGCGAAGGAATTGTCCGGATTAAATCTCGGGACACCTATATCAACAATCCAACGATAAACGCCATCATGCCGCCGGAGCCGGTACTCCATTTCAAAACGCTCGCGCCTGTCGAAAGCTTCCGTGTAGGTTCGATGGCACACCGGCACGTCTTCGGGATGGACGGATTCCACCCAGCCATTTCCTAGTTCAGCTTCGAGGGGCCGTCCCGTGAAGTCCAGCCAATTCTGATTGAAGTAAGTAGCCAGTTGGTCCGGCCCCGCCATCCACATCAGCACTGGCGCTGAATCCGCCATGACTCGGAACCGCGCTTCACTTTCGCGCAGGGCCGCCTCTGCCTCTTTCAACTCGGTAATTTCTGCGTGAGATACGACCACTCCGTTTTCGACAGCCTCCAGTGGGGTCACTGTCATCAAGTACCAGCGCTGCCGGGTGGCCGAGTGGCACGGATACTCACGCCAGAAAACCGGTTTCAACCGCTTCTGCACCGCTTTAATGCCATCAACGATCCGCTGCATATCGGGTGACGTGTCAGTTACCCGCAGGCAAGCTTCGAGGTAGTTGGCCCCCGGCCCGATGCCTTCCGGCCCGCCCTTCATTTTCCATGGCGAAACGTGTCCATGCCTCGTTTACGGTGATGATCGTGCCCAGCCCATCGAGCACCGCGATGTTGTTTTCGAGCGAAGATAATATAGCGCTGCCCAGCGCTTCAGTGGCACGGATCTCGCCTGCGAGGTTACGCTGGTCGAGATAATCCTTGATAAAGACGGAGAGCGCAAAGAAGAACACAAACGCCAGGACCACGATCATCCGCAGCCGGTGGAACCCGGGAGTGGGCTCGCTCCAGAACAGCTCTTCAATTCCCAGCACCAGAATCATGCCCACGATGATCATCGCGAGCAGCGGAGTGTACCTGGCATCCTTGGTGTCTGTCCGGGCTGGCTGACTGAGTCGTTCAGGGAGCAGGCGGGCCCGCAGCATCGCCCAGATATACCAGCAGCAGGAAGCCAGGAGTCCGATGCCATAGAGGGTCCCGCTGTAGTGCGAAGTGGAATCGAGGTCACGATTTCCGAACCAGGAACTCGCCGCGTAGAGAGCCGAGGCGAAGAACAAGTGGCGGTAGATGTTTTTCCAGGGAGATTGCGCGCCGAAAAGCAGGAAGCCCAGGGCGGCAATCCATGCGAGGGATTCGATCAGATACAGCCGGTCATAGCGAAGGTTGTAGACAGCGGAGTGACGAAACGGATCGTAGTAAGGGAGGACGAGGTAGGCGTAGAGAAACAGCCAAAAGAAAAGTAGGAGAAAAAAGTTCAGAGTGGTGCGGTACAACTTCTGCCCGGACTGGTTCAGGTGCGGACGCGTCGCCAGTGCGGCCATAAACGGCACGACGTGAAGGAACAATGCTGGGTCCGCGATCGGGAGATCCAGGACTTCTTTACCTAGAATCGTTGTGTAGTAGGCCCATAGCGAAGCGTCTACCGCCCATAGTCCGAAGCCGATCGCCATCAGGAACCAGAAGGTTCGGGCCCCCTGGACGTCTTGAACTGCATTCAAGGCGGCAAGCCAGGTGCTCAGCAAGAGCAAAACAAGTACGACGACGTTGGCATAGGAATCGAACGCGGGCCGATGCAGGATGTGAGGCAGGACCACCTGGAGAACCAGGAGGATTGCGGCCACGCCAGGCCACAGGTAAATCCGAGAGCCGACCGATCGCACTTCAAGCATGTTCATGGAGGGTGCTTCCTTGTAAAGCATAACCGGAGAGCATCCAGGAGACACTCGAAAACTCGCAATTACCTGGGTCGGCCCCGCGGCCCGTTACTGAGTGTGTGCCGGATTGCTAATATCTCGTGACGGTTTCCCCCGCAGCATCTACTCAGCCCACGAAATGCGCGATACAATCACGCCCAGCCGTACAGCCTCCCATATCTCGAGGTAAGCATGCCACGCTGGTCGTCGCTTGTACCTTGTTTGCTCTTCCTATGCTTCTTCGCTCTCTCGCAATTAACCAGCAGCCAGGACTCAGCCCAGGCTCAAACCACTTCGGCGACGGCAGATGGAACTGGAGCAGGGCAGCTGCCTGCGCTGGAGAGATTCGATCCTTCGATTGTTGATAAGACCAAGAATGCCTGCGCAGACTTCTATGCTTACACCTGTTCGAAATGGGTGGCTGCGCATCCCATTACTCCTGACATGGCTGCCACTAGCACGGCACGTCCTCTGTTCCTCTACAACCAGACCATTCTACGAAATGCACTCGAAAAGGCAGCGAACGATCCGCGGGCAGCTGGCAGTGATCGCCAGATCGGCGATTACTGGCGGAGTTGCATGGATCCGACGGTCCGCAATGCCAATGGAAAGTCGTGGTTGCAACCGCATCTGAACGCGATCTCAGCTCTCAAGTCGCCGCAAGACCTACCGCGCGTCATCGCCTACCTCCATCTGAATTTCCCTTCGTCGTGGCTGATGTGGAATGACGATGATAATTACGCCAAGTCGCCCATGTTCGGATTCGGATCGGCCCAGGACCTTGAAGATGCGACGAGAAGCGTCGCCGGCATCGACCAGGGTGGCATGGCCCTCCCTTCGCTGGACTTCTATCTCGGCAGCTCCGACCGCTTCAAGGAAACGCGAGCGAAGTACGTACAACATGTTCGCAAGATGTTTGAGTTGGCTGGCGAACCCTCCGATAGAGCCGCTGCAGACGCCAAATCGGTCATGGACATCGAAACTGCCTTGGCTGGGGCGTCCATGGACAACGTGAAACGGCGCGACCCCAAAGAAATCTACAACAAACGCTCGCTGCCACAGATCAAAGCTGCCATGCCGGATTTCGGTTGGGATGAGTACCTGAAACTCATGGGCGCCCCGAGCACGCCCTTCTTCATCGTGAGCAATCCGGGATTCCTCGATGCGGTGGAGAATCAGATCAAGACCCGGTCTGCTGAACAGTGGCAGGCTTATCTGCGCTGGTGGATGATACACCGGGCGGCTCCCTATCTGGGAAGTGATTTTGAACAGGCAAATTTCGAGTTCTTCGGAACTGCGCTGTCGGGTACCCCACAAATGCTGCCGCAGTGGCGCCGCTGTGTCGCGTCAACTGACCGCGCTCTCGGTGAGGCCCTGGGACAAGCCTACGTGAGTGTCGCCTTCCCGCCGGAGAGCAAGCAGCGCGGGAACGAACTTGTGACCCGGATTCGCCAAGTGCTGGCGGAGCAAATCAAGCAGCTGGACTGGATGAGCGAGCCGACAAAAAAGCAAGCCCTGCTTAAGCAGGATGCCACGCTGCAGAAGATCGGCTATCCCGACAAGTGGCGCGACTACAGCTCGGTGAAGATCGTTCCCGACAACTACGTCGCCAACTTGAATGCTGCGAATGCATTCGAGGTACATCGTCAGCTCAACAAGATTGGTAAGCCGGTGGACCGAATGGAGTGGACCATGACGGCCTCTACGATTGACGCTTACGAAGACCCGGAGATGAACACCATCAACTTTCCTGCAGGAATACTGCAGCTTCCGTTTTTCAACGGAAGCCAGGATGACGCCTTGAATTTTGGCGCGATCGGAATGGTGATGGGACATGAAGCTATCCATGGCTTCGACGATCAGGGCCGCAAGTTCGATGCCAGCGGCAACCTGCGCGATTGGTGGACTCCCGAGGACGCGAAGCGATACGACGAGAAGGACAAGTGCATTGTCGAGCAATACTCGCAGCAGATTCCGGAATACGATGTGAAGCAAAACGGCCACCTCACCGCCGGTGAAGACACTGCGGATAATGGCGGCATCCACCTCGCGATGCTCGCCCTGGAAAATATCTACGAGTCGCAAGGTAAGTCCGTGGACACACCGGAGCCGGACGGCCTGACTGCGCGACAGCGTTTCTTCCTGGCATTCGCATTTAGTTGGTGCGCAGACCTGCGGCCGGAGGCGGCCCGGAACCAAGTCCTCAGTGACCCGCACTCTTTGCCACGCTTCCGCGTAGATCGACCGCTGTCCAACATGCCGGAATTCCAGCAAGCCTTCGGCTGCAAGGAAGGCCAACCGATGGTACATACTCCGGCGTGCCGTGTCTGGTGACCCGAACGTCCAGCGTGAAGGGCACAGAACGGAGAGTTTATTGCCAGCATGTCTCCGTTGACCGGTGGATTCGGCTTCACGTACTCTGGAAGGTTATCTACGAGCCATTGATGAAAACTGCTGAAATGACTCCTCTCCGGGTCGCCGAGGACATCACCGAACTGGTCGGCGGGACCCCAATCCTTCACCTGCGCAAGATTGTTCCATCCAACGTTGCGGACCTTTACGCAAAGCTCGAGTACCTCAATCCAGGCGGCAGCATCAAGGACCGCATCGCCTTGGGAATGATCATGAAGGCCGAGGCGGCTGGGCTTCTGCTGCCCGGTGGAACCATCTTCGAAGCGACTGCCGGCAACACCGGCGTTGGGTTGGCGCTCATCGGTTGCGGCCGCGGATACAAGGTCGTGCTCGCCGTGCCCGAGCGCTTCTCGCAAGAGAAAGTGTCGCTCATGGAGGCTTTGGGCGCGGAGGTGGTTCGCACTCCCGATTCCGAAGGCATGCAAGGTGCGATCCGCTACATGAAGGAGCGCGCTGCCAGGACCCCAAACTCTTATGTGACCGGGCAATTTGAGAACCAGGCCAACCCAGACTTTCACTACGAGACCACCGCGCGCGAGTTCTACGACCAGCTCGGTGGACGGATTGACGCCATCGTGATTGGGGCCGGGACCGGTGGGACCTTCACCGGCGTGGCGCGCTATCTGAAAGAGCGCAATCCCAATGTGCTGGCGGTGGTGGTCGAAACCCAAGGCTCAGTGCTGGGGGGAGGGCCTCAGGGCGAGCACGAGGTGGAAGGCATCGGCGCGAGCTTCATCCCCGACACTTGCGATTTGTCGCTGGCCGACGAGGTCATCGCCGTCAGCGATTACGATGCCTTCGACATGGTGAAGAAGCTGGCTGCCATCGAGGGAGTGCTGGCTGGATCGAGTGCCGGCGCCAACATCTTCGCAGCGATTGGTATTGCGCGGCGGCTGGGCCCGGGCAAGCGCGTGGCGACCCTGATTCCGGACTCGGCCGAGCGCTATCTCTCGAAAAATATCTTCCACTTCAACGAGCAACATTCAACCGCGGATTAGCGAATATGAACACGGATTCTTAAAGGATTTTTCTTAACATCGCCTGGTCGATCCGTGAACATCCGTGCGAATCCGTGGCTCAGATGTTTTTATGTCCAAGAAAAACACTGCTGGATTTTCTACTCGCGCCATTCACGTTGGCAACGATCCTGACCCGTCCACCGGGGCGGTCGCGCCTCCCATCTTCGCAACCTCCACCTACGCGCAGGAGGAACTGGGCAAGACCAAAGGCTACGACTACTCCCGCGCGGCTAATCCGACGCGCACTCGGCTGGAACAGAACCTGGCGTCGCTGGAGGGTGGCATCGCCGCTCCGGTATTCGCCAGCGGAATGGCAGCGGTCGGAGCGATGTGCCAACTGATGAAATCCGGAGAGCATATCGTCGCGTCGAACAATCTCTACGGAGGCGTGCCGCGGCTCTTCGACCAGGTGATGTCGAACTTCGGGCTTGAATTCACCTACGTGGACACGACCGACCCGCGCAACGTCGAGCGCGCCATCCGCAAGAGTACCCGTTACGTCTACATCGAGACGCCGACGAACCCGCTGATGGGGCTCACCGACATCGCTGCCGTGAGCGAGATCGCGCACCAGCGCGGTTGTGAGGTGGTGGTGGACAACACCTTCATGTCGCCCTACTTTCAGCAGCCCATCAAGCTGGGCGCGGACATGGTGCTGCACTCGACAACCAAGTTTCTCAATGGGCATAGCGACGGCCTGGGCGGAGTGTTGGTCTGCACCACCACGGAGCAAGCGGAGAAGCTGGCTTTTATTCAGAAGGCGGCGGGCGCGATCATGTCACCCTTCGAGTGCTGGCTGGTGCTGCGCGGCGTAAAGACACTGGCGGTTCGCATGAAGCAGCACGACGAGAGCGGCCGCGTCATGGCCGATTTTCTGAGCGGTCATCGCAAAGTGAAGCAGGTCTTCTACCCCGGACTGAAGAGCCATCCGCAATACGAGCTGGCGTGCCGGCAGATGTCGGGGTTTCGGCTCCATGATCACCTTCGAGACGGGCTCGCTGGCCAATGCCAAGAGGCTGCTCAAGCGCGTACGCGTCTGCACCATGGGCGAATCGCTGGGCGGAGTCGAGACGCTCATTTCGCATCCCGCGAGCATGACGCATGCAGCCATCGGCGCGAAGGGCCGCAAAGCCATTGGCCTCACCGATGGCATGGTGCGGATTTCGGTTGGAATCGAAGATATCGAAGATTTGATTGCCGATTTGGAACACGCGCTGGGTTAGCGCTCGCTTTTCGCAATTCGCCCTTCGCTAGAACTTTAAGTCCTGTGATCACGAGCTCAGCGAGGGATCTGCTTTTGCAGTGTCGAGCCCGTCACTGATAACTGGCAACTGTTTCACTGTCCCGGCGCTTGCGATTGCCCGACAATCTGATAGTTGTTCTTCTTCCCTTTAGCGCTCACCACCGTTATCTGGTTGCCCTTAATGTGATATTGAATCTGCTCTCCGGGCTCCATTTGCGGCTTGGTTTCCTTGTGGCGAGCGACGGAGTACAGCATGTTGTCGCCCTGCACCTGATACACGATCCAGGCTTTGGTCTTCTTGCCGTCGGGGTAAGTACCGTTGTCCCATTTCACGATCTTGCCGGTCTGGTAGGTATCGGCGGCGACCGCAAAACTGGTCAGCAATAGCGTTATCAAGAGCGCGAAAGCAGTCTTTCTCATAAGGCTCCTAAAAGTTAGCGGGTGTTTCAGAACCGCAGATCCCTCGGCTCGGACTGAAGTCCTCGCTCGGGATGACAGTGTAAATGATCTGCATTCCCTCAGTTGATAGCTGATGGCCGACGCTACTCGAAGAACTTTGTCACACCCTCTTCCAGCACGCAAATCTTCTTCTCGATGCCGCGTCGCCTGGCGTCGGCCAGCAAGCGGGGCACGGGTTCGTCCACCGGTTCGTACGAAAGACGGAACGTCCCGTAATGCATCGGCACCATCCAGCGCGCGCCGAGATCGAGAAATGCCTGCACCGCGTCTTCCGGGCTGGTGTGGACTCTGCGAAACGAATCGGGATGATAAGCCCCGATGGGCAGCAGCGCAACCTGGGGCTTCAGCCGCTGGCCGATCTCGCGGAAGCCCTCGAAATAAGCGGTATCGCCGGCGTGATACAGCGAATGCTGGCCTGCCCGTAGAACGAACCCTCCGAAGCCGCGATGCATGTCCCGCAGCATGCGGGCGCCCCAATGGCGTGAAGGCGTGTGGGTCACTTCCACGCTTCCGAACTGGAAGCTCTGCCACCAGTCGAGTTCGATGATGCGCCCGAAACCCAGGTCGCTGACGAGATCGCGAACGTGCCGCGGCACGATGATGGTTGGCCGCTTGCCCGTCTTGCGGCGGGTCAGCCGCGCAATTGCGCGCAACGATGGCCGGTGCAGGTGGTCGAAGTGCGCGTGGGAGACCAGCACCGCGTCAATCGCCGGCAATTCGCGCAGGCTCAGTCCAGGGCGGCGCAGCCGCTTTAGAACGAAGATCCAGCGGGCGAAGTTGGGATCAACCACGACGTTCTTGCCGCCGATCTGGAGGAAGAAACTGGAATGCCCGATGAAAGTAGCGCCCAGCTCGCCCCGACGGGCGAGCACAGGCTTGCGGGTGACGCCGGTGCGGGGAGTCATGGCGGAGTGACGTACGAGCGTCCCGAACTGCCTCGCCTTGCGCCGGATTGTAATTCCTAACATGTAATTATTAGACGCTGCTGGCGACTCCCTCGATGCGGGCTGGCGTAGTCTGGCTTATCGGATTGCTTGACCTTCGTCCGCTACTCAGCTTAAATCAATTTTTGGGGAATTATCCCAACAGGCGCCACTTCATGGCTTGGCTGGGACCTCGGGACCACAAGGAGCAACGCCAATGCGAATTGCCTTCCTCGGTTTGGGCATCATGGGACGCCCCATGGCCGCCAACCTGGTTAAAGCAGGACATGAAGTTCTGGTATGGAACCGCAGCGCCCGCAAGCACGTGGAAGGCGCCCAAACCGCTGTCTCGCCGGCCGAAGCCGCCAAGGAAGCCGACGTGGTGTGGATGTGCGTCGCTGATACGGCTGCCGTGGAACGCGTACTCTTCGCCGAAGATGGCGCCGAGCAGTCGTTGCGAGAAGGCATGATCGTCGTGGATTCCAGCACGATTTCGCCATCGGCTACGCTGCGATTTGCCGCAAAGGTCAACGAGCGCGGCGTGCATTGGGTGGATGCGCCTGTCACCGGATCCAAGATCGGGGCCGAGACCGGGCAACTCATCTTCATCGTCGGCGGGGCCAGGGAACCGGTCGAATACCTTCAGCCGCTGTTCAAGGCCATGGGCAAGCTGGTGATCCACATGGGCGAAACCGGCAAAGGGCAGTCGGCCAAGATCTGCATGAACCTGATGATTGCTCTTATCTACGAGGGTTTTGCCGAAGCGTTTACGCTATCGCAGAAACTCGGGGTTGATCCCCACAAGCTGATTGAGTTAATTCAGGCCTCAATGGTGCGTTCGGGTGTGGTGGACTACAAAGCGCCGTTTGTGCTGCGCCGCGACTACTCGCCCAATTTTCCGCTTCGCCTGATGCACAAGGACATTCACCTCATGCTCGACACGGCCAAGGAGAACCGGGTCAAACTGCCGGCGCTGGAAACCGTGGACGAGATTTACGAGTTGTCAAGCGAAGAGGGCTGGGACGATCTGGATTTCTCGGCTACGCTGGCGCTGCTGGAAAAGTGGGCCGGACTAGGCGGCCAGCCGAAAAATAAGTAAAGGGACGTCAGGTTTTCAACTGGGTTGGGGTGCGTCGGCCACGTATACGCGGTTCGGATTTCCTGGCTCGATTTTGTTCTTCTCGAAAGTCGCCTTGATTCGCCGCCTCAACTCGCGGCTCACGGCGTATTGCGATCGCGGACGCGTTTTGACCAGCAGGAGATAGTCCACTTCGCTGCCGCTCACTTTCTCAATGCCGGGAACTTGAGGTTTAGCGACGATCATATCGGCGTACGTCGGATCGTTGGCCACTTCCTGAGCAACTTCCTCCAGCAGCTGGATCACGCGGTCCGAGTCCGCCCCATAGGCGACCGAGATGTGCATGGAAAGCTGCGTCCAGTCGCGGGTCAGATTGCTCACTACCTTGATTTCGCTGCTGGGGACGGTGTAGAGAGTGCCGTTGTCGTCCCGCAGCACGGTGCGGCGCAGCGTCATCGCTTCCACCACGCCTTGCACGCCCGCGATCTTGATGGTGTCGCCGACGTCGTATTGGTTTTCCACCAAAACGAAAAAGCCATTGATGAAGTCGCGGACCAGCGTCTGCGCTCCAAAGCCGAGGGCAAGACCAGCGATGCCAGCGCTGGCGAGCAGCGGCCCCATGTTGATGCCAAGCAGGGGCAGAATCTGCAACGCTGCCAGAAACATGATCACGAACACGCCGATGCTGTAGATAACACTGGACAGCGTGCGCAACTGTTGTGCACGCAACCCCGATGGAAGACCTGCGCGATTGCTCAACTCGCTGAGGCGACGGGAAACCATTCTGAGCAGACGCGTCAGAATGAACGCGATGATAAGGACGCCGATGATCCTGGGCAGCTGATGGCGAAGGAAGTAGACCGCGTCGTCGCTCCAGTAGTTGAGCAAACCCAAGACGCGGAACTTCGTGTCCTGCGGACCCAGGATTATGGCCTGCAAGCGCTGATAGCATGCAAATGACATCGTGGCGGATTATAGCAACCTGTGCCGGATGAGCTGATGCGTGCGGGCGAGAGAGTCAGTTTTGCCCCAGCGTGCAGACAAACGGCCGTTCCTGTTGGGACGCAGAGATACCCCTCGCTTTGTCCTGTCGCCCGCTGGAACCCACCCTAATTGCGGCTAATTAGCCGGGTTGACCTGAATCTTGGCCATCATGCCACCGTCTTCATGGTCCAGGATATGGCAGTGATATACAAATGTCCCGGCGATGTTGGGATCACGAAAATCCATGCGCAGGGTCACGCTGGGGTAGGGCCCACTGCCACTCCAAGCGGGAATCGTGATCGTATCCAGAAGATAAGGATTGGGAACCAGAACTCCGTTTATCGCCATCACCAGGAAGTGCAGTTGGTGGATATGAAAGGCGTGGGCCTCGCCGGCGTGATTTTCAATCGTCCAATCCTCCACCGCTCCGATTGTGGTTGTGATAGCGGGTGGATCGTCCGCATGGAACACGTGCGGCCTCTGCCCCTTGACCGTTATAAAGTACTGGGTCGGACCGTTCGTCCCGACCGTTTCCTCGGAGAAGTACAGCGACCTTTGGGTGGTGGGAGTCTGGAACTTCAGTCCAGCAAATCGCTTGGCGCCGATCGGGGTTGCGGCCGGTCGATGTGACGCCGGCTTCGACTGCGACCCGTCCGTGGTCGCTTTGATCTTTGCGAGTTCTTGCGCGGGATTCGGATTACCCACCGGCCCGGTGTCATAGCCCAAAGTTAAGAATGATCCAGCTTGGCCCGCTGGCAAGGGCGGCACTATGAACTCCACCCGGCCGGCCGGAGGCAGGCTAATGGTGGTGTAGTTCGTTGGCGTCGCCAAGGGAGCGCCATCCAATGCAATGACTTCCAGCGGCTGCACCGTGGTGCCGTACAGAATCTGCAGCGTAAGGAATGCCTGGGTTGAGGCATTCAGCACGCGCCAGAATTCCTTTTTCCCGGGTTGGGCCTGGATGATCGGCTCCGGCCCGTGTCCCGGAGGAACGACCTGGAAGTTCAACGTCAGACTATTGGGTCCCGGCAGCCAGGAATTGGGGTTTTGAAACTGCTGGCGAACGACAAGTACATGTTCCGTTAGGCCGTCGGTGAGGGGATTGCTCCCTTCAATGATGAGAGCACCGGACGCTCCGCCATTGACCTGCGTCGTAGTGAAGCCGTGCGGATGAGGGTGGTACCAGTACATTCCCGGCTGATCGTTCGCCGGAATCTGGGTGTTGAACTGGAAGGCAGGATCGCCGGACTGAATAAGGGTCTTGATGACTTCATCCTGGTGGCAAGTCGGCGAAATATTGAGGCCGTGAAAGTGGAGGTTGGTCGTAGATGGTCCCATCGGGCCGCCGTCGCACGGGTCGTCCGGCGTCCCTGCCTTGCGCATATGATCCATATGCATGTCTTTTATTCTCTGCGCATAAGATATTTTTGGCGGATAACGATCATAGGGCGCCTGGATATTGTTGGTCAGGTTCAAGACCAGCTGGTCGCCGGGATTAAGCCGCAGCGTGGGCGCTTCCACCTGTTGCCCCTGATAGATATAGTCGTAGCAATAGTGCATGAAACCGTTCGAGTCGAGGGCATTCTGCAGGGTTAGATCAACGTTGAGCACGCCATTCTGGCTGTAGAGATCTAAGGGATTTACGACTACCGATCCAGGCGAGGGACGCGCAGGACAGATCGGCGCCTGGGCCGAAGCACTGACCAGTGCGAACCCGCAGAGTCCGCCGAGGAAGGCGATCCTCAAGAACTTGAATACATCGCGCATTTCAAACCTCTGACTTTCAATAACGTAAAGATCGCAATACCGCAGATTTTCGTCCCGAGTCCCTCGTCGTTATCGATTAGCGAAACTGCTGCACCCTAAAACGGCCGCGGCGGATAAGCCCAAATCGACAATACGCCGCCAGAACTTATGGGATCGACCGACGGAGAGTTGGTCGACTCGGTTAGCTTGCACGTCCCGCCACTCGTTGCGACCGTCAGGATGCCAATCGATGAGGGCACCCCAAACTCGGCAACATACAGCACGCCGCCGTTCCCTGAGGTATTCTCCGTAACCATCGATCCCAGGTAGGCCCACGGATTGTAGAAGCCGCTGAGCGCTGGCGAAGTGCATCCCGGAGAAACCGCACCGGTTGTCGGGTTGAAGAAGCCAGCGGTTACATTTCCGCTCTGGTTGTTACTGATAAACAAAAGGCTTTCGTCGGGACTGAGCCGGATATTGCTCGAATTAACGCCCGGAACCACGGCTATAGGTCCTACGGCTACAGGACCCACACCCAACTGATAAACCGAGGTTGGCTTCAACTTTCCCGACGAGATATCCGAAACTTCCACGACCGTGCGGATCGCGGCATCCCCAAAAATCGCGTAGTGTCCATCCTGGGTGA
Organism: uncultured Acidobacteriaceae bacterium; assembly: GCA_963843005.1. Taxonomy (GTDB): domain Bacteria; phylum Acidobacteriota; class Terriglobia; order Terriglobales; family Acidobacteriaceae; genus Bog-257. The sequence continues at coordinate 158,976 of CAWJIW010000030.1, read as the reverse complement.
TGTCCACTCCGTCTGGAAGATTGTTGTAATCGTTAACGTATCCGGTTGAGTTCTGCTGGTCGCCATTGGGAGCCGGAGTCCCAGCGGAGGTGTTGAAAGACTCGATTGAACCATCGGCATAGGTAACAACCAGGATCTTCCCACTTACCGCCATGGCATAAATGGTGCCCCCGTTCAGCCCGCCAACCGTCACGCTGTTCACGTAGTTAAGTTGGCAACCGGGTAGCACGGCGAAAGTACCTATGGTATTCGAGTCCGTGAAACTCGCATAAAGATAACTTCCATTCATGGCCAAACCTATGCCATTGCTGGTGCCAGTGTCATTCTCCGAGCCGGAAAATGTCCCGGCCACTTGTTGCGTTTGCAGATTGACAGCTACAACCGCACCGGACCCGGAATCGGAGACATAGAGACATTGCGCTCCGCTATCTGGAAGCGAGGTCAGCCGGGACGAACCGAAGAAGCCTCCACCTATTCCGGTTCCGCCTATAAAAAGAGTTGTTTGGTATGTAAGAGAGGGCGCCAGGGGCGATCCTCCTGCTTGAAAGAAGCTAATGCTGTTCTGGCCCAACAGCGCGGTTGCGTCGTCATTTGTAACCACGTAGCTAGCCGGAGCGGGACTAGCGGCGGAGTTTTTTAACGGAGGATTACCGGCCATGCAAACAGCCGTCACCGTAGCTATGAAAGTAACTGTCGAAAATAGTTTCAAATACATTGTCATTTTCTCTGATGCCTGGATCGGGCGAACCGGATCTGAAGTACCGTACAATACTAACGAGTGGTAAGTCAAAGAAAAACCATGTCTCTCATACTATCGTTGATAGTAGCCGGGCTAGTGTTGTTGCAATAGGTTGCAAAGAGGTTGCAACAGGCCAAGGCCGCACTATAGGTCTAATCTGCCGAGAAAAGACTTAATGAACAAATGATACTAGCAGTCTGTTGGATGGCGTCCGCTGTGCTTACCTTACTTATTAACCCAGAAGCTCGCTACCGCTTCTTCTCGGGCACAATGGAACGGCGCACTGGCACGATGGCTCCGCGGCTGGCATCGATGTTGGCGTGTTGGGCGCGGGTCATCACCTCGTTGCGGACGTAGTTCACGAATTCCGCCATCTGGCGCTGCATTTCATCCATGCGCTCCCGCATCTGCAGAATGATGGCGATGCCGGAGATGTTCACGCCCAGGTCGCGCGCCAGCGACAGGATGAGTTCCAATCGCTCCAGGTCTTCGTCGGTATAAAGGCGGGTATTGCCCTCGGTGCGCGACGGCTTCAGCAGGCCTTCGCGTTCGTAGAGGCGCAGGGTCTGGGGGTGAATGTCGTACATCTCCGCCACTGAGCTGATCATGTACGCGCCTTGCTTCTTACGCTTGGCCATAGTCCTCCCGCCTCATGGCGTACATCAAGTGCGGCAGCCCTTCGAAGGTGACTTCCCGCTCCACCTGCATACCATTGCGCTCGGCCACGCGCCGCGAAGGCCAATTCTCGGGCCGGATAAGCGAAATCACCTTCTCCGCCGCCAGCTTGCAAAACGCGTAATCCATGCAAGCTCGCGCCGCTTCCGTCGCGTAACCGAGTCCCCAATGACACCGCTGTAAGTGATAGCCGACCTCCAAATGCGGAAGACCTTCCACCGATTGCTGCGCCAAACCACAGTCGCCGATTACCTCACCGCTGCTTTTTAGCGCCACGGCGAAAATGCCATAACCATTCTCATCGTAACGGCGCAGGTTGCGCTCCACCCACTTCGCGGCATCGTCGCGCGTGAACTTTTGGGGATAATATTGCATGGCGATGGGATCGCCGATCACGGCGAAGATCGCGTCCGTATCGTTGGCCGTGAAGCGTCGCAGCAAGAGGCGCTCGGTCTCGATTACGACATCCGGCTTCGAGGCGATCTGCATTCGTTCGGCCACGCTATACCTGCTTCCAAATCTCGTCGCGCGGGTCTTCCGGATTCAGCTTCGCCAGTTCGCGCAGCAGCTCCTTGGAGCGCTCATCGCTGATCTTCGGAGCGACCAGCTTGACCTTGACGATTTCGTCGCCGCGAGCGCCTTCCTTTACCGCCGAAGGAACGCCTTTCTCACGCAGGCGCAGTTTCTGTCCCGATTGCGTTCCCGGCGGAATCTTCAGCAGTGCGCGGCCATCAATGGTGGGTACCTCGATTTTCGCGCCCAAGGCAGCTTCGGTAAAGGTGATCGGGACCGTGAGGTGGATATCGTCGCCTTCGCGTTTGAATACCGGATGGTCCCCCGCGCGCACGATGATGTACAGATCGCCTGCGGGCGCTCCCATGGTCCCGGCGTTACCGCGTCCGGGAAGCCGGATACGCTGCCCATCGCGCGTGCCCGGCTTGATCCGCACTTTCAGCGACTCGCTGCGTTCAACGCGGCCCTCGCCGTGGCAAACCGGGCAAACGGTGCGGTTCTTGCCGCTGCCGCCGCAGCGCGGGCAGGTCACGTTGAATTTCATGCTGCCGCTTTTCTGCGTGATCTGTCCTTTGCCCTTACACTCAGGGCATGTCCCTGGGCTCTCGATATAGCCCTGGCCGTGGCAGTTCGAGCAGACTTCCAAGCGCGGGATGCGTAAGCTGCATCTCCGTGCCCCGGATGGCTTGCCAGAAGGGAACGTCGACCTGGTATTCCAGATCGCTGCCCGGCTCGGGACGATGCGCCGGCTCCTGACGTCCGCCGCTGAAGATGCCGGAGAAGATGTCACGAAATCCGCCGCCGCCACCAGCCTTGCGGCCGGCGGCGCCTGCTCCTTCGACGAAGTCGTTGAAGTCGAAGCCGCTGAAGTCGAATGGAACTTCCTGGGTGTAGGTATGGGTGCCGCCCGCATTCGTGAAGGGTCCGCCAAAACCGCCCGCGCCAGCGCCAGCCACCGCCGCGGGCATAGGCTTCCGCTGCCGCCGGATCAATGTTGTCTGAGTAGAAGCCGAACTGATCGTAGATCTTGCGCTTCTTGGGATCGCTGAGGACGTCGTTGGCCTCGGAGAGTTGCTTGAACTTTTCTTCCGCCGACTTGTCTCCGGGATTCACATCGGGATGGTACTTGCGCGCCAGCTTGCGGAATGCCTTGCGGATATCGTCCGCCGAGGCGGTCTTCTTGACTCCGAGAGTGCCGTAATAATCTTTGTCTTTGTTGGCCGTTGTGGGCATGGGTTTAGCTGTTAGGTTTTAGCCTTTAGCTCTTAGCAGTCGCGCCTTGCGCTCCTTAGAGGACTCGGTTGCGATAGAGGTCCTTCGACTGCATTCGGCTGCGCCTCATTCCGCTCAGGATGACAGCAGGAGAAGAGACTGCATTCATCCATGACCTCAATTGATAACTGCTGGTCCCGTGTCTCCAACGGGCACAACCATGTTCGCGACGAATCCGATCTCGTCGTTGATCACTGGGATTGCTTTCATCCGGCCGTCGAAGCCGGACGTCAGCAGATACCAGCGGCTATCGTCGCTGTTGAACCTTAACATGTAGGACTGCTCGTTTACTTCGAATCGCAATTCATTCCTTCTTGCCGGGGAGTTCGTCGGTTATTACAAGCCATCAGCCGTCAGCTAACCTTTTCACTCTTCGCTTTTCGCCATTCGCCATTCGCTAAGAGGAAGGGGCGTTCGTCGCGCCCCCTGCCTTGCTCACTTCAATGTCAGCGGACAGCTGCAAGCTGAGAGCTTATTTCTTCTCGTCCACGTCTACGTACTCGGCGTCGATCACGCCTTCGTCCTTCTTCTGGTGGGCGCCGCCCGCGGCCTGACCGTCTCCACCCGGAGGCGGACCGCCCGGCGGTGGCTGCTGCGCCGAAGTCGCCTTGTACATGGCTTCCGCCAGTTTGTGCGAAGCCGCAGTCAGGTTTTCGCGCGCCTTGGTCATGGCCGCCGCGTCGGTGCCTTCCAGCGCCTTCTTGGCATCGGCCAGAGCATTCTCAACATCCGAGCGCTCCTGCCCGGAGATCTTGTCTCCGTGCTCGCGCAGCATCTTCTCGATGCTGTACACCATGCCGTCAAGCTGGTTGCGCGCTTCCACTTCCTCGCGCTTGGCCTTGTCCTCGGCCGCATGCGCATCAGCGTCCTTTGCCATGCGCTCGACTTCTTCCTTGCTCAGACCGGAAGACGACGTGATCGTGATCTTCTGGTCCTTGCCCGTGGCCATGTCCTTGGCGTTCACGTTGAGAATGCCGTTGGCGTCAATGTCGAACGTCACCTCGATCTGCGGCACGCCACGCGGTGCCGGTGGCAGTCCGGTGAGGTGGAACTTGCCGAGGGTACGGTTGTCACGCGCCATCGGACGCTCGCCCTGCATCACGTGCACCTCGACAGACGTCTGGTTGTCAGCCGCCGTCGAGAACATCTCCGACTTCTTGGTCGGGATGGTCGTGTTGCGCGGGATCATCTGCGTCGCCACACCGCCCATGGTCTCAATGGAGAGCGTCAGCGGAGTGACGTCGAGCAGCAGCAGGTCTTTTACCTCGCCGCCCAGCACGCCACCCTGAATGGCAGCTCCGATCGCAACCACTTCGTCGGGATTGACACCCTTGTGTGGCTCCTTGCCGAAGATATCCTTCACCAGTTGCTGGATGCGGGGCATGCGCGTCTGGCCGCCGACCAGTACAACTTCGTCAATCTTGTCAGGCGTTACGCCGGCATCCTTCAGAGCGGCCTTACAGGGGCCAATCGAGCGGTCGATGATGTCCTTCACCATCTCTTCCAGCTTGCCGCGAGTGAGCGTCTTCACCAGGTGCTTGGGACCGCTGGCATCCGCCGTGATGAACGGCAGATTGATTTCGGTCTGCATCGTGGTCGAAAGCTCGATCTTGGCGCGCTCGGCCGCGTCCCGCAGACGCTGCAGGGCCATTTCGTTGCCCTTGTCGCGCAGGTTCAGGCCTTCGTCCTTCTTGAACTCGTCAATCAACCAGTCCACAATCCGCTGGTCGATGTTGTCGCCGCCGAGGTGCGTGTCACCGTTGGTGGACTTCACTTCGATGACGCCTTCGCCGACTTCCAGGATCGAAATATCGAAGGTGCCGCCGCCGAAGTCGTACACGGCGATGGTTTCGTCCTTCTTCTTGTCCAGTCCGTAGGCTAGCGCGGCCGCCGTCGGCTCGTTGATGATGCGCTTGACTTCGAGGCCGGCAATCTTGCCTGCATCCTTCGTCGCCTGGCGCTGGGCGTCGTTGAAATACGCCGGCACCGTGATGACGGCGTCCGTCACCGTTTCGCCGAGGTAATCTTCCGCGGCCTTCTTCAGCTTCTGAAGAATCATCGCCGAGACTTGCGGCGGAGTGTATTCCTTGCCTTGCGCGATCACGGCCACGTGATCGCCCGACTGCACCACCTTGTACGGCACCATCTTCATCTCTTCATTGACCTCGTCGTAGCGACGGCCCATGAAGCGCTTGATGGAGTAAATGGTGTTTTCCGGATTGGTGATGGCCTGGCGCTTGGCGACCTGGCCGACCAACCGCTCGCCGTTCTTGGTGAATCCGACGACCGAGGGCGTGGTCCGCCCGCCTTCTTCGTTGGGTATGACTTTGGGCTCGCCGCCTTCCATCACGGCGACCACTGAGTTCGTCGTACCCAGGTCAATTCCGATAATCTTTCCCATTGCAGCCACCCTCCTAAGGGTTATAAGTTCGTAAGATACTGAAAATAAATAATGCTAGTTCTATCAAGCCTTTATAGTAAAGTCACTATAGAACCTGAGTCAATCATTGTCAATGTTTAGATGACGAGAATAGCGAGCGGGCGCTGCAGAATTTGCGAGACGTTCCGGAAGCGGAGGTGCAGCGCCAGCCAGGGCCGTGCCGCGCTCGAGTCTGGCTTTACCGAAAAACCTCGCCGACGATCTCCACTGGTACATGTACTTTCGTGACTTTACAAAATGTGTTTCAGGGTTACGCTTTGGGTGGAGCTTGCCCGTCGGGCAGGCGCCCTCACTGGCCTTAGAGGCCGACTGAATCGTTCTTTGAAAACTAATGCAGAAGGCGCGAGCGAAAGGATGGGCCACCCGCAGAAAGGCAAACCAAGGACATCATACTTATATATTTTGTATGTATAGTATTACACATACTTATATGTATAGTATGACGCAATGCCTTCAAAAATAGCGGTTCTTTGCAGCTAAGTCTTTAGACATCTATATTTTATAGCTAAGTCACGCGGAATCTATACTTTACGAGGTTCTCATATCGTAAGTTATTGATTCTAAATGAAAGCGAAGGAGGGGGGTATCAGCAGATGCAGTCTTGGCAAAGCAGTTGCCAGTAGTCAGTTGCCAGAAAAAGCAGGTCCTTCGACTCCTCGGTCGCCGCGGCGACCTCGTCGTTCAGGGTGACAATCTTGCTGACTACAGCCTGTTTCGAGAATCATGCCATCGTCGAGCCGGGGCTAAAGAGTCTGTGTGAGAACCAGTCTCGCCGCTACGCGGCTCGGTGGATTTCCTGCGTGATCCGGGGCTCGCGCCCCGGTCTAAATCCAAAGCCGCCGCTGCGCGGCTTGTAGGACTGCCATTTTCCTCATTTTGTTCCACTGCAAAATTGCAATCGCGCTTTCGTAACAGCCTCTTGTGCTTCGCTATTCCGCCAACTGGACCAGTTCCGTGGTGTGCTTGAGTTGGCCGCAGGCGGCATAGATGTCGCGTCCGCGGGGACGACGGATGAACGCCGGAATTCCGGCCCGCGTCAGCACATTCTGAAACGCCAGCACGCGTTCCTGCGATGGCATCGAGAAGGGAATCTCAGGTCCGGGATTCAGTGCAATCAGGTTGACCTTGGCCCGCAGGCCGCGGATCAGTTCGGCCACCTCGCGCGCGTGCTGCACGTCGTCATTCAATCCGCCGAGCAGAACGTACTCGAAGGTGAGCCGCTCGCGATTGCGCAGCGGAAACTCGCGAAGCACAGCCATCAGTTTTTCGATCGTCCACTTCCGGGTGATCGGCATGACCTGTGTGCGCAGGATTTCGTTCGGCGCGTTGAGGGAGACGGCCAGCTTGGGACGGACCGGTTCCGCGCCGAAGTCAGCGATGCGGGGAACGATCCCGGAAGTGGAAACCGTCATGCGCGACTCAGGAATGCCCACGGCCTCTACCAGCAGACGCACGGCCTGCATGAAATTGTCGTAGTTCAGGAACGGCTCGCCCTGTCCCATGAAGACCAGGTTGACGCGATCGCGCTCCATCTCAAGCTGCTGATCGTTGAGGACGGCCAGGATCTGCCCGACGATCTCGCCTGCGCTCAGGTTGCGCTTCAATCCCAGCAACGCGGTCATGCAGAAGGCGCAATCTACGGCGCAGCCCACCTGGCTGGAAACGCAGATGGTAGCGCGCTGCCAGCGCCTCGTGATTGCGGAGGAGGATCGTGTGTTATAGGGGTCCTTCGACTTCGTTCGTCCGCCACGGCGGCTCACTCCGCTCAGGATGACAGAGCGTGGTGTTCAGCTCTTGCAACTCGGCGTCTCCGATCTCGGAGCCGTCGCCAGCCTCGCCGCCGTCGCCTTCCGGCATCCACACCGTCTCCACGCTCTGGCCGTCGGAGAACGCCAGCAGATAGCGGACAGTGCCGTCGGTCGAGACAAACTTTTTCTCGATGCGAGGCGAGCCAACCGAGCACCCGCTTTGGATTAGTTGCTGACGAAGTGTCAGTGGCAGCACGGTGAACTGATCGAGCGCCGACCACCTTTGCCGGTACAATCCGTCCAATAACTGCCGGGCGCGGTAGGGCGCTTGACCGCAGTTTTCGATGAGCTCGCTAAGCTGCTGATAAGAAAGCCCCAATAGTTCGGTATGTTGCGGCTGGTTCATGCATCCAATATGCTGACTGGTTAGATTCCCATCTGCCCGACGACGCTTCGGGCTGAGTCATCATCGAGTGCTCATTTTATCCCGCAGCGGCCGAACCGGGAGCAGGTAAAAGGGACCAGGCCCCATCATTTTTAGGTTAGACGACGCCTTCCTTTTGGAATGGAGCGGCAGTAATGGTTGAAGAAATTCGCAATATCAAACGCGAGGTGTTGCCCAACGGGCTCACCATCCTGACCGAACGGATGGAACATATCCGTTCCGTGTCGATGGGGATCTGGGTGAAATCCGGCTCGCGTCACGAAGATCCACAGGTAAATGGCATCTCGCATTTCGTCGAGCACATGGTGTTTAAGGGGACGACGAACCGCAGCGCCGAAGACATTGCCCGGCAGGTGGATTCCATCGGCGGCAACATGGACGCCTTCACCGGTAAGGAGACGATCTGCTTCAACATTAAGGTCCTGGATGAACATCTACCGATCGCGGTCGATGTCCTGAGCGACATGGTCATGCATCCCGTCTTCGACGTGAAGGAGATAACGCGCGAACGTGGCGTCATTCTTGAAGAAATCAAGATGGACGAGGACAACCCCGATTACCTGGTGCATGAGATTTTCACCCAGAACTTTTTTAAGGACCATCCGCTGGGAAAGCCTATTCTGGGGACAAAGGAGACGGTTCGTCGCTTCGACCAGGGCGCGGTGCTGGGTTATTACGGCAGCAAGTTCGCTCCCGGGAACCTGATCATTTCGGCGGCAGGACACATAGACCACGACGAGTTTGTTGAACTGCTGCGCAAACAGTTTGGACAATTGCCGGCGGGATCCAACGGCTGGCACGACACTCCTCCCAAGATCAATTCCCGCATCATCCTGCGCAATAAGAAGTCCCTGGAGCAGGTGCAGATCTGCGTCGGTGTTCCGGCTTATTCCATCAGCCACGAGAAGCGCTATGTCTCCTACATTTTGAACACGCTGTTGGGTGGCGGCATGAGTTCGCGGTTGTTCCAGAACGTGCGCGAGAAGCAGGGGCTGGTCTACTCCATTTTTTCGGAGCTGAATCCGTTTCGTGACGCCGGACTGCTCTCGGTTTACGCGGGATCGTCGCGGGATTCTGCGCTCAAAGTGGTGCGCGCAATCGTCAACGAATTCCACCAACTGAAGGCCAGTGCCGTTTCCGAAGAAGAGCTGAAGCGGGCCAAAGACCAGCTGAAAGGCAGCTTGATGCTGAGCCTGGAGTCCAGCACGGCCCGCATGTCCAACCTGGCGCGGCAGGAAATGTATTACGACCGCTTTTTCAGTATGGACGAGATCATTCAGCGCATCCAGGCAGTGACGGTTGACGACCTGCTGCAATCGGCGAACGACTTGTTCCAGCCGCAACTGATCGCGGTCACCGTGCTGGGCAATCTCAATGGGCTGAAGATCACGCGCGACTCGCTGGCCTGTTGAAAGAAGCCGTCAGCTCTCAGCCGCTCAGCTTTCAGCTGTGCCGAGGCAAAGGGACCAGATCCCCGGCATAATGCCAAGGTCAGCGACATTTTCCTGCCACAGGCGTCCAACGAATGGAAGTGCTTTGACATCCGCGAGCGAGTGCAGAATAATCTGAATTGCCTATCGCCACCGCCTGATCGCGGTTCTCGCTATCCTCACCCTACCAGCGTAAATTGGCGGCTGACGAGAAAGGTTGCACTTATGCGCAGACGTAACCGGGACCGGGGATTCACCCTGATCGAACTGCTGATCGTCGTTACCATCATTCTGATCATCCTGGCTTTTACGATTCCCAAAATCACGAAATCGCAAATCCCCGCTCATGAGGCTTCGGCCATCGCCAGCATCAAGGCGATCAATGAAGCGGAAATGATCTTCTCCAGCAGTCATCCCGATCAGGGATTTACTGCCGATTTGGCCAGTATTGGGCGGTACGGAGAAGGGCGGCGGCGAGCAGACCATCGACCAGCCTCTGGCTACGGGGCGAAAGAGCGGTTACTCTTTCACCTACACTCCGGGCGAGAAGGTCAACGGGGCCATCCGCTCCTACACCATTACCGGCGTACCCGACCAGGTGGGCACCACTGGGCAACGCAGGTTCTTCTCTGACGAGTCCGGGGAAATCCACTACAACGCCGCCGGGCCTGCCGACGTGAGCAGCCCGGTGATCCAGTAGGGCGCCTTCACGCCCGATTGGTTCATTGGGGAGCCCCGCCGGACATAGTTGGATAGAGCTGCCAATCGCAAAGACTAAAGACCCGTTCTCCATGGCAATTTCACGATCGATTTGGTGGCGCGTTATAGCTGCGTGGCTGCTTTTACTCTGCTCTGTCCCGCTTCTTGCGCAAACTGACGTACGCTCACTCGCCAACAAGGTGGACCAGCGCTACGACCACATGCGCAGCCTGGAAGCGCGCTTCACCGAAACCTATACCGGCGCGGGCATGAGCCGGACTGAGAGCGGCACTGTGGTTATGAAGAAGCCCGGCCGGATGCGGTGGGACTACGATCAGCCCCGGCCCAAGTTGTTCCTCACCGACGGAAGCACGGCATGGTTTTACGTTCCTGGAGAACGACAAGCCCGACGGACGCCTATAAAGCAGCTTGACGATCTGCGCTCGCCGCTGCGTTACCTGCTGGGCAAGACTAAGCTGGAAAAAGAGTTGGATGGCCTGTCGCTGGCGCCCGATACCAAGGCGATTTACCCGGAAGATGTGATGGTGCGAGGTATTCCCAAGGGAATGCGCGAGCGCGTGGCACAAACCTTGCTGGAAGTAACGCCCAGCGGCCTCATTACGCGCATCGTCGTCGAAGAGCTTGACGGCTCGATGACCGAATTCCGCTTTCTTCAGCAGAAGGAGAACGTCGAAGTACCAGACCAGCAGTTCCGCTTCACGCCTCCGCCGGGTGTGGAGGTGGTGGCCGGAACGGAGTTCATGCAGTAGTGTTTAAGGCACATGGCAGCCCAGCTGAACCGTTGCTAACTGCTTACAGGTGTTAGACTAACCTTAATCTCTCCGAGGAACATCTCAAGTATGGCCGAATACATGATCAAAATGGCCGACGAACGAGGCCACATCCTGGAGCAGATGGAGAGCGGGACCTCGGAAGTCGAGATCCGCGACCGGTTTGCGCAACAGGGATTCCTCGTCTATTCCGTCAAGGCCAAGAACCTGTTTTCGGCCCAGATTCAATTACCACAACGGCGCAAGGTCAGGCAGGACACATTTGTCATTTTCAACCAGCAGTTCTTGACCCTGATTCACGCCGGTTTGCCCATCATCCAGTCGCTGGAACTGCTGCTCAAACGGCAGCGCAATCCCTTCTTCCATTCGGTGCTGCAGAACGTGCGCGACCGGGTCCGCGGCGGCGAGGTGCTGTCCGACGCCTTTGCGGCGCAGAAGGTTTTCCCCAAGGTTTACACGACTACGCTGCTCGCCGGCGAGCGGAGCGGCAACCTGGAAGAAGTGCTTGGCCGCTACATTGCTTTCCAGCGACTGGCAGTGAGCTTCCGCAAGAAACTGACGGCCTCTCTTGTGTATCCCGTCTTGTTGGTCGCCATGCTGGTCGTGATGCTGACGTTCCTGGTCACGTTTGTGGTTCCCCAGTTCGCCAATTTGTATCACCAGTTGGGCGCGGAATTGCCGCCCATGACGGCACTGATGCTGGCTATCGGCGTCAATGCCAGGGACTATTTCTTCTATACGCTGGCAGTGCTGCTTGCGGTTGGCTTCTTCCTCTGGCGTTGGATGCGCAGCGACAGTGGCGCTACGCGTATGGACCAGTTCAAGCTGAAGGTCCCGCTGCTCGGCGACATCTGGTTGAAGTATCAGGTCGCGGTGTTCGCGCGCATGTTGTCGACCCTGTTGTCTGGCGGCTTGCCGCTGGTGCCCTCGTTGGAAACGGCGGGCGAGTCCATGCAGAGCCGCCTGATATTGCATGGCATCGAAACTGCGACCCGCAGCGTGCGCGAAGGCCAAGGGTTGGCTCGCAGCATGGAGGACACGAAGGTTTTCCCCGAGATGTCGGTGGAGATGGTCGAAGTGGGCGAGTCCACGGGCGCTTTGCCGGCCATGCTGAACTCAATCGCGGAGTTTTACGAGGAAGACGTGCAGAACGCGCTGGCGACGGCAATGGCGCTGATCGAGCCGGTCATCCTGATCGTGATGGGCTTGGTGGTGGCCTTCGTGCTGATTTCGCTGTATTTGCCGATATTCAGCTTGGGCGCAGGCGGGCTGCACTAGACAACATTTGGATAGCGGTAAGTGGATGGATAGTATGTTCTTGCTAATTTGAAGCTAGTTGCTAGAAGGGACCTGAGGTAGTACTTAATGGCAGACACAATCAAGCCGATTTTTGTAAACGGTGGCAATGGCAGTCCGGCCGCCGCGCAGGACGAGGTACAACACGGCAAGGACCTGGCGCGGCGCTATCGCTGCGAGTTCGTGGACCTGAAGAATTTCCACATTCACCACGAACTGTTCCGCAAGATTCCGGTGGACCTCATGTTTCGCTACAACTTCGTCCCGCTGGAAGAGAAGACCGACGGACGCCTGGTTGTGGCCATCGCCGATCCCAGCCAGTTGATGATGATTGACGAGATTGGCCTGCTGCTGGGCCGGCGCATCGCCATCAAGGTAGCGAGCCTTTCGCAGATCAGCGACATTCTCAAGAAGACCGAGCAATCGCAACGCGTACTGGAAGAAGCCAGCGAAGGCTTTGCGCTCGACGTAATTCGCGAGGATGAGAACTCCGACGAGACCATCTCGATCGAAAAGCTGACCGCCGAGAGCGACATCAGCCCCATCATCCGGCTGGTGGACACCACCATCTTCACCGCGCTGCAGCGGCGTGCCAGCGACATTCACATCGAAACCCGCGACGACTCGGTGGTCATCAAGTACCGCATTGACGGCGTCCTGCAACAGGCGATGCAGCCCATCGCCAAAGAGCACCACTCCACCATCATCTCGCGCATCAAGGTGATGAGCGAGCTGGATATCTCCGAGCGCCGGGTGCCGCAGGACGGGCGTTTCCGCGTGCGGTACAACAGCCGCTCCATCGACTTCCGCGTTTCGATTATGCCGTCGATACACGGAGAAGACGCCGTGCTTCGCGTGCTCGACAAGGAATCGATGAGCGAGAAGTTCCACAAGCTGACTCTGGATGTAGTGGGCTTCAGTGACGAGGACCTGCGCAAGTTCCGGCGCTACATCAAAGAGCCTTACGGCATGGTGCTGGTGACCGGGCCCACAGGTTCCGGCAAAACCACCACGCTGTATGCGGCCTTGAACGAGATCAAGACCGACGAAGACAAGCTGATTACGATTGAAGACCCGGTCGAGTACCAGATCCGCGGTATCACCCAGATTCCAGTGAACGAAAAGAAAGGGCTGACGTTCGCTCGCGGCTTGCGCTCCATCCTGCGTCATGATCCCGACAAGATCATGGTGGGCGAAATTCGCGACACCGAGACCGCGCAGATCGCGATCAACTCCGCCCTTACCGGCCACCTGGTTTTCACCACGGTGCACGCCAACAACGTGGTGGACGTGCTGGGGCGCTTCCTCAACATGGGCGTGGAGGCCTACAACTTCGTTTCGGCGTTGAACTGCATCCTGGCCCAGCGGCTGGTGCGACTCATCTGCGAGTTCTGCAAGAGCGAGGTCCATTACTCCACTGAGGAACTGGAAGCCAGCGGATTGAATCCGCAAGAATGGGCAAGCGTCCCGTTCTACGAAGGTGAAGGTTGCATCGAATGCTCCGGTACGGGCTTCCGCGGCCGCACGGCGATCCACGAGTTGCTGGAGTTGACGGACAACGTTCGCGAGATGATTCTCGCCAAGAAGCCGAGCAGCGAGATCCGGCGCGCCGCCCGCGACGAAGGCATGCATTTCCTGCGCGAGTCGGCGATTGATAGAGTCAGACGTGGTCTGACCACGCTGCGAGAAATTAATAAAGTCACGTTCATCGAGACGACGCGATAGGCTCGAAGCAGGCCTAGCGCCGAATTCAGTTTGATGCCAGAAACCAACTTTCCGCGGCCCCGAGTGGCCTGTGAAATCAGCGCCGAACGCGTGGTTGCGGGACGCGCTGCTGAATCCTCGCAGGTTCTCGAAGCTGCTGCTACCCGCAGCTTGCCCGATGGTTCATTGGCTCCCGGACTGCAGCAGACGAACGTGGCCGGGCGCGAGGCGATGGTAGCTGCGTTGCGCGATTCACTTTCAGCGGTGGCGGGACGCTCCCGCGACATCTGCCTGGTGATCCCGGACGCCACCACGCGCGTTATGTTGCTGGACTTCGAGAGTTTGCCCGAAAAACATGAGGAAGCGGATGCGGTAGTGCGCTTCCGCCTGAAGAAGTCGCTGCCCTTTGATGTGGAGCAAGCGGCAGTTTCGTTCGATCGGCAGGGGACGGGCAATCCGGTAAGAGTGGTCGCGGCGGTAACTCCGCGCGGCGTCCTGGAGGAATACGAGTCACTGGTGCGCGATGCTGGATTTAATCCGGGCGCGGTGCTGCCTTCCATGATCGCTGCGCTGGGCGTGGTGGATGCCTCCCGTCCCGCCATGGTAATCAAGGTTGAGCGCGGCACTACGACCTTTGCCATCGTAGACCAGAACCAACTGCTGCTTTATCGCGCATTGGAGAATGGCGGCTCGGCCGTCACCGGCGAGTCGCTGGTGGATGACGTGAATACATCTCTGGTGTATTTCGAAGACCGTTACGCGGTTGGCGTGGACCGTTTGCTGGTGGCGGGAGTGCAGTCCACCCAGGCGCTGCAGGATGCATTCAGCCCGACTGCCAACTTGCGTGTGGAAGAGCTGGTTTCAAGCAGCATGACAAGCTCTGCCGCGGGCAATCTGCCGCGTTCGGCGTTGGCCGGAGTGCTAGGAGCGCTGGTTTCCTGATGCGCCTGCATATCAATCTCGCCAGCCAACCTTATGAAGCCGCCCGGCTGTTCCGCCAGCGCATTGGAGCGCTGGTGCTCGCGCTTGCCGTCATCGGCGCAGCACTCATCGGCTACATCGTCTATCAGCGCATCCAGTCTCGTGACATCAACCGTCAATTGGCCGAAGTTCGTCAGCAGATCGACGGACTGGGCCGGGAAGAGGCGCAAGCACGCGCCATACTGAACAAGCCGGCCAACCGTGCTGTGGCGGACCAGTCCGAGTTCCTTAACGACTTGTTTGCCCGCAAGGCGCTCTCCTGGACTCGCGTGTTTACCGAGATGGAAAGAATTATGCCGCCCAACCTGCATGTCGTTTCCATCAAACCGGAGTACAACAAGACTGGCGAGCTGACGTTGCGGATGGTCGTGGCGACCGATTCGCGTGACCGTGCGGTCGAACTGGTGCGGCAGATTGAAAAATCGCCGCACTTCCGCCAGCCGCAGGTCGTGGCCGAGAACGTGCTCGCCAATACCAGTGATCAGAGCGCCGGACCAGGCAACATCCAGTTCGACGTAGCGGCCATCTACATTCCCAACGCGCAGGACAGCGAAGCGCCGGCCGATAGCGAGAAGGACAATGGGAAGGACAGTAATCAGTCACCCAAGCCTGTTCCCGCCAAGGCAGCCGCCAGCCCATCGCCCGCAGCTCAGCCGCCGGCCGCGGGCACCACCGCAGGCGCAGAACCGGCCGCGCCGGGAGAGGGACCACTAATGGCCAGCATTCGCGAAGTCCGCAAAAGATGGATGCCGGTAGTGATCGGCTTGGTGGTGCTCGACCTGTTGTGCGTCGGATATCTCATGTCGCCGGCTGGGCGCTCCCGGCAGGCGCGGCAGCGTGAATACTACGAGCTGCGTGCGCAGCTCACCGCCAAGCAACAAGAGGTTCTGCCCACCCGCGGCATGGACCAGAAGCTGACCCAGGCCTCCTCCGATATCACCGACTTCTACGATCACCGCTTTCCAGAACACTATTCCGCGGTGTTGGAAGAGCTTGGCAAGGTAGGGGCAGAGACCGGCGCGCACTGGGCTTCGCTGAAATATGACGAGAAAGACGCGCCCATCGAAGGCCTGCGCAAGTTGAACGTCGAGATCGCGCTCTCTGGCGACTATCTTCAGGAAGTGAAGTTCATCAATGCGCTGGAGCGCGACAAACTCTTCTTTCTGATTGACGGAGTGACGCTCAGTGAGCAGCAAGGCAACGTCCGTTTGCAGTTGAAGCTGGAGACCTATCTTCGCAGTGGAGCAGCTACCTCGTGAAGCTCGGCACCGAGAACAAGACGAAGACGATGATTGCGGCAGGCCTGCTGATCGTGGCTGCGGTGCTGGTAGTGCGCGCCTTCCGCGGTGGGGAGGAAGCCGCATCGCCAACGCAGACGTCCACTGCCCCGTCGTCCGCTGCGACGACTGCCCAAGCGCCACGGGGTGCGACGCAGCCCGGCCGCAAGACCACGCATCCAGTTCTGGCCAAGACACTCGATCCCACGCTGCGTTTCGACTTGTTGAAGTTCCAGCGAAGACGTGACCTATAAGGGAAACGGCCGCGACATCTTCCGCTCGCAGCCGGAAATAGCTGCGATACCAAAGCCGCTGCCTCCGGACCAGCAGCCGAAGCAGGGGCCTCCTCCGCCACCGCCGCCGCCTCCGATTAACCTGAAGTTTTATGGCTTCGCCAGCCGCAAGGATGGGAACAAGCGTATCTTTCTCTCCAGAGGGGAGGACATCTTTGTCGCCACGGAGGGCGACATTGTAGACCGGCGATATAAGATCCTGCACATCGGGCCGAACTCGGTGGACGTGGAAGACGTGCTAACCAACAATCGCCAGACGCTGCCCTTGATGGTGACTTGACGCGAGCCCGGCTTTTCTCAGGCGTCTATACGGAAGAGCTTTTGTGCAGAAGGTAATTACGAGCAAGATAAATCACGTTGCGCTCCTTCGGGAACGATGTTCCCGCACCTCCCGGTGCGCGGCGGCGTCAACGCGAGGGTGGCTTCCTGTTGCTGGCCATCCTGCTGATGATGGCGCTGATGATCGTCGCCATGACTATTGCCGCGCCACGTATCGTGCAGCAGATTAAGCGCGACCGCGAGGAGGAGATGATCCATCGCGGCACCGAGTACGCCCGCGCCATCAAGAAGTACTACAAGAAGTTTGGACGATATCCGGCGAACCTGGAGCAACTCGACAACACCAACCAGATTCGCTTCCTGCGCCAGCGTTATAAGGACCCGCTTACCAAGGATGGGAAGTGGAAGCTCCTTAACTACGGCGACATCCAGACGCTGCTCAATCCGAACGCTCCGGGGACGCCGGCGGCTGCCTTGGGTTCGCAAGGGCAGGGAACTTCTGGTCAACCAACGACCTCTGGTCAACCAACGACCTCACCGAGCAGCGACCCGAATGTCGTGGTCACGAACCCGCAATCGACCACCTTGCCCGGCGCGGCCGTACCTGCAAACCCGCAGGGCAGCGTAACCACCGGCTTGGCGGGGAATTCACCGCAAGCCTATGCGCAGCAAGGGAACACGCCTTTTGCCAACACCTTCAGCCTGGGAGCGAGCAGCGCGTCAAACTCGAACCAGCCGAGTGGTACGACCTTTGGTCAGACCTCCGCCGGCGGTAATCAGACATTTGGCGGCGGAGCTATCGTGGGCGTGGCCAGTTTGAGTAAGGACCCGACGATCCGGATTTATAACAAGAAGAAGACCTACAACGAGTGGCAGTTCATCTACAACCCGATCATGGACCAGGTCAACGTCTTGCTGCGCGGGCCGTACCAGCCAACCATCATTGGCGGAGCCCAGGTGGGAACTCCCGCCGGGCAGATGAACAACCCGCAGAGCGGCTTTGGTCAGCAGCCAAGTGGCTTTGGGCAGCAGTCGACTGGTTTCGGCCAACCGCAGAATGCGCCCCAGACGTCACCTGCCAATCAGTATCCGCCCGACCAGAACCAGCAGCACTAAAGAAGGCCTCAGCCAGCAGCTCTCAGCAGCGGGTCGTGAACTCCACCAGCAACTGCAGCCGCTGGCGGGCATGTCCGCAATCGATGGCGTATGCGGCCAGGGGCACAGCCTCGCTGATGCGGTCTGCGTGTCCCGCTGCCACGAGCGCAGCGGCTGCGTTGAGCAGGACCACATCGCGACGGCTGGAGCGCTCGCCATCGAGGATGGCGCGAATGATGGCCGCGTTCTGTTGTGCGTCGCCGCCGGCAATTTCGCTGATGCGGGGCGCGTTGCAGGCCAAAATCTTCGGGCTCAACTTCGTACACCCGCACGTTGCCGTTGCGCACTTCCGCGACCTTGCTCGGACCGGTGATAGTGATCTCGTCGAGGCCGTCACGTCCATGCACGACGAGCGCGCGGCGCACGCCCAACTCGCTCAACGCCTCTGCCAGTTTCTCCACCAGTTCTGCGGAATAGACGCCGACCACCTGCGCTGACGCCCGTGCCGGGTTGGTCAGCGGCCCGAGCAGGTTGAACACGGTGCGCAGCCGCAACTCGCGACGCGCCGGCTGCACATACTTCATCGCGGAGTGCATGGCGGGCGCAAAGAGGAACGCGATGCCGGTTTCACGCAGGCAGGCGGCAAGCCGGTCGGGCGGCAGGTTGATGTTGACCCCAAGCGCCTCCATCACGTCGGCGGAGCCGCACTTCGAGCTGATACTGCGATTGCCGTGCTTCGCAACTCGCACACCTGCGCCCGCGATAGTGAGTGCCGTCGCGGTGGAGATGTTGAACGTACCGCTGGTATCGCCGCCGGTGCCGCAGGTGTCCACTAGGGCGTCGCGTTCGGTGCCGCTTAGGTCGAGTGCCTCTCCATCTTCGGTTTGCAACGGTACCGCTGCGTCACGGATCGCCTGCGCGAAGCCAACGATCTCCTCGACCGTCTCGCCCTTCATGTGCAACGCGACCAGCAGCGCTGCAATCTGCGCATCCGTGGCTTCGCCCCTCAGTATTTGCGACATGACCTGGCGCGCTTCTTCGCGAGTCAGCGAGGAGCCATGGTTCGCGATCTTGTGCAGCGCTTCGACGATCATTCAGTTCAGTTGCCAGTGATCAGTTGATCGTAGTTAACTTCACAACTATTGACTCGGCGGAGGCGTGGGCTTCTTCGTCGTACCCGTATGCGTTCCCGTCCCCGTGGTCTTATGAGTCGTTCCCGGCTTGGCTGCCGGATGCCGCGGATCAATGATCTTGATGTGGGTGATCTTCGGCGGATCATAGGGGCGATCGTTGCGTGGATCGCTCGCCAGGCGCGCGATTTTCTTCACCACATCCAGGTCTTCGCACTGTCCGAAGATCGTGTGTTTGCCATTCAGGTGAGGCGTGGGGACTTCAGTGATGAAGAACTGCGACCCGTTCGTGTTGGGGCCACTGTTGGCCATCGCCAGACGCCCGGGCTGGTCGAACGTCAGGTCGTCCGTGAACTCATCCTTGAAGCTGTACCCCGGATCTCCCGATCCAGTGCCGATGGGGTCGCCACCCTGAATCATGAAGTTCGGAATTACTCGATGAAAAATTGTTCCATCGTAGAGCGGGGTATGCATCATCTTTCCCGTCTTCGGGTCTTTCCAGGCTTTGGTTCCGGTCGCCAGTCCGATGAAATTAGCGACCGTGAGCGGAGCTTTGTCGGGAAACAGGGTGCAGGTGATATTGCCGGCCGTAGTTTGGATGATGGCCGTGGGTTGCGTCGGTGCGGTCGTCGCCGCAGTTTGCGTGGTCGCCGCCTTCGGCGCTGCAGCGCCGCCGGATGCCTGTGCTGCCGCCAGGCCTGTCAGAACGAGACAAAGAAGTGCTGTCAATAGATTGCGCATAATTCCTCCTCAATAAAAGCTGATGATTATTGCTGCTGCGGTGGCGCCGTGGGCGCGATCTCGCGGCGCGTGTCGCGATTGGTTTCTGCCTGAATTTCCTTTGATATCTTCTCGACTTCGCCGAACACCCGCATCAGGTTACCCCCAAGAATCTTATCAATATCGGCGGGTTTGTAGCCGCGCTCGTACAGCGCTTGCGTGATCTTGGGCAGGTCGGCGACGGAGTCAATCCCTTGCGGCGAACAATCGATGCCGTCGAAATCCGAACCCAAGCCGACGTGATCGACACCGGCGACCTTCACCATGTGATCAATGTGGTCGATCAGGTCGCTGAGCGGGGGTCGCGGCAATTTCGGCGCGAGTGCGGCCTTTGCCGTCTCTAGTTGCTTCTTCACCTCAGGCGTTTGAGGTTGGACGAACAGCGATTGCACTTTCTCGTAATCGGGATCGTGCTGCGCTCCGAGCTCCTTCGCCTTGTCCAGGTATTTCTGCGAGATGAAGGCGCAATAGAAGTTCACCTGCGCGACGCCCTCGTTGCGGGCGAGCGCAATCAACATGTCGTCGGTCATGTTGCGTGGGGCATCGGTGAGCGCACGCGATGACGAATGGGATGCGATGACGGGTGCGCGGCTGGCGACCAGCGCCTGGAAAAAAGTGCGGTCGGCCACGTGCGAGATGTCCACCATCATCCCCAGCCGGTTCATTTCGCGCACTACCTGGCGGCCAAAGTCGGTGATGCCGTCGTGATGTTGCACGTCCTTATCGTTGAGGTCGCCGCTGGAGTCGCCAATGTCGTTCGTGTTCGACCAGGTGAGCGTCATGTAGCGCACACCGAGACGGTAGTAGTCGCGCAGGACCCGCATGTCGCCGTTAATGGCGTGGCCGCCCTCGACGCCCAGCAGTGCTGCGAGTTTGTGCTGGCGATGGGCCGCCAGAATGTCCTGCGTGCTGAAGGCCATCATCATCTTGTCGGGATGGCGGCGCGCCTGCTCGTACACCGAGTCAATCATGTCGAGAGCACGCTTGATTTCCTGTCCCTTGAAGGTCGAGGGGTTCACCCAGATGGAGAAGAACTCCGCCCCCAGATTGCCGGCCTTGATCTTGTTGAAATCCAGGTAGCCGGTTCCGGCGTCCTGCGAGAGGTCGAAGTTTTCATCTACGAAGCGACCGGGTGTGTCGGCGTGAGTATCAATGATGAGCGCCGAGTCGTGAATTGCGCGCCAGCCTGGTGCAGCGGCTTTCCCGGAAGGAGTGCTTTGGGATGGCTTTGCGGCAGGGCTTGCCGTCTGGGCCACAGCGAAGGCAGACAAGAGAAGAGCCGAAACGAGCACCCGCGGCAGGTTTTGCATGAACGGAATCAGGCTCCGATGAGAAATGTTGGTGCGCTTGGATTGTAAATGAAGCAAGGGGGAACGGAGGATGCGCTTTCGGAGCGTATTTGTCAGACGTGCTACGCCGCGTTCATAACTTCCGGCTTGGCCGTGATCCAGGATCAACCCCGGACAGGGCAATTCTCCGGAATGCCGACTAGGACGAAGCCGCTGGCGCGGCGGACGCTACCGCGTATGGCGGACCCAGCATTGTTGGAGTAACTGCCGTAGTGTGGGTCACAGAGAAAGGAGACTCTTGTGACCCGTCTACGCCAGATGATGCTGGAAGAACTTCAGCGTCGGAATTACTCGAAGCGCACGACCCGCTATTACTTGCAGGCGGTAGCGAACTTTGCCCGGCATTTTGGCAAGTCCCCGGATAAGATCGGACCTGATGAGCTTCGAAGCTACCAAGCCTACTTGCTCCGAGAGCGCAAGCTCGCCGTCGGCACTGTGATTGCCGGTGTCGCTGCACTGCGCTTCTTCTTCATCCGAACTCTCAAACGACACGAATTTCGAGAGGATTTGCCCTATCCCAAGGATCACCGACGACTCCCCACCGTGTTGAGTCTGGAGGAGGTCGCGCGGCTCATCAATGCCGCCGGGAACCTTCTGCAGCGCGCCCTGCTGATGACCCTCTACGGCACCGGGATGCGGCGCACCGAAGTGTCTCTTTTGAAGCTCAGCGACATCGACAGCCAGCGCATGATGATCCGCGTGGAACGCGGAAAAGGCGGCGCCGGACGTGACATTCCTCTCAGCCCGGCGCTGTTAGAAACCTTGCGAGAATACTGGCGCTGGAAAAAGCCCCGCACCTATCTGTTCCCCAGCAGCGAACGCAAGCGCGGCAAGGAACAACCCATCTCCGACAAGACCGTGTGGTATGCCTGTAAAGAAGCTGCTCGCCACGCAGGTCTCACGAAGCGGGTCAGCCCTCATTGCTTGCGGCACAGCTTCGCCACACACCTGCTGGAAGCGGGGACAGACCTACGCACCATTCAGATTTTACTGGGCCATGGTGATCTGGAAACGACGGCAAGATACCTGCATCTGTCGCAACGGCATTTACGGGCGGTCGCCAATCCCTTAGAAGGTCTGCCACTTTCTCGCATAGAGGAAGTTAACCGTCAGTACCACCGTAAAAAGAACCCATGACTCGGCCCACCCTCGAGGTGGCCGACATCCTCCACGTGCAGGGCGATCGCTTCCTGGAGCGGTATCGATCGAGCTTCGACTTTCAGCAGCTCAAAGCCTTTCGTGCCATTCAGCGCTGCCGCACCGCTGCCCTCGGTGGGCATCGCGATACCTGCCAGAGCTGCGGTCATCAGGCCATCTCCTACAACTCGTGCAGAAACCGACACTGCCCCAAGTGCCAGGCACAGGCTCGGGAACGCTGGTTGGCGGCACGGGAACGCGAGCTCCTAGACACCAGCTACTTTCATGTGGTCTTTACCGTGCCCCATGAACTCAACCTACTGGCCTTAGAAAATCCGACTCTCTTTTACGACCTGTTGTTCACCGCCAGCGCTCAAACTTTGCTCGAAATCGCCGCCGATCCGAAACACCTGGGAGCTGAGATCGGCATCATCAGCACACTCCACACCTGGGGGCAGAACCTGCTCCTGCATCCCCACATTCACTGTGTCATTCCCGCCGGCGGACTCGCCCCGGACCACCGTCGCTGGCTCCGCCCGCGCTATCCTTTCTTCTTACCCGTGAAGGTCCTCAGCCGTGTTTTCCGCGGCAAGTTCCTCGCCGGGTTGAAACGACTTCATGGCCGTAAGAAACTGCACTGTGCCGGGCCCTCTGCCGCTCTTGCCGACCCCCAGCAGTTCGCGAAACTCATCCGCCGCCTGCATCGCCACGACTGGGTCGTCTATGCCAAGCCCGCTTTCGGTGGTCCGCTGCAGGTGTTGCGCTATCTAGGTCGCTACACCCACCGCGTGGCCATTTCCAATCATCGTTTGTTGACCTTCGAAGCGGACCGGGTGAGCTTCCGTTGGAAGGATTACGCGCACGGAAGCAAACAGGGCCGAATGACGCTGGCGGCAACGGAGTTTCTACGCCGCTTCTTTCTGCACGTGCTTCCCAAAGGCTTCGTCCGCATCCGTCACTTCGGGTTTCTCGCTAATCGCTTTCGCGCCTCTCGCCTGGCGCTATGCCGACAACTGCTGGGTTGCAGTTGCTCGATGCCGCCAGAAGTCAGATCCAACGAAGTCCATTCCGACAGTTCATCCCTCTGGCATTGTCCCCGCTGCGGCGCAACGATGATCGTCATTCAGAGATTTACAGCCGCGGAACTATCAACATGTACGTACTTCGATTCTTCCTAGCAGCTCCGTCGGTAATGACGCTTGGGTGTGCGCCAGCACGCCGACGCCCTCGTGTCTCCACCTTGTCGCGATTGCCCCTTTTCCAACTCTCCATTCCATCCGTTTGCCGCTCGACCCATGATCACCAGCGAGCTTTCGCACTTCCACCCTGCTCTCCCATCGCGCAATCTGACGCCAGGCCCGCATTCAAATCCCATAGGCCCGCGTCCACCGCGCCAGCGGCTTCCTCCTAGTCTCCTTATCGAAAACGCCTCGGATCCAGTCTTCCGCCCTTGCCACCTGTCCTGCCCGAGGCGTTTCCGATCAAGGCTAGCGACTATTCGGCCGAGCGGCGAGCAGCCTGTTCTAACCAAGCCTTCGCCGCCAGCCTCAGCCGTATCTCGCGCATGACGATCGTCAAAACGTCAAACTCCTATTTCGCCTGCACTAGCCCCGCAATAACAGCAGCAACTTTATCGAGTATCTGGTTCCAGCCCTCTAGTTGACCGCTATTTTTCGCGCTCTCCATGGGTTCATTTCCAATGTGGGTGAGTTTCGTCTGGCCGTTTCCGAGATCCTCAAAGATGGTCACGTCGTACGCACCGTCTATGGCCTCATGTTCTATTCCTAATTGCGCAGGCTCAACCTTGTTTCCCTTCGGGTCGGAAAAGTACATGGAGGAAACGATCTTCTCGTGCAGAATAATCTCGTGGTATTCAACCGCATTCCAGCACTCCTGCCCATCCGGCGCTCTCATGCAGAAGAGAGATTTTCCTCCAACGCGAAAATCCATCTGACAAACCGGCGCAGTAAAGCCCTTCGGTCCCCACCACTGCATCACGTATTTCGGGTCTGTCCACGCCTTCCAGACCAATTCGCGTGGGGCATCAAAAACTTTTGTAACGACCATCCGCTCAATTTCGCTAACCGTGTGTTCTGTCATCTCTGACCTCCTTCTTTCTTCATTTGATTTACAACTACATCCAGTTTGTCGAAACTCTCTTCCCAGAAGCTGCGATAGCTGATCGCCCAGTCGCTGACTGTCTTAATCGCCTCGGGCCTAAGCGTGCACACACTCTCTCGTCCACGCTTCGTCTTGATTACAATCCGCGCCCGCACCAGGTAGGCGATATGTTTTGAAATCATCTGCTGCGAGAGTGCAAACGGTTCCGTCAATCCATGCACGGAGGCTGGCCCGTGGGAGAGTCGTTGGATCATTGCTCGCCGGGTTGGATCAGACAAAGCCGCAAATGTTGTACCTAATTTATCCACAACCATATGGTAGTGGATTTTCGGCCGATGTCAAGTGTGAATTTTGCGATTCCTGATTTCTGTTCCCTGATCTCTGAACCCTGACACCTGCGCTGATTGATACTCTGCGCAGGAGGGCGAGCCGGCAAGGGTTATGGCGCTGGCATCAGGGGCAGGAGGAATGCGGATTGTCTCTGGAACCTTCTCGGTGTCTCACCGCCCTGTTGGGCAACTGATCTTCGCCAGACGACTCGCTAGGACCTACGCGGTGAGTGGTAAATCGCCAATGCGCTCACCGAGCCCGGATCAGTGCCGGTGTCGGCCAGTGATTACGAATGCTTTCTTTCACATGGCCGTAAAACGCCCTATGCGTGGATGTGGCAGTTGGGTTCCGAGCGGATCGTCGGCTACTCGGAAGTTGGGAACTCCCGCTCAGAATGCTGCAACAGCGTCCGGCAACTGGCGGCGGGCCGTAAGGGGCGGAGTTCAAATTGTTGCAGTTGAATCGACCAAGCCAGCCCGAACAGGGCAGTGCTCCACCCAGGCTATCGTCCTATGTCCGGAAGAAATCCTTGACGGCCTGCCACATCACCTGTCCCCCGACTTCGGCAATGGACTTGGTGAGCGGTATATCCTTGGGGCAAACCTCGACACAATTTTGCGCATAGCCACATTCCTGAATGCCGCCATCGCCCATCAGCGCCTTCAGGCGTTCGACTTTGAGAGCCTTGCCGGTGGGATGGGTATTGAACAGCCGCACTTGCGAGATGGTGGCTGCGCCTACGAAGCCTGTGTTTTCGTTGAACTGCGGGCAGGCTTCCATGCAGCAGCAACAGGAGATGCAACGCGACAGAGGATAGGCCTGTTCCTGCTCTTCGGGCGATTGCCGCGGCCCCGGGCCGAGATCGTAGGTGCCGTCCACGGGGACCCACGCCTTCGCGGTCTTCAGGTTCTCGAAGATCACACTGCGATCCACGGCGAGATCACGCACCACCGGAAACTTCGAGAAAGGTTCCAGCGTGATGGGCTGCTTAAGATTGTCGATCAGCGCTGAGCATGCCATCTTCGACTGCCCGTTGATGAGCATGGCGCAGGAGCCGCAAATCTCTTCCAGGCAACTGGAGTCGTAGGTGACCGGCGTGGTCGCTTTGCCATCACGCGTCACTGGTTTGGCCGCGATGTCCATGAGCGCGGAAGTGACGTTCATCCCCGGACGATACTCCAGTTCGAACTCCTCCCAGTATGGCTTGGACTCGGGAGTCAACTGGCGCTTGATTTTGATTATGAAGGTTTTAGAGTTCGCCATTTTCGCTGTTCGCTTCTCGCTTGGCTGGCTGTCAGCTCTCAGCCGTCAGCTATCAGTCAAAACTCGCTCTTCGCCTTCTTAGCTATGGACCACTACTCATGTACCAAGAGCTAAGGGGCTAATAATCACAACCCGTGAAACTAACCACTAGCCACTATCCACTGACTTTACGTCGCCGCGTCATACCGCCGCGGACGAGGCTTGATCAACGACGTATCCACTTGCTCGAACTCGAAGCGAGGCTCGTCGGCATCGGCCGCGAAGTACGCCTTCGTGGTCTTCAGCCAGTTGGCGTCATCCCGCTCCGGGAAGTCCGGCTTGTAATGCGCGCCGCGCGACTCGTCGCGCATGGCCGCGCCCTGCGTGATCACCCGTGCCAATTGCAGCATGTTGTAGAGTTGCCGCGCGAAGACGAACGACGTGTTCGCCCACATGGAGCGGTCGCTCAGGTTCACATGGCGATAACGCTCCAGCAACTCCACCAGCTTCGCGTCGGTTTCCTGCAAATTCTTGTTGTAGCGGATGACCGTGCAGTTCTTGGTCATGATGTCGCCGAGTTCGCGCCACAGCAGGAACGGGTTCTCGACGCCGTCATTGCTCATCAGCCGCTGATTGATCTCTTCCTGCCGCTTGCGCTCGGCGTCGAACGCGCCGTTGCCCGCAGCGGCTGAAGACTTCTGCAGGTTGCGGGCGTACTGCACCGCGTCGGGACCGGCAACGAAGCCGCCGTAGATGCATGACAGCAGCGAATTCGCCCCCAGGCGGTTCGCGCCATGAATCGAGTAGTCGGCCTCGCCGCAGGCATACAGTCCGGCAATGTTGCTGCGCTGCTTCTCGTCGACCCAGAGACCGCCCATGGTGTAGTGCATCCCGGGGAAGATCTTCATGGGAACATCGCGCGGGTCATCGCCGACAAACTTCTCGTAGATCTCGAGAATCCCTTCCAGTTTCCGGTCGAGCGTTGCCCGGTCGATATGGGTCAGGTCCAGGTAGACCATCGGCTGTCCATCAATGCCGAGTTGGTTCTCGTACACCACCTTGTGAATCGCGCGGGTCGCAATATCGCGCGGCACGAGGTTGCCGTACTTGGGATACCACTCTTCCAGGAAATACCAGCGCTCCGTCTCGGGAATGCTCTTAGGGTCGCGCTTGTCGCCCGGTTGGCGTGGTACCCATACGCGGCCGCCTTCGCCGCGGGCCGACTCTGACATCAGCCGCAACTTGTCTTCGCCCGGAATGCAGGTGGGGTGGACCTGGATGAACTCGCCGTTGGCGTAGTACGCGCCCTGTTGATACAGAGCGGATTGCGCAGAGCCGGTGCAGACTACGGAGTTGGTCGACTTGCCGAAGATGGCGCCTATGCCGCCGGTCGCCATAATCACGGCTTCCGCGGGGAAAGTTTGTACGGCCATGCTGCGGAGATCCATGGCGCTGATGCCACGGCAGACCCGCTGGCCATCGATCACCGCCGACAGGAACTCCCAGCCTTCGTACTTGGTGACTTTGCCTTCGGCTTCGTAGCGCCGCACCTGCTCATCGAGCGCGTACAGCAGTTGTTGTCCGGTGGTGGCTCCCGCAAACGCGGTGCGGTTGTAGAGCGTGCCCCCGAAGCGTCGGAAGTCGAGCAGTCCTTCCGGCGTGCGGTTAAACGGGACACCCATGCGATCAAGCAGGTCAATAATGGCCGGTCCGCCATCGCACATGGCCTTCACCGACGGCTGGTTTGCCAGGAAGTCGCCGCCATAAACGGTGTCGTCGAAGTGCTGCCAGGTGGAGTCGCCTTCGCCCTTCAGGTTCTTCGCCGCATTGATGCCGCCCTGCGCGCACACCGAGTGAGACCGCTTGACCGGGACGATGGAGAAGAGGTCAACGTGGCCCCCCATCTCGGCAATCTTGATGGCGGCTGAAAGTCCTGCCAGTCCGCCACCCACAACGATAATTCTTGGATTCGCTGCCATGATGTTCTTTACGCAAACCTATCAATACGGCCGGAGCCGAAAATCAGTGAAACCTGGCCCTCGTGCCTCTAGTCGTGCTCGACGTAGGGGACTTGGGAGGCCGGTGTAGTCACGAAACCGGTGATCGTCCAAAGCCCAATGCCGATGAGCATTATTGCCAAAGCGGTGCAAACGAAGCCGAACTTGCGGCGCGCGTTCGCGCCAACCGTGAGACCCCACTTGGCCGCAAATAGCCACACACCATACGAGAAGTGCCACGATGCGGCGATGATACCAATCACGTAAAAAGCGACAATCCATGGGCTCTGGAAATCGAACCACACCTTCGAGAATGCGTACTGATAGCCGCCGCCCATCAGGTGCACGCCCATAAACCGCAGATCGACGACGTGGTACGCGATGTAGACAAAGGCGATGATGCCGGTCCAGCGCTGCGAGGTGTAAAGCCAGTTGCCGGTCCAGGGATATTCGCCGACATTGGAGTCACCGCGATACCAGATATAAATCCCGTAGAGACCGTGATACAGAAGCGGCAGGAAGATGAACACCCATTCCAGCACATGGACGAACGGCAGGCTGGTCAGGAACTTGACCTGATCGTTGTACGCCTGCACACCGTTCGCCGCCTCGGAATTAGAAATAAAGTGCTCGACCAGGAATGCGCCGATCGGAACGATTCCCGACAGGGAATGAAGTCTGCGCAAAATAAATGAGTAGCCCTCGCCCGCACGCAGCGGAGCTACTCCCTTTTGAACTCGAGCGGCACTGCTATCAATAGGACTGGCTGAGGAAGCCACGAAGCCAACTCCTTATACACTCGGAGTGTATGGACAAACATTTCATTATCAAGTTCGCCAACAATCCAAGTCAAGAAATCTGGAAGCCCGTTTGACGCTGGCGAAAGGCCTGAGGCGGGCGTGATCTCTGGCTGTCAAACGAGTTCCAGAATAGCTGGCGGCATTGCCAATCGTTTGTGATCTTCGTCACAACGCCTTATGACGGCGTGACCGGAATCACCCGGCGGTGTGAGGATGGAGTTCCCGGCTTTCGTCCTCCCACTGGAGGAAGGCGCGGAAGGCCGCGCCACGGTGGCTGTGGCGGGCTTTTTCCTCTGCCGTGAGTTCGGCAAAGCTCTTACCAATCTCCGGGAAGTAAAACAGCGGATCGTAGCCGAATCCGTTCGAACCCCGGGGCGCGCGCAGAATGAGACCTTCAGCCTTGCCGTGAAAGATCGCTAGTGTGTGTCCATTGCGCGCCACGGCGATCACGCATACGAAGCGGCCAGTGCGGAACTCGTCGGGAACGTCGTGGAGTTCACGCAACAGGCGTGCATTGTTGGCTTCATCATCGGAGTTGGGCGCGTATTCCGGCGCATTTTTTTCGCCAGCGGCGTAACGCGCTGAATGCACGCCTGGCGCGCCGCCGAGGGCATCCACCGCCAGGCCGGAGTCATCAGCGATCACCAACTCGCCTTCGGCGTACTTGCTGTAATGCTCAGCCTTCTTGCGTGCATTGGCTTCAAAGGTCTCGCCATCCTCGATCACACCCGGCAGTGACGCGAAGCCAGGCAGCGCCTCGATGCGGACGCCATGAGTTGCGGCTGCTCCGGCGAAATCGCGAAGCTTCCCAGGATTGGACGTCGCTACCAGCACCCGCTTCATTGGCCTCTCCTCTCGATCAACGTACCAGAAACCGCCCACGAAGATGAGCGAGGCGAGACTGACGCCGTCCCCAAGCCACCGGTCGGGCGTTCGCACGAAGTGGACATCAACTTCGCTACGGCCGGCAGGAAGTGGCGATCACCATTCGTCCGGTCGGATCGTCTGACGCGGGCAAAACGCGCGTGCCGTTTACCTTTACCTGCCAGGCGGGATAGTTCATCAGACGCAACACGAGTTGCACCGGCTGCGGCGACTCCACGGTGATCTGCTTCGCATAAGTGCTCCAGTGCAGGTGCGTGGCGCGGGCAGCGGCTGGCGGCGTTTCGGCACCCTCGCCGCGAAAGCGGAATTCCGGGAAGTCGGGCTTGATTTCGTAATTGTCGGCGCCCGCCGGAGTGTATTCATCCGTGCCCATGTAGCCGTAGCCAGTCTTGAAGATCCCCGCCACCGTAAAGGGGGTGTCCTCGGGATCGCACTGAGGTTGGAGCGCGAGATTGCAACCTACGATCAGCGCCACAAAGAACCCAGCGTAGATCCACGGCTTCGCTCGAAATCTCCCCGTCGCAGCCACCACGAAGATCGCGTACGACAAACCGATCACCATCAGCCATCGCCAGGGAAACTGCAGGAATCGCAGTTCCGGCAGGAAGCGGTAGGCCAGGCTGGTGATCGGCAGCGTCAGCGCGAGTGCCAGCAGCGAGCACGCCAGCAGACTCCACCACAGCTTCGCATTCGCCTTGCGCCAGTCTCGCGCTGCGAACATCGCGAGACCAGTGATCGCAATCTCCCCGACAGCCAGCCAGGACAGCATTCGCAAAAACTGATCGTGCTCCGGCTCGCCGATTCGCGTGAAGAGGAAATTCTCCGCCGGACGCACACCTTCGGACAACGCTTGCGCCGGTGTGATCCAGTTTTTCTCAAACAGCACAGGAACGATATAGAACGCGGCGAATGCGATTCCGAGGGCCAGGGCACCCGCACCGTACACGATCGCGCGCCAGTTGCGGCGCAGCAGCGTGACGATCACCAGCAGCAAGACGGCGAGATAAGTTGCAATGATTGCGGCCGGAACATTCGTCAGCCAAACGCCGGCAATTGTTAGAGTCAAGGGGAGGAACATGCGGCGCGCCGGCCGGTCACGAACGATCCACAGCACGATCAGCGGCAGGAACGCGGCGCCCAGCAATTCGGCAAATGCGCTGCGGAGGTAGATCGTCAGCAGCATGTAAGGGTTTACCGCATACGCGACTGCCACCAGCGTGGCATCGGGCTCGTCGAACCATTCCCGCGCCAGCGCGTGCATCGCCAATCCGGAGAGGACAACGGCGCAGGCATCGAACGCCACCGGCACGAACATCCAGGGGATGAAGCTGCCCAGTGCCGCACCCAGCATCCACGACAGCGGCGGATAAAACAGGAATCGCGGCTCTCCGCTGCCATAGTTCGCGTTGGCAGCCCAGCGCGGATAGAAGACGCCCTCCCGCCATTGCTGCGCGACCTCCATCCAGCTGTCCATGTGGAAGCTGAGATCGTGACCGCACGCGATGCCGCGCACCGTAAACGGCGCGACTACGGCCAGCGCGGCGAAGATCAATGCGCAGACGGTCACCGCTCGATGAGAAGATGCCGGTGGCTGCATCGTGTACATATTATCTGTCCCGCAGCTTATGTGATTGCCGAACGCAAAGGCTCGGTCACGCGCGCGCGGTACAATGGCGTCCCTGTCATGAGTGTCCGTCCGGCTGGTTCTGAAGGCCGCCACGAGCAAGTGATCGCCAACGAACAGGGTCTGGCGCGTCAACTCAGCGCACGCCAGCTCAGTATGATCGCCATTGGCGGCGCCATCGGCACCGGATTGTTCCTGGGCAGCGCGCTGGCCGTCCGGACGGCCGGCCCGGGCGTGATCCTCAGCTATGTCCTCGCCGCGGGAATCGCGCTGCTGCTAATGGGGTGCTTGTCGGAGATGGCGGTCGCGCACCCCACTGCCGGTTCCTTTGGTGTGTATGCCGACCTGTACCTTTCGCCCTGGGCGGGATTCGTGGTTCGCTACACTTACTGGGCGGCGCAGTCGATCGCGATCGGCGGAGAAGCCGTGGCCGCCGCGATCTACACGCAATGGTGGTTCCCGAATACCCCGACTTGGGCTTGGGTGGTGTTCTACTCAGCGGCATTGATTCTTGTGAACGCGCGGAGTGTCGGGGCGTTCGGTGAAATCGAGTATTGGTTCTCGATGATCAAAGTGAGTGCCATCGTGGTCTTCATCGGCATGGGCACCGCCATTCTGTTTGGAATGCACCAGCAGCGGCCGATCGGGTTGGAGAACTTTCGCGCCAACGGAGGTTTCCTGCCGAAGGGCTGGCTCGGCGTATGGCTTGCCTTAGCATTCGTCATCTTCGGCTTCATCGGGACGGAGACGGTTGCGGTTACTGCGGGAGAAGCCAAAGACCCGGAGAAGTCTGTTCCGCGCGCCATGCGCACCATGCTGGCCCGGCTGATCGTCTTTTATCTCGGCGCCATCTTCATCCTGGTGGGAGTGATTCCGTGGACGGAGATCCAGCCCGGGCAGGGCATCACCGTCAGCCCATTTGTGCGGGTCTTCGACCTCATGCGTATTCCCGCAGCGGCGCACATCATTAACTTTGTTGTGCTGACGGCTGCGTTGTCGAGCATGAACTGCAACCTGTATGTTGCCACGCGCATGGTGTTCTCGCTCTCGCGCGCAGGCTACGCGCCCGAGCTTCTGGGCCGCTTGTCGAAGAAGGGCTCGCCGCTTCCGGCGCTGCTTTTTTCAGCCGTCGGCTTGGCCGCCGCGACCGTGTTCGCCATCTGGTTTCCAGGATCAGCCTACCTATACATGCTCGGAATTTCGCTGTTTGGTGGCCTGTTCGCGTGGCTGATGATCTTCATCACGCACCTGAGCTTTCGCAAACATTGGCGGGCCCGCGAGGGCCGTCGCTTGCCGGTGCAGATGCCGCTGTTCCCGTTCACGACCATCGCCGGAGGATTGGCCGTGCTCGCCATTCTTGTCTCAACCTGGTGGGTCGAAGGCATGCGGGTCACACTGGAGGCCGGCATTCCCTGGCTCCTGCTGCTGACCGTCTTCTACTTTGCATGGGGGCGGCAACGGGGAAGAGCAGTGGCCTTGCGCGCGGCGCAGACTACCAGCGCGCCCGAGGCGGCGGGACTAGCTGGCCACCATATAACGAGAGAATTCACGAACGGATAAGGCATTTCGACAGAACGTTGTAAAGAATTGTTAATTCCTCAATCCGGCCGAACTTTTCTCGCGGATATCCGTCTATAGCAGTAACCCAAATCCAAGGTGGGCGCCGCAACCCCAATAACAACACAAAACCGGCGCCCGCCGTCGGTTCTCCGACCGCTGAATGCCGCCTTCCGGCGTTACAATAAGTACGGGTAGTTACCATGCAGTTAACCGTCCTACAGCCCACGGTTCACGAGGCGCGCTGGTGGGAGGTCATGCCCGACGGCCGCCTGCACTGCTATCTCTGCCCGCGGCATTGCCACATCGGAGAGGGCCAGACCGGCTTCTGCTTCATCCGCAAGAACGAAGCCGGACGCCTGCTGCAGCTTGGATACGGCCGGCCGGCGGCGATCGCCATGGACCCGGTCGAGAAGAAGCCGCTCAATCATTTCTTTCCCGGCAGCAAGATCCTGTCCATGGGCACCGCCGGATGCAACATGGGCTGCTTCTTCTGCCAGAACTGGGACATCTCCAAGGCCAAGTCCGACCAGGTGAACGCGCTCAGCCTCACCCCTGAGCAAGTGGTCGAGGTGGCACTGGAGCACCACGCACCGCATCTTGCGTTTACCTACAACGAGCCCACCATCTGGGGCGAGTACGTCATTGATATCGCGCGCGAAGCGCATGCCGCCGGCCTGAACACAGTGATGGTGTCCAACGGCTACATAACGCGCGAGGCCTTTTTCGACATTTATCGCTATATTGATGCCGCCAACATCGACCTCAAAGCTTTCACGGAAGAGTTCTACGGAAAGATCACGCTCACGCACCTGCAGCCGGTGCTCGACGCGCTCAAGTGGCTGCGCCACGAGACCGGCGTGTGGTTCGAAATCACCAACTTGATTATTCCAACGCTGAACGACGGTGACTCGGAGTTCCAGGAGCTTTGCGATTGGGTGCTGGAGAACCTCGGCGATGATGTTCCGCTGCACTTTACCGCGTTTCATCCTGACTTCAAGCTGCAAGACAAGCCGCCCACTCCGCCGGAGACGCTGCATCGCGCCCGCAAACTGGCGATGCGAGATGGGTCTCAAATACGTGTACGAAGGGAACATCTACTCCGACGGCGCGAACACGATTTGTCCTGGATGCAAGCAGATAGTGATTACGCGCTCGTGGCACTCGGTGACGTCAAACCGGCTGAAGAACGGCTGCTGCACCAACTGCGGCACGCGAATAGCTGGCGTGTTCACAAAAGCGGAAGCGGCGAAGCGGCGGGAGTGGGTGAGCGCACTGACGCCCAATGCGCCGTGATGCAGGTCACAGACAGACGATTCTGAATCGTTTAATAATCTTTATCATCTGATAAGTATGCGCCGGGAGACTTACAACGAGTTTCGCCAGCAGTGCCGCAAGCACGATCTGGCGGCGACACACCAGAGGCAAAAAATCTACGAAGTACTGGTGTCACGACCCGGACATTATTCGCCGGAGGAGATCTACGAGCAGGTAAAACAAGACTTGCCGTCGATCTCACTCGCGACGGTTTACAAGACCCTCAAGACATTTGTGCAGGCTGGCATGCTGCACGAAGTAAGTTCCCACCACGGTTGGCGGGTTGACACCAACTTCCATCCTCACCATCACCTGGTTTGCACACGTTGCCGCTCTATCACCGACCTGGATGACGATGTCCTGGCCCCGGTAAAACTGCGGCGCAAACTTCCTTCCGGATTCAGGCTGCAGAAGTTTAATATCGAACTGCAGGGCATCTGTAAACGTTGTGCTTCACAAACATCCAAAAGCAATTACTAATTTTTTCAGGAGAGTGAACTCATGTTAGGCGTAGGCGAAAAGTTTCCCGATTTCAAAGTCAAAGCGACGGTAAGCACCAAAAAAGGTGAAGAGTTCAAGGACATCACCACCACCGATTACAAAGGCAAGTGGAAGCTGTACTTCTTCTGGCCCAAGGATTTCACCTTTGTTTGTCCCACCGAAATCGCCGGCTTCGGCAAAGTGAACAAGGAATTCCAGGACCGCGACACCCAGATCCTGGGCGGCAGCACGGACTCGGAGTTCGTCCACCTGGCGTGGCGCAACAACCATGCTGACCTGAAAGACCTGCCATTCCCGATGCTGGCTGACGTGAAGCGCGAGCTGACCGGCCAATTGGGCATCCTGGACGAAAACGAGGGCGTCGCCCAGCGCGCCACCTTCATCGTGGATCCCGAAAACGTCATCCGCTTCGTTTACGTGACCGACCTTTCCGTGGGCCGCAACCCGCAGGAAGTTCTGCGCGTGCTCGACGCGTTGCAGACTGACGAACTCTGTCCCTGCAACTGGCAGAAGGGCCAGGAAACGATCAGCGTCTAAGTAGTCTTTCCGAGGCTCCGTACCAGTCTGGATGCAAGCTATCCTTGCGCGCGCCGGCCTGCACGGAGCCTCTTTCTCATAGCAAGAGGCACACCATGAATCTCGATGCATTGATGGAAAGCGTTCCTTCCTACGCGAAGGACCTGAAGCTGAACTTCTCCAGTGTGGTGCGGCAGCAGACGGACTTAAACGAGCAGCAGGTATGGGGCACGGTGGTTGCCTCCGCGATCGCCTCCCGCAATGAACCGTTGACACTGGCGGCGTTGGAAGAAGCCGCAACCCACCTGAGTCCAGAGGCGCTCGAGGCCGCCAAAGCTGCGGCCGCCATCATGGCCATGAACAACGTCTTCTACCGATTCCAGCACCTCGTGTCGAACGAGAAGTACCGCTCCATGCGGGCCGGCCTGCGCATGAACGTCATGCGGACACACGGCATAGACCCGCTGGATTTTGAGTTGTGGTCCACGGCGGTGTCGGCCATCAATGGCTGCGGCGCTTGTGTGGACTCGCACGAGAAGGTATTGCGGGAAAAAGGGATTAGTGAAGAGAAGATACTGGCGGCCGTGCGCGTGGCCTCGGTCGTCCACGCGATCGCGGTGGTGCTCGACGCCGAGAGAGTTGTGGCCGCCCAGCCGGTTGGCGTCTGACCCCTGGACACTCTTGGAAAACGGCGCTGCAGCCCTATCTGTGGTGCCCTTTTTGGCTGGAAAGCGCACCTTCCGTTCACCCCCCTGCTCAAACATCACACGCCCTTGTGACGTATGCACTTGTTGCGTGTGCGGTCGCGGTGTTCCGCTGGAGTGTATCTGGAGCAGAGTCTCGAATGCCGCAACCGCTCATTCAGGCACGGAAACCGCAGTTTGTGGTCTCCGTCCCCGATTTATCGGTATTACCTCGAGAGGTGATCGCCGACAGTCCTCGGAGGGCGCAAGCGAAAAAGACCGGCAATCGAAGAGCTCTGGCCCCGGAGGCGCGTTCTGCGCGCATGGTCCGGCCGCAACTCACGGAGATACCAAGTGCAGTACAGGGGGTCAACGTGCTCACACCATATGGTCTGGACATCATAGAAAGCTGCTTGGCTTGCAAGATGCGGGCAGAGCATATTTTTTGCGATCTTCCGCCAGCAGCGTTGCAATCGTTCGAATCCATTAAGTACGCGACCGCATACCCCAAGGGAGCCGTGTTGTTTGTCGAAGGACAGGCGCCGCGTGGGATCTTCGTGTTGTGCAAAGGTCGCGTGAAACTCTCCATCTGTTCCACCGACGGCAAGACTTTGATTTTGAAAATTGCCGAACCCGGCGAAGTATTGGGTCTGAGCGCGACGGTTGGCGGCAAACCCTACGAATTGACCGCAGAAACCGTGGATCCGTGCCAGGTCAACTTCGTGAAACGCGAGGATTTTCTGCGCTTCCTAAAGGAGCACAGCGAAGCTTGCCTGCGGGTCGCGGAGCAACTGAGCGACAAGTACAACAGCGCTTGCCGCGAGATCCGCGCCCTGGGCCTGTCCCATTCGGCGGGAGAGAAGCTCGCGAAGCTGCTGCTGGAATGGAGTGCCAGGAATGGGGAAGCCACCAAGGCTGAGCCGCGCGTGAAGCTGGCGCTCACCCATGAGGAGATCGCCCAGATGATCGGCACTTCCCGGGAAACGGTAACCCGGCTGTTCGCCGATCTCAAACGGCGGCAGATTGTGCAGTCGAAGGGCTCGACGCTTCTCATCCGGAATAAGGCCGCATTGAAGGCCATTGCGATCATGTAGAAGCCAAGCGGGTCGGGTCGAATGCCAGGCGGAACCGATGCTACGCCCGCACCATGCGCGGCGGCGTGGCAGTTCGTTCAATCCCTCCCGCCGCGCCCTGTGAACAAGGTCACGAAAACGGGTGACTGCAATCACTGCATTGGGCCGGGAACAGACGTATTACTGCATCATGGAGGGCATGATGCAGTCGAGTTGCTTGACTTGCGATTTCCGTCCCGACCGGCTCTTTTGCGATATGCCTGCGGAGTCGTTGAAGGCTTTCGACGAAATCAAAACGCTCGCCTCGTTTCCCCGCGGCACCGTACTTTTCTCCGAGGGGCGGCCCGTTCGCGGCATCTACATTCTTTGCGATGGACGCGCCAAGCTCTCCATCTGCTCGGATGTGGCCAAGCGGCTTACCTTGCGGGTTGCGGGCCCGGGGGAAGTGCTGGGTCTCGGAGCAGCCATGACCAACACTCCCTACGAGATCACAGCGGAATTGGTGGACAATTCCCAGGTGGCCTTCATTCGCAGAAAAGACCTGCTGAAGTTCCTGCGGGAGCACCCCGAGACCTGCCTGCAGATAGTGCGCATGCTGAGCCAGGATGTTCACGGCGCCTATGAACGTGTCCGCACGATCGGCACGGTACGCATGCGCCGTCCCCGCATCGTGTTCCGGCCCCGTGCCATGTTTGCCTGAGTCCCAGAATTGCGCCTTTAGCCCGCGATGCACCGCGGGCTTTCTGCTTTGCGTGGCCTTACTTCGGCCCGAGGGCGAGCGAAGGCGCTGTGATCAGCCTCACTCCGGTGGGTGATAGACGCATGACGATGTGACCTCGGTCACACCCCGTCGTGAGTACACTCACTGCCCCTTGGCAACCCTATCAGCGATTGTGGAAGGTGGACTCGGCGCAGCCGTGCGCCAGCCGAAAGTGAGGAGTTCCGTGAAGCGTTGTGGTCTGGTTGTCTTGCTTGCCTTGCTGCTCTCAAGCGCGGTAGTGGCGAAAACCGCCCCCAAAATGAGCAACGAGGACTGCCTGGCTTGCCACAACGACCCCAGCCTCACCAAAGACGAGAACGGTAAACAGGTTAGCTTGCATGTTGATGACGCCAAGTTCAAGGCGTCGATTCACAGCGCGTTTGGCTGTACGGATTGTCACACCGATATCAAGGCGTTTCCCCACGATCCCACTCCCGCCAAGCCGGTTTGCGCGACCTGCCATGCCGATCAGCAGACTGCCTACGACCACGGCGTTCATGCCAAGGCCGCTGCGGCAGGCAACACCAACGTGGCGAAATGCCAGGATTGCCACGGCAGCGTCCACGAACTTCTGCCTGGGAGCGATCCGAAATCGAAGGTTGCACGTGCGAATATCCCGCAGACCTGCGGCGCGTGCCACGGCCAGAAATTCGTAATGGCCTCCAGCGGCGTGAGTTCCGCCCCCTTTACGTCCTACCAGGAAAGCGTCCACGGCAAGGCGGTAGCCGCCGGTTCGGGAGCGGCGGCAGTCTGCACCGATTGTCACGGCCAGCACGACATTCTGGGCGCCGGCGATCCGAAGTCGCCCATCAACAAGTTCAACGTTCCTACCACCTGCGCCAAGTGCCACGACAACATCAAGCAGGAATACGTGCAGAGCACTCACGGGCAGGCGATCGCGCGCGGCAACTGGCAGGCGCCAGTTTGCACCGACTGCCACGGCATTCACACTATCAAGGCGCCGAGCGATCCCAGGTCCGCGGTGGCCTCCGCCAATGTGCAGAACACCTGCGCTTCCTGCCACGCCAGCGTCAAACTCTCGGCCGAATTCGGCGTGGCTGGTAACCGCGTCAGCTCTTACCTGGCTAGCTATCACGGCATGGCATCCAAAGTCGGTTCCGCAACGGTTGCGAATTGCGCCAGTTGCCACGGCATCCATAACATTCTGCCGTCAAGCGATCCTCGTTCGACCATCAACCACGCCAATCTGGCCAAGACCTGCGGACATTGCCATCCCGGGGCGAATGAAAGATTCATCACCAGCAAAGTCCACCTCGACAACACCGCGAAAGCCGATTTCGGCACCAAGGCAATCGCCTACATCACCAGGTTCTACATCTGGATGATCGTAGTCGTGATCGGCGGGATGGTGCTGCACAACTTGGTCGTCTTCCGCAAGAAGCTGATCCTGCACCGCATCGGTCAGCCGCGGATCCTGTTCCGTATGACCTTGGCGCAGCGCATTCAGCACCTGGCCTTGCTGACCAGCTTCTTCACCCTGGTGTTTACCGGCTTTGCGCTGAAATATCCGTCCTCGTGGCTGGCGATGGTCTTCGTGAACGAAGCGGTGCGCAGCATCGTGCACCGCGTCGCCGGCGTTGTGCTGATCGTGGTCAGCCTGTTCCACATCTGGTACGTGAGCACCAATCCGGACGGCCGCCAGTTGATCAAGGACATGCTGCCCGACTGGAAGGACGTCACAGACGTACGTGAGGCATTCCTCTACTACTTGGGGTTCAGCGAAAAGCGCCCGCTGTTCCGCCGCTTCACCTATGCCGAGAAGGCCGAGTACTGGGCGTTGGTTTGGGGCATGTTCGTCATGGCCGGAACCGGACTGATGGCCTGGTTCAAGGTCGGAGTGGGTGACCGTGTTCCCGGGATGGTGGGTTGACGTGGCCCTCACTATTCACTGGTACGAAGCCGTCCTGGCCACCTTGGCGATCGTGGTTTGGCACTTCTACGGCGTGATCTTCGACCCCGATGCGTACCCGATGAACTGGGCGTGGTTCGACGGTAAGATGTCCATCGAGGCTTATGAGCACGAGCACCCGCTTGACTTGGGTGCGATCGAGAAGTCGCCAGGGACTGCGGGTGAGGCGGAAGTAGTCGATGACAAAGCGGAAGAACGCGCCGAGACTGCCAGCAGCTGGCAAGTAGACACGTGCGAGACCGCCGTTTGCGCGGAGTAAGTTGCATCTGGGTTCTGGTTTGCGCAGACCGAGCGTACTCGTATAATTTCTGCGACACTGAACATGCCTCGTTGCATTGGGGTAGGACAAGAAGGGGAATTTTCTAAATGAGTGCCGACACGCAGAGGGAAGATTCTGCACTTCCTCATCATTGGTACGACAAAGCACTTATCCGCAATCCGATCAGCCTGATTGGATTGGCACTGGCGGCCGTCGCGCTGGTGAACATCGTCTTTCTTTTCCTGATCGATGTCCTCGCCAACCACCCCAGCCCGTACGTCGGCATTCTCGCCTACATGGTCGCGCCCGGCTTCTTGATTTTTGGACTTTTGTTGGTAGTGCTGGGCGTGATCGTCGAACGGCGCCGGCGTCTGCATGCAATTGGCCTGGCGCCGCATCTTCCGAAGGTGGATCTCAACAATCCCGCGCAGCGCAGCACCGTCGCCTTTCTGCTCAGCTTCGTCGTGATCTTCGGGCTGGTGAGCGCGGTGGGCAGTTACAAGGCGTACGAGTTCACCGACTCCGTAGATTTTTGCGGGCAATTGTGTCACTCCGTGATGAACCCTGAGTTCGTCGCCTACCAGGCTTCTCCCCACGCCCGCGTTGCCTGCGTGGATTGCCATGTCGGCTCCGGCGCGAGCTGGTATGTGAAGTCGAAGCTGTCGGGCATCCGCCAGGTTTACTACACTGCGCGCGGCACTTATCCGCGGCCGATCCCCACCCCCGTCCATAATCTGCGCCCGGCGGCCGATACCTGCGAGCAGTGCCATTGGCCCAAGAAGTTCTGGGGCGCGCAACTGAAGACCTTCACCCATTACGGCTCCGATGAGCAGAACACGCCACGCGTCATCCGCATGCTCATCAAGACGGGAGGGGGCGATCCCAGCCTCGGCCAGTCCGGTGAAGGCATTCACTGGCACATGAACATCAACAACAAGATCACCTATTTCTCCACCGATGAACAACGCCAGGTGATTCCCTACGTGCGCATGCAGGACAAGGACGGCCACGTGAGCGAGTACACGGTGAAGGACAGTCCACCGACACAGGCGCAGATCGACAAGGCCGAGAAGCGCCGCATGGATTGCGTGGACTGCCACAACCGTCCGACGCATATTTACGTGCCGCCAGACCTGTCCGTCGATCGGGCCATCTCGGGACACGCGATTGATCCCAGCCTGCCGTTCATCAAGCAGCAGGGCGTGCAGGTGCTGACCGCCGAATACAACACCACGGACGAGGCCAAGAAGGCCATTGCCACGAACATCACAAAGTTTTATCAGGACAAGTATCCCCAGATCGCTTCCAGCAAGGCTGATAGCGTCAAGGCAGCCGTAGCCGAACTGCAACGCATCTTTGGCACCACCTTCTTCCCTGAGATGAAACTCAACTGGAAGACGCATCCCAACAATATCGGGCACTTTTACTTCCAGGGATGTTTCCGCTGCCACGACGGCAACCATGTGAGCAAAGAAGGCAGGGTCATCAGCAAGGACTGCAACTCGTGCCATACCGTCATCGAGCAGCAGGAAAGCGGGACGCAGGTTGCCTCCTTGCCCATCGAGCCCTTCAAGCACCCGGTGGATTTGGGCGACATGACCGCCGTCAACTGCTCCGATTGCCATAACGGCGGAGTCGGGCCGTAGTTGCGCTGTTTTGCGCGGACGTTGAGCAAGGGTGTCGGCGAATGCCTGGAACGCGGTACTCTATTGCCATGAACCTGGAGCAATTTCGCGAATCGCTACGCCGGGAAGATCCGCCCCGCACCCTCAACTTCGCGCTGGCCGCGCTGTGGTGGGATGCCAAGGGTGACTGGACCAAAGCCCACGAATCGGCGCAGCAGGATGAAGGGCCCAAAGGATCGTGGGTGCATGCCTACCTGCATCGCAAGGAAGGCGATGCCTCCAACGCCGCCTACTGGTATCGCCGAGCCGACCGGGCAGCCGCGTCAGGGACGCTCGAAGACGAGTGGTTGCAGATCACGCAAGAGTTGCTGGCGTTGTAGGCGCGAAGATCGCAGGTCCGCCCCTTGCCATAAACACAATCCGCGCAATCCCCTCTGCATTGCTGTTGCCAAATCGGGAATTTCCCCATTCAACGTGCGCCAAGTCACTGACTTCCGTTCCCACCCTCACTAGGATTGGACAAATTCGACCCAGGTTTCTCGAAAAGGAAGGAGAAGCTCATGCACTCCGTGCGCATCGCTTCGTTCGCTCTATTTTGTCCTGTCTGGCGGCGATTCCCGCTTCGGCCGGGTCACCCTATAGCAATGGTCCGCTCAACGGGAACTATGATGCCTGGACCATTAACTTTGGCTATATTGTCAGCGACAGCTTCACGCTCTCTTTCCACCACCGCGACCGGTTTCGACTTCTACACCTGGTCTTTTCCAGGCGACATACCGCTTGCGTTGATTGGTCGATCACCACACTAGAGAACGGTGGAAGCACGTTAGGGAGCGGCACTGGCGCCACCCTGTCTAACACGATCATCTCGACCAACAGCTATGGTTATCAAATTAATTACGATCAGGTCTCTGGTCTGAACGTCAGTCTGCCGGCCGGCACCCACTGGTTGAACCTGCAGAACGCCGCTGTTGCCAATGGCGATCCGCTGTACTGGGATGAGAATGACGGCCCGTCGATGGCCTCGGACAACGCCATAGGCACCATCGGCTCCGAGACGTTCGGTATTCTGGGTAGCTGCGGCATCCGACTGTGGACCCCACTCCCGAACCCAGCAGTATCCTGCTGTTCGGCTCGGGAATGGTTGGGCTGGCGGCCATTTTGCGCCGGAAACTGGGTTAGAGCTGGCCAGGATAAATCCGCACGGACGTGTCCTGCACACCGCTCACGGCTGAATCTTCAACGGCGCCAGCTCTTTGGTCTCCATTTCGTGCCACTGCTCAATCAACGATGAGGTTGACTGGCTCAGCTTGGGGACCGCCTGCGTTGCTTGCGTGGTCGGCGCGACGTCCACATCCTGAAACACGCCCAGCAGTTCCAGCAACGAGCTGCGCACGCCCGACAGAGTTTCGGTCTTCGCGCCGCGTCGTCGGGGCCGTCCCTCGCCGCCCTCAAGCGCGTCCAGTTCCTTGCTGACTGCGTCGATCTTCGCGGCATCGGCCGCGCTTGCCTTCTCCCGCATGGCCTTGAGTTGTTTCTGGGCCGAAGCTGCCTTCTCGATTACCGGTTGCAACCGCAGCAGCTCCTGATACACCTGCTGCGACAGGTCGAACTGCTTTTGCAGATCGGCGACGGGCGTTTTGACCCGCGGGTCCATCTGCACGGTCAGCGGCTGGGTGTACTTCTGGCCGTTCACAGTGAGCACGAGCGTGTACTGGCCGGGCATGGCCCACGGCGAAGTCGGCGCGGGAGCGGTGTTCCACGGCACGGCAGCAATCGGGTAGTCCGGCTTGATGCCCGGCACCGGCGCATAGTGCAGGTCCCACAGGAAGCGATGGAAGCCCGCAGCGCTGGCCAGCGGATGCGGCGGACGCACCCAGTAAGCAGGAATAGCAAGCTGCGGATCGAGCTGCGGAACCGGATCGGCCGTCGAGTAGCGCCGCACCAGCTTGCCAGCGCTGTCCATGATCTCCAGCGTGACCGGAGCCGAGGACGCAGACTTCAAGTAATAGTTGATGATCGCGCCATCGGGCGGATTCTGGCCCGCGGGCTCGTCGGGCGGCAGCGGCGTGTCGGAGTTGGTGTTCCAGCGAACGCGGTAGGCAAGCTCGGGCTCGAACAGGAACGCGTTGCCGGCGGTCACC
The DNA here is from genome assembly GCA_963843005.1 of uncultured Acidobacteriaceae bacterium. Taxonomy (GTDB): domain Bacteria; phylum Acidobacteriota; class Terriglobia; order Terriglobales; family Acidobacteriaceae; genus Bog-257. Next base: position 115,539 of record CAWJIW010000030.1, on the reverse strand, counting down.
TTGTCGCTCCACTGCCGCAGCGGGGTGATGTCGTCGAGAATCCAGAAGCCGCGGCCATGAGTCGCCACGGCAAGATCGTTTTCCTTGATAGTCAGGTCGCGGATGGAGGTCGCGGGCATGCTCAGCCGCAGCGATTGCCAGTGATCGCCGTCGTCGAACGACACATACGTCGCGCGCTCGGTGCCGGCAAACAGCAGGCCCTTGCGCTTGGGATCTTCGCGCACCGCGTTGGTGTTTTCATTCGGAGGAATGCCGCTGTTGATCTCCGTCCAGGTCTTGCCGCCATCGCGGGTGCGATAGAGGTGCGGGCGCAGGTCGTCGAGGCGTAGCGTGTTGATTGCGGCGTAGGCGGTCTGCGGATCGAAGTGGCTCGCCTCCAGCACCGATACCTTTTGCCATGCCGACAACTGTGGCGGCGTGATGTTGCTCCAGTTCGCGCCGCCGTCGGTGGTGATCCAGATCAGGCCATCATCGGTGCCCGCCCAGATGCGGTCTCTGTCCAGCGGCGAAGGGGCCAGCGCATAGATCACGCCGCGCTGCTTGGGTTGGGCTGTCGGTTGGGAGCGGAAGATGCCGACCGTTGCCGGGACCTCCCAGGTTTTGCGGGTGAGGTCAGGACTGAGCTGCTTCCAGGAGCGGCCGCCGTCGCGCGTGGCCCACAGCGTGTTTGCGGCGAAGTAGAGAAGATGCGGATCGAACGGCGAGAACACAATCGGCTCGGTCCGGATCACGCGGAAATCCGGCGAGGTCAACGGCACCGGCATGATGTTCTGCCCCTGCGCCGATGCGCCGGTCATAGCGCGTCAGCTTGCCGCCGAAGACGATATCGGGATCCAGCGGATCGGGCACGACGTAGCCGTACTCCTCTGCCGCAACCGGATGCCAGTCGCGGAACGTGATCTGGCCATCATTGCCGCGGCTGGAGATGCAGGCTGAACCGCTCTCCTGCTGCCCGCTGCACAGGCGATAGGGAAAGGCGTTGTCGGCGTTCACGTGGTACATCTGCGCCGTCGGCTGGTTGTACCAGGAGCCCCAGGTCTGACCACCATTCACGCTGACGATGGCTCCCTGGTCGCTGGTCAGGATGATAACGTTGGAGTCGTTGGGATTGATCCAGATGTTCTGGTAGTCGTCGCCGCCGGGTGCGCCGCGGAATCCCGTCCAGGTCACGCCACCATCCGTGGATTTCCACGTCACCGTGCTGGTTATGTACACCACGTCCGGGTTGTTGGGATCAATCAACGGAACGGGCAAGTCGCCGCCGCCGATGCGCGACTTCGGACGCGTGTCGGTGGTTACGGTTGACCACGTCGCGCCTGCATCCTCGGAGCGATAGAGGTCCACCTTGTCCATGGTCGCGACCGATGCAAACAGGCGCCGCGGATTGCTTCGCGCGACCGAAACATACGCCTGCACGATGCCATTCGGCAATCCTCCGGCAAGCTGCTGCCAGGTTGTTCCGCCATCGGTGGACTTGTAAATCCCGCCGCCTGGACTGTTAAATTCGCCGTTCTCCCAGGGGCCTTCGCGCGCCTCCCACAGTGTGGCATATACGACATTCGAGTCCGACGGGTCGATTCTTACGCCGGCTGCGCCGGTATTCTCGTCTTTGTACAGCACTTTCTGGAATGTCTGGCCACCGTCGGTCGAACGAAAAATGCCGCGCTCCGGATTTGGGCCGTAAGGATGTCCTGCAACCGCGACGAAGAGCCGGTTGGGATCGTGCGGATCAATTGCCATCTGCGAAATCTGCTGCCCATCGCGCAAGCCGAGGTGCGTCCAGGTGGCGCCGCCATTGGTGGATTTGTAGATTCCATCTCCGACCGACAGATCGGGGCGATGCAAGCCTTCGCCGCTGGCAACGTAAACGATGTTGGGGTCGGAAGGCGCGACTTCGATGGCGCCGATGGAGCCGGTCGGCTCGCGATCGAAGATGGGCTGCCAGGTGCGGCCGAAATCGTTCGTTTTCCATACACCGCCGTTCACTGCGCCGATGTAGAAGACGTTCGGCTGGCTGGGCACGCCGGAGACAGCCCGCGTGCGTCCTCCGCGAAACGGGCCGACATTGCGCCATTGCATTTCGCCGAAGAGACTGGTATCGATCTGTTGCGCTTCGGACAGGGTAGCGAGGGAGACGAGAAGCAGGGTAGAAATACTCAGGAATTGTCGAATCATTGGAATTAGGTCCACCATATTTTGTTGATTAGAAGAATGGGAAACCTTATAAGCGTTTTGAAAGGGCACAGCTTCAGCTGTGCCGTGACGACAAGGTAATGAGTGGGTTTCAGCCCCTGAGGGAACTCGGTCTTCTGTCAAGAGACAAACAATCACCCAAATGCAAGAACGAGGTTCCTCAGCGGCTAAAGCCGGCCGCCCACCAACGATTCACGGCACGCCTGAAGGCGTGCCCTTTCAAAGCACAGTCTTTTTGACTTCCGGTGATCGCCAGGCCAAGTCGTGCCACGGCATCGCGAAAGTGTAATCTATCGGGACATATCTTTGCAGGGTAGAGGACCCATCTTTGAGAAATCGCGCGACCCGTCTTTGTCATCTTCTGCTGATTGCTTCCGCCGTTCTCTCTTGCAACCCGTTTGCAACAGCGCAGTCGGTTTCCCGAGATCGCTTCGGTGAATTGCAATGGCGCATGATCGGCCCGTTTCGCGGCGGCCGCGTGGTGGCAGTGACTGGTGTCCCGGACGATGGTGCGACCTTCTACTTCGGCTCAGTCGGAGGCGGGATCTGGAAGACGATTGACGCTGGAGTGGTTTGGACGCCCATCTTCGACAGTCAGCCCATCGCCTCAATTGGGGCGCTGGAAGTCGCGCCGTCGAATCCCAATGTCCTCTATGCCGGTTCGGGCGAGTCCGACATCCGGTCCGATCTTAGTTCGGGCGATGGTATGTACAAGTCAACCGACGGCGGCAAGACTTGGAAGAACATCGGTCTGCGCGATTCGCGGCAGATCAGCCGCATCGTGGTTGATCCGCACAATGCCGATATCGTGTACGCCGGAGTGCTTGGCCACGCCTACGGTCCAAACCCGGAGCGCGGCGTGTACAAGTCCACCGATGGCGGGAACACCTGGACGCACGTCCTGAACAAAGGGCCCGAGATTGGTGTTTCCGATCTGGCAATGGCGACTGGCGCTCCCAACATTTTGTTCGCCGGCACATGGAACGCGCATCGTCCGCCGTGGAGCACCTACGCTCCTCTGCAGGGGCCCGGTGGCGGGCTCTACCGCTCGACGGACAGCGGCGCGACCTGGACGCAGCTCACGGGGCACGGCCTGCCCGATGGCGATTGGGGCCGCGTCGGCGTAGCAATCGCTCCCGATGGCAAGCGGGTGTACACGCTGATCGAGGACGGCAAAAAGTCAGGGCTCTATCGCTCGGACGACGGCGGCAACACGTGGACGCTCGCCAACAGCGATCCGCGACTGACCAGCCGCGCGTGGTACTTCAACTGGATCACCGTCGACCCGAATAATCCAGACGTAATCTACATACCCAACATCGCGTTGTATCGCTCAGAAGATGGTGGCAAGACCATCTCGATCGTGCGTGGCGCACCGGGCGGCGACGACTACCATCAACTTTGGGTCGATCCCAAGAATTCCGCGCACCTGATTCTGGGAGTGGACCAGGGAACGACCATCAGCCTCAACTACGGCAAGACTTGGTCCACTTGGTACAACCAGCCGATCGCGCAGCTCTATCACGTGATCACCGACAACGAGTTTCCCTACCACGTGTACGGCGCGCAGCAGGACAGTGGCGCTGCCGCCGTGCCCAACCGCACCGACCACGGCCAAATCACCGCGCGCGACTGGTTCATGGTGGGCGGAGGCGAGAGCGGCTACCTCGCGCCCGATCCCAACGACTCGAATATTCTTTATGCTACCGGCGTTTACGGCAGCGTGGTGCGCTATGACCGGCGAACCTCGTTGAGCCAGGACATTACTCCCTGGCCGCAGTCGAACTTCGGGAGCGAGATCAACGAGCGCAAATATCGCGACCCGTGGACGCCGATGCTGGTCTTCTCGCCGCTGGAGAAGAACACGCTCTATCTCGGCACGCAATACGTGATGAAGACCACCGACGGCGGATTGCACTGGGAGAAGATCAGTCCAGACCTCACCGGCGCATCGGCGAATGCCGCGAGTGAGAAACCCGCTGGACCCGTGACGGTGCAGAACGCGAAGGAACGAGGCTTCGGAGTGGTGGCCAGCATCGCTCCATCGCTGCTGAAGGCAGAAGAAATTTGGGCTGGCAGCGATACCGGTTTGCTTCATCTCACGCTCGATGGAGGTAAGAGCTGGCAGAACGTCACGCCGCCGGGGCTCGGTGACTGGAGCCGAATCTCCATGATCGAGGCCTCGCGCTTCGACCCTGCGGTGGCCTACGTTGCGGTTGATCGCCATCGGCTGGATGACTACAAGCCATACATTTATCGCACGCGCGACTACGGCAAGACCTGGCAGGCGATCGCCAACGGCATCGGCGCGTCGTCGTTTGTGCACGCCATTCGCCAGGACACGCAGAAGAAAGGGCTGCTCTTTGCCGGAACAGACTTGGGCGCTTACGTTTCCTTCGATGACGGCGATCATTGGCAGACGCTGCAATTGAACATGCCAGCCGCTTCGGTTCGCGACCTCACCATCCATGGTGACGATCTGGTGGTCGCCACGCATGGACGCTCGTTCTGGATTCTCGACAACATCACGCCGTTGCGGCAGATGGAGGCTCAGTCGCAGAGCGCGAATATCTGGCTGTATCAGCCGGCCACCGCGACCCGCATAGACAATGATGTTTTTCTCGGTTCGCCACTCCCGCCGGAAGAGCCCACAGCCAAGAACCCGCCCGATGGAGCGATGATTGACTACTACCTGAACTCCGCGGCGAAGCAGGTGACGCTGGAAATTTACGATGCCAACAACAAGCTGGTGCGCCGTTATTCCAGCGGCCCGAAGAAGGAAGAGAAGCGTGCTCCGCTGCCCATCGCCGAGCGCTGGTTGCCCAAGCCTGTGGTGCTGGAAAACACTGCGGGCGCGCACCGTTTCGTCTGGGACCTGCGCTGGAGCAGTTCCGGGACCAGCGAAGAGATCGAGGAAGACGAAGGTCCCGGGGCGCCGCGAGGGCCGCGCGTAACGCCCGGAAGATACAAGGTAAAGCTTACAGTTGACGGCCAAATCTTCACCCAAAACTTTAAGGTAGAAATGGATCCTCGCTCAGCGGCGACGTCGACCGAACTGGACGAGCAGCTTCGTCTCGGCTTGGAGATATTCGGCGAGGTGCGGGGCGCGCGACACACGTTGGCGGAGATGGCGACGGTGAAAAAGCGGCTGGGCGAAGTGAAGCAGCAACTCGCCGGGAAAAGTCCGGAACTGCTGACGCAGATCACGAATCTGGAGAGCGCGATCAACGGCATCGAGAAGGGAAGTAAGACGCCCGCTGTGACGATGGGTCTGGAGATCGCCAGCACCGGTTTGTCGTCGGCGCTGCGCGTGGTCGAAGGCGGTGACCGGACTGTGCCGTCGCAAGCGATCGAGCTCTACCGCGAATCGGATGAGGCGGCGAGGGCGCGAATCGCCGATTGGACGCAGCTCAAGAGCGGGCCGTTGTCGCAACTCAACGACGCATTGCGGAAGGCGGGAGTGAGCATCATCCAACTCTCGCAAATCGAACAGGAAGTGGAAGACCTGATGACGGAGTAGGCGGCGGCCCTCGTCACTAGCTCCTGTGACGCATCTCGCAGCGTTCGGCGTAGAATCAGGCGACTCTTATTGAGACAAGGAGCCATTCATGCGTGGTGACGAGAAAGTGATCGAGCAGTTGAATGCGGCCCTCAGCGCCGAGCTGACGGCCATTGCGCAATACATGGTGCAGGCTGAGATGTGCGAGAGCTGGGGCTACCATCGCCTGGCTGGGCTGACGAAAGCGCGCGCCATCCAGGAAATGCACCATGCCGAACACCTCATCGAGCGCATCATTTTCCTCGATGGCACTCCCGCCATCGCCATTCCGCTGACCCCCAAGGTCGGCGCCACCGTCCAGGAACAGCTTGAATTCGATTACGCCGACGAAGCGGACGCGGTGCGGCAATACAACAACGCCGCCAAGATCTGCCGCGAAGTGGGCGACGCCGGATCGAAGGACCTGTTCGAGAGCATGATCCAGGACGAGGAGCGTCATGCCGACTTCCTCGAATCGCAGATCCATTCCATCAAGGAAATGGGGATTGGCGCGTACCTGTCGCAACAGCTGCAGGACGCAAAGTAGGCGAGCTCCAATCCTTTGAAGATCGTGTCCCGGTAAGCGGCTGCTCGCTTACCGCAGGTAGTTCTTGCCTTCCGCACGGGCGTTTACAAAAACTTATAGATTCTTTACGACTAAGGGCCGGCTGCCCATTTGGCGCATTGATGGGCAGGTCTCCGGACCGTGGACGCGATGCGAAGACTCGGCTGAGGTTTACAAAACTTATGGATTCTTAACAGCCAAAAGCCGCCTGCGCATTTAGCCTATTCGTGGGTCCGTATGCGGACCCTGAATGCGATGCGAAAGACACTGATAACTCTCGTGGCGCTGGTCGTTTTCGTGACGCTGGGTATTGCTGTGCCGCCGCCTGCCGCGGGTCAAACCACAGCGCAGCAATCGTCCGCGCCAAAGTCCAAGGTGAAGGCAGTCGGCGCCGTCAAGTCGATCTCCGGCAATGCCGTGACCGTCATGACGGACACGGGTGCCGAGGTCACAGTCGTGATTCAGCCGTCCACGCGACTGCTGCGCATGGCCTCCGGCCAGAGCGATCTGAAGACGGCGACTCCGATCCAGTTGCAGGAAGTTGAGGTGGGCGATCGTCTGCTGGCCGCCGGAACCGTGTCCGATGACGGCAAGTCTGTGACTGCGACATCCGCGGTTGTAATGAAGAAGGCCGACATCGCCGCCAAACAGGAGCGCGATCGCCAGGACTGGCAGAAGCGCGGCGTTGGCGGCGTGGTGAAGTCGGTGGACGCCGCCAATGGGACGATCACGTTATCGACCGGCGGACTGAATGCGAGCAGCACTCTCGCGGTGGTCGTCTCGAAGGAGACCATTCTGCGGCGGTACGCGCCGGACTCGGTGAAGTTCGATGACGCCAAGCCGGGCACGTTCGACCAGATTAAGCCCGGCGACCAACTTCGAGCGCGCGGAACCAAGAACGCTGATGGCAAGGAACTGGCGGCCGAGGAAGTCGTCTCCGGAACGTTCCGCAATGTTGCCGGTACGGTTGTCGCAGCGGACACGGGCAACAGCACCATCACCGTTCTGGATCTGGTGACGAAGCGTCCGGTGACCATGAAGATTGGGCCCGACTCGCAGCTCCACAAGCTGCCTGCGATGATGGCGCAACGCATCGCTATGCGCTTGAAAGGCGGCGCCGCGAGTGGTTCGGAAGGAAGCGCGCCTGCGGGAGCTCCGCCGGCAACGGCGCGTCCGAGCGAAGCGCAAGGTGCCGGAATGGGCGGAGGGCCGCGGCCGGGAGGTCCGCCGGACTTTCAGCAAATGTTGAACCGCATGCCTCCAGTGACGCTGGCCGAGTTGCAAAAGGGCGAAGCGTTGATGATCGTCGCCACCGAGGGCAGCTCCGATGCGCCTTCGACTGCCATCATTCTGCTCAGCGGCGTAGAGCCGATTCTCACTGCCGCGCCAACTCAGGCGAGCACAGTTTTGTCGCCCTGGAATTTATCTACCGGCGGAAATATGGGAACGGGTGACTAGCCATCACGGAATTACTTGCAATAGCAGTCTCTTCAGCAAGGAAAGTTCGAATACCAGAAATGCGTTCGTGTGCAATCTTCAGTTTCATACTATTGCTGTTAGCCGGTTCTATGGCGGCGCAGAGCTCGTCGGGTACGCTGCGAGGCCGCATCACCGATCCTTCCGGCGCAGTGATCCCACAAGCGACCGTGATGGCGACGACGCCCGATGGAAGATCCATAACCGTTGTCAGCAACAGTCAGGGGATCTACGAATTCAAAGGGCTGGCGCCCGGCAGCTACACCGTCACCACCGTGTCCAAAGGATTTGCCGCCGATCAGGAGCAAGACGTTAAGGTCGTCGCCGGACAAGTACAACAACTCGATATCGGCTTGCAAATCGCGGTGGAGCAGCAGCATGTGGAGGTGCAGGAAGATAGTCCGACCATCGGCATCAGCGCCGAGAATAGCGCCAGCACGCTGGTCCTGAAAGGTAAAGACCTCGACGCGCTGTCCGACGATCCGGATGAGCTGGCGCAGGAATTGCAGGCGCTAGCCGGACCTTCTGCTGGTCCGAACGGAGGACAGATTTACGTTGACGGATTTACCGCCGGGCAGCTTCCTCCCAAGTCGGCTATTCGCGAGATCCGCATCAACCAGAACCCGTTCTCCTCGCAGTACGACAAACTGGGCTACGGACGCATCGAGATTTTCACCAAGCCGGGCACCGACCAGACGCACGGCCAGCTCATGATGAATGGCAACTCGTCGGCGTTCAACGCGCTCAATCCGTTCATTGAGGAAACGCCGGGCTATTACTCCGAGATCTTCAACGGCAACGTCAGCGGCCCCATCGGCAAGAAAGCGTCCTACTTTTTTACGGTTCAGCAACGCGATATCGACAACGTCTCGGTCATCGCGGCACAGGTGTTGAGCCCCAGCAACCAGATTGTTCCATTCAACCAGGCGGTGCCGAGTCCTTCGCAGCGGCTTAACATCAGTCCGCGCGCGGATTTTCAGCTCAGCCCCAGCAACACCCTGACCGTTCGCTATCAGTACGAGCGGCAGAACCAGGACAACGCCGGCATCGGGCAATTCTCGCTTCCCACCGTCGGATACAACTCGCATAGCAGTGAACAGACGGTGCAGATCAGCGATACACAGGTCATCAGCCCGACCATTGTGAACGAGACGCGCTTCCAGTTCATTCGCGCCAGCAGCAACCAGATTCCGCTGAGCACCGACCCGACCTTGAACGTTCTCAGCGCGTTCGTAGGCGGCGGCAGCCCGTCGGGCACGGGTCGCGACACGCAGGACCATTACGAACTGCAGAACTACACTTCGATTGCCAAGGGACATCACTTCATCAAGTTTGGCGGAAGAGTGCGCGGGACGCAGGAATCCAGCTACACCGACGCGAATTTCAACGGCGAATACACCTTCCCGTCGCTGAACACCTACCAGATCACGCAAGTCGGGATCCAACAGGGCCTCACGCCCGATCAAATTCGCGCAGAAGGTGGCGGGGCCAGCCAGTTTTCGATCATCGTCGGTCAGCCGCTCTCTGACATTTCCATGGTGGACGTCGGCCTCTACGCGGAAGACGAGTGGAGAATCAAACCCAACTTTTCGCTGACGGCCGGCCTGCGTTACGAGACCCAGACCGGTATTCCGTATCACGGCGATTGGGCACCCCGGCTGAGCCTGGCTTGGGGGCTCGGACACGCCAAGACGCCGCCCAAGACAGTGTTGCGGGCGGGCTACGGGATCTTCTACGACCGCTTCTCCTACGAGTACCTGTTGCAGGCGGAGCGTCAGAACGGAACTACGCAACAGCAATACATCGTTGCTCAGCCAAACTTTTATCCCGTCATCCCGCCGGTGCAGGTGCTGCAGCAGTTGGCGAAGACGTCGCCCACCGTTTATCAGGTGGCTCCCAACCTGATACTGCCATACACCATGCAGGCGGCCTTCAGCGTCGAGCGGCAAGTTGCCAAGTCGGCGACCGTCTCCGTTACCTATCTGAATTCGCGCGGCGAACATCAGATCTTCCTGCGCAACGCCAATGCGCCACTACCCGGCACGTACAATTCGCAGGACCCCACCAGCGGTGTCCGGCCTTTTGGCGGCACCACCAACATCTACCAGTACACCTCGGAAGGTGTCTTCGTGCAGAACCAACTCATCACCAACTTTCGAGTCAGCGTTGGGACGAGGCTGTCTCTATTCGGCTTCTATTCGCTTAACTTCGCCAATGGTGATCTGGGCTCGTCAGGCTCGGGCTCCTCCGGCGGCGGTAGCTTTTTTGGCGGTGGCAGCAGCTCCGGCCAGTTCATCATGAACTCCTACGACCCGATGGAAGACTACGGACGCGCTGCATTTGACGTTCGCAATCGCTTCCTGCTCGGCGGTACAATCTCGCTGCCGCACGCGTTCCGGCTCAGCCCGTTTATCCTCGCAAACTCCGCCTCGCCGTTTAACATCATCGTCGGCCAGGACCTCAATGGCGACTCCATTTTCAACGACCGACCTGCTCTTGCCAGTGTGCCGGGGCCGGGAGGCGTCATCAAGGTAACGCCTTGGGGCACCTTCAATACCGTGCCGCAACCGGGGCAGCCGATCGCTCCCATAAATTCCGGAACCGCCACCAGCTTGTTCACCTTGAATCTGCGCCTGAGTAAGACCTTTGGCCTCGGGCCGAAGATCGAAAGCCGCACCGCGGCAGCCGCGGGAGGCCGGGGCGGAGGCCCCGGTGGACGTGGCGGCGGACTGGGCGGTCGCGGACTCAGCGGCATGGGCGGCGGCGGTGGGCCGTTCAACGCGGGCGCGGAAACCACTCACCGCTACAACCTGACGTTCAGTGTCGCCGCTCGCAACCTGCTGAACAATGTGAACTACGGGCTGCCCATCGGCAACCTCGACGCCCCCAACTTCGGCGAGCCCAACTCCCTGGCAGGCGGCCCGTTCTCGTCCGGCTCAGCCAATCGCCGGATTGATTTGCAGATGCTGTTCACCTTCTGAGGCGGTTTGCGCTTTCCAACGATCATGTTCCGAGAGTCCACAACCGTTGACGGGTGATGTTCGTCACGGGTCCAGCTTGATTCTCAGGATTACGATTCAAGTGGCGAGTCCCGCTGCGCAGGAAGCGAGTCCCGCCTGGCGGGACGAAACTACTTAGCCCACAGCGGAAGCTGTGGGCAAACGGTGATTTTGTTTTCGGAACCCCTTCAGGGGTGGTACATATCGCCCGATTATGCGCCGAGGTCCGCAACCGTCGACGGGTGATGTTCGTCACGGGGAACACCCGTTTCTCAGGAATACGATTCCAGTTGCGAGTTCCGCTGCGCAGGGTGATTTTGTTTTCGGAACCCCTTTAGGGGTGACACACATGGCCCATAGCTACATTAGTTCCGTCTTCCATATTGTCTTCAGCACCAAACAACGCATGCAACTCATTCGCACCGACAACCTGTCCCGGCTGTGGAACTACCTCGCGGGCATTGCGCGCAATCACGGCATGCAGGTGCTGGCCGTGGGCGGCACGGAAAGCCACGTTCACATACTCGTGGTCCTCCCGGCGGACACGGCGTTGTCAGACGCGGTACGCACCTTGAAGGCAAACTCCAGCCGATGGATGCGAGAAACGGATCGATTATTCGCGTGGCAGGAAGGGTACGGAGCGTTTAGCGTCAGCCCATCTCAACTCGAGAAGGCCAAGCGGTATATCGCCAATCAGCTCGCCGACCACGCCAGACATTCGTTTGAGCAGGAGTTCCTGGCGATGTTGCAGGCGGCAAATATCGGTTTCGAGCGGGATCGCGTTTTTGCCTGATTTGTGCCGCCCCCTGAAGGCGGCTCGGGGATCAACGGGGGCCGCTTTCCCACAGCTTCCGCTGTGGGCTAATCAGCTTCGCCCTTCGGGCTGGCGACTTGGTGGTGGCGCGCCCTGGGGCACAAGCGCGGTTGGGTGCCCGGCGACAGACACCCCCTGTGCCAAAACGGCGTCAGCAGTCAGTTCATCCAAAATGGGAACCGGCTAGGAAGAAAAGCGCAGTTCCCAAACTGCGTTCCATCGCGCGTCGGTTAGAATCGCGACATAGCCGTCCATGCGACTTCCTACTATAGCTGGCTCACCAGAGTGAGGGAGGCTCTGGATTCCATCTACATGCCGATGGAAGATTGGCAAGCGATATCGGCATTCGATTTCGAGCGGGAGTTTGGAGCGGGGGCCTCTCCGGATAACGCAGCCTTAACAGCGAACAGGTTTTGGTGGCGCAACAGAACAGGAGAATGGGCCAAGACTGCCGACGCCCTCCGAGTTGTTGGCGGCCGCGAGTACACCTAGATCCGCCCCTTCCAACGATTATGCGCCGTGAACCCGCAACCGTTGACGGGTGATGTTCGTCACGGGAACAAGCGCTGCTCGGGATTACGATTCAAGGTGTGAGCCCCGCCCTGCGGGACGAAACTAATTAGCCCACAGCGGAAGCTGTGGGTAACCGTTCGATATATTTTCAGAACCCCTTCAGGGGTGACACATGGCCCATAGCTACGTCAGTTCCGTCCTCCATATTGTCTTCAGCACCAAACAACGCATGCAACTCATTCGCACCGACAACCTATCTCGGCTATGGAACTACCTCGCGGGCATTGCGCGCAATCACGGCATCCAGGTGCTCGCCGTGGGCGGCACGGAGAACCACGTCCACATACTCGTGGTTCTCCCGGCGGACATGGCGTTGTCAGACGCGGTGCGAACCCTGAAGGCGAATTCCAGCCGATGGATGCGAGAAACGGATCGCCTATTCGCGTGGCAGGAAGGTTACGGAGCGTTCAGCGTCAGCCCATCCCAACTGGAACGGGCCAAGCAATACATCGCCAATCAGCCCGCCCACCACGCCACGCATTCGTTTGAGCAGGAGTTCCTGGCGATGTTGCAGGCGGCAAATATCGCCTTCGAGCCAGATCACGTTCTTGTGTAATTGTGTCGCCCCTGAAGGGGCTCGGGTATCATAGGGGGCCGATTTCCCAGCGCTTCCGCGCTGGGCTAATCAGTTTCGCCCTTTGGGCTGGAGCGGGTGAGAAGGAATTACAAGTTAGCTCTCTCCCGCTCGCCAAATGCGAGCGAGAGGAGTGGTGGGGCGCCCAGCAGACTAATTTACGAACCCTTTTTTGCTCCAGCCGTCTTGCCGGCGAATTCACTGAGCCTACAGGTCCCCAACGACGAGCCGATTTGTAGATCTCCAAAACAGTCTATGGCGCGTCTCAGTAGAGTCAATTGGCCTTCACCTAATGTCGTGGATCTGGAGCGGCGACGGTCCCATAGGAGTTGGGAAAAAATGCTAGCCAACGACCGCAGTTCGCTGTCAGCAAATGAGGATAAACTATCTGCATACTTTGAGTTGAACCGATACTCATAACACAACAGATCCTGAATCTTCCCCACAAAGTTCAGATATTGGGACCATCGAACCGGCTCGCTTATGAATGTACTCCAGGAGCGAAGAATCTCGCGCCAGTTTGCGACAGGGGGACCAATATATAGCGTATTAGAATCAAATCGACGCTCCGCAACAATTTTCGGCAGGAGTATGTCGAGCATTTCGCCGTACACCCCCCAGCCCATAGGTACCCACCCTTTACTCTGTTCCCATTGCTCGAGCATATCAACCCGATTGTCGTCGTCATTGGCATCGTATACCCAGCTGTCCCGTGCCAGTTCGTATAATGTCAAAGCGTCGTATTCCTCTAACCAAGTCGCATACCGAACTGTTACGGACTTAGCGATTGCTGTGTCGGATTCGTGTGGGGTACCCAGCCGACATAGGAATCCACGACTAAGCTCGGTGCGATGCTCCAAGAGATACCGCATCCAAGCCTCGAACACCGCCCTTGCAACCTGGTTCCTATCGGCAAGGCCGGTTCTCGCAAGGTTCGTCTGCATGTGACGTAAGTCTTTATCGCGGTCCCATTGGAGCCTTACGCGTGCGCTCACGAATATTTCCTCACCACCCGTCGGCAGGCCTGGAACCGGTCCGACAGCAAAACCTCCGCGCAGCAGTGTTGACTCCCGCTTGCTTTTGCGCTGCTCAGGATCTGCAAGTTTGATCGGCTCCTTCTCGAGCATCTGGAGACGCGTTTGCCTCCCGACCCGATACGGGACGATTGCCAACTCACCCTCGATTAGGCCATCGCGATCCTCAAGTGGGATTCTGTAGGCGGCTTCGGCGTATTCGGGAGGCACGGCAACAGAAAGAGGACTTGCATCCACAAATTCCACGTCTGTGCGAGTGGTTGTCACGTGCCGGAGATTGATGCGATAGGGCAGTTCCTGACAGACGTTTCGAACGTAATCAGCCAAAGCTTCCCAGTTCACAGCGGCGGTCGGTGAATTGCTGCCGCTTGTCCGAGACAGATGCAGCTTTACGCGCGTTCCTCGAAACCGCTTAAGACCTTCGTTGGGCGACTCCAGAATTTTGATGAGACGAGTAGGCCCATCAATCTGCAGATGCCGTTTGCGAATGTCTCCCCTTACGGGCTCCCACATTGCGGTCTCAACTTCAACTCGGTCCGCCAACAGAAAGCTGGACAGAAAACCGATCCCGAACTCCGAAACCGGCGCAAAATCATAACCCTGCTTTCGCAGATCCACTCGGTCGCGCAAGAACTCCCCCGACGAATAATAGGAGCGTCCCACCTTCAGGAAAAACCGGTCGATTACCCACGCATCCATTCCGGTCCCGGTGTCCGTGACCGTCAGCAGAGGATACGACCGGCCGCCGTCGGACTCCTCGTAAGTCACCGTGATCCGGTTGCGGGTATCGGGAATGTTGTGTGGGTCGGTCAGCTTCGTAAGAGCGTCCCGGTAACTGCAAGCATCAACCGCATTTTGGATTAACTCCCTGATCGCGTCCAAGGGGTTGCTGTAGATGGCCCGCCCCATCAGCAGTTGATAGACACGCTGATCGTCCAATTCGAAACGGTACGGGAGGTAGGTATATCCCTCAGACACAATCTCGGTTTTGACAGTGTCTGGCAGTTGAAACGGCCAACCGCCACCCTGATGTCCCACTTCGAACGTAGCGCGGGTTGAAGCGATCTCAGACTCAATCATGCCAACAAACTGAACAATCGCGTGGTGAACGACGTGGCTGTTTGATCTACCCCTGAAGACAATTGCGTTTGGTCCGATTTCCCAGTTAGAAATTGCGAGATGCTTGCTCCATTCGAGGACGGAAATGTTGTCGGCAACGCTCAAAGCTGTAGGCAAAAGGTAGTGAAAGAGCACGGCAGGCGTTCGTTCGCGGTCGAAATCAAGAATGTCAGCCAAACGGAGGGCGCCCGCCACCATTTGGAGGTCCGCAGTCGCGCAACCCACCGGGTATTTTTCCGGAAATCGCGGCAACTCGAATGCTTCCCGATCCTTCTCAATAAGTACGTCAGCGTCCTGGTTGTGGCTAGCGCAAATGTCGATAAGCTTTTTTCGGAACGAGTCACCCTCAAAGCTAAAGCAGTGTTCAACGTCAGGAATTCTCGTTTTATCTTTCTCGTGAAACTCAGTTATCTGTTCAAGTAATTCGCGGTAGCGCTCAGGCGTCGCGTGCCGCTCCCTGGTGTCAAGAGCCAATAGAAACTGCTCGGCCTGAAATAGCTCCGATTCCGTACGAATCCTTGCAGCCTTTGCTAAATCGTCTCGCGTAAGCTGAGTTCGAAAATTCTCTATCGCCGACTTCGTCTCCAGATTGATCTCGAGCTTGTCCCAAAGATCAGAATCTGGACTCAGACGGGTAAAGCGTTCCTCCCGACTCAGGGCCATTCCTGCGTCGTGCAGATGCGCTGAGAAAACCATGAGAGCAATTTCGGGTGGGGACAAAACGGCACGGCGCTCCGGCGACAGGATGTGCCACATCAAATGAGCTACCTTAAGCCCATGCATGCGGTCGTGCATGGTGAAGGTATCCATCTCATGCGACGTGGCCCGGTCAAGTACGTACGCGAAAACATGATCGACCATCTGAACGATGTTCGTATGCAGTGCGCGGCAGGCCTTTTTTGTGTCAGAACCTAGTTGCTGTTGATCTGGGTACCAGGTTGTACGGCCTTCTGCGTAGTCTTCCAGAAGCTTCATCAGGTCCAACGCACCGACGGAGCGGGGTGTTTCGGGGATTCTCATGACTGTCATTAGTGGCGGGGAGGTTTGTCAAGGCACGCCAGCATGACTCTAACACTAAGAATCAGGCCAGGTAAGGGCATTCTTGTGGTGGGTGGCCTAGCTGCCGGCCTGATGGTGTCCAAACCAAGTTTCTCTTGTTTGGTTGGGAGCTTCGTCTCTCCCGCCGTGGTCACATCCGCGCGTGAGCTGCGCACTTGCAGACAAACAGCTCGGTGCAGTATCACTCAATTGCGAAGGATGAGGTTGTCGTGTCTTCACTGGCCGCGCCCAGTGCGCGGGCCGGGAAGCTCTTTGAAAAGTCGGTGGTTGGTGGCGTAGTGGGCAGTGAGTAGAACGGAGTCTGGTTACCATTTCATCAATACCGCCAGTCCCTCCGCTCTCGCAAACCTTCGAGTCGATGGCAATTAGTCCGCGTAAGTCATTGCAGATAAAGCAGTTACTTATAAACTCTTAGGAATCAATAAGTTGCCGGGAAAGATTCCTGGGGCCCATGATTCTAAAGAACAGGGGGAGGGGGGAGGGGGTGACTAGCTCGTAGTAGTTCCGCCAGAAAATGGAAAGACAGTAGATCGTGGATTGTTGTTAGTGGCTAGTTAACAGCAGTTGGCGGAGATCGGGGACCCGGGCATCCTTCTCGCCTATGCCGCACGAGATACGAGCGAGTGACGCGAAGGTACAGGCTAGGGACGGGCTGGGGAGAACTACAGGAACTATTGCGGGCAAAAGGGAGAAACCTAACAGTGGTAGCCAGTTAGCGGCGGAACAGGGGCTGAGCGCTCACACCCGCGGCGAAGCTCTGTTAAACTGAGAATGATTGAATTTCCGTCGCCAACTCCTTCGTTCGCACAGGCAATAACTGGGCCGCGGGAGCTAGGAAATCGATCCGAATCCAAAGCTGTGCGTACTGCGGAAGGAGACTGCGGCAAGATGTTTTTGCGCCCAGGGGTCCGGGGATTAGTCCTCGGAGTTGGAGGTTTGATTTGCCTGAGCTTATGTGTGCTGGCCTGCGGATTTCCGATACCGGCGGTGGCTCAGTCTCCGCAGCCCTCGACCGTCCAGGGAGCAGAGCCTGGCACACCAGGCGCCCCGGGAACAGGAGCATCCGCTGGCCAGCGGCAGCCAGATCGGCAATTATCAGGCAGCATCAGCGGAACGGTGGTTGTTCAGACCGGAGCCGTCGCCGTTGGCGCTCAAGTGCAACTCACGCATGATGACCAATCCCTGAAACAAGAAGTATTGACAGGCGAAGAGGGGCAATTCTCCTTTGGCAATCTCCCTCCTGGGTCCTTTCAGCTCGCAATTACGGCGGCAGGTTTCGAGACCCAAGTGTTCTCTGTAGCCCTGCGCCCGGGAGAGGCTTACATTGTGCCGGAGATCATGCTGAATCTTGCCCCCGCCGTGACGGAGGTGCGGGTCTCAGGCTCGACATACGAAGTGGCGCAGGAGGAGATTAAGGAGCAAGAGAAGCAGCGTGTGCTCGGCTTCATTCCAAATTTCTATGTCACCTACGTCTCCGATCCGGCTCCTCTCGCGCCGAGCCAAAAGTTCCAGCTTGCCTGGAGGTCGGTTATCGATCCCTTCACCTTCGTAGCCGTTGGCTTCCTGGCGGGACTTCAGCAGGCGTCGGATGAATTCGGAGCATACGGGCAAGGCGCAGAAGGGTATGCGAAGCGCTACGGTGCAGCGTACGGTAACGTCGTTGCCAGTACGTTCATCGGAAGCGCCATACTGCCGTCCCTCTTCAAACAAGATCCACGCTATTTCTACCGGGGAACCGGTAGTAAGAAATCGCGGCTTGGGTACGCGCTCGCTAATGCCGTGATTTGCAAGGGCGACAATAAGAAATGGCAGTTCAATTACTCCGAAGTTATCGGCGCCTTCGCCACCGGCGCCATCTCGTACACCTACTATCCGGAGGGCGATCGCCACGGAGTGATTTGGGAAAACGGCCTGATCAAGCTGGGTGAAAGCGCCGTCGCCGGTGTCTTCCAGGAATTTGTCCTGCGTAAACTGACGCCGCATCTTCAGACCCACACTAAGGCCCAGCCCTGAAAACATGAATCGACATTGATTCCTGGCCACCGGCGAGCAATGTGCCGGCTGGACTACCGAGCCGATGTCCATCACAAAGTTTCGGCTGGCGCATCTTGCACGCCTAAGGATCAAGCCGGTGAGTTTCCCGAGATAGTCAGGCGCCCGTCGCCGCCAGGCGCCGCAAACTGAATACGGAAAGATCAATTAGCGCCGGCAGTTCCAGGGCTTGCAGTGCGAGCGCCTCGCCCAGCGCCGCTGAGTGCTTGAAGCCATGGCCGGAGCACGCCGAGGCGAAGGTGACGCTGGCGTGCTCACCAAGTTGGTCCACGACGAACTTCGCATCCGGCGTGACGGTGTACAGGCAGGTCGTGCAGCGCAGACATTCGCTGGAGACATCAGGGAAGCGGGGCGCGATGTACTCCGCGTATAATGCGGCGACCTCCGCATCGGCGACGGTGCGGGAAACGGCATCCGGATCAACCGTGGCGTCGTATTGCTCGGTGCAGATTTTCAGCCCGCCGATCGGACCATCCACAGCCGGAAAGCCGTACATCATGTCGCGCTGGCGGTTGCCCGCAATCCAGATAAACACCGGAAAACGCTCCGGAGTGTAACGTTCTGCGTTGTTGCGCAGAGCAAACCAGCATAGCAGTTGGCGGAAGACACGGAAGTATTGCGCATATCGGCCAACGAGTAGTTGGGGAATCCACGGGCCGGCGGTGACGAGCACGCGGCGGGCCGAATACGTGTCCTTGTCCGTTTGCAATGCAACTGTGCCATCGTCAAGTTGTCTGAGGTGGAGTACGGTTTCGCCGGTGAAGACCTGCGCGCCGAATTGCCGCGCGAGATTGAGCTGAGTTTCGATGCACGCCTCGGGACGCAGGAAGCCTGCGCCCGGTTCGAAGTATCCGATCTCGTCACCGCGTAGACGGAATTGTGGAAAGCGCCGGCGGATTTCGCCGGCGGTCAACACCTCATGCGCAATGCCGAATTCGTTGGCTGCCCGCAAGGTGTCCTGGAGGAATGAGGTCGAGCCGTGATGGTTGCCCGGAAGGCCGAGCGCGGCGAGAACGAGGGCGCCGTTCCGGACCATCAAGCTACGGCCGGTTGCTGCTTCGAGTTCTTCCCATATCTGGTTGGAACGCAGCACCAGTGGCACGAAGTCCCGGCCTTCGCCAATCGCCTGGCGCGTGATGCGCGTGTCACCGTGCGACGAACCCTGGTCGTGCGGCGGACGGAACCGATCAATGCCGATCGCGCGTACGCCCAGCTTGGCCGCCTGATATAGCGCAGCGCTCCCGACGGCGCCCAGCCCGACGACGAGAACATCCGCAGTTTTCGCCATGGGAGCCATCATAGATGATGAGTTCTCACCGTGGAGATGCACGAATGGTGTGAAGAGTTATTGCTGGATTGCTTGAATTGCCTTGGGATGCACTTGCTCGTTCTGGATCAGCGAAGCGTCCCAACCTCCGCCCAGGGCCTTGACGAGGTACACGGACGTGACCATCTGCTGCCCAAGCAGCTGGGTTGCCAGGCGCTGGTTGGTCAGCAGCGCGCTCTGCGCCGTGATGACGTCGAGATAACTGGTCACACCGCCAACGTAACGGTTGTTGGAAAGCTCCAGAGCACGGCGCGCGTCTTTGACAGCCAGGTTCTGGGATGTAGCCGCCTCTGAAAGCGCGTTCAGCCCCGACAATCCATCTTCCACCTGCTGGAAGGCGGTGAGAACCGACTCCCGATAGTTCGCGACCGACTGATCGTAGGCCGCTTTCGTTGCTGCCAGGTTGGCGCGATTGCGGCCGCCCTGGAAAATCGGTTGCAGCAGGTCGCCCCCAAGAGACCAGATCGCACTGGGAGCGGTGAGTAAGTTGGTGATGTCGGTGCTCTGGAATCCACCGCTACCGAAAAGCGTGAGTTGCGGATAGAAGGCCGCAGTTGCCAGTCCGACCTGCGCATTTTCATAGGCCATTTGCCGCTCGGAGCTGGCAATGTCGGGCCGTCGCTCCAGCAGATCAGACGGCACACCAGTGGGAATCGGCGGAGGAGCGGCATTGAGCGGACGCACTGCAATACTGAACGTGGACGCCGCATTTCCCGTGAGCACGGCGATGGCGTGCTCATACTGGGCGCGCTGCTGCTGCACCAGGTAGAGCTGCGTGACGGTCGAGTCGAGCAGCGTCTGCTGCTGCGCGAGGTCGAGTCCCGAGGCGACGCCGCCGGCGTGACGGTCTTCCACCAGTTGCAGCCCCTTTCGCTGGATGGACACCGACTCCTGCACCACCTGGGTCTCGGCATCGAGTTCTCGCAAGGTGAAGTAATCGGCCGCCAGCTCTGCCGTCAAAACCAGGTTCACGTTGTACAAGTCGGCAGCCGTGGATTGCAGGGACGCGTTGGACGCTTCCAGGGTCCGCCGCACGCGGCCAAAGAGATCAGGCTCGTAGTTCAGCAGGAAAGGAATCTCATAGGTGCTCTGCGTGAGCGGCCTGCCGAGTGTGACCACTTCCGGCCGATTGCCCGAATACCGGATGCGCGCGGCATTGGGATCGGTGCTGGCCTGGGGGAAATATCCCGCGGATGCGACCCGGGCCAATGCGCGTGCCTGGTTCAACCGGTCCTTCGCCGCCTCCAGTGACTGGTTGGCTTTCAGCAGTTGCTGCTCGTACTCATTCAGCTCAACATCGTTGAAGATCTCCCACCACGGCCCTTTGGGGATCGAGTCCTTAGGCGCAGCGACGCGCCAAGGGCCTTCCGTCTTGTATGCGGTTGGCGCTTGAACTGGTGGACGTTGATACTTCGGTCCCACAGCGCATCCCGCCAGGAGGCCGGTGGCGATGAGGGCCGCGATCCGGGGGAACCGCATCACGACCGCTGGCCTCCCTGGTTCTCGGGGGCGACCTGCACCTTCTGACCCTCCTCCAGCGAGTCGGTGGGGTTAATCACCACGCGGTCTCCCGCCTCCACACCGCCGAGGATTTCCAGGGTTGCACCGTAGTCGCGTCCGATGGTGATGGGCCGCAGTTGGATTTTGCCGTCGCTGCCGACGACCGCCACGCGCGGGCCTTCCTGGCGAAAGAGCATGGTGTTCACGGGAAGCGTCATCTTCTGCGCGTTGATTCCCGCACGGAAGTGTACTTCTCCAAACGACCCCGGCAACAGGTGGCCATCTTTGTTGGGCACGTCCACTTCGGTCAACAAGGTTCGGGTTGCCGGATCGATGGCCTCCGCCGTGCGTGCCACTGTGCCCCTGAACTTTTGTCCCGGAATTTCCTGCAACGTCACCCATGCTTCCATTCCGTTCTTAATCGCGGGAGAGTAGCTCTGCGGCACGCTGACGTATACGCGCAAGGGATCCACGCGCGCAATGTCGAACAACTCTTTGCCGGTGCCCCCGGCATTGATTAACGCACCGGGATCTACGTTGCGCTTGGTCAGCACGCCGGTGAACGGCGCATACACGTGCTTGAACGATTCCAATTGTTCGAGGCGGCGGACAGTCGCGTCGGCCGCATCGAGGTTGGCCTTCGCCTGCTGGTATCCGCTCGCCTGCTGGTCAGCTTCCTGTTGCGAAACCGAATCGGTCTTGCGCAGGCTCAGATAGCGGTCGGCATTGATCTTGGCCAGCTCCATCTGGGCCAGCATCTGCTGCCGATTGGCTCGCACCTGCGACAGCTCCTGGTCGACTTCCGGGGTATCAATGTCGGCCAGCAGTTCGCCTTTCGTGACCTTGCTTCCGATGTCTTTGTACCATCGCAACAGGTAGCCATTGGTGCGGGCGTAGATGGGAGACTCTTCGTAAGCCTGCAACGTACCCGGCAATACCAGCTCCTCGTCGGGCTTCTCGGCTGTCGGGTGGATCACCGCCACGGTGGGCACGGATTCCCGTTCCGTCTCCCGTGCCAGCACGTGGCTGTCGCGGATTCGCATAACTGCGGTGACGACGCCCCCAATGATCAGTATCAGGAGCACCAACCCGATCGTCAGAAGCGCCTTGCGCGGTGTTGCCGGAGGAAGCTTGGGCGGCGGCGTTATTTCCGGCGCCTGATATTCGTCTTCCAACACCTCACTACGATTCAAATGCTCGTCCATACCAACCGCTTCTCGCTAGGTCTTGATATTTTATCCCTGTCGAAGCGAAGCTTGCTTCGCTTCTCTGCGTCCATGGATCATGGCAAAGATGGACGGCACGAAGAACAACGTCGCCACCGTCGCGAATAACAAACCGCCGATCACCGCTCGCCCCAGGGGAGCGTTCTGCTCGCCGCCTTCGCCCAGGCCGAGCGCCATCGGCACCATGCCGATGATCATCGCCAGGGCTGTCATCAACACCGGACGAATCCTGGTGTAACCCGCTTCCAGAGCGGCTTGGACGGCGGGAATTCCTGCCCGTAAGCGGTCGCGCGCAAACGAAACCAGCAGGATGGAGTTGGCAGTCGCGACCCCCATGCACATGACTGCGCCGGTTAGCGACGGAACGCTGAGTCTGGTCTGCGTGAGCAGCAGGAACCAGCAGATTCCCGCCAGCGCTCCCGGCAACGCGGTGATGATGATGAACGGATCGAGCCACGACTGAAAGTTCACCACGATCAGGAAGTACACCAGCATGATCGCCATCACCAGACCGACGCCCAGACCGATGAACGACGATTTCATCGTCTCTACCTGCCCGCGAACGGAGATACGTGTTCC
The DNA here is from genome assembly GCA_963843005.1 of uncultured Acidobacteriaceae bacterium. GTDB lineage: Bacteria > Acidobacteriota > Terriglobia > Terriglobales > Acidobacteriaceae > Bog-257. Next base: position 92,911 of record CAWJIW010000030.1, on the reverse strand, counting down.
GCGGGGTAGATGCTGCTCGAACGGTTGCAGCGCTTTCATCGCGTCTTTGGCGACCGCGCCCAAGTCACGCCCTTGTGTGCTGGCATAAACGTCAATCACCGGCTGCACGTTGTAATGCGAAACCACGGCCGGCCTGGCCGCCGGTGTCAGTTGCACAAGGTTTCCCAGCACCTGCGATGTTTGTACCCCCGGGTCATTGACTGGCAGGTTCATCAAGTCCTGGACCGACGTCATACGATATTGCGGACTCTGCACCGCAACCTGGTAGCTGACCCCGTTCCTCGGATTGAGCCAGAAGTTGGGCGCGGTCTGAAAGCTGCCGCTCAAAGAAACCAGCACGTTCTGCGCTACATCACGAGCGTTCATACCTACCTGCGTAACCTTGTTACGGTCGATTCGGAGATCCAATGTGGGCAGGCTCATCATCTGCTGCACATGGACATCGGCGGTGCCGGGAATCTGCCGGAGTCGATTGGCAATCTGCTGTGCAATGATATAGTTACCCTGCATATCTGCACCGGTTACTTGAACATCGATTGGTGCTGGCAGGCCGAAGTTCAGGATCTGGGTCACAATGTCCGCTGGTTGGAAAAAGAACTCCACTCCGGGGAAATGGCGGGGCAGTTCCTCACGCAACTTGCGTATGTATCCCTCGGTAGAATGATGATGCTCGGCGTTCAGCCCCACCAATATCTCTGCGTCGCTGGTTCCGATCACGCCCGAGTTGCTGTACGACAGGTTGATGCCGGAATACGGCAGCCCAATGTTGTCGAGGATCGTGACCAGTTCGTCTTGTGGGATCTGCTGACGCAGGAATTTTTCGACCTCATCGCAAAGGCGCGCCGTCTCCTCGACCCGCAGACCCGCGCGAGCACGCAGGTGAAGCCGCATCAGACCGGCATCCACCGAGGGGAAGAAGTCTTCTCCCAGGAAAAACACCAGGCCCATGGAGAGGATGCAGAAAGCCAAGAAACAGACAGCAAATATTTTGCGGTGCTCCAGCGTCGTCTCCAGGAGTTGGAAATAGCCATTGCGGAACTTATCAAAACCGCGCTCGAAGCCCCGCTGGTACCGGCCGAAAATCGTTTTAGGCTGCTCCGCCCTGTGTTCATGTCCTCGCATGATGTACATCACAAGAGTGGGAATAAGAGTTCGCGATAGAAAATAGGAGGCCAGCATCGCGAACACGACCGCTTCCGCCAGAGGTACGAATAAATACCGGGCGACGCCGGTGAGAAAGAACATGGGCACGAACACGATGCAAATGGACAACGTCGAAACGAACGCAGGCACGGCGATCTGTGCCGCGCCATCGAGAATCGCCTGCTTCATCTCCTTGCCCTGGGCGAGGTTCCGCTCGATGTTCTCGATCTCCACCGTCGCATCATCTACGAGAATACCGACGGCGAGCGCCAGACCTCCCAGTGTCATGATGTTGATGGTCTCCCCAATCGCACTCAGCAGGATGACCGAAACGAAGATGGAGAGCGGAATCGAGATGGAGATGACGATCGTAGGCCGCCAGTCTCCCAGGAACAGCAAGATCATGACCGCGGTCAGAGCCGCCGCGATCACGGCCTCTCGCAATACCCCGTTGATCGAGGCCCGCACGAACAGCGACTGATCGAACAGCGGCTTGATCGTGATGTCCCGGGGCAGCGACTGCGCCGCAATCGGAATCACCTTTTTCACCGAGTCAACAATGTTGAGCGTAGATGCCGTGCCGATCTTGTACACCGACATCAGCGTGCCGCGCACACCGTCCTGGCGTACGACGTTGGTCTGCGGCGCGAAACCATCGCGGACGTGGGCCACATCGCGCATGTAGATGGTCGAGCCGTTGACCGTCTTGACCGGCAGATCATTCAGTTCCGCAATCGTTTGCGGGGCGCTGTTCATTTCGACCTGGTATTCCAGTGGACCGATCTTCGTCGTGCCCGATGGCGCAATCAGGTTCTGCGTGTTGATGGCATTGACGATGTCATTGGCAGAAAGTCCGTTGGCTTCCAGTCGGGGGATGTCCAGGTCCACTTGTACCTGGCGTATCTTGCCGCCGTAGGGATAAGGCATTGCCGCACCATGTACGGTGGCCAATTGGTTGCGCAGAAAGTTCTGCCCCAGGTCAAATAGTTGCTGCTCCGGGAGCGTTTTGCTGCTAAGTCCGAGCTGAACCACCGGCGTGGAAGAGGCCGAGTAGGTGATGACCAGCGGTGGCGTGGTTCCCGGTGGCAGGCCGCGGACTGTGGTCTGCACTATTGCGGTTACTTGTGAAAGCGCGGTCTGGATGTTGGCCTGCGGGCGGAAGAATATCTTGATGACTCCGACGCCGCTCACCGATTGCGACTCGATGTGCTCGATGTCGTTGACCGTGATCGTAATGCCGCGCTCGGAGTTGGTGACGATGCGATCGGCCATCTCGGCCGGCGCAAAGCCGGTGAAGTTCCACACCACGCTGATGACCGGGATGTTGATATCGGGGAAGATATCAACCGGCGTGCGCATGATGACGATGGGCGTGAGAATAATCAGCACTAGCGCCATCACCACGAATGTATAAGGACGCCGGAGCGCGAGTGCAACAATCCACATCGGTCGGGTGAGACTCCAATCAGGCTGGTTTCGCGCGACGCCCGCTCATGCCTGCGCGGAAACTACAAAATTTTCGATTCGATACGAAACGTATTGGATTCAATATATGCTATCTTGAGTCATGCAGCAAATCGTTCCTTCCGGGAAGACGGCACACGATCGCGATAGCTCTAATGGAGCCAGGCGCTTGCCCGGCCGTCCTCGCAGCGAAGAGGCCCGGCAGGCGATCCTTCGCAGCACGCTCAAACTGCTGGAGCATACCGGCTTTCCCGATCTGTCCATCGAAGCGATTGCCGCTGACGCTGGAGTTGGCAAGGCAACGGTCTATCGCTGGTGGCCTAACAAAGGGGCGTTGGTGGTGGATGCCTTCGCATCCAGCTCTGAAGATGAGCTGCACTTTCCCGACACTGGTTCGGTGCAACGGGACATGAGTCTGCAAATGAACCAGTTCCTGGGGATACTTCGAACTCGGCGCGGCCGCACCGTCGCGGCAATGCTGGGCGCCGGACAATCCGATCCCGAGTTGCTGGAATCCTTTCGTGAGCGCTTCCTCCGAAAGCGGCGCCAAGAGGCATATCAGACACTGCGCCGCGGCATCGAACGCGGCGAGCTTCCCAGGAGCCTCGATCTCGATCTGGTGCTGGATGTCCTCTACGGCGCAATCTACATGCGGTTTCTCATTCGCCACGATGAACTCAGCGAAGCCTACATTAACGAGGTCTGCCGCCTGGTTTTGGGTGACGCTGCTAGAGGCAATGGTGCAGTCCGGGTTGGGCGATGGTCGCGTATGGACTCTCGCAAGGTTGCGAAGCCGGGCGCTGCGCAAGTTTCGAATCGCGACAAACCATGACCATCCGAAAACTGAGCTCGCGCGTGGCTTACCAGAACCATTGGATGGTGGTGCGTGAAGATGAGGTTGAGCGGCGGAATGGCGATCGCGGTATCTACGGCGTAGTCGAGAAGTCCGACAGCGCGATTGTCATCCCGATCGACCAAGACCAGGTATTTCTGGTCGAGCAGTATCGTTATTCGGTCGGGGAGTACTCGCTGGAGTTTCCGCAGGGAAGCCTGGAACGAAATGGAGTTGACCCGGCTGAGATTGCGCGGGAAGAGCTGAAACAGGAGACGGGACTGGAAGTTGGCAGCCTCGAATACCTCGGTCAGATATTTATTGCCATCGGCTACGCGAACCAGAAGACGCATGCTTTCCTGGCGCGCGGGCTCCAGCAGGGTGGGAGTGCACCGGAGGCGGAAGAGCAGGATCTCGTGCTGCGCAAGGTCAGCATAGAACAACTCGAACAGCTCATCTGCGATAACCAGATCAAGGACGCACAGACGCTGGCAGCGTGGGCGCTGTACAAAGCGCGGATCGGCGCATGAACTCCCAAAGCTAGCGCTGGGTTACATCCAGCATTGTGTCGCACGTCATTGACACGCTTCTGGCCCTCTGAGTACGATTCGACGGCCACCCATGCTCAACCTAATTTCTTTTCTCACTCTCGCCCGCATGTCGAAGCATCAAGCAACTCGAATCCACCGCAGTGCGCTCGCCGCTATGCTGGCCGCGGCTCTTCTGGCCTCGGCGACTACCACTTCGGTCGCTCCTGCCGACCCCAGCCGTTACCTCGCGGACATCAAGGTATTGGCGGCTCCCGACATGGAAGGCCGTGGACCTGGCACCAAGGGTCTGGCCAAAGCTTCGCAATACCTCGAGCGCCGCTATAAATCGCTGGGGCTACAACCGGCAGGAACGAATGGATACCTGCAGCCGTTTACCGTAACCACCGGCGCGAAGTTGCGGTCGGACAATCACGTCACCGTTGAAATCGGCGGAACGAAGCAGGCGCTGAAGCTCAACCAGGATTTCGAACCCCTCAGCTTTTCGTCCTCCGGAACGTTTACCGGCCCGATGGTGTTCGTGGGCTATGGCGCATCCGCAGACGAGTTCCAGTACGACGACTACTCCGGCGTGGACGTGAAGGACAAGACCGTTGTTGTGCTTCGCTACGAACCGGAGATCTTTGCTGAAAAGAGCGGCCACCAGGGGTTGACCCAGCATTCGCAAATCGTCACCAAGGCGATCAACGCGCGCAATCACGGGGCCAAGGCGGTTGTGTTGGTGAACGGAGCCCTCGCGGCGGGAGAAGAAGACCAGCTCATGCGCTTTGGCGGAGTGAGTGGGCCGCAGGACATCGGCATCATGCTGTTGCAGGTAAAGAATTCGGTTGCCGAGAGCTGGTTTCAGGCCGCTGGTAAGAGCCTCGCTGGTATCCAGCAGCAGATCAACCACGCCGGCAAGCCGGCCTCGTTCGCCTTCCCGGAGAACCTGCAACTGTCGCTGAAGATCGATATCGAGGCGACGCATGCGCGGGTGAACAACGTGCTCGCCTATCTGCCGGGGAAGACGGACGAGTACATCATTGTCGGGGCGCACTACGACCATCTGGGCCGCGGCGATTCCAACTCGCTGGCGCCTTCGCAGATCGGGCAGATCCATCCTGGCGCCGATGACAACGCCTCAGGCACCGCGGGCGTGCTGGAGCTTGCGCGCATGTTTGCGCCGCTGAAAGGGCAGCTTGATCGCGGCATTCTCTTTTATCCTTCTCGGGAGAAGAACTTGGGCTGCTGGGTTCGGCGGAGTGGGTGAAGCAGCCGACGCTGCCCCTCGACAAATGCGTGGCCATGATCAACATGGACATGATCGGCCGCATCCGTGACAACAAGATTTACGTCGGCGGCGTGGGGACTGGTTCGACGTTCAAGGCCATTCTGGAGCAGGCCCAGAAGCAATCCAGTTTCAAGATCGAGACCTCGGCTGGTGGATACTCGGCCAGCGATCACACCTCCTTCGTGGCCAGGAAGGTCCCTGTTCTCTTCTTCTTTTCGGGTCTGCACTCGGATTATCACAAGCCTTCCGACACCTGGGACAAGATCAACGCTCCCTCGGCGGCGCAGTTGCTCGACATGGTTTCGGACGTAGTGCTGCAGCTGGCGTCAGCGCCGGCGCGTCCGGCGTTCATCGTGGTCGCCGAGGACAAACCCATCGGCGGCATTTCCGGCGGCGGAGGCTACGGCCCTTATTTCGGCTCCATTCCCGACTTTGGCGAGGTGAAGGACGGAGTGCGTTTCTCCGACGTTCGCCCGGGTTCGCCGGCGGCAAAGGCGGGCCTGAAGGCCGGCGACATTCTGGTACAGTTTGGCGACAAGCCAATCCACAATCTATACGACTTCACCGACGCACTCCGCCGCAGCAAGGTGGGCGAGGTGGTCGAGGTCAAAGTGTTGCGCGACGGCAAGCCGATCACAGCCAGCGTGAAATTGGAACAGAGGAAATAGTTGCCGGTTGACGCCGAGTTACCGTTCACAGCGATGCCGCGATACTGCGATGTGGCCGTGCCGGTTCCGCTCGACGCCACGTTCACCTATCTCATCCCGGAGAACGCGCCCGAACCCCCGGTAGGCGGCCGCGTCATCGTGCCCTTCCGAGAAAAGCGTTTGTGCGGCATCGTTACGGAGCTGCACGATCGCGAGCCCAAATTCCAGACCCGACGTTTGAGCCAGGTGCTCGATACCACCCCCGCACTGAGTTCCGAACTGATGCAACTAGGGCGCTGGATCGCGCAGTACTACATCGCGCCCATTGGCGAAGTCTTTCGCACCATGCTGCCTCTTGGGCGCGGAATTCCGTCGTGTGCTGGGATATCGCATCACCGATAAGGGCATCGAAGCGCTGCACGCCGCCTCGACCGCGGGCTCTTCGCTGCGCTCGCGCAAAGAGCCCGAGCACCAGATGCTGGAATATGCCGTGCTGAACCGGCTGGCCGACGGGGAAGTGGTGCGAGAAGGAACACTGCGCTCTGCAGCGGGCGCGTCGCGCGCGGTACTGCAAACCTTGCTGCGCAAGAAGTGGATTGCAAGCGAAGACCTCAGCGATATTCGGGACGCCAGCCGCACCGTGCAAATCGCGACGCTGAAGGAAGCGGAGGGGAAGCTCAACAAGAATCAGCAGGCCATCGTCGCCTATTTACGCGGCCAGGAGAATCACCGCGCACCCGGTCGAAGCCTTGCGCGACGCTCGATGTTCCACGCACGACTTTGCAGACGCTGGTGCGCCGAGGCATCGTTGTGTTGAGCGAAGAGCCGGCCAGCTTTCCGTGTTTCGGGCATGAAACCGCGCAAACTGGAGTTCCTCTTTACGCCAGCGCAGAAAACGGCGTTGCACGCAGATCACCACTGCTGCGGATGGCCGGCAGTTCCTGCCCATGCTGCTGCACGGCGTCACCGGCTCCGGCAAGACCGCGGTTTACTTGTCGGCGATGCAGGCCGTGTTGGCGAAAGGGCGCTCAGCCATCCTGCTGGTGCCGGAAATCGGTCTTACGCCTGCCATGGCTGCCGATCTGCACCAGATCTTCGGCGATGAAGTGGCCATCCTGCATTCCGGGCTCAGCGACGACGAGCGCGCCGAGCAGTGGAAGCGCATTCGCAACGGTGAGTGTCACGTTGTGGTAGGGACCCGCTCCGCAATCTTCGCTCCCGTTTCCGACCTCGCGCTCATCGTGGTGGATGAAGAGCACGACCACTCCTACAAGCAGGAGGAAATGCCGCGCTACCACGCGCGCGATGTGGCTGTGATGCGTGCCAAGATGGCGAACGCCGCGGTCGTGCTCGGCTCGGCTACGCCGTCGCTGGAGACGTACTACAACGCTGTCCAGGGCAAGTACAAGCTGCTGGAATTGCCCGAGCGCATCGAGAAACGGCCTCTGCCTGAGGTCGAAATCCTCGACATGCGCGAGGAATTCCAACGCACGCGCAAGGACGAACCGCTCTCGCGCAAGCTGGTGGAGGAGATCGGCGAGCGCCTGGCGCGGCAGGAACAGGTGATGGTGCTGCTGAACCGGCGCGGCTATCTCCGCGTTCGTGCTCTGCCGCGAGTGCGGCGAGTCGGTGCAATGCAAGAACTGCGCCATCGCCATGACCTACCACAAGCGCGAGCACCGCCTGATGTGTCACTACTGCGGCTACCTGCGTCCGGCGCCTAAGACATGTCCCAAGTGCGGCAGCGAGTTCGTGCAGTATCTCGGCACGGGCTCGGAAAAGCTGGAGCACATCCTGCATGGTCTGTTTCCGCAGGCGCGGATTGCCCGCCTGGATCGCGATACGGTCCGCGGGCGCGACGACTTTGAGCGCATGCTGACTGCGCTGCATGACGGTGACATCGACCTGCTGGTCGGCACGCAGATGATTGCCAAGGGACACGATGTAGCCAAGGTCACGCTGGTTGGCGTCGTCGGCTCCGACGCAGCGCTTAGCTTCCCCGATTTCCGCGCCGCTGAGCGCACGTTCCAGTTGCTTACCCAGGTTGCGGGACGGGCGGGACGCGGCGATACTCCCGGCAAAGTCGTGTTGCAAACGTTTTTCCCCGATCATTACGCGATTCAGTTTGCTGCGGCACACGACTACCACGGCTTCTATGAGAAGGAGGTGCGCTTCCGCAGTTGGATGCATTACCCGCCCTTCAACGCCGTCAGCAACGTTCTGGTGCGCAGCCCCAAACTGGACGAAGCGCTGGCCTGGTCGGGCATTCTGGGCAAGTGGTTCCACTCGACCCGGCTCGACGGTGTGCGCGTGATGGGACCGGCGGCGGCGACGATCGTAAAGCTCAAGACCGAGTATCGCTACCACTTCCTGCTGAAGTCGGCGAGCCGCGAGCGCATGAATGCGGTGCTGCGCGCCATGCTCGAACACGCCGCCGCTCAGAAGATCCCGCGCAACCATGTGGTGGTGGATGTTGACGCCCTGTCGTTGATTTAAGCGGCCCGCCGCTACTCCGGCCACGCGCCCAGCGCTTTACGCACCAGCACCAACTGTCCAAGGTGATAGGCGTTGTGGTCGGCGACCAGCAGTACTTCGCGCAGGAGCGTTTGACCTGTGCCGTGTTGGAAAGGCTTGAACAAGTCCTGTGTGGGATCGCCTACCAGCTTGCGCATCGCCTCAAGATGTTCCTCGATAGCCTTCACGCTCTTGTCCCAGGCTTTGTCAGTTGGCGGAGCGGGTGTCTTCGGCCAATATCCTTCCGGCCATTTGGGCGACTTGTGCTTCGATCCGCGGCTGAACTCCAAAATGTCCCAAAGCGCGATGCGAATGTGTTCGAGCAGTTGCCACGCAGAGTAAGGCAGTCCGTCGGGCACCCGCCCACGCAATTTGACTGGGAAGTCTTCGACAGCTTGATGAAAGTCGGCGTGTGCTTCGTGCCAGTCAATGAGTTTTACGAGTTGCTGACGCAGAAGTTCGTCCTGTTTCATAACTAACCGGTATTCTTGCGGCGCCGCTGTCGCAGGATTTGCGCGGCCTTCGGGTTGACCAGTACGGTGAAGCCATTGCGCAACGAATTGCGGTCCACCTCAACCAGCGCGGCGCGTTTCCCCTCAATGGTACCGCCGAGAACGCGTCCCAAGCTCAGCAACGAACGGCTACCGCAAATTTCGCACTGCTCGCCGCCGCTGTTGCTGATGATCTCGCAGTCGGCGCAAAGCACCGCCTCCATCAGAGGAACGGAGTTCAGAGCAAGTCCCCACTTGTGCGCGTTGTCCATGGAATGTCCCTCTTAAGACGGTAGCTGGCGGGAGGGGTCTGGGGAAGTGATTACCGGGCCACCGGAAGCTGAAGAGTAACTGGCCGGAATAGCTGAGCTCAAACCTTGCATGGAGCAGCATTTCGACGCTACTGGCTGTCGGCAGGGGGCAGCAGGCTGTGATTGAGCGCAAACAGCGCCAGCTCCAAGCGGTTTCCGACTCCGAGCTTGTTGAAAATATTGGTCAGGTGGCGCTTGACGGTTTCTTCGCTGATGCCGAAAGTCTGCGCGATGTGCTTATTGGTCGAGCCTTCAGTGATCAGGGCAACAACTTCCAGTTCGCGCGCGGTCAGGCCGAAGGTCTTGCGTGGCGGCGGAGCGGTTTGAGCGGCCAGATCGCGCAGCACCTGCACCAGGTTCTGCACCGGACGTCCTTCGAGCCAATACTGTCCTTGAACGACAGCGCGTATGCAAGATGACAAGTGCTCGATGGCGGCATCTTTCAGCAACACTCCACGGGCCCCGAGCTGGAGGGCTTCCAGGATTTGCCGTTTGTCAATAAGGCCGGTCAGGACGATGGTACGCGTGGGGGCTGAACTGTTTTCGGTCAGGAGCTCGCGAAGCGCCTCCATGCCCGGCATTTTGGGCATGGCGAGATCGAGCAGCATGATGTCGGGATGCAACGTGCGCACCATGTGCAGTGCTTCAATGCCATCTTTGGCCTCAGCGACCACCTTTAGCTGGGGATCGGCCTGCAGCATGTTGCGCAGACCGATGCGGACCACCGGGTGGTCATCGGCGATTAGAATCTTTGTCGGGGTTGTCGCCATCTTAAGTCATCACCGGAACGGGTCTTAAGCTGCTGATCCCTTCGCCGGAGCCACAACAGTGCCGAGCCTCATCACCAATTCTGCCTCTACCCGATCAATCGCGACCGCCGTCCTATCCAGCAACTGCTCCGCGCCGCTAAACTCGGAGTGACGCCCCATCTCCTCCAATGTCGCACAACATTGCGCGACCACGTTCGCCCCGAGGATAAGGCTGCTCCCCTTCACGTAGTGTGCCCGGCTTCGAAACTCCTCCGCCTGCTTGCGCTGGAGCGCGCTGCGTAGCTCCACCAGCGCACTTCGTACGTCCGCCAGATAGTCACGGTACAATTCTGCGACACTGGCCTTGTCCGCCGTCGCCTGTAGCAGGCGATCAAACACTCCGGGTGCGAGAGATGGTTCATCCACAGTCTTCAGCGATTGCTCCCCACAGGACCGGAAATCGTTACCCCATAGGTAATCCTTCTGGGCCTTTCCCGTCAATAGGCTTCAGAACATGGCAGGTGACGGATCGGGTATCTCCCTCGGTGTTGCCCTTCCGAAAACCAGCTCTTCATTGCTAAGTGCTGGTTGCTTCTTTATCCTCAATGCTTATGCCAGCACTCGTGGAATGTGTACCGAATTTTTCCGAAGGTCGCGACAAAGCCCGGGTTGACGCCATCATCGAGGCCATGAAAATGGATGGCGTATATCTCCTCGATCGCGAAATGGACGCTGACCACAACCGCTGCGTTATCACCCTGGTAGGCGATCCGGTTAACGTTGCGGAAGCGGCTATTCGCGGGGTAGGCAAAGCTTCCGAACTGATTGACCTGACCAAGCATACCGGGGCGCATCCCCGGCTGGGCGCTGCCGACGTGATTCCGTTCATTCCCATCGAGGGCGTGACGCTCGAAGATTGCGTAGCAATTGCGCGCCGGGTGGGCGGAGAAATCTGGAAGCGCTATCGCATTCCGGTGTATCTGTACGAGGCGGCAGCGCAAACGCCCGAGCGTCAGAACCTGGAGAACATACGACGGGGGCAGTTTGAGGGTGTTCGCGAAGAGGTGAAGACCAACCCGGCCCGCAAGCCGGATTTCGGTGAGACGGAACTGCATCCAACTGCCGGCGCGACTGTCGTCGGTGCCCGTAAGTTCCTCGTTGCCTACAACGTATACCTCAACACTCCGGACGTGGAGATCGCCAAGAAGATCGGCAAGGCGGTGCGATTTTCCAACGGCGGCCTGCGCTACGTGAAGGGTATGGGCGTCCCTGTACGGGGCCTGGCACAGGTCTCCATGAACCTGACCGACACCGACCAGACGCCGATTGGGCGCGTATTCGAGTACGTGAAACGCGAGGCGGCACGCTACGGAGTGATGCCGCTGTCGAGCGAGATCGTGGGACTGATTCCGAAGAAGGCGCTGGAAGATGCAGCCGAGTGGTTTCTGCAAATCGAGAACTTCGATGCTTCGCTGATCCTGGAGAACCGGCTAGCCGCCGTGATGAGTGGCAAGATGGCGGCAGGGGGAATTCGGGCCGGCGTGGAGCCGTTCATCGAGCAACTGGCGGCGCCAACGGCGGCGCCGGGCGGCGGCTGCGCCGCAGCGGCCACCGGCCGCGATGGCCGCCGGGCTGGGCAGCATGGTTGCTGGCATGTCCCGCGGCAAGAAGGCCTATGTGCAGTACGAGCGCCAACTGAGTGACGCGCTGGCGAGACTGTCTGAGCTGCGTGAGCAATTCAAGGCATCCATTAATGCCGATGCCGATGCGTTCAATGAAGTGATGGCGGCATTCAGGAAAGCGAAAGATCATCCTGAAGCGCAGGCTGAGGTCGAAGCGGCCACAAGAAAGGCGACCACGATTCCCCTTTTGGTTGCCGAACGCGCAAAGGAAACGCGGCAGATCATCGAGTCACTGAGGGCCATCACGAACCCGAAGATGGCGTCGGACTTGACGGTTGGCGTCGCACTGGCGAACGCTGCGTCCGAGGGCGCCCTGGCCAACGTGGAGATCAACCTGGGTGACATCAACGACGCTAGCTTCATCGCAGAAGTGGGTAGGCGGATGGCCGCGGTGAGGCAGTAGGGCAACCGATCAAACCGAACCGATTGGCCCTAACCATCTCATTCCTAACGGTGGCCGAGAAAAGTCTCCAGCCGCTCAACCTCATGCTGTGCCAGATCCAGATAGTGCCTGGCGCGATCGGTGTCAGCGTTGCCCAGCGCCTGCTTCGCCTTTGACAGGTCATTTCGCATGTTACTGCGGGCAGCGACCATGTCTCCCCGTAAGCCCAGTCCGTCGCGATGCATCTGCTGTTCCAGAGTATCCAGGCTACTCTCAACGGCGGCTGCGCGGCTGTCCAAGTGATCGGTTTCGTTTTCCAGGTCGTCGAGCACTTTCTTCAGGTCGACAGCCGGCTGCGGTGGCTCGGAGTCCGCAGCAGAACCTCCGGGTGCCAGGGCGGGCGCGGCCTTAGGATTGTGGCGATCTGACTTGTTGTTGGCAACCGGCTTTTCCGGCGGGAGAGGCGCTGCACCCTGGGCGGCTTCCGGCTGAGAGCCAGGTGCGGTTGGAGTAGTCGCGACCGGCCGAGATGGCGGCTTTGTACTGGTCGAATCCTGGCTGGTTGCGCCCGCGGCCAGGTTGGGAGAACCGCTCTGAGCAGTATTGCCTTGCGGATTCGACACATTCACTTCTTTGGCAGTGCCTTCGCTATGCTGGCGTGACTTGTATGCCCAACCTCCCGCCAGCGCAACCCCCAGAAGGACGACAGCAATTGCCAGGAACAGACCCCAATTTTGCTTTTCTGGCGCGAGTGGCGCCGGGGAAGCCGCCGGGACGCCTCGCCCTTCTTGGGCTAGAGGCGGGACGGGCGCAGTTTGACGAATGGCTGGCGGTACCACCGGCATTGCCGGAGTTCCCGGGGGCAGTGTTTCCAGCCTTGAGGAGGCCGTCGCCGGTGTCGCTGAGCTGCATTGCAGATTCCCGGATCTGAGACAAGGCGTTGCGGAAAGCGTCCGCGCTCTGAAACCGATGTGCCGGGTCTTTGGCGACCGCCATCATGATCATATCGCTGACCGCTTTTGACAACGTGGGCTGAATCTCGATCGGGGGGCGGGGTGTTTCTTTGACTTGCGCCTGCATGATGGAGTAGCTGCTGGTTGCGCTGAACATCCGCTGGCGCGTCACCATCTGATAAAGCGAGACGCCGACGGAGTACAAGTCTGATCGCTCGTCGGTGTGTTGGGACATCACCTGCTCGGGAGGCATGTAGTCCAGCGATCCCAGGGTCGTGCCGGTTACGGTGAGGCCGAGTTCGTTGCCGGAGCGGGCGAGCCCGAAATCCATCAGCTTTACCGTCCCTTGCGGAGTGAGCATCATGTTCGCGGGCTTGATGTCACGATGAATGACGCCCTTGCCGTGGGCGTAGCTCAGCGCCGACAGCACCTGGTCGACGTAGTTCAAGCTCTCTTCGGTTGAAAACCTCCCTTGCTCCAGAAGGTGGGCCAAAGTGTCGCCCTCGACGTACTCCATGATCATGACGAACTGGTTGTCCGCGGTGAAGGCGGTCCGGAGGGCTGCGATGTTGGGATGCTCAAGACTTGCCAGCACCTTAATCTCGCGCGTGAAACGAGTGACCAGATCGCTCTGGCCCACCATGTTAGGAAGCAGGACCTTCATGGCCTCGACGCGGTCGGACAGGAGATTCCGCACGAGATAGACCTGCCCCATACCACCGTGGCCCAACTCGCGGATGATTTCGTAGTCGCCGATTCGTCTGTTTGTGCTTTCACTCACGACGTTACCCCCTAACATGGCAAGAAGGATCCAACCAATACCGGTTACCTTGGAGCCTGAAGTCCGTCAATCATCGCAGAAGTTTACAATTCATGGTGGTTGCCGGTTCTCACTGGTGGTGCCAGTGCACGCTGGCATTATGAGCCGCTTTCTGCTGGCTAGCAACCGGAGCCAACAGTTCGGCAACTCCCACGGTAGTCGGGTAGAATTATGAGCATGAAGCAGTTTCTCGCCTGTCTTTTCCTGTGCGGTGTCCTCTGCCTGCCGTCTTTTGGGGCGCCTTTGAGCAGCAATTCCCGCACCGTGGTTCCGTCAGCCATCCAGCAGATCATCTCGGTGGACTATCGCGCGTTGCGGGATTCGCAGGCCGCACGCGCACTTAAGGACCGGGTGCTACCCGACGCCTTGAAGCAATTCGAAACCGCGCTCAAGGGGGCTGGCATCGACCCTGAAAAGGACATGGAACAACTCACCTTGATCAGTTATCGCCCGCCGAAGGGAGGGCTGCGCAGTATCGGGATTGCGCAGGGGTCGTTCAAGAAGGCGGAATTCCTCCAGAAGATGCGGGCGAAGAAGGTCAAGCCTGAGAAGTACGCGTTGTCCTTCCTTTATCCCATGGGCTCGGGCATGCAGTTGTCCTTTCTCGATCCCTCAACCATCGTCTTCGGCGACAACGCCGCTCTCAAGGGCGCCATTGACGTGCGCGACAACGGCGCCGAGTCGCTGGAATCGAACAATACCATCAACGGCCTCATTTCGAGTGTTGACAGCTCGCCGGTGTGGAGCGTTCTCGACCAGGCCGGCACGCAGAACATGATGCGCTCAGCACTGGGGCAGGCTGCATCAATCGGCGACTACGATGTAGTCAAGAGGCGGTTGCTGGCTTCGGACTACGTGATGGACTTCAGCAATGGCGTGACCTTTGACCTTAACGTGAAGACCTCCGATACGATGACCGCAGCGACCATGGCTTCGCTGGTCAAGGCAGGTCTGTTGTATCGCAAGATGAACGCCACGCCAACGGAAAAAATGGCGCTGGATAACACCACCGTGGACAATTCCAACGATATGCTGCAGATGCACTTCAAGACGGACGATCAGCGCTTTGAGGCACTGCTGAAGTCAGATTTATTCGCTGCAGTATCGCGCTAGGAGACAGCGGAACTGATCGAGGGCCCCAGAAGAGAAGCTAAGACTACTCCATCTGCGGAGTCGCCTGAGCCCTGAGCAGGAAGCCGCTTCCAGCCTGCAACGACACACGTTTCCGCGAGGTGAGCACTATCTGGCCCATCGGATTTTTCGCTCCGTCGTGGGCAATAGTCAGATTGCTCCCGAAGCCGTAAGCGCCACACGCATAAGGGGAGAACACCCATAAGGCTCCGGTCGTCCCGGGTTTGTCCACCCGGTCGCCGCAACCTGGCGCGGGTGTGCCGCTGAAGCGGACGAATTCCCTCCATGACTCCTGTGGGTTGTCCGGCCGGAATGCCGCCTCGCCTCCAACCGGGGCGAACATCAGCGAGGCGCGCGGAGTCGTGTCAGGCACAAAGGTCGGGACTTGCGCGTCGAAGACGGCCACCATGCTGGCGATGGCGCGCACGTTCACATTGATCGGCGCCTCGTGGCCACGGAACACAATTTTGTCAAACTGGAGTGCAAGTACCGCCGGCGATTCCGGGTAGCCCAGTCGGGCCGCAACCACGTGCCCAAGCACTTTAGCCTTGGCCGGGATACGGCCTCCGGAGGGCAGAGGCACGGCCTCCATTACCGCACCGGTAATTTCCTGCCCGTCGTAGGCCTTGGCTGAATCCACGGTGGTGAGCAACATTACCGGGATCACAGTGCCGGGTGGCACTTCCTGCGCGAAGGTCGTAGCGGTCATCAGGACAGCGAAAGCGAGAGAAACAAACCAGCGCATATTCATGCCCTCCAGCAGAAGCGGCGAGGCAGATGACCGTATACGGGACATTCCCCTACTACGATACACCTACTGATTTTCTTCGATCGAGTTGCCACGATCACGGCCACGATGCCGCGGACTTCGCGGCCAACCCATATCAACATGCAACGGCAGAATTAGAGCTAGAGAGTTGGTGGTCATCAGGTCCCAGAATTGGCCGCCAACGATGGTGATACCATTCTGGAACTCAGCCTGTCCCCACAACTGCCGCTGGCGCATGTTGAAACCGTTGGTCTGGACGGTGTTGGCGGTGGGCGCCGCGCTGACGAAGTCCATTTCAAAATAACCGGTCAGCTTGGTCGACTTCGACCTTGCCCTCAGCCAGGATGATGGCGCGGGAGCCCTGGGCTGACGCGCGGAATTCCGAGAGATTTGCGTTAGCGACTCCGTTAAACGGAATCCCGCCGAAACTGCTGGTGATGTTGGCATTCTCGTTCTTGCTGCGAACCAGGAAGGTGGACTCGAGCCAGCCACCCGGGGTGATGGTGATGCCCTTGTAGTGAATCGCAAGCGGATTCTCCAGAGCGTTGACCGACTTCTTGGTTTCCAGCAGCGAGTTCGCGGTCGCGGTCGCGCTGCTTTGCAGGTCAGTGACCGTGGTGTGCAGGCTGTTTACGCCGTCCTTGGCCGCGGCTGCCTTCTGATTAGCGTCCTGGACTGAGCTTTGCAACGCCTGTCCCTGCTGCTGCACTTGAGACTGAAGTTGAGAGTTGGTCTGCTGCAGTTGCTGGATCTGGCCCTGCTGCTGCTGGATCTGCGACTGTTGCTGTGTGAGTTGATTGTTTAGCTGCTGCAGTTGCTCTTGAACCGTTAGTGGTTTTTTGGCTGCGGTTTTCTTGGCTGTGGTGGTTTTGGATCCGCTTGCCTGGGCGCCATTCGGGTCTGCAGCGAAAGCCAACGCTGAACTGAGGCCCACAGTGGCAACCAGGAGCAGAACCAGGACTCGGAATGAATATCGCATCGTCGCCTCCATAGATCGCGGCGCAATTCCATTCCAGATGGGAGAGCCTGGTGTCATCGGGGATTCTCAATGGAACAAAATCCCACCTGTGAATTGGCCTTGGTCCAACTCTAAGGGACGACGTAGCTTTGCTGTGCGGACATTCCTCACGGGCTGTTGTGTCGTATGTCACAAATCGCCCCTTCCCCGATTGCCGACTTCACGATTAACTTGCAGAATATAAACGGGTTTGGACGTGGCTAGCTGCGGCGGGCTTGGAGCCCTGCCACTTTCATGGTAGGAAAAGTCAACTTCCGGTTTCAAGCAGTTGACCTGTTGTTTGAGTTGAAGACTTTAGCGGCAGGGCGCGCCTGCTCAACACGCAGCCGCCTGAGCGACTGAACCAGTTCACCGGGCAGTAAAACATACCGTCGTGGCCAAGCCTCCGCGAGGGTGCTGCGTTTACTCCGTTCCGAGTCGCGGTACCGAGTTACATCAGCAATAGATCCGGGACCACCATTTCGGCGCGACGGTTCTTCTGGAAGCAGTCCGCGTCGTTCTGGCCGCAAACCGGATACAGTTTGCCCCATCCCGTGGCAAAGCCTATCTGTGATTCGTTGACGCCGCGCTTGACCAGCGACTGCTTGATCCATTGAGCGCGCCGATACGACAGGACGAGGTTGTACACAATGTCGCCGCGAATGTCGGCATATCCCTGGATCCAAAACTGCGCGTCAGGATGCTGCTTCAGCCACTCCGCGTCGCGGTCGAGTACGGCGGGGTCAATGACCTTGGTGTACACGTTCAATGGGAAATAGACCTGCTTCACGTTCTGGCTGAATTCCTCAGCTTGGGGAGCTTGAGCCTCAAGTTTTGCAGCCGGCAGCAAGACAGCAGCCGCAAGTAAAAGGCTGGCGAACCACCTCCACCAATGCCTTAAAGACAGAATCCTACGCATGACTTCCTCCACGAGTAAGTTCGTTTGCATCCAACGGACCAGGAACGAGCCAACAGACTCGCAGGTTTCCCCGTGCGATCTGCCACGGGCCCGTGCTGTCCCTTCGGCGCCTAGATTCACGCACAGCATAGCATAGCCGGACAAGAGTACAAGATCGCCGAATTGGCCGGCGAAGTTCTGGTTTGAATCAAAGCGTCGGTTGGCAGAAGAAAGCCCAACTCGATCCTTCGCGGTTTTGCTGCCAAGCGCGGGGATTTAGCGGAACATTCATCAGGTGTTCACAAGGCTGTAACTTTCCGTAAATACGATTTCGTTGCACGTCCATCGACAGGTTCTCAGTTTGCGTCGATTCTCCAGCGTTGGAGAACTCGTTATGACTTATCCGCCCACTTTGCTTTCAGGAGAGAAAGAAAAAATGAAACGAAGACTGGCTTTAGCGCTGTCGATACTGATTACGACCAGCGTTTTCGCACAAACAGATTCTCAAAGCCCGAAGCCGAAGTCTGCCCACAAGAGCAGTTCCGCAACTCCGGTTTCGAAGCGGCTTGAGGATATGCAGGATGCAATTTCCGCTCAACAGCAGCAGATTCAACAACTGCAGCAGCAGGTGCAAAACCGCGATCAGGCCATCCAGACACTCCAACAGGAGGTAAGCCAGGCTCAATCGACGGCCCAACAGGCTCAACAGGCCGCCAACGCTGCGAAGCAGGGCGAGCTCTCTGAGAACCCAGAGATCCGCGCCCTGCAGCACGATGTCATTGACATGAAGGCCGTTGATGCCAACACCGTGAACGAACTGCAGGAGACCCAGAAGCGGGTTGCTGGTCTCGAGAGCCCGCTGGCCATTCACTACAAGGGAGTCCTGATTACCCCGGGCGGCTTCCTGGCGGGCGAAACTTATTACCGCAATCGGGCGACCGCTGGCGAAGCAACCGCATTCAACTCCATTCCTTTTGGCGGCGCGTCGCAAGCCAATCTGTCTGAGTTCTACGGCTCTGGCCGGCAGTCGCAGCTTAACCTGCTGGTGCAAGGCAAAGCCGGCAGCGTTAACGGCACTGGTTATTACGAGGCTGACTTTCTCGCAGCGGGCGTGACCTCGAACGACAACCAGACCAACAGCTATGTACTGCGCCAGCGGCAGGCCTACGCTCAGGCGGCTCTGGCGAACGGTTGGACTTTCACCGGCGGTCAGATGTGGACCCTGTTAACGGAAAACAAGAAGGGTGTCGACAACCGCACTGAGGCGAAGCCGATGACCATTGACCCGAATTACAACGTCGGTTTCAGCTTCGCACGGCAGTACGGCTTCCGCGTATCCAAGAACTTCAACAACAAGTTCTGGCTGGCTGGCTCGATCGAAGAGGCCCAGATTAACAACCCGGGCGTGAACAGCAACAATGCAGCCAACTACCTGATTGGCTCATTAGGCAACGGCGGAGGTCTGTACAACACGACCGCGAACTATGCCTTTAACATAACGCCCGACTTCGTTGTCAAGGGTGTCTGGGAGCCGGGGTTCGGCCACTACGAGGCCTTCGTGCTTATCAGCCGGTTCCGCGACCGGGTCTTCCCTAACGCGACCGCAAAGGTTCCTTCGGCTGCGGGCGCTTACAACAATAGCTCCACCGCGGCTGGTTTTGGTCTCAACGGCCGCTGGCTGATGGCGAGCAAGCGCGTCGAATTTGGGCTGCATTTCTTTGGTGGCAACGGCATCGGGCGCTACGGGGCCTCTGGGCTTCCAGACGTGACGATTAACGCTAATGGCACGATCGGTAAGATCCGCAATTACCAGTCACTCGGTACTCTGGAATATCATTCGCCGAAGTGGGACCTCTACTCGTACGTGGGCGACGAGTATGAGTATCGCCGTTGGGACTTCAACGCCAAGGGCCAGCCCGAGGGGTACGGCTCGCCACTGTTTGCCAACTACGGTTGCAGCATCGAAACCCTCCCCGGCGCAGGTGGTTTCAGTCCTGGCTCGCTCGCCAATTGCGCCGGCAACACCCGCAACCTGATCGAGGGTACGTTCGGCTTCTGGTACAAGTTCTACAACGGTCCGAAAGGCAGGCTACAGATGGGGTCGCAGTACTCTTACCTCGTTCGCGACACGTGGGTCGGCTACAACAGTGCTATTAAGCCTGTGACTTTTAGTGACCAGCCAGCCGCGAACGACAGCATCTGGGCCACTTCTTTCCGCTTTTACCTCCCGTAAAGCAATACCATCTCCTGCCGCAAGCAACCCGGGTAGCCGCAATGGCTACCCGGCTTTTTTGTCGCGTGCGGCATTCTTATCTCGCGCAAGATCCATCATCCGCTGGAAAGACCTCTGCACCCTGACTCGTTAGTGCTCCACAGTGATGTGAATGTTCGGAACGCATCCAATATTCGAAATTCGGGTTATGATGACCAGCAAGGCGTGAGACTGGAGGCGGCCGATGTTTAGAATCATCACCGTAGAACGGGAGTACGGGGCGGGCGGCAGTCTGGTAGCCGAGGAGTTGGCGCGCCGCAAAGGCTGGCAGCTACTTGACCGGCAGTTGACTTGTGAGATCGCACGGCTCGCCTCGGTGGACGAAAAGGCAGTAGCGCGGCACTCGGAAAAATGTGACCCCATAGTGCACCGTTTGGCCAAGGTATTCTGGCGCGGCAGCCACGAGCGCTCCTTGCCGATCGGCGAGGACAAGATCTTCGACGCCGACGAGATGGTCGAACTCGCTCACCAGATCATCGAGCAGAAAGGCCGGGAAGGGAACTGTGTAATCGTAGGCCGTGGCGGGCCCTATATTCTCCGGCACCGCGAGGACACCTTCCGCGTATTCGTCTACGGCTCGCGCGAAGAGAAAATCCGCCGGCTGGTCAAGCTGAAGATGGATGAGAAGGAGGCGACGGAGATGGTGGACACCATCGATGCCGAACGCGCTGCCTTCGTGCGCCGGTACTTCAAGGCAGAATGGCCAAGCCGTCATCTCTATCACCTGCTGCTAAACTCCGACCCCGGCATTGAATATGCAACGGAAACGGTCCTGGCCACGATGGAGATGCTGGAGCGCCATGGACGGCCGGAGCGCCATGCCCGCCTCGACCCGATTCAAGAGCACGCGTTATGATAGGTGTGTAACCCACTTCCTGGCCGTGGCCCGGCCAGCCTATCCGCAACGCAAAGCCAGACGGATGGGCGTCTGCGGATAGACCGCGAAACTTCGTCCTCGACAATACAGGTGCTGAGTTCCTTTTCAGCGCACGAACAACCAGCCTGGCTGGACGTAAGAACGTTTGCTCGGAACGCCCTATCGGTGACGAGGAAGGCAATGCAGTGTAACTATTATCGGCTCGGCCGCCTTATACCTCAGGCGGCTGTCGTCGTGATGTTGGTGTGGACGGCCGTTGCTTCGGCGCAGCCGTCCGAGAAGGTATTGCACAACTTCGGCGGCCCCGGCGACGGATATGAGCCGACCAGCGGCGTGGTTTTGGACAGTCAGGGAAATCTCTATGGGACAACTTATTACGGAGGATCAGGTTGCTCGCTGGGATGCGGTGTCGTCTTTCAACTGACGCCGCGGGCGGACGGAAGCTGGATCGAAGGCGTAATCCATGAGTTCGACCAGACGGATGGAGGCCAGCCCAACGGTGTCGTCCTCAATCGCCAGGGGGCCCTGTTCGGGTCAACACAATCCTGGGGCACAGGCGGTTTTGGCACCGTCTATGAGCTGACACCGGGCTCCAACGGAGTTTGGAACGAGTCGGTGCTCCATACCTTTGAAGGGCTCTGGGATGGCGGGACTCCTGGCGGAGTAGCATTCGATGGTGCCGGCCATCTTTACGGCACAACGGGCTACCTTAACGTTACTCACGACGGTAACGTCTTCAGCTTGAATCCCGTATCGGCGATCGATTGGTTTGAGCTGGTTCTTCACGTCTTCAAAGGGGGCAGCGATAATTACACTCCCAGCGGCAAGCTAGCCTTCGACCCTGAGGGCAATATCTACGGAACAAGTTTCTATGGTGGCCCTAAGGACACCGGCTGTGTTTTCAAGTTGAGCCGCAACACCGGAGGACAAGGCTGGACTGAAACCATACTGTATGTGTTCAAGGGCGCAGCCTTTCAAGCCGGCCAGGACGGTGTGAATCCTTATGCCGGCGTGGTTATTGACGCCGCCGGCAATCTCTATGGGACAACTGAGTGGGGCGGGTCGGCGGGAGCAGGAACCGTTTTCGAGTTAACACCGAAGCCGGACGGTACCTGGTTCGAACAAGTGATCTATGCTTTTCAGGGAGGCCTTGACGGAGGCAATCCCCGCGCCGGACTGGTCATGGATTCCGCAGGTAACCTCTACGGAACCACGACAGGTGGAAAGGAAACGAAAGGCACCGTATTCGAACTAATCCCAACCGGACCCCGTTGGAAGGAAACTGTGCTGCATGAATTTCAAGATGGCCTCGACGGGGACACTCCACAGGGCGACTTGGTGCTCGATGGCAAAGGAAATCTCTACGGCACCACCGTGCACGGCGGTACTTACGGAGAGACAGGTGGTGTGGTATTCGAAATCACGCCATAGCAGCGACCCCTTTCCGGACGACAAAATTCCGGCCAGTAGATTTGGCCCGTGATCGCTCTCTGCAATCCAAGCGTCAAGCCGCGCTAGGCAATCTCGACCGAGTTGTCTCGATTCGTGGCGTCACAACCACCCTGTGACGGCTGTGCTTGCGCCGTGGTTCCAGGCGACTACACTGAGGCTACACGAGGGTCAGCCGACCGCAAGGAGGTAACCCAGATGTCAGAAACCTTTCTTGATCAGGCGCAAGAACGCGCCGTCCAATCGAGTAAAAAAGCAGAACAGATGAAGGAGGCCGTAGCTCAGGGAATTGAGGACTTCGTGGACACGTCGAAGCACACGCTCAAGCGCGGGCGCAGGGCCGCTGAGGAACTGGCCGAAGATTACACGCACCGGGTGAAGAAGTATCCGCTCTCATCGGTCACAGGTGGCCTGATGACTGGCCTGGTGACAGGAGTGTTCATCGGCTGGATGATCGGCAGACGGAGCTAACGATCAGCTGTCTGGCGGTCAGCACCCGGTCGCGTCGGCGAACAGTTGCAGCAGCAGGGCGATGGAAACTTAACGCCACAGAGAGGGATATCGCTGTAAACGCAATGCATTTCGGACATCATTAACCGAATCCGGGCAGGAGGCTTAATATGCCGCTCAGCAAAGTAAGAGAGTTTCTTGACTTAAACGAAGTGGAATACGTCGTTATCTCTCATTCCAAGGCCTACACCGCGCAAGGCATTGCTGCCATCTCGCACATCCCTGGCAAGGAGCTGGCCAAAACCGTGATTGTGAAGTTGGATGGAGCGCTGGCGATGGCGGTGCTGCCGGCTTCGTATCAGGTGGATCTCCAGGCGCTGAAGAAAGCTGTCGGCGTGCGAGAGGCCGAACTGGCTACCGAGCGCGAGTTCAAGCAGGCATTCCTGGATTGCCAGACAGGGGCCATGCCGCCGTTCGGCAATCTGTACGGAATACCGGTGTACGTGGACGAGACGCTGGCGGAGGACCGCGAAATCGCCTTCAACGCCGGCTCGCATTATGAGCTAATCAAGATGGCCTACTCAGACTTCGAGCGGCTCGTGCAGCCAGAAGTGCTGAGCTTCTCGTCGGCAAGAACGCTGGCCTACGTGTAGATGGGTTCTGATCGGGTGGAGCGGCACAAATCCAAGCATCGCCCGCCGTTTGCGCCGATGTGTGCCGCTCCCCGATCAGCAATTGCGCTGAGTGCGATGGCATAGAGGATCCACGCGCGCCCAAAATAACGGCTAAGCAAAAAAGCCCGCTTGCGCGGGCTTTCGATGTTTCAGGCTAGATCGAACGGTTAGCGATTGCTGGCCGGAGCTTCACTCTGCTGCGCCGTCAAGCGAGCGCTGTTGCGCTGCGCGATGGTCTTCTTTGCGTTCTCAGCCAACTGCTTGGCCTGCGGCAGCAGGTCCAGCCCTTCTGCACTTCAGGATCGCTTTCGGCATGGACTTTCATGCCTTCCTGCTGACCGAACTCGTTAATGAATAGCTCGGCTTTGATGTTCGAGCGGACCCAATCATTGTTCTCGGCGAGGTCGGCTTCGGTGAAAGCAATTTTCTGCTCGTCGAGGAACTTGCGGAACTCCTGCATCACCGCATCGTCCACTTCAAACTGCTTGGTCACCTTGTGGTTGATCATGTAATGCTTGCCGAAGTTGAAGAACGTGTACTTCTCCAGCAGGGTGTTCTGAAACTTGTTGGCCTTCGGTGTCGCGATTTTCACGTCGGGGGTGATGCCACCGCCGCCGTAGACTGTCCGCCCGCTGTCGGTCATCTTAACTTCGTGGTTCGTGTTGCTATTCGAGTCACCGTTCTCGCGGTCGTTATAGTAGTAGTCGTAGAGCGAGATGTTGCTATAGTCACGCTGGATCAGGCGCCCACTTGGCGTGTAATACTTGGCTGTGGTCAGCGCCAGGCCGGTGTTCTCCGAGAGCGGATAGACGGTCTGCACCAGGCCTTTGCCGAAGGTAGTTTCACCCGCGATCAAGCCCCGGTCATGGTCTTGGATAGCGCCCGCGACAATCTCGGCCGCCGAAGCCGTGCCGCGGTTGACCAGGACAACCAATGGATAGTCCTTACCGCCATTCCCGTGTGCTGCCTTATAGATCTTTTCGGCCGAAGCGCGTCCATGGTGCGACACGATCACTTGTCCCTTTTTCAGGAACTGGTCGGCCACGCCAACGCCCTCGCTGAGCAATCCGCCGGGATTCTGCCGCAGGTCGAGGATCAAACCGTGAATGTCGCCGAACTCGTCCAGCGCCTGGCGTAGTTCGTGCTCCGTCGTTTCCTGGAAGCCGGAGATATGCACGTAGCCGATGCCCGGCCGGATGAGGAAATGTACATCAACGCTGTAGCGGGGAATCTCGTCACGCACCACGGTGAAGTCGAGCGGTTTGTCGGAGCCTTCCCGTAGCACCGTGATCTTGACCGCCGTACCCTTGGGGCCCTTCAGCAGCTCAGCTACATCGCTGGTGCTCATGTTGTCGGTGGGCTTGCCGTCAACCGCGATAATCACATCGCCAGGCCGAATGCCGGCGCGATAGGCGGGAGCGCCCGCGAATGGAGCGATCACAATGACCTTGTTATTGCGTGGTCCGACTTGCATGCCTACGCCGTAATACTTGCCGCGCTGCTCTTCGCGCAGGGCCGCGTAGGACTTGGGATCGAAAAAATTCGAGTGGGGGTCGAGCACACGCAGCATGCCCGGAATCGCGCCGTTGTAAATCGCCTTGTCGGGATTCACTGGCTCCGCGTAGTTCTGCTGGACAACCTCATAAACCTGGGTAAAGCTGCGCAGGCTTTCGCGGACGTCCCCGTCGCCGGAAGAAGCGGAAGCAGTAAGGTGCTGGCCGAACAGCATGCCAACACAACCGCAAGCGAGAATGACTGTTAGGACGAGGACGGCGGAGCGACGCGAGCGACTTGCCATTATGTTTCCTTCGACGGGCCGGGGATGTCTCAAGGGGCACACTAGTGTGAGAATATGGGCAGTATACCACGCACTATACCCACGGGAACCGCCCCTCTTCAGTCTCTCGTTTGATGCTGATGGCTAAACGGAGGGTGCGAAATCCGTTGGCTCCCCACCTTCGTAACAGACGGCAGAAGCTCGACTTGGTGAGCAGGGAAACGCGCCAGGACGGCCTGCACGCTTTGCCGCCCTACGCTGCGGGCATTATGATTGAAAGCTATGCATTCCAGCATGTCAGAAATGGTGTTCTTGCTCTTGCTTGCCTTGGTGGTTGTGGGCCCCAAAAAGCTACCCGGACTCGCCCGCCAGATGGGCAAATACATGGCTGAGTTCAAGCGGGCAAGCAATGAATTCAAGCGCCAACTGGAATCGGAGATGATGAACATCGAGCTGGAAGAGAGCGCTAAAACCCAGGAAGCAGCTCCAAAGATTCTCCCGCCCGAGAGCAAGTCGTGGGAGCCGGCGATTCTGCCTGCCGCTGGCGTTGTCAGCCGGGGAGAGCCCGACGCGATTTCCAAGCCCGATCCCGAAGAGCTCAAACCCGAACCGACCGTAGGCGAGACGCCGCCCAACCATCAACCACGCGACGTTTCAACAGGTACCGATGTCTAACCCAGTTCTGGAAACCGCCCAGAAGCGCACCTCTGAAGAGATGACCGGTATGAGCTTCCTCGAGCACCTGGAGGAGCTGCGCCGCCGCATCGTTTACAGCGCAATCTACGTCGCCGGTGGTTTCGGCGTGTGCTGGTTTTATCACGAGCAAATCTTTGCGCTGATGCAGAAACCCATCATGCAGGCGCTGGCCAGCCACCATCTCGACCAGAAGTTGGTTTATCTGAATCCCACCGACCCCTTCAATATGTACTTGAAGGTTTCGTTGCTGGCGGGGCTTTTCCTGGCGTCGCCACTGGTGCTCTACCAGGTTTGGGCATTCATCTCACCGGGACTCTATCGCCACGAGCGGCGCTACGTGCTGCCCTTCATGTTCAGCACCGTGGGACTGTTCCTGGCGGGCGGTTATTTCGGGTACAAGATGGTGTATCCGGCGGCGCTCGACTTTCTCATCGGCTTCAGCGGGCAATTCACGCCGATGATCACGGTAGGCGAGTACGCCGAGCTGTTCTTCACGATCATCGCCGGGCTTGGCGTTGTCTTTGAAATGCCCATTCTCGTCTTCTTTCTTTCCCTGATGGGTATCCTGACTGCAGGCTGGATGTGGCACAACTTCCGCTACGCCGTCCTGGTTATGTTCATCATTGCCGCGATCATCACGCCTACGCCCGACATCATGAACATGTGCATCTTTGCCGCACCGATGATCGCGTTGTACCTGGTGAGCATCGGAATTGCCTGGTTCGTACATCCTGCACAGCGCCGCGCCCGCGCCGCCAAGTCAGCCGGGGAGTGATTTTCAGTAGCGATCGACAGCCTGTTCGTAAATCACATCTACATCTCGTCGCTCCCGTTACAATATCCCTATGGACTCATTCAATATTGCAGGCAGGCAGTTTCGCTCGCGGCTTATCGTCGGTACAGGCAAATACAAATCTGGGCCGGAGACGGCACGCGCCATTGCGGCCAGCGGCGCAGAGATGGTCACCGTCGCTGTGCGCCGCGTGAACCTTGATCGCAGCAAAGAGTCACTGCTCGACTACATTGATCCGCAGCAGTACTTCCTTCTGCCAAACACCGCGGGCTGCTATACCGCCGACGAAGCCATCCGTACCGCACGTCTGGGAAGGGAAGTGGGTCTCTCGGATTGGGTGAAGATTGAAGTCATCGGCGATCAGCAGACTCTCTTCCCCGATGTGCAGGCCACCGTTGAAGCCACCCGCGTGCTGGTGAAGGAAGGCTTCACGGTGCTGCCTTACACATCCGACGATATCGTCGTCGCTAAGAGGCTCGATTGACGCCGGCGCGAGTGCCGTGATGCCGCTGGGAGCGCCGATCGGCAGCGGCCTGGGCATCCAGAACCGGGCAAATATTCAGATATTGCGGGAAGTGATCACTGACGTTCCGCTGATCGTGGATGCGGGCGTCGGCACCGCGTCCGACGCAACCATTGCGATGGAGCTTGGCGTGGACGGCGTGCTTATGAACACCGGCATTGCCGCGGCGCACGATCCTGTGCTGATGGCCGAAGCCATGAAGAACGCAGTGATCGCTGGACGCCAGGCGTATCTCGCAGGCCGCATGCCGAAGAAGCTGTACGCTTCCGCCAGCTCGCCGTTAGAAGGAGTGGTGCGGTAAGACAATCGAGTCTCCAGTTGTCAATATTTGCGGCAGCAAGAAAGGGCGGCTGTGGCCGCCCTTAACTTTGACGATACATTCGTAAAGCTCAGTGCATGTCACTCATCGCTCCGCCGGTTCCGCCCTTCTGCGCGAGCATCGTCACCTTGTCCACGTGTACCGAGCCGTCGGCGGTCATGGTGCCCGTTACTTGCACGTGTTGGCCTTCATGTCCTTTTACCGCGGCGGGATTAGCAATGTTAACCACCTTCATGTCCTTGTCAGTCACCAGCACCGGCTTCTCGCCCGCTTCGACGCACTTCTTGGCGCAGGCCGCGTGCTCTGCGTTGGCGCCCTTCGCGGCGCATTTGGAATCGCTGATCCAGCCGTTCCAAGTCTGATCCTTAGCGGCAGCCAGCACGGACATGCTTAACAGAACGAGCCCCAAAACCAGTAGCACTCTCGTTTTCATAATTGGATCTCCTGTTGTCATGCGGCCAATCGTGTCTCGTGAATCCAGGGATGGACCAAGTCATCGATCCGCTTCGGTGAGGGAGCCGCAATTCCCCTTTTGCGCTCCGATCGGGTCCATCCCAAATAGTTTACGAAGGACGGATTCGCCCAGATTGCACCGTGCACAAGTTTATTCCACAACAGCCAGCAACGGCGAAAAAAGCTTACGACTTGGGTGAGAGAAAAACGTTGAGAACCGTCGCTATTTGGAAGAAGTCATTTGGCCTTCGCTGACCGGCTGCGCCTGTCGAGGTTCCGGCTTGGCTTGCGGCTCGTACAAAACATGGTCACCAGACTTCACGTATCCCAACTGCTCGCGCGCTTCTTTCTCGATCGCGCTCGGCGTGCCGCGCTGCAATTCATCCACCTGATGCTGAAGCACCTCGCGCTCGGCATTCTTCCTATCGATTTCCTGCTGCAAGTGCTCGGCTTCGGCGCGCTTGGCTTGCCACACATTCATGCCGTTAGCGCCGAACACAGCCTTGTAGCCGATCAACACGGTCAACAATCCAATGCAGATGGTCGCCAGCACGCGACGCATGGCGTACAACCAGCCTCCGGCAATGCGAATGGAAATCATCGTTAAACCATTACTCGAACAGTTGCCACTCCCACAAATTTTCCAACTCACCCAGTGAACGTCGGATGCGCCTGGCCGGTCAAGCGAAGGTCTAGCGAAAGAATCAACTTCGGCAAGCCTTACAGGGTTCGCTCCCAGTCGGCGATTCGACCGCGCCGAACGTGTTACAGTCGGAAAACCAAATTCCATCGGCGGAGCGACGAATGACGAACGCGCGCATTGTACTCACCACAGTCGGCTTGAAGGAAGTGGCCGAAAAACTTGCCCACGAACTGGTAGGGCGCCGATTAGCGGCTTGCGTCAACATCGTGGGACCGATCCGCTCCGTGTACCGCTGGAAACAGAAAATCGAGAACGAGCAGGAATACCTGCTGCTGATCAAGACCACAGCCGAGCGCGCTGCCCAGTTGCAATCGGCCTTCAAGGACTTGCATCCGTACGAACTGCCCGAGTGCATGGAACTCGCTCTGCACGGCGGCAGCGAAGCATATCTCGCGTGGCTTGCCGAAGAGGCCAAAGAACAACCCTGACCGATTGCAAGCCGTTCACCTTCGATCTGCAGATATTTGGGTGAACCCGCACCGCTGGGTGTACCCCCCTCCCCCCCTCCCGCTTAATCTTTGAAATCAATGGTTTACAAGGAAATTCCCGGTAAAATATTGATGCTGCGTGAGTTACACATAAAATCTTCAAAAATAGGGACTTACGATGAGGGGAACAGGTTGCTCTGGCTGGAAACTGCCCACTGGCGACTACAACTGCTTTCGGGGTCTTGCTGGCCACTGACTACTGGCAACTGGCAACTCTCTTTGGGCCACTGGCAACTGCTTTCTCGAGGATGTTTTGGGAGTCGCCCTGACGCAACTCCTCCACATCCTTCGCGACCAGTGTACGCGCCGTCGAGCGCCCGACCAAGGCGTTTAATCACCGTTCAACGTGATGTGCCCGCTGGACTGGAAGGTAATCCCGGAGAATCAGGAAAGCGACTTAATAGGACCGGAACCTTGGGGGCGGCATGTGAAGATCCCTCCTTTCAGGCAGCTTGTGGTCGTATCATAACGTCCTTTATCCAGCCATCCGCGCGTTCCCTTTCCAACCACCGAATGACAGTCTCGACCAACTCACAAGGTAAACACCGGAATGAGTTCTATGCGTTTACCGTACGTGCGGCGATGCGCTGGCGGTACCAGGCCACGGTTCGCTCAAGGCCCTCTTCGAAGCTCACGGTTGGCTCGTATCCCAGATATTGCCTGGCCCGGGTAATGTCGGCCAGGGAGTGCTTGATGTCGCCTGAGCGCTCGGGGGCGTATTTGGGAGCGCCGCTGTACCCGGTCAGCTTCTGGAGTTGGGCATAGGTTTCGTTCAACGTGATTCGCCGGTTGGTCGCGGCGTTAAAGCTTTTTCCGGCAACCTGAGCCACGGGGGCATGGCAGGCGAGAAGATTCGCGTTGACGACATTCTCCACGAACGTGAAGTCGCGGCTCTGTTCGCCGTCGCCGTAAATGCTTGCCTGCTCGCCGGCCAGCATCTTGGAGATGAAGATCGCCATTACCCCCGAGTACATGGACGTCGGGTCCTGATGGGGACCGAAGACATTGAAGTAACGCAGCGAGACGGTTTCCAGTCCGTACACGCGGAAGAACGACGTCATGTAGTACTCGCCCGTCAGCTTGGAGACGGCGTAAGGAGAGATCGGGTTCGGGGTCATGTCTTCGCGCTTGGGAAGGGTCGGGGTATCGCCATAGAGCGAAGACGAAGACGCATACACCAGGCGTTTGACCCTGGCGTCGCGCGCAGCGACGAGGAGGTTGAGCGTGCCGTCCACGTTGGCCCGGTTGCTCTCGATGGGGTCTTTAATCGAGCGGGGAACGGAGGGAATCGCCGCCTCGTGCAGGATGTAATCAATCCCGCGACAGGCGTCGGCGACACTGGGCAGGTCAAGCAGATCGGCCTCGCGAAAGTCGATGTGGGCGCGGAGATCGGCCAGGTTTTCCGGCTTGCCGGTGACGAAGTTGTCCAAACCGCGCACTGATTCGCCGCGACGCAGCAGTTCGCGAGCGATTGAGGAGCCGATGAAGCCCGCAATTCCCGTGACCAGGTAGAGTGGCATAACTATTCACCTTACATTAGGAGCTTGGAGTTTTGGAAGGTGCGCGCTCGGTTAGGGCGAGGACACAGGATGCTCCAGGGGAGAAGGTTTCGGAGAGCGGTGCCGTCGCACGTAGGCGAGCAGCAAAATCGCAGCGAGCAACAGCATGACAACGTAGGACCAGGAAAACTCGATGCCGGTCTCCTCCTTCACTACGTGAAGCGGTAACGCGAAATCGGCGTGGTCGGAATTGCGACGAACGTCAACCTGCATGGTCCAGTCGCCCGCGGACGGCAAGTTCAATTCCGCGGCCTGCAACAGTTTGTTCTGCGAATGCTCTGACGTCGCGCGCGCGGTGGAAGATGGTCTACCTGAATCCGCCGCTGGATGGATGATGAGATCAACCGTGGGGTCCAACAAGGTTTCCGCGGTAGCTCGATCCTGAACAAGTACGCTGAAAGTTGCCGGGCCGGCGGCAAGATCGCCGGGCGGAGCAAAGACCGCCACAGCAAACGGGCCTGAAGTGGCTCTGAGTCGAACCACCTGATCGTCATCATCGCTTGGACCGGCCGCAAGCAATCCCGCGAAGCACAAGCAAGCAGCAACGAAGAGCGCGACAAACGAAGCGGCTTCGATGGTCTTGCTGCTGAATCGTGAGCGCATAAAGTGCGATACGACCGGGATTCGTTGCGGCACAGAAAGGACCTCATCCAGAACCCATGTATCACGCTTGCTGCCAGGGACGATTTCCGCGCGCGGAATTTTCCGCGAAAGGCACTGTACGGCAATGATGATGGCGGGAACGATGTACGCGAGCGATCCGACGACCCACATGATTGATCCCGCGGCAACTTGATCCTCTTGCGCGGAGAAGCCGAACAGGCGGGGAGCTACGGAATACGAGGGGTAGAGAATGCGGTCCGAGAAGACCATGATGGCGGACAGGGCCGTGTTCTGCAAGTCCGCCACTAGCAAATAGGGCACCATCGCCCAGCGCGGCCATTGGGCGCGGCTTGGCCAGGGCTGCACCACCGGCCACCAGAAGATCAGCGAGGTGATGAAGAAGCATGCGTGTTCCGTCTGGTGCCACGAACTCGAGCGCAAAGCCAGCTCGTAGAGCCAGGGAGTGTGCCAGGCGAACATGGCGCACCCCATCAGCAGCAAGGCAACCACGGGATGGGTCAGCTTCTGTCCGACCCGTTGAGCCACGGGCCAATTCAGAAAAGGCCCCGCGAATTCCCGCGCCGCAAAGCGCGGCAGTCCACGCACCATCGGAATGAGAGGCTCACCCAGCAGAACTAGCGGGGGAGCCACCATCATCAGCAGCATGTGTTGCAGCATGTGCGCGGTCAGCACGAAGCCGTTGAAGACATCGAGCGGTGAAGCCAGTGCGATCCAAAGCGTCAGCAAGCCAAACAGGAACGTGATGGCTCGCCAGGGCGGCAAGTAGGGCAAGCCTGCGCGCCTGAGTAGTATCCATCCGCGCAGGTAAACGATCGCTGAAAGCACGATGGCAAAGCTCGCAGCCGGAGGGATTGACCACGAGCGCAGCGCGGCTTGATAGACGGGCTGCATGATGCTCAGCGATTGTGGGCGGCAGGCTGGCTCTTGTCTTCCTGCGTGATCGCCGCCTGTGAGGCGTCACGTGCGGCCGGTTGGCCCGCCGGGCGCAGAGTTTCGAGGAAGGAAACCAAAGCCGTGACTTCCGCTGGGTTCAGGTTCTTTCCGTACGCTGGCATGTTGCCGCCACCCTGTATGACCTGGCGCACGAGCTGGTCGCGGGTGAGCTTGGTTGCGACGCGGTCAAGCTCCGGGCCACGCTTACCTCCGGAGCCGCCGATCGAATGGCAGTTACGGCACTGCTTCACCTGGAAAACCAGCGCGCCCTGACGTTCCAGCGGCGAACGTCCATTGAGATATTCAACCGGCACCGGATCGCCACTCCAGCCGTCCATCACCGGACTCCACGGGGAATAAGTTGCCAGTCGAGTGAATGTGCCGAGGGCAACCGCAACCAGCAGCAGCGTCACTACCGCAATTGGACGCCGCTTCCAACTCTTCTCGCCCTCACCGGACAGGAACGGCAGCAGAATCAGAAATCCGATGACAATCACTGGCGCAACGAGGAGAACAACGGTCTCCATTTCCGGCGGCAGCAAAGCGAGAAGGGCATACAGCCACAGGAAGAAGAAATCCGGCTTGGGAATGGTTTGTACGATCGTGGGATCAGGCACTCCGCTCGGACCGAACGGCCCGAAGAACGCCGCGCACGCCATCACGCTGACAATGATAACGGCGGAGAAGAACATGTCTTTCCAAATCGCCCCGGGCACGAACGGCATGCCGTCCTTGTGCGTGAGCTCGTGGTATTCCTTGACGTACGTCGCGCGGCGGACAACGCGTCCGGGCATCGGCCACTCATTGACGCCCAGCTTCAACACCATCAGCAGGTGCAATGAGACAAGTGCGATGAGCAAACCGGGAATGACGAAAACGTGCACCGCAAAAAATCGCGACAGAGTATCGCCAGCGATGATGGGGCCGCCCAGGAGCGTGTGAACGAAGTAACGGCCCAGGATCGGCACCCGACCGGTGATCGCCGCGCCGATTCCCAGTCCCCAGTAGGCGTCCTGGTCAAAGCGGAGAACTTGTCCGGTGAATGCCATCCCGAGCGTCATCAGAAGCAGGAACACGCCAATGATCCAGGTGAGTTCGCGGGGAAACTTGTAGGCGCCGAACAGAAACACCTGGCACATGTGGATAAGAACCACGGCCACCATGAAGTTCGATCCCCAGCCATGCACTGCGCGCAGGAACCATCCCAGGGTGACGTCGTGGTTGAGATATTGCAGGCTATTCCACGCTTCGCCGGCCGAGGGGACATAAATCAGCGCCAGCATGATGCCAGTGAAGATCTGCAGGATGAAGATGGTGAGCGCGGCACTGCCGAAGACGTACCACCAACTTGCGGACTTGCGCGGAACGGGATGCGAAACCGCGTCACGGATGGCGCCGCTAAGCTGCAGCCGCTGGTCAAACCAGTTCCCGATCTTCTCTAGCCTTGACATCCGCTCTTCCTCGCACCCAAGCTTGCGGTGGTGGACAACGTCGGCAGTTGCCCAGCTTCGATCATCAGATGGCCATTTTCGACTTTGTACTGGTACTGGAAGAGTCCGCGCGGGGGCGGTCCGGAAGCCCGCGATCCATCCTGGTAATAGACCCCTCCGTGACAGGGGCACATGAATAAGCCGGACTGCGCGAACCAGCGTACCGGACATCCCAAATGAGCGCAGTTGATGGCGAAAACCTGAAACTGCTGGCCCTGGATGCGGCGTACCCAGCAGGGAATGTGGTCGGTGTCTCCGTCCCAGGGGTTGGAAATGGGATTGTGAAATTTTGCGAGACGCGTCTGGCCTTCCGGGAACTCATCGAGCTCGCCCAGAGAAACCCACTTCTTGTATTGCCCGCGGTCTCCCCGCAGAATCGGCGAGAGCAGGTATCCGACCACCGGCGTTGCCAAAATCACGACGGCCAGGCCGTTTAGCAGCAGGCCGATTTTGGCGAACAAGTCACGGCGTGAAAGTTCCGAGCTGTCTGAGGCTTCGTTGGCCTGCACCGGCTCCTCACTCAATGGACACCTCCAGGCGAAGATGAATTTGCGGCAGAAACCACTCCTGCCTGCTTTGGCCGCTGCGACACCAGCCAGGCCACGACATCCGAGATTTCCTGGTCCGTCATGGGATGCCCCGGAACGTTGCCTCGCCAATCGGGTGCGTTGAAATCCGGACGGCCCGTGATGACGATGGTGCGCAGTCCCTGGTCGCTGATCAGGCTGAGATAGGCTCTGTTGGTGATCGATCCCGCTTTTGGCCCGCCTTGCGCCCCCGTCCCATGGCACGAAGAACAGAAGGTCGCGTAAACTGTCTCGCCCTGTTGCGGATTGCCGGGCGACTTGCTGGCATAAGGAGGAGCAACGACGCCGCTCAGGGCAGTGGGCTTGCTCCAGCGCTCACGGATGCCACGAATGATCGCGTTGATCTGTTGGTCCGTCAGCATGCCGCCTTCTTTCTGCGCGAAGGCTGACATTGCAGTTCCCGGGCGGCCCTTGGAGATGGTGGCGCGAAGCGTGTCATCGTCAACGATGGACAGATAGACGGGATCGGACAGCGCCATGGCCGGGCCATGCTTTCCCTCAGCCCCGTGACAACCGGCGCAGTTCTGGCCGTAGAGCACAACTGGGTCAAGCACGGAATCCGGCCGGGGAACTTCCGGACCGGGCGCAGGCTTGCCATTGAGCGATGAACAGGCCGAAAGCGCCAGGAGCACCGCAAGCGACAACGCCACAAAACCAAAAGGTCGCCTCATTGCCGAGAGTCCTTATCGTCGTGCTCATGCATGAGGCCAGGCGCTTCGATGCCTGCTCGCATGGCCAGGGGCAGGTTCTCCGAGGTCCAAACCTTGTTCTGGCGCACAACTACCAGCCCGGCTACGATTCCGAATGCCACCTGCGACGCCGCGAACCAGACCCAGTCAATCTGCTGATCG
The DNA here is from genome assembly GCA_963843005.1 of uncultured Acidobacteriaceae bacterium. GTDB lineage: Bacteria > Acidobacteriota > Terriglobia > Terriglobales > Acidobacteriaceae > Bog-257. The sequence goes on along the minus strand of CAWJIW010000030.1, from coordinate 57,792 downwards.
AGCAAGGGGTTCACGAACCCCAGAATCTGGTAGAGCAATCCCGTCCATAACAGGGGACCAATGATTCCTCCCAGGAGAATCGGACGGGTGGGAAGCATCGGCAGCATCGCCCCGTACAGAAGTCCCACAAGGAGACACATCGTAAGGTGCATGGCCAACGCGAACAGGAACCAATCAAACCGGAAATGCATCATCGCTGCCACAGAGGGCATCGCGGGTGAGGCGTACAAGCTGCCCGCTATCAAGTTGATGGGGTACCAGATGCTGCCTTGAGCGATTATGCCGTACAGCATGGCCAGCAGCGCCATGGCGACACCACCGGCGAGACCACCCTTTACGCCGGCGGAGATGGGATAGATTTTCAGCGGAAGCCAGGCGCGCTGTACCTGTTGCGCCACCGGCAGGCGCATCACCTCATGGGCAGCGACAACGGCAGGTTCTGCCTCTGGAGTGACGGGCAACAGTTCGTGATGCTCATGGGGAAGCACCTGGCGAAACCAACCCACAGCCCCGGCAATGTAAAGGATCGCTCCCAGGACGCTGATGGACACGTTGGTCAGCAAGCCGGCAAAAATCAACGCCACTCCCAGGGCGAAGGCGAAGGGCCACGCCGTTGGAGCCGGCATGACGACCATCGCCGTATCGGTGTTGCTGACGTGCTGGGTTGGCGTGTCCATATCGTCTCTCTGTTTCCTACCGCGCGATGAAATACACAACCGAAAGTACGACCACCCACACAGCGTCCACAAAGTGCCAATAAAGCGCGAAGACCGCGATCCGTTCCGCGTGCTCCTGCTTCACGTGTCCCAGCGCGGTGAAGATCATGATGGTCGAAAGGCCGATCAGACCGACAATGACGTGAAATCCGTGCAAGCCGACCAGAGAATAGAACGTAGTCCCGAAGAGGCTGGAGCTTATGGTTAGCCCTTCGTCGTAGATCAAGTGGTGCCACTCGCGGGCTGTGCCAAGGATAAAGATCGTGCCCAGCGCAATCGTCGCAAACCACCATGCACCGAACAATTTGGTAATCCCGCGCTCAATGGCGCGCTCCGCCATCACAATCGTGAAGCTGCTGGACCACAGGCAGATCGTGTTGAAGATGGGGACGTGCAACACCTCGCGTGGCGTCGGGCCAGTCAGGCTCTTGCCGGCGTAGTAAAGGTACGCAACCACGAAAATGCTGAAGATGGCAGACTCTGCCGTAATCAGACACCACATGCCGACGCGGCCCCGCAGTTCATGCGGGAGCGGCATTTCGGATGGCGGAATTGTGATGCTGGTCGCGGCCACGCGTTACTCTCCTTTACTCGTACTTCCAGTCCGGGTCCTCGGGATGTTTCAAGTCCCAGAGCGGACGCCGGCTCCGGACCACCGGAATCGTCGCGAAGTTGTAATCCGGGGGCGGGGAAGCCGTGGACCACTCCAGCGTCCACGCGTCCCACGGGTCATTGCCCGCCGGCTTTCCTTTGAAGTAAGACCACAGGGCGTTCACGACCCAGCACAGAACGCCCGCGATCTGCAGGATGACGCCGAGGGAGATGATCAGGTTCCAAAACTCCCATCCCCGGCCGGGTTCATAGGTATAAATGCGGCGTGGCATCCCCAGAATGCCGGGTATATGCATGAAGTCGAACGTGAGATGGAACCCGATCAGGAACAGCCAGAAATGCCATCGGCCGAGCGTGTCGTTGAACATCCGCCCGGTGATTTTGGGATACCAGTAATAGAGCGCGCCAAAAATGGTGAACACCAGCCCGCCGATCAGGACGTAATGGAAGTGCGCTACCACGAAGTAAGAGTTCCCGAGTTGCCAGTCAAACGGTGATGCCGACAGCATAATGCCGGTCAGGCCGGCGATGAGGAACTGAAACAGGAAGGCGATGCAGAACATCATGGGGATGGTGAAACGGATCTTTCCGCCCCACATCGTCCCCAGCCAGTTGAAGATCTTGATCCCGGTAGGTACGCCTACGGCCATGGTGGACGCAGTGAAGAAAGCATTGGCATAGGAAGTCATGCCGATGGTGAACATGTGGTGGGCCCACACGCCGAGGCTCAGGAATCCGATGCTCAGCGTCGCCGCCACCATGATCGAGTAACCGAAGATCGGTTTCCGGGAGAACACGGGAATGATTTCAGAGGCGAATGCGAAGCCCGGAATGATGAGCACATAAACTTCCGGATGGCCGAATATCCAGAAGAAGTGCATCCAGATGACGGCGGACCCGCCGGCCTGGGTGTCGAAGAAATGCCCGCCCAGGTAGCGGTCGATGACCAGCATGATCTGGGCCGCCGTCAGCGGCGAGATCACGATCAGGACCATCGCTGACATCACCAGGTTCAACCAAACCAGAAGCGGCATGCGCCCCAGCGTCATCCCGGGACAGCGCATGCACAAGACCGTGGTGACGATGTTGAGGGCGGTGCCGATGCTACCGATGCCACTTACCAGCAAACCTATGATCCAGTAGTCCGTACTGTGGCCGGGAGAGAACGCTTGCGCGGTGAGTGGTGCGTACGCGAACCATCCCACATCGGGTGCGCTGCCCGCTCCGTACAGGCCGCTGGCGCCGATGAAGCTGAAGTACAGGATCAATCCGCCAAAGGCGCTCATCCAGAAACTGAAGGCATTCAGGCGGGGAAACGCCATATCGCGAGCCCCGATCATCAGCGGAACAAGGTAGTTGGCGAAGCCAAACAGCAGCGGCATGCCGACCAGGAAAACCATGGTCGTGCCATGCATGGTGAACAACTGGTTGAAGAGTTGAGGCGAAACGAAATGGTTGTGCGGGATGGCCAACTGGATGCGCATGATCGTGGCTTCCACGCCGCCGATCACCAGGAACAAAATGCCGTAGCCGATGTACATCAGGCCGAGTTTCTTGTGGTCAACCGTGACGATCCATTCGTGCACACGGTCAAACAGCGGCCTGGCGCCTTCCCCCGTGGCCGGGACGACCATTGGTTTCAAAACCGATTCGGCGTTTGACATCAGCGGGTCCCCATCTTGTTAGCGCAAGCTCAACAGGTAATCGGTGACTGCGTCCAGATCCTGCTCATCCAGTTGCATGGCGGGCATCAGCGATCCAGGTTTAATGTTCTCCGGGTCCTTTACCCAGTCGCGCAAGTTTTCGCGGGTATTGAGGGCCGCGCCGGCTGCTATCGTCTCACGGCTCATTAAGTGAGTGAGGTCAGGGCCGAACTTTCCTTTCGCGTTCGTGCCCGATATGGTGTGGCAGTTGACGCAGGCAGTGGTCTCGAATACCTGGCGGCCTTTGCTGACGCTGTCGATGCGCTGCGCGGGTTGCCGCTGGTCGGCTACCCAGCGGTCGAAATCCTCGCGCGATTGCACCACCACCTTCAGCAGCATTTTGGCGTGCTGGGTGCCGCAGTATTGCGCGCATTGGCCGACGTACACCCCGGTTTCATGCGGCTCGATCCACATGCTGTTGGTCCGGTTGGGGATCAGATCGGTTTTTCCCGCGAGTTTCGGCACCCAGAAGCTGTGGTCCGTGTCGGCCGACAAGAGCGTAATGTGGGTCGGTGTGGATTGGCCTCCGTCACTGACCGGCACGTGAAGCTCGTTGGCGGTGATGAATCCTTGTGCGGGGTATTGAAACTCCCACCAGAACTGGTGACCGACAGCAGTGATCTCGGTAGTGCCGGAAGGGAAGCGGGCGTCCTCGACGGCATGGATGACTCGGGCAGTGGCGAGAAACAGCACCACCACGATCAGAATAGGAATCACCGTCCAGGCGAGTTCCATCTGATTGCTGCCGTAGATTTGCGCCGGCTCGCGGCCGTCATCGTCAGGACGGCGTCGAAACTTTACGACCGAGTAAATCAGCAGGCTGAAAACGAAAAGGAAGATGACAGCACAAATGGCCAGCACGAACAGCGACAAGTGATAGATGGAATCCGCAGGGGTGGAGCTTGGAGAAAAAATATTTGGAGTCGCAGGGGCGGCGCTCTGCAGCGCAAAGGCAACTTGCGCCCAGCCCAGGCAAGCAGTCCCGGCAGCGCTGCGTACCGATAATCGGGCCCAGCAAGATCGCTTCACAAGCCTCTACTCCGGCGTCTGGACAAACGGCGTTGCATCCTGCAAGCAATGTCCTGAAGCAGTGTCCAGGCCATCCTGAATGGTTACCAGAGAACCGTCGCACCCCGGCGACGGCGGATTCCACCCCACTGCGAAATCCTGTGGCTTTCCGTGACGGGATGATCGCCGCCCGTTCGCTATTTTGTCAAGGCGTTTCCTACCCCTAATTCTTCGAAGACGGTGCTGCTCCCGTGTCTTCCTCGTCGTCGTTCCAATTAATATTCGTCTCCTACGCCGATCGAGAATTTGATCGCCTCGCGCCCCGCCGAAATAGTCCCAAGCCCATTCGATAAAGGCTTCGACTTTCGCACGGCCCGTGGTCAGCAACGCCGCGTGTACACCGAGCCATGCGGCAAAAGCAATTGCGCCTTGCAGCTCGTGGCGATGCTCGCCAACCTCGGCCACGGCGGCGTTGCGCCCGATCATCGCCATGATTCCCTTGTCGAGATAATGGAAAGGCTTTCTCGGCTCTCCGGCGACGTCGGCTGCGATATTCCTGGCGCACCATTTCCCCGACTGTTCGGCTACGGATGCGAGCTGTGGCAACGGGTTCCCGTCCGCACCGGCGATGTTGGCGAAATCCCCCAAGGCGTAGACACCTGTAAACCCTTCACCGTAAGGTCGGGTTGGACGTCGATGCGTCCCCCGTGTCCGGTTTCTATCCCGAGGTTATTCGACAAGGACGAGGCTTTCAGACCTCCCGCCCAGATCACCGTGTGAGTCTGGATCGTGGTCCCGTCAGACAGCACTACGTGGCCAGAGCCACCTCCTTTACGGAAGTACCCAGGCGCAATTGAACCCCGCGTTGCTCAAGCATCTTGGCGGCATAGGTCTGGGCCTTCTGGGAAAACGCGCTCAACACAGCATGGCATCGATCCACCAGGAAAATCTGGGTCTTCCCCACGTCCAGGTCCCGGTACGCGGCATGCAGCGTGCGACTGAGCCATGTCCCCAAACGCGCCTGCCAATTCGGTGCCCGTGGGACCGGCTCCCACAATGACGAAATTCAGCGCTCCCTTGGCGATGAGCGAGGGGTCGCGATCTGCCGCCTCGAGGACCGCAAGGATTCGCGACCGCAGCGACTCGGCGTCGTGAAGGGAGTACAGCGGATAGGTGTGCCTGGTCAGCCCCCGGCGTGCCGAAAAAGTTGGCCTGAGACCCCGCCGCAAGCACCAGAAAATCTCCCTGATATGTCTGTCCCTCAGCCGTCGCAACGGTGCGGGTGACGAGATCGACCGAGACAACCTCCGTCATTTTCACGTCCACATTGGCGTGGGTTCTGAGGACACCTCGCAAACTGAAAGCCGCATTGCTCGGCGCCAGTTCGGCGGTGGCCACCTGGTAGAGCAGCGGCTGGAACTGCTGGTAATTGTTCTTGTCGAGCAAGGTAATCCGAACATCAGCATGCGCAGCCAGCTTACGGGCGCAGTTCAGACCGGCAAAACCGCCACCGACGATCACGACGTGCTTCAACTTCTCACGCTCCATTTCACGGCTGCGGTCAACCGAAGAATGCCCCACAGGTTTGCAAAATCTACACTAGACTCGAACGATTGCGCAACTGGCAAGAATGCTGGTGCACGGCATTAAGATAAGTTACAAAAACCTGCTGTTTTATTTTTTCTTGCGAATCAATCCGGCCGCTTGCCTACGATGCGGTGGTAGAGGCCGACCGTTTCACCGACAATCCCGTTGCGGAACAACAGGACGCAAACCATGAACATGGCTCCCATGATCACGGTGACCAGGGAGCCGACTTTGTCGGCGAGTTGACTTTGCAAAGTCACAACGGCGAAGGCTCCCACGATAGGCCCGAACACGGTTCCCATTCCGCCCAGCAATGTCATCAGGACAACTTCGCCGGAGGTATGCCAGTCCGCAGAGGTCAGGGTTACGAAGGTGAAGACGATGGCGTAGGTTGCTCCGGCCAGTCCGGTCAGGGCCGCCGATATGACGAACGCCTGCAGCTTGTACTTGTTGACATCATAGCCGAGCGACAGGGCACGAGGCTCGTTCTCGCGAATGGCTTTCAGTACCTGGCCAAAGGGTGAGTGAATGGTGCGATGGATCACGACGAAACCGAACAGAAAGATGGCAAGAACGAAGTAGTAGAGCTTGCGGTCATCCCCCAGGTTGATCATCCAGAGGAGGTGGCCCCGCGGAATGCCCTGAATTCCGTCTTCGCCGCCGGTGAACGAAGACTGCAGGAAGAAGAAATACACAAGTTGCGCCAGGGCAAGTGTGATCATGGCGAAGTAAATCCCCTGCCGCCGGATGACCAGCATGCCGAAAACAGATCCCATGATGACCGCGGCCACGGTGCCCGCGAAAATGCCGGCCGCCGGCCCCAATCCCATCATCTTGACCGCGTAACCGGTGGTGTACGCTGCGGTGCCGAAGAAGGCAGCGTGGCCAAACGAAAGCAGTCCGGTGTAGCCGAGCAGGAGATTGAAAGCGCAGGCAAAAAGAGCGAAGCAAAGGGCCTGCATCAGGAAGATCGGATAAACGATCAAGAGGAGCGATCAGCCCAAGCGCCAGCAACAACCCGTAGCCGAGAGTACGGACGTTTATCGCACTCCTCATCTTTCCCTGCCGAAGAGACCGGCCGGCCTGACCAGCAGCACCATTGCCATGATAAGGAAGACAACCGTATTCGAGGCTTGTGAGTAGAACACTTTGGTAAGACCCTCGATAAGGCCCAGGCCCAACCCGGTCACAATGGAACCGAGGATCGAGCCCATGCCTCCAATGACCACCACGGCGAAAACGACGATGATCAGGTTTGCTCCCATGAGCGGGCTGATCTGGGTTGCGGGAGCGGCCAATACGCCCGCCAGTCCGGCCAGGCCCACACCGATCGCGTAGGTGAGCGTGACCATAACGGGCACGTTGATTCCGAAGGCTTGCACCAGTCGCGGGTTCTCGGTTGCGGCACGCAGGTAGGCGCCCAGCGGCGTTCGTTCAATTACAAACCAGGTTGCGAAGCACGTCAGCAGTGACGCGGCGATGACCCATGCCCGGTACTTGGGCAGGAACATGAAGCCCAGGTTGAACGCTCCGGCGAAGGCGTCAGGAATGGAATAGGGAAGTCCGGAGACTCCGTAGCGGTAACGGAACAGCCCCTCAGTGACCAGCGCGATCCCGAAGGTCAGAAGCAATCCGTAAAGGTTGTCGAGCTTGTAGAGACGCCGCAGCATGGTGCGTTCGACGACAACCCCGAAGATGGCAATTACCAGCGGAACCAACAGCAGCGACCACCAGTAGCTGAGGCCAAATTGGGTGAGCGCTATCCAGGCGAACACTGCACCCATCATGTACAGCGCACCGTGGGCAAAGTTGATGATGTTGAGCATGCCGAAGATGATCGACAAACCGAGGCTGAGCATCGCGTAGAAACACCCATTCACGAGGCCCAGCATCAACTGGCCGAGCAAAGCAGGAACCGGTATGCCGAAAAGCTCTTTCATCTCTGCAGCAGAACGCCGATTACTTCTTGATCATGGGACAGCGTGATAACGAAAGTGGCTGGAACGCCTGGCCGCCGGGAACGGTGCTGATCAGTTTGTAATAGTCCCAGGGACCTTTCGACTCGCCGGGTGACTTTACCTGGAAGAGATAGAAGTCATGGACCATGCGTCCATCCGTGCGGATGTAGCCATTCCTTACGAAGACGTCGTTCAACTGCATCTGTTTCAGCTTGGCCATCACCGCGTCAGCGTCGTCGGTGCCAGCGGCCTGCACGGCCCGCAGGTACTCCAGCGTCGAGGAGTACACGCCTGCCTGCACCATGGTTGGCATTTTATGTGCCTTGGCCTCGAACGCTTTGCTCCACTTGCGGGTATCGTCATTCAAGTCCCAGTAGAAGCCATCGGCGACGTACATGCCCTGCGTAACTTGCAGGCCGAGAGCATGAATGTCGGTGATGAAAACCAGCAGTCCGGCGAGTGTCTGCTTCTTGTTGATGCCGAATTCAGACGCCGCCTTGATGGAGTTAATGGTGTCGCCGCCGGCGTTGGCCAAACCAATCACCTGGGCCCCGGAGCCCTGGGCCTGCAGCAGGTAGGAAGAGAAATCAGGAGCGTTGAGAGGAGCCAGCGCGGAGCCAAGGACTTTGCCTCCCACTCCAGTGATCGCTGTCGTGGTGTCCTGTTGCAGCGACTTGCCAAAAGCGTAATCCGCGGTGATGAAGAACCAGGTCTTGCCGCCATGTTGCACCACCGCCTTGCCGGTCACGCTTCCTGTGGCGTAAGTGTCGTAGGCATAGTGAATCGTGTAGGGGTTGCAATCCTCATTGGTAAACCGCGTGGAACCGGCGCCGGAATCGATAAAGATGCGGTGCTTCTCATTGGCGACCTTGCTGACTGCCAGGCCGGCCGCGGAGTTCACTCCATCTACGATAACGTCCACGCCCTGGGTGTCGAACCATTCCCGCGCCTTGTTGGCGGCAATGTCCGCCTTGTTCTGGTGATCGGCGGACACGACCGTGATCGGCGCCCCAGCACCTTTCCGCCGAAGTCGGCTACGGCCATCTGTGCAGCGATGACGGAACCTTGGCCGCTAAGGTCTGAGTAGAGCCCTGAAAGGTCGGTAATGACGCCGATTTTCACTGCGCCGTCTGAAATCTTTCCGGCGGCTGCTTTCGCCTGGGCCGCTGCCCCAATCGCGCTCAACAGTAGTAAACATCCGAGTAGCATGCTGACGAAGTTACGTTTCATTCCACTTCCTCCTTATGTATGTCTGTGCGCCAGCGAAATCCGATTGGCGACGGACGCCCGCAGCGTTCACCGCCTCAAACCCCGAGTAATTCTTCCAACAGCGACTGCTTCTCTGGTATCTCCTGCCTTGCAACTTCGACCGCAATGCGGCCCCGCTCGAGCACATACATCCGGTCAGCGAGTTTGGACGCGAAACGGAAATTCTGTTCGATCAAGAGAATTGTGAAGCCTCGCTCCTTCAGCTTCTGGATCACTTCACTCAACTTCTGGACGATCACGGGAGCGAGGCCCTCGGATATCTCGTCCAGCAGCAGCAGGCGCGCCCCGGCCCGCAGAATACGCGCCATGGCCAGCATCTGCTGCTCTCCCCCGGAAAGCCGTGTCCCTTGACTTCGCCGCCGTTCCTTCAGGTTGGGAAAGATCGTATAGATATCATCCAGTCCCATGCCTTCGCTGGTGAGTTTTGGCGGCAGCATCAGGTTTTCTTCGGCCGTCAGGCTGGAGAATATGCCGCGCTCTTCGGGGCAATAACCAATCCCAAGGCGCGCGATGCGATGGGTCGGCCACTGGATCACTTCACGGCCGTTCACCATAATGGATCCGCTGCGTTTGCCCACAAGCCCCAAAATTGATTTCAGCGTGGTGGTGCGTCCAGCGCCGTTACGGCCGAGCAGGGCCACCAGTTCGCCGCGAAATACATTGAAATCCACGCCGTGCAAGATGTGCGATTCGCCATAGAACGCGTGCAGGTCGGTGACTCTCAGGTACTCGACCGCTGCGGCACTAGGCATGGGCGGCAACCCCCATATACGCCTCCATGACTTGCGGGTTGTTGGACACGGCCTCGTAACTTCCCTCCGCAATCACGGAGCCGCGCTGCATTACCGTGATTACGTCGCAGAGGTGCGAAACCACGCCCATGTTGTGTTCCACCATCAGGACCGTGCGGTCGGCGGCGACTTTGCGGATCAACTCCTTTACCTTTTCCACGTCTTCGTGGCCCATGCCTTGCGTCGGCTCGTCGAGCAGCAGGAGTTCGGGATCCAGCCCCAGAGTGGTAGCGATCTCCAGCGCCCGCTTGCTTCCGTATGGCAACTCCACCGCCACGACGTTCGCGGACGAACGCAAGCCCACGTCGTCCAGCAGTTTCAATGCCCGCTCGTTCAGTTGCTGCAGAGAGTCTTCGCTCCGCCAGAAATGAAATGAGGTACCCAATTTGCGTTGCAGCCCGATGCGCACATTTTCGAGAACGGTGAGATGCGGGAACACAGCCGAGATCTGGAACGAACGCACGATGCCACGTCGCGCGATCTCTGCCGGCTTCTCCCGTGTAATGTCGTTGCCCTTGAAGTGGATGGTCCCCCGGGTCGGCGCTAGAAACTTGGTAAGCATATTGAAGACCGTTGTCTTGCCAGCGCCGTTGGGACCGATCAGTGCGTGGATTGTGCCTCTGCGGACACGGAGCGAGACATCTTGTACGGCGACAAACCCGCTGAACTCTTTGCCGAGATTTTTCGTTTCAAGAATGTAGTCGCTATTCATTTCGGCTCTCAAACCGGCCGAGCAGCGCGTTTCTCCCGCACTTGCCATGCGCAGCGGAGTCCGGCCAAGTCCTGCGGCACGTCAGGGCCGAGTCATTTCCAGCGAAAGCTATGGATGCCGATTGTGTTCCGAGAAACGGAAATTGGCAAGCAGGAAGTGAAGTGAACAAGTGTACAGATTGCCTGAAATTAGACTAAACTCGCCTACTTCGGTGTTAACGCCAGAAGCGCGGCGCTAAAACCAATGCGCTCAGACCTGGGAGGGTCCGCAATGAACGTGCTGGCTGTCGATGTAGGCGGGACTCACGTCAAGATACTCGCTACCGGACAGAAGGAGCCGCGGAAGTTTGTCTCCGGACCGACGCTGACGGCCAAACAAATGGTTTCTGAGGCCAAGAGGCTAGCTGCGGACTGGGAGTACGACGTGGTGTCGATTGGCTATCCAGGTCCGGTCAGGCGTCAGCGGCCGGTTGCGGAGCCCCATAACCTCGCGCCGGGGTGGGTCGGCTTTGACTTTGAAAAGGCATTTGGATGTCCGGTGAAGGTCATCAACGATGCCGCCATGCAAGCTCTGGGAAGCTACGAGAAAGGGAAGATGCTGTTCTTGGGCCTCGGAACCGGTCTTGGCTCCACGATGGTCGTTGATGGCGAAGTGCAGCCCATGGAACTAGCCCACCTTCCTTACAAGAAAGCCACGTTCGAAGATTATGTAGGTCTCCGCGGATTGGAGCGATTCGGCAAGAAGAAATGGCGGCAATACGTCGAGGACGTGGTCAAGGTCCTGATCGCTGCGCTACAGCCCGACGAAGTTGTTCTGGGAGGCGGCAACGCCAAGAAGCTGAAGACTCTGCCTCCTCATTGCCGGGCCGGAGACAATGCCAACGCGTTTCTTGGCGGGTTTCGTATGTGGGGGGAAAGCGGCATTCATCGTCCCCGACTGGCTGTGCGTCCACCCGCGTAAACGGCCCAACTCGGAGATGCGGAGGATTCGGTGATGGTAGGTCCCTGATTGGGCTGTTGGCATCCTATCCGTCAATTACGATTGGATACCCTCGAAATACAGGCTCCCGTGTAGGTCATGTTGGCCCTGTGCTGATGCGGGCGAAGTCAGCTTCCCTCGTACAAAAGCATCATCGCACTGGTAATTTTGCCAGTTGATTGAGAGGGTTGCGCGGGCTACACTCCGCCACACATAAAATAGCGCCGCGCTGGTCGACCGGCGCGGTTGCGTGGTGGGTTGATCGTGGGGATCGAACTCATCGCAACTCCGGCCAGGGAATTCCCACAGCGTACCCAAACCAGAAGGTCCTAGAGAGGAATTCGGCATGTTCGAAGAACGCTGGCAGTTTCCACGATTCATTCGCGTCGCTTTGATTTTTCTGATGTCTTTGCTGGCAGCGGGTGCGATGGCGCAGCAGGTCACGGGCACTTTGGGACAGGCCGACGCTACGACCACGATTAACGGAAAGCAAATCCCACCTCCGCCCCCGAAGTTCGGCGGCGTAATCACGGAAACTTACAAGACTTCCAAACCCTGGTGGCCGCCGCGCGTTGTGCCTCCCAAGGGCGCGCCCAACGTGCTCCTCATTATGACTGACGACCAGGGCTACGGCGTGCCCGGCACCTTTGGCGGCGTCATTCCTACCCCGAACTTGGACCGTATCGCCAAGTCGGGGCTGCGCTACATTCAGTTCCACTCGACGGCTCTGTGCTCGCCGACGCGGGCGGCACTGATCACCGGCCGCAACCACCACTCGGTTGGCTTCGGCGTCATTGGCGAATTGTCCACCGGCTACCCGGGCTATGACTCTGTCATCGGTCCCGATAACGCTACCATCGCTGAGATCCTGAAGGAGAATGGTTACGCTACCTCGTGGTTCGGCAAAGACCACAACACACCGGGATTCACCTACAGCACCACTGCCGGGCCGTTCGACCAATGGCCGATCGGCATGGGCTTTCAGTACTTCTATGGTTTCCTGGGCGGCGAAACCGACCAGTGGACGCCCTATCTGTTCCGCAACACCACGGCGGTGTATCCCTGGGTCGGCAAGAAGGGCTACAACCTCACCACCGACCTGGCCGACGATGCTATCAAGTATCTGAGGGACCTGAACGCGGCCGCACCCGACAAGCCGTTCTTCCTGTATTACGTGCCCGGTGGCTCGCACTCGCCGCACCAGCCGACGCAGGAATGGATTGACAAGTTCAAAGGCAAGTTCGACATGGGCTGGGAAAAGCTGCGCGAGCAGATCTTCGAAAACCAGAAAAAGCTGGGCGTGATTCCGCCGAACACGACGCTGACGCCATGGCCCGACGGACAGGCGGAGTACGGGGGAGCCAAGCTGCCCAAGTGGGACTCGCTCAGTGAGGCGGAAAAGAAGATGTACGCCCGCCAGGCGGAAGTCTTTGCCGCGTACACCGCCTACACCGACTACGAGATTGGCCGTGTGATTGACGAGGTCCAGAAGATGGGCAAACTCGACAACACGCTGATCATCTACATCGACGGCGACAACGGCACCAGCGCCGAAGGCACCGTGTATGGCACGTTCAATCAGTACACGGCTTACAACGGCATCATCAATATGCCGGAGGTCAAGCCCGTCCTTGCCCTAAATGCTTTGCATTATGAAGACTGGGGCTCGGCCAAGACCTACCCGCATATGTCTGTGGCCTGGGCATGGGCATTCGATACACCCTTCAAGTGGACCAAGCAGGTGGCCTCGCATTTCGGCGGGACCCGGCAGGGGCTGGCTATTTCCTGGCCCGGCCATATCAAGGACGAAGGCGGGATTCGTACTCAGTTCCACCATGTCATTGACATTGTCCCGACCATCCTCGAAGCCGCCGGCATTCAGGCGCCCGACGAGGTCAACGGAATCAAGCAGAAGCCCATCGAAGGCGTGAGCATGACTTACACCTTTGACTCCGCCAACGCCAATGCGCCCTCGAAACGCGACACGCAGTATTTCGAGATGGTCGGCAACCGCGCCATCTATCACGACGGTTGGATTGCCGCCACCACGCCGCCCTCCCCCTCCTGGGAGATGGGAACGGGCAAGCAGACGGCCCTCGACGACTACCAATGGGAGCTCTACCACATCGCAGAGGACTATTCGGAGTACAACGACTTGGCGACGAAAATGCCTGGCAAACTGAAGGAAATGCAGGCGCTGTTTCTGAAAGAAGCGGGGAAATACCAGGTTTTCCCTCTGGACAATTCGGGCTTCGTGCGCGCGCTTACGGCGAGGCCGAGCGCGGTGGCAGGGAGGACGGTCTTTACCTACACTGGCGAGAATCCCAACATCCCCATGGGGAATGCTCCCAACACACTGGGCAGGGACTACACCATCACTGCGGAGGTAACGATCCCCAGTGGCGGCGCCGAGGGAATGATCGCCACAGCGGGCGGCCAATCCGGCGGCTACGGGATCATGCTGAGTCCGGGGGCAAGCTGGTTCTTCCACAGCAAACCGGTCAAGTACTTCGGTATGGCTTTGTTGATTTTCGGATTGCTGCTGCTCTTCATCGGCACAGCCGGTAAGTGGAGAAAGCGGTTCGGCTACGCGTTCGTGGCGGTTGCAGCCCTCGGGCTGCTCCTGGCGTTCGCCACCGACTTGTTACACATTGGCCGCGGGCGGCCGGTGTTCGTGTACAACTTCCTGGACCTGGAGCGGTCGCGCTGGGAAGGACTTTCATCGCTGGGTGAAGGCAAACACACCATCGTATTTGACTTCAAGTACGACGGACCGGGCCTCGCCAAGGGCGGCACCGGCGTGCTGAGCGTGGATGGCAAGGAGGTCGCCCGCAAGACGATCGAGCACACCATTCCGTTCCTCATGCCGGCCGACGAGAGCTTCGACGTCGGGCTCGACACCCGCACGCCGGTGGACTTCAACTACGATTGTCCATTCACGTTCACCGGAGCAATCGACAAGTTGACGGTCAACCTCGGTCCGTCGCAGTTGACGGCGGAGGACCAGAAGAAGGTGGACGACGCCATGGCCAGAGTCAACAACTAGCACGCTGGGAGACAGACCGCCGGGGATTCACGCAAGCGCGCTGCCGCCCGCAGAGCTGCCGGCGCCACTTCAATCTCACGAAGTTTTGCAGGCAAGACAAGTCACACATGAAAACGAGAACGGTGGTGTCGTTATCGGCAGCGATTGAGGTAGCCACCGGAGTTGCCTTGATCGCCGACCCCGACTTCGTTGCCCGACTGCTGTTAGGCGTCGGCCTTTCCAACACCGGCATCGCGGTCGGCCGGCTGGCCGGGTTGGGGCTGCTCTCGCTGGGGCTGGCGTGCCGGCCGGGCGGCGATGACGCTAGCACGCAGGCGCTTGTCGCACTGTTCATCTACAACCTGCTCGCAGCTCTTTATCTTGGCTATCTCAGAGTTGGCGCAGGTTTCGTCAGCTACTTGCTGTGGCCGGCATGCGTTCTTCATGCCTTGCTGGCGCTTCTTTTGGCGCGCCCCGCCTATGAGAGAGGCCGGCAAGCAAAGTGAGACATCTTCGCCGCGTCTGCTCTGAAAACTGCGAAACGCCTCCCATCCGCCTTCTGCCAACTGGCAACTGATTCCTGACAACTGCTTTTTTGCAACTGACTACTGGCGGCTGGCAAACCGCTTAAGGGGTACCCCCTCCCCCCCTTTCCATTTTTCTTTGGAATCAATGGTTTACAGGGAAATTCCCGGCAAAATATTGAGCCATTAGGAGTTACGTGCAAAATACCAAGAAATAAGCACTTAGAGGGCGAATGTCGCGGACGGAGAAGTAGGAAGGTGGGAAGAATCTGCCAGCAGCGCAAGTGCAACAAGCTATCCAGCCGTGGTCGAGCCACTTGGTCCTGCCCTCGAGGATGTTCTGGGAGCCGCTCGGGCGCAACTCCTCCACATCCTTCACGACCAGTGTACGCGCTCGCGGACGCCGGACCAAGGCGTTTTATCACCGTTCAATGTGATGAGCCCGCAGTCCAAGCAGAAAAGGCCCCGCCCAGACGCTTCCACGTACAATGCACTCATCGCACCGGACGAAGGCGTTTGCACTATGCTCGTCAGTCGACGGAAGAATACTTGACCCCGCTCGCAACTCACGCGAGTATAGGGGTCGACAGCCGAGGGATCTTGTTAGATGGCGACCGTACCAGTTCGCTCTGCTAGGACGACCGCACAAATCTCAGAAGTAATGGGCCGAATTCCGGCAACAAACACGGAACCGGAAGCGATTTTTCGGAAAGCGCTGCGCCGCGCCGGTGTACGTTCATTTCGCGTGTGCGATGTTGATTTGCCGGGTAAACCAGACATCGTCATTCCTGGAAAACGGCTAGCCATCTTCATCGACGGCGACTTCTGGCATGGCAAGCAGTACAGGCTCAGGGGGTTTGACTCACTCGACCAGCAGCTGTTCTCAATTCGTAATGGGGCCTATTGGACCACCAAACTATCTCGCAATGTGGAGCGGGACTTCAAAAACACAGCGGTGCTGCTCGCCGCAGGTTGGCGTGTACTAAGGTTTTGGGAAAGTGAAGTCCATGCTGATGTTCAGTCCTGTATCTCACGAACGTTGAGCGCAATCGCTGGGATCAGCAAACGCAAAACGCATGCTTTTGTCGAATTACCCCGTCGGACGGTGGTCGAGCTTTTTGCAGGAATAGGTTTGATTCGGCGCGCGCTGGATGCGGCACACTGGGAGACTGTATTCGCAAATGACAATGATCCTCAGAAGCACGAAATGTATGCCGCCAACTTTGACACTCGCCAGTTCGATCAACGCAGTATTTGCGAGATTCAAGGCAGCGAGATTCCTAGCTCGGCTTTGCTTACTGCATCATTTCCCTGCAATGATCTATCTTTGGCGGGGGCTCGGAACGGTCTGAACGGCAGCCAGTCGGGCACATTTTGGGAGGTCATTCGAATTCTGCGCGAGATGAAGAATCGAAAGCCGCCTCTGATCTTGCTGGAGAACGTATTCGGGTTTCTGACCTCTCACAACGGCAAGGATTTCGAAGCAGCACTTTCCGCGCTCAACGACCTTGGATACAGTTGTGATGCTTTCGTTCTTGACGCAGCGCGTTTCGTTCCTCAAAGTCGCGTTCGAATGTTCGTTGTTGCCACGCCGCAGAAACCGTCACCATCATCGGCGGTCGCTTTAGCTTCATCCCTCATTAGGCCAAAGCAATTGGTTACTTTTATTCGCGAACACCCGCATCTCGGATGGCACATACGTCCTTTGCCAGAACCCGGCGCTACAGATCGGAAGTTGGCGGGCATTCTTGAAGACCTTCCCGATGATGATCCGCACTGGTGGAATCAAGAAAGGGCTGAGTATTTCCTAAATCAGCTAAGCGAGCGGCATCGCAGAGTGGCGGATGCCATGATCGCGGGCGGTGAGGACTCATTTGGCACGGCCTTCCGCCGTATTCGGCACGGGCGGTCGATGGCCGAACTTCGTATAGATGGCCTCGCGGGATGCTTGCGTACTCCACGAGGAGGCAGTGGCCGGCAGATCCTTTTCAAAGCGGGCAAAGGAGAGTACAGGGGTCGATCATTGACAGCCAGGGAGTGCGCTCGCTTGCAGGGTGTAAAGGATGATTTCCGAATCACGGTTCCCCTGAACCAGGCTTTGTTCGGTTTCGGCGATGCGGTTTGTGTGCCTGTCGTCCGATGGATTGCAGAGAATACTTGACCCTTGTGGCCTCAGAACTAATGCGCGGTCTATTACTGGAAATTCCAAAGGCATAGTCTTACTCTGGCGAGGCACGGTTGAGAACTCATCTCGACATAAGATCTGTTATCAAAGAGTGGCTTCAGTCATGCACTCGTAATAGCAAGATCTCACGAAACACGATCGCGGGTGGGATGGTGCTGCTCGACAGGCTTCGCGAAAGATCTCCTGTGACTGAAGAGGACGTATTCAGCAGCGGTGGTGAACTTAAGGGCTCGCGTAACAAACTTCCGTTAGTGCTGGCGAAGTACGGCCTTCCTAGCAAATTCTTGAAGGAAGCAACGACGAGACAGGTGCATCAAGATGCCCGCAAATTGATTGAGCGTCTCGATTACGGCCGAAAGCTTGACCAGGATCAATCGATCAGGGACCAACAGCTGCAAGTTGGTATCGAGCTTTTGGTCGCAAAAGCGAGAGATTGGCTTGCGCGACAACCCCTGAAGATAAATTGTGATAGACAATCATCTCCTTCAACTTGGGTTGCCGAGATATTGGCTAAAGCTCGCGGACGGTCCGGTGGCAAAGTGGAGCAGCATTTAGTCGGTGCCAAACTAAAAACCCGCCATCCAAAAGTCGAAATACCCAATTTCCCGGGGCATGCGGCAGATATGCAGACTAAGCGCAGCGGAGATTTCCCTCTCGAAAGAGTGAGCTATCACGTCACCGCGACGGATGGCAAAGAGGCTATTCCGCGATGCAAGGAGAATGTCGAAACTGGAGTGCACCCCGTTTTGCTTATTCCGCGCCAACACCTGGCAAAAGCCTCTTGGCGTGCTGAAAACGAGGGCATTGCAGATCGAATTTCTATCCTTGCGATTGAAGACTTCATCACGCAGAACATCATCGAGCTGTCGACGGAAAGAGGAGAAGACTTCTTCACGACACTGCAAGCTATCGTGTTCGAATATAATCGTCGCTTGGAAGAGGTTGAAACTGATATGTCACTCAAAATTGAGATCCAGTAGCAGAAACCGCTTCCCCAGCATTCTGCTTGACTCACAGAGGCTGGCACTCGCCTTGGTGATTGCGGGGCAGCCAGCAATTCCGTATGCGGCAGCAGTCTTGGTTTATTCGCCTGTTCTGTTGCAGCCACCAAAACCTGTTCGCTCTTGAGGCTGCCTCATCCGGAGATGCCCCCGCTGCAAACTCCCGCTCGAAATCAAATCCCGATACCGCTTGCCAATCTTCCATTGGCATGTTGATGGAGTCGAGCGCCTCCCTCACTTTTGTAAGCCAGGTATCGTAGGAAGTCTCGTGGATGGCCATGTCGCGATTCTAACTGACGTGCGAGGAAACGCACTTTAGGAAATGCGCTTTTCTTCCTAGCCGGTTCCCATCTTGGATGAACTGACTGCTGACGCCGTTTTGGCACAGGGGGGTCTATCGCCGGGCACCCAACCGCGGTTGTGCCCAGGGCGCGCCACCACAAAGTCGCCAGCCCGAAGGGCGAAACTGATTAGCCCACAGCGGAAGCTGTGGGAAAGCGGCCCCCGATGATCCCCGAGCCCCTTTCAAGGGGCGGCACAATCAGGCAAAAACGCGATCGGGCTCGAAACCGACGTTTGCCGCCTCCGCCCTAGGCTAAATTTGTCGCGCCCTCCGGGACGACTTAGCTGCCCCTGCAGCCACTTTCGGGTTAGGGTCAACCGGTATGGCGTTCCAGATGTTTGCGCAATACTCCCGAATCGAGCGGTCCGACGAGAACTTGCCCATGCGGGCGACGTTCAGAATCGACATCCGCGTCCACTGCTCCTGATCGCGAAACGCCTTTCAGACCTGGTGCTGGCACTCCAGATAGGATTGAAAATCTGCCAGTACCAGATAGGGGTCCTGGCTCAGCAGCGAATTGACGATGGGTTTGAATAGATCGTTATTTCCCACCGAGAACACACCCGCAGGCGATCTGATCGATGACTTCCCGCAGCACGGGATTGGCTTCGTAATAGTGCCGGGGATTGTAACCTCCGGCCTTGAGTTCCATGACCTGTTCGGCGGTCAGGCCGAAGAGGAAGAAGTTCTCCGCTCCCACCTCCTCGCGGATCTCGACGTTGGCTCCGTCCAGGGTGCCGATGGTGAGCGCGCCGTTCATGGAAAACTTCATGTTGCCGGTCCCTGAGGCTTCCTTGCCCGCGGTCGAGATCTGCTCCGACAAGTCGGCGGCAGGATAGATCATCTGACCGTTGGTGACGTTGAAGTTCGGGAAGAAGACCACTTTCAGGCGGTCGCTGACGGCCGGGTCACGGTCAATGACGTCGGCGACAGAGTTGATGAGCTTGATGATCAGCTTCGCCATGAAGTACCCGGGAGCGGCCTTTCCGCCAAAAATCACGGTGCGCGGAGTGATGTCTGCCTTGCGGGTTCTTCTTGATCTGGTTGTACAGGCTGATTACGTACAGGATGTTCAGCAACTGGCGCTTGTACTCGTGGATGCGTTTCACCTGCATGTCGAACAGCGTGGCTGGATCAACCACGATGCCAGTGCGTTCTTCGATCCACGCGGCCAGCTCTTGTTTGCGCGTCTGCTTCACCTTGCGCCAGTCGCTGCGGAAGGCCGCGTCCTCGGCAAAGGGCTCCAATTTTCGCAGCTCATCTTCGTTGCGTAATCCATCCCGCTCCGATCTTGCTGGTGATGAGCTGGCTCAGTTCGGGATTGCAGAGAGCGAGCCACCGCCGGGGCGTTACGCCATTGGTGACGTTGAGAAACTTCTGCGGAGAGAATTCGTAGAAGTCGTGCAACACCGTCTTCTTGAGCAGTTCGGAGTGCAGTTCGCGACGCCGTTGACGGCATGGCTGCCGACGGTCGCGAGATTCGCCATGCGGACGTACTTCTCGCCGTGTTCGTCGATGATCGACATGCGGCGCCACCCGGCCGTTGTCGTTGGGATATTTCCGCTCGCACTTCATCGAGGAAGCGGCGATTGATTTCGTAGATGATCTCCAGGTGCCGCGGCAGAAGGCTGGCGAACAGCGGCAGCGACCACTTCTCCAACGCCTCCGGCAAAAGCGTGTGATTGGTATAGCCCAGCGTCTTCTGGGTAATTTCCCACGCCTTGTCCCAATCCATGCGGTGCTCATCGACGAAAAGCCGCATCAGTTCTGCCACGGCAATGGAAGGGTGAGTGTCGTTGAGCTGTACCGCGAAGCTCTCGTGGAACGTGTCGAGGCTCTTTCCGCGCAGAAACTGAATTCGGATCATGTCCTGCAGCGAGCAGGAAGTGAAGAAGTACTGCTGCTGCCAGGCGGAGCTTCTTGCCCACTTCCGGCTCGTCATTGGGATAGAGAACTTTGCTGATCGTCTCGGAAGAGACCTTCTCCTCGACCGCCTTGTAATAGTCGCCAACATTGAAGGCCTGCAAATCGAAGATCCTCGACCGCCTCTGATCCCCACAGCCGGAGGAAGTCCACCATGCCGCCGCCGTATCCGGCGACCAGCGTGTCGTAGGCCACGCCTTTCACCACGTGCGGCGGGTACCCAGCGAACGCGAACGTTTCCCTGCTCATCGTGGTATTGCTCGGTGTGACCGCCTCCCCGACACGATAGAAAATCTCAGGCCGGCAAATTTCCCAGGGATTGCCGAAGCGCAGCCACTTGTCCGTCTTCTCTACCTGCCAGCCATCGCGGATCTCCTGGTTGAACAGTCCGAACTCGTAGCGAATCCCGTAGCCGATCGCCGGAATGCGCAGGGTCGCCAGCGAATCCATGTAGCAGGCCGCGAGCCTGCCCAGCCCACCGTTGCCGAGCCCGGGCTCAGGCTCTTGCCGCAAGAGTGTGTCCAGGTCGAGCCCCAGTTCGGAAACGGCCTGCTGTACCTGGTCGTGGATGCCGAGGTTCAGAAGGTTGTTGCCCAACTGCGGGCCGATGAGAAATTCGGCAGACAGGTATCCGACAATCTTGATGTCTTCATGCCGCATGAGAGAGAACGACTTGATCCAGTCGTTCATCGCACGATCACGGACGGTGTAGGCCACTGCCATATACCAGTCGATGGGTGTCGCCAATTCCGGTACGCGGCCTTGAACGTAATAGAGATTGTCCAGGATGGCTTGTTTCAGATCGGCAGTGCTGGTTCCGGTGCGGATTTGATCGTGGATGACTTCCATTTGTTACTCCCATGTAAACAAACATGCGGTACTATCTTCAACGCTCGCAATATGGACTGTACCCCGCGATAATTGATTGCTGCAACCAGGAGATTCTCCAGTTCCGCGTACAAAATCAGCAGTGCGAGAGGAGCAGCCGCATGAGTGAATCGCTTCCGGTGGTTTATCTGGCCAGGCACGGTGAAACCGCCTGGAGCCTTTCGGGGCAGCACACTGGACTTACCGATCTGCCGCTGACCGAGCGCGGTCAGCGCAACGCTCTTGCGCTCGAAGAGCGGCTGAAGGAAATGACATTTGCCAAGGTATTTACCAGTCCCTTACAGCGTGCGACGCTGACCTGTAAACTGGCTGGCTTCGGTGACGTCGCCGAGGTTGATCGTGATCTTGTGGAATGGAATTACGGCCAATACGAAGGTCTTACCAGTGCTGAGATCCTTGCTAAGCGTCCCGACTGGCAAATGTTTCGCGATGGCTGCCCCGGAGGTGAGTCGCCTGAGCAAGTCGCCGCCAGGGCTGACCGGGTAGTGAACCGAGTTCGTGCGATCCACGGAGACGTGCTACTTTTTTCGAGTGGCCACTTCCTGCGGACGCTTGCGGCGCGATGGCTGGCTCTCGACGCGGGCGGTGGCAGGTACTTCCTGCTCAGTACCGCAAGCTTAAGCACGCTGAGCTATGAACGTAATCTTTCGCGGCCGGTGATCGGACTGTGGAACGACACGCGGCACGTGGGGCCTTGATTGGAGCGCTGCACACTAACGAGGAGCGACCGATGGCTATCGAAAGCAAGACACAGGTGACGATCTCTCCCCTTGCCGGACGGCCTGCCCCAAAGGACATGCTGATTGACGTGGGGCGGCTGGAACGGGAGTACTTTGACCGTCAGCCCGACCTGAGCGATGCCACCCAGATGGTCAGCTTCGGGACCAGTGGGCACCGGGGCACGCCGCTTAAGGGCACATTCACCGAGGCCCACATACTGGCGATCACGCAGGCGATCTGCGAATACCGGCGCAGCCAGGGCACCGATGGCCCGCTCTACATGGGCAAGGACACGCATGCACTCTCCGGTCCTGCCCAGCGCACGGCGCTCGAAGTGCTGGCGGCCAACAATGTCGAGACCATAATCCAGCGCCAGGACGGTGTTACTCCGACGCCGGTAATTTCGCGCGCCATTCTGGTTTACAACCGCGGCCGTAAAGACCATCTTGCGGACGGCATTGTTATCACGCCATCGCACAATCCGCCGGAAGATGGCGGTTTCAAGTACAACCCGACCAACGGTGGGCCAGCCGATACCGACGTTACGCGTTGGGTCGAAGACCGGGCGAACGAGTTGTTACGGGCGAAGAATACCGGCGTCGGGCGAGTGCCGTTCTCGGCTGCAATTAAGGCAGCAGCCACGCACCAGGAAGATTTCGTACTCCCCTACGTCAATGATTTGCGAAATGTCGTTGATATGGATGCGATTCGCTCTGCTGGCCTGAAGTTGGGCGTAGATCCGCTGGGCGGCGCCGCCCGGCCTTATTGGGAACCGATCAACTCGGTCTATGGGCTCGACATAAAGGTCGTTAATCCTGCGATCGATCCCACCTTTTCTTTCATGACCGTCGACCACGACGGCAAGATTCGAATGGATTGCTCCAGCCCTTACGCGATGGCCCGTCTTGTGGGTCTCAAGGATAAGTACCAGGTTGCTTTCGCCAATGACCCGGATTCGGACCGGCACGGAATCGTGACGCCATCGGCTGGTCTGATGAACCCCAATCACTATCTTGCCGTTGCGATTCAATACTTGCTCACCCACCGTGAACGCTGGCCGGCACACGTCGCTGTGGGCAAGACTCTGGTCAGCAGCAGCATGATCGACCGGGTAGTGAACAAGCTCGGTCGCCGGCTTTGCGAGACTCCTGTCGGCTTCAAATGGTTTGTGCCGGGACTATTTGATGGTTCGTTCTGCTTTGGGGGCGAAGAGAGTGCAGGCGCGAGCTTCCTGCGACTGGACGGCACGGTGTGGTCGACCGACAAAGACGGTCCCATCATGGACCTGCTGGCCGCGGAGATTACCGCGCGCACCGGCAAAGATCCGGGCGAGCACTTTCGAGAATTGACGGCAGAGTTCGGCATGCCTTACTACACGCGCATTGACGCGCCGGCAACGCCCGCGCAGAAGGCTAAGCTGGAGCAGTTGTCGCCTGACGATGTGAAGGAATCAAATCTGGCTGGTGAGGCGATCACCGCCAAACTGACTCGCGCTCCGGGCAACGACGCTCCCATCGGCGGGCTGAAAGTGGTGGCAGCCCGCGGCTGGTTCGCGGCCCGCCCTTCCGGCACCGAAAACATTTACAAGATCTACGCAGAAAGTTTCAAGGATGAAGCCCATCTGGACGCCATCGTGGATGAGGCACAGCAGATCGTAAATAACGCGCTGGGTGGCGGGTAGTGGGCCGGATCCCAAGGCAAACGCCTGACTGTCGGTCTAGAACAGGAAGTCGAAGTCGAAGAGGAACTTGCGATCGTAGTTGCCGAAGAACCTTCCGTACTGGGGATCGGCGATGTTCGAGTAGACTTCCAGCGGATTGAAATGATCCGTCAGGTTGCGGACCGTCAGAGATAACCGCACCGCGTGCTGCAGATTCACCTGCACATCCTTCGACACCCTCATGTCCAGCGAGAAGTAATTGGGGTAGCGGGACTGCGGCCCGGTCGTGGGCACCCACTGCTGATACACGTTCGTCGGCTGGTAAGGGAATCCGTTGCGATACTCGACGTGCGGAGACAACGTGATTTTCTTCGGCAGATTCCCGTAGGTTCCCCACAACAGGAAGCGGTTGGGGATTTCACTGGGCAAGCTGGCGATCAGGTTCGGCTGAATCACCGGCGAAGGGAAGTTCCCCAAGTAGGAGCCCGCGTCGTTGACATCACCGTACGCATACTGCCGCACGTAGGAGAAGAAGAACTGGCGTGGCCCGGCCGACCCGATGCGGGCCGTGAACTCAGCCTGGCGGGTTTGCGCCCATCCTGAAGAGCCCAGCACGAAGGCAGGCTGGTTCCCGACGACCCGGGCTGCAGGGTAATCATGTCCTGCTCGTGGCTCTGCAGGTACTTCACGCGGACCATCAACCACCGTTTCACTGTCCGTTCAAACTCGAGATTCCATGCCGTGCTGTAGGGCGCGAAGTTCCCGCTCTTTAGCTTCCGATCGATAAATGGGAAGGTCGATTCTGCCGCCTGGCTTGTGAAGTTGAGATAGAGAATCGGCGGCCCGACAGGCAAGCCCTGCCCGTTGTAGGTGGTGATGAGCTGATTCGGATAGCTGTTGAAGGCATAGACATCCAACGGCACTGAGTCATAGAAAACGCCGATGCCGCCCCTGACGACGGTGGTGCCGGAGTCACCCGGTGACCACACGAAACCGGTACGCGGTGCGGCGCGCGTGGTAGAAGTAATGGTCTGACCTTCCAGACGAATTCCAGCATCCAGTGCGAGGTGCGGATTCAGTATCCAGTGGTCCTGGGCGTAAATGGCGGGCTCGGTATCGGAAACGTAGTACGGCTTGCCTCCGACGTAACGGATCTGTTGTATGACCTGGCCGCTGGCATTCTGCAACGTCACCGGGTTACCCAGGAAGTTGCCCTCATTCTCACTATGTCCGATTACAGAGCCAATCTGGAAAATGTGTTGGCCGTGAAACTGCAAGGCCCGCGGCGTCCACTGCTCCATCCACACCAGGCGGGTGGCGCTGCGGGAGTTGTAACTGAAGTAATTTCCCCCATTGCCCCCCGGCGTGAGCACCATGTCGGCGTTGCCCTGCGGCGAAACCTCGCTGGAAACCGCCGTGCCTGCAAACGTGCTCTGCAGCAGTCCGTCGCCAATCGCCCAGTGATGGGTCAGCATCGCGGTGGATTCGTGGAAGTTCGCATCCGGGGTCACCGGTTGGGGATTGAAGTAGTCGAGACCAGTGTATTGCAAACTGTGAGGAGCGAAATGAACGCTTGCGGTCAGGGTCTGCTTCGGGGTCAGTATGGCGTCAAGCTGGGTGAAGGAATTGAAGGCGGTGGACTTGGTCAGGTTCTCTGGATAAGGTAGCGTCCGCACCTCCTGGTTGTTGAACAGGTACTCCGCGCCCTCAACAAAATAAAGTTTGTTCTTGACCAGCGGCCCGCTCAGATTGAAGCGCGGAGAAGCGTCGGCGACGCCCTCCATGTGCGCGCTGCGGATGCGGAAATCGGGAAAGGGATCGTTCAAGCTGTAGTCCCATTTATCGCCGCCGCGACGTGTCTCCGCCGAAACTACACCCGCGGTGAACTTCCCATACTGCGCCAGGTAGGGCATCTCGGAGACTTGGATGGTCTGCACGCTGTCGATGGGCACGCTGAGGCCGAAACTGCCGGTGGCAGGATCGGTGACATCTACCGAATTGACCAGCAACGCACTGTGATCTTCACCGAAACCAGCGATGCGCACCGTACCGTCCTTGGCGCGCACGATCCCCGGGATAAGAGGCAACGTATCGGTCAGAGTTGCGGGGCGGGTCGAACTAATCTTTGCCTGTTCCAGCGGCAGAGTCTTCTGGCTGGTCTCGGTTTCGGTGACCGGATTGGACGCCTCGCCCGTCACGGTGACGCTCTGCTGACTGAGAGCGGCACCGCTCATGACCACGTCCATTTCCTGAACGGGGATACCTGCGCTGATCTCGACCGTTGTCCCGGTACTGAGGTAACCCTTCTTGCTAACAGCTAGCGCATAATTCCCCACACCGGGAAGACTGAGGTTGACCTTGCCGGCAGCGTCGGTTGCCGATGTGGTGAGGGACTTGTCGCCGGAGCGGACTTCTACCACGGCATCCGGGATGGGCTGGTTCTTCTCATCGATAACGGTCAAGGCGACCGAAAAGGTCTTGCCATCATTCGGACCCGAGGCGAACACACTGCCGCAGAAGACGAGGAGGGCCGCAGCCAACAGCAAGCATCGCCTGGCGAGCGTGCACACGCCTGTTACCTCAGATTCCGTTGGACTTGCCTGAATCTTCAGCGCTATCTCCAATAAGTCTTGTTTAATGATATCAACCCTTTAGACGATTTAGAGTTGCTTCCTGATGCTTTAATGTTGCGACGACTCCAATCCCGATCTCTGGGGCCTCGACGCATTTCTTACCTCTTTAGGAGTATCGGCTGTAGATCTCTTCGCATTGAGGTCACCATCCATCTTTACTGACTCGCGAAGGACGCTCAGAAAGAACCCCAGCGCTGGCAGTCGGTCGTCCTTGCGATACGCGACCAGCAGTTCCAGTTCAGGGACAGGGTCGAGATCGAGCGGCCTCGCAACCACGCCCTTGGGAAGGATTTGTTCCACGTATTCGGCGAAAAGGCTGAACCCCAAACCCGAGGCGACCGCATTCAAAGAGGTGAGGAGGTTCTCGGTTTCCAGGAGGGTCTTGAACTGCGTGCCGGCCTGTTTTGCTATTAGATTTGCGGCGTCGTGCACAGCAGGAGCGATGGCGCGCGAGATCTGTATCAGCGGCAGGTTCGCCAGTTTGGTCACGGATACCCGCTGCATCTTCCCCAGCTCATGACTGGCCGGCAGCACCGCGACCACTTTCTCGCGCATGATCACTTCTGACGCGATTTCCTCATCCTCGATAGGGCCACGCAAGAACCCAACGTTGATTTCCTTCTTCTGCAGAGCAACGATCTGCTCTGGGGAAGTCAAACTGCGAAGAATAATCTGAATATCGGGATAGTTTCTGAGCAGGACCGGCACCGCGCGCGAGAAGACCTTGCTTTCCGGGCCCGGTACCATGCCAAGCGTGATCTGCCCGGCCTCGGCCCGTGCCGCCTGGCGAGCAAGGGTTATCGCGTGCTCCACATCCTTCAGGATCGTCCGCGATTCGCGCAGGAAGACGCGGCCCGCTTCCGTCAACTCCAGGTGATGTTTGTCGCGATAAAAAAGAGGGACACCGAGAATGAGTTCGAGTTGCCGGATCTGCTGGCTCAGGGACGGCTGTGCGGTATGCAGGCGCTCGGCCGCGCGGGTGATGTTCAACTCTTCCGCAACCGCAACGAAGTAGCGAAGGAGACGGAATTCCATAACGAATCGCCCAGCGTTCCTGGATGGGCACCCTGGCTCGTGGTTGCCTCAAGAATCAGCCTAGACCTAAGAGATAAATAGCAGATAAAAAACCTGCGCGGTGTGAACACCATCACTGTGACCTGTGATATGCCGTCATATCTCCGTCGTCTCGCTTTCATACCGAGAAGCTATCGCGCGTGCCATCAAGACACTGAATCTAAAGCCTTGGCACAGCGGTTTGTGATATTGCACGTCGGAAAGACGCCGCGCATCTGGTTTCCAGACAAACAAAGTATTTCCCTTCGCGCCGCAGCGTTCTTATTCTGAACTCGATGCTGTATGGCGATTACGAAGTTACTAGTCAACGAAACGGAAGAATAGGCGTCTCCGGACGCTGCCTGAGCTGCCTCTCGACGAGCGCCTTTCATGGCGCGGCGGGCGGCGATGGAATTGCGCCCGAAAATCGTTGTGAACCTAGAATCGGCGTGCCCGACGGAGTAGCCATCGTCGCTGGCTAGGAAGGGGTCGCCGACATGATGGCCCCTGACCACAGAACTCGGTGGCATTGGTGGAGTCCCTGCCGGACTGACGAATTTCGACATGTCGTTCAACGCGGAAGCGTTTGTAGAGCAACAGGTGCAGTTCGACTGGTACGACGGCGGCGGTCTTGACTCTGGCGTTTCTCGGCATGGCCGAGGTCGATAAGGAAGGCAATGTGAACGTCAGCAAGTTCAAGGGACGCTGCGTCGGCTGCGGGGGATTGATCAACATCACGCAGAACGCCAAAAAGGTCGTCTATTGCGGAACGTTTACGGCGCGGCGGCCTCAAAGTTAACGGCGTAGTGACGGCAAGCTCGTCATCATGCAGGAAGGTAAAGGCAAGAAGTACGTGAAGAAAGTGGAACAGGTGACCTTCAGCGGCGCCTATGCTAAAAAAACAAAACAGCCTGTGCTTTATATCACCGAACGCGCCGTCTTCGAGTTGCTAGAACGGTGAAATGACTTTGACGGAGGTTGCGCTCCGGGAGTCAGCATCTACAGAGAGACATTCTGGCTTAAATGGAATTTAAACCTCTTAAGGTCTCACCCAACCTCAAGTCCGATGCCTCAGCGAAATCTTCCAAGCCGAAATGGGGCAAGCTCCGCGCAAGCATCATTGAAGCTCAAGGATGGCCGAGCCCGCTGAAACGGCCTAACAGCCTCATTGGTAACGGCGTAGACGAAAGGTCGAAATCAATATGAGTATTACTGACACCAGAACAAAAACAGCTCCAGCAGACGGCCCGAAAGAGTTTGTCGCCGAAGCACATCATCCCGTTGCCGCCGAATACGACAGGAAGCGGCGAGTTCCATCCCTTCCTGGTTGCACGTAGCGCGCCAGAAGCAGATATTTTCGCGATGGCCGTGCCCGAAGGAGTTCGGCGGGCTCGACTACAGCGCCCTTGACTCAGGCATTCGTGCTGGAAGAATGGGGTTACGGCTGCGCCGGCATGGGCACCACGCTCGCGGCCAGCGTCCTCAGCGTGGACTCCGTACTGGTGGCGGGCACCGAGGCGCAGAAGAAGATCTTCTTTGACCCCATGGTACGCGGCGAGATCGGCTCGTTCGGACTGACGGAACCCGGCGCCGGCTCGGATGCGGGCAGCGGCAAGTCAATGGCCGTCGAAGGTTAGCGACGAGTACATTCTGAACGGCACCAAGTGCTGGATTACGCAATGGCGGCTACGCCAGCGTCTACGTCATCTACGCGCTCACCGATCCCTCCAAGGGGATCAAAGGGCTTGACCGCATTCATCGTGGAGAAGGGACGGCCCGGATTCACCATCGGCACCACCGATCACAAGCTTGGCATCCGCAGCTCCAATACCGTCGAGCTGCTCTTCAAAGACGTTCACATCCCTGCCTCCAACCTCTTAGGCAAGGAAGGCGACGGCATGAAGATCGCCATGAAGACTCTAGACATGGCGCGTCCCGCGATTGCGGCCCTTAGCGTGGGCTTGGCGCAGCGTGCGCTCGATGAGTGCGTGAAATATCTGCAGCAGCGCTACCTGAACCCCAAGGTGCAGCCCGGTCAGACTCTGCAATTCAAGCTGGCCGACATGCGCATCGAGGTCGAAGCTGCGCGCCAACTGTTGTACTACGCCATGAATTTGCGCGATGCCGGCCTCCCATTCTCCGTGGAATCGGCCGTCTCCAAGACCTTGTGCGCGGATACCGCCATGCGCATCACCACCATGGCCGTGCAACTGATGGGCTCCTATGGATACACCTCCGAGATCGCGAAGTACATGCGTGACGCCAAGATCATGCAGATCTACGAAGGCACCAACCAGATTCAGCGTTTAGTGATTTCCGCGTGCCGTGCTGGCGCCCGCTCCGGCAGGCTGTGGCAGCAGCACAGAAAGCAGGCAAGTAATGAGCATTCATACTTACCGAAGAACAGGAACTGATCGGCAAGAACGCTCGGGATTTCGCCAAGGAATATCTGGACCCGATCGCAATGGAGCTGAACGAAACAGGCAAATTCCCCGCGGACATGGTCAAGAAGATGGCGGAGCAGGACTTTCTCGGTCTGTTTCTTCCCGCTGAATTCGGCGGAGCCGAAGCCGGCTTCGTGAGCTTTGTGCAAGTGGTCGAAAACCTCTCGCGCAGTTGCGCGGCGGTTGCCTCGATCATCATCAACCACGCGTTGGCGGCATATGCCATCACAGCGCTGGGGCACGCCTGCGCAGAAGAAAGACTACCTGCCCGCATTGGCCGCCGCCAAGACTCTGGGCGCCTTCGCCATTTGCGAAAACGGTCCCACGCCGGGTGTTGGACCAGATGCACTGCTGGCAACCAAGCAGGCTCAGGGCTGGGTGCTGAATGGCACCAAAGCTTTCGTGCGCAATGCCGGCAAGGCAGACATCTATGTCGTGCTGGCCTGCACGGATCCGGCTGCCGGAGCCAAGGCTCTGACCGCGTTCGTCGTGAGCGCCAAGGCAATCGGCCTTACCGTGGGCGAGCCGGTGGAGACCATGGGACTGAAGGGCTGCCCCGTCGCCAATCTTGTTTTCCAGAACGTTATGCTGCCCGAAACCGCACTGCTGGGCTCGCTCAATCAGGGACATGGCCATTGTTACCGAGACGCTCGCGGTAAGCTCGCTCGCCGAAGCCGCGCAGACGATCGGCATTGGACAGGCAGCGGTTGAGCACGCCGCAGCCTATTCCAAGACGCGCGTGCAGTTCGGCCGTCCCATCGCCGCTTACAGGCAATTCAGACATTGCTGGCCGAAACCATGACCGACTGCCACCTGGCGCGGCTTGGTCTGATCTATGCGCGCGCAACTGCTGGACAAAGGTGAACCGTTCCAGTCGGAGGCTGCCATGGTCAAGCAGTTCCTGGGGCGCTTCGGCTCGAAGATGTTGATCGACACCGTGCAGGTGGAGGGCGGATTCGGATACTCCGAAACCATGCCTTTGCCACGCCTCTTCCGCGACATCGCGGGCACCACGCTGCTGGATGCTCCGGCGGACTTCCCTGACAAAACTATCGCCGCTGCGCTGTTGGCGTAGCACGGAGACCGCAATGCCGAAGCTTCTTGTTTGCTACAAATGGACCCTCGACGAGCAGGACATCAAAGTCAATCGCGATGACCTCAGTCTCGACGCCAGCCGGGCCAAAGGCAAGATCAGCGACTTCGACCGCAATGCGATTGAAGAAGCCAGCCTCATCGTCGAAAAGCAGGGAGGTATCGTGGACGCTCTCTCCTACGGTGCCTCCGCGGTAAAACAGTCGATCAAGGACGTGCTGTCGCGCGGTCCGAACAAAGTGATGTGGATCGGCGATGTCTCGGCTGAGAACGCTGACGCTTTCGTCATCTCCGAAGTGCTGGCAGCTGCCATCCGCAAGTTTGGGCCCTATGACCTCATCCTATGTGGCGAAGGCAGCTCGGACATGTTCTACCAGCAGACTGCCCCTCGCCTGGCGCAATTGCTCGGACTTCCCTGCGTCAGTTTTGTGCAGAAGATGACGCTCGAGGGCGATGTCTTATCCGCCACCCGCAAGCTGGGCGATTGCATCGAGCAGGTCAGCGCAAAAGGACCGGCGGTGGTCAGCGTTCTCAGCGAGATCAACAAACCTCGCATTCCCTCTCTGAAGCAGGTACTTGGAGCGGCCAAAAAACCCAACGCGGAGATCAAGATTGCCGACCTCGGGCTTACTCCTGATCAGCTAAAGCCGAAAGCGGTTCGCAAGTCGGCAAAGGGTTTCGTGATGAGCCGTAAGAACATCATCTTCAAAGAAAGCGACGCAGCCGCAAACGTCGCCAAACTCGCAGCCAGCCTTGCCGCTGAAGGCCTGCGCTAAAGGAGTAGACACCATGGCAGGTGTATATTCGTTTTTTCGGAAGACGGCGCCCTGGCCCAACAGTTGCTAACCCCGGCGCTGGAGTTGAAAAAGGCCCTGGGACAAGATTTAGTAGCAATTACCAGCGACGAGGGCACGGCAAAAACACTGGCCACATTGGGCGCCGATCTTGTGATGCTGCTCAAGGCGGACCACGTCACGCCTGAGTCCCTGGTTCCTGAACTCGCGGACTTTTGTAAGCGCCAGAGCGCTTCGGTGGTGCTGGTAGGCGGTACGCCGCGCGGCAAGCACGTAGCAGCGCAAGTCGCCGCTAAACTCCAGGCCGGACTCACCACCGACGCCAAGACGCTCGAAATTGCCGGCAGCAAGTTGCAATGCACGCGCATTCTTTACGCCGGACTCGGAATCTGCGAAGAAGAAGTGGAGTTGCCGGCAGTTGCCACAATTCCTCCGCGCACCTTTCTTGCTCCCGCCCCGGCAGCCTCGGCGGCCAAGGTAGAAACGCTTGACGTCAAGCCCGACACACGCGTGACCGTCGCCGGCACCACGCCCATCAGCAGCGAAGGCGTTGACATTTCCGCCGCTACGAAGCTGGTGTCAGTAGGCCGCGGCTTCCGCAAGCCGGAAGACCTGAAGCTCGCCGAGGAGCTTGCAGCGTCGCTGAAGGCCGAACTCGCCTGCACCCGCGGCATCGCCGAAGACGAGCACTGGTTGCCCATCGCCCGCTACGTCGGCATTAGCGGGCAAACCGTCAAGCCTGAACTGTACCTGGCCACAGGACTTTCCGGCCAAGTGCAGCACATGGTGGGATGCCGCGAGTCGAAAGTCATCGTCGCGGTCAACAACGACGAGCGCGCACCCATCTTTGAAAGCGCCGACTACGGCATTGTCGGCGACCTCTATGTGGTACTGCCGCTGTTGACGGCGGCGCTGAAGAACTGAGGCACCGCACATGATTCGGACGACAGTTTTGACGCAATCGTCGTAGGCGCGGGCCCGGCAGGCTGCGCCTGCGCATATACCCTTGCCAAACAGGGCAAGAGCGTATTGCTGCTGGAGCGGGGCAACAGCGCGGGCGCCAAGAACGTCAGCGGCGGGCGTTTGTACACCTACGCCCTCGAGTTATTGGAGCCCGGCATGTACCTGCGGGCTCCGCTGCAGCGCAAGATCGTGCGCGAGCAGATCATGCTGCTCGGCGCTAAGAGCGCGACAACCATCGACTACTGTGATTACGGCTTAGGGGAAGATGTGCCGCAATCGTACTCGGTCATTCGCGCCTCCCTCGATGAGTGGTTCGCCGGCGAAGCCGAGGCGCAGGGCGCGATGTTCGCCAGCGCTCAGCTCGTTGACGGCCTGGTGGAAGAAGACGGCAAGATCGTCGGCATCAAGGCCGGTGAAGACGAAATGCGCGCCGGTATTGTCGTGGCCGCCGACGGCGTCAACTCACTGCTGGCCCAAAAGGCCGGCCTGTTTCCCGGACGCCAAGGGCAATGCTGTCGGCGTCGGCGTGAAGGAAACGATCGAGCTTCCGGACGCGCTCATCAACCACCGCTTTGCCCTCAAAGATGACGAGGGCACGGCTCGCGTCGCCATCGGCTGCACTGAGGGAATTTCCGGCGGCGCATTTCTCTACACCAACAAGGGAAGCATTTCGCTCGGCATCGTCTTCAATCCACAGCAGGCGGCAAAGAACGGCCGGCACATCCAGGAAATCTTCCAGGATTACAAGATGCATCCGGCGATTCGGGCCCTGATCGAAGGCGGCACCAGTGTGGAGTTCGGCGGGCACCTTGTGCCGGAGATGGGCTACCACGGCATTCCCAAGCAGTTGTATCGCGAAGGCATGCTTGTTGTGGGCGATGCGGCTCAGTTCGGTATCAACACTGGCATGATTATTCGTGGCATGGATTTGGCCATTGTCAGCGGACTCGCGGCGGCCAGCGGTATCCTCGCCGCGAACAGCGCCGCTGAAGCCGGCCCGCTCTACATGCAGCAGCTTGAAGAGCTTTTGCCTGCTGCCCAACATGCGCGCCTTTTCAGAATTCCACAACATCTTGGGGATCTCGCGAATCTTCAGGGAGTATCCGCACGTAGCCAACCAAGCCATGCAATTCATGTTCACCGTGGACGGCCGCGTCCCCGGAGAAGATAAAGAAGAATCTGGCAATCGTAAAACAGAACGTGACATTTGGACAGTTGGCCGCGGACGTCTGGAAAGCGTATCGAAGCATATGAATATCAAGCGACTGAGTCCGGAAGAACTGCTTGCCTTGAACAGGTTTGAGGTGGACGAGGGTCACCCGCACATCCTGGTAGACAAGGCCATCTGTTCCACGTGTACGCCGCGACCGTGCCTGGTGGTTTGCCCGGCGCGCTGTTACCGACTGAAGGACGGTGAGGTGAACTTCGAATACGCAGGATGTCTTGAATGCGGAACTTGCCGCGTAATGTGCAGGGATAAAGGTGTAACCAGTTGGAATTATCCAAGGGCTTCATTCGGCGTGACATTTCGATGCGGATAGTGGATGGCGCGCTTATGGTAACAAACAATTTTCAAATACCCGTCCACCGCTCTCGTGCAAGGATTTCACCCCAGACGGACTTCGGCTTAACGTACGTTAGAGGAAGATTTGTCAGTGAAGGAAAAGGAAGTGCCAGAGACCAATACTACCGTTGGTCTTTCAGAGCTACTCCCAGGAACTGAAGTCGATGACAAGTTGGTCCGCGGCTTTGCCGACCTCAGCGGCGACCATAATCCTATCCACGTTGACGACGAATTTGCGGGAAGAGCAGATTTGGGCGGCGCATCGCGCACGGCGGGATCCTATTCAGCTTTGTCTCCAAGATCCTGGGCATGGATATGCCGGGCGTTGGGGCGGTGTATCTGAGCCAGTCCGGCAACTTCCAGCTGCCGGTGTTTATTGGCGACACGGTGACATTGGAGGCCACGATTATCGAGTTCCTGCCGAAGAATGGCGCAAGAATCTCCACCATGATCACCAACCAGACAGGCGAGGTGGTGATGGAGGGCATCGCCGAGGTGAAGCTGCCCAAGGTCGGCAAATAGTCCGCCGGGCGAAGTGTGCGAAGTGAGGCGCTGTGCAATGGCGCGCGGTTGCGTGGCATCCGGGTGCCATTGTGTTTTTGCCGTTTGCGTTCGTCCGAGCCATCCTGCCTTTCGGCGAGTTTATCCTTGTCTGATCTGCTGGGCGGGTAAGGCAACCCGTCACCTGGCTGCGTATAGGGAGAAGAGATTCTGCGCCGCCGCTTGTGGTTACCGTGGTTATGCGAGGGCTCGGCAAACCGAACCGCGGCAGTTTATCTTAGAGAGGCGCTCGGCGGTCAGAGCCGCTATCATGAATGTCCTCGTACTGAACTCCGGAAGCTCCAGCTTGAAGTTCCAGGTGATTGCCACCGATCTCGAGCGGATCAAGCAGCACAAAGACGACCGCCTGTGCCGCGGTGAAGTTGAGCGTATCGGCGGCGAGGCGATTGTTACGTTTCAGAAGGGCAGCGAAGCCGAGACAGAAGTTTACGGCTCCGCTGCGCGACATTTCCGCGACGCTGGACTATCTGGTTCGCTGGATCGCATCCGACCGTTCGGGCATTGCTGAAATACAGAGCACATCCGACATACACGCGGTTGGACATCGCGTGGTGCATGGCGGCGAGCTGTTTACAGAATCGGTCGTGATCGACGACAAGGTCTTGCAGGGAATCGAAGACTGCATCGATCTCGCGCCGCTGCACAATCCCAACAACGTGAAAGGCATTCGGGCGGCCGCGAGCTCTTCGGACAGCAATGCCGCAGGTTGCGGTATTCGACACGGCTTTCCACCATTCCATCCCCGAGCAGGCTTACCTGTACGCGGTGCCCTATCACCTGTACCGGCGCCACCGCATCCGCCGCTATGGGTTCCACGGGACGTCCCATCGCTATGTGGCGTACCGTTATCGGGCCCTGCGGGAGCTGACACGCGAGCAGACCCACCTCATCACGCTGCACCTGGGCAACGGCTGCTCCGCTGCCGCCATCCGCGGAGGGCAGTTCGGTGGACACGTCGATGGGCATGACGCCGCTGGAAGGCCTGGTGATGGGGACTCGCTCCGGCGATCTGGATCCCGCGATCGTAACCTGATCGCCACCAAGGAAGGCCTCTCGACGCCGGAGGTGGAGTCGCTGCTCAATACCCAGTCCGGATTGCTGGGCATCTCCGGCCTGACGAACGACATGAGGGTGCTGGAGGAGGAACTCAAGGAGCACGACGACCGGCGCGTGCGCCTGGCCATCGAGGTTTTCTGCTACCGCGCGCGGAAATACATCGGCGCGTTTCTTGCCTGCATGGGCGGAGCCGACGCGGTCGTTTTCACCGGCGGCATCGGCGAGAACTCGCCGGATATCCGCGCGCGCATCTGCGACGGCCTGGAGTGGGCGGGCCTTACGCTGGACGACGACAAGAACCAGCAGATGGTCGGCGTCGAAGGGCAAGATCAGCACCGACGATTCCAAATTGCTCGCCTAGGTCATCCCAACCGATGAAGAACTGCTGATCGCCCGCGACACCGTGCGCTGCATTCTGGGCGAGCCGCACCCGTCGTATGCGCTTCGAGTTTCAACCGGAGCGCGGACTTGCCGTCCCGCGCAGCAAGCTCGCGAGCCGCTCTAGTAGCGGCCACTTCCAGCCGCTGATTCAGGCTGTCGATGCCGTGTTCGTAGGCGTAGTTGCGGCACTCGATCTGCAGATTGCGGAATCGTCTCCTTCGCGTGCGCGCCGATTCGCTGCAGTCTGCGGCGTGCGGTCGATCGCGTCCATGGCCAGGCTGAAGCGGTCGATCTCGTTGTTGATCGCCAGCTCCATGGGCGTGTTGATGTTGCCCTTCTCCTTGTAGCCGCGCACGTGCATGTTGCTGTGGTTCGTGCGCCGGTACGCCAGGCGATGAATCAGCCAGGGATAGCCGTGGAAGTTGAAGATCACCGGCTTGTCCACGGTGAACAGCGAATCGAAATCGCGGTCGGACAATCCGTGCGGATGCTCCGACTGCGGCTGCAGCTTGAACAGGTCGACCACGTTGACGAAGCGGATCTTGAGGTCGGGAAATGCCTCGCGCAGCAGCACGGTGGCGGCCAGCGCCTCCTGGGTCGGGATATCGCCGGCAGAAGCCATCACCAGATCGGGCTCGCCGACTTCGATCGGTGCTGGCCCACTCCCAGATGCCGATGCCCTTGGTGCAGTGCTTAATGGCCGCGTCCATGTCCATGTACTGCAGGTGCATCTGCTTGTCGGAGACGATCACGTTCACGTAGTTCTCGCTGCGCAGGCAATGATCGGCCACCGAGAGCAGGGAATTCACGTCGGGCGGAAGATAGATGCGGGTGACGGCGGCGCTCTTGTTGACCACCACGTCGAGAAAGCCGGGGTCCTGGTGGGTGAAGCCGTTGTGGTCCTGCCGCCAGACGGTGGAGGTGATCAAGCAGGTTCAGCGACGCGATGTCTTCGCGCCAGGACAGGTGGTTGCAGATCGAGAGCCACTTGGCGTGCTGGTTGAACATCGAGTCGATCACGTGGACGAAGGCTTCGTACGAGGAGAAGAAGCCGTGGCGCCCGGTGAGCAGGTAGCCTTCGAGCATTCCCTCCATGGTGTGCTCGCTGAGCATCTCCATGACGCGGCCGTCGGGCGCCAGTTCGCTGCCGTCCGCGTCCTCGGGAAAGTACTCCTCGATCCAGAACTTCTTGCTGACCTCGTAAATGGCGTCGAGCTTGTTGGAGGTGTTTTCGTCCGGGCCGAAGACGCGGAAGTTGTGCATGTTCGACTTCATCACGTCGCGCAGGAACGCGCCCAAGGGACGCGTGTTTTCGGCCTCGTCTTCCCCGGCTTGTCGAATTTCAGCGCGTAGTCGCGGAAGTCGGGCAGACGCAAGCGCTTTCTTGAGCAGGCCGCCGTTGGCGTGCGGATTGGCGCCCATGCGGCGGGTGCCGGCCGGCGCCAGCTCCTTCAGCTCCGGCAACAGCTTGCCGTCTGGCTCGAACAGCTCCTCCGGCTTCTGCGCGCGCATCCAGTTTTCCAGCAGGCGAAGCTGTTCGGGGTCCTTCTTCACATCGGGCAGCGGCACCTGGTGGGCGCGCCAGAAGCCTTCCAGCCGATGGCCCTCCACTTCCAGCGGCGCGCTCCAGCCTTTGGGCGAGCGCAGCACGATCATGGGCCAGCGCGGCCGCTCGGCCACTCCAGTGCTGCGCGCGCTTCCTGCTGATAGCTGCCGGATCTCGCTGAACGCAGTGCTCGGTGGTGGCGGCCATCGCCTGGTGCATGGTGTCCGGATCCGACCCTTCCACGAAGTAAGGCGTCCAGCCGTAACCGCGGAACAGGTTCTCCAACTCCTCGTGGCTGATGCGCGCCAGCAGCGTGGGGTTGTTGATCTTGTAGCCGTTGAGATGAAGGATGGGCAGCACCGCGCCGTCGCGAGCGGGATTGAGAAACTTGTTGATGTGCCAGGAAGTCGCCAGCGGGCCGGTTTCCGATTCGCCATCGCCCACCACCGCGGCGACGATCAGCTCGGGATTGTCGAACGCCGCGCCGCAGGCGTGCGACAGCACGTAGCCCAGTTCGCCGCCTTCGTGGATGGAGCCCGGCGTCTCCGGCGTGCAATGGCTGCCGATCCCTCCCGGAAAGGAGAACTGCTTGAAGAATTCGTGCATGCCTTCCTCGTCCTCGCTCTTCTCCGGATAAACCTCCGAGTACGTGCCTTCCAGGTAGACGGGCCCCAGTACGCCGGGCGCGCCGTGTCCCGGACCGGCCAGGAAGATCATGTCCAGATCGTATTTCTTGATCAGCCGGTTCAGGTGAACATAGATGAACGACAGGCCCGGGCTCGATCCCCAGTGGCCGAGCAGGCGGTTCTTGATGTGTTCCGGCCTGAGCGGCTCCTTCAGCAGCGGGTTCTCCTGCAGGTAGATCATCCCCAGGGCGAGGTAATTGCAGGCCCGCCAGTAGGCATCCGTCTTGCGCAAATCGTCCGCGCTGAGCGGAGTTCCTTCATCGTGGATCGCGCTTTCCCGTATGCGCTGAGGGAAAGAGTTTCGGGGGCGGTAACTGCAGCGGCAGTTGTCATATGTACTCCTTACGATTGCGAACGCGTGTAGGTTTGAATGTTGACGACCGGAGGTTTCTGCCTAACTTGGAAGCATCGGCCAAAGCTGGCGGCGAGTCAACGGCTGGACGCTGATTTAATGTCAGTGAAACATGCGCAGATGTGGAGCCAGGAGCCACCCGCGGAATTCCGCCAAGGACATTGAAAGTTGCACACACCAGCAGGAAGCTTGCGCCGCCGGTGTGGTGGTTCTTGAGGCACTCGCTGGCCAAGGTTGGGAAGCCTGCCGCACCTGCAGTCATGGCCAGCGACGAAGCTGCGAGCGCGGCGTTGCGCTGCTACTTCTTCTTGCCGAATAACCCGCCCACGGCGCTGGTGGGAACTCCCGGTACTGCCGGCACCTTCCCCGATACCACGCCTTGCACTGCACCGGTGGCGAGGCTTCCAGCCATCCCCCCTACGTCCGGAATGAATTTCGGGTCCGCGGTGGTGCCTTCAATGGCGAACGGAATGCCGCCCTTGCCGCTGCCCGCGGCCGCCACCTGCGCCAGCCCGCCGGCCATGCCGCCGTGGAGATTGGCCAGCATCTTGAAGTTGAGCGCTCCAGCCGGGCTTACCGTTCCCGCTCCGGTAATTACGCCAATGGCGGGAACGTCGAGGTCGATGTTGTTAGCTTGTGTGCCTTCGGGCGCGACCCGCGCGTTGAGGCTGAAATTGCGAATCGAGGTGTCGGGGTTGGACACTGCCTTTCCGGCAAATGCCGACAGTGCTCCCATCTTCGATCCCAGGTTGAAGCCAACCAGGCTGGTGTCGGAGAGTTTCACTGGGCCCGTGATGACCAGCTTGTCTAACGGTCCCACGATGTCCAGGTTCGCCGTCAGAGTGCCGCCCTTCAGTTGCGAGCCCGAGGGAAGCACGACGCCCATCGACGGCAACAGTGCCTCCAGTTCTTCCACTGGCATGGGGGGCGCGTTGAGCTTGAGGTTCACGACTTGCGTCTCACCCTGGGTCCTGAAGGTCCCGGTCAGATGGGCCTGCGCCTTGCCGACCGCGATGTCCCCTTGGCGTGATGGTTCCCGACTCGTTGTCGAGGTCCACATTCACCGTGTGCTTGATCACAACGGGCTTGGGTGCGGGCGGTGCCTTGGGCGACAACTTCAGTTTTGTGCCGGTGAACGTTCCCACCGCCTTGGCCTGGCTCCCAGTCGAGGTCAGCGTCCCATCGAAACTCGCGACGCCCGCGATGCCGCTCGCCGGATCGATGATCCCCAACGCCCCAATATTCATGTTGTTCACCTTGACCGCGCTCTCAAAAGGAGTTTTGGAGGCGTCGGTTGGATTGATCGGGCCGGCTTTCCCGAGATGTCCGCGTCCCCTCCGCCGGGCAGACCCGCCGTCAGCTTGAAGGGAAACTGCGACGTGGTGGAGAAATCCGTCACAGTAATGTTCACCTTGTCATAGGTGACGCGTTTGGCGGGGGAATTGGCTTTTCCGACCATCAGCTTGCCATCGTTGACCTTCAGCTTGCCCACCGAAAGATCTCGGCGCTGGCTCGCCGGCTTTGGGTGCCGACTCGCCCGCCTTGGGCTCCGCTGGCTTCTTCTCCGGCGCTCCGCCCAGGCTGGAGTAGTTCCAGGTCCCGTGGGGGCCACTGAGTAACGTTATCTGTGGCTCCTCCAGCACGATCTCGGTGACTTTCAGCTGCTTCGAGAAGATGAGCGGCATCAATTCGACACCAATTTTCAGCGACTTCGCGGTGACGAAGGGCGATTTGCTGAAGGCCGGATCGTCGGCGATCGCGACGTTGTCCGCCTCGACGCTGCCGGAGAAAATCGACAAGCCCAGATTGCCAATCGTAACCTGGCGTCCCAGCGCAGCGCTCGCCTCCGATTCAATCTTCGGGCGGTAGCTGTTCACGTTGATCAGGAATGGGAGCGCGATCAATATCAGGACAAGAACCGCGACCACAATCAACACAATACGCAACCAACGGCTTTTCATTGGGGCCTTCCTGTTCTTCCAGACTTATCGCCCGGACATTTCAAAACTCATACCCAATAGTGTGCGTTGCCAGCCTGACTTCTTTCGGCGCATGGATAGAGGAACTGAAGTAGCGTCCAGACATTATAGCCGTCGAAGCACATCATTTCCGGCCGCAAGCCGTGGGCGGATTCACCATTGGTTCCATCCTGCTTTACCCACCATGCAGTCCGGGTGGCCTCGATTGCTCTGCCTCAGCCGATCTCCGACCACGTCTCGGTCCTTGCGACAGGGTCGCGCGTCAGTTACGCCGCCGGCGAACCAGTCAAAGACTGGGCAGGAGCAGTCGTCACCCTGAGTAACAAGCCGCTACCTCCGCTCAAATGCACGTTCTTATTCGACTCTAGAATGATCTGGCCCACTGGATCCCGCCTTCCGGCATGGGCGATTTTCAGGTCCTCAAAACCGTAGACGCCACACGCCGAAGGCGAGAACAACCAAAGCGCCTGCTCGCGGTCGTTGCCAGCTTCCACTCCGCTGCATCCGCCTGCACGGGACGCAAGCAGCTTCGCGGTCACGTCACCCCCGATCGTTGATTTCCCTACCACTTGGCTGCCTGACGACATCACCATACCCGCCCCGCGATAGACGACGTCGCCTCCGATTTGCACGGTTACCCAATCGCTTTCTGTGGTGCCGTAATCATCGATCGCGTTCGTGGGTAGTTGCGCCTCAAATACGTCCATCATGGATGCCAGCGAGCGCAGGCTCGTCGTGATCGGGACTTCGGCGCCGCGAATCAACAAGCGATCAAACGACATCACGATGCGTGACCGCGAGGTTGCGCTCGGCCGCACTACTTCGACGACTCTCCCAACCACCTTGGCGCCGGTTCGAATCCGCGTCTGGGAAGGCAGCGGTACGTCTTGCATCACCCTGGCTTCGATTTTCTGACCGACCTTGGCTTTTCTGGCGTCCAGGGTGGTTCGTAGCATCACTGGAATGACCGTGCCGGCTGGAATCTCTTGCCCACTCAGGACCGAAGCGACCAAACACAGGCTCGACAGCTAAAACCTTGAGCCCTCGCATATGCATTTCTCCTTGCTGCTCTCAGAAGATGTCAACCTTGTCTGCGGAGGATGCAAGTTTGTGTCAGGACGAAGGCATGTTCCATGCAGAAATGAGATTGGCTGGGCGAACAAGTATCGGCTAACCTGAAGGCATGTCGGAATCTGTGGAGCAAGCGCTGAGTTAATTC
The DNA here is from genome assembly GCA_963843005.1 of uncultured Acidobacteriaceae bacterium. Lineage (GTDB taxonomy): Bacteria > Acidobacteriota > Terriglobia > Terriglobales > Acidobacteriaceae > Bog-257. The sequence goes on along the minus strand of CAWJIW010000030.1, from coordinate 15,866 downwards.
GCGAAGACCAACCGCAGGCGATTGACCGTGCGCTGGCGCGGTTGCAGAACTACGGTCTACGCCTTCAGCATGAGGGTTGCGCCCTAAGGTGAGCCGAATATGAGTAGCAACTCCAAGACTGTTTTTGATTCGATGGGCCGCGAGGATCTTCTTCGTGCGCTCGAAATGTTTGCCAAGAACTGGCTGGCGCATGATGGATGTTGGTTCCTGGCGGCGGAAGAGCGCCTGGGGATGGAAGCCGCAATTGAACTGGATACGCGTTCCTGGGAACGATTTGCGGCGGCGGAGGCAAACCGCATCATGACTACGTTTGGCGTCCCGCACCAGGGCGGTCTCGAGGCGCTGGAAAAGGCGCTGGGATTGCGCCTTTACGCTGTCATCAACGCGCAGCGAGTGGAATGGTCGGAAGACAGAAAACGCCTGCGCTTCTTCATGGATATTTGCCGGGTGCAGGAGACCCGGCGGCGCAAAGGGCTTCCAGATTTTCCTTGCAAGAGCGTCGGCATAGTCGAATTCGAAACCTTCGCCCGGACCATCGACTCGCGTATCCGCACAACGTGCCTGCATTGTCCTCCGGAGGCGGAGGCAGGCCAATACTGTGGCTGGGAATTCAGCGTGGAGGAATAGCGCCTCGAACGACTCCGCGCGAGCAGGGAATCGTTGTGGGATAGCTGACGGACAGACAAGTATCCGCGATGGACTATGCTACCATCGCGGTCGAACCATTCTTTTCAAGGAGCCCTCATGCGGAAAACGGTCATATCGCTTGCGGTTGTTATGTTCGTGCTGGTATCGATGTTCGATCTATACGCCGGCAGTCTGGCGGGGGTGACTCTGCCGGACACGCAGCAAGTCGGGAGCACAAAGCTGGTGCTCAATGGTTTGGGATTGCGAAGCGAGTTCATGGTCAAGGTCTATGTCGCGGGACTCTACCTTGAGCAGAAGTCGTCGGACCCTAGCGCCATCATCAAGGCCGACGCGCCCAATCGGATCGTCATGCAGTTCCTGCACGGCGCCAGCAAGAGCCAAATGGCGAATGCCTTCAACGAGTCGTTCAACGACAATTCGCCGGACGCCGTGAAGACGATGAAGCCCGACATCGACCGGTTGCTGGGCGCGCTCGAGCCCATGAAGGTGGGGGACCAAATGGTCTTCACTTACGTCCCGGGCACGGGCACGACCTTTGCCATCAACGGCAAAGACAAGCTGACCATTGCCGGTCCGGCCTTCAACCCAGTGCTCCTGTCGGTGTGGCTCGGGCCGAAGCCGCCCACTGCGAGTGTGAAGAAGGGGATGCTCGGGAAGTAGAGCCAAACTGCGGGCAGAAGACTCCCTGCGACTGTGTTATACCAAACGCTAATTGTGCTGGGTTGTTGACCGGGAGCCGCGGTTCAAGCCTGGCATGGCTACGTCTCTACGCAGTTTTTTCATGCGCGGTACCGTGTGTAATTGCAATAATTCGGGCGTGTAACCTTGGGCAGCATTTGATCGCCCATTACATGGACATCAAGGAGAGTCAGATGAAATTCGTTCGAAAGATCGCTCGCGTTTATCCGCTGTTGGGATTGTTGGTGTTGTTTTCGTTGCTCGCGGGCTGCACGAAGGCGGTGCCGCAAGATGGAGCGCAAGCCAAAGTCATGCGCTTCGACGGTCTGAACAACCTCCGCTATTGCGAGATCTTTCTCATCGGCGGAAATCCCATTACGAAAGACTTGCAGGGAGCCGTTTATAACACGACTGCCTTGAACGACTCGGCCAATCCGCGAGACACGTGCCCGGCAGAAATGTGGGCCAAAGTCGATGCCGAGGGGCTGAAGAAGCAATACGATTTACTGGGTGTGTTCAAGAACGGACCACGGTATTGGATGTACGACTGGATCGAGTTGCCCGTCGGGACGCAGCACGACTTCAATGGTCTGCAGGCGCGTTGGTTTGCCCAGGTGCAGTTGCCAAAAGACTTCAAGAAGGAAGGGTCGACCTACTACAATCCGACGACCGTCCATCGTGCGTCCCATCAAGGCTACAAGGCAGGTCAGACCGTCTTCATCCTGGACGACCCGAGCGGCACGCCATGGATCATGCAAGCCTACTCTCTCATTGTCGATCCCAACCTGACCTACGACGACCTCAAGACGCTCGACAAGAAACTCAAGCTTCCGGCCGGCTGGAAGTACCGTTACAAAGTGCTGGACCAAGACCTCACGGTTGGCGCGATTAACGGGACCGCACGAATCGTTCAGGACGATCTGCAAGGAACCTATAACGCGTGCTTCGAGGCGGCTGGCCAGTCCAACTGCACCTACAAGCCGTAGAGACGGGGGCTGTTGAACGTGACTCGCATAGCATGCGTTACCTGCTCTGCGTCTAAGCTGGAAACCGCCAGCGTAACACGGGCAAAGTAACAATAGGTTCACCCGATAGGAATACTTAACTAGAAAACGAGAGGACAAAATGATTCAACGTTAACACCCGGACTGAAACGCATGGCGCTGGCTTTGACTGTCGCCATCTCAGCAGGCGTGCTCGCAATCACGCCCGCGACGGCACAAAACCAGCAGATGGAACAGAAGCTGATGGCCATCAAAGCAGGCGCAGGACGCCAACAAAGCAAAGCTCGCTACCTACACCTGGACGGAGACCGAAACCATCAGCATTAAGGGCAGCACCAAGGACACCAAGACCTATCAGGTCCAGATGGTGAACGGCAAGCAGCAGAAGACCCTGGTCAACGACCAGAAGGCGAGCTCGGGCGGCGGACGTGAAGGCCGCGTGAAAGAACACGCCATCGAGAAGAAGACCGAAGAGTACGAAGAGTATGGGCAGTCAGATCAGCGCGCTGGCCAAGCAATACACCACGCCCAATCCCGAGGCCCTGATGCAGGCCAAACAGGCGGGCAACATCTCGCTGCAGCCTGGCGGGGGCACGGTCAGCCTGGTCATCAAGAACTACATCAAGCAGGGCGACTCGATGACCATGACCATCAATGAGCAGACCCATTCGCCGGCGAGCGTCCAGGTCAACTCGTACCTGAACGATCCCAAGGACGCGGTCACCATCTCCGCCCAGTTCGGGCAGTTGCCGGATGGGACCAACCACGTCACGACCGCCACGATCAACGGTGTCAGCAAGCAACTCGGCATCAACGATCAGAATTCGAATTATCAGAAGATGCAATGACGCACTGAAGAATTCGAACGCGTCATTCTCTGCGGGTCGCGCTGGCAGTTACCGCCCGGTAACAGGCCAGCGTTGGTCTGCATGAACGGCGTTGCAGGGTAAACACGATGCTCGACAAAGCACAATCACGGCCGGATTTGTTGCTCTTGTTGTCGCTGCTGCTGGTCATTTTGATGTATCCGGTGCTGGATCACGGTGACTTTCGGCGATTGATTCTGGGAGTGCTGATGTTTGTGCCGGTCCTCCTGGCGACGGTCACGGCTATCGGAGAAAAAGGGCTGGGTGTGGCCCTCGGTTCTGCTGATGGCGGTCACATTCATTCTTCGGGGTGGTGAGCACACTCTTCCCCATTCCAACCCTGGTCGGAATGAAATGGGCGTTGCTCGCGGTATTTTTTGGGCTCACGGTTGCCGGCCTTTTTCCCTACCTGATGAACGCCCGGACCGTTACTCGAGGCGCACCTCTATACCGCAGTCAGCATTTACCTGCTGCTGGGGATGCAGTGGTTCGCCCTCTACTCCGCCATTGATGTCTTCTATCCGGGCGCTATCCTGCGCGGCACTGCGGGGACGGACCGGCAAAGCGAACTGTTGTACTTCAGCCTGGTAACTCTCTCGACGGTTGGTTATGGCGATGTTGTCCCGCTTTACGGCGAGGTACGCATGCTGGCGGCGCTGGAGGGGGTCACGGGTGTTCTCTACGTTGCGATCACGGTGGCACTGTTAGTCAGCGCGTACAAGCAACAGGGAACTTCGGACGAGCCGTGAACCGGCACGATTCGACATTGGCCGCTACCGCTACTGCCCGAGTTGCGCCAAGGCCGCTCGCAAGGGAGCCTCCGACACGTGAATCAATCCCGTGTAAGGCTGGTACATTTCAAGGATCAGGAAGATCGCGGCGCAAACCGCCAGCGCAGAGGCGAATAGGCTAACCACCACCGTCACATTGGGACGAACGAAAAGTCCAAAGCTCATGAAAAGCAAAGTGAGCCAGAGGACCAGCATGGCCACCAAAGGCATAGGAACAGACGAGGCCTTTTGTGCGAACATCAGCGATCGGGTCTGGCCTAGTTTAATCGCCATGCTTAATGCCTGCGACTGCAGGAATCGTTGATGGTCGTTCTGGGGAGAGAGCTCCTGAATTTTGTCAAAGAGGGTATCTTCATTGGCTGCGGAAGCTGTGGAATGGGCCTTGTCCGAACCGTCGCGCGCCCAAGTAACATCCACCATGCGAGCCACGGAGCTGCGCAGGAGGGCACGTATCTCTTGGGTTTCTGGTCCGTAATGGATCAGGATCTTATCCAGCAAGACCACATCTGCGGCGAGCTGCGTCACTTCCGAGTTCTGAGTATCGTAGAAGCCCTTGCCCGAACCGACTAGCAGTCCGAGCACCAATGCCACCATCGTCCCGACCAATGCCATCCCGAGCCTCACGACTTCTTTCGTCTCGGGACTTCGATGATCGTCAGGTAAAAGGAAATGGCCTCGGATGCCAAGCAGCACACCGCCGCAAACGCACCCCAAGACGGCCAAGCTGGTCGTGAATGGAGTCATAGCAACCCACGGAGTTGCCCATCAACCGTGCAGCCCCCTCCGATCCTTTCGGATTGCGTGTTCTACGGAGCCGGTACCACCGTGTAGTGCACGCCATTCGCACCATAGGCCGGGCTGAACCACGTATTGCCGCACAAATAGTAAGTCCCTCCAGAAACGCTGGGTTGGATGCAACCAGCAGGCAGCGCACCATGGACCGAGCCCATGGTGTACGCGGCGGCTACGTTCGCATTGGCAGCAGCAGCATTGGCGTTGGCGGCCGCCGCATTAGCATTGGCGGCAGCAACGTTGGCGGTGGTATGCGCCCGCATTGTAGCCCTGAGCGTAGGCGTTTTGAGAAGCGGCTGCACTTTGCGACGCAGCCGCGGAGGAGGCTATGGCTGCACCGGTAGCCATGCCCACGGCGGCGCCCACGGCGGCGGCGCCAGCAGTCGAACCGCAGTTGTAGCACCCCGCTCCGTAGTAGCCCACCGTGGTAGGCGGATGATAAGGATAGTACGGGGCGGGCGGGTGGTAGGCATAGGCCGTGTCAGGCGGATGGTAGGCGGTTGTTGCGCCATAGGTGTCCGTGTGAGTTGCGCCGTAGCCGGCCTCGCCTGAAGTGGTGCCGCCATAGGCGTTGGTGTGGCTCGTACCGCCATCGTAGTTATGCGAAGTGCTGCCGCCGTATTCGTTGGTGTGCGACGAACCCTCACCGTACGTGTGCGACGTGCTGGTGCCGTAAGCGCTGCTGTGGCTGGTCGAGCCGTAGCTGTGCGAGGTGCTGCCGCCGTAGCGATTCGCGTGTGAGTAAGCGGATGCGGTGTGGAACGGGAGCAGTGCAAATGCAACGCTCACCAAGCTAACCGTGATTCGTTTCATGATGTGTCCTACCTCTTCTTCATTGCTGTGCTTTGGTTGGCTTGCTCTTCGCCGCTGGCTTGGCGCCCGGCGGAGATGGCGGATGGGGATGAGCGAACGGAATATGCTTTGCCCCGGCAGCGTTCGCCGGCGCAAAGGCATCCTCAGAGACGCCAAGGTCGAGCTTCCAGTCGGAGAGTAGTAGATTGTGGCGAAGCTGCGCCGGATCATTCAGGTAAATCGCATGGATCAATCGCGGCAGCTTGTCTTCAACCCCAATCCATATTTCGATGAACACCCCGTTGTCGATGTAGGCGACCATGTCGGTCGTGGTGTCACCGACGATATGCGATTGGCCGATGTAATAGGCGAGCTTCAGACCTTCGGACATGTCCTTGTAGGGATCGGCGACGATCAAGTCGTCAAAAGGAAAGTAGGTTCCGGACAAGCGATAGGCCGCCTCCATGGCGTGCGTCGATCGTGGGCGGAGCATCGGCAACCGCAATCAGGTTCTCGGCCGGGGCGAAGGCTGTCATGGTCTTACCGTTGTAGTAGAACTCGGAGGCGGGGCCGTCGCCAGGCGTGATAATCCGCAGCTTGTCTGGCCGCTGCAAGGTCACTTCAGACTTGTTTACGAATATGAGCGGATGGCCCTGGCGGCTCGGGCTTTCATAGGTCTCCACCGCGGTAAACGCCATGGTGTGAGCAGCGGCCAGGCGGTCGCAGGAGGCCTTGAGGATCGCGAGCGCCTTGGGCTCGAGAGCGGGCGGGGCTACGGCCGGGGCCGCTTTGGCAGGTGGCGCTGCCTTCTTCTTCGGCGGTTGCGCGGTCTGCGGAAACGCTGTCCCTGCCAGGAAGAACAACCCGAATACAAGCAGCAAGGGCCACCGTGGGAACTTACCAGTCGTCATGTCGTTCCTCCAGGAACTATGCCATCGCAGCTTACGGAATCATGCCGCATTCGAACATCTTGTTGGCGATCGGGGCGGCGACCTTGTTGATGAAAGCCTGCCGCATCTGGGGATCGCCTTTCAGCATCTGGATCGCATTCTGCTCCTGTTGCGAGGGCGGAGCCTTCTGTGCCTTCTTTTCCCACAGTTGCTCGCACGTGGAGTTCTGATACTTCTGAATGACCTTGTTAGCGACCATGTCCATCATCGGGTATTGAGCGTTAGCAACGCTCACATACAGCAGCGTGAGCGCCAGAGCAAACAGATAAGAACGCTTCATCGTGCATCTCCTCGTTAGAGTGGTGGGGGCTTCAGGCCGCCCCGTGAATTCCCCACCAACAATACCACCGGCGTTGTCGGCGTGGAACGGGATTTTAGGCTCGGCAGCGCCGCAGCTTAGTTCGCGAAGGGCTCGCGTCGAGTCCTACGCATTGTTCTATGCGCAGGGCACTACCTATTTCCTGCTGACCGGCGGCGCAACGAACACGGTCTTGTGCGGAAGCTTGGCGGCGACCTCGGGACTGAGCCCAAGGTTCGTTGCCAGGACGTCGACGGGATTGCCTGCAAGCCACTCGCTGAGATCCATGGCCTGATAGTGAGGGCTATTGAAGCCGACCAGAATGCGGCACACGTCGTTGCCAGTATTCTTAATGTAGTGGCCCGCCCCCATGGGAGCGTAGCCTACGTCTCCTGCTTCGAACCGGTCGATGATCGCATTTCCCTGGGCAAGAAATACGCCCATTTCTGCCGTGCCGTTGAGGTAGTACTGCCACTCGTCCGCATTCGGATGCCAGTGCAGCTCACGCAGAGCTCCGGGTTGCAGCTCGATTATCGATCCTGCCATCGTCATTGAAACAGGGAACTCATCTACCGTTACTGCTTGCCCGGCTCGGTTGCCGCGCAGTAGCAGGATCCATAGGCCTGCGGGGTAAGGGCGCCAATCGCGCAGTACAGGCCTCTCACATCCTTGGCAGGAATGGGTGCGGCCGAACTCGACACCAGGTAGAGCTGCAACCACAGGCCCCGCGCCGCATTGCGGCCGGCGATCTCGTCCTCAATGCTGGCTAGACTCGCGCCGTCCAGTTGCCGCACTTTCCATCGCCGCGAGAACGTGTATTCCCGCCTCCAACGTCCGCGAGCGTTACCGCCTGCCTGCTTAAGATTCGTCAGAAAGTAGGTGGCCTGATCAGCCAGCGTTCCGTCGCTCCTGAAATCAACGATTCGAAACCCTGGGTTCTGATAATAGATCGGGGAAACCGCTGGATCGATCAGCACGAACTGCCTGTTTGCTCCACTACCGATGACTCTGAAGTCATCCATATGCGTGTGACCAGCGAAACTCGCCAACACCGTGTTCTGATATCGCTCAAGCAAACTGTCGAACCGTGCGGTCCACTCCGGGACCCACATGGGCACGATCGAACTCGCACACGATGCGTCCGGGATGCCGGTTGCCGCAGAAGTGCGTTGATTGGAATGCGTCGTCGCCCAGCCGTCGATGCCTGGCGGGATGTGAAACATGAGCCAGACTTTTTCGTGTGCCTGTTCCGCTTCGGCCAGCCGCGATTCCAGCCATGTTAGCAGATCGCTCGCTGCAGTGGAGTTGACTGTCGCACAGCCATGGCTAAAGCTGGCGGCACGATACTTCTCGGACCAGAAGATCGTATTGAGTGACAGAATGCGCAGACCGTGCAGCGTGGGATGCTCCAGGCTATAGCTTCCCAGCAACTTCCAGGTTGAGCTGAACTCTTCGCCTTCCATCGCAAGGGCGCGGGCCCTCTCCGCAGTGTCGTGCAGGAACTCCCCATTCGCATCAATGCTGTAATCGCCACAGTCTTCGTCGTTGTTGCCGGGGGTCAGCAGGATCTTCGCCGCCACGAAACGCTTGCGGAATTCCAGCGCTACGAAGTCAACCGTCTTGAGCACGAAAGCGCGGTAGTGTTCGGGCTCGCTGTCATGCGTAATGCTCTGGTACCTCCGAGGGAAGCCGTGCGCCAGCAGGTCGCCGGCGAACATCACCAACGCCGGATGGGGCTCGGCCCGAACCATCGCGTCCAGTGCAGACCGCAGTAGCCACCAATTCGTGTCCTCACCATACGGACTGAACGCCGTGACCTTCGATCGCTGCAAGATTGTTTCCCACTGCGAGGGCTCGGCCGCCACGAGATCGGCTACTAGCGCAGCATCAGCCATCGGATTGAAGTGAACGTCCGATGCGATGAGCAGCCTGCGGGCGGCTTTTTTCCGGACCGTTTGGCCGACTGCGCCGGATATGAGCAATAGTGGCAGTAAACCAAGAATGAAAGTGCGAACGCGGGAGCTGGAGTAACAACTAGTTGCCCTTCGCCGAAGCTCCGCCGCACATGACATGAGTCTTAGCCGCTCCTGTCCGTCACCGGACCCGCTGCTGGGAGCGGGCACAGCGAGCAAAAGAACGGCGGAATGCTCATTCCTCGGAACAGGGATATCCTTTTTTTGACCCCGTCTCGCTCAGATTGTACTGCTCGTGGTTGGGCGGTTGGGGTTGGTGCTAAACTTCTGAGACTGTGCCTGAATTTGTAATCGAACGCAACATACCGGGTGCCGGAGCGCTATCGGAATCCGAACTGCGGGAGATATCTCTGCATTCCTTGCGAACATTAAAGGGAATGGGGCCGCAGATTCAATGGCTCCACAGTTACGTCACCGAGGACAAGGTCTACTGTATTTACCTCGCGCCAGACGAGGAAAGCATTCGGGAACACGCTCGCAGAGCCGGGCTCCCGGCGGATCGTGTTGCTGCTGTGCGCCGGCTCATCGACCCTGCTACGCTGAAATAGCGGATTCCGGTTCCTCCAGCGAGTACTGGATAGCTTCCTCCAGGCTCATCGCAGAACCTGCCGCCCAGGCATCCTTCCCCTCGAGGTCGCTCAGCGCTTCCCATGCAGGCGGCAGCTTCTGATCGAGTTGTGACTGTTCGGCCGGAGTCAAGCAAGCACTGATCAGCCTTCGTAAATGAGCTGCCGCGGCAGCCAGCTTCAGCGCACGCGCGGCTCGTCCTTGAGCCAGAGCCAGACAGGCGGGGCCTTCGAGTGCCCGCGCAACCCCACGGCGATGTCCCAAACTTGCGAAGATCTCCAGAGCTTCGCAGTATTCCGCGTGCGCAGCCAAAGGATCTCCTTGCTCGAACATATCGAAACTGGCCTTCAGCTCCGCATGCGCTGCGGCTAATTCCGACAGCGTGCTCCTGGCGTCCCCGGTGCGGCGCACGTAGTCCAGCCAGTGATCGACTTTGGCGATGCCGTCTTTTTGCAGTTGTAGCGGATCGGCGCTCTGCTGTGCAATCAACGCAAGTGCAGCCAACAGCAGTAGGCACAGGAGGATCGAGTGCGCCAGCGTTTTGGTTGGTCTCGTAGTGTTCATGGCGTTCTCCAACTTCTATGTTGCGAACCAGTCTCCACGAGGCTCAAGTCCGATTGGCCGTGACCGGCGCTGTGGGCCTGTCGCTTACGGCTATTTCCAATCCAGGAAACTTACAGAAAGCTCGGCTGCAACTATCCGATCAGATAGCCCAGCCGGCCGCACGGATAGTTCGGCAGTATTTCGGCCTGGTTACGGCAAGTCTAAATTTTTTGGTGGTTTTAGTGCCACGGGCTAACCCAAGGTCTTGATCTTTAGCCCGTCGTGGACGCCAGTGCCCCCGAAGTCTTCTTGTCGGAAGTTAGCTGGATTTGCTTAGCTGAGGGCACAGCTACACGAGTAATGGGCGGCGGAGCAGAAATGAACATTAGCGCTCGTGCGAGTTCGCTTATTTCGACCTGACCCGGACAAATGCTGGTTCCGTTTGCGAGCTGGCTACAAGGCCCACCGTAAGCCCGAGAACTGTTGAAGAGATGCTATGGCCAAACGGCTGGGATAGAGCATGACGGACCGATACACCCCAATCCAGTCGACCACTGAAAGGGGCCAGCCGACGCCGGTTAAGCCCTCGAGCCAGCGTTGCAGCAGGCGTTGCAGCAGTACGAGTTCAATACTGTCGCTCGGACCTGCAATGTCGTGCAGAATGCCGTCCAGCGTGAACAGCACCTTACGCAGCATGATCAGCTGATTGGGCAGCCGGACGCCTTGCCACGCAATTCGTTCCAACAGGTCCACGATATCTACCGCCCTCGGTATCCAGACTAGTGGCTGTTCACTAAAGAAGTCGGTTACCTGTTTCCGGATTACCCGCACTTTGTCGACGCCGCGCTTTTTTCCTCCCAGGCTGAGAGAGTGAATGGCGCTGCAAACTCCCTCCGAATCGCGCAGGAGGACCATCAAGAACAGTAAAGCAAAACGCCGTCGGTGCTCCTCGCTCACATGGCTGGTAAGGGCCCAATCGAGAAGCGTTAGGACACTGGTCCGCTTGTTGTAGAGAAGATTGCCGGCATGCGGATCTGCATGGAACATGCCATTCGTCCCGGGCGTAAGCAGCGGAACGGCAATCACTGAGTCGATGAGCTGCTCAGCAGTGCGTCGCCGGCGCCAGCTCGGCATGCTGGTCACCGCCTTCGTGATCTTCTGCCCATGTTCCTCCATCATGGCAGTTATTGTGTCCGTACACAATGGAAGAATCACGCGAGGTATGTGGATGTATGCCAGCGAGCGGTAAGCGCACGAGGCCTTCTGCAGGTTTGCCTGCTCGCGAACGAATTCCACTTCGTGCTGCAGCAAGCGACGGACATCGTCAAACGTTTCCGAGAGAACGTGCTCAGCGAAGCCATATTCCTGGTGCTTCGAGCCAAGGTGCGCCGCCAGGCGTGCAAGCAGGTCCATGTCCTCGGCAAAATACGCCGAAATATAAGGCTTCATCACCTTAAACACGCCGTGCTCCCGCTGCCGCTGTTCCGGGTTGTACCAGGTAAATCGAACGACCGCGCTAACGCTCGCTTCCGAGAAGATTTTGTCTTTAATATCGACTTTGTACTGTTCGATCATCGGGCCTAAGTTCTGCACGATGATGGCCCGGATCTCCTCGACCGTTACATCGCATATCCCGTTTTCCAGTTGTGTGAGTGCTCGTCGCAAACGCGGATGTAGGTGGCGATTCCTGGCGATCACCTGCCCGAGCTTTTGCAATCCTGGTACTTTTGCGATCAACCGGAAAAGACGCTTCTCGGGCGTTGTATTTGCTGGAAGCTCGATCTGTTCGACTAGCTTTGGCGCGAGCCGCGGGGTCGAGAGATGCGAGCCAAAGTACAACATGGCTTCGCGCACCACCGGCCGCCACTCTGCATACCTCTCGGGGACCAAGTGCCTGACGGATAGGGCCTCAACGATCCACTGGCTCGCCTCCTCTCGAAAGTTCTTTCCTTCATCGCTGTCGAGGATCGTGGCCAGCGCACTGGTCCGGGCAGCCGTGGGCAACTGCAAGAAAACTGCCACTCGCGGATCACTCAATGACTTGTGGATTAGGTGATCGAGCATAGAACACTTCCGGCCGTCGCGACTGCGGTGAGCTCTAGGAAGGGTCGATCCTTGGTTCATGCAAATAGCATCCCGCAGTTTGCATGCTTTTGTCAGTGATGTGGCGTGAAGGAACGAAAATAGCGCTGGCCCTCACGATTGTCTCCCGCTGTTATGTCACGCCAGAGACACGAGCTGACAGACAAGAATCCTCAATCTATGGAGACGTTGAACAGTAACTCTCGAAAAGTCTTCTTGGGGGAAGTTGCAGAGCGCTCCTCGCGCTCTGATCTCCCAGAACCCCGTTTTGACGAGCGAATGCTGTTCTGAGCATTGTGTCCGGTACGACTGCGGCTTCTGCCGGCCCGAATTGGACCCACGCGGTCCAGTTGCATGGCAACGCGCGCAGGCGTATATCGGGGGTGAAAGCCATTCTTATAGGAGGCGCATGCCATGATGAAGTTTGCAGTGATCGCTTTCTTGACGCTTATTTTTGCTGTGCCGGCATTCAGCAAGGCCCACAAAGACAGCTATCCCCAGCCTTGCGGCGAGCTGTGGACCGCGGTCAAAGACACCCTCAGCAATCCGGACAATTACACCGTCGAAGGGACCCCCGACGACGCAAAAATGACGGCTTCCTACAACGTGAAGCACGCGGTGCACGCCAGTATTTCGGGAGCGGTGATGCAGCGCACCAATCAGGTCAGCTTGATATCGAAGGGCACCGGCTGCGAGATGCAAGTGGTGTCGAGCTTCAGCGGCCTTGCGCACGACGACGCGGGCGACTTCAAGAAGCGGGTGGAAGAATTCGCTGGCCAAGGTGAACACGAAGCCAGCCGACGCCGCGAAACCGGGCGACGCGGCCAAGTGATTTTGGTGGGCCCGTCCACGAATCCGGCAAGAGCGGAGTCTTGAAAGGGCACAGCTTCTCACCCCGACGTATGTGCGGAGGATTTATGGCGACGCCCATTGTCCGGGGCAAGACTCGTGGTGACCATCGCGCTCGATCCCTCGGTACTGACTCCGGACGACATAAAGAAGCTGGAGGGCGCCAACCGCGCCGCGTCGGACTAGCAGTAACCGCGCAGCATGCGAAATGGCCGAGGGGCCTGCGTCCCTCGGCACCATCAACAAGCTGACCTTCAAGCTCGGGCCGATGCTTCTCGTCTGCTGCGGACTTCCCAAAGGTGGACGACCATAACGAAGAGTTTTTCGCTCTAGTGCAGCTGCTCCCCGAACCGTATCGAACCATGGTGATCGTCGCTCAGTGCACGGGATTGCGGGTCAGCGAAATCCTGGCACTTCGATAGTCGAGGATCGACTTCGAGAGCCTCACAATGGTTGTAAAGCAGGCGGTGGTAAACGGGCGCGTCAAGGGACTCAAGACCGACTACTCGGAAGACGAACTCCCTCTCGATCTTGCGTTTGCCACAATCCTGCTTCGCTGGAAAGCCCAGTGTCCCTTATCCGATGGGGATTGGGTATTTCCGAGTCCAATCACAGGTCGCTGCTATCACGCCAGTCCAATAAGACTACATTCGGCCTGCGGGCGTGAAGGCGGGTCTCGGGGACGGTATCGGATGGCATACCTTCAGGCACACCTACCGTTCCTGGCTGGATGCGACCGGCGCACCGATCGGCGTGCAGCAAAAATTGATGCGGCACGCACAAGTGTCAACCACGATGAATATCTATGGGAACGCCTCGATGAAGTCCAAGCGCAAGGCGAACAGCAAAGTGGCGCGCATGGCACTTCGTCCCGCTTTGCTGCAAACCAAATAGAAACCGGACTGCTGGCACAGCCCCGTTTTAAGCGCTTCCTGATGTATTTGACGCTTATTGGACCTTTTTGGACCTGCGTCGGAAACGTCTAATGCTCGTAACCCTATGATTCCGTTGGTTGCGGGGGGTGGATTTGAACCACCGACCTTTGGGTTATGAGTGCCACATTTAACAGAATCTAAATGACTTACGCGGCGCAAAGAGTAACGTAACGTCCTCGTTAGTAAGCCATCGGAATTGCAATTGCCCTCGCATTGCCCTTGTGGTCGGGCCGACTTCTCGGTACGGTCACTTGGCACTGTTTTAGCCGCCATTCACGTGGATTGACGGCACCGTAAGATGCGTTGGCCAAAGTGGCGAAGTGGGCTGGCGGAATGAGCGGTCCACCCGCGACAGGACTTTAATTGAACTGGATCGGGCAATAAACGACTCGGCGATTTTTCATCAAGCGACGGTTCGAGATTGGCATCACTTCAGATTGCTAACCATCCGGACGGAAGTCTGATCCGACACTTCCCACATGCCGGTGTCTGGACCGCGAGGACAAAGCGTGGAAGGGCTTCCGGATTACTTACGCATTGCCGACTCGTCCAGAATCGCCAGATCCGCCGGACATAGAGGAGTTATGTGGTTTCATTCGTACCGTAGGCAGACGATGGGATCGAGGCTGGCCGCGAGATTCGCCGGATAGTAGCCGAAGAACAAGCCCACTCCCACGGAGATCGTGAACCCGATCGACACCCACAGATAGGACAGCGTAGCAGGAATCGAAGGCACGAAAGTGCGCACCAGGGTAGATACGCCGGCCCCGATCAAAATCCCGATTGTGCCGCCAACCATGGGTGGCCGTGTGATCAATGTCGATCTGGATGGCAGAGAGACCCTGAATCCATGGGACCTCGGTGACGGCGAGACGGGTCCCAGCAATGAGAAAACGGCATTTCTAAAGAACCTCACACGGCACATGCTCGGCGACAGTCATGACTCCGACACGTCACTGCTGGACAATGTGCTGACGGATGCCATCACGCGCGTCTATAAACGCTGCTCAATCCGCTATTCCAATCCGATCCCGACCTTCAACGACCTGCGCGAGGAACTCGCCAATTGGCGGGACGCAGAGAAGATGCAGCGCACGATTGATGAGGCGCACTTGGCGGCGATCAAGCTGCGCTCGTGGACCGAAGGCGGCATCTACGCCAAGCTGTTCGACCAACCAACCACGATGCGCCTGGACAGCGACTGGCTCTTCTTCAACGTCGAAGGACTCAGTTCCGATCCCCGGCTTGAAACAGCGATGAGCATGCTGATCGCGACTGCCATGTCTGCTCGCGCCACTGGGAAAACCGGGCGTCCGAGCATCACCGTACTCGACGAGTGCTGGTTCCTGCTGGACTCGCCGGCGCTAGCCCCTGAGGTGGTGCAACTTTACCGCACGGCCCGCAAGCGGAATTCAAGCGTGTGGGGTATCAGCCAGACGGTGGAAGACTTCGTGGGCACCGAGTTTCAGCCACGAGTTCATGGGCCCGGCATTCTGAAGAACGCCAGCACGAAGATCGTCGGGCAGCAGCCCGGAGACCTAACCCCGATGGTCAACCACCTCAGCCTGAATCCGGTAGCGGTGAACCAGGTGAAGGGATTCGGCGCACCGCGAAAAGGCCGCAGCGCCGAGGTGTTGCTGGTGATTGGGGAGAAGGCCGAGACGACCCAGACGATTCGAATCGTGCCCACGCCACTGTCCTACTGGATAAGCACAACATTTCCACGGGAGAGGAAATACCGAGCCTGGTTCTTGAGGAAGCACGAAGGAAGGCCGCTGTTGCCGTGCTACCAGGAGCTGGCCAGAAAGTTTCCGCAGGGTTTGGCGGATGTTTCTCCACTTCTGGAAGAGATCTCGGGCGAGGTGAATGGGGTGGTGCACCTTACGGCGGCAGTGGGTAAAGGAAACGAGGAGCACTCAACGCTTTGACTCGGGAGGATGACGGAGATGCAGGTTCTTTTGTACATGGCGTTTTTCGAACGTTTACCTGGTCCGTGGTGGCAGTCCAGAACCAGAGGCAACTACTAGCGGTGACGCTTGCCGGAGTCATGGTTGTGACGCTGGTGGGAGCGCCGCAGCCAGCACAGGCGCAACTGGGG